>NZ_NAIA01000005.1 GCF_002192535.1 Polynucleobacter hirudinilacicola | reverse complement strand
CTCTCTACTTCAAAACCATGCGCTTCTTGAACAGCATGTTCAGCATGAATACGCGCTTGCTCTGCTGCCTGGTGCGCAGCTTGATAATTTGCAGAACATTGATCTAGTTCGCCCTGCAACTCACTTTGCATAAGTTTTTGTGCGCGCAATTGCTTTTCAAGACTCTCCATCTCCTGCGCACGAGCCAACATACCGGCTTGCTCAGAGTCTGCAGCATAGAGCTGAACGCTAACGCGACTAACTAGGTGACCCTGTTGGGTTACAAAAGCACCGCCCGCTGGCAATTTCTCGCGACGATGCAAAGCATCCTCTAGGCTGCTAGAAATATAAATATTGTCCAACCACTCTTGCAACACAGAGGTGAGACGTGCTGCACCAGCACTTTGAACACGAGTAAGGAGTGGCGTGAAATCTGCCGGAACTACTGTATGTGCAGGAGTAATTTCTTCTGTCAGCAAAATTGCCAAGCGACTTGGTGGAGCATCATTAGCTAAAGCCAGTGTCTCTTGAACGCTCTTTGCAGTCACCGCAGCTAAACGCTCACGCAAGACAGACTCCAAAGCAGCTTCCCAGCCGCTCTCAACTTTGAGCTCTTGCCAGAGACGCTTGCTCTCTTTGAGCCCCTTGCTCTCTAGCCATGGGCCAATCTTACCTTGGGCTTGAACGCTCGCCTGTAAAGCTGTTAATGCGGTGAGCTTCGCTTCAGTTTGGGCAAGGTCTTGGTTTGCAGCTTGAATCTTTTGTTGAGCGGCATTTCGTGCCTCATCAGTAGCCGGAACACGTTGCTGTGTATCGGCTGCACGCTGCTTAGCTTCATCCACTTTGCGCTGAGCCATAGCCTGACGATCAATCGCCATTTGTAAAGCCTGTGCATCCGGCCTACGCATACCATCTAATTCACTGGTAAGACGAGTCTCGCGCCCCTTTAATTCATCTGATTGCGCAGACATCGCACGAATACGCTCACCCAAACTGGCTAAACGCTGCTCAATCGATGCCAAACTATCACGTGCATGATTTAATTCACGAGCAGATGTTTGGTAAGTCTCTTCACGGCTTGGCATTTGCTCTTGTAGGCCATTGAGGTTAGCCAACAAGGTTTGCTCTTTCTCTGCAGCTTCGCCAAGTTCATGTTCGGTAGTACGTTGTGCTTGCGCAGCGTCAGTCTCTTGAACAGTCCAACGTTGTAACTGGGCTTGTAAGTCTTGAGTTTGCTGTTGCAAACGTTGACGTGCTTCTTGCACATAATGAATCTGTGACTCAACCTGACTCACATCAGAGTTGGTTTGATACAAATCACCCTGCGCTTGAGAAACTTTATCTTGTAAAGAATACTGCTGGGTACGCATAGTTTCTAATTCAGCTTCGGCATGACGCAGCTTTGCCGTCTGCTCTTCCAAGCTTACCTGGGTATCACGGATACCGTTAGCATGGCGCTCTTGCTCTTTACCAGCCTCGGTCTGACGGACAAACCAAAGTAACTGTTGCTGTGATTTCATTTGCGTAGAGAGTTCAGCATGGCGCTCAGCAACCGTAGCTTGTTTCTCTAAGCGAGTTAACTGTTGATCAAGCTCACGCAAGATATCTTCAACACGTGTTAAGTTTTCTACAGTGTCTTCTAAACGTGATGCAGTTTCTTTGCGACGCTCTTTGTATTTAGAAACACCTGCTGCCTCTTCCAAGAAAACCCGTAATTCTTCTGGCTTTGCTTCTAAGATACGATTGATAGTGCCCTGTCCAATAATGGCGTAACCCCTTGGACCCATACCTGTTCCCAAGAAAATATCTTGGATATCTTTACGACGTACCACTTGATTGTTGACGTAATAACTTGAATTACCGTCACGAGTCAAAACACGTTTGATACCTAATTCTGTAAATGCACTCCATTGACCTTGAGCACGTCCTTCAGAATTATCAAAAATGAGTTCTACGCTGGCACGACCAGATGGCTTACGCAAACCAGAGCCGTTAAAAATAACGTCCTGCATAGATTCGCCACGTAACTCACTGGCGCGGGATTCACCCAAAACCCAGCGGACGGCGTCAATAATGTTCGACTTTCCGCAACCGTTAGGACCTACAACGCCAATTAATTGGCCAGGCATTTCAAAATGGGTTGGGTCAACGAAAGACTTAAAGCCGGAAAGTTTGATGGATTTCAGTTGCACGGCGTACTTTGTAGGGAAGAAAGAGGTTTAAATAAGGGGGTAAATAATTAAAGCTAAAGTGGGAAGATGATAGCAAGCTTGGGGCTCCTTAGACGCGTTTTCTCCCCATCGATATAATGATAAATCTACCTCCAGGGACAAAATCCCTTAACAATCTGATAGTTAACTAAAAAGCATGAGCCAATCACCACAAAGCATCATTGAAGAAGCCTGGGAAAACCGCGCAAACCTGTCTCCAGATAGCGCCCCTGGCAACGTCCGAGGCGCTGTAAATGCCGTCTTAGAAGGGCTCAATAACGGCACTATTCGCGTTGCTGAACGCCAAAGCGTTGGTAAATGGGAGGTAAATCAGTGGGTAAAGAAGGCTGTTTTGCTTTCCTTCCGACTTGAGGACAACATTCCTATGGGCGCTGGAGGCTATACCCAGTTCTACGACAAGGTACCTAGCAAATTCCAGAACTACACTGCGGCTGATTTTGCTGCTGGTGGCTTCCGCGTGGTTCCCCCAGCCATGGCCCGTCGCGGCTCATTTATTGGTAAAAATGCGGTTTTAATGCCCTCTTATGTCAATATTGGCGCCTACGTTGGCGAAGGCACCATGGTTGATACCTGGGCAACAGTCGGTTCTTGCGCCCAAATCGGTAAAAACGTTCACCTTTCCGGTGGCGTAGGTATTGGTGGTGTTTTAGAACCCATCCAGGCTGGCCCAGTCATTATTGAAGATAACTGCTTCATTGGGGCGCGCTCCGAAGTAGTTGAAGGCGTGGTGATCGAAGAAAATGCTGTGCTCTCTATGGGCGTGTATATCGGCCAAAGCACCAAGATTTATGACCGTGAGACTGGTGAAGTCCATTACGGACGAGTTCCAGCAGGCTCTGTAGTCGTACCTGGCTCACTGCCCTCTGCGTGCGGTAAATATAGTTTGTATGCTGCGGTTATCGTCAAGAAGGTAGATGCTCAAACTAGAGCAAAGACTGCCATTAACGAATTACTTCGCGACTAAATTTCAATGAGCGCCACCCTTGAGCTCACAGAAGCTCTCATTGCTTGCCATTCCGTTACCCCGGCTGATGGTGGTTGCCAAGAATTAATCGCGACGCGCTTACAAGCTCTCGGCTTTCATACTGAGAGTGTTGTGAGTGGCCCTGATAACTTTCAAGTAACTAACTTATGGGCAATTAAAAAAGGGAAAGCTGGTGAACAAGGCAAAGTACTGATGTTTGCCGGACATACAGACGTTGTGCCAACTGGGCCATTGGAAAAGTGGACTAGCGACCCATTCACACCAACCATACGCGATGGCATGCTTTATGGTCGTGGTGCAGCGGATATGAAGACCTCCCTCGCTGGATTTGTTGTCGCTACTGAAGAGTTTGTTGCCACCCACCCCGATCACCAAGGCTCCATTGCTTTTCTCATTACTAGCGATGAAGAAGGTCCCGCGAATGACGGGACCGTCATCATGTGTGAACGCTTGCAAAAGCATGGTCAACGTCTAGACTATTGTGTGATTGGTGAACCCACCTCGGTAGACCAACTCGGCGACATGATTAAGAATGGACGCCGTGGCTCTTTATCGGGCAAGCTCAAAATGAAAGGTATCCAGGCGCACATCGCCTACCCTCATTTAGGTAAAAATCCGATTCATCTTTCTGCACCTGCAATTTCTGCGCTAGTAGAAACTGAATGGGACAAAGGAAATCAATATTTTCAACCAACTAGCTTTCAGATCTCCAATATTCATGCAGGCACCGGCGCAAATAACGTCATCCCTGGTGAATTAACTATTGATTTCAACTTCCGCTTCTCAACCGAGAGCAAACCAGAGCAATTGCGTGAGCGTCTTGAAAAGATTCTCAAAGACGCTGGGCTTGATTTTGAAATTGACTGGGTATTGGGCGGTAGTCCATTCATTACAGGCGATGGCGCTTTAGCGGGAGCACTGCGCACAGCGATTAAAGCTGAAACTCAGATTGATACAGAGCTATCCACCACTGGCGGCACCAGTGATGGTCGTTTTATTGCCAAGATATGCAAAGAAGTGGTGGAGTTTGGCCCCCTAAATGCTACTAGCCACAAGATTGATGAGTGCGTCATCATTGATGATGTAGAGCCCCTCAAAAATATTTATCGCAAAACGCTTGAGCAACTCATTGCTTAATTGCGAATAGATTCTTTTCTAATACAACTAATCCATCATGGACCCTGAGCCTCAGCAATCATTGACAGTCGATCAGTGCATCAATCAAATTGCACAAAAACTGGAGGCTGCTAACTTACATTATGGACATGGCGCCATTGATGCACGAAGCGAGGCCTTGTGGCTTGTCAGTAAACAGATCGATTTAAGCCCAAGTGATGCACTAGATCATTTAGAAGATCTCATTATAAGAGAGCAGCAGCAAAAAGCAATCGCTGTTGCTGATGCAAGAATCTCCACTCGCAAACCACTCGCCTATATTTTGGGTGAGGCATGGCTTATGGGCGTGCCTTTTTTCTGTAGCGAGCAAAGTATTGTTCCCCGTTCATGGATTGCAGAACTGATTGTGGATGGCTCTTTAGAGCCTTGGCTACCAGCAGATGGTAAAGCGCTTGATTTATGCACCGGTAATGGCTCACTAGCAGTGCTACTGGCGCTCTCTTGCCCTGATATTCATGTGAGCGCTTGCGACATCAGTATGCCAGCCTTAGCTGTTGCCGCTCGGAATGTAGATCGGCATGGCTTGAGCTCTCAAGTAGAGTTATTCGATGGCGATTTATGGAATGCACTACCCGAGCCTAATGAAGACAACCTATTTGACTTGATCATTTGCAATCCACCATATGTCAACGCGAACTCAATGAATGCACTTCCCATTGAATATCATGCTGAGCCAGCTCTAGCATTAGCGGGTGGAGATGATGGGATGGACTTAATTAGAAAAATTATTGCGCATGCGCCTGATTACTTATCTGAGCGTGGTGCCATTCTGATTGAGATTGGCAATGAATATGAAAACTTCAAAAAAGCCTTCCCGCAAATTCCAGTCATTTGGATGGAAGTGTCTGCTGGCGAAGAGCAAGTCTTATTAATCCAGGCAGAAGACCTGCGCTAACCAATCATCAACTTAATTCTGCTGCAGCAGCAATTGCCTGATCAATTCGCTCGACTGGAATAACTTTCAATCCAGGAATCTTCGTCTTAGGCATATTGGCCTTCGGAATAATAGCTACTGTGAAGCCCAACTTAGCAGCCTCTTTCAATCGCTCTTGACCACGCGGACATGGACGAATCTCACCAGCCAGACCAACCTCACCAAACACGATCAGCTCTTTAGGTAAAGCGCGATTTCGAATTGACGACTGGATTGCCAAAAGTACCGCTAAGTCAGCTGCAGGTTCTGAGATTTTGACCCCGCCGACCGCATTTAAGAATACATCTTGATCAAAGCAAGCAATACCAGCATGACGATGCAATACCGCTAAGAGCATTGCCAAGCGCGCTTGCTCTAGACCAACAGCTAAACGCCTTGGGTTAGGAACATGCGCCGTATCTACTAGAGCCTGGATCTCTACTAACAATGGCCGACTGCCCTCTTGGGTCACCAATACACACGCGCCCGGAACCATCTGCTCGTGCTGCGATAGGAAAATTGCCGAAGGATTCGTAACTCCGCGCAAACCTTTTTCAGTCATCGCGAAGACGCCTAACTCATTGACAGCGCCAAAACGATTTTTAATTGAGCGCACTAGGCGGAATGAGGAATGTGTATCACCCTCAAAGTACAAAACGGTATCGACAATATGCTCAAGCACACGAGGGCCTGCTAGGTGACCATCTTTAGTAACATGACCCACCATCAAGACACAAATACCGCTTGATTTAGCAGCCCTGGTTAATTGCGCAGCACACTCCCGAACCTGCGCTACAGATCCTGGTGCAGAACTCAATACCTCAGAGTACAAAGTTTGAATCGAGTCCACTACCAATACTTGTGGCTTAACGGTATCCATAATCGAAATCAGTTTCTCCAACTGAATTTCTGCTAAGACCTCTAATTGAGGGGCATCTAATGCAATGCGTTTTGCACGTAAGGCAATTTGCGCTGCCGACTCTTCGCCACTGCTATAGAGCACATTCATACCAGCAGCACTCATCTCGGCTAGAGCTTGTAAAAGTAATGTGGATTTGCCAATACCAGGATCGCCGCCTAAAAGTACCACACCACCTGGAACCAAGCCACCACCTAAGACGCGGTCAAACTCGTCTACGCCTGTGCTAAATCTTGGCAAGTCTTCTGCAGCAATTGCAGAAAGTTTTTGCCGCGGCAAGGATTGTGCCAAACCCTGGAAACGCGAGTTCGAGGTTGTCTCTGGCAAGCCCTCCTCCATCGTGTTCCATGCCTGACAAGATGGACATTGTCCTTGCCACTTTGCAGAGGTACCACCACAAGATTGGCAGATATAAACCGTTTTGACTTTAGCCAAGAGTTACCTAGTAATGAAGTTAAATGAATATGGTTTGAATCATTAATCGAGCTGCGTACCTGCTTTATTTTCTTTTGCACGCTTAGGCGCATCCTTGCGGCGCTGCTCTAGATCAGCCGCTCTTGTAGCGGCGGCTTTTTGCTTTTCTTCAAATTCACGCTGATTATCTTCACGCTCAGCAGCCTTCACTGGCGAAGCACGCTCAGCAGCGCGTTTAATATCCTCTTGATCTTTTAAGCTCTTACGTAATTTACGTTGCTCATCATGCAATGCGATCTCTTGCTCGGTAATTGGGTCTATTTCTTTACGATATTGAGTTCTAGCACTACTAATACAGTAGTTGACCCAATACTTTTGATGACATTCAGCTTGAGCCTTGCCCCAACGATACTTAGACCACTCGCGCTGAAGCTCTAGCTCCTGCTCAATCTTATTTAATTGTTCGAGTCTATCCTCTTCGGCAGGAGTCGCCAAAACAGAGCTAGCAATAGAACAAGTTAGCCAAAAAATTCCGAGGAATAATTTTGAGCGCATAAGAAGAGCTCTCAAATTTCCACCTTGGCGCCCAATTCCACAATTCGATTGGCAGGTATCTTGAAAAAGTCAGACTGACGTCCAGCATTTTGATACATCCAGCAGAACAAACGCTCACGCCAGAGTGCCATACCAGGTATAGCTGAAGGAATAATGGTATCGCGCGACAAGAAGAAGGAAGTGTTCATCATGTCAAACTTCATATTGAAGCTAGTCTCAATCAAGTTAATGATTGTTGCCATATCAGGAGTCTCTTTGAATCCGTAAATAGCCCTGACTACAAATATATTGCCACCCAAATCTTTGAGGGTAATGCGATCCCGATCATTGACGTAAGGTACATCCCAAATACTCACCTTTAGAAAAAAGACTCTTTCATGAAGTACATGGTTATGCTTGAGGTTATGTAAAAAAGATACCGGCAAATAATCTACGTGCGCAGTCAAAAATATAGCTGTACCCTCAACTCGATGAGGGGGATGCGCAAGCAAGGCACCGATAAAGCTACTCAATTCAATGCCGTCCTCCATTGCACGCTTGCGCAAAATTTGACGGCCGCGGTACCAGGTAATTAAACAAGTAAAGCAAAGTAAGCCGAGAGCTAATGGGTACCAGCCACCGTCTTTAATCTTAATCAGATTCGCTGTCCAAAAAGCAACATCGACGAGGAAAAAGGCAGCAGTAATCAATGCCACCAATACAACATTCATCTTCCACTCGCGGAACATCACTACCGCTAGCAAAATAGTGGTGATGAGCATTGTTGATGTTACGGAAATACCATATGCAGCTGCCAAGTTAACAGACTCTCGAAACTCAATAATGGTGACAACCACCATAAACAATAAAACCCAATTCACAATCGGAATATAAATTTGGCCCTGCTCAGAATCCGAGGTGTGCAAAATATTCATGCGTGGCATAAAGCCCAACAAAATTGCTTGGCTTACCAATGAATATGCTCCAGAAATGACAGCCTGAGAAGCAATTACAGTGGCAGCTGTCGCTAAGCCTACCGTTGGCCACAAGGCCCATTCTGGGACCATTAAATAAAAGGGGTTCTTAATTGCCTCGGGATCTGAGAGCACCAATGCTCCCTGGCCAAGATAGTTAATCAGAAGACTTGGTAGAACAATAAACAACCACGCATATCTCACTGGAGTACGCCCAAAATGCCCCATATCAAGATAGAGCGCTTCGACACCGGTTACCACAAGAACAACTGCGCCCATCACAATGTAGGCAGTAGTTGGGTGCAGTCTGATGAAATCGATTGCATACAAAGGATTGAAGGCAGCAATAATCTCAGGAGCATCACCAATATTCCAGATACCCAATGCAGCAAGTGTTAAGAACCAAGCAAGCGTAATGGGTCCAAATAATTTTCCGACTGCAGCAGTACCGTATTTCTGAATCAGAAATAAGGCCACCAAAATAATGAGTGAAATTGGAATAATGAATTTATTTAAACCCGGGGCAGCAATCTCAATACCCTCAACCGCGGACAAGACAGAAATAGCTGGGGTAATAACCGACTCGCCTAAGAGCATGCAAGCACCTAGCATGCCCATGATCATAAAAAAGAAGTAGCCTTTTGATTTACTGTCAAAAGAACGTAAAGCTAAGGCCATCAAAGACAGAACACCGCCCTCACCTTTATTGTCTGCACGCATCACAAACAATACATATTTCACAGTCACAACTAAAATAAGAGCCCAAATCATCATTGAGATGACGCCAAATAAAGCTTCTGGGGTATATGCAATGCCATGATTGGCATCGAAACATTCTTTTAAGGCATAGAGCGGGCTAGTTCCGATGTCGCCGAAAACTACGCCAATCGCTGCGAGCATCATTACACCAAGACTTTTTTTATGCTCACCACCAGGACCACTAACTTCTACCGGGTTCAGAAGCGTTGAACTGGAATACTCTGGATTACTAATTGACATCTCATAACCTTAAGGTATGTTGCGTGGCAATATGTTACTCCTTATAAGGGGCTATTAAAGCAGGAATAAAACCCTCAAAAACCGCGTTTTTATGTTCCTTTTGAAGGAAAACCTCGACAGAGACCCCCAAAAAATGGTAGAATTTCAGCTTCAGACGCGGGGTGGAGCAGTCTGGCAGCTCGTCGGGCTCATAACCCGAAGGTCGTAGGTTCAAATCCTGCCCCCGCAACCAGTAATTCAGTACTAAGCCCTTAATTTTTAAGGGCTTTTTGCTTTTTAGCAATAACTAAACTCTGAGAATCTGCCTAATCAACTAGTTCTTTGGCCCGTCAACTGCTTGCAAGTAACCCTTGAGGTATTGAGCTGGCACAAATAAATTGCTGCTCACCCCAGTTTTTGAAGAAATCGTGACCTGAAATCCCTTATCCATTTGCTCCCGTAAAAAAGTATCGGTGACTTGAATGGACATCAACTCCTTAAATACACAACCTTGCGCATCGCATATACCAGCTTCTCTGGATACAACCTTGAAAGTACTTGCAGGTTTATTCAGTAAGTTCGCTGATTCGTAATAACGCCAAGGAGCGAAGTAAGTCAGATGGACTAGGAGTTCATATGATTTGGCGCCCTGAGTACTTTTCTCCCCTCTGAGACTAAACATCTCAAAAGTATTGGCATCATCCATCGTATTGATCGGTGGACCTTGATAAATTTTTGCCCCATTACTCGGATTAGAGCTAATGATAGTAGAGCGATAAACATCGTTTATCTCCCAAGCACTAACGACTCTATCGTTACTTTTGCACGCTATTAAACCAAGGCTAATGATGAGTAAAACAATGATTCTGTACATATCTAAATCCCCTTAAGTCTAGAAATCATACTATCGACCAACTAAAGAGGGGTCTATTGCCACCAGATGCACTGGCAGCAAGCATTTCCATATTTAGCTCTACTCTATATTAAAGGCTTAATTCAAAACCTTATAACCCCTACCACTCAAGCAGCGCTTAACAACCGCTTCCTGAGCCTGGTTACCGCTAAATGCACCACCAGCTCCACCTATCACTGCACCAGCACCGGCTGCCTGAGCAATACCACTGGCATTACCACCAGTTACTAAACCTAAGAGACCTCCAACTACAACGCCGGCACCAGCACCTTTAGCTGCCGTAGACCCCATGCCGGATTGCTCTTTGGCGTAGTCCTGACACTCTTGCAGATCCTTGTCATAAGAAGCCTGATTGACTCCCTTCATATCCACAATTGGACGAACATCAGCACCAGCACAGCTAACAGCTGCAACAAGAACCACAGAACACAACGCAACTAGCTTATTCATATTCGTTACCTTTTTACTGAATCAATTTGAGAACAAAGGATTAATCCTCGAGACTCCTATGCCATAGACGATTTATATCATGCCGCCAAAATTGTGTCGAAAACTGAGCATTATTTTTAAAGGTCCAGACTTGTGCACCGGTGATCGGCGTTTGATGAAATGCAATTCTTAAATCTCGATAGCGAGCACTTACTGTAGGGTGTGGATGGCCATACCGATTTCGGTAACCATTTTGTGCAAAAGCTTGGTCAGGCTCCAAATTTTTGAGCAGCTCAAGCGATGAAGAGGTCTTACTGCCATGATGTGGTGCCATAAAAATAAGCTGCTTATCCGCTAGCTCTTTCAGCCTCATTGGAGCAAGTCGCTCTACCATCTCAGCCTCACCTTGCTTTTCAACATCGCCGGTTAACCAAAAAGAAGTTTGCTGGTTGCGCACCTCAAGCACACAACTCATTTCATTTGGCTTTCTAGAGTATTGCTCCTCAAAAAGTGTTTCTTCATGTGGATGCCAGACTATGAACTCCACATCATCCCAAATCCAGCGTTGTCCAAACCGGCAGGGAAAGCTTGGGATTTTTCTAGTCTGTAGATTTTGAAGCAAAGGATTATTGCTGGGTAGAGAACCCATCATTGAATCAAACTGTATTTGCCTTAATAGCGTGGCCGCTCCACCGACATGATCACTATCGCTATGACTAATTACCATGCGATCTATTTGATCAATACCTCTACCGCGTAAATAAGGCAGAATCACGCGCTGCCCTGCATCATCCTTCTTTCCTTGAATAGGCCCAGTGTCATAGAGTAATTTCCTATTAGCAGTCTCCAGTAAGACTGCTGTGCCTTGACCAATATCCAGAACGGTTGCCCTAAATTCACCAGGAGCTAAAGGGAGGTGATTCAAATAGTTCCATTGCGGGACAAACATCGGCATCGATAGAGACAAAGCTAAGGCGCGTGATTTCCAGTGATGCTTCAAATCTCCTGGACGTATGGCATAGATAATCCCAATGCCAGATAACAGCAAACTCCACCACTCTGGTTGTTTAGCCCAAACGATCGACCAATTCCAGCTAGCCATCCAATCTAATACAACTGCTAAATATTCCATTGCCATATGCGCAGGTATTAACAACCACTTGCCAATAAATTCTGGTAATAAAGCCCCTGCGATTGCAAGAGGAGTCACAACATAACTCACCACAGGAATTGCAAAGGCATTGGCTAGAGGTGACACTACAGATACTTGATAAAACCAATACAAAGTAAACGGTAGTAATGCGATAGTAACAACCGCTTGTACTCGACAAGCTTCCCGCAAAGCTTGTAGCAGACGATCAGTCCAGTGAATCTCTAACTCTTTTCCGGTTGGAATTCCTAATAGGCCACTGGAATCACCCATGGCATAAAGGATGGCTGCAACAGCGCCAAACGATAGCCAAAAACCTGGGGTATAGGGTGCCATAGGATCTATTAGCAAAACCAATGCTAATGCCCACCACCAAATATCGAATGATCTAGGATTTCTTCCAGACCAAAGTGCAAATGCAACGACACCAACCATATACATGGTTCTCTGCGCTGGAATCTGAAAACCCGCTAACCATGCATAGAAAAATGCAGTCATAAACCCAGCACTTGCGGCTACTTTTCCGACGGGGATGAGGAGAGGCCATGAACGACGTCGCCAAATAAATGCGGCTATAGAGGCTCCAACTCCTGCCAACATCGTCACATGTAGTCCTGATATTGAAATTAAATGTCCGATACCTGTGGCATTAAATATCCGCCAGTCATCTTGATCAATCGCATTTTGATCACCCATTACCAAGGCAATAATTACCCCTGCATAACGAGCGTCTTCTGGTAACAGCTTTTGAATTTTTTTACGTAGGCTCCAGCGCGCTAACTCCATACGTAACTCAAATTCAGTTAAACCAATGTCTTTTGAGAGTAAGAGCTCTCCCGACCTTACCGAGCCACTAGCTCCAAAGTCTTGATGAAAGGACCAACGCTCAAAATCAAATGTATATGGGTTGAGAGACCCATAAGGTCGCTTCAGCTTTACCTTGAACCTCCAACACTGTCCCGGAACGACCTCGGGAATTGCCTGCGGATTTCTCCAGGCTGGCTGCCAACTCAAATAAATACGTTTAGGAAGATGATTTACGGGCTCATTAATTTCAAATGCAAATTTAGCGCCCGCAGAGTTACCCTGAGGCAACGCAACTACGCGCCCTTCTATCGTTAAGTCTGTTCCCTCCATTTCTGGCGGCAGAAGATTGCTCAATCGATTCTCGGCATAGTGTGCGTTCCATGCGAAGCCAAGTACAAACATCAAGGAAAGAATTGCCAATTGGCGAAGGAAACTGGATGACTGTTTGATACAGATAAAGAGACAGCACATTGCTCCGATCAAAAAACATCCAACAGCCCAATGGATGGGAATCTTTGGTAAAAATAAAAGGAGCGATCCCCCGGCGATGAACGCCGTAATTGCTAAGCGCAAGAGCCTAAGAAGCTAGTTTGGAGTTTGCAGAATCAGTACAGAGTGCTGACCAACGGGGTAATACTTGCATGGCGTTGCGCCATACTCCAGCTGCAAAATCAGCCTCATTGATTCCACGGATAGACGCTAGCATCCTAGCAATCCGAGGTAAGAACCCAGGCTCATTAAATGCAATGCCCTCCCCCCTCAACCACGCTGGAGGGATATCGGGTGCATCAGTTTCTGTGACGATGCTATCAAGCGGTAACTCAGTTAAGAGTCTGCGAATTTGCAAAGCGCGTTCATAAGTAGCGGCGCCTCCAAAACCCAACTTAAATCCTAGTTCGATAAACTGCTCGGCTTGCTGAAAGCTACCATTGAAGGCATGAGCAATCCCGCCAGGAATCTTGCGACGACGCAGGGCTTTTAATATAGCGTCCTGTGATCGACGCACATGCAAAATGACTGGTAGCTGAAACTGCTGCGCTAGATCTAATTGCGCATTAAAAAAAATGCTCTTGCTTATGTGGGTCCAAGCCTTCTACAAAATAATCGAGCCCAATCTCACCTATACCAACAAATCTAGGGTCAGAAAGGGATTGGGAAATCTCTTGTTCAAGAATGGAGATATCACCCTCCTGCGCTTGATTGGTATATAGAGGATGAATGCCAAGCGTATAGACTAAGCCTGGAATCTGCTGACCATATTGATTTACAAGTGCGCGAACTGCTTCGCAATCAACTGCTTTGACGGCTGGTAACAAGATTGCCTGAACATTGTTATCAAGCGCAGTCCGAATGACCTCAGGTAAATTCTTTGCAAACTCTGGGGCATCTAGATGGCAATGGGTATCGATCCACATGGGGTGATCGCTCATTGTGAAAAAGTCTTTAATACTCCGCGCTCTAAATGCAAAATACGATCACAACGTTTGGCACGAACTGGATCGTGGGTCACAATCACAAAGGCGGTACCCTGATCACGAGCAATATCTAACATCAAATCAAAAACACCATCTGCAGTTTCAGTATCTAAGTTACCCGTTGGCTCATCAGCCAATACACATGCAGGGTTTCCTACTAAAGCTCTTGCAACCGCTACCCGTTGGCGCTCACCACCAGATAATTCACCTGGAGTATGTAATTCACGTGCAGATAAGCCAACTGCTTTGAGTATCTTGCTGGCACGCTCCATTGACTCATCATTGCCTAAGCCACGAATACGCAAAGGTAAGGCAACGTTCTCAACAGCGCTAAATTCATCTAAGAGATGATGGAACTGATAAATAAAACCAAGGCTTTGATTGCGTAATTGATCTAATTTTTTGACAGATAACTGATTCAAATGAGAACCAGCGAGCACTACCGAGCCAGCGCTCGGGGTATCCAAGCCACCCAAAAGATGTAATAAGGTACTTTTGCCAGAACCGGATGAGCCCACAATCGCAACCTTCTCTGAAGGCGTGACATCCAAATCAATTGTCTTGAGCACTTCTACCGCTGTCGGGCCTTGACCATAGGTCTTAGCCAAACCGCGCGCCATTAAAACTAAAGCGCCCTGATTATTCATAGCCTCATTCATATCGCAAGGCCTCCGCAGGTTGCACTTTGGCAGCACGTCGACTTGGATAGAGAGTTGCCAGCACAGATAATCCAAAAGCCATTAATCCGACTGTAACTACATCACTCAATCTAACGTCCGAAGGCAGCTCACTAATAAAGTAGATCTCGCGAGGCAAGAAGCGTACACGGAAAATCGCTTCAATAGCGGGAACGATGACATCAATATTGAGTGCAATCAACAAACCCAAGCCCACGCCAGCTAGAGAACCGAGTATGCCAATGGCCAGACCTTGAATTAAAAATATTCTTTGAATTAAGCCGGGACTCGCGCCCATCGTTCTTAAAATTGCAATATCAGCTTGCTTTTCATTTACAGTCATCACCAATGTAGATACAAGGTTGAATGCTGCTACCGCAATAATCAAAGTCAGAATGATGAACATCATCTTCTTTTCAGTTTGAACTGCAGCAAACCAATTACGATTTGAGCGGGACCAATCAGTTACCCACATGGCTTGAGGCACAACAGCGGCTAACTGATTAGCGATTTCTGGAGCACGCTGCATATCATCCACCTTGACACGCAAGCCTGATGGATCTTTGAGGCGCAGTAAAGCTGCAGCATCCTTCCAATGCATGATGGCTAACGAGCTGTCGTATTCATAATGGCCGCTATCCACAATACCTACCACCTGAAGAGTACGCATCCGTGGCATTACACCAGCTGGCGTTAAATCGCTTTCAGGAACAATTAAATTAATGCGGTCGCCCACATGAGCACCAACCAATGCTGCAAGTTGCGCGCCTAAGGCAACCCCAAAGCCACCAGGCTTGAGATCATTAATATTGCCGGCAACAAATTGTTTTGGCAGATCGGAAACTTTTCCCTCTTCGCTTGGCGAGATTCCCCGAATGGCAACGCCACGCATAACGTTCTCACGACTGAGTAAGCCTTGAGAACTGACCATTGGGGCAACACCTATGACATGCGGTTGCTCAGCCACTTTAAGCACAAGTGGTTCCCAGTTTGCCAACCCTTCTGGTGCAGTAATTTCCACATGAGAAAGAACCGACAGCATGCGATCACGAACTTCCTTTTGGAATCCATTCATGACCGAGAGCACCACAATCAAGGAGGCAACGCCTAAGGCGATGCCAGCGGTCGAAATTCCGGAGATAAAGGATAAAAAACCATCGCGCTTACCCACCGTCTTACGACGCTTGGATCGGGTGTAGCGCAGGCCAATTTCTAGCTCTATAGGAAGTCTCAACATAGCCACAGTTTAGTGAATTACCAAGGCAAACCAATGGAATACCTAAATGCCACCTAAAATCAGGGGAATGACTGTAAATTCTGCTACCTCTCCAGCCGCACAAACCAAGCTACGGCGCTTTACTCTGATGCTGTCAGGTGAGGATGCTTTTGACTCTGAGGAAGGGCGTGCAATGGTTGATCGCCCGGTAAAAGGGCTACCACATGAGCGTTATTTACTGGGCAAACTGGTACCGCTTGCGCCAATATTACTTTTAGGCCAAAGATCTCAAGCAGTTAATCCATCAGAAGTCATCGCCTGCCTTCAGCCAGTCCATCTGCACGCCACACGTGACCATCTTATTTTGATGGGGCAAAACCAGATTGATCTGACAAAAACTGAATCTGCCGAACTTTTAAAAACTGCACTGCCATACATTGAGGAAGATTTTCAAAACCCAATTCAGTTTCAGGGACAGCATTATTGGTTTATTCCAGCAGGTCCATTTGCAAGCCTAGCTAGCTATAGCATTGATCAAGCACATGGTCGCAATATTGATTGGTGGATGCCACGCGATTCTAACGAAGAAGGTATCGCAAAACGTTGGCGCAAGCTCCAAAATGAAATTCAGATGCTCTGGCATATTGGCTCTGTTAATGAGGCACGAGAGCAACGCGGTATGCCGAGCATCAACTCTTTATGGATTAGTGGAATAGGTAAATTGAGTGATGTGCAAGCGCCATTAGCAGTTCAACAATCAAATCATCTCTATGGATCACATCCTCTACTGGCTGGATTGGCAAAGCTATACAACATTTCCCATTCGGAGGAATTGAATACTCCGAAGCCAGGAGCTTTTGCGTGGCTAGATCATCCCGAATCGATATGGCCAACATTAACTACGGCATTGAACAATCAAGTATTAGATGAAGTACTGATCATTGACTTTCCCAAAGGCAAAACTCGTGAACGTCTCTATCAAGCTAAAGATCTTTCTAAAAGATCTTGGGCATTCTGGAAAAAAGTAGAGCCACTCACCTGGCATGAAATCATTTCCTCATGAGCCTCTTTTCTCAACGTCCTTTCTCTGAGCGTACCGCTACCTGGTTACAGCAAAGTGGCCTACATCCATTGCTGGCGAGACTATATGCAGCACGAGGTCTCGAGTCACCTGAAGAGCTATCGCTCGACTTAAAACAATTACTTTCGCCAACAGAACTCAAAAATTGCATTAGTACAGCGTCACTACTAGCAGACATCCTTGAAAGAAAAGAAGCCATGCTCATCGTTGCAGACTACGACTGCGATGGTGCTACCGCTTGTGCTGTCGGCCTACGGGGTTTACGGATGTTGGGTGGTTCAGAGACTCCCATTCAGTTTCTGGTTCCCAATCGCTTCACTATGGGATATGGCCTGACGCCCGAGGTAGTTGAGCTTGCGGCCGCACAAAATCCTAAACCCAAATACCTCATTACGGTTGATAACGGTATCGCAAGTGAAGCTGGAGTAGATCGTGCCCGCGAACTAGGCATGGAGGTGATTGTTACTGATCATCATCTACCTGGTGATCAAATTCCCAAGGCAACTGCGATCGTTAATCCTAATCAACCTGGCTGCAACTTTCCAAGCAAAGCGCTTGCTGGAGTTGGCGTGATGTTTTACCTATTGGTAGCCCTACGTGCAGAGTTACGTCATCGTGGAAAATTTACGAATGAGACACAACCTAAAGTGGAGAGCCTATTAGATCTCGTTGCTCTAGGCACAGTTGCCGATGTAGCCCAGCTTGATCGCAATAACCGCGTACTCGTTTCTAATGGTTTAAAACGAATGCGGACTGGTATTTCTCAACCTGGAATACAAGCTTTGTTTCAAGCTGCCGGACGAGACCCCCGTAAAGCGAATACCTTTGACTTAGGCTTTGCTATTGGCCCCCGCCTCAATGCTGCTGGGCGCTTAGCCGATATGACTTTAGGTATCCGCTTACTGCTGACTGACAGTACAGATGAAGCAATGACGCTGGCGCAAGAACTGGATCGCATTAATCGCGAACGTCGCGTGATTGAAACTGGCATGCAAGAAGCGGCACTCGCACACCTTGCAGAAGATCAGCTAGCCGGAACCATGGCGCAACGTACTAGCATCTGTCTTTGGAATCCGGAGTGGCACCAAGGCGTTGTTGGCATTGTGGCTTCACGCCTGAAGGAACGCTTTAATCGCCCAGCCATTGTTTTTGCTCCCGATGGCAATACTGGAGAAGAGTTACGTGGATCCGGTAGATCATTGACGGGCTTTCATCTAAGAGATGCTCTAGATTTAGTATCCAAACGTGAGCCTGGACTCATCCTCAAGTTTGGTGGCCATGCGATGGCAGCTGGTCTAACGATTCGTAAAGGTGATTTTGAAAAGTTTGATGCCTGCTTTCAGGAAGTGGCAAATAGCTTATTAAATGATGAAATACTGGAGCGTCGACACCCTCATGATGGGTCTCTACAGCCCTCAGAATTCACCCCTGAAATCGGCGATCTGCTTGCCGAAGAAATCTGGGGTCAAGGCTTTCCTCAGCCCGTCTTTTATGGGGAGTTTGAGGTTGCCCAGCAGAGCCTTATGAAAGAAAAACACCTGCGCTTGATGCTGCGCCCCATTGGCTCAGCTCCTGGCAATAAGCCAATTACTGCCGTTTGGTTCAATCGCACCCAAAGCCTTCCATCCAAAGCCAAATTAGCCTACCGGCTAGTCACCGACCGCTATCAAGGACAAGCTCGTGTCCAGCTCATGGTTGAGGCACATGACGAGAGCACTGGGACCTAAAGGTCAAGTGCAATAACCCCCTTATAATTGGGGGATGGAAGCTGAACAACTCAACACTATTTCAAATACCTTGTCTGATCTGCTCACCCGTGAGCAAGCTCTTCGGGGGTATCTTTGACTTCGAAGTAAAGTCACGTCGCCTTACTGAAGTTAACTCGATCCTGGAAGATCCCACCATTTGGGATGACCAAAAGAAAGCGCAAGCGCTGGGCAAAGAAAAGAAATTGCTCGATGGCGTCGTTGCTACTCTCACTGATTTAAATACCAACATCACAAGTGCTCTTGAACTCTTTGATATGGCCAAAGAGGAAGATGATTTCGATACGATTGCTGCTATTGAGCAAGATGTTGAAACTTACAGCAAGATCATTGGTGATCTGGAGTTCCGCCGCATGTTCCACAACGAGATGGACTCATGCAATTGCTTTATTGATATTCAGGCAGGTGCAGGCGGTACTGAGGCGTGCGACTGGGCGAGCATGCTTTATCGCCAGTATCTCAAGTATTGTGAACGCAAGGGCTACAAAACAGAAATTCTAGAAGAATCCGATGGCGATGTTGCTGGCATTAAGAGCGCAACGATCAAAGTAGATGGCGAGTATGCCTACGGCCACCTCCGCTCCGAAACTGGCGTGCATCGCCTGGTACGTAAGTCACCGTTTGACTCCTCCAATGGGCGCCACACTTCTTTTGCCTCCATCTATGTCTATCCAGAGATTGATGACTCTATTGAGATTGAGGTGAATCCTGCAGATATTCGTACAGACACCTATCGCGCTTCTGGTGCGGGTGGTCAGCATATTAATAAAACTGACTCCGCAGTGCGCCTCACGCATATCCCGACAGGAATTGTGGTGCAATGCCAGAACGATCGTAGTCAACACCGAAATCGCGCAGAAGCAATGACGATGCTCAAGTCACGCTTGTACGAACACGAGATGCAAAAGCGTCGTGCAGAACAAGATAAGTTAGAAGCAAGTAAAACAGATGTGGGCTGGGGTCACCAGATCCGCTCTTATGTTTTAGATCAAAGCCGCATTAAGGATTTACGTACTAACGTTGAGATCTCCAATACTCAAAAAGTTCTGGATGGAGATCTTGATGCCTTTATTGAAGCCAGCCTGAAGCAAGGCGTTTAATTAACGACAAATATGAACGATAAAACTAATCCACCAATTACCGAAGTAGTTGATGAGAACCACATCATTGCGGAGCGCCGTGAAAAACTCGCCAAACTGCGCGAAAGTGGTATTGCCTTTCCGAATGATTTTGTTCCCACCCATTTAGCCGCTGATTTGCATACTCACTACGATAGCCTCACCAAAGAAGAGCTTGCTATAAAAAAGGTTCATGTCAAGGTTGCTGGTCGTATGGTCCTTAAGCGCGTGATGGGTAAAGCGAGTTTCGCAACCATTCAGGATCGTAGTGGTCAGATTCAGTTCTACATCAGCGATGAACTCAGTGGTGCCGATACTCATGGTGCCTTTAAGCATTGGGACATGGGTGACTTTATCTCTGCCGAAGGAAATCTCTTTAAGACTAATAAAGGTGAACTTTCTGTTGAATGTAGCAACTTGCGTTTATTGAGCAAGTCTTTACGTCCATTGCCGGATAAATTTCACGGACTGTCTGATCTAGAGACTAAATATCGTCAGCGTTATGTAGACCTCATTGTTAATCCAGAAAGTCGTAATACGTTTAAAGCACGTAGCAATGCGATTGCCTCATTGCGTCGCCATATGCTTGATGCTGACTTTATGGAAGTAGAAACACCCATGCTTCACCCGATTCCCGGTGGTGCAGCAGCGAAACCATTCATTACTCACCACAACGCACTCGATATGCAAATGTTCTTGCGTATCGCTCCTGAGCTTTACCTTAAGAGATTAGTAGTTGGTGGATTTGAGCGCGTTTTTGAAATCAATCGTAACTTCCGCAATGAAGGCGTAAGTCCGCGTCACAACCCCGAATTTACGATGATGGAGTTCTACGCAGCGTATACCGATTACCGTTGGCTGATGGACTTTACTGAAGGCTTGATTCGTGCGGCAGCAATGGATGCTCAAGGTACCGCAGTATTGACCCACCAAGGTCGCGAGTTAGATTTGAGCAAGCCATTTCAGCGTCTTACCATTACTGAAGCAATTCTGAAGTATTGTGGCCAATCGGGTAAGAGCTATGAAGCAGCCCAACTTGATGACATCAACTTCATTCGCGCTGAACTGAAAAAAGGTGGGGAGAATCCAGATGCCCCTACCCTTAAGAATGCCGGCATTGGCGCCTTACAGTTAGCTCTGTTTGAATTGGTTGCCGAAGAGCATCTCTGGGAGCCAACCTACATCATCGATTACCCAATCGAAGTCAGCCCTCTCGCTAGAGAATCTGATACCCGCCCTGGCATCACTGAGCGCTTTGAACTCTTTATCACCGGTCGTGAAATCGCCAATGGATTCTCGGAGCTGAATGATGCTGAAGATCAAGCCAATCGCTTCCGCAAACAAGTAGAGCAAAAAGAAGCTGGCGATGAAGAAGCGATGTACTTTGACCATGACTTCATCCGCGCCCTTGAGTACGGCATGCCTCCAACTGGTGGTTGCGGTATTGGCATTGACCGTCTGGTAATGCTACTGACCGATGCACCAAACATTCGTGATGTGATTCTCTTCCCTCATTTGCGTCGCGAGGAAGAGTAAGGCTAGTATTTGGCTTGCCTAGATTAAAAATGCAGTAAGTTAAGAGCTTCCTGTGCGGTCATCACGCCTTCGTCAGTAGGAACAACCCAAACCTCAACAGCACTTTGTGGTGTGCTAATTTTCAAAGTAAGTTCCTTGGTGGCCGCCTGATTTAGCGCTTCATCTAACTCAATGCCTAGCCATTCAAATTTCTTACACACTGAAGATCTTAGGTCTGGATCATGTTCGCCAATACCCCCGCTAAATGAAATTAAATCAAGGCCGCCAAGACAGGCAATCATTGCACCGCCCTCGCGCATAATTTTATAAATAAAAAGCTCAATTGCTTCTTTGGCCAGAGGATTAGGATCGCTCTTTAATTTACGCATATCAGCTGAGATGGTAGATACACCAAGTAAGCCGCTCTTTCTGTAGAGAAGATCTTGCAACTGATCATGGGTATAGCCGCGCTCAACCAAATACATCAATACGCCAGCATCTAGAGAGCCGCTACGAGTACCCATCATAAGGCCATCCAAGGCAGAGAAGCCCATTGTTGTTGCAATACTTTTTCCATCAATCGCAGCACACAAACTAGCGCCATTACCAAGGTGCGCCATCAACACTCTATCTCTAGATCTACTCGAGCTCTCAAGCAACTCTCCAATAATGTACTGATAAGAAATTCCATGAAACCCATAGCGTCGTACACCCTGATCCGTAATCTCCTTAGGTAAAGCAAGAGAAGTTTCAAGTGGGCTCATTGTTTTATGAAATGCCGTATCAAAACAGAGTACTTGCGGAATACCTGGAAATACTTGGGAAAAAGCTTTCACACCATCCAAGCTATGTGGCTGATGGAGTGGTGCCAAGGCACTCATAGCCCATAATTTTTCTAGAATGGCATCTGTAGAAACAACCGGTTGAAAAAACTCTGAGCCTCCATGAACAATGCGATGAGAAACGGCTCGGATTGGAGGCAACCCTTTAATCTCAAGTAATAACTCTTTGAGGTGCATTAAGGCAGCGATAAAGGGATCCTGATCCACATCCTCAAAATACTCAGCGTGCTGCACACCTTCGTAGGTATAACGCAGCTCTGTTTTTCCACCGGGCTCTAGACCCTCGAAACTCCCGGAGAGGATTGATGGCAGGACAGATCCTTGCTGCGTAGGATAGATTGAAAACTTGAGAGAGGAGGAGCCTGCATTAACAGTCAGAATTGCCATAGGAATAGATAGTGTGTTTGATGAAACAAATAAATTAAAACTCAGACTGCTCAAGCGCTATAGCAAAAAACACCAAACTGAGGCTAAATAAGGAAATCGATCGATATTGGGCAAGAATCATCCCTAGATGATAGCGAGATCGTCCCTCCCCAAGCCTTAAACAGGGTTTTATAAGCAAAAGTAGATAACTTATAAGAAGTAAATTGGTGATTGGGCGCTGGATAGACCCTGAATCACTTCAAGATTGAGGATAATTAGGGTTTTAGATAATTAAAACTCAGCTTTTATGGCAGCCTACAACACCGAAACCGTTCTTACCGTTCACCATTGGAATGACACGCTCTTTAGCTTTACTACTACTCGCAATAAGGGCCTGCGCTTTCGCAGCGGCCACTTTTTGATGATTGGCCTTGAGGTTGAAGGCAAGCCTTTAGTTAGAGCTTACAGCGTTGCCAGCCCAAACTATGAAGAACATCTGGAATTTTTAAGTATTAAAGTCCAGGATGGACCACTTACCTCACGCTTGCAAAAGATTCAGGTGGGAGATCCCATTCTTGTCAGTGAAAAATCAGTTGGTACATTAGTGATCGATGATTTAAACCCTGGAAAGCATCTTTATCTATTCAGCACGGGCACTGGTCTTGCGCCATTCATGAGCATCATTCGTGACCCAGATACGTATGATAAGTTTGAGAAAGTGGTTTTAATTCATGGCGTTCGTCTTGTCAGTGAGCTAGCCTATGGCGACTACATCAAAAATGAACTGACTCAAGATGAATACCTGGGTGAATTAATCCGTGAAAAACTGATCTACTATCCAACGGTAACGAGAGAGGCTTTTAAACACACTGGGCGGCTCACTACTGCTATTGAATCTGGTCAGCTCTTTAAAGATATCGGCCTGCCTCCTTTGGATCCAGCAGTAGATAGAGCAATGATTTGTGGCAGCCCATCGATGCTCAAAGAAACCGCTGAAATGCTAGATGCCAAGGGCTTTAAGGTCTCCCCAAGCCTTGGCCAGCTTGGCGACTACGTATTTGAACGCGCCTTTGTAGAAAAGTAAGGCCCAGACTTTATAGATTCAAAAGTAGTTTAGTTATCGCTATATATTCTTTGCAAATATATAGCAGCCTTGTTACAGTATTCCTAACCAATACAGTCTCAAGGAGTCAAGATGTCACCCGTCAGAGAGCATTACAACCCAGCTATACAGAGTCTGTTACGGGAGCATGATCGCTTACCTCATGATCAGGTTGCCGAAAGAAAAAGTTTTCAGAGGCAAATTCTTTTTTTAATGAACGCCATTAAAACTGAGGAGTTTGAAGCTTCCTTCTCGTAATAGCTTGGACCTAAGGATGGATATAAAAAAACCGCCT
>NZ_NAIA01000004.1 GCF_002192535.1 Polynucleobacter hirudinilacicola | reverse complement strand
GTTTTAAATAAGCCACCTTCTGCGTGCACTATGCATTTGGCATTGGTGCTGACAGGGTTGTCTTCTTTACCAATGTGTAGCCATTTGAAATGAGTGCTCTTGTCTTGAATGCTTCTTAAAGTTTGGCGCAGTGTCATGTGAATATCGCGATAGCGAATGATGTGGCCTAAAGCTTCTTGATTGAGTTCTTCGCGTGTCATCAGGGCACGACCAAATCGACCCGCCTGTGAAACGTGCACGCGATGAATATCAGCGCATTCAGTGGGCCAGGCATGAATCGTGTCGAGTAGAAGCTTGCTGCCATGAGACAGGGCAATACCCCGGCTATCAGCTGAAGCTAGATCGGCATCCTCTTTCGGATTTCGGTCTATCAGTGTGAGTTTTGCATCTGGAAACTTTTGTAGAGTCCAGGCTGCGCAAGCAAGGCCAACAGGCCCGCCTCCATGAATCAAGATGTCGCAACTAGATGTACTCATAGCTGATGCTTAAGCATGCTTCATGATGGCTTCAATTTCATCTGCCTTCACTGGAACCCCGCGGGAGATTAATTCACAGCCAGAACTATTAATAACTGCATCATCTTCAATGCGAATGCCAATATTCCAGAAGGCTTCATCGATATCATCCGCAGGTCTTATGTATAAGCCTGGTTCAATCGTAATTACCATACCGCTTTTGAGAATGCGCCAAGGCTTATCTTCTTTAGAGGAGCCTTCAGTTGGTTCACGATACGAGCCAACATCATGAACATCCATACCTAGCCAGTGTGAAGTACGGTGCATATAAAACCGTCGATATGCACCAGTCTCGATTGCATTCTCCAATGAACCTAACTCGGATAGTTTGAGAAGTTTTTCATCCAGCAAGCCTTGGGTCAGTATTTTGAGAGCAGCTTCGTGGGGTTGCATAAAAGTATTGCCTGGCTTAGCTACGGCAATTGCTGCTTCTTGTGCGGCGAGTGTGATGTCATAAAGCGCGCGCTGAGGACCAGAAAATTTTCCATTGACTGGAAAGGTGCGGGTGATGTCAGAAGCGTACCCATCAAGCTCACACCCTGCATCAATTAAGCAGAGGTCGCCGCTGCGTAATTCGGTTGATCCAGCGCGATAGTGCAGGATGCATGAGTTTGCGCCTCCAGCAACGATGCTGTTGTAGGCAACGCTCTGAGCACCACTATTGCGGAATTCATGGAGCAATTCGGCTTCAAGCTGATACTCTCGTATTCCGGGTTTGCACACTTGCATCGCTCGAATATGAGCGCGGGCAGAGATGGCAGCAGCACGGCGCATCGTATCAATCTCTTGTGAGTCTTTAAATAAGCGCATCTCATGAATGAATGCTTCTACATCATGAAATTCAGAAGGTGGGTTAATACCAGAGCGCGCCTGTCCACGGACTTGCTTCATCCAATGACGTAAGCGACGATCCGCTTCCGCGCTTTCTGCCAAGCGGATATAAACCGCATCTTGATCAGCCAATAATTCACCAAGTTTACGATCAAGCTCTTGATTACTGTGCGCGTATTCAACACCAAGTACTGTTGGTGCGGCTTCAGGACCGAGGCGGATCCCGTCCCAAATTTCTCGCTCGGGATCTTTCGGCCTGCAAAATAAATGGGATTGCACTTCATAGTCTTTACCACTAGCTTTTACTGCCATCACTAAAGTTGCGCCTGGCTCTTCAAAGCCAGTTAAGTAAAAAAAATCGCTGTCATGACGATAGGGAAATTCGCTATCACGATTACGGGCGACTTCAGGCGCAGTCGAAATGACTGCAACACCGCTACCAGTCTTAGCGTGAATTTGTTTTGCTAGCGCATTTCTGCGTTCTTGATAAATTTTGTTATTCATAAGCTGCATTGAGCTCTTGTAAACGTTGTGGAGTCCCTACATCGTGCCATGGACCGGCATATTTTTCACCAGACACTTTATTTTGCTCCATTGCTTCCCTCAGTAGTGGCGCTAGCTTTGCCGGAACTCCGATTTCTAATGCTTTGAAGAGGTCCTGATGGTAGATTCCAATCCCTGAAAAAGTGAGCTTCTCTGCGCCTTCAGAGGCGTGATCGCTCACTAACCCATCTTTCAGATAAAAGTCCCCATTGGGGTGCTGAGCCGGATTTGGAACCATGAGCAGGTGTGCCAATAATTGATTGGGCTGGCTGCGCAGGCTTGAGACTGCCTCTAAAAGTGACGGGACAGGTAGATTAGGGCTAAAGACATCACCGTTGATCACCAAAAAATAATCCTCCGGCAAAAGTAAGGGAAGTGCCTTGCGAATGCCCCCTGCAGTTTCTAGGGCGCTACCTTCAGGTGAGTATTGAATATTGAGCCCAAACTGTCGACCATCTTTTAGACTCTCTTCGATTTTTTCACCAAGCCACGCATGATTGATGACAACATTTTCAATGCCTGACTTAGCAAGAGCTTCAAGATGCCAAGCTAGTAATGATTTATTTTGAATCGTCAGCAAAGGCTTTGGCAGACTATCAGTCAGGGGTCGCATCCGCTCGCCCCTTCCAGCGGCAAGAAGAAAACAAGGAAGAGAGCGGTTCTTGTTCATTCGTATTTGCTAATTATTCTTTATTTTGGCGGGTGGACTCCAAAATACGCGCTAATGGTTTTAGTTCGATATAGCGATTAGCAGTAGCGATTGCATATTCCAGTACTAGAGGGATATCTTTCAGGTATCCATCCTTGCCATCACGATGAAAGAGTCTTGCAAAAATACCCAGAACTTTTAGGTGACGTTGCAAACCCATCCACTCAAAATCACGATAGAACTGACCAAAATCATCCGGCATTGGAAGTTTAGCTTTACGACCCGCCTCCCAAAATTTTATAACCCAGTCAATCACACGCTCTTCCGGCCATGCTATGTAAGCATCTCGCCATAAAGAGGCAGCATCGTAAGTAATCGGTCCATAAACAGCATCTTGAAAATCGATCACGCCTGGATTGTTTATTGCAGTCACCATTAAATTGCGAGAGTGGTAATCGCGATGGACATAGACTTTTGCTTGCGCTAGATTATTTTCGATAATGAAGTCAAAAGACTGCTTGAGTTGAGCTTGTTGCAGATCGTTTAATTGAATCTTGAGATGTTTCTTCAAATACCAGTCAGGAAATAAATCTAATTCTCTTTGCAAGAGGACTTGATCATAATTCGGCAGTACATCTGGTTTGCTAGCTAATTGCATTTGCACTAAAGCATGAGTTGCATCTGCATAAAGGTGATCTGCAGTTTCGCTATTAAGCTCTGCAAGAAAAGTTTTAGTGCCCAAATCATTTAATAAAAGAAAGCCTTCTACAGTATTTTGTTCAAGTATTTTTGGGACATTTAACCCGGCATTAGAGAGCAATAAATCCACTCGAATAAATGCGTCTAAAGGTTCATGCTCTGGAGGCGCATCCATCACGATTAAGGTCTCGAAATTGGGCTTTTGAGACTCAATGCGGAAATAGCGTCTAAAGCTAGCATCTGCCGAGGCTGGGGCCAAAGTGGCGAGATCTAATTGCCAGCTAGGCTGCAGGGCTTTTAGCCAGTTGCGGAGGGTGTTTAAGCGAGAGTCAGTCATGGTCGATTCGTATAATAAGGCTGGTCTGGATCCATGAGTCATTATCGCCGTCGCGCCGGCCTTTGCGCCCCTCTTTTTTTAGCTATGACCCCGCGCGTAATCATGGGGGTGATATTGCTTCAATTCGCGTTGCCGATTCGGGCGCAGGCTCCTGCGCCATTACCCCCGACCTCACAAACTTCTACAAACACAGTACTTTTGCCCGATCGTGGCAATGTGACCGTATTAAAGTTGGATGATCAGTTGCGCGTAAGCCGGCCAATTGAAGATGGTAAAGCTCTGACATTCACTTCTAGCGATGTAATTGATGGTGTAGTCGATCGCGATATGCATTTAAAGGGCCGTGCGCAAATTCGTCGCAATGGTGCAGTTCTGAAGGCCGATGAAATTACTTATGACCCCGATACCGATATCGCTGATTTAATTGGTAACGCTGAACTTTCCAAAGGGAATGTTGTTTTTAAGGGTCCCCAAGGACAATTTAAAGTTGATGCACGTGAAGGTGCGATGCAGACTCCTAGCTATGAGCTGCGCGATAACCGGGGAAGTGGAAAGGCAAAAAAATTAACGATTGCAGGCCCTGATATTTTTGTTTTCGATAAAGCAACCTACACCACTTGTACTCCAGAAAATATGGATTGGTATTTCACAGTCGGTAGTTTAGAAATCGATAACGAGCAAAAAGAAATGGTTGGCACACATGGAGTGATGCGATTCTTTGATGTACCGATTGCCTATATTCCTTACTTCACGGCTCCGACAGGCGGTCAGCGTCGTTCAGGACTGCTTGCTCCAGTTGCTGGCTATAACTCGAATAATGGTTTAGATATTACCCAGCCTTATTACGTCAATATTGCACCAAACCGTGATTTACTTTTATTGCCTCGTTATATGAATCAACGGGGAGTGATGTTGGGTGCGCAATACCGTTTCTTAGATACAAAATATACCGGCACCCTTGGTGGCGAGTTCTTGCCATACGACAAACAGACTGGCACTGATCGATGGAAATATGACTGGCAGCAACGACAAGCATTTACCGGAGGAGTTG
This sequence comes from Polynucleobacter hirudinilacicola, assembly GCF_002192535.1. GTDB lineage: Bacteria > Pseudomonadota > Gammaproteobacteria > Burkholderiales > Burkholderiaceae > Polynucleobacter > Polynucleobacter hirudinilacicola. The sequence goes on along the minus strand of NZ_NAIA01000004.1, from coordinate 38,416 downwards.
GGCCGGGTGGTGTGCCCATGCCTGGTTCGTGGACAGGCTATGCGAATATGGCTAGAGTTTCGGATAATTTATACCCCACGCAATTTTCACAAAGTCTAGCAGGGGTAGTCACCAATCAATTTCGCCAAGAGGTTGGAACGACAAAAGGCCTTACAGGTAGTTTAAGCAATTGGAATGTATCCGCTAGAGCATTGACATTTCAAACCCTTCAGCCTGATCCTGCTGTCACTGTTCAATCGCCTTATAACGTCTTGCCAAATGTTACTGCTACTTATAACAATCGCTTAACTCCGACAGCTTCAGACGTAAGCGGTAAGTATGTAACCTTACCTACTGGCCCTGCAACTTCATTTTCTACAGACTTCACTCGCTTTGCGTACAACATTCAGGGACACCTAGCTGCTACTGCACCAGGTGTTTATAGCCAGGCCGATAGAACAGTAGTAAAAGGTGCAATGGCTTTACCTCAAGTGACGCCAGGTTATTACCTGACGCCTAAGGTGAGCTTTCAATCAAATAGCTATAACGCAACTCCATTCAATACCGTTGGAGTGGCTCCAGTTCAAGGTTTCACTATCCCTACATTTAGCCTGGACTCTGGAATGGCATTTGAGAGAGATGCAGCCGAGCTGAAAGGTTTTTTTGGGCGCGATATGTTGCTGACAATGGAGCCAAGGGCTTTTTATGTTTACACGCCATATCAAAGTCAAGCGCAAACACCAATTTTTGATACCGCCGATGCTGGCTTTGGCGTATCTCAAATTTTTGCTGAAAATACTTTCATTGGTAACGATCGCATTGCTGATAGAAATGCGGCAACCCTAGGTATGACTAGTAGAATGATTGAAGCTAATACGGGCGCTGAGCGAGCCAGCGTAACTCTGGCACAACAACAACAATTTACTGGCCAGAAAGTAGGCTTAAACGGCAACATTGTGAATCCCTCAACCTATTCCGATACTTTGGGTTCTGGCTCAGTGCGATTGCTTGGAAATTTCAGTGCTGATATGTTTGGTCAGTACAACACCCAGCTTAATCGCTTTGTGCAAACTACAGTGGGCGGAAGTTGGAGGCCTACTCCTGGCAGAAGTCTGAATTTTGGCTATCGTAATGTGTGGTCTCCACCAGTCCAAGCATCGGTGCAAAATAATCAATCCTTTACCCCATCCGCAACCACCACTGATCAGTACAACATCTCAGGACAATGGCCACTCTCACGCGAAGTCTCTGTATTGGGTCGATGGGGTTATGATGCCTTAACCACGAAAACATTGAATACCTTGTTGGGTCTTGAGTGGACAAGAGATTGCTGGACATTCCGTAGTGTCTACTCACAAATACTCAATACCTCTCAAATAACTACTACTCAAATACTCTTCCAAATAGAATTTAGGGGCTTTGCTAGCGCAGGCAGCAGTCCAGTTGATATCATGAAGCTAAATGTACCTGGATATATGCCTACTTCAAAACCAATTCCACCCTCCATATATGAGAACTATCAATAATGCTCAGTAGGAACCTTTTGAAACAGATTTTGTCCTTCATTTTGGTATTAGGTGCCACTTCTTTTGCGGGCGTCGTCTACTCTCAAGACTCTTCGAAGACTGGCAATACAACTGATAGCAAAATTCGCAATATCGATGGTGTTGCTGCTGTGGTGAATACAGGTTATGTAACCCGTAAAGAAATCGATGATCGCATCATAGCCCTTCAGAAGCAGGGAGTGAAGTTGCCTGATGCTGATAATTTAAGAAAGTTGGTACTAGAGCGCCTGATTATCGAAAAAATTCAACTGCAGAATGCCGAGCAAGAAGGCATTGTGGTTACCAACAAAGAGCTAGAGAAAATTATTGGCGATATCGCTGCTAAAAATAAACTGAGTTATGCCGAGTTCAAGGCCAGAATTATAGCTACAGGTATGACATTTGAGCGCTATAAACAGACCTTACGTGAAGATATTATTTTGAGTCGTTATCGCGAGCGAGCGGTAGAGGCCAAGATTAAGATTTCAGATGCGGAAGTAGATAATTTCATTTCAGAGCGTATGCGTGCAATGGTTGGTGGTGGCGAGCAACGTTCTGCATCACCTGCAAAAGGTGGGTCCGAAGAAATTGATGTTGCACAGATTTTTATTCCAGTAGATACAGGAGCGGGTGCGAGCATTCAAGCTGAAGCAAAGAAGCAGGCTGAGGCCTTACTACGCGATGCAAAAGGCGATGTAGATTTTTTACAACTTGGTGCTGCAGCTGCAAAAGCAAATCCTAAAATCAAATTTCAAGATTTAGGTTATCGCAGCCCCGATCGTTTGCCGCAACTTTTTTACGAGGCTATTCGAAATACTGGTGGCGGACAGGTTGCTAATGCGGTAGTGAAGAGTCCAGCGGGATATCACGTCCTCAAGGTTTTAGATCGTCGTGTAATAAGCGCAGCCCCCGCTCAGCAAGCCGGGTCGCAAGAGTCTATTCCGACAACACCCCAAAATATTCCGATTACCCAAACGATGTCACGTCACATTCTGTTGAAGAATAGAGCGGGATTAACAGATCAAGACGCTGAGAGGCGCTTGCAAGGCTATCGTGATCAAGTACGCGCCAAAACTGCTGATTTTGCTGAGCTTGCTAAAAAATACTCCGAGGATGGCTCGGCCCCAAATGGTGGTAATTTGGGTTGGATGGGTCCCGGAGATTTGGTTCCTGAATTTGAGCAGGCAATGAATCGACTGCAAATTGGTGAGGTAAGCAATCCAGTGAAGTCTGAGTTTGGCTGGCACTTGATTCAGGTATTAGAGCGTCGCGAAGCACAGTTAACAGTAGAAAAGCAGCGAGAATTTGCGCGTGCCGCTATCCGTGAAAGAAAATTCGAACAAGCTTATCAGGATTGGATTCGTGAATTGCGCGACACAGCAACTGTCAAAATCTTGAACGCAGAAGATGCAGCCAACGCCGCACTTCGTTAAATTAGTAATCACTACTGGTGATCCTGCTGGTATCGGACCAGAAGTTTCGCTGGCTGCAGCAAAAGAATTTTTGACTGAACAGCCTAATGTCCAGATTACTTTATTGGGCGATGCAAGTTTATTTCGAAATTCTTCTGGCGAAAACCTGAGTACCCTTGAGCATTTGAAGATTGAGTCAATTTCACTCGGTGCACCTAGTATCCCAGGTCTATTAAATCCTGCCAATGCACAGTATGTCCTCAATCTTCTGGATCATGCTAGCGACGCTTGTCTACATGGGGATTTTGATGCGATGGTTACCGCCCCAGTCCAAAAGAGCTTAATTAATAATGCCGGTATTCCTTTCACTGGACATACCGAATATTTGGCGCAGCGCTGCAACACACAGCATGTTGTCATGATGTTATGTGCTCCATTACCTGCTGGTTTCTTGGGAATTAAATCGCATAGAGATTTACGAGTTGCTTTGGCAAGTACTCACCTTCCTCTGAGGGACGTCTCAGCCTCTTTAAGTTATGAGCTCTTGTTTGAAACGATTCAAATAGTAAACCAGGATCTACATGAAAAATTTGGCAGCGCCAAGCCGGTGATTCGGGTTGCTGGCTTAAATCCGCATGCTGGTGAGTCTGGTTATTTGGGTCGTGAAGAAATTGAGATGATTGCACCAGCAATTGAATCTGCTAAGCAGCAAGGTATTGATGTTTCTGGACCATATCCTGGGGATACTATGTTTGACGCTTCCGCGCTCGAGCATGTTGATGCGTTTATAGCGATGTATCACGATCAAGGACTAGCCCCGTTTAAGTTCGTCACTTTTGGTGGTGGGGTGAATGTGACCCTGGGTTTGCCGATTATCCGAACATCAGTAGATCATGGAACTGCTTTGGATATTGCTGGAAAAGGAATTGCTGATTCTGGCAGCATGTTAGAGGCTCTTCGTTTGGCTTATGAGCTCGCCCTGAACCAAAGAAAGCTAAGCTAGGGAATGCATCGCGCACGTAAACGTTTTGGTCAGAATTTTTTGCAAGATGATGGGATTATTTATTCCATCGTTGCTTTAATTAATCCTGGCCCAGATATGCATGTGATTGAGATTGGTCCTGGGCTTGGCGCCTTGACAATTCCCTTGCTGAGAAATCTTGACGAGCTTGATCTCCTAGAAATTGACCGTGACTTAGTCGCCTACTGGAATCAAAAAAATCTCAATGGTTTAACAGTCATTGAAGGTGATGCTCTCAAGTTTGATTTTCTGGATTGGGCAAAGAGTCGTTCTGAGAAAAATGGGTTTTGTAAGGTAGTTGGTAATTTGCCTTACAACATCTCTTCACCATTATTATTTCATCTTGTTTCTGCTGCCTCTGAAATTGATGAACAAGTATTTATGTTGCAAGCTGAGGTTGTTGAAAGAATGGTGGCAAAGGCTGGTAGTTCTGATTTCAGTAGATTGTCTGTCATGCTCCAAGCTCGCTATGATATGGAGTTGGTCTTGGAGGTTCCCCCCGAAGCTTTTGATCCTCAACCAAAAGTAAACTCTGCGGTAGTACGCATGATTCCGCGCCAAGACTTTGATTTGAGCAATACTCAATGGAGCGCTTTAGAGCAGGTAGTTGCTTCAGCCTTTTCTCAAAGAAGAAAAATGTTACGTACCAACCTACAGGCTTTTGCAGAGAGATTAAGTTTGACCGAGCTTGAGTTAAAAGCGAGAGCTCAGGATATTGCTGTCGAGCGCTATATTGAGTGGGCTAAAGTTTTAGCCGCTTGATGTTCTATTGATAAGCGCTGGGGTCAATGACCCGCATTTCGGATTCGATCCAACCCTCAACCTCTTGTTGTAACTCTTCTCCTGACTTGCCTTCGGAAAGAATGGCGGGCCCAATCGAAAAGATCACAGTGCCGGGCTGCTTTAAAAAGCTGTTCTTAGGCCAAAAATTACCTGCGTTATGTGCAATCGGAATAACCAATGCGCCCGTAGCGCTCGCCAGTCGAGCACCACCCTTACGATAGGGCTTAGTTGATCCTCGAGGTGTTCTGGTGCCCTCCGGAAATAACATGATCCATTTACCTTCGCTCAGACGTTTACGACCTTGGCTAGCAACTGAGAGGGCTGCTGTTTGTTTGTTTGCGCGATTAATGTGAATCATTTTGAGCAAAGCTAAAGCCCAGCCAAAAAAGGGAATCCAAAGTAATTCTCGTTTGAAGACAAAACAAAGTTGCTTTGGAAGGAGTGCAATATAGGCAATCGTTTCATAAGCAGACTGATGTTTGCTCAGAATAACAACAGGTTTATCAAGCACTGCACGCATGTGTTGCATGCCACGAATTTCATAGCGGATGCCACAAAGATGCCACAAGAGCCAGATTACGACTTTGTTCCAAATACCAATGAATTTATAGCGATTTTCTGGGCTCAGAAAAGGAAATACCAGCATGCATAGCACTGACCAAATTGGGGTGAAGATCAGTAGAAATAAAGCAAAGAGAGTAGAGTGTAAATAGACCATGTTTTCTTTACACAGTACTTTCGAGCAGCGCGTTTGTGAATGCCATGAGATCAGCATGAATTTGCGTACCCTCTGGTAAGTTACCCTTTTCCAATGTTTTTTGACCTTTACCAGTCAATACTAGATGAGGCGAGGCTCCCAGCGCGATGCCAGCTTGCAGATCTCGTAATGAGTCACCAACAATGGGTACACCTAACAGCGGTTGAGTACTTTCTGATTTTTTATAACGCAAGGCAATCTCTTTGATAAGGCCAGGGGCGGGCTTTCGACAATCGCAGCCATGTGAATCTACATGAGGGCAAAAAAAGATGCTGTCTATATGACCACCTAATGGTTGAAGGAGCTTATCCATTTTGCTGTGCATTGCATGTAAATCATTGATCGTGAAATAACCTCTCGATAAGCCAGACTGATTGGTTGCGATTGCTACTTGATAGCCCGCTTGATTCAGTAATGCGATAGCTTCTAGGCTTCTAGGTAGCGGGATCCATTCATCAACAGATTTAACATAATCATCACGATCTTCATTGATCACGCCATCGCGATCAAGGATAATGAGTTTAGAGGAGCTGATGCTCATGCTAATTTGCCGAGATCGGCAACGAGATTCATTTTCTGGTGGAGTTGTTGCAGGAGAGCTAGGCGGTTATCACGCAACTCAGGATTAGGGTCCATCACCATCACATCGGCAAAAAATTGATCAATAGGCGCACTTAAAGCAACAAGCGCTCTTAATAATTCAACAAATTGACGTTTCTCATAAGCGGTGCTGAGGGCAGGAGTAATGCTTTCCAAGGCTTGATATAGCTTGGTTTCTGCGGGAATTTGCAATAACTTAGTAGAGCATGCCGTAGGAATGGCGGTAGTTGTTTTCTTCAGAATATTGCTAATCCGTTTATTTGCAGCAGCAAGTTGAGCGGCTTCCGTGAGAGCATTAAATTCACGTAAGGCAGTTAAACGTTGAATCAAGTCATTAATTTGCTTTGGCTCTTGGCTCAGAACAGCATCGATTTCAGCACTGGTAAATGGTTTACCAGCAATCGATTGATCACGCAGGTAAGCACGCAGACGATCGATGATGAATGCATAAATGTCAGCAGCATTTGCCTTTTCTTGAACATCTTTTTGTGAAAACTGCGCACGGGCTAATTCAATTAGCGCTGGCAGACTCAGAGACAGATTCTTTTCTAAAAGCAAGCGGCAAATACCTAAAGCATGACGACGCAATGCATATGGGTCTTTATCACCCGTTGGTGCAAGTCCAACACCCCAAATGCCCACTAAGGTTTCAAGCTTATCGGCAATGGCTAGGATGGTTCCAGTTACCGTCTGTGGCAGAGAATCGCCTGCAAAGCGCGGCATATAGTGCTCGCTACATGCGGCGGCAACTTCCGGATTTTCGCCATCATGCACTGCATAGTAGCGACCCATGATGCCTTGAAGTTCTGGAAATTCACCGACCATATCGGTTAGCAAGTCAGTCTTTGCAATCTCTGCAGCACGACTTGCGAGCTTTTCATCGGCATTGAGTTCTTTTGCAATACCCGTAGCAAGGGCCTGAACACGTCGGGCGCGCTCAAGTTGACTGCCCAATTGATTGTGATAGACCACCTTGCCAAGATCAGCAACACGAGTAGCTAAGGCGCGCTTTTGATCTTGCTGGAAGAAGAAGCGTGCATCTGCAAGGCGCGGACGCACAACGCGCTCGTTACCAGAGATGATGGCTTGTGGCTTAGTAGTTTCAATATTGGAAACAATTAAGAAGCGATTGCGCAACTTACCTTGTTTGTCAGTCAATGCAAAATACTTTTGATTGGTTTGCATTGTCAAAATTAAGCATTCTTGGGGCACTTCCAAAAATTCTTGATCGAAGTGGCACTCATAAATAGCGGGCCACTCAACTAGAGAGGTCACCTCATCCAATAAGCTGTCAGGCATTAATACTAAGTCATCACCAGCCGCCTTTAAGAGGGCCGCCTCGATTTGAGCTCTGCGCTGATTAAAACTTGGGATTACCTTAGCCTTAGCTTGCAACTCATTTTCATATTGGTCAGCAGAGGTGATAGTGACATTACCCGGCGCTAGGAAGCGATGCCCTTCAGTATGGTTGCTAGCAGCGATTCCTAGGCTGCTGATCTTGAGGATCTGATCGCCGTGTAAAGCAATGATGCTGTGGGCTGGACGAGCAAATTGTACGTCTGCTAATTGACCATTTTTCTGGAGCACTTGATAGTGCATCATTTTGGCAATCGGCAATTTACTCAGTGTTTGTTCAAGGGCAATTTGCGCAGTGTGCTCTAGTGCCGCACCTTTAGCTATCACATTTAGATACAGAGCTTCATTTTTACCTTCACCAGCCTTTTCAAGAGTGGCGATATCGATATCACCATAACCGAGCACACCTAATTTTTTTAATAATGGTGGAGTCGCTTTTCCTTGAGCATCAAAGGCAATACTGGTCGGCAATAGTTTTTCACGTACGGGGTAGTCGGGCGCTTGATCAAGCACATTGCTGATTTGAACTGCCAGGCGACGTGGTGTAGCAAAGCTAATGACTTTTGAGGCTTCATTAGCTAGACCTGCACCCTTTAAGACTGTAAAGATTCCCTCACTAAATGCATCACCTAAGCGACGCAAGGATTTGGGGGGTAATTCTTCAGTAAATACTTCAATTAATAAAGTAGCGGACAGTGTAGGTGAATTGCTTGTGCTCATAAGTGGATTAATTCAATCTTGAGGCCTAAACCTTGGCCTGGCGTTGACACATTGGGAAGCCGAGCTTTTCACGAGATTCAAAATAAGCTTGAGCGACTGAGCGAGAAAGATTGCGGATACGACCAATATAGGCCGCCCGTTCGGTTACTGAAATAGCGCCACGTGCGTCAAGCAGGTTAAAGGTGTGCGCTGCTTTGAGAACCATTTCATAGGCGGGGAGAGCAAGCGGCACTTCCATGAGGCGTTTTGCTTCGCTTTCGTAATTTGTAAAGTTTGCAAAAAGCAAATCAGTATTGGAGTGTTCAAAGTTGTAGCAAGATTGCTCCACTTCGTTTTGGTGATATACGTCACCATAGGAAATACCATCTGCCCAAACGAGGTCATAAACGTTTGAGCAATTTTGAATGTACATCGCTAGGCGTTCGATACCGTAAGTAATTTCGCCCAGAACTGGTTTGCAATCTAAGCCACCTACCTGTTGGAAATAGGTGAACTGAGTTACTTCCATGCCGTTTAACCAAACTTCCCAACCCAGACCCCAGGCTCCCAGCGTAGGATTTTCCCAATCATCTTCAACAAAACGGACATCATTTTCTTTGAGATCAAGCCCTAATGCTGCGAGGGATCCCAGATAGAGCTCAAGAATATTTTCAGGGGCTGGCTTTAGAACAACTTGATATTGATAGTAGTGTTGTAAGCGATTTGGATTCTCGCCATAGCGACCATCCTTGGGTCGCCGGGACGGCTGAACATAAGCTGCTTTCCAAGGCTCTGGACCAATAGCGCGCAGGAAGGTTGCGGTGTGGGATGTGCCCGCACCAACTTCGAGATCGATAGGCTGCAACAGGGCGCAACCTTGTTGGTCCCAATAATCTTGAAGTTTGAGAATGATTTGCTGAAAAGTAAGCATGATTAACCTGGCTAAGCCGTTGATTTTACATGGCTAGCAGGGGATGCAGTCAAAAATGACTAAAAACGTCGATGACGAATCAGGCCCCAGATCAGTAAGAGGCAAGAAAAGCTCAAAATTGGGAAATTACCCCAAAAGACATAAGGCGTTTTACCCTCATAGGCCTGAACTTCCGTACTTAAGCTTGCTTGGGTAAATTCAGGGAGAGCTGCAAGTACTTTGCCATCAGGGCCCAATACAGCAGTGATGCCAGTATTGGTAGCCCGAAGGGCCGGTAGGCCAGTTTCGAGTGAGCGTAATTGAGAGAGTCGTAATTGCTGGGTAGGCGCTTGTGATTTACCAAACCAAGCCAGGTTCGTTAAATTGATGAGTAAATTCGTTGGTTGGGCATTATTCCGAATACGACTAGCAAGCTCGCCACCAAAAACATCCTCATAACAAATCGTGATCGCTGCATAGAGCGGGTCTTGCTTCTGCCTTCTAATGATGAAGTTATCTTGCGCATCGCCACCTCTTGCAAAATCACTTAAGGGAACACTAAAAGCATTAACGAACCAACGAAAACCGGGTGGAATAAATTCTCCAAAAGGCACTAGGTGATTCTTATCGTATTGATATGCGTCTTGAGCAGGGGATAGACCCAGGGCTCGGTTAGAAAATTCTCTTCCATTATCTGGATTTGTGTGACGCCCAATGACGCCAAAGAGTAAGTTGGTTTGAGCATTGCTAGAAAGACTTTGAAGATTTTCTATAAGCCCAGCTGGAAGATTATTTGTGGGCCAAGCAAAAGCAGTTTCTGGCGAGATCACAAGCTCAGCCCGAGATTGCGTCATGGCATTGCTATAAAAATGAATTTGCTTTAAGACACCCTCGGGGTTGGTGAACATGCTTTGTGGAAAATTACCTTGTACCAGTTCAATCTTGAGGGGTTCGCCAATTGGTTTGGTAAAACTCCAGAAGTTTGAGCTAATAGTGATTAAGCAAACTAGTCCCAGCGTCAAGATGCAATAACGCGGATGTTTATTCAGCTGAAAGATTTGCCAGGATGCATACACCGCTAAAAAAGTACAAGCCAAACCGCCAAAATAAGGAGCGATGGTTGCAAATGGCCCATTTACTTGTGCTTCTGCAAATCCCATCCAAGGAAATCCTGTAAAAATCTCCCCGCGCAGATATTCACTGACTGCCCAGCTCGCAGCTAAAAATAAACCAGATATCGAAGAGCTTTTAAAGATGCGAATCGATAAACAAGCGATTGAGAAATAGAGAGAGACATAGGCGGACAACAAAAAAACAGCCACACAGGAAAGCAGGGCATTCATGCCGCCGATATCGTGCAGGCTGATATATAGCCACCAAAGCCCCACAATAAAGTAGCCAATCCCAAATATCAGGCTAGAGAAAAAATACTGTTTTATTGAACAATCTTTTAGCAGGCTAAGTCGCCACCAAATAATACTGAGAAGGGGGATGTGGATCCAGCCGCCATAGGGAAGCTCGGCGGTAACAGCCAGTAGGGCGCCCAATACAAAAAGCGCAAGGAGTGCTACTGCATTCAATTTTTGAGGGCCCTTGCCTGAATACAGATCAACCAAGGTAATTCTCAATCAGTAGATTTTGGTATTTGGCGCGCCAGTAAAATATGAACTTGTCGCGGGTCAGCACGCAGCACCTCAAACTCAATGCCATCTATAGTCATCAGTTCACCAATTTTTGGAACACGACCTAGATGCTGAACAACAAGGCCGGCTACGGTTTCAATATCTTCTTCTGCAAATTGAGTGCCGAGTGCTGCATTAAATTGCTCCAGTTCGGTGATGCCTTTTACCCGAATGTCACCATTATCTAGAGAGATGATGTTGTCAGCCTCTTCATCAATATCATGTTCGTCTTCAATATCGCCGACGATTTGCTCGAGCACATCTTCAATAGTAATAATGCCGGCTATTCCACTGTATTCATCAACCACAACAGCCAAATGATTGCGGTTGTCTTTAAAGTCTCTTAATAGAACGCTCAAGCGCTTTGATTCAGGAATAAAGACTGCTGGACGCAACCAGTCTCGCACCTGAAAATCTTTTTCAGTGACGTGACGTAGTAAATCTTTGGCCAATAAGATACCAATGACGTTATCTCGACTACCTTCAAATACCGGAAATCGAGAGTGCGCTGCTTCAATGACAGTTTTAATCAGATCTGCAAGAGGCAGATTGATATCAATCCAATCAATTTGGGCGCGTGGTACCAAGATATCGCGTGCGCACAATTGACCAACTTGAAATACACCCTCAATCATTGAGAGCGCATCAGCATCAATTAAACCTTCAATTTGCGCTTCACGTAATGTGGCAATTAACTCTTGGCGACGATCATTAGGGCTCGTTGGCTGTGGCGTTAAAAAATCAGCTAAGCGATCTAAAAGGGATTTATTGGGGTCAGGCATGTTGCAAGAATAGCGTAGAAATAAGTTAAATCAATAAAAGCAGTTGGGACAATGGATTACTGGGCTAGATAAGGGTTTGTAAAGCCCAGCTGACGCAGAATTTTGACCTCAAGCGCCTCCATCTTTTTGGCATCCTTTGGATTTTCATGATCGTAAGCTTGCGCATGCAGGCAGCCGTGTACGATTAAGTGGGCCAAATGGGCTTTGAGAGACTTATTCTGCTCTTTTGCTTCTTTTTGAATGACAGGTAAGCAAAAAATAATATCTGCAGCTAGTATAGTTTTAGAAAACTCGTATGGAAAAGTTAATACATTGGTGGCGTAATCTTTTTTACGAAAATTAGAATTTAATTTTTTGCCTTCTGCTGCATTCACAAAGCGAAGTGTCAACAATCCATCATGGTGTGTGGCAGCCTTGACCCATTTTTTGATTAATGCGGCCGAAGCAATTTTAGACAACACTGCCTCGATAGCGGGACTTGCATACTGAATATCAACAGTGAGTTTAGTTGGCATGGGCTTCAACCAATTCGCCTCTGAGGGTGTAATTGAGGACTTCGGTAATGCGAATATCAACCATTTGCCCAATCAGTGATTCAATTTCTTGATCGGGAGCCGTGAAATGTACAACTCGATTATTCTCGGCTCGACCTTGTAGGTTGATACCATCTTTGGCAAGACCTTCAATTAACACCCTTTCGATATTGCCCAGCATTTTTTGACTAATCTGATTTGCTTGTTCTTCAACTAGCGCCAACAGTGTTTGAAGGCGCTTGAGTTTCGTTTCATAGGGAGTGTCATCAGCTAGATTTGCTGCTGGTGTTCCTGGACGCGGGCTAAAGATGAAGCAAAAGCTGTTGTCAAACCCGAGCTCTCGTACCATCTTTAAAAGTTTCTCAAAGTCTGCGTCAGTCTCACCCGGAAAGCCCACAATGAAATCACTTGATAAAGTCAAGTCAGGCCGTACGGCACGCATCTTACGAATAATGCTCTTATATTCCAGAGCGGTATAGCCGCGTTTCATGGCAGAGAGCACTAAGTCAGAGCCATGCTGCACTGGTAGATGCAAATGACTTACCAGCTTGGGAACTTTGGCATAGACATCAATAAGGCGTTGGGTGAATTCTTTGGGGTGGCTCGTAGTAAAACGAATCCGCTCAACCCCAGGAATATCGGCAATGTATTCAATGAGTAAAGCAAAGTCTGCGATCTCCTCAGTACCACCCATTTTTCCAAGGTAGGCATTGACATTTTGACCAAGCAAAACAATTTCTTTCACGCCTTGGCTAGCTAGTCCGGCAACTTCGGTAAGCACATCGTCAAATGGTCTCGATACTTCTTCACCGCGCGTGTAGGGAACTACGCAGTAGCTACAGTATTTGGAGCAGCCTTCCATAATAGATACGTAGGCGGAGCCACGAGTTTGGCGGGACGCAGGAAGATGATCAAACTTTTCAATTTCAGGAAAAGAGATATCCACTTGAGGGATGCCAGTCTTACGACGTTGTGAAAGTAGATCTGATAGGCGGTGTAATGTTTGTGGTCCAAATACGACATCAACATAGGGTGCGCGACTCACAATTTGCTGACCCTCTTGGCTAGCCACGCAACCACCAACACCAATTAATAAATTGGGTTTCGTTTTTTTAAGCTCGCGTAAACGCCCTAAATCAGAGAAGACCTTATCTTCCGCTTTTTCTCGAATAGAGCAAGTATTGAGAAGGACAACATCTGCGTCTTCTGGTGTATCAGTCATGACCATGCCCTCATCGGCATGTAAGAGGTCGGCCATCTTGCCCGAGTCGTACTCGTTCATTTGACAGCCAAAGGTTTTGATATAGAGCTTTTTCATATGCCGTTCTCAGGTTTATAACTGGGGGCGAAGCTCAGATTCTACTGTCTATACGAGTCGATAGGCCAGAATCGCTACTAGCGTGGGTGGCAATGCTGCAATTAGTAGATAGAGTGCCGACACAGCCCCATTTGGAAAATATTGGCGTAAGATCGCGATTCCGGCTGGATTGGGCGCATTAGCTATAACGGTCAGTCCGCCACCCGCAACTGCACCGCCTACTAAGGCTAGCTTGAACTCCAAAGTGGTTCCAGTTACCAGTGATCCCAAATAAGTCAGTGCCGCATTGTCAGTAATTGCTGTGAGTGCAAGGCTGCCATAAAACACTTCTGTAGGACTCATCTTTTCCAAAATGGGTTGCAGCCACCAACCTTGCAATGCCCCTAGAACCACTAAACCAGCCAAGAAGAATCCAACTAGAAGGGCCTCTTTCACGATTAGCGGGTTTTGATGTTTCGGGTAAGCAGTGGTGTATCCAATAAAGAATAGCAGTATCCACATAAAAATGATGGGGTCATGAGCAAATACGACAATACCCAGTAAAAATAGTAGGTGCATCGCAATCACAGCTAGTGGAATTTTGCTTTGCTTTGCAGTATTACCTGGCTCGATGAGCTCTTTATGAAATAGTAATGTTGCTCCAAGGGCATTGATAAAAATTGCAATGCAAGATTCAATACCAAAGTTGGTAAACATGAATGCTGAGGTCCATCCCCAGGTTGAAGCCACCATCAGTACTGGTGGTGCCGCAAAGTTCGTGAGGGTTCCGCCAATAGAGATATTTACAAAAAGAACGCCTAGTGTTCCAAATAGCAATCCCGTTGAACATTTGTGTCGATATACCAAGTCACGCAATAGAAACGCAGCCAATGTCATAGCGGCAGCCTCAGTAATGAGTGAGCCAAGTAAGGGGGTGATTGCTAGTGTCAGAAAATATAAAGCAGGCGCGCTTCTAATGCGCAGAACCAGCATCAGAATTTTCGCAAGTAGATGCAAAATTTCCGTAGAGACAAATAAAATCGGCTTACTTGCCGCCACGATCATGATGGCAAAGACAAATAAAGGTTCCGTAAAGTTGCGCTGGTCTAAAAATATTCTTGCAGTATTTAAATCATCAATAAAACAGATGAAGATAATGAGGATGGCTGCCCAGAAGCCAAAAACAATTTCAACTTCGCCCAGCAGATGCCACAGTCCAGCATGGGAACGTGATTTTTTGGCTAGCGTCTCAAAATATCCAGTGCAAAAAGTATGTAAAACTGCAATGGCAAAAATAATACTTGCACCAAGCTCTGTAGCGGTAAAGTTCATAGCAGAATGGTAGCAGGTGATGCCCTGCTTTATGACATTGTTACTTTAGGAGGTTTTAGTGAAATTAAAAGTTGGCTATGAAGAGCTTATTGCCCGCGCGATGGCTGAAATCGAGACGGTTCCGCTAGAAAAAGCTCAAGACTTGCTAGGTGACCCCGATACCGTATTTGTTGATATTCGTGATATTCGAGAATTAGAGCGCGAGGGCATGATTCCCAATGCCCTGCATGCTCCAAGAGGTATGTTGGAATTTTGGGTGGATCCAGAGAGCCCCTACTTCAAGCCGATTTTTGGCGAAGGTAAGCGCCTGGTTCTCTACTGTGCTTCTGCATGGCGCTCTGCATTGGCTACCGAGACACTACAGAAAATGGGAGTACCGAAAGTCTCGCATCTGGAGGGTGGCTTTAGTGCCTGGAAGAAAGCTCAGCTACCTACAGTAGATAAAACAAGTAAACCCCATTCGGCATAGATCTGAAATTGGCTAAATAATCAGCACTATTTAATTTATTTGAGGAAATTATGAGAAAAGTAGAGTCGCAGTTTGGTGAAGGACCGCTTCAGCAAAAATTAAGCGCAGGCGATTTACATTTTTTATCAGATGCAGAAGTCATTAAGGGTGGCGGCGGGACGGGACCAAGTCCACATGAATATTTAGGTGCTGCTCTGGCAGCCTGTACAAGTATGACATTAAAAATGTATGCCAGTCGCAAGGCAATGAATCTAGAGAACGCAATCGTTACTGTTGATATTGAACGCAGCGATGACATCGAAAAATTTACGCGCGATATTCAGTTAATTGGTAATTTAAGTGCAGAAGAAAAAGAACGCTTAATGGAAATTGCTGATAAGTGCCCTATCCATAAAGCTTTAGCGGGGCAGATCCAAATAAAAACCCAGCCAGTAAGTTAATACAAGCTGGGTAGTTTTTAATGTAAAGCGAGTTTTAGTTAGGAGCTTTAGCTGGCTGATTATTTTTTCCAGCTTTGTAGCCAGAGTTGTATTCAGATGCCTGCTCTTTTTTGTAGGCGTCGTATACGTAACCAGAGGCCGCACCAACAGCTGCGCCACCAACCGCGCCCCAAATAGGGTTGCCGTGGAAAATAGCTGTGCCAACAGCACCAGCAGCAGCGCCAATACTCGCGCCTGAAAGTGTGCGTTGCTCCGTGTTGCTCATATTTGAACAACCAGCGATAGCAAGGGTTGCTGCTGTAATCGCAATAATTTTTTTCATATCAACTGATCCTTTAAATGTATTTTGAGTTCGCTAAGTACTGTGAATTATTTTTTGCCACAAGGAAAGCGTCCAGCCATAAATCCTAAGAACACACCTGCAGCTGGCTTGTCAGCTACTTGTTGATTTGATTGTGCAAACTTTACAAAGTCACTAATGACATCGTCGCGCGCTGGAGCAGGTTGGTTAACACAAATAAACGGTTTGGCACGTTGCGGATGACGAGTTGCTAAATAAGTTTCATACACGGCAGTAGTAAATCCGATGCAGAAGCTGCGAGATTCTGGGCTAGCAGGGAATTTGCAAACATTGACTAATTCTTGGGTGCTTAATACTTTGATGGTTTCTTGGGCCTGAGCTAGGCCAGAAAATGCCGCTAGAGCAGCCAAAACAACGAGGACTTTCTTCATGGGTTCTCCCTTGGATGTATGAAATTTCATCATAAACCATATATTGGGCTAATTAACGCACTAAATGGGTGCATATTGCACTTGTTTGGGATTATTTTTTCCCCATAATGATGCAAAAAATCAGAGGAAAAATTTCATGGAAATTTTGAAAACAGGCAGCGATGCTTTATTTATTTTGCTGGGCGCCATCATGGTCCTTGCCATGCACGCAGGTTTTGCGTTCTTAGAATTAGGAACTGTTCGTAAAAAGAACCAAGTCAATGCACTCGTCAAAATCTTGGTGGACTTTGCAGTTTCGACAATTGCGTACTTCTTCATTGGATACAGCATTGCTTATGGCGTGAACTTTTTCTCTGGAGCAGAATTGCTGGCCGAGAAAAATGGTTATGAGTTAGTGAAGTTTTTCTTCTTGCTGACTTTTGCTGCTGCCATACCTGCAATTATTTCTGGCGGTATTGCAGAGCGCGCCAAATTCAACCCCCAGTTGATTGCAACATTCATATTGGTCGGTTTTGTTTATCCATTCTTTGAAGGTATTGCATGGAACCAGCATTATGGTATTCAGGCTTGGATTAAAGGTTTGACTGGCGAAGAGTTTCATGACTTTGCTGGCTCAGTAGTAGTGCATGCAGTTGGCGGTTGGATTGCCTTGCCTGCAGTGATTCTCTTGGGCGCGCGTCGTGGTCGCTATACCAAAGAGGGTCAAATTTCTGCACATCCGCCTTCAAGTATTCCATTCTTAGCTTTGGGCGCATGGATTTTGGCAGTAGGTTGGTTTGGTTTCAATGTGATGAGTGCACAGACGATTGATAAGATCAGTGGCTTAGTTGCTATGAACTCATTAATGGCAATGGTTGGTGGCACACTCGCAGCCTGGATTGTTGGCCGCAACGATCCAGGCTTTACCTATAACGGCCCTCTTGCAGGCTTAGTTGCTGTTTGTGCTGGCTCTGATTTAATGCATCCAGTTGGAGCATTGGTTGTTGGCCTGGTCGCAGGTGCATTATTTGTTTACATGTTTACCTTGGTACAAAACCGCTGGAAGATTGATGACGTTCTGGGCGTATGGCCATTGCATGGTTTATGTGGGCTTTGGGGCGGTTTGGCTGCCGGCATCTTTGGGACAAAAGCGCTGGGCGGTATTGGCGGCGTTACCTTTACAGGCCAATTGATTGGTAGTGCTATCGGCGTGGGCGTTGCTCTGATCGGCGGCATTGTGGTTTACGGAGCGCTCAAGGTGATGCTCGGTATTCGGATGTCGCAAGAGGAAGAATATGAAGGCGCTGATTTAAGCGTACATCGTATTTCTTCTACTCCAGACCGCGAGCCTAATTGGTAGTTTGAGAGTCTTTATTGATGGCCTGATTCATACCTATAATGAGTCATGGCTATATTTGAACTAGACGGAAATGCCCCTCAGTTATCTGAGGGCGCCTGGGTTGCCGAGAGTGCTGAGGTAATCGGCAAGGTAGAGCTCCATAAAAATGCGAGCATCTGGCCTAAGGTGGTTATCCGTGGTGATAACGATCTCATCCAAATTGGTGAAGGCAGTAATGTGCAAGACGCATCTGTTTTACATACCGATCCCGGTTACCCACTCATCATTGGTAAGCATGCTACGGTAGGTCATCAAGTCATGCTGCATGGATGTCATATCGGCGATGGAAGTCTTATCGGCATTGGCGCTGTCATCTTGAACGGCGCAAAGATTGGTAAGCATTGTTTGGTGGGTGCTGGGGCTCTCGTGACCGAAGGTAAAGAGTTTCCAGATGGCTCAATGATCATTGGCTCGCCTGCAAAAGCAGTAAAGACACTAAGCCCCGAGCAGATAGCTGGCATTGAAGATATTGCAGATCGCTATGTCAAGAATGCGCAGCGTTACATTAAGACACTCAAAAAGATTGTTTAAGAGTTTGGTGGAATATCTACGCGCTTAGTGTGAATATCCCACCTCAACTCTTTCAATTAGCCTCTGCCGACAAACGGCATATTAGTTGCCATGATCGTCATTGAAAGAATATTGCTCTCTAGTGGAAGTTGAGCCATATGCAGTACTGCCTCACCTACATGATCCACATCCATACGTGGCTCGACCTTAATGGATTGATCGGCCTGCATAATGCCTGCGGCCATACGCTCAGTCATCTCTGTTGCGGCATTACCGATGTCAATTTGACCGCAAGCAATATTAAAGGGGCGTCCATCTAATGAAATGGTTTTAGTCAATCCGCTGATCGCATGCTTGGTGGCAGTGTAAGGAGCTGACATTGGTCTTGGAGCATGCGCAGAGATAGAGCCGTTATTAATAATTCTGCCGCCTTGAGGAGACTGCACCTTCATCATGCGAATCGCTTCTTGAGAGCATAAGAATGCGCCGCAGAGATTGGAGTTCACAACATTCATCCATTGCTCATATGTCAGCTCTTCCATCGGAATCGCTGGTGCACCAATACCGGCATTATTGAAAAGTACATCGATACGCCCAAAGCGTTCTTTGAGCGCTGCAAATAATTTCTTGACTTGATCTGGCTGACCAACATCGCAAGCAACCGCAAGACAGTTTTCACTGGTACCGCCAATAGTAGTAATTGCTTTTTCTAATTTCTCTAAATTGCGTCCAGTCAGTACAACTTGATAACCGCCTTTCAGAAGAGCTTTAGCTGCAGCCCTTCCAATGCCTACTCCGGCGCCGGTGACGAGTGCTACTTTATTATTTTGTGGCATTGCTTTCTTTCTAATAAATGTCTCTGATGAATTCTATATTGCCCTACATTTACTTGGGTAATGGTAAAGCAGTTTTATAGCGTACTTGTTTTAAGGCAAAGCTAGAACGAATTTTTTCAATCCCTGGAATTGGCGTTAGTTGCTCTAGGATAAATTTTTCTAGCGCACCCATATCAGCCACTGCCACACGAATGAGATAATCGCTATCACCAGTCATGAGATAGCACTCCATCACCTCATCATGTTCTGAGATACGTTGTTCAAATTCTCCTAGGGCTGCTTTTGACTGCTCTTTAAGGCTAATGGAGATAAAGACGTTTAAGCCAAGTCCTAAGACCTTAGGATCTGCCAGTGCAACATAATTTCTGATGACGCCTTTATCTTTCAGCGCTTTGACGCGCATGAGGCAGGGGGATGGGGATAGGTGAACCCGTTTAGCGAGCTCCACATTACTGTGAGAGCTGTCATTTTGAAGTTCATTCAAAATTCTGATATCTATGGGATCTATCTTCATAAAGTTCCTTAAAAATTACTTTAATAAGCATATTATGCTGAAAATAATGATTTAAGACCAATAATTAGCATCCTATTTTGCCTGTAATCCAACAAAATAAAGCCTTAGATACTGCTGTAAATCTTTGGAGGGGTTGTGGGTATTGAAATTGCGTTTCCAGAAGTTCAGAGGGATCAAGTCAGAACTGGGCTGGAGTTTTGGGCCGGCCCTTCGACCAGAAAATTCGCCCGTGAATTTGGTGTCGATATCCAGAAGGTTCGGGGTAGTGGTCAACGTGGTCGAATTACCAAAGAAGATATTCAGCAATTTATTAAGCGCTCCATGTTGGCAAGAGAGCGCGCGCCTACAAGGAGTACTCAGGGTATTGCAAATTTTGATCTTTTGCCTTGGCCTAAGGTCGACTTTACTAAGTTTGGAGAAATAGAGCGTCAAGCTCGTAGCCGCATTCAAAAAGTATCGGCTGCTAATCTCGCACGTAATTGGGTCATGATCCCGGCAGTCACTTATCACGATGATGCTGATATTACTGATCTAGAAGAGTTTCGTGCAGTATTAAACAAAGAGAATCAGAAAGATGAGCCTAAGATTACTTTATTGGCATTTCTGATCAAGGCTGCAGTAGCTGCTCTTAAGCAATGCCCAAGATTGAATTCTTCGCTGGATGGTGAAGATCTCATTCTAAAAAAATATTTTCATATTGGATTTGCAGTCGATACACCAGGCGGTCTCGTTGTGCCAGTGATTCGTAATGCGGATCAAAAAGGTATTCAAGAGATTGCAAAAGAGACTGCTAGCCTGGCGATACTGGCCCGAGAAGGAAAGCTCAAGCCTGATCAGATGCAGGGCGCCTCCTTTACGATCTCTTCATTGGGTGGCATCGGTGGTACGTATTGCGCCCCGATTGTGAATGCACCTGAAGTAGCCATTCTGGCGGTAAATAAGTCTGCTATGAAGCCTGTATGGAATGGAAAGCAATTTGTTCCGCGCCTGATTTGCCCGCTTTCTATGACCGCCGATCATCGCGTTATTGATGGTGCTTTAGCCACCCACTTCACTACGCACCTTACTCAGTTATTAGGTGATTTTCGTAAGGTGATGTTATGAACTTCAAAGATAAAAAGTTACAGAGGAATTTTTCATGAACGCTCCCAGCATTAAAAAATACTTAAATCTTGAGCATATCGATACAGACCCGGCAGAAACTGCAGAGTGGAATGAGGCGTTTATGGATTTACTCGCTTCAGGCGATAGTGCGCGCGCCAGATTTATTTTGGATAACTTGGTAAAGCTTGCTAATAAAAATCAGATTAATTGGGTGCCTGACTTAGTCACGCCTTATATCAATTCAATACCAGTAGATGAGCAATCTCCATTTCCTGGAGATTTGGCAATTGAAGAAAAGCTAGCCTCGCTGATGAGATGGAATGCGCTAGCAATGGTGGCAAAGGCAAATGAAGCCTATGGTGAGCTGGGTGGTCACATTGCTAGCTATGCCAGCGCTGCAGATTTATTTGAGGTTGGGTTCAATCATTTTTTCCGTGCAAGAACTGAGGGTGGCGATGCTAAAGAACGTGGAGACTTGGTTTTCTTCCAACCGCATAGTGCCCCAGGCGTATATGCTCGAGCCTATTTAGAGGGAAGGCTGACTGAAAATGATCTTGCGCATTACCGCCGCGAGATTACTGCGCCCGAGTCAGGTGCAAGAGGTTTATCTAGTTATCCACATCCTTGGTTAATGCCTGATTTTTGGCAGTTCCCAACAGGCTCCATGGGCATCGGCCCAATCAGCTCGATTTATCACGCACGCTTCATGCGCTATCTCAGTGATCGCAAATTATTAGACTGCTCAACCAGAAAAGTATGGGGTGTATTTGGTGATGGTGAGATGGATGAGCCAGAAAGCATGAGCGCATTGACATTAGCCTCTAGAGAAAAGCTGGATAACCTAGTTTGGGTTGTCAATTGCAATCTACAACGCCTAGATGGACCGGTGCGTGGTAACGGCAGAATCATTGATGAGTTGGAAAAACTGTTTCGGGGCTCTGGTTGGAACGTCATTAAATTGGTTTGGGGTAGTGATTGGGATGGGTTATTTGCTAGAGATACCACGGGAGCGCTAGTAAAAGCCTTTGCTCAAACCGTTGACGGTCAAATGCAAACCTTTGCCGCCAAAGATGGTAGCTTTAATCGTAAGAATTTCTTTGGCCAAAATGAAGAATTAGCATGTCTTGCTCAGGGTATGACTGATGAGCAAATTGATCGACTGAAAAGAGGCGGTCATGATTTAGTCAAAATTCATGCGGCTTATCAAGCTGCAGCCAACCATGTGGGTCAGCCAACCGTGATCTTGGCGCATACCAAGAAGGGCTACGGCATGGGTAATGCTGGACAAGGAAAGATGACAACACATAGTCAAAAGAAGTTAGATGATGAGGCATTAATTGAGTATCGCAATCGTTTCAATTTGCCATTGACTGATGAGCAGGCAACTAGCCTAACTTTCTTTAGGCCTAATGAGGACAGTGAAGAGCTGAAATATCTAAAAGAACAGCGCAATAAGCTTGGCGGACAATTGCCTAAGCGCTATTCAGAATGTGATAAATTAAATGTCCCAGATATCTATTCATATGCAGCGTTTGCGATTAAAGCCGAAGATAAAGAGATGTCTACCACGATGGCTTTTGTGCGTATGCTTGGAAACTTGCTCAAAGATAAAGAGCTAGGACCTCGTGTTGTACCGATTGTTGCGGATGAAGCGCGTACCTTTGGTATGGCCAATTTGTTTAAGCAGGTTGGCATTTACTCGAGTGTAGGCCAGCGCTATGAGCCAGAAGATATTGGTTCAGTGCTGAGTTATCGCGAGGCCTTGGATGGACAAATTCTGGAGGAGGGTATTAGTGAGGCAGGGGCAATTGCCAGTTGGACTGCTGCAGCAACCAGTTATAGCGTTCACGGTATTGCAATGCTACCTTTTTATATCTACTACTCCATGTTTGGCTTTCAGAGAATTGGTGATGCCATTTGGGCTGCGGCCGATCAACGTGCTAGAGGATTTTTATTGGGCGCCACCTCAGGTAGAACAACATTAGGTGGTGAGGGTCTGCAACATCAAGATGGTAGTAGTCAGCTCGTTGCTGCAACCATTCCTAATTGCAAAGCATATGATCCCGCCTTTGCCGGTGAGCTAGCGGTAATTGTGGATCAAGGGATGCGTGACATGTTGATTGATCAAAAAGATTTGTTCTACTACATCACCCTCATGAATGAAAACTATGCTCAACCTGATTTACCTGAGAATGCAGCTGAGGGCGTGATTCGGGGTTGTTATAAATTTAAGACTATTAAGGCTGCTAACAGCGATGGCAAATCTTATGTGAGCTTACTTGGATCTGGCGCCATCATGACTGAGGTTCTGAAGGCAGCAGACATGCTAGCTGATGATGGTATCAATGTTGATATCTTTAGTGTGACCAGTTGGAGTGAGTTATCTCGAGATGGTAAATTAAAAGAGCAGACACGACTCTCTGGTAGCACTAGTGATACGCAAGCATATATTTCAGAGGTATTAGCTCAAGGTCAGGGTCCGATTGTGGCTGCCACTGACTATGTACATGCACTACCAGAAAGCATACGTGCATATATTCCTGAGGGCAGAGGATATATGACGCTCGGTACCGATGGTTTCGGTAGAAGCGATACAAGAGCGGCATTACGTGAGTATTTCGGCGTGAATGCGAACAGTGTTTATAAGGTAGCGAAAGAATCATTGAAAAAATAATCTTTCACTTGATGCCTTATGATCACTTTATTATTAGTTATTACCGAATTTTCTGGAGATTGATAGATGTCCCTTATTCAAAAGCTCAAAGCGCGTGCAGCTAACAATAATCCCGTGCGTGTGGGCATTATTGGCGCCGGTAAGTTCGGCTCTATGTATCTTTCGCAAGCGCCACGTACTCCAGGTATTCATTTGGTTGCAGTCGCTGATTTATCGCCCGCTCGTGCAAAAGAATCGCTTGCTCGCGTAGGATGGGATGCCCCTCGCTATAGCGCTACTTCATTACAGGATGCCGCCAAGTCGGGCGCTACCTTCGTGACAGACGATACAGAAAAAATGATTGCTAGTGAGCACATTGATATTGTGATCGACTCTACTGGTAGTCCTGCGGCTGGTATTCGTCATGCCCTGCTTTGTTTTGATCATCGCAAGCACATTATTATGGTCAACGTAGAAGCAGATGTACTGGCTGGACCATTGCTTGCCCGTAAGGCAGCAGAGGCTGGTGTGATTTATTCCATGGCTTCTGGAGATCAGCCAGCACTCATCGCAGAATTAGTAGATTGGGCAAGAACGATAGGCTTAGAAGTAGTGTGTGCAGGTAAGGGCACTAAATATTTACCCATCTACCATCAGTCTACTCCTGAAACTGTTTGGGGACACTATGGATTTTCTGAGGAACAAGTTGCTGGCGGCGACTTTAACGCACAAATGTTCAATTCATTTTTGGATGGCACAAAATCTGCCCTGGAAATGGCTGCAGTATCAAACGCCTGTGATTTAACTCCCCCGAGTAATGGCTTGGAGTTTCCACCTTGTGGGGTAGATGACTTGCCGCATATCTTCCGACCTATTTCTGAAGGCGGCATTCTGAAACAAAAGGGGACTGTTGAAGTGGTGTCTTCAGTTGAGAGGGATGGGCGCCCGGTATTTAGAGATTTACGTTGGGGCGTTTTTGCAGTGTTTGAGGCACCTAGTCAATACGTCATCGATTGCTTTTCACAGTACGGTTTAAAAACAGATAGCACTGGTAAATATGCAGCGATGTATAAGCCTTATCACTTGATAGGTTTAGAGCTAGGCATTTCCGTTGCAAGTATTGCAGTCCGAGGAGAGGCTACTGGGGCGACTGGTGATTGGAGGGGTGACGTTGTTGCTACTGCTAAGCGCACCCTAAAAGCTGGTGAGAAATTAGATGGAGAAGGCGGTTTCACTGTGTATGGAAAGTTGATGACTGCTGCAGATTCACTCAAGCTTGGTGCTTTGCCAATTGGTTTGGCGCACAACATGATTCTGAATAAAGATATTCTAGCTGGGAAGCCAGTATGTTGGGGTGATGTGGATTACGACGCCACTCAGCAGGCAATTCAATTTCGACGTGAAATGGAAAAAGTGTTTGCTTAGAGCTTAGGTGGATATGGTGCGATGATTCCAGATCAACCAGATGCCTGAAGAAGCAATTAGGATCATGCCTACAACGCTTAAGCTATCGGGTAGCTCACCGAAAATGAGATAGCCATAGCTCACTGCCCAGATCAGCTGCAAGAAAACTAAAGGGGTTAGTTTGTAAGGCCGCATTTTGTAGAACGCCAGCACAACTAATAGATGGGCAAATCCACCAAATAAGCCTATCAAGCCAAATAAGACATATTCATATGTAGGTAAGACAGGAAGTGGCGCTGAAAGCGGGAGTAATAAGGTAGAGACCACGAGCCCAACGATGCCACTGTAAAAGAAAGTGGTGTACTGCGAGTCATCAACCAGTTTTCTAGTGGAGAGCTGAAAGATGGCATTGAGAAACGCCATCAGAACCAGTAGTAGTGCTGCTATATGAAAAATTGCTGAACCTGGTCTGGCAATAAAGAGTATGCCCAGGAATCCTACTGCGGCAACAAGCCAATCTTTTATTCCTACTCGTTCCCCTAAAATAGGTCCCGATAAAATAGCTACCCAAATTGGAGCGGTGAATGTAATTGATGACGCCTCAGCTAGGGGCAACCAATTGAGCCCTGCAAAAAATAAGGCTGCCGTTGCAACAAGTAAGCAAGAGCGAAAGAGTTGCAGGCGTAAGTTTTGAGTACGCCAGAAATTTTTTCCCAAAAAGTACCAGGCTATCGGAGCTGCAAGTAATAGTTGACCAAAAAATCGAGACCACACTACAGCGATGAGATTGGTATCTTGAACCAGAATCTTGGCCATTGTATCTACAGTAGAAAAGCAGATTCCACTCAGAATGAAAAGAAAAACTGGCGATTTCACTCTACAGATACTCCTGCCTTAATACATATCCACTCTTTAAAGAGTTTAATTTTTTGACTGTTTTTTGTATTCGAGCGATAGGATAAAAAATGGGTTCTATCGGTGGTGGGTAAAAAAATTCCCTTACCAATCTCAACCAGCTCACCACGAGAGAGTTCTCTTTCGGCAAAGCGCACACTCTCTAGTACGGCGCCTATGCCGTCCACAGCGGCAGATACTGAAAGGGCTGCACGGTCAAATGACATTTTTCGACTTGATGGATTTTTGAGTCCATTAATCTCAAACCACTGCTCCCATGTATGGTGATTGAGTGAAGACTCGATGAGGGTTAGCTTGCTCATCAATTCTTTTACTGGAATTTTGGGGTCAATTAATTCGGGCGAGCACAGCGGCATAATTTTTTCTTCGCCTAGAGAGAGGGAAGTAATTCCGGGGCCTTCATGAATGGATTGATAGGAGATCGCAATATCAACTTCCTGATTGCGCAAGAGATCAATCGGCTCAGCTCCAGAAGTCAGTCGAATAGTGATATCGGGATTATTTTTGATGAAATCCGGCAATCTTGGACTCAGCCACTTGGCAGCAAAACTCGGTGAGCAGTACAAGGCAAGAACTTGTGAGCTGGGAGCGAGAGTCACTTCACTACATGCTGCTTCAATGACATCAAATACTCTTGAGAGTGAATCTAATAAACGCCGACCTTCGGCTGTTGGCTCTACTTTGCGATTCTTTCGTAAAAAGAGCGCCTTACCAAAATAGTCTTCGAGCTCTCTAATCTGATGACTAATGGCTGATTGGGTGAGGTGTAGCTCCTTAGCAGCTAGGGTGAAGCTTTCGAGGCGGGCAGCAGCCTCAAAAGCTCTCAGGAGCACATAATTTGGCATTTTTCTCATGTAAATGAAATATACATGATTTACATTCATCTATCCATGAATAGTTATCGTTTGTCAAAATCTGTTGCAGACCTCATGATTGGCCTCACGTTTAGGTTTGAATCTAATTAAATCACCCGATATTGATCTGCTTGTAAGAAAGAGGAATGTATATGGCCGAAGTAGTGGAAAAAGAACGTAAATTGGATTTGGGTGGAAGAGAGTCCATCTATCAACCAGAAGATAAAACCCAAATTTATCCGTATCAACCAAAATTCAAAAATTTTGCTGAGGAACGTCAGCATCTCAAGGAGCGGTTGGTTGCTGCTTGCAGAGCATTCGCTTTAGAAAAGTTTGATTATGGTTTTGCAGGACACTTAACCGTTCGTGATCCAGAGTTTCCAAATTGCTATTGGACAAATCCAATGGCTGTGCATTTTGATCAAGTGAAGGTGTCTAACTTAATTTTGGCAGATCACGAAGGTAATGTCATAGAAGGCAAGCATGCATTAAATCGTGCTGGCTTTGTATTGCACGCAGCCGTTCATGAAAAGCATCCTGACATTGTTGCGATGTGCCATGCCCACACCGTTTATGGAACCGCATTTGCATCACTTGGTAAGCCATTAGATCCAATCTCACAAGATGCCGCTGCATTCTTTGAAGATCACATGGTGTTAGCAGAGCAGGCTGGTCAAGTAGCCGTTGAAGATAACGCTGGCTATCAAGTAGCAGGATCATTGAAGAAAGTGAAAGCAATCATTCACCGTAATCATGGTTTATTGACAGTAAGTCGTCATAGCATTGAAGCAGCAGCGTTTTGGTTCATCGCCTTAGAGCGTTGTTGCAAGCAGCAGATGATGGTTGAAGCCACAGGCATTAAGCCTATATTGTTACCTCCAGAAGTGGCGCGCTACAGTCGTGAGCACGTCGGTAGTGAGTACATTGGCTGGTTACATTTCCAGCCAATCTGGGGTTATTTAAAAGAAAATCAGCCAGATATGTTTGCGTGATTGAAAAGATTTACGCTCAAAGAAAAATCCCAGCAATGCTGGGATTTTTTAATTGCTCGAGAGAACTTGCTCGAGTTGATGGATGAGACTTTTTCTAGCACGGGTTGCATGTAACTCAGAGAGCTCAGCCGCTTTTTTCTCATCACCATTTTGAATTGCATCTGCAATTGCTTGATGCTCATCCCAAATGGCCGAGCGTTGAGTCAATTGCAAGACTGCGCCCATGACTCGACGTAAATGAGCCCAATGTAGGTGAGCGCTCTTCGCAATGAGTGGGTTTTCGGAGGCTTCATAGATTGCACTATGAAAAGCAATATCAGCATCGATTAATGCTCTGACATCCCCTTTTTCAGAAACAGCACGACCATGTTTGATGAGGGCGGGATCAAGTACACACTTTTTGCTAGCTGCGAGTTTTGCGGCTAAAGAATCCAATGCACCACGTACCTCATACAGCTTATCAATCCACTCGATATTCAAAGCTGTAACTTGTAAGCCTCTTCCGGGAGCATCTTCTACAAAGCCATCATTTTTGAGCTGACGCAGAGCTTGGAGAACCGGCAGGCGAGAAACATTCATCTGCTCAGCAATCTCTTCCTGGGTAATCCGGGTGCCGGGCTGCAAAGAACCATCACTAATGGCATCCAGCAGCGCCTTATAGACTGCTTGGACGTAATCAGTTCTGGCTGGGAGTTTATTGAGTTGAGAAAGCATCTTTTTCGTGTTCTGGGTGCCTGAAATACGTGTTTTGGGGCTGCACCCCTATAAAAAATATTATATACTCTGTATACAGTATACAAAGAGTATAGAAATCTAGTCAATTCACAGGAGACTTTAGTAATGACAAGCAAACAGGAACAGGCAGAAAAGAAGGTAGGCGCTTCTGCTGGAACAAGTGCAAAGCCACAGAAATTGGTTCCCTATGGTGGTTACTACACCAATAAAGTTCCTGGTCATGATCCAGAGCTGACAGAAGTTGGTCCCGGCACGCCAATGGGAGAATATATGCGTGGGTTTTGGCATCCCGTATGTATGTCACTAGAGTTAACGGATACGCCAAAATTTTTAACTATCTTGGGCGAAGAATTAGTCGCGTTCCGTGATGGTAGCGGTAGGGTTGGTGTATTACATGCACACTGTGTGCATCGTGGTGCATCACTTGAATATGGTTTGATTCAAGAGCACGGTATTAAGTGCTGCTATCACGGCATGGTATTTGATGTCGATGGCACTTGTTTAAATGCACCTTTTCCCAAGGGTGAAGAAGCTGAAGCAAAAAAATATGCCTGCTCAATTCAGCAAGGCGCATACAAAGCGTTCGAAAGAAATGGTTTGGTATTTGCATACATGGGGCCTCCTGATAAAGAGCCGCCATTTCCAGAGTGGGAGTCTGACTTCACGGTAGCACCTGGCGATGAACTAGTGCCTTACAGTAATTTCCAGCACTGCAATTGGTTGCAAGTTCAAGATAATGCTGCTGATAATTTCCACACCGCAGAATTGCATGCTGCTAAAAACGTTGTGGGCGGTCATTTTCAAGGCACAACATTTGATGAAGTGGGCGCCCCAACCATGGAAGTCCATCCAGATATGCAGTTTGTGCCAATCCATGGCGGTAGAGGCTTGGCCTGCTCTGGCGCGCGCCGTGTTAACAACGATAAATTGTTTATTCGTGTTCAACATCAAGTACTACCAAACCTTAGTTTGCATGCCTACACTTCTGAAGATGGTTCTAATAAGAAATTATTCAGCCGCTTTCATATTATTCGCTGGACAGTTCCAGTCGATGACTTTAATAGCAAGATGATTGGTTGGCGAGTGATGGGTCCTGGTATTGATACTCGCGGTATCGGACAAAAAGAGTTGGTTGGCTACGAGTCAATTGACTTTTTAGATGGTCAAGTTGCCTTGAGAAGGGCCGAGCGTTTTGGCAAGCATACGATTAACGACATCGTGGATATCCCATCAGATCATAGGACACGTTCAAATTACAAGATGGCGCAATATGCACCTGGCGACTACGAGGCCATCATTAGCCAGAGACCAATTGCGATTCATGCACTAGAAAATCCGACCAAGTTTGATGCGGGCCCATATTTATTCAGAAAGCTGTTACGCGACGCGGTTCGCGGCTCCAATCCAGCAGCTAGTGCAGAAGCATTTTCTGAGTGGCTCAAAGAATTTAATGGTGCTCCCAATAGTTATTGCTCTGGTAACGTGTTTGATTTACCAATTGGCGCTACCACTGAAGAAGAGGTTGCGCAAAGACGCTTTGTTGCTAAGAGTGTGATTTCTATTCTCACAGAGAGCGAGCAGTGCAAAGGGAAAGAGCGTGAGGTCTTCGTGAAGCAAAAAATGGAAGAGCTTGAGCAAACTGCAAAAGCACAATTTAAGCATTAATCTATAGATCAGAAGAGATGGGCTGCGATTGCAGCCCATTCTTTATGTGGAGTGAGACAAAAAGTGAATAACATTTCCAGTTCAGACTCTGAAGAGCTAGTGATTGAGGTTCAAAGTACTGGCCAAAAAATTAGCGTCACGAGATCTGAATCAATCATTGATGCTTTGGCAAGATCGGGTATTGATATACCTACTTCATGCCAATCTGGTTTGTGTGGTACTTGCAAGACCAGATATATCAATGGCGATATAGAGCATGGCGACTGCATTTTGAGTGATGACGAACATCAGGAGTACCTAACTCCTTGTATCTCGCATATCAGAAGTGGAACCTTGGTCCTTGATCTATAAAAAAATCTATGTATTAGGTGCGGGTGCTGTTGGTTGCTACTTCGGTGGCATGTTAGCCCGCACGCATCATGATGTGACTTTTATCGCTAGGCCCGAGCGTGCTAAGGTTCTTAATGAGGCTGGCTTGGAAATGGATTGCAAATCATTTCATGAAACGATTGCAGTCAAGGCAAGTACTGAGCTCTCGATTTTGAGCGATGCCGATTTACTTTTGCTGAGTGTGAAGTCGCTCGATACTGAACGCACAATTGCACAAGTTCAATCTATCCTACCAAGTAAGGCAGTGATTCTGAGTCTGCAAAATGGCGTAGCCAATATTGACGTTGCCTCCAAGGTGGTTGCCAATCCAATTTATGCGGCAGTGGTTTATGTTGCTGCAGGGATGATTGCTCATAGAACGGTGAAGCATCACGGCAGAGGTGAGTTACTGATTGGCAATCCATCACAAGTCAATGACCAAGATGATCAATACCTTCAAGGGATTTGCGCCTTATTTGAGGGGGCAGGTGTACCTTGCTCAATTACGCCACAGATTAAGAGAGATATGTGGCTGAAGTTTTTAGTGAACTGTTCTTTTAATGCCATTTCAGGAATTGGTCAGATTCCTTATGGAGAAATGGTGAAATCCCCCGAGATTGTTAAGTTGATTGAGGAAATTACTAAAGAGTTTCTAGCGATTGCTGCACTTGAAGATGTCAATATCACGATGTCTGAAGCCGTCGCAATCAATGCCTCTATAGCGACCACGATGGTCACCCAAGTTTCTTCTACTGCCCAGGATCTGGCCAGAGGAAAAATGACAGAGATTGATTTCTTAAACGGCTATATCGTGGATTTGGGTAAGCGATACGGAATTGCTACACCCTTTAACGAATCTGTTCATGCCTTAGTCAAGATGTTGGAATCGCAAATTAAATAGAGGGGTTTG
Source organism: Polynucleobacter hirudinilacicola (assembly GCF_002192535.1). Classification (GTDB taxonomy): domain Bacteria; phylum Pseudomonadota; class Gammaproteobacteria; order Burkholderiales; family Burkholderiaceae; genus Polynucleobacter; species Polynucleobacter hirudinilacicola. The sequence goes on along the minus strand of NZ_NAIA01000004.1, from coordinate 7,249 downwards.
ATCCTTCTGCATCAATTTGCTTTTCCCAAGAGGCGTCTATAAATGCAGGTAGTTTCATGCATTCATGAAAGATTTTCATGAGGGTAGGATAGGCGCTGACATCCATCTTAGTACTTAAGGCATTAAATATTTGTGGCACTAGGCAAATATCAATGAGGCCAGGCTGATCTCCGCAAGCAAAACGACCGACACGTGGGTCGCCACTCAATTGCTTTTCCATACTATCAAGACCTATTTTGATCCAATGCTGATACCAGGCATCTTTCGCCTCATTATTGGCTCCCACTTGCTTGATTAAGTAGCGTAGCACCCGTAAGTTACTAATAGGATGAATATCAATCGCAATATCCATCGCCAATGAGCGCACCCAAGCACGATCGATTGGAGAACTTGGTAGCAAAGCTGGTTGTGCCTGAATCTCTTCTAAGTATTCAATAATGGCTAGCGATTGATGAATACTATTTTTTCCATCATCCAATAATGGTACTAGACGGTTTGGATTTTTATTCCCGTAACCCTCGGACATTTGTTCACCACCATTTTTAGTGAGGTGAACTGGAATGATTTCGTAATCCATGCCTTTGAGGTTTAGTGCAATGCGAACGCGGAAGGCTGCTGAGCTACGCCAATAGCTATAGAGCTGGGGTTTCATATGAATGCTTTCGTTTGACTCGTTGCCCACAGTATATTGATGAAGCAAATTTGAGAGAAGGTCTTTTCAATTGCTTTAGACTGCTTGCTATGGAAGATATTAATTTTTGGATTGGCATCATCGCAACCATGGCTTTCGCCGTGACCGGTGTTTTAGCTATTGCAGACCGTGGAGTAGATATTTTTGGTGTTTTAGTGCTGGGCTTGATCACCGCAATCGGCGGGGGAACCATTCGAGACATTATCTTAGAGGCCCCTCCCTTCTGGGCTGAGAACCAGATTTATGTATGGCTTGCGCTAGGTGCTAGCGTGCTCACCTTTTTTGCAGAATCTTTTTTTACTCAACCGCAGATATATCGGTGGATGTTATACATCGATGGTTTTGGTGCTGCACTATTTGCGATTCAGGGGGCAGATAAAGCTTGGGGTATGGATTTTGGTTTGCCAGTTGCGCCCGTAATCTTGGGAGTCATTACAGCCATTGGCGGAGGTTTACTAAGGGATATTTTGGCTGGACGCAAAACACTCTTAATGTCACATGAGTTATATGCCATTCCAGTAACACTGGGATGCTGTGCTTATGTGCTGGTGTTGAACTTTATTCCTCAATATGCGATCGAGGGTTCCGTACTGTGTATGTTGGGAATCTTTGGGCTACGCGCAGCCGCTATTTACTGGGATCTGCGCGTACCAAAGATGTTTATTACTAAAACGCGCTAACAGCTCCGTCACTGCGTGGGTCCCAGCCACCACGCAGGGTGCCTGACGGATCACGAATGATGCAACCAGCGTGACCAACTGTCTCATCAAAAGCATCTAACATCTCAATGTCATGACCCATGGCATGTAATTCTTTTGCAACCCATGGACTAAAGCGAGACTCTAATTTCAGACTATCGCTTGTTTGACCCCAAGTACGACCGAGCAACCAGCGTGGACGACTAATTGCATCTTGTGGATCAAGTCCATAAGTAGCGGTGCGCGTAAAAACTGCACATTGCGTTTGCGGTTGACCATCACCACCCATGGTGCCGTACACCATTGAGCGACCATCTTTGAATAAAGCCATGGCCGGATTGAGTGTGTGGAAAGGTTTGCGATAAGGCTCAAGATGATTTAGCACCTTGGGATCTAATGAGAAGCTGCAACCCCGGTTCTGCCAATTCACACCAGATTTTGGCAGAACAATGCCAGCCCCAAACTCGTGATAGATACTTTGAATGAAAGAGACGCAGTTACCATCGCCATCAATCACGCCCATCCAGATGGTATCTGCAGGGCCTTTGCCTTGACCCCAAGGTAAGGCTTTTTTGGGGTTGATATTCTTAGCAAGTGTTTTCAAGAATGCGGGAGATAAAAACGCTTGTGCATTTTTTGTCATGTAAGCCGGATCAGTTACAAACTGATCCCGAATCTTAAATGCTTGTTTGGTTGCTTCAACGCAGTGATGCACATACTCAGTACTATCTACCTTGAAGCGTTTTAAGTTCAATTGATCCAAGATGCCAATGATCATCAATGACACCACGCCTTGCGTAGGCGGAATCATGTTGTATACCTTACCGGTACTATGCTTGAGCTCAAGTGGATCAATCAATTTTGCGTGGTGACGATGCAAGTCGCTTAAGCGCAGAGGGCTGCCAATATCAGTCAGTTCTTTTGCTAATAAATCAGCAAGATCACCACGATAAAAATCATCCGTACCTTTGCTTGCAATTTGACGCAATGTTTTAGCAAGACGCTCTTGCTTAAAGATGCTGCCAACCGCTGGTGCTTTACCGTTTACTAAGAATGTCTTAGAGAAACCAGGGATAGAGCTGAGTTCCTCACGCTTCTTAGCGGTTAAGCTTGATTGACTGTGAGTAACTGGCACACCGGCTTCAGCGTAATGAATAGCATCAGCCAATAAACGCGATAAAGGAATCTTGCCGCCGAGACCTTGTTTGGAGAGTTTGTGTGCGGCACCCCAACCTGAGATCGTGCCAGCAACAGTATTGGCTGCAACTGGACCACGAAATGGAATCGCTTTAGTAATACCGCGCTCTGCATACCATTGTTTGCTAGCTAAACCAGCAGCAGCGCCACAAGCATCAATACCACCCATTGCTTTACCGGGCGAATGAATTACCCAGAATGAGTCACCACCGATTGAATTCATATGAGGATAAACGACAGCAATGGTGGCTGCAGCAGCCACCATTGCTTCTAATGCGTTACCACCTTCTCTCAGAACTGCTAATGCCGATTCAGAAGCAAGGGAATGCGGTGCGACCGCCATCCCTTGAATACCCCACTTTGCTTGCATTGCAAAACCCCTCTATTTTTTTGTACAACTATTTTTATATTATTTATTTTCTCGCAATTGTCGCTCGATATCCGCACTAGAGTCTACGGTGATCTCATTTTGCTCAACTCCAGCAAGTGGATCAACGGAGGGCCCGCTGGCATCAAAGGCAGCAGTCGGCTTATCAACAAAGTAGGTTACTGTTTCTGGGATGAATATGATGATCGCCACCAGAATCAGTTGCAGGCCAACCCACGGTAGTGCTCCATAGTAAATATCCGAGCTTTTGACGGTTTTATCAGCTACCCCTCGTAAGTAAAACAAGGCAAATCCAAATGGTGGATGCATGAATGAAGTCTGCATATTGGCACCGAGAAGCACGCCAAACCAAATCAGATCAATACCAAGTTTTTCTGCAACTGGAGCCAACAATGGAATGATGATGAAGGCGATTTCAAAATAGTCTAAGAAGAAGGCTAAGAAAAAGACAAATAAGTTCACCACAATCAAGAAGCCGATTTGTCCGCCTGGCAGGCCTGTTAAGAGCTCCTCAATCCAAAGGTCCCCATCTACTCCGCGGAAGGTCAAGCCAAATACCGTAGAGCCAATCAGAATGAAGATCACCATGGCATTAATACGCATGGTGGAGGTCATTGCCTCCCAGACTAAAGTTTTTTGTAGGCGCTTGTTCATTGCTGCGAGAACTAATGCCCCTACAGAACCCATGGCACCACCTTCAGTTGGTGTAGCTAGGCCCATCAAGATCGTTCCCAGCACTAAGAAGATCAGTGCAATTGAAGGGACAATACCCCAGAGGATTTTCTTAAATAACTTCCAATCAATTTTTGGGCGTGCTTCTGGTGGAAGCGCTGGCACATCTTGTGGTCTAAAGATCGACAAGAAGAAAATGAATAAACAGAACAGAGCCACTTGAATAATGGATGGTCCAATAGCGCCAGCATACATATCACCAACAGACTTACCTAACTGGTCAGCCAACACAATTAATACGAGTGATGGTGGAATCAATTGGGTAATGGTTCCTGATGCAGCAATCACTCCGGTAGCTACACGTGGGTTATAGCCATAGCGCAACATGATTGGTAGGGAAATTAATCCCATTGCAATCACAGATGCGGCCACGGTTCCAGTAATCGCACCGAGAATCGCGCCAACAATAATGACGGCATAAGCTAAGCCACCACGGACTGGGCCAAACAACTGACCCAAGCCTTCGAGCATGTCTTCTGCTAATCCACATTTCTCCAGAATCGCACCCATGAAGGTGAAGAAGGGAATGGAGAGTAGCAAGTCATTCGAGAGAATACCGAATACTCGGTCTGGCAGCGCTTGTAAGAAAGTGGGCTGAAACATGCCCATTTCGATGCCGATAAATGCAAAGAATAAGCCAACAGCGCCAAGCGAAAAAGCAGCTGGATATCCGAGTAATAAAAATATAATTAAGCCCCCAAACATGATGGGGGCCATCAAATCATGGCTAATCATTGCAGAGGTCTTTCGTACTTAGGATCGATTTGAATCATGCCAATAATGGCAGCGTAGCGTTTGATAATTTCTGAAATACCTTGGAGTGTTAATAAGAAAAAGCCCAAAGTAATCGCGCCACGAACTGGCCAACGAATCAGGCCACCTGGGTTACTCGAAGTTTCATTTTGAATGATTGAAGTAATAAAAAATTCCCAGGAGTAATACCCAATAATGATGGTTACTGGTAAGAAGAAAACAATGCCACCCCAAAAGTCCAACCAGAGTCGGAGCTTGTTGGGGTACATTGCATAAAGTACGTCTACTCGCACATGTTCATTGAGACGGAAAGTGGTTGCAGCACCAAACATCACCATGCCGGCGAATAGATACCACTGCGCTTCTAGCCAACCGTTGGAGCTGACATTGAAGCCATACCGAATCAGCGCATTTGCTGTGCTGACCAGTACGGCTATCAATACCATCCAACTCGCTAATACACCAAAACGGTCATTTAAACGATCAACGAAACTTGCAAAAACTAAAAATTGTTTTGGCATATCAGATTCTCAGTAAGTTTTTATTTGACTGGATTAGTCAACATGAAGCTCATGAGAGTTTGCTCAGCAACTTTGTTCCACAACATTTGATCGTTGCGGAATTTTTTCCAAGGCTCGTAAATCTTCTTGAACGATGGATTTTTAGCTGCTTCTTCTTCATACATTTCGAAGGCTGCATTTGATGCAGCTTTCATAATTTCTGTTGAATAAGACTGTAGCTTCACACCGTTCTTAATTAAGCTTTGCAAGGCGATTGGGTTTTTGTAGTCGTACTCGGCCATCATGTCGATGTTGCACTCTGCACACGCTGAAGCCAAAGCTTCTTGGTATTGCTTAGGCAATTTTTCCCATTCCTTGATATTGACGTACATGGAGTACATCGAGCAAGCTTCCCACCATCCTGGGTAGTAGTAGTAAGGGGCAATTTTGTAGAAGCCGAGTTTTTCATCGTCGTAAGGACCAACCCACTCAGCCGCATCAATCACACCTTTTTCAAGCGCTGGATAAATATCACCGCCGGCGATTTGTTGTGGAATTGCTCCTAAGCGGGACATGACTTCGCCACCGAGACCAGCGATACGCATCTTCAGGCCTTTAAGGTCAGCAACAGTCTTGACTGGCTTTTTGAACCAGCCACCCATTTGAGTGCCGGTGTTGCCTGCTGGGAAAGAAATAATGTTGTAGTCGCGCAAGAACTCACGTTGGAGCTTTAAGCCACCACCCCAATACATCCAGGCATTTTGCTGGCGCTGGTTCATACCAAAAGGAACGGTAGTATCAAAAGCAAAAGTCTTATTTTTGCCGACAAAGTAATAGCCAGCAGTGTGGGTGCACTCTACAGTCCCTTGTTGTACGGCATCAACAGTACCGAAGGCTGGAACGATTTCGCCTGCGCCGAAAATACGAATTTGGAACTTGCCATCAGTCAAAGCGGCAACGCGTTTGGAGATGAACTCACCACCACCATAAATAGTGTCTAAGCTCTTTGGAAAGCTTGAGGCACAGCGCCATTTCACTTCTGGCATGGATTGGGCTATCGCCGGTGCAGCCAATACGCCTGCAGCTGCACCAAGTGCGGTTTTACCTAAAAAGTCACGTCTTTTCATTTGAATTGCTCCTTGTTGGATATTTATAGGGCGGCATTTTTAGTAATGCCTTTTTATTCACTTCTGAGACTATTAAAACGAATTGGGGTTTTATTTCTTAATGTAGTTTGCACCCAGATGCACAGATGCGCACCCTCTTTGTGCATACTGCCATAAAAGTGGGCTAATCCCTATTAACTTCGTGGTTTATGGGGGCGTTGCAGTAAATCCACATTTCTCGGGAAAACCCCGAGTCAAATTCATGAGGAATTACCCTAAGTAATGGATTTCTTTGATTTTTTTCAAAGCATAATCGGCGGGTTGTTTTTTTATTTAATAAAAATAGTTAGGAGCTACTGATGTCTACAGCACACAAAGCAGCCCCAATGACCGCTGAAGAGCGCAAAGTTATTTTTGCTTCCTCATTAGGTACGGTTTTTGAGTGGTACGACTTTTATCTTTACGGTTCATTGGCTGCCATTATGGCCAAGCAGTTTTTCTCAGGCTTAGATGCTGGCTCTGCCTTCATTTTCGCTTTGCTAGCGTTTGCTGCTGGTTTCATCGTGCGTCCATTCGGCGCATTGGTGTTCGGCCGCTTAGGCGATTTGATTGGCCGTAAGTACACCTTCTTGGTCACCATCCTCTTGATGGGTGGCGCAACCTTTATTGTGGGTTGTTTGCCTAACTATGCAACTATCGGTGTTGCTGCTCCAGTAATCTTGATTGCATTACGTATGCTTCAAGGTTTAGCTTTGGGCGGTGAGTACGGTGGTGCTGCTACTTACGTTGCAGAACATGCGCCTCATGGTAAGCGTGGTGCCTACACAGCTTGGATTCAAACAACTGCTACTTTAGGTTTGTTCCTTTCCTTGCTCGTGATTTTGTTCACACGTGAATTTACTGGTCCAGACTTTGATGTTTGGGGCTGGCGTGTTCCATTCCTCCTCTCCATCGTATTGTTGGGCGTTTCTGTATACATCCGTTTATCGATGAACGAATCCCCAGCCTTTAAGAAGATGAAGGAAGAAGGCAAACTCTCCAAAGCTCCTTTGACAGAGTCACCCTTCGGTCAATGGAAGAACTTGAAGATTGTTATCTTGGCATTGTTTGGTCTGGTTGCAGGTCAAGCGGTGGTTTGGTACACAGGCCAGTTCTATGCCTTGTTCTACCTGACTCAAGTATTG
>NZ_NAIA01000003.1 GCF_002192535.1 Polynucleobacter hirudinilacicola | reverse complement strand
TAGATCGCTTACGTCAGATTGATATGCATTACGGCAATCGCGTAAGAACCTTTTATTCCGATAACTTACTAATAGAGCAAGAAGTTTGTGAGGCAGATGTTGTGATTGGTGCAGTGCTGCTGCCCGGTGGCGCAGCGCCAAAGTTGGTTACGCATGAGATGGTNGAAAAAAATGAAGCCAGGCTCGGTAGTGGTGGATGTGGCAATTGATCAGGGAGGTTGCTTTGAAACTTCTAGACCTACTACACATGCTGACCCCACTTTCTTAGTAGATGATGTATTGCACTATTGCGTTGCCAATATGCCTGGTGCAGTTGCAAGAACCTCCACTTTTGCATTAACCAACGCCACCTATCCATTTGTAGAGGCCTTAGCCAACCGTGGTGTTATGAAGGCCTTATCGATAGATCATCACCTACGGAACGGTTTGAGTGTGCATAAGGGGGTATTGACCTCTCAACCCGTGGCTCTAGCACAAGGCCTAGATTTTTCCTTGGCAGAAGCGCTCTTGCTTGCTTAGGCTGGTTTTATCGGGATTACTAGTTCTTGTAGCTTGTGGGTACGTTGGGGATTTAAACTATCCCCAACGTACTACCTATTGCTGTATTTACTGGAACCACTACCTTCATGGATGTTTCTGCTCTAGCCCTCTCTACTGGCGTTGTCGCCTTAGCGGAGATGGGTGATAAAACTCAACTTCTCTCTTTGATGTTGGCGGCTCGCTATCCCAAGCAGGCCTTAGCAATTATTGCGGGCATACTGATTGCCACTATTGCTAATCATGCTTGCGCAGCTTTGCTGGGCCATTGGCTCACGACTTTGGTTTCTCCAGATGTGATGCGATGGATTTTAGGTTTGAGCTTCCTTGGAATCGGGTTATGGCTCCTTGTCCCGGATCATATTGACGATGCAGTTGGATCAAAGATAGTTGATCGTGCATGGCAAGTATTTCTACTAACGGTTGGCCTATTCTTCTTGGCTGAGATGGGGGATAAGACCCAAATTGCAACAATTGCTCTAGGTGCGCGCTATGAAGATGTTTTCTCTGTAACGGTTGGCACCACATTAGGGATGATGCTGGCTAATGCTCCAGCAGTCTGGATTGGTCAAAAATTTACCAAGCGTATGCCCATTAAGTGGGTACATGCCGTTGCTGCTGTTACCTTTATTGCCATCGGTATTGCCACGCTGATCTGGGGTTAACAGCCTAATGACAAGTCTGCAGCGACTCTAGCCAAGGCTTAAAATAAACCTATGAAAACTGATCTGCCACAGAGCTTTCGTCGGCTCGAATACCGTCCCCCTGTTTATACCGTGGATCAAGTAGAGCTTGATATCGCTTTAGATCCCGCACGCACGATTATCAAAAGTCGAATTGAGGTCTTGCCAGGCAAGAGCTTTGAAGCAGGGGCACCATTAGTGTTGGTGGGCCAAGAATTGGAGTTTGTGAGTTTGCGTATTAATGGAGAGGCTCATCGCCACTTTGAACTCACCCCTGAATTTTTGACAATCCATTCTTTGCCAAATGAAGGTAAAGATAAGTTCATTGTTGAAATTATTTGCGTCTGCGTTCCTGAGAAAAATACCTCCCTCATGGGCCTATATGTTTCGAATGGAAACTTCTTTACGCAATGCGAGGCTGAAGGCTTCAGAAAAATTACTTACTTCTTAGATCGCCCTGATGTGATGGCGCGTTATCGTGTGACATTACGTGCCCGCGAAGCTGAGTGCCCCGTTCTTTTGTCAAATGGCAACTTACTCAATACTGAAAAATTACCCAACGGATGGCATAGCGCTACCTGGGAAGATCCATTTCTAAAGCCATCTTATTTATTTGCGCTGGTGGCTGGTAAGTTGGAGTGCATTGAGGAGACTATTACTACTAGCAGTGGCGCTAAGAAGCTATTGCAGATTTGGGTAGAGCCCCATGATCTGAAGAAGACTCGTCATGCCATGGATTCTTTAATCGCCTCGATTCATTGGGATGAAAAACGTTTTGGTCTAGAGTTGGATTTAGAGCGCTTCATGATTGTGGCGGTAGGTGATTTCAATATGGGCGCGATGGAAAATAAGGGCTTGAATATATTCAATACCAAGTTTGTGCTCGCGCAACCTGAAACCGCAACTGATACAGACTTCGCCAATATTGAAAGTGTTGTTGCACACGAGTATTTTCATAATTGGACTGGCAATCGAGTAACTTGCCAAGATTGGTTCCAGCTATCTCTTAAAGAAGGCTTAACGGTATTTAGGGATCAAGAGTTTTCTGCTGATCAAATGGGTAGTGAATCTGGCAGGGCAGTAAAGCGCATTGAGGATGTTCGCTTACTGCGTCAACTGCAGTTCCCTGAAGATGCGGGTCCGATGGCTCACCCTATTCGTCCAGATGAATATCAAGAGATCAGCAACTTCTATACCGTGACCGTGTACGAGAAGGGTTCAGAAGTGGTTCGCATGTATCAGACCTTGCTCGGTCAGGCGGGTTTCCGTAAGGGTATGGACTTGTATTTCAAGCGTCATGATGGCCAGGCGGTCACTTGTGATGATTTCTTGATGGCAATGGCAGATGCTAATGGCAGAGACCTCACCCAATTTAGAAATTGGTACAGCCAAGCGGGCACCCCGAGGGTGAAAGTTCAAGAGCATTACGATGCCAGCAAAAAACAGTATCAAATTGCATTGACCCAAAGCTGCGCACCAAGTTCTGGTCAGCCCGAGAAGAAACCTTTTCATATTCCACTGAAGATGCGCTTGATTACTCAAGGTAATGATCAAGTAGAGCAGTTATTAGAGTTGACGCAAGCCAATCAAACTTGGACTTTTGACAATCTTGATGAGCGCCCAGTACTATCGATTAACCGGAATTTCTCAGCCCCAATTCATTTAGACTTTGATCAAAGTGAAGCTGACCTTTTGACGCTGTTTTCATCTGATGATGATCCCTTTAACCGCTGGGAGGCTGCTCAAAGGCTAGCGATGCAAATGATTTTGAATAATCGCTTGCCTGATGAGAGATTGATTAATGCCTATCGCAATCTTTTACTAGACCCCAAACTGGATCCAGCCTTTAAGGAGCTTGCCTTGACCCTGCCTGCGGAGTCGTATCTATACGAGCAGTGCGCTAGCGTAGATCCACAGAAAATTTATGCCGCACGCCGTGCATTCCGCAGAGAGATTGCTAAGCAGTTGCAATTAGAGTGGGCTGCAATCTATCAGCAAATGCAAACACCGGGGCCATTTAAGTCTGATGCAGTTGATTCCGGTAAGCGTGCCCTCAAGAACTTAGCTCTCAGTATGTTGCTCGAAGCCAATAAGGATGTTTGGGCGCCAATGGCAGTAAATCAATACCGTGTTGCTGACAATATGACTGATCGCTATGCTGCTTTGGCTGGCTTAGTGATTCATGGGGTGAAGGAAGCAAAAGACTGCTTGATTGATTTCTATGAGCGCTTTGCTAATGATGCCCTGGTCATAGATAAGTGGTTTGGATTGCAATCGAGTCGTCCACCCGTTGATGGTCTTGAGCCTACTTTGAGTGATGTCAAGAAATTACGCGAGCATCCTGCATTTAAGATGAATAACCCAAATCGCGTCCGTAGCGTGATTCATGCTTTCTGCTCCAATAATCCTGCAAGCTTTCATCAGGCGGATGGCAGTGGTTACGAGTTTTGGGCTGATAGCGTTCTTGCTTTAGACCCGATTAATCCTCAGGTTGCGGCACGCTTAGCGAGAGCCTTGGATCGCTGGCGTTTATTTGCCCAACCCTATCAAGATAAGATGAAAGCAGGTCTAGAGCGCGTGGCAGCATGCCCAACCCTTTCTCCAGATACCCGAGAGGTGATTGGCAAGGCTTTAGGTAACTAGTCTTTTGGATAACAGGGCAAAATAGAGTCCTAAAGAACGTCATTAGCATTAACAATTGGAGAAATACTTTTGTCCTCAAGCACCAATACCAACTTCAAGCAATATTTAGTAAGCGCTAAACCTAAAGGCGTCGCTATTCCTGCTGGTCTGCAAGATTTATTACTCGCAGTAGTTAATACTTGCTCGACCTTAAGTCATGAAGTAGCACAGGGTGCTTTGATTGGTTTGCTAGGTTCTGCTGGTAGCGGTAACGTACAGGGTGAAGTACAGCAAAAACTCGACATCATTGCTAATGACCAATTAATGGATGGCGTCAAAGGCTGCAAATCACTTGCTGGCCTTGCCTCCGAAGAAATGGAATTGCCTGTACCAGTACAAGGGACCGGTGATTACCTGCTCTTGTTTGATCCGCTCGATGGCTCATCCAATATTGATGTAAATGTTTCCATTGGCACCATTTTTTCCATTCTCAAGAAGCAAGACCCCAATGCGCCTTTGCAGACTTCTGATTTCTTATTATCAGGACGTCACCAAGTGGCTGCTGGCTACGTGGTTTATGGTCCGCAAACTACGATGGCTCTGACCTTAGGTGATGGCGTGGTGATGTTCACCTTAAATAAAGAGACTGGCGAATTCTTATTAATTAAAGATGCTGTGACTATTTCGCCTGCTACCAAAGAGTTCGCAATCAATATGTCCAATATGCGTCACTGGGCTGATCCGGTGCGCCGTTATGTCGAAGAATGCTTGGCTGGCACCACGGGCGTACGTGATAAAGACTTTAATATGCGCTGGATTGCATCCATGGTAGCTGACGTGCACCGTGTCTTATCTCGTGGTGGCGTATTTATGTACCCTTGGGATAAACGTGATCCAAAAAAGGCCGGGAAGTTGCGCTTAATGTATGAAGCCAATCCAATGAGCTTCTTGGTAGAGCAGGCTGGTGGCGCTTCCATTAATGGTACGCAGACCATTATGGATCTAGAGCCTACAGGTTTGCATGAGCGCGTCTCAGTGATGTTGGGGTCTAAAGAAGAAATTGATCGCTTACGGCAGTACCATTCGTAAGTCATAGCCTAAGTTTGATCTTAGGGTTTTACTTTTTCTTTGAGGTAGGCGAGCGACTCTTCTACTTGATCAATCAGAATGAGGCAGATATCTCCAGGAGAGATATCCTCTAGGGCAGTATCAATCGCCTTAAATTCCCCATGAATTTCTTTCACTTGCTTGGCTTTAGTTGCGCCTACTAAGCCTTCTTGCAAGAGTTTAAGTACTTCGCCATCTTCACGACCGCGTTGGCAGGCATCTTGATACAAGATAACGTTATCAAATGAGTTACCCAAAATACGGGTGAGATCACGAATATCTTCATCACGTCTATCACCAGCACCACTAATCACAACATGACTTTTCTTAGGCTTCATGGCTTGAATGGCGCTAGCTAGGGCACGCATTGCATCTGGATTATGGCCATAGTCAGCAATCACGGTTGCACCGTTGTGCTGGAACTGATTGAAACGACCTGGAACTGAGTTTGCATCACTCTCAAAACTGTAGAGGGCGCGAGCAATTTTCTCAGCATCCAATCCAAGTGCCCAAGCAGCACCGATTGCGGCCATTGCATTTTCTACTTGGAAACCGAGTACTCCATTTTGGGTGATTGGGATTTCACTTACAGGGAAGCGGTACACAATTTTTGCACCCTTCGAGGCAACGATATGGCTGCCATCAAAGTAGATTACCTTCTTATTCTTGGCACGATGTGCAGCAATGACTGGGTGGTGCTGATTCTGGGCAAAGAAAATTACTCGGCCAGAACACTTATCACCCATTTTGACCACGATAGGATCTGCGGCATTGAGTACGGCGGCGCCAGTTGGTGCAACGTTTTGCACGATGACACGTTTAAGAATCGCTAAATCCTCAACACTGGTGATGTAGTTCAAACCGAGATGATCACCTTCACCAATATTGGTGACTACAGCAACTTCACAGCGATCAAAGCCAAGGCCTTCGCGTAACATTCCACCGCGGGCTGTTTCTAGCACGGCAGCATCGACATCTGGGTGCATTAATACATTGCGAGCACTCTTGGGGCCACTGCAATCGCCAGAGTCAATCAAGCGATGATTGATATAAACACCATCAGTTGTGGTCATTCCGACACGAAGACCGGTCTCATCTAATAGGTGGGCAATTAAACGTACGGTAGTTGTTTTGCCATTGGTTCCGGTGACGGCGACCACTGGAATACGACCATCGTCACCAGGGGGGAACATGGTATTGATGATGTCTTCACCAACAGGACGACCTTTTCCGTATGAGGGCTTGAGGTGCATGCGCAAGCCAGGCGCAGCATTAACTTCAACAATGCCTCCGCCTTGCTGCTCTAATGGTTTGTAAATAGATTCACATAAGATATCCACGCCTGCAATATCAAGTCCAATCATTTGTGCGGCAGCTACTGCACTTGCAGCTACATCGGGATGGACATCATCAGTGACATCGGTGGCCGTGCCGCCAGTGCTGAGATTTGCGTTATTGCGAAGTAGTACACGTTCACCAGTTTTTGGAATATGCTGAGGGGTGAGCCCATTACTAGCTAGATGGGTTAAAGCAATGTCATCAAACCGAATTTTAGTGAGGGCGGTTGCATGACCATCGCCACGCAACGGATTTTTGTTTTCGATTTCGACTAATTCGGCAACAGTATGCATACCGTCGCCAACAACTTGCGCAGGCTCTCGACGCGCTGCTGCTGAAAGACGATTACCAACTACGAGAAGACGATAGTCAGCGCCAGGCAGGTAGCGCTCAACAATGGTTTCACGACCAAAGCCTTGGGTAACTTCAAAGCCAGCACGAACTTCTTCTTCAGTTTCTATATTAGCTACAACGCCCTTACCTTGATTACCATCTTTGGGTTTAAGAACAATCGAGCCGCCAATTTTTTGGGCAGCACGCCAAGCATCATCAGCAGTAGTGACAACCTCACCAATGGGCACTGAAACACCTGCGGCAGCGAGTAAGTTTTTAGTGAGTTCTTTGTCTTGTGCGATTGCCTCGGCAATTGCACTGGTATCGCTAGTCTCGGCCGCTTGAATACGCTTTTGTTTGCTGCCCCAACCAAACTGAACCATACTGCCTTCCGTCATGCGGCGGAAAGGGATATTGCGCTGTACAGCTGCATCAACAATAGATCCAGTGCTAGGGCCTAAGCGAACATCTTCATATAAGGCCTCTAGCTCAGAAAGAGCAGCGGCGAGATCAAGCGGCATATCGTTCAATGTCGCCTGAATGAGCGCAAAGGCAAAGTCAAAAGCCATGCGGCCAACAACCTCTTCGGTGTACTCAACAACAACTTGGTACACCCCAACATCGATGGTTTGAACTGTGCGACTAAAGGTCACTGGACAGCCAGCTTGTGCTTGCAGTCCAAGGGCGGCGTATTCTAAAGCGTGCGCTAGAGACAGTTTTTCATTAGGGGCGCCGCGACGCATGCTACCAAGCTGCGGAAAGCGCTCACGAATCTTATTTTCAAACTGAGGGATGGAGTCAATCGAGCGTTCAGATTCTTCACAAGAGACAATTGCTTCTAGTGCAGTATGGCGACTCCATAAATTGGGTCCGCGTAGCATGCGGATACGAGTGATTTCCAATTAGACCCCTGAGGTATTTGTGACATCAGGCATGAAAGTTTCAACGCCCGCTTTAATAATGCTAAATGGAATCTCTAGAGCCCAGGCAGCGCCGATTGCGGCAGCAAGACTTAAATGAGGAGCCCACTCTGATTTTGGATAATTTTGGATAAAAGAGGGCACTGGTATTACCAGTGTTTCTGAATCACCTTGCATGAGGGTAATGGCTGTAGGGGTTGCAATAATGACGCGCCCCTTATTTTTTTGATGTTCGGTAATGACGCTTGAATTGCGATTTTCCGAGAAATACATCACCTCGCCTTTAGATAGCTCGGTCATCTTCACTATCATTGGATCATCAGCGTTTAGAACGCAAACGCCAGTAGGTAATACAACATCAACCTGAGTTCTTACTACATTAAATAATTGATCTTCATCGCTAATGTTGTGTTCTGGAAATAGACCTTGAGGGTCAACATTCAGAACTATTCCTACATGACATTGATCATAGGACAAGCCTTCGAGCAAAAGTGAGGCATTATTATTTTCGATAACCGCCAGTTCTATTGTTCTGTTTTGTAGTGTTCGTCTACCATTTTCCCAATTGGATTGAGAGGTGCGAGTAATAGATCGGCTACCGAAATATAAATCTTTGCTAGAAGATAATCCAACATGTACATTGGTGAGTCTTGCAAAATGCGCAACCATTTCAGCGGTGATCGTTCTGCCCTTGCTGCCACTAATACCAATGATGGGAATGCGGAAATCTAAGCCAGGCGGGAATAGATGCTCAGCGATTGCCTCGCCAACGGGTTGTGGTTTACCGCTGGCTGGTTTTAAATGCATGAGAAGGCCGGGGCCAGCATTCACTTCCACAATGGCGGCATTTTGTTCAGCCAGTGGGCGGCCAATGTCTTGCGCAACCAAATCTATACCGGCAATCTCAAGACCAACGACGCGCGCTGCTAAGGCTACTTGATAGGCAATATCTGGATGAACTAAGTCAGTCACATCAAATGCGACGTTACCATTGCTCTGAATCAGCACTTTTTGATCTAATGCGGGAACACTTTCACCGGTAAGCTGTTGGCGTGCAAGCTCCAAATCTACTGCTGAATCAATTTTTACAGGATTGAGTGGGTGCTCTTCTGCATTTCCGCGACGTGGATCAGAATTAATTTGTATTTGAACGAGCTCGCGAATAGTGTGTTTACCATCACCTGTCACCCAGACGGTCTCTCCTTTTGCTGCGGCAACCACTTTATTGCCAACTACAAGAAGGCGATGCTCATCACCAACAATATGACGCTCTACCAGAACTTCGCTGCCTTCATCAATTGCTACTGCATAAGCAGCTTCAATCTCTTGTTGGGTGAAAAGATTGATGAATACGCCGCGACCGTGATTACCGTCAATGGGTTTAACTACGACAGGTAAACCAATATCTTGAGCCGCTTCCCAGGCATCATCAGGGCTAGTAACGGTTCTACCTTCTGGAGTGGGAACTCCTGCACTTCGTAATAAGCTCTTGGTTAAGTCTTTATCTCTTGAAATCGTTTCAGCAATAGCGCTCGTTTGGTCTGTTTCAGCTGTCCAAATACGGCGTTGTTTAGAGCCATACCCAAGCTGAACTAAGTTTCCACTGGACAAGCGAATATACGGAATTTCGCGGGCAGTAGCTGCATTCACAATGCAGGCGGTACTGGGCCCTAAGCACAGATCATCGCTTAACTCTCGCAACTCTTCAATAATGTTATTTTTTTGCGCAATCGGATCGCCACTGTCCTGAATTAAGGTGAGCAAAAGGTCCCGGGCGTGTGTAAATGCTTTTAGGGTTACCGCTTCTTCTGTTGCGCTGACAATCACCTTGTAAACACCTCGACCGCCTCCATCTCGAGCTCTTCCAAATCCGCCGGGGATGCCCGCTAAGTTTTGTAGTTCAATGGTTAGATGCTCTAGGATGTGACCAGGCCAGGTACCTTCTTCAACACGCTTTAAAAAACCGCCTGGCTCTCCATAGCTGCAACGATGTTCATGAAGACTAGGGAGGCAAGCGCAAAGACGCTCATAGAAGCCAGGTATTTTGTCTGATGGATAGTCTTCTAACTCCCCAATATCAATCAAAACCTCTAAAGCTGGGTTATAGCTCCACATATTGGGGCCACGAAGATGTCTGTGGCTCAGAATCTCTATCGATTTATCTAGTAATTGGGGCATGTTTGGGGTGTTACGAGTGACGGCGCCAGGATTTGGCTATGGCGCGTCAGACAGTCTCTCTATTTATAGTTTTTATTTAAAACTCACAAAATTAGCAAAAATACATAAAAAGGCCTATTTATATCAATTTAACGTTTTTTAGAGCTCTAAAGTTGACAGGAGCTATAAATCTAAAAAATCTAGCTCCACTATACTTTTAGTATCAATGAAGCTAGAAATCCTCCCTTTTGCCCCCGTATTGCCAAGCCATTGGCAGCCTATTTTGCAGGGTGAAAAATCTCCAGTTCACAGCCCAGAGGCCTTGCTGGCATGGGTAGAGTTGGATTTGGATGCGGAATTGCGCTTTGAGAAAAGCCTGTTATTCCTGAATGAAGGCGGCCTGTATTGGACCGATGGCAAGCAATTTGAGTCTTGGCCAATGCATCAGGGAGGGCGTCTAGCACATGGTGATCATGCAGGGGTTGGTCATTTAAGGCTGGAATCAGCCGATCGCTTGCTTCGGACTTGGTATTTCACCTTGGCAGTCAATCCACAGATATTGCGTTTGCAATCGAGGTTTAAGCAATTAGCCAAAGGTGAAGGGCAAGGCAATACGGAATCCGGTGAATACGATAAACAAGTTTGTCCAGCTTGCTTAAGTCCAAAGCCAGCAAATTCTGATTCATGCCCCACTTGTGATCCAGAAGATGATGCGCCACCTTCTACATGGACGCTCTTTAAGTTATGGCGTTTTGCAAAGCCCTATAAAAAACAACTTGCATTAGGTTTTGTGCTCACTTTGTTATCCACTGGTGCAACCCTAATCCCACCGTATCTCACGATGCCATTAATGGATCATGTTTTGATTCCGTATGAACGTGGCAATCCAATTGATTTTCATTTGGCGAGTATGTATCTGCTGGCTTTATTTGCTGCAGCAATTGTTGCTTGGGGTCTAGGTTGGTGGAAGACTTACTTACTTGCGTTGGTAAGCGAGCGTATTGGCGCTGATTTACGTAACACGACCTTTGAGCATCTACTTAAACTGTCTTTAGAGTATTTCGGCGGCAAACGTACAGGGGACTTGATTGCCAGGATTGGTGCAGAGACTGATCGCATCTGCGTTTTCTTATCCTTATACGCCGTAGATTTTGCCACCGATGTACTCATGATTACCATGACTGCAGCAATCTTGGTATCGATTGATCCCTTGCTTGCCCTGGTGACACTGGCGCCATTGCCATTCATTGTGTGGATGATTCATGTGGTGCGCGATCGCCTGCGTTTTGGTTTCGAAAAGATTGATCGTATCTGGTCTGAAGTGACCAATATCTTGGCCGACACCATCCCAGGAATTCGGGTGGTAAAAGCGTTTGCTCAAGAAGATCGTGAGCTCAAGCGCTTCGTAGATTCAAATAAACACAATTTACAAATTAATGATCGCGTCAATCGTGTGTGGGGATTATTTTCTCCAACTGTCACTTTGCTTACCGAAACCGGATTACTAGTTGTATGGGGCTTTGGTATTTGGCAAGTGGCTCACCAAAAAGTCACCGTTGGCGTGTTGATTGCTTTCTTGGCTTATATCGGACGCTTTTATATTCGCCTAGATTCAATGAGTCGAATTGTTTCTCACACCCAAAAAGCAGCAGCAGGGGCTAAGCGTATTTTTGATATTTTGGATCATGTATCCAGCGTTCCTGAACCGATTAATCCGGCCCCATTAGAACGGCCAGTTGAAGGCCGTATTTCCCTGCGTGGCGTAGGTTTCCGCTATGGTAATCGTGCGGTATCTAAAGGCATTGATTTGGATATTGCTCCTGGTGAAATGATTGGTTTGGTAGGGCATAGTGGTTCAGGTAAGAGCACACTGGTGAACCTGATTTGCCGTTTTTATGATGTGAGCTCCGGCTCAATCGCACTCGATGGGCGCGATATTCGCAGTATTCGAATCTCTGACTATCGTAAATGCATTGGCTTGGTCTTACAGGAGCCATTTTTATTCTTTGGCACGATTGCCGAGAATATTGCTTATGGAAAACCTGATGCTACTCGGGAAGAGATTATTGAAGCGGCTCGCGCTGCACACGCTCATGAATTTATTCTAAGACTGCCACTGGGTTACGATTCTTTAGTGGGTGAGCGCGGCCAATCTCTATCGGGTGGCGAGCGTCAACGTATCTCTATCGCACGTGCACTACTCATTAATCCAAGTATTTTGATTTTGGATGAGGCGACATCATCGGTTGATACCACCACCGAAAAAGAGATTCAGCGCGCTTTAGATAACTTAGTTAAAGGCCGCACAACAATTGCGATCGCACATCGTTTGTCGACTCTCAGAAAGGCTGATCGCCTAGTGGTGCTTGATAAGGGCGAGATTGTAGAGATTGGCTCACACGAACAATTGATGGATGCTCAAGGCGCTTACTACACTCTGTATCAGGCACAGCTGCGTCATGCTGCTGAGTTGGTTGAGGGTGTTGCAATTGGTGAGAGTCTTGAAGAGCATCAAGATGAAAAGCAAGAAGAAAAATTAGAAGTCATTGCAAAGAACATCGGGGGTGGTGTATGAACAAGAGCCATCAGCTAGAACGAGACTCACTTGGCCGCTTAGTTTTTATCGATGCTAAGGGTGAGCGACATCTTGGTGTTTATCCGGTTCGAGCATTTCCCATTACCGCACCTAGGACTGGCGTTGGCATCATGAATCAGTCTGGCAAAGAAGTGTGCTGGTATCCAGACGTTGCATTGATTCCGCAGGCAGAGCTCACTTTGATTGAAGAAGAGTTGGCAGCCCGAGAATTTATGCCTGTCATCGAAAGAATTACTAAGGTATCGACATTTGCTACACCAAGCATTTGGGATATTGAAACGGATCGCGGCCCAACGCGCATTCGTCTTAAGGGCGAGGAGCATATCCGCAGAATTGCAGGCAATACTTTATTGATTGCTGATGCCAATGGCCTACAGTTTTTAATTAAAGATTCCACACAGTTGGATAAGGTCAGCAAAAAGCTGCTGGATCGCTTCCGCTAGAATAAAAACGGATTTGCCGCTTTAGCTCAGTCGGTAGAGCAGTTCATTCGTAATGAAAAGGTCGCCAGTTCGATTCCGGCAAGCGGCACCACTCTTTCCATTTAGGGTAAACACTTAGCTTTTTACCTCAGCCCTCTTTTGCAGCAATCCAAGCTAATAACCATTTTTGTTATGTGCATTTATTGTGCATTAAATCCAGTTTTTTATTCTGGATCTAAGTACACTCAAGACTGTCTTTGGCTTGATTTATCAGGGTTTCTACTAGATTGCAGAAGCTCCCGTGGATCGATTTTGAAATTATTGATGGCAGTCAAGTTATGTTGAGTCATCTTGTTTAAAAATCATTCACACATTAGATAAGCCAGATATAAATTGGCAAACCATTTTTGGAGGAGCATATATGAAGATGAAGTTAAAAGGGGCATTGATTTCCACCGCCTTAGCCCTCGGTGTCGCTGGTGTATCACCTGCATTTGCTGCATGGGAACCAACTAAACCTGTTGAGTTCATCATTCCTGCTGGTCCTGGTGGTGGCGCTGATCAAATGGCGCGCATGATCCAAGGCATTATCACTAAAAACAATTTAATGAAGCAAGCAGTGATCCCTGTGAACAAGGGTGCTGGTGCTGGTGCTGAAGGCTTTCTCGCAATGAAAGAGGCTAAAGGCGATCCAAATAAGATTGTGATCACACTTTCTAACTTATTCACTACTCCATTAGCAACAGGCGTTCCATTTAACTGGCAAGACATTACTCCAGTAGCCATGTTGGCGCTCGACCAATTCGTTTTGTGGGACAACGTTGACAAGCCTTACAAGACTGCTAAGGAATATATCGATGCAGCTAAGGCAGCAGGCCCAGGTAAATTCAAAATGGGTGGTACAGGCTCAAAGTCTGAAGACCAGATCATTACTGTAGCGATTGAAAAGGCCACTGGCGCTAAATTTACTTACATCCCATTCAAAGGGGGTGGCGACGTTGCTGTTCAGCTCGTTGGTAACCATATTGATTCTTCTGTAAACAATCCAATTGAGGCGGTTGCTCAGTGGCGTGCAAATAAATTACGTGCATTGTGCGTATTTGATGACACCCGTATGCCATATAAAGAGAAGGTTACTGATACTCAGTCATGGTATGACGTGCCAACTTGTAAAGAAGCTGGCGTGCCAACTGACTATGTGATGTTGCGCGGCATCTTTATGGCTCCAGGCGTAACTCAAGAGCAGGTTGATTTCTATATCGAGCTGTTCAAAAAAGTTCGTGCCACACCAGAGTGGAAGAAGTTTATGGCTGATGGCGCATTTAATCAGACATTCATGACTGGTAAAGAGTTCAGAAACTGGCTCACATTGAATGAAGCTTTACACAAGCAATTGATGTCTGAAGCTGGCTTCTTGGCCAAGTAATTTTTAGGAAATCGGATAGGACCTCCACTAGGGGGTCCTATTTTTTAAGTAGCGTATTAATTAACTTTATTGATAAACAAAGCAAATGTCTGAACATACAAATAATTCAAATCAAGAATCAGCGATCAGCGTCAGAGCAATGGATATCATCACCGCGCTCGTATTTATTGCGATTGGCCTAACAGTGATGGTAGGTAGCCTGAAGTTGGGCGCTAGTTGGGGCGCTGACGGCCCTGAAGCGGGATACTTTCCCTTCTACATTAGCTTGATTATTCTGCTTTCTAGCACAGTTACTCTTTATCAAGCCGCAATCGTTAATAAGAAAAAGAAAACAGAGTCATTTGTCGATAGCGAGCCTTTAAAGCAAATTATGGCCGTGCTTTTGCCCGCGATCGTTTTTGTGTTGGGCGTGCAATTGATTGGTATTTATGTTTCTTCAGCCTTCTACATCGCTATCTTTATGGTGTGGCTAGGAAAATATCCAATTTGGAAGGCGGTTGCTGTTTCTGTTGGAGTGAGCGCTGCCCTCTACCTCATGTTCGAGTTCTGGTTCCAGGTTCCATTGCCACATGGCTCATGGTTTAACCCGCTCGAGTTTGTTGGTGTGAACTAAATAATAAAAAAGATTAGATAAAAGGAGTTCAAGTTGGAAGAAATTAGCGCTCTATTCAACGGCTTTGCCGTTGCAATGACACCCTTTAACTTGCTGTTAATGTTGGTTGGTGTAACGCTCGGTGTGATCATCGGTGTGTTGCCAGGTCTAGGTGGTGCAAACGGTATTGCAATTCTGTTGCCGTTGACATTCACAATGCCACCAACATCGGCAATCATCATGCTCTCCTGTATTTATTGGGGCGCATTGTTCGGCGGAGCGATTACATCAGTGCTCTTTAATATTCCAGGCGAGCCCTGGTCAGTTGCGACAACCTTTGACGGTTATCCAATGGCCAGAAATGGTAAAGCTGGTGAGGCACTGACTGCAGCGTTCACATCTTCATTCGTGGGCGCGTTCTTTGCAATCGTGATGATTACCTTCTTGGCACCTTTGGTTGCGAAGTTTGCACTCCAATTCGGTCCGCCGGAATTCTTCTCGGTGTACTTGCTTACCTTCTGTAGCTTCGTGGGCATGAATAAAGGGTCGCCATTTAAGACTATTTCAGCAATGATGCTGGGCTTCGCCTTGGCTACCGTTGGTATGGACACTGTTACTGGTCAGTTGCGCCTGACATTCGGCAATCCAGAATTAATGCGTGGCTTTGACTTCTTGATCGCTGTGATCGGCTTATTCGGTATCGGTGAGATTCTGCTTTCGATGGAAGAGGGTCTTGCATTCAAAGGTGCCGCTGCTAAGATTCGCGCTAAGGTGGTTTGGGAAACTTGGAAGCAGTTGCCAAAATACTGGGCTACTTCATTGCGCAGCTGTTTGATTGGTTGCTGGATGGGTATTACTCCAGGTGGTGCAACACCAGCATCTTTCATGGCCTACGGCGTAGCGAAGCGCGTATCTAAAGAGGGCGATAAGTTTGGTACCGGCAAGATGGAAGGTATTGTTGCCCCAGAAACTGCAGCTCACGCTGCTGGTACTGCGGCACTTCTCCCAATGTTGTCTCTCGGTATTCCAGGCTCACCAACAGCAGCGGTATTGCTCGGCGGCTTGTTGATCTGGGGTCTACAGCCTGGTCCTTTGCTTTTCGTAGAGAAGCCAGACTTTGTTTGGGGCTTGATCGCCAGTATGTACTTAGGTAACTTGGCTGGCTTGTTTGTTGTATTAACTTGTGTGCCACTGTTTGCGTCAATCTTGAGAATTCCATTCTCCATCATTGCGCCAGTCATTATTGTGATTTGTGCGGTTGGTGCTTACACTGTTCATAACGCCATGTTTGACGTTTGGTTGATGATGGGCTTTGGTATTCTGGGTTATGTCTTCAAGAAACTCGATTACCCAATGGCACCAATGGTCTTAGCCTTGGTATTGGGCGACCGTGCAGAAGATTCCTTCCGTCAATCCATGTTGTTCTCACAGGGTAGCCTAGATATTTTCTTCTCTAACCCATTGGTTGGCGGTATTACATCTTTGGCTTTATTACTCCTCTTCTGGCCATTGATTGGCAAAGTGATTGGCAAGAAAAAGTCAGCAGCCGTATAAAGCTTAGCTGGTCAAAAACCAGTCTGATCTAGTTAAAAAGGGGCGCAAGCCCCTTTTTTCATGCAAGAAATAAAAGAAATACAAAATTCCGATAAAATTCACTCATCATGAATGTCCATAAAAATCGCCTCGTTCACTGGATTGCTGCTATCGCAATCGCAATGAGTGCATTGGCGCCCGCTGTTTCTCAAGCGGTATCGCTTGCTCAGCATGGCCAAGGTTTTGCGATGGAGATTTGTTCGGTTGATGGCAGCAAGATTCAAATCAATGTACAAGGCGAAGATCAAGAAGTAGCAGAGCAAGCTCAGCCATGTCCATATTGTGTTGCTCAAAATAGCATCACACCAGCCTTTAATACCAACCTGACATTCGCAGCGCCAAATTCCTTTGCGCTCCTTCCAAGACTTTTCTATCAATCACCCAAGCCACTCGCTGTTTGGGTAACCCCACCTTCAGCAGCTCCACCAGTAACAGCCTAACTAAAAATTAGGGCATAGCCTAGCTATGTAATTGGCAACCAGGTTGCCGTGATGTTGTGTGGAGAAGTACATGTTTTTATCTGAAAAAGTTTCACTACGCCTAAAGCGCGTGTATGTGGGCATTGCCATGGGCATAGCTATTTGGCTTTTATATGCTAGCTACTTCATTATTTCGAGTGCAATGAATACACATACTCCATTGAGTAGTACTCAGTTTGTGCTCACGCCTATTGCTACGAGCCATAAATGATGCAGCAGATAAATAAGATAAGGTTCTTTCACGGAAACCACTTTCAAGCTTGCATTATTTGCCTGGTGATGGCTATTGCCGGTCTTTCCTATGCAGGTGGTGCACTAGCCCACTCTCAAACCAATGAGGTGAGCCAGGAAAAGATCAAGGCACTGATCTCAAAGTCCTTTGATCAGCCTAACTTGAAAGTTAAAACCAGTCCTATTGTGATTGAGGGCAAGGTTGCCATTGCTGATTGGACTCAAGGCCAGAAGGGTGGTCGTGCCTTGCTACGTAGAAAGCATAACGATTGGGAAATCATTGCCTGTGGCGGTTCTGGCTTTAAGGATCCGGAAGGGATTGCCGCAATTGGCATCTCCAAAGAGATCGCCACCAACATTACTGCAAAACTAAAAGATGCTGAAGCCAAGCTTAGCCCGCAGCAAATAAAACAGTTTGATTCATTTGATGGCGTTGTGAACATGGTTCACGATGCGAAGCACTCACCAAATTCAAAACATTAAGAAAAGAGATAAATCGTGAAACTTTATAAGACTAAATTAGCACTTGCCACTTCACTCATCGTGGCTAGTAATGTGTATGCGCAAAACTTGCCAAATGTAATCGTTACAGCTAAACCAGACGTAGCAGAGATTGAGATCGACCGATTTTCGAGTACATCTGCAGTTATCACAGATGAAACACTACGGGATTTACACGCTTCCGATCTCTCGTCTGCCTTAAGAAATACACCGGGAACCCAAATTACTCGTTACAACCCTGTTGGTTCGTTCGGCGGTGATCAGGGCGGCTCTATTTTTATTCGCGGAATGGGTCTCAGTCGCCCAGGTAGCGAGATTAAGACATACATTGATAACGTGCCAATGTATATGCCAGTTTGGGGCCATGCATTATTGGATTTGTTGCCAGTCAATGGCATGAAAGACATCACTATTTACAAGAGTCCTCAGCCTCAAATTAATGGAAATAACTTTGCCTCTATTAATTTAAATACTAAGACTGCCGGACCTAACAATGGTGTATCCGGTAATGCACGAGTTTCCTATGGTTCCTATAACACCATGATTGAGCAGGTTGATTTGGCCGGTCGCAGTAATGATGTTGATTTCTCGTTAGCGCAGGGTTTTTCTAAATCCAATGGCGCTCGTACAAATAGTAGTGGTCAACTTGCAAATATCATGGGATCTGCTGGTTTTAAAATTGACCAAAATTGGAAGATTGGTATTAGTGGCATGGCGCTTAACAATACCGCCAAAGACCCTGGCAACAATACCTTACCATCACCAGTTATCGCTCCAACATACGATAGTAACGCGCAAATGGTGACGGCATTTGCAAAACATAATTATGACTCGGTAGAGGGCGAGTTTCGTATCTATTCAAATACCGGTAATGGTAATTTGAATAATGATTTGGTATCTGGAGGATGGGGAAATAGTTATAACAACTTCACCATGCAAGGTCTCCGCTGGAAAGAGTCAATCACCCCTTGGCAAGGTGGAAATGTTTTGCTTGGCCTTGATTACGATTCTTCAAGCGGAAGTGTAACAAGTACTCCAGCCTTTAATGGTGCGCTTTCAAGTACAACTACAAAGACTACCCTACCAACCTATAAATTAATGTCCCCTTACATGGGTGTCAGCCACAGCTTTATGATGAATAACAAGTGGTCTTTGGTGCCATCTGCTGGTGTGCGTAATTATCAGAATAATCAGTACGCCTCTAAGACAGCTCCATATGGGGGTATTTCTCTAGTTTCTGATGTTGCAACAATTTTCTTTAACGCCTCTCAGGGTATTAACTATCCCGGGATGGAGGGACCAGCTTTGCAGGCTTCTATTCCTGTAAATTGGGCAAATCAGTCGTGGAAGAATTTATCGGCTGAGGAAATGACTCATATGGAGCTCGGTGGAAAATTCTTTATAGATAAGAAAACTAGAGTTGATACCAGTCTTTTCCAAGACACGATTAAAAATCGCTCCGTCTTTACGATTGCAGATGGCCCCCCATTTCCACCAAGCGCAACTTGGAGTACTTATGGTCAATACACTATGCAGGGCGTTGAACTTTCTGCCCAAAGAGAATTCATTCCAGAATTGACGGTATTTGGCGGGTGGACCTATTTAAATAACAATAGCGTCGCAAATTTACCTTATGTGCCTCAAAATGCATTTAATGCTGCCATTACTGGGTACCTTGGAAAGTTCAGGCTATCTGTTGATGCTCAATATCAAACCTCTTTTTACTCTCAGACCTTAAGTCGGAATACTAGCTCGACCAATACGACATTGGTCAATGGTTCTACGGTTGCTAACGCACGCGTCTCTTATCCGATTCCGGAGCTGGGCAAAAAGGGCGAGGTATTTGTGATGGTAGAAAACATCTTCAATCAACAGTACAGCTACCGCCAAGGTTACCCAATGCCAGGAACCTGGGGTTCGGTGGGCTTATCTGCTAGCTTTTGATACACATCAAGGACTAAGGATTTAAAGTTGCGCAAATTATTAACGTATTTATTTTTTGGAGATGTATATGTTGTTTAAATCACTTAAAGTGGTATTCATTGCAATTTTGGCATCCTTATCGTTGTCAGCAATGGCGGGGCCTAATGATCCTTTATTCATTAATCTTTCGACTGATGAAACGCATCGCGCTAGTATGGCGATTAATTTTGGCAAACATCACTCTGCCAATGGTCATCCATTAACCATTTTTCTGAATGATAAAGCGGTGATACTGGGTGTAAAAGCAGGATCTAATAAGTTTTCCGATCAGCAGCAGGCTTTAACCGAAGTGATTACTAGTGGTGCCTTGGTTATCATGTGTCCCATGTGTCTAAAGCAAGCTGGTTACGCTGAATCTGATTTGATTGCAGGCGTGAAGCTTGGTAGTCCTAAGGTGACTGGCGATGCTTTATTTAAGGACGGTACCAAGACAATGAGTTGGTAAATTTTAGGCTATGCTTTTGTTTATAGCTAACGGGAATGTCTTAAAAAAGCTTGAGAAATATCTTGAGGTTTTAGATTAATGAAAAGGGAGTAAATATGAAACGCAATATATTGGCATTATTAGTTGTAGCTTTAGGCTTTAGTTTTTCTGTGCAAGCGCAAGAGGCGAGAGTGGGTTCAATTAAGATTGAGAAAGCCTACACCCGCTCTACAGTGCCAGGCCAGATGGCTGCTGGCGGCTTTATGAAGATTGAAAACAAGGGTGCTGCTGATCAATTGGTTTCTGCGAGCTCACCTGTTGCTGGTGAAGTGCAATTGCACGAGATGGCAATGGATGGCAACGTCATGAAAATGCGCCAAGTGAAAGATATCGTTGTACCCTCAGGCGGTGAAGTCGAGTTAAAGCCAGGAGGTTTACACCTCATGTTCATGAACATTAAGGCGCCATTGACTGCTGGTGAAACTGTTCCCGTAAAACTCAAGTTTGCTAAGGCTGGCGAAGTGGAAGTCAAAATGCCAGTTAATGCTATGGGTGCTGGTCATGGCGGAGCAATGAAGCACTAAGTTGCCATTGAATGATTTAAGGTAATAAAAAAGCCCCTAGTTTTACTTAGGGGCTTTTGTTTTAGAGCCTTACCAATTAAGTTAAGTCTAAGTTCAAGTCTGTTACTGCGCCTTTACTTGCGCTACTTGCAAGGCTTGCATACTTAGCCAGCAAGCCACGGGTGTAGCGTGGCTTCGGTTGTTTCCAAACAGCACGACGCTTGGCAATTTCTTCTTCGCTGACGTTGAGCTGAATCAGTAACTTATGGGCATCGATGGTCACAGAGTCACCTTCATGGATGAGGGCGATGACACCGCCAACATACGCTTCTGGAGCTACGTGGCCTACGACCATGCCCCAGGTGCCACCAGAGAAGCGACCATCGGTGATGAGGCCGACAGTCTCACCTAGACCTTGACCAACAAGGGCAGAGGTTGGGGCGAGCATCTCACGCATACCAGGACCACCTTTAGGGCCTTCATAACGAATGATCACGACGTCTCCATCTTTGATCTTCTGGGCCATGATAGCGGCCATCGCATCATCCTCAGAATCAAATACACGGGCTGGACCAGTAATCGATGGGTTCTTGAGGCCAGTGATTTTGGCAACACATCCTTCTGGAGAAATATTGCCCTTCAAAATAGCTAAGTGACCTTGCTTATAAATCGGATTATCCAAAGTGCGAATCACTTTTTGATCTGCACGTGGTACAGACGGAATATCTTTCAATGTTTCAGCAATCGTTTTGCCAGTAATCGTCATGCAATCACCATGGAGCAATCCACCGTCGAGCAAAATTTTCATGACTTGTGGAATGCCACCAGCCTGATGTAAGTCGGTTGCTAAATAAGTGCCTGATGGTTTCATATCCACGATGACTGGAACGCGCTGACGAATACGTTCAAAGTCATCAATCGTCCACTCAATTTCAGCGGCACTGGTAATGGCCAAGAAATGCAAAACAGCATTAGTAGAACCGCCTACAGCCATAATGACGCTAACCGCGTTCTCAATCGACTTCTTAGTAATGATGTCGCGTGGGCGTAAGTTATTTTTGATGGCTTCAACCAAAACGCGGGCAGACTCAGCAGCACTTACCACTTTCTCCTCATCTACGTTAGCCATGGTTGAGGAGTAAGGCAGGCTCATGCCAAGGGCTTCAAAGGATGAGCTCATCGTATTAGCGGTATACATACCACCACATGAACCACTACCTGGGCAGGCATGCTCTTCCACACCTTTTAAATCTTCTGCGCTTAATCTGCCAGAAGTAAATTCACCAACAGCCTCAAATGCAGAAACAATATTGAGGTCTTTGCCTTTGTAGTGACCAGGCTTAATCGTTCCGCCATATACATAGATTGCGGGAACATTGGTGCGCGCTATTGCCATCATGCCGCCTGGCATATTTTTATCGCAACCACCAATGACAACTACACCATCTTGCCAAAGACCATTGACACATACTTCAATACTGTCGGCAATCACTTCACGTGAGACGAGAGAATATTTCATGCCTTCAGTGCCCATGCCGATACCATCAGATACGGTAGGGGTGCCAAATAGTTGTGCCTTTGCACCAGCTTCTTCTAGAGCCTGGACGGCAGCATCTGCCAATTTTTGTAATCCGCTATTACAAGGGGTGATCGTGGAGTGACCATTAGCAACTCCAACCATTGGTTTTGAGAAATCCGTATCTTTGTAACCCATGGCGTAATACATCGAGCGGTTGGGTGCGCGAGCGACTCCCTCGGTGACCATGCGCGAGCGTTCATTAAGGCGTTTCATGCTTATTACTCCAGAAAAGGTTTGTGTCGAAAGGCTCTATTGTGCCGTGAGATGAGATCTTTGGACTGTCTTCTTGGTCCGACATATTGGAGGTGCCATTTTGCTGCGATGCAATATTTATTTCTGCATTTCTAGGGTGTTTGGGTGCTGTTTTTGGGGTGATGTTTTGAGTGGCATATTATTAATTGCTATGGCTGCTTGTTCATGAGAATAATTGTTGAATCAACATTGAACATCAGGCCCCTAATATTTTCATTTCTAGTAGATTGCTCCTAAACACAGATAGTGTTTTGGTATTAAGATCACGGATATTGTTTCAACATCAGAAAGATCCTCAGCAGTGAATAAGCCAGGCAAGCTCCCAGAGATTCGAAAAGAGGTATTCACAAAGGCTAGAGAAAGTCTTGGCTTAAGCACAAAAGAATTATCTGGCATGGCTTGTTTGTCCGTTCGGCAAATTGAGCAAATTGAAAATGGCGAAACCAGCACTTTCTACGGACCTCAAGTTAAAGTTACTGCCGCAAAAAAAGTTGCTGGTTTACTTAAGCTAAAAGAAGAAGACGCATTTGATTTTGGCGAAGAAGCGCCGCCAGCAAAAATCATCGCAGAAAAAGAGCTAGAGCCTCCTGTTGCACAAAAAGTTGTCAAAGCAGAAAAAGAGCCTGCACCAGAAAAAAAAATTCAAGCCACAGCAAGTGGAGGAGACACTCAAAGTAGTTGTTAAGGATATTAAGCCGCTAGGCCAATTTGAGAGCAGTAAGGCGGCTGCAAAAAGCAATCCCCAAAAGAAAATCTTTGTTCTATTAGGTATCGCTGCTGCACTGCTATTTTCGATAGTGAATTTACGCCCACTATTTTTTCCTGAGCCACCGAAGGAAGAGATTGTGGTGGAGGTGGCGCAAGAAGCCCCGCCAGCCGCCCCAGCAGAGGAAGCTAAGCCTGCAGCTGCTGCCACGCCAGAGGTCGCAGCTCCTGCGGCAGTAGTTTCTACAGAATGCCCAGCCGCTGATGCGGCAGCTGTTACTTATAAGCCTGAAGCCCCAAGAAAAGCTGCTGATCTGGTCTATGTGCAATCAAAGACGGCGCAAACTATCTGTGTGATTGATGCATCTGGTAAAGCCCAAAACAAAACCCTGGAGTCCGGTGTAGGCGTCAGTATTTATGGCAAGCCACCATTTAAGGTGCTCACAGCAGGCTTAAATCAGGTGGATTTGTATTTCCAGGGCGCTAAGGTGCGAACAGGTAGCACTGGTAAGACCATTATTTTAGAGGCGGCTGAAATCAGTCAGCCTGTAGCCATTACAGATTCTCAGTCGCGCTGAGAATCTGTTTAGCTTAAAGAGCGATCAAACTGCAGATTCGTTTGTTTCGCCTGTGCGAATACGAATGACTTGCTCAACCGCGGTAACGAAAATTTTTCCATCACCAATTTTTCCAGTACGTGCAGCTTTGGTAATCGCTTCAATTGCAGCTTCAACACGATCACTGGGAACAACGGCTTCTACTTTTACCTTAGGTAAAAAGTCGACTACATATTCAGCGCCACGATAAAGTTCGGTATGACCTTTTTGGCGGCCAAAGCCTTTTACTTCGGTGACGGTAAGGCCAGTAACACCCACTTCTGCTAAAGCCTCACGGACTTCGTCAAGCTTGAACGGTTTAATGATTGATGTAATTAATTTCATTTATTCCCCCTAATGCAGTAATCATACCTAGAACTAGCAGATAAGGTCAAAAACAAGCATCATTTTTGGTTTCTAAGCCCTAAATTGTGAAGTAATTGGGTAGCGCCAATCGCGACCAAAAGCGCGGGTGGTTACACGAACCCCGGGCGGCGCTTGACGACGCTTGTATTCATTTAACTTGATCAGCCTAGTGACCTTTTCCACGCTCTCGGCATCAAAGCCAGCGGCAATGATTTGGGCGATGGATTGATTCTGTTCCATATAGCGCTCCACTATCCCATCTAGTACTTCATAAGAGGGCAGGCTGTCTTGGTCAGTTTGGTCGGGGCGTAATTCGGCAGAAGGCGCGCGCGTCAGAATCCGCTCTGGAATCACAGACTTAATGCTATTGCGGTAATCGCATAGTCGATAAACCAAAGTCTTGGCGATATCTTTGATAACTGCAAAGCCACCCGCCATATCACCATATAAAGTGCAGTAGCCGACGGCCATTTCACTCTTGTTGCCAGTGGTTAACACTAGGCGACCTGTTTTATTGGAGAGCGCCATGAGAAGAGTGCCACGGACACGTGCTTGAATATTCTCTTCAGTAGCATCTACCTTTAAGCCTTTAAATTGTGCAGCTAAAGATTCTTCGAGGGCATCTACTGGGCCGCTAATCGGAATCTCGTCATACTGGACGCCCAAGTTTTTCGCTAGCTCGCTCGCATCGATCCAAGAGATGTCGGCCGTGTAGCGTGACGCCATCATCACTGCACGGACTTTATCAGCGCCTAAGGCATCAACCGCAATCGCTAATACCAAAGCCGAATCTACGCCACCCGATAAACCAATAATGACTCCAGGAAAGCGATTCTTGTTCACGTAATCGCGCACACCTAAAACCAATGCTTGATAGGCTTGTGCCTCAACGCTTTGGGGTGGAGTAATCGCCCCCTTTTCTAATTGACCGGATGAGTGGATTTCTACAATACCGAGCCCAACTTCAAACTGCGGCATTGCCATGACAAGCTCGCCCTGACTATCTAATGCAAATGAGCCGCCATCAAAGACCAATTCATCTTGACCGCCAACGGCGTTGACATACACCAAAGGCATTTTGGTTTGTGCAATATGTCCTCGTAGTACTTCAATACGCAGAGTTTCTTTTTTCAGGTGATAGGGTGATGCATTGGGAACAAGTAAGACTTGTGCGCCAGCGGCATGTGCTTGTTTTGCTGGACCAACATGCCATGCGTCTTCACACAATATCAATCCGTAATGAATACCTTCACATTCAAATACGCAGGCCTCTTTGCCTGGAACGAAGTACCGCACTTCATCAAATACTTCGTGGTTGGGTAATTCTTGTTTGGCATAGCCGGCAATCACTTTGCCGTTTTGTAAAACAGAGGCAAAGTTTTGTAGGCCAGCTGAAGTCTTTTTAGGATGACCTACTACTACAGTGAGACCAGAATATTGCGCCAACTCTTTCATTAAGAGATCAAGCTGCTGCTGTGCCGCTTCAATAAAAGCGGGGCGGAGTAATAAGTCTTCTGGAGGGTAGCCGGTGAGCGAGAGCTCGGGGGTAACTACAAGTTTGACGCCTTGCTGAAAGGCATTTTGAGCGGCTTTGTAAATCAGTTGCGCGTTGCCAGCCAGATCCCCGAGTAAGGGGTTCATTTGGACTAGGGCAATTTTCTGGGCACTCACTCCGATTCACAAAGCCTTTATTAATAATGAAGATAAAAATTATTTATGCTCTTTGTTGTAACGCTCAATGCCTTCCATAATTTCTGTATGGGCATCTGCAATACCACCCCAGCCTTTAACTTTGACCCACTTACCTGGCTCGAGATCTTTATAGTGCTCGAAGAAGTGTTGGATTTGGTTTAAGCGTAATGGGTTGATGTCTTCTGGTTTTTGCCAGTGTGTATAGATTGGTAAAATTTTGTCTTCTGGAACAGCTAACAACTTAGCGTCTTGACCGCCTTCATCTTCCATTTGTAAAACACCAATTGCACGGCAGCTAACAACCACGCCCGGAATCAGTGGAAATGGAGTGATTACGAGAACGTCAACAGGATCACCGTCACCAGCAATCGTTTTGTTAATGTAGCCATAGTTACATGGATAGTGCATTGCAGTACCCATAAAACGGTCTACAAAAATCGCGCCACTTTCTTTATCAACTTCATACTTGATTGGATCCGCATTCATTGGGATTTCAATAATGACGTTGAAGCTCTCTGGGATCTTTTTGCCTGGCTTGACGTTGTCGAGACTCATAAATACTCCGAATAATGATTAGTAAATACCCTGATTCCAGCAAGGGGTAGCAGGGGTGATTCTGTTACATACTGGTACAGCTTAAAGACCCTAGTTTAAAGCTTTCTAAAACCTGGTCGACCTAAGCGCTAGATATACAAAACAATAAGATCAACTTTAGGGAGTCAAGCATGAGTAATGTCACTTTAGGCTTGTATTTTGCCTTGGCTTGCGGTGTCCTAGCCGTAATTTACGGTTTTGTGATGCGCGGCTGGATTTTGAAGCAAAGTACGGGAAATGCCAAAATGCAAGAAATTGCAGAGGCGATTCAGCAGGGTGCCGCCGCTTATTTGTCACGCCAATATAAAACGATTGCTGTAGTTGGGGTGGTTCTCACTATCCTCATGGCGCTCTTCCTAGACTTTGCGACTGCTATCGGCTTTGTGATCGGTGCCGTGCTATCAGGAGCATGCGGTTTTATCGGTATGAATGTTTCAGTACGTGCAAACGTACGCACAGCTGAAGCTGCTACCAAGGGCATGAATGAAGCGCTCAATGTTGCATTTAAGGGCGGTGCGATTACCGGCATGCTAGTAGTTGGCCTGGGTCTCTTGGGAGTTGGTCTCTTCTTTATGTTCCTAGTATCGATTGGTGCAGGACAAGATCTCGCTTCTGTATTGCACCCGCTCATTGGCTTGGCATTTGGTTCATCTTTGATCTCCATCTTTGCGCGTCTTGGTGGCGGTATTTTTACCAAGGGCGCAGACGTTGGTGCTGACTTAGTTGGTAAGGTAGAGGCAGGTATTCCGGAGGATGATCCACGTAACCCAGCGGTGATTGCTGATAACGTCGGTGATAACGTCGGTGACTGTGCTGGTATGGCGGCGGACTTATTTGAAACCTATGCAGTGACATTGATTGCCACGATGGTGCTTGGTTCATTGATGGTGGTCGGTGCTCCAGTTGCAGCAATTGTTTATCCACTCGTACTTGGTGGCGTTTCTATCATTGCTTCCATCATCGGCTGTTCCTTTGTAAAAGCAACGCCTGGTATGAAAAATGTGATGCCTGCTTTGTATAAGGGCCTGATCATTGCAGGTGGCTTGTCATTGGTAGCGTTCTACTTTGTGACTAACCTCATCATGCCGGATGATGCTTTGGGCATTCCAGGTAGCCAATGGCGCTTGTTCGGCTCAACCGTTGTGGGTCTCTTGCTAACTGCAGGCTTGGTTTGGATTACCGAGTACTACACCGGTACTCAGTTCAAGCCAGTGCAGCATATTGCCGAGGCTTCTACTAAAGGCCATGGTACTAACATCATTGCGGGCTTGGGTATCTCTATGAAGTCCACTGCATATCCAGTGCTCTTTGTTTGTGCTGCTATTTTTGCTGCTTACTGGTTAGCCGGTTTGTATGGCATAGCGATTGCCGCAACTGCGATGTTGTCAATGGCAGGTATTGTGGTTGCGCTAGATGCTTACGGTCCAATTACAGACAATGCTGGTGGTATTGCGGAGATGGCTGGTTTGCCACAATCAGTACGTGACATTACCGATCCATTGGATGCGGTTGGTAACACTACTAAAGCAGTTACCAAAGGCTATGCGATTGGCTCTGCTGGATTGGCTTCACTCGTATTGTTTGCTGACTACACCCATGCATTAGAGGCGATTGGTCAGCAAGTTTCTTTTGATCTATCAAACCACATGGTCATCATCGGCCTCTTTATCGGCGGCATGATTCCTTACTTGTTCGGTGCGATGGCAATGGAGGCTGTTGGCCGCTGTGCTGGTGCAGTAGTAGAAGAGGTGCGCCGTCAGTTCCGCGACATTCCTGGAATCATGGAAGGCACTGCTAAGCCTGAATACGGCAAGGCTGTCGATATGCTGACAACCGCAGCCATTAAAGAAATGATTATTCCTTCACTGTTGCCAGTGGTTGCTCCGATCGTGGTTGGTCTCTTGTTGGGACCTGCTGCATTAGGAGGCTTATTGATGGGTACGATTGTGACCGGCTTGTTTGTAGCGATCTCAATGTGTACTGGTGGTGGTGCTTGGGATAACGCCAAGAAATATATCGAAGAAGGTAACTTCGGCGGTAAAGGTTCTGAAGCACATAAAGCAGCTGTGACGGGTGATACTGTAGGCGATCCCTACAAAGATACTGCCGGTCCTGCTGTGAATCCACTCATTAAGATCATTAACATCGTGGCATTGCTCATCGTGCCACTCTTGCCAGTGATGAGTCGATAAAACAAGTCAGTAAAGCAACAAACCAAAACGCCTAGCATTGCTAGGCGTTTTTTATTTACCCTCCCTTATATAGGGGTTGCAAGAGGGTTAAATGCAATATACAATTGCTATATACATGAGGAGGACTAGATTTTGGCCATTTCAACTGTTTTTACGAACAATCGAACTCAGGCTGTGCGACTACCTGTCGAGATGCGGCTTCCTGAGAACGTTCGCAAGGTGAATGTACGTGCAAAAGGCTGTGAACGCATCATTGCCCCAATTGAAAACATATGGGACAACTTTTTCTTAAGTGAAGCAGGTGTAAGTGATGACTTTATGGATGAAAGAGGAACCCAAGAACAAGGCGATAGAGAGCCGCTTTAATGCTTAAATACTTATTAGACACAAACATTGTTATTTACGTCATGAAACGAAAACCTCTAGAGGCCCTTAAGGTTTTTAATAAAAACGCAAGTCGCATGGCTAT
Organism: Polynucleobacter hirudinilacicola; assembly: GCF_002192535.1. Taxonomy (GTDB): domain Bacteria; phylum Pseudomonadota; class Gammaproteobacteria; order Burkholderiales; family Burkholderiaceae; genus Polynucleobacter; species Polynucleobacter hirudinilacicola. The sequence continues at coordinate 1,131,204 of NZ_NAIA01000003.1, read as the reverse complement.
ATCTACCATTACATTGGCAGAGTTAATTTATGGCGCTGAAAAAAGTAAGCAAGTAGAAAAGAATCTCAACACTATTGAGGACTTTATCAGTCATTTAGAGGTTTTACCTTACGATATAAACGCGACTCAGCATTACGGTCAAATAAAGGCATTTTTAGAACAAGCTGGAAAGCCAATCGGCGTGAATGATATTCATATTGCTGCTCACGCTAGAAGTCATGGATTAACTTTAGTCACTAACAATTTATCTGAATTTAAAAGGGTTCCAAATCTAGCTCTTGAAAATTGGGTTTAAATAGCGCTCCTTAAGTAAAAACGCCTAGGATTGCTAGGCGTTTTTTTATTGGAGCAACTTTTACAGGCTTAATCTAAAGTTTCCAAATAACGTTGTGCATCCAGTGCAGCCATACAGCCTGTACCAGCACTCGTAATTGCTTGGCGATAGATGTGGTCCTGTACGTCACCGGCAGCAAAGACGCCAGGGATATTAGTAGCAGTAGCATTGCCCTCTAGACCAGAATGAGTCTTAATGTAGCCGTTGTTCATATCTAACTGGCCAACAAAGAGTTCAGTATTTGGTTTGTGGCCGATGGCAATGAAAGCACCAGTGACGGCGATATCTTCTGTGCTGCCATCTTGTTTCTTAATGCGCACACCAGTAACACCTTTTTCATCACCAAGTACTTCATCCAATGTGGCGTTGAGTTTGAGCTCTACTTTGCCTTCAGCAACTTTAGTCATGAGGCGGTCATTCAAGATGGGCTCCGCACGGAATTTGTCGCGACGATGAATGACAGTTACTTTTTTGGCAATGCCGGTTAAGTAAAGCGCTTCTTCAACTGCAGTGTTACCACCACCTACTACGCAGACATCTTGATTGCGGTAAAAGAAGCCATCGCAAGTTGCGCAACCAGAAACACCGCGCCCCATAAATGCTTCTTCACTTGGTAAGCCGATGTATTGGGCAGACGCGCCGGTTGAGATAATTAAGGCATCACAGGTGTAAGTTCCAGAGTCGCCAACCAGACGAATGGGCTTTTCTGTGAGGGCTGCCGTATGAATATGGTCAAAAATGATCTCGGTATTAAAGCGTTCGGCATGCTTCAAAAAGCGGTCCATGAGCTCGGGGCCTTGGACGCCATCAGCATCAGCAGGCCAGTTTTCGACGTCTGTAGTGGTCATTAGCTGACCCCCTTGAGCCAGGCCTGTAATGAGGGTAGGCTTTAAATTGGCTCGGGCGGCATAGACTGCAGCCGTATAGCCAGCAGGGCCGGAACCGAGGATAAGAACTTTGGAGTGTTTTGGGGTATTTGTAGTCATAAGCAAATTATAGATTTGCTTGTTTACAATCGGTAGAACATGGCGAGAACCGTATACCCGAAGTCCCAGATCCCCCAGCCCCCCAATAGTGATGGGCAGGGCAGGATGCCCCGCCTTCTACTAGAGGCCCGCTGGTTCATTTCCCTGGGTTTATGTCTGGGCTTATTTGCCATTTTGCTAACCTATTCCAAGGCGGATCCAGCGTGGTCACATGCCAGTTTTGAGGCCCCTAGAAACCTAGGTGGTCGTTTTGGAGCCTATTTAGCTGATCTCATGCTCTATATCTTTGGCATCTCCTCCTTTTGGTGGGTGGTGTTATTCGGGCGCCGAGTCCTCAATGGCTGGCGTGAGCTCTGGAGTATTCCGCTCCCACCGGATCCAGATGCCAAACCAGACTCCCTGTTGGTGCGTTGGTTGGGCTTTGGACTAACTTTGGCTTGCAGTATGGGTCTTGAGTCCATTCGGATGCATTCACTGTCCTGGGAGCTTCCAAGGCCCCCTGGTGGCATCCTGGGTGAGCTCATCGGCGATCCCCTGCAGATGTCTCTCGGTTTTACTGGCGCAACCTTAGTTCTTCTCTTTGGCCTCTGTGCCGGTTTATCCCTGTTCTTGCATTTCTCCTGGCTCGATATTGCCGAGAAAGTTGGCCGCTTCCTAGAAGTGACTTTTCTGCGTATACGGGAGCGTCGCGATAGTGAGGAAGATCGCAAGCTTGGCGAAGTAGCTGCCGAAGAGCGTGAAGAGTTCGTGGAAGAGTTCCGTGGACGAGTTGAAGTTGCCGCTCCTGTGCAAATTGTGCGCGCTCCAGTAGAAATTCCAAAGAGCGCTCGTGTAGAGCGTGAGAAACAACAACCACTATTTGTCGATATTCCAGATTCAGAATTACCACCGCTAGCTTTACTCGATCCTGTACCAGAAGCAAAAGAAACCATTTCTGCAGATGTGTTGGAATTCACCTCTCGCTTAATCGAGCGCAAGCTTGCTGAATTTAATGTACAGGTTACTGTGATTGCTGCCTACCCTGGTCCGGTAGTCACTCGTTACGAGATTGATCCAGCGATTGGCGTGAAGGGTAGTCAGATTGTCAATCTCTCACGAGACCTCGCGCGCTCGCTTGGTGTTGTGAGTATGCGTGTTGTCGAAACCATTCCAGGCAAAACTTGTATGGCTTTGGAGTTACCAAACCCAACACGTCAATCTGTGTACCTCTCAGAGATCCTCACTTCACAGGTTTACAACGATAACCATTCATTATTGACCCTGGCTTTAGGTAAAGATATCTCTGGTAGCCCAATGGTGGCTGACCTTGCCAAGATGCCGCACTGCTTAGTGGCGGGTACTACTGGCGCTGGTAAGTCGGTTGGTATTAATGCCATGATTCTGTCACTGCTCTTTAAGGCTAAGCCTGATGAAGTGCGTTTGATCATGATCGATCCAAAGATGCTCGAGATGGCTATCTACGACAAGATTCCCCATTTGCTTTGCCCAGTAGTCACTGATATGAAGCAGGCTTACAACGCACTGAACTGGGCGGTGAATGAAATGGAGCGTCGCTACAAACTCATGAGTAAGTTTGGTGTGCGTAACTTAGCTGGCTTCAATAAGAAGATTCTGGAAGCAGAAGAGAAGGGTGAGAAACTCACCAATCCATTTAGTTTGACTCCAGATGATCCTGAGCCAATCTATAAAGCACCAGTCATTGTGATCGTGATCGATGAGCTGGCCGACTTGATGATGGTCTCTGGTAAGAAGATTGAAGAGTTGATTGCGCGGATTGCACAAAAGGCGCGTGCTGCAGGTATTCATTTAGTATTGGCAACCCAACGTCCGAGCGTAGACGTCATTACTGGTTTGATTAAGGCGAACGTGCCAACCCGGATTTCATTTCAAGTTAGTAGCAAGATTGACAGCCGTACGATTTTGGATCAGCAGGGCGCAGAAGCCTTGCTTGGAATGGGTGACATGCTCTATATGGCACCAGGTACTGGATTGCCGGTACGTGTGCACGGCGCATTTGTATCGGATGATGAGGTACATCGCGTAGTGGAATGGCTTAAAGAGAAGGGCGAAGCCAATTACATTGATGGTGTGCTCGAAGGTGCTGATGAATCCAATATCGATGCCTTAACTGGTGAGGGTGGCGGCGAAGCTGATCCACTCTACGATCAAGCAGTAGCCATTGTTCTAGAAAACAAACGTCCATCGATCTCTTTGGTGCAGCGTCACTTGCGTATTGGCTACAACCGCGCAGCACGTCTCTTAGAAGATATGGAAAAAGCAGGGCTCGTATCGAAGATGGGTAATGGTGGTAATCGCGAGATCCTACATCGCCCATCGGAATAAGGTAGTAATTTTGCAAAGATTCTTATCTGCGGTAGTCCTTGGAACAGTCTTCCTGTTTTCAAATATAGTCAACGCTCAAAGCGAGAGTGGTGCTGATCAGTTGCGTCAGTTTGTACGCAACTCCAAAACTGCTGAAGGTGACTTTGTGCAACAGCAGCTACGTGCGCCCAAGGCAGGCGAGCCACAAGATAAAGGTTTAAAGGTAGTCCGCCAGACACAAGGTCACTTTGTATTTCAGCGTCCCGGACGATTTATCTGGGATACCCAAAAACCGTATGAACAAAAACTGATTGCTGATGGCAAGCAACTCATTTTGTGGGATAAGGATTTAAACCAAGCCACTATTCGTCCTGCAGGGCAGGCATTAGCTGCTACGCCAGCGGCCATATTGTTTGGTGAAACTTTGCTTGATCAGCATTTTGATTTAACGGAAGGTGAAGAGCGCTTGGGAATGAAGTGGGTAGCCCTTACGCCTAAAAAAGATCCCAAGGCTAAAGATAAAAACGATCTGCCCTATACAAAGATCTCGATAGGCATGGCCAATGGCTTACCAAAAGCCTTGGAATTAATTGATGGTCTCGGTAGCGTGGTCTTAGTAACCCTCGATAAAATCCAGCTGAACGTCAATTTGCCTGCAAATCGCTTTACTTTTATGCCGCCCGCCGGCGCTGAGGTCTTACGCTTAAACTAGAGCCACAATATTCATGAAGTGCCAAATAGACTAAACAGAGCAATATATGATTGATCCGCAATTACTCCGTAAAGATATCGCCGCTGTTGCAGCGCGCCTAGCGACTCGTAAATTCCAATTGGATGTTGAGAAATTCAACACCCTAGAATCTGAGCGTAAATCTTTACAAACACGTACTGAAGAATTGCAAGCAAAACGCAATCAATTATCTAAAGCCATTGGTATGAAAAAAAGCAAGGGCGAAGATGCCTCTGCTGAGATGGCCCAAGTAGCTCAAGTCAATACGGATATGGAAGCTGGCGCAGCAAGATTGAGCACACTTCAAGCTGAGATTTCTGACTTCTTGATGGGCATCCCCAATCTGCCTGATGAGTCTGTACCCACTGGTAAAGATGAAACCGAAAATAAAGAAGTGAAGCGTTGGGGTGAAGAACCCCTCTTTGATTTTGAGATTAAAGATCACGTTGACCTTGGTGGTCCATTGGGTCTTGACTTTGAAGTGGCCGCCAAGATTAGCGGCTCACGCTTTGTTGTTCTCAAAGGCCCAATCGCTAGATTGCATCGCGCCTTAGCACAGTTCATGATCGATACGCATGCCACACAGCATGAGTACCAGGAAGTCTATGCGCCATATATGGTCAATGCTGCCTCCATGCGTGGCACAGGACAGCTACCCAAGTTTGAAGAAGACCTTTTTAAAGTTCCCCGTCAGATGGGTGGTGAAGACGCAAAGGGAACAAATTCAGGCGAAGCAAAAACAGAAAACTTCTACCTCATTCCAACTGCAGAAGTTCCAGTAACGAATTTAGTCAGAGATGAAATCGTCAATGCTGATCAATTGCCGATGAAGTATGTGGCTCATACCCCATGCTTTCGCTCTGAAGCAGGTAGTTATGGCCGTGATGTGCGCGGCATGATTCGCCAACACCAGTTTGACAAAGTTGAGTTAGTACAAATCACAAAACCAGAAGAATCCATGCAAGCATTAGAGGACTTAACTGGCCATGCTGAAAGAATTCTGGAGCTTCTCGAATTGCCATATAGAAAAGTATTGCTCTGTACGGGCGATATGGGATTTGGCAGTACCAAGACCTATGACTTAGAAGTATGGGTGCCATCACAAAAAGCCTATCGTGAAATCAGTTCATGCTCCAGCATGGGCGACTTCCAGGCAAGACGCATGCAAGCCAGATTTAAAGCAGGACAAGGGAAACCAGAATTGGTTCACACCTTAAATGGTTCAGGTCTTGCAGTGGGCAGGGCATTGGTAGCCCTCATTGAGAATAAGCAGCAAGTCGATGGCAGCATTGCTATTCCTAAAGCACTGCAACCCTATTTGGGTGGCTTAACAGTGCTCAAGCCAACCCCTTAAATAACGATAGTTTTTATCTTTAACCGAGATGCATTCTTTTCGAGTACTTTATCAAGGGTGATGATTGACTTTGCTTTGAAAGATTTTGCGGCTGCGAGATGTAACGCATCTCCAGCCCTTAAATTTGATTTACTGTCAATCACTAAAATTCCTGCAGAATAATAAGTTTTACTCTCAATAGGCATTAGCTCGATATCATTTTGGCAAAGAGTGTCAAATTTTTTCCAAGCCTCACGACTCTGCTTTTCTGTTATTTGATTAGTTCTGACTTTAAGACTGAGAGCGCTAGAAAATTCAGTAAATGCCCAAGTCGAAGAGATCATTTTTGCAGAGCTTTTATCATGCCATTTATCAACGGCATCGCTTTTCGGTTCAGTTGTACACAAGGCCACAAAAATACTAGTATCGACATAGATCATTAGTAACGCGCCTTTGAGCGAACTTCCTCCATCACTGATTTACCCATCTTCAACGTAGCTCTGAATGCTCTTAGTTGAGCAGCAATTTCTTTGCGTTCTAATTTCTGAGGTCGAATGATTAATGAGCCATCCTTTGAAAGGGTTGCTTCAACTTTGTCCCCATCTTTTAGCTTGATTTCTTTGATGAAGCTAGCTGGAATGCGAAGTGCCAGGCTATTGCCCCATTTTGAAATTTGTATGTTCATGATTAGTCCTTAAATAGATATACATAAATGTATATCTATATTAATGTAAATTATTGGGTGTGGCCAGTCAATTTTTAAGCCAATATCAGCCGTATGGCTTTATGTATCGGTAGCTATAATGAGTGATCGGTTCGGAGAGGTGGCAGAGTGGTCGAATGTACCTGACTCGAAATCAGGCGTAGGGTCAAACCTACCGAGGGTTCGAATCCCTCCCTCTCCGCCAAATTGTTATCTGCTTATCTGAAAGCTATTGACTAGTGATAATGCCCATGAAAACCACTTCATACCTATCTTTAATTTTCGTACTTGCCTTAATGGCCTGTAGCACTCCTGTTAGCGAGTTCGGGGTTTATAAGCAATCTGATGGGGCAATTGGAGTACACGCTCCTAAGGGTGCTAACGAGAACGAAGTACAGCAGGCAGCCCTTGCAGAATGTAAGAAGCTAGGAAAACAGAGCGCTGTGATCGCTGAAAGCAGAAAAACGGTCAATGACCGTTTTCCCATGACTTACATTTATTTATGTAGATAAGTTTTGAGTGATTTGATTAGCTCAGCAACCACTTCTTAATAGACTTATTGACACACATTGCGTCTAAAGCAAGACCAAAGAACTCAGAGCCATTGGTAACCATGCTCTCGATAGCTTCTACTTTCCCAGACTTAATGCCTCGTAAATAGGTCGCTGCACGATAACGTAAGAAGTGCTCAGTTTCGCCTTCTTCGTTCTCAGTAGAGCAGAGCTCAAGGCTACCGTAGCGGGTTTCAGGATTGATGTTCAGAATAGCTAGGCCTAGTGCGCCAATAAGCTTTTCTGGAACTGGGATTGGTACATAGGAGTAGAGTGAAATCAGCATTTCTTGCTCATCTACTTCAATGATGTGATCAATATCTAAAACATCCTGCTCAGTCAATTCTGTTTCACCAGAATCACCGCCGCCAAATGTAGACTCAAATTGCAGCATTGCAGTATTACTGCCCTTGGAGATCTCGATCATGTCAGGATAGCCAAGCAGGCCTTTCCACCAATACATGAGAGAGAAGGTGCAAGGTTTTACTTCTACCAAACCTTTGCTGGTGGATTTAGCGAAGTAGAGACCGTAAAACTCGTCATCTTTCTCAAGACCATATTGATCCACTTTGGAAGATTGTGACGCTACTTTCTTAACTGCTTTTTTAGCAACTTTCTTGGCTGCCGGTTTTTTGGCCGCAGGCTTCTTGGCAGGGGCTTTCTTAGCCACTACTTTTTTCACTGCCTTTTTAGCGGTTTTCTTGGTTGCTGGCTTCTTAGCTGCTACTTTTTTAACAACCTTCTTTGCAGGGGCTTTTTTTACCGCCTTAGTAGCTACTTGCTTTTTTGCTGGAGACTTCTTTGTAGCCATGATTTATTACCCTTCTTTTGGTTGGAACGTCTTTAAGTGCTTATAGATATTACTGCAAGTTCCTTACAGATCTCATTTGGGCTATATGGGGTTTGTCCTGCTTATTGCTATGGGCATTGTCCTATTCTTCAAGCAGGAATACACTAAAAAGAGGTAGCTTTGAATAACCTAAATATCAAGAGGATCTATGTTTCCAGAATTTCGTGAATTAATTAGCAAGCTAAAGACTTCGGATCGTCACTTTTCTCATTTATTTGATAAGCACAATAATTTGGATCAAAAGATTCAAAGAATGGAGGCCCATTCAGAGCCTAGCACCCCAGAGCAGATCGAAACCCTGAAGAAAGAAAAATTGCTATTAAAGGATCAGATCTACGCTGTATTGAAGAAGGCAAGTAGCTAGCCTAATAAAAAAGAACTAAGCCTTTTTAAGGAAGCAGGCTTTTAACAGCATGCTGCCTGCTTCTGTTTTGCAATCTACTTCATGGTCACCTGAGACCAAACGAATACCTTTAATCTTAGTTCCCACCTTCAATGTAGTTGAGGAGCCCTTTACTTTCAGATCTTTAATGAGGGTAACGGTATCACCATCCGCTAATAGATTACCGTTAGCATCTTTGACGATTAAGCCAATTTCTATCTCCTCTGCTGTTGCAGTGATGGGCCATTCATGGCCACACTGAGCGCACACATAGTTGGCGCCATCGGGATAGGTCATATCTTCCTGGCAGCCAGGGCATTTAGGTAGGTTGTCAGTGCTCATAATAGGCATTTTAGTCTAGAGCCTCTCATCTCGACGGGCTCGATATAGAATGAATGCGTAATGAGTCACACCTTAAAAATCATCCTGATCATCTTGAGTACTTGCTTGGCCCTTGCAGGCTTGGGTGCTTGGTATGCCGCCTCTTCTATTAATCCAGCGCAATTAACGCAATTACTCAGCTCTAAAGTGAAAGATGCAACTGGACGAGAGCTCAAGATTGCTGGGCCTGTTAGCTTAACCATTTTTCCCTCGATTGGTGTCAAGGCTGAGCAAGTGAGCTTAAGCAATGCAACATGGGCAAGCGATTCTCAAATGCTGTTCTTGAAAAACGTCGAGCTTGAAGTGAAGCTATTTCCTTTATTTACAGGGAATGTAGAAATTAGCAGCATTAATCTTGCGGGGCTTGAAGCCCATTTGCAGACTAATAAAGCAGGGCAAAATAATTGGGATTTAACACAAGCAGTCGTTGCCAGCAATACTAAAGGTGCTCCTCCTCAAGAAACCTCAGATGATAGTAACTTCGTGGCAATAGAAACTATTCGTGTTTCTGATGCGCGTATATCCTATCAAGATGGTGCTAGCCCTATTAAAGTCATAGAGGTTCCTAAGCTTTTATTAATGGGTGAGAGTGGTAAAACTACCATCTTGCTGGACCTGCAATACGCTAACTACAAACTGGGCCTTAAGGGCAAGATGGGTTCTCTACGACAGGCCATCATCGATTGGGATCAAATCCCAGTGAAGACGAATCTAGACCTCACACTCACTCTAAATGGAAAATCATTAGATATCACCGGTAAGGTTGATAAAGCCCCTAAGGTATTGCCACAATTTGATATTAAGCTCGAATCAAAATCGTTTGACTTACTTCCCTTGGCCGCGGCATCTGCCGTCTCTGGAAAATCTTCATCTACTCCTAAACCTTCGCAAGCTCAGGGTAGATACTTCTTTAGCGATGATCCTTTGCCATTTGATTTATTGCCTAACGCCAATGGAAAGATTGTCTTAGATATTGCACAGCTTGGAGTGCCAGATCAAGCACCTTTTAAGAATGTCAGTGGCACGATTGCCTTTAAAGGCAATAGACTGGATATCAATGATCTGAAGTTTGAGCTAGGTAAGGGGCAGGCTCAAGCACAAATTTCATTATCGCAAATAGATAGTCCTACGCCCGCGATATCTATGAAGGCGCTAGCAAAAGGCTTTACCTTGGAGCAAGTAGTCGTTAGCGATGATTCCAGTGCGAAGGTCAGTGGAGGTGATACTCAAATTGCCTTCAACTTATCTAGCAAAGGCAAAAGCTTGCATCAAATCATGGGCGCAGCAAATGGCAAAGTACAAGTGACCGTGGGTAAAGCCCGCTTAGATTCAAAGCTACTCAATTCTGCTGGCGATTTGGCTGTCACCATTATGGATGCCTTAAATCCAATGCGTAAGCAAAGCAATCAAACCATATTAGAGTGCGCAGTGGCTTATCTTCCGATTAGTAATGGCATGATTAATATTAAAGATTCGTTTGCAGCAGAGACGGATAAGTTAGACATTTTTTTATCGGGAACAGTCAATCTCAATTCAGAAGCGATTCATCTTAAGATTGATCCGAACCAGAAATCAGGACTCACCACTGGTATCGATCTCGGCAGCTTAGTGCAACTTGAGGGAACCTTGCAAAACCCGAAGGCTGGGGTCAATAAAGAGGGCGTTGTGAATAGCGCCGTATCGATTGGCCTAGGGATTTTGACTGGCGGAATCAGTATTGCTGCTGAGAATGCAAAGTCTTTGAGCACCAAAAGGCAGCCTTGTAAGACGGCAATGCACTCTTGGGCTGATATTTACCCAGGCTCTAACTAACCTGGTCTTTAGAAGACTAGGCCACTCACAAAGAGGCTGAATAAAGAAATAAAAATACTTGCAAAGAAAGCAGTCCAGAAACTAGAGATCGTAAAGCCGCTCACAACTGCTGATACCAGCATCAAGACCAAAGCGTTAATGACTAATAGAAATAAGCCCATCGTCACTACCGTTAAAGGTAGCGTAAAAAGGATGAGTAATGGTTTAACGATGGCATTTGCAAATCCTAGCAATAGGGCTGCAATCAGAAGTGATCCTCCATCAGCAAAGCGTAAGCCGCTAAAAATATAGCTAGCCACCCAGAGGGATAGAGAGGTAAGACCCCATTGCACGAGAAACAGCGTTAAGTTACCCATTTTTCTTCCTTTTCTTCTTGCAAGAAGGTGATAGAGAGTGATGCGTAGAGGACTATCTTATCAGTCACTTAGTAATGCGGCGGGATTTCATCTTTGAGACTACCTCCGCCACCACCTGCGCTGCTGGCCTGCTCTTTAATAGCCTTGAGCTCGCGGTAAAGAAATTCGATTTGCTGTTGTTGCTTATAGACAGTCTCATTGAGTTTTTCAATGAGGTCTTCAGTAAAGCTCAATTTGATTTCTAGATTGGTCATTCGGTCATCACTCATTGGGTTTACCTATTTATTCTGCGACAAGTTCAAAGCGACCATCTTCCATCTCTGCTTTTGGTCTAATCCAAAAATCATGCGATTGCATAGATTCGTAAACATAAGCAGGCTCAAGAGAGGCTTCGATGTTTGCTAAAAAGACTACCTTATAAAAACCACCAGTCTTGACGTGTTTAAGTTTGCTGCCAGGCTTAAAGAGTCCTTCATCAGGCGAGGCCATTTTAGGTTTAGTCATGATGCAAATCCATAATGTTATAGTTGTCAGTAATTAGTACATTTTCTTTCAAAGCCTTAGTAGCAAACTTTAATACTTCATTATCTTTACTTATGAGAATACAGGGCTTAGATGTAAAAGCTAAGTCCAGAAAGACTTGATCATCGGGATCTTGGCAGCACCAGGAGGAGGGCGTGAGGCTTTGCTCATCAACAATACGCGCCAAAGATTGCCATTGCAGCAAAATTGCCTCTTGCGCAGCAGGCTCAAGAGAAAATAAGGGTCTAGAGATCACATCCGCAAACTCTTCTAGGGTCTTTGGGGTAGCCAGAGCATCAATATGCTTTTCAAGTAATGCTTGCTTTAAGTGGATTGCCCTGAAGTCATTGAAGACAAAGAGATCTAATAAGACATTTGTATCAAAGACAACTGTATTCATCTTGGAAGAACAGCTTACTCTTGATTGCTACGCCAAACTTCAGGGGTGATCGTCACTTGACCTTGATCTGAAGAGACATAGGCTTCACCATCTTGAATATTCACATGAAGGACCATGCTGCGTTCAACTAATTTATTCAGCTCATTTGCTTGCGCTGCTGGTATAGAAATGATTTGGAGATTACGCGCACGTGTAAGTTTATTAGCAATACCGTCCCACCAAATTTTGCTAGTATGTCCACCATAGCAATACACAATCACTTGATCCGATCTACCGCAGGCTTTCAGAATTCGGCGCTCATCCGGTTGACCAATCTCAATCCAAAGCTTGATGGCATCCGTTAGGTCTTTAATCCAGAGATCAGGTTCATCGGTATCACTTAAGCCCTTGGTAAAGACTAAATCTTCATTTGCCTGCAATGCAAAAGCAATGATTCTGACCATCATCCGTTCCTCGGTTTCTGAGGGATGCTTGGCGATGGTAAGGGAGTGACTGCCATAGTAATGGCGGTCAGAGTCTGCGACGTGAAGGTCGGCTTTGTGGATAGTTGCGCGTAGAGCCATGACGCATTATCGCCTGTATGGCTCGCTACTCGAGGTAGCCTGGTCTTTAACCAGTATCATTTATCCCTAGAGACTGAATATAGCTAGCTAAGAGCCCCATGATCCGTATCACTGAACTGCGTCTACCCATCGACCATGCTCCAGAAGCCTTGGAAATGGCGATACTCAAGCGTCTCAATTTACCCCCAAAGGATTTGATTGGCTTTGAGGTCTTTAAGCGCAGCTACGATGCCAGAAAAAATGTAGCGCTCTCTTTTATCTACACAGTAGACCTCTCGGTTAAAGATGAGGAAGCTATTCTGAAAAAATTTGATGGCGATATTCATGTAAGGCCTTCACCCGATACGAGTTACCACTTCAAAGCTAAAGCCCCTGAGTCTATTGCGACTGGCAAATCATTGCGTCCTGTAGTCATTGGATTTGGCCCTTGCGGAATATTTGCAGCGCTAGTGTTGGCACAGATGGGGTTTAAGCCGATCGTGCTCGAGCGCGGCAAGAAGGTCAGAGAGCGCACTCAAGATACTTGGGGCTTATGGCGCAAGAATGTTCTCAATCCAGAATCCAATGTGCAATTTGGTGAGGGTGGGGCGGGTACTTTTTCAGATGGTAAGTTATGGAGTCAGATTAAAGACCCGAAGTTTTATGGTCGCAAAGTGATTAATGAATTTGTGAAGGCGGGTGCGCCAGCAGAAATTCTATATGTTGCTAAGCCTCATATCGGCACCTTCCGCTTGGTCGGTGTAGTAGAAAAAATGCGCCAAGAAATTATTGAGCTTGGTGGAGAGATTCGCTTCTCACAAAAAGTGATTGGCTTTGACATTCAGAATGAGCAGATTACTGGTGTCAAAATTGAATGCCATGATGATCTACCGGCAAGTCATGTGGTACTGGCTCTTGGCCACAGTGCACGCGACACTTTTCAGGTTTTGCATGAGGCTGGTGTATTCATGGAAGCTAAGCCCTTCTCGGTGGGTTTTCGGATTGAGCATCCGCAATCACTCATTGATAGAGCGCGCCTAGGGCCCCATGCTGGTAATGAGCTCATTGGTGCCGCTGATTACAAACTGGTTCACCATGCCAAAAATGGTCGCTCGGTTTATAGCTTCTGTATGTGCCCTGGTGGTACTGTAGTGGCGGCAACCTCAGAGCCTAATCGTGTGGTGACGAATGGGATGAGTCAATATTCTCGTAATGAACGCAATGCCAATGCCGGTATTGTGGTGGGCATCACCCCGGATGATTATCCTGGTGGTCCTATGGCGGGCATTGAGTTTCAGCGCGCAATCGAAACCAAAGCTTTTGAGCTGGGCGGAAGAACGTATGAAGCTCCAGGGCAACTGGTTGGAGATTTTCTGGCGGGTAAACCTTCAACAGAGTTTGGCAGTGTCTTGCCTTCCTACAAACCTGGTGTGCATTTAACCGATTTGGCTGAGAGCTTGCCTGCGTACGCGATTGAAGCGATTCGGGAAGCATTGCCTGCCTTTGAAAAGCAGATCAAAGGCTTTTCAATGAAGGATGCTGTCTTAACAGGTGTTGAGACCAGAACCTCTTCACCTCTCAGAATTACTCGAGGACCTAATTTTCAAAGTCTCAATATCAAAGGCCTTTATCCTGCAGGTGAGGGGGCTGGTTATGCTGGCGGAATCTTGTCTGCTGGTGTTGATGGAATTAAAGTAGCAGAAGCGCTTGCTCTGGATTACTTATCAAAGTAGGTCCCATACTCACCCTTGGTCATTTATGAACTCCTCAACAAACTCTTGCCCACCAGAAGAAAAGGAAGCTCTATTTCATCCTGAGTTGCTGCAAAAGTTTGATATCAATGGACCGCGTTACACGTCTTATCCGAGTGCAGACCGCTTTCATAATGAGTTTTCTGAAGCAGACTACTTAGGTGCATTACAGCGTGTCGCTAAAGTAGATGAACCTTTATCTTTATATTTTCATCTACCGTTTTGTCCTAATATTTGCTATTACTGTGGTTGTAACAAAATCATTACCAAAGATCATGGACGTAGCGCTAAGTATATTAAGTACTTAGCTAAAGAAATGACAATGGTGTATGGCGCCATGGGTGCTCAGAAAAAGATCCCAATCACCCAATTGCATTGGGGTGGTGGTACACCAACCTTTCTGTCCCATGAAGAGATGATTGAGTTGATGCAGCATACCCGCGAATATTTTGAATTATTAGCAGGTGGTGAATACTCGATTGAGATTGATCCAAGAAGGGTTACTGAAAAAGATATTGCTTTATTAGCTGAGCTTGGCTTTAACCGGATTAGTCTAGGTGTACAGGACTTTAACCTTGCAGTACAAGAGGCTGTGCATCGCATACAAACTATTGAAGAGACCCAAGCGGTCATGGATTGGTCCAGAAAGTACGGCTTTAAATCTAGAAGCGTGGATTTGATCTATGGCCTGCCTAAACAAACACCCGAGACCTTTAAAGAGACTGTCGATTTAGTTTTGGCAATGAGCCCTGATCGTTTATCGGTCTATAACTATGCCCATTTACCCCACATCTTTAAACCTCAGCGCCGGATTTCTGAAGCTGATCTACCGCCCGCTGCTGATAAGTTGAATATTCTCTCCAATACAATCGAGCGCCTCCTGGAAGCAGGATATGTGTTTATTGGAATGGATCACTTTGCAAAGCCCGATGATGAATTAGCAATCGCACAGAAAGAGGGAAGGTTGCATCGCAATTTCCAAGGGTATTCAACTCAAGCAGAGTGTGATCTCTTGGCTTTTGGAATATCCTCAATCGGTAAGGTAGATGATTGCTATTCTCAAAATGTCCGCACCTTAGATGAATACTATGAATCTTTAGATCATGGCCGCCTACCAGTGCTGAGGGGTATGCAATTGGATCAAGATGACTTATTACGTCGTGAGCTGATTGGTGAATTGATGTGTCAATTTTCCTTAAATACGCAAACCTTTGCCAAGGATCATCAACTTGATTTCTCCAATTACTTTAAGTCTGAGATTGAAGAGCTTAAAGACTTAGAAGAGGCTGGTTTGTTAGAGTGGCAGGGTGCCAATATGCAAGTCCCTATCAAAGGTAGGTTGCTGGCAAGACGTGTAGCCATGACTTTTGATCGCCATCTTAGAGAATCTCAAGCCAAAGGCACTTACTCTAAAGTTCTTTAATCCTACTCTTAAGGGTAAATCCGAACACTTTTGATGTAGATCAAATAAGCAAACAAATACTGTTGCTTTTAAGCCATTAAAAAATTTACAGCATCATTGCATTTGATTTACATCAAACTCCTCACGCTGCATCAATTCGAAAATAATCTCATCGAAATTGATAACAGAAAGAGGGATCATCATGCGTCTTAAATCACTAGTAGTAGCAATGGCTACCGTAGCTTCCTTAGCCCCAATTGCAGCGCATGCGCAATCTGCAGAAGAGAATCCATGGATGGTGCGTGTACGTGCCGTTGATTTGCTTTGGCAAAATGGTCAATCTGGTGCTGTTGTTCAAGGTGCTGATGTAAAAGCGGCCAATAAAGTTATTCCAGAGCTGGATGTCTCCTATTTCTTTACTAAAAATATCGCTGCAGAATTAGTATTGACATACCCACAAACAATCGACATCAATTACACATCTAGCCAAACAAAATTAGGCTCCATTAAGGCCCTGCCACCATCCTTATTGCTTCAGTATCACTTCACGAACTTTGGTGCGTTCAAGCCATATATCGGCGCTGGCGTGAATTACACCATCTTCACAAGCCGTAATAATCTCGGCAATGGAGCATATTCAGTTGATAACTCGAGTTTTGGTGCGGTTGGTCAAATTGGTATGGACTATATGTTTGATAAAAACTGGGGTCTTAACCTTGACTTGAAATATGCCACCATGTCGACAAACGTCACTACCGCTGCGGGTGCTGATGGAGGAAAGCTGACTTTAAATCCTTGGATGCCAGCCGTTGGTGTAACTTATAAGTTCTAAGAATGTAGTTCTTGGTTCTTGAGGTGGGGCCCCTGAGGGGCCCTATTTTTTGGGCAATTCCAGAAATCACTCCTCTTTCTTAGAAGTGACGATAATGTCGCCATGGCTTTAATCGTACTTACTGATGCAAAACTGGCTTTCGGCCACGTAGACCTCCTCGCAAATACTGCTTTTTCACTGGAATCGGGTGAGCGTGTTGGCTTAATTGGGCGCAATGGCACTGGTAAATCTTCTCTTTTGAAGATCTTGGCTGGTATTGAAAAAATGGATGATGGGCTTTTGCAATATCAGCAAGGCCTCAGAATTGCTTACGTTCCTCAAGAGCCCATCTTTGATGCTGAAGAAACCGTATTTGATGCCGTCTCCAAGGGTGTAGCCCAGGCTAAGGCCCTGCGTGAAGAATATGAGGCGCTGAGTGTGGGCGACTGGGATGATGCCTCTCATCACCGTTTAGATGAAGTGCAATCTCAATTAGAAGCACTGAGCGGGTGGAATTGGGAGCAACGCGTTCATGAAACTCTAGATCGCCTGCATTTAGAGGCAGATGTCAAAATCAGTACCTTATCTGGCGGAACCAAAAAACGGGTAGCACTCGCACGTGCTTTAGTGGAGATGCCTGATGTCTTGCTCTTAGATGAGCCCACTAACCATTTGGATTTAGATTCCATTGCTTGGTTAGAAGAGCTTCTAAAGGAATATCAAGGCTCTGTCATTCTGATTACCCATGACCGTGCCTTCTTAGATAATGTCTGCACACAAATTGTGGAACTAGATCGTGGCATCTTGCGCAGCTATCCCGGTAATTTTACGCAATATGAGGTTCTCAAAGAGCAAGAGCTCAATGCTGAGTCCTTAGCGAATGCTAGAGCGGATAAGTTGCTAGCCCAAGAAGAGGTGTGGATCAGAAAAGGGGTTGAGGCTCGCCGCACACGAAGCGTAGCCCGCATTGCCCGCCTAGAAAAACTTCGCACTAGCCGCGCTGAACGCAGAGATGCCATGGGTCAAGTGAAGCTAGCTGTCTCGGCCGGTGATCGCAGCGGCAAGATTGTGGCCGATCTTCAAAACGTCAGCAAGTCTTACGATAGACCGATTGTGCAGGACTTCACGGCAACTATTTTGCGTGGCGATAAAGTCGGCTTGCTTGGTCCCAATGGTGCCGGCAAGACAACGCTGCTTAAATTGATTCTGGGAACCATTGCGCCTGATTCAGGAAGCGCTACTATGGGCACTCGCATTGAAGTGGCGTATTTTGATCAAATGCGCGAAGGCCTTGACCTCAATGCTTCGCTTGAAGACTATATCAGCCCAGGCAGCGAATGGATTGAAATCAATGGCAATAAAAAACACGTTAAGAGTTATTTGAGCGATTTCTTATTCGCACCAGAGCGGACCAATTCACCGGTGAGCACTTTATCAGGTGGCGAGCGCAATCGTTTGCTATTGGCCCGTTTGTTTGCAAGACCAGCAAACGTCCTGGTGTTAGATGAGCCAACCAATGATTTGGATATTGATACCCTAGATTTGCTCGAGCAATTACTGCAAGACTATAAGGGCACCGTCTTTTTAGTAAGTCATGATCGTTATTTCTTGGATAACGTAGTCACCAGCATCATTGCTCATGAAGGGGGTGGATTTTGGCGTGAGTACGAAGGTGGCTATGAGGATTGGAAGATTCAAAAAGCACGTTCAGACAAAATCCGCGCCAATAATACAAAGATTGTGGCTAAGGCAGAGCCTAAGGCCGAAGCCAAGCAAGAGTCTAAAGTAGAGGCTAAGCCAGTAGTGAAGAGTGGCGTGCAAAAACTCAATGGCAAAGAGCGCCAAGAGTTAGAAACCTTGCCTTTGCAAATCGAAGAGCTGGAAACAGAGCAGGCTGATATCGGTATTGCGATGAGCAATCCCGATTTATATAAGAATGAGCCTGAGCTGGCTGCAAGTTTGCAGGCTCGTTTAACAGAGATTACTGCCCAGTTAGATCAAAAGCTACAACGCTGGGAGCTGCTTCTCAGTCGCTCGGAGTCTTAAACCCTCTTATTTAAGGTTTAGACGCGCACGAAGTTGGGCGATTTCATCTAGGAGATCAAGTGCTAGGGCAACACCGGGAACATTTAACTCTAGATCATGCGTGAGGTGTGCTGCGGTCTTGGCTCTTCTCAAAGAGTCTCCACTAAAGCGCCATTCTTCGGGAGATGAGCCTGCAGGACTCAGAACACCTTCTGATACCCAGGACATAATCAATTCTTGAGGAGTGCGGGAGGCATGTGAGAGCTCAACAATACTCATGTGAACTTCATTTTCGACAACACTCGCTTCGATCCAAGTGGCATTTAACTCTGTCATCGTCATCATCCCTTCAAGTGAGATCTAGGATTGAAATCAAAAGCCTTTTCAAAGTGTTGATAGGCTTCTTTTTGTGAATCTGTATTTGCTGGTGGCAGTGCAATCGTGGGGACTACATAAAGATCACCGGGCTCAGTACTTGGAATGCCTTTACCTTTCAGGCGCATCTTGCGACCAGCAACGGTGCCTGCTGGGATTTTTAATTCTAGTGTTGAGCCTGCTGGGGTTGGCACATTGACTGTGGTGCCTAGAGCTGCTTCCCAGGGCGCTAGGGGAAGATCGATAAAAACATCTTTACCATCTACTCGATAAATTGCATTTGGATGGAAATCAATCTCTAAATACAGGTCACCTGTAGGACCTTGTCCAATGCCAGGACCGCCTTGCCCTGAGAGACGCAGATTTTGACCGGCCTTAATCCCTTTAGGAATGCTGACGTCTAATTTACGCTCTTGAGTGCTAACGTGTCCGCTGGCATCTTGCACTGGCATGTGCAAAGCAATAGTCCGTTTAGCGCCGTTGTATGCATCGGCAAGATCAATCAATATTTTGGCGTGATGATCTTGACCTTTGAAGTTCATGCCTTGTTGTGATTGGCCACCGCGACCACCTTGGCGATGCTTTCCTCTGCCAAAGAGGGATTCAAAGAATTCACTTTGATCACCCTCAAAGCCGCCACCATAACCTGGATGCCCACCATTAAATCCATTATCGGAATATTCAAAACCTTCATTCCAATTTGGGGGAGGTGTGAAATCTTGACCGTTTTTCCAGTTAGCGCCAAAGCGATCGTATGCTGCGCGCTTCTCGGTATCTTTTAAAACCGCATAGGCCTCACCAATTTCCTTAAACTGCTCTTCAGCGCCAGCTTCTTTATTTACATCTGGATGATATTTGCGAGCAAGCTTGCGATAGGCAGTTTTAATTTCTGCTTCGGTAGCGGAGCGTGCCACTCCAAGTGTTTCGTAGTAATCCCTAAATTTCATAAGTCTGTATTAATCCTCATACATTGATTCTTACTGAGCTAATGATGAATTCTACAGTCCTATTAGCTCATAACCCCGATTTGCCAAGGAACAAATTCATAGTCTCCCAGGCCCAGTAGTTCGCTCTTAGAGTGCTCTCCAGAGGCTGTTCTCAGAAAGAGCTCAAAAATGCGTTGCCCCATCTCTTGGACAGAAACGGTCCCGTCTAGAATCTCACCGCAATTAATATCCATATCTTCGGTGAGCCGCTGATACATTGGGGTATTGGTAGCTAGCTTGATGCAGGGAGCGGGTTTAGAGCCAAACATGGAGCCTCGCCCAGTGGTAAAGGCAATTAAGTTTGCTCCGCCAGCGATTTGCCCGGTAGCGGAGACGGGATCAAAGCCGGGAGTATCCATAAAGACAAACCCTTTAGCCGTTACTGGCTCAGCATATTTATAGACTTCCATTAAGGGGCCAGTACCGCCTTTCATCGAAGAGCCTAAGGACTTTTCAAAGATATTGGCAAGCCCGCCAATTTGATTGCCAGGACTTACTTTGCCATTAATTTGCACATCTCTACCAACGGAGTATTCATCTTTCCACCAGCGAATACGTTTGATCAACTTTTCACCAATGGCTTGACTGGCGGCACGACGGGTGAGGGTGTGTTCTACGCCATAGATCTCAGGGGTTTCTGACAAAATTCCAGTACCACCGTGACGAGACAGAATATCGATGGCAGCGCCTAATGCGGGATTAGCGGTAATAGATGAGAAACCATCCGAACCACCACATTGCAAGCCAACACACAAATGACTTGCAGAAACCGTTTCCCGTTTGGCTTTGTTTGCTTCTGGAAGAAGGGCTTTAACTGCCTCAATACCAGCTTCAATCGTTTTGCGAGTACCGCCGGTCTCCTGCATGATGAAGGTATGGAGATTGGTGCCTGCAGTGAGATCCTCCTGCTCCATTAATCCTTTTAATTGGTTGCGCTCGCAACCAAGGCCAACAATCAGTGCGGCTGCAAGGTTGGGGTGGCGAGCATACCCAGCCATAGTCCGACGGAGTAACTCCATTGGCTCACCACTCATTTCCATTCCACAGCCGATGTCATGACTAAATGCCACCACACCATCTACGTTTGGAAAGTCTTTTAATCTCTCCGGTGTAAACCAGTCGGCAATTCTATTGACTACGGTCGCAGAGCAATTGACAGTAGATAAAATTCCAATGAAATTACGCGTACCTACTTTACCGTTTGCTCTGACATATCCCTGAAAGGTAGCGCGCTCAGACTCTGGCAACATCTGCGTTGGTTTAAATTCACTGGCGTACGCATAGTCTCGATCAAATTCACGAAACTCTGTATTGTGACTGTGAACCATAGTGCCGGCTTCAATATCAGTATTAGCGAAGCCAACAGTCACGTTGTATTTTAGAATAGCCTCACCCTTGAGAATCTTCTTGGCAGCAATTTTGTAGCCAGCAGGAACTTGGCTGCGGCTTGTAAAATTCTCACTAGGTACTTCTGTGCCAATACCAATATCAATACGCGCTACCACAATATTATCGTTAGGGTGTAAGCGGATAATGGCGCCAGCCAATTTTTTTCCAGACGTTTCAATCATGTTCTTGTCAGTTCTTGTGTAATGGACTTATCGTAAACCGAGGCTAGCTGGGTTTTAATGACTCAGGTCAAAAAATAGCACTTCTGCATCATTGCCATTACTTATTTGAAGGGAGGATTCATTCTCAATGAGTAATGCATCACCGCTAGCTAGTTTTTGACCATTCACAAGCAAGGATCCTTTGATGAGGTGAACGTAAGCTTTACGGCTTGGGTCGAGTGGTAACTCTGAAGACTGGGATCCATCAAAAAGACCTGCATATACGCTGGCGTCTGCAAATATTTTGACTGATCCATCTTTCCCATCGGGTGAAGCAATTAAGCGAAGCTTGCCTTGCTTGTCGACTAACGGAATAGTCTTTTGTTCATAGCTTGGAGCAATTTCTAATACATTAGGTTCAATCCAGATTTGTAAGAAATGGGTTGTTTGATCTTTGGCATGATTGAACTCGCTATGAGTGACACCTGAACCTGCGCTCATGCGTTGAACATCTCCCGGAGGAATGCTTTCGATATTGCCCATACTATCTTGGTGCGCTAGTTCACCGGAGAGAACATAGCTAATGATTTCCATATTCCGATGACCGTGTTTCCCAAAACCCATACCGGCTGCTACACGATCTTCGTTGATGACTCTTAAGTTCCCCCAGCCCATAAATTGAGGGTCGTGATAGCCAGCAAAAGAGAAGGAATGAAAGCTTTTGAGCCAGCCGTGGTCAGCATAGCCTCTATCTTGGGATTTTCTGAGTTGGAGCATAGGTTTGCCGCTTTTTATTGTGGGAATATCAATATGGACATTATCATTAGCTTTTGCCATTTTTGCAGATTGGTAGTGCATGGGAAGCTTTAAAGAGAATGTGAAAGAAACCTTTCTGGGTCTTTCTGAGAGCGCTCAGGAGAAGCGGATAGATTTCATCCAATTTTTACAAGAGACTTGGCCGCTATTAATTTTCTTGCTGATGGTCTTGATGGGTATTTGGTGGTATGCCGACCCGCCCCCACCAAGACATGTGCTGATGGCGTCGGGATCATCTGGTGGGTCTTATGAAGTACTGGGCAAGAAGTACGTCGAGTATTTTGCAAAAAAAGGGGTTGTGCTTGAGTTGATGCCAACGAATGGCGCACAAGAAAACCTCGCCCGTTTAAGTGATCGAAATGATCCTGTACAGGCAGCATTTGTTCAAGCAGGGGTGGCTCACCCTAAGAGCGTGAGTGGAATCCAATCATTAGGTGCGGTTGATTACGAACCCATATGGTTTTTTTACAGAGGCCCAGAAGTCAAGGGCAGTGATCTTCGAGTGCTTCATGGAAACGCAAAATTTTTTGCGAATCACAAGATATCGATTGGGGTTGAAGGTAGTGGTACCCACACCCAGGCTATGCGAATCGTTAAGGCTACTGGTATAGACCGGGCGAACCTGCAATTTTTGAATTTTTCAGGAGACCAGGTAGTTAACGCTCTCAAAAGTGGAGAGATCGATGGCGCCATTATCGTAGATGCCATTGAGTCTAAAAATATTCAGGCATTACTCGCAGATCCTAGCTTTCACCTCCTGACCTTCAGGCGTGCGGAGGCCTTTACAAAGGTGATTCCTTATTTGCAGATCCTCGATGTACCCGAGGGGTCATTTAATTTGGTGCGTGACTTTCCAAGTGAGAATATCAAGCTAGTTGCAACTACTACCAATCTCTTGATTGATGATCGCATGCATCCAGCAATTCAATTTCTATTTTTACAGGCCGCAACTGAAATCAACGGCAGAGAATCTTTCTTCGCTAAGCGAGGCGAGTTTCCCTCATTTAAAGATTCGCTATTACCAGAAAGCCCTGTTGCAGTCCATTACGAACAAAATCGCTATCCACTAATCGCCAACTATTTACCATTTTGGTTGGCTGAGCTAGCTAACAGACTCATCTTTATATTATTGCCTTTCCTATTGATTAGCTATCCAATGCTGAGGTCTTTGCCTGGCTATAGAACACGGCTAATGCGTAATAAAATTAATCGTCTATATTCTGAATTGAAGGCTTTTGAGTATGAATTGCTAGCTAATTTCGATATAAGTCAACGAGAGGAGTATTTAAAGAAGCTGGATTTGCTTGAGTATCAGGCGCTCACAATACAAGTATCTAGACGCTTAGCGAGCGAGTGTTACTCTTTGCGTACTAGCATCGACTATGTTCGCAACTGCTTGAATCGGGGGGTTCAGCCTTACCAGATAGTGCAAGCTGACCCAGGCATGCAAGCTCCTACCGAGCAAGTAACCCAGGCCCCACCTTTATAAGCTATTCGTTCTCACCTGATTTGCTAGGGTATTTAAACGAGGCATAACGGACTACTGCGTTTGCCAAAGCAAGTACGAGGATTGTGATGCCCATGTAGAGAATCGGAAGATCGGCTTCATGCTTAGTATTGACTAAATCAATAATGAGACGGGTCACAGCAGTGATGGCTACATAGATCAAAAACCGCACAGGCATATGATTGGTTTTGAAATAAATGCCGACCATTGCACCAATCTCGAGATAGATAAATAGTAAGAGTAAGTCTTCAATTGAGGCAGATCCCTTACTCATCATTCCCATAAAGGCAACGGCAGCGGACCAAACTGTTGCTGCACCAATTCCAAACAAGGCAATGCGATGGAATAGGGAAACAAATAGATTACCAAGCGGTACTGTCCACTTTTCAATCGTGGCTTCTAATTTGGAAGCGTCTTTTGGTGAGTTTGGGGTCATGCGATTCTCCAGTTTCTAAATGTATTTTTGCCAGTATATTTCTCAATGCGGTTTGGAGGAATAAAAAAGAGGCCAAAAGGCCCCTTTTTTTGCAAGTGTTGGCTTTGATCAACCCAAGCTATCAGCCCAAATATTGTGAGCCCAACCCCAGGCATATACACCCTCAAGGGTAGATGGTGCTGGGGACAGCCCTCCGGAGCCAGGAACGGTCTTGAAGGTCTTCTCGGCAGCGTTGTACTGGTGGACGCTAGCGACGTGAACAACTTCACGCTCGTTGACAAAGCTGTAGCAGGTATTAGTGAGCACGGGTGCTGGATTGACTTCCCAGCCACTCAGTTCAGCTACGATTGCTGCGGCTGCTACTTTGGCGTGTTGGTTAGCCATGTGGCCAGACTTGGGCATTGCTGGTGCAATTTGAATAGAGTCGCCTAAGACATGTATGTCTTTCTGCGCTGTAGATTCAAAGTTCAGGAAGTTGACATTAACCCAGCGACCATTGGAATTTGCAAGACCTGTTTTGACTGCAATCTCACCAGCACTCATAGCGGGTAGTAAATTCAATACATCCGCTTTAATGTCATCTTGAACTTCCAGTTTGATTGTTTTGGTTTTTGCATCAACAGCAGTGACATTGTGCTTTGGTAAATACTCAATCATGCCGGTATATTGCTCAGCCCAAACTTTCTTGAAGAGTCCACCCTTGGATGTGACATCTTGGTTGGCATCTAAAATCAATACCTTCGATTTGGGTTTATTTTTCTTGAGATAGTTCGCTACTTGGCAAGCGCGCTCATACGGACCAGGAGGGCAACGATAGGGCGCCTCTGGAATGCTCAGGGCAAATGTGCCGCCGTCGCGCATCGCAGCCAACTGATTATGAAGAGCAACAGTCTCTGCGCCAGCCTTCCAAGCTTGCAGAGTGACTCCATCTTTATTAGCTTGTGCCAATCCTTCAATGCTATTCATCATTAAAGTGATGCCAGGAGAAACAATGACTTTGTCATAGCGCAAAGTTTTGCCTGAAGCCAATTTGACAGTCTTCTTGTCTGGATCCATGCTGCTCACACTATCTTGAATAATCTTGATGCCATGACGCTTGCTCAGATTATCGTAAGGAGAGGTAAGCTCTGCGAGGGTGCGTGAGCCACCCACTACTAAATTCGATAGTGGGCAAGAGACAAAAGAAGCATTTGGCTCAATGAGCGTTACCTTGGCGGTGTTATTTGAAAATAAGCGCAAGTATTTAGCGGCAGTTGCACCACCGTAACCACCACCAATCACTAAAATTTCTGCCTTCTGTAAATTGGCGCGGGCTGCGCCAGAGAAGCCTGCAAGTAAACCTAGCGCTGCTGCGCTCTGACCAATAAAGTGTCGACGATCCATGATGGCTTCCTTATTATTTCTTGCCAAGCTGTTTGGCGATAGTTTCAAGTTGCTCGTCAGAGTAGCCTTTGGCTAGCTGCGGCATGATAGTTCCTTCTCGAGCTCCTGATTTAAATGCTTTTAATTGAGCCAGCATTTGCTCACTAGTAAGTGTGTTGATGAGAGGCATGCCACCCTCAGGCACACCTTTACCATCGGTACCATGACAGTTAGCGCAAGTAGCTGCCAGGCTACGTTTATATAGATTACTGGCATTGGCATTTTGCGCAAGGGCAGAGCCGCTCCATTGGCTAAAGCCAATATAGAGCGCAGCTAGGATTGCGGGTTTGAGATACTTTGCTCGCATGGGGTCCATCTCCATTTGGTTTATTTCTGAATAATGTATTACTTTTTTACTTATCAGCATCTTAAACAAGAAGTTCGCAAAAAGTCAGATTTGTCTCAGATTCATTTTTCATAAGCTCATGTGAAAAAGTAGAGCAAGTCGGTTTTCTCCAGCCTTCTTGCAAGCCCTATAAACTATAGGAATGCGAGGTTCATTTTCTTACCGTTCCGCCTTCTTAATCCTACTTTTAGGTGTATTTACCTATCTTTATGGCTTAGATAGTCGATTTGCCCCTAAAAACGGCGATGAATATCCCTACATGCACATTGTGCGGATGACTGCCGATGCTGGAAATTGGCTTCCTCTGCAATCGGAGATGGACGGTATCAAAAATACCAAGCCGCCTCTAATTTTTTGGCAAGGCATAGCCAGTAGTCATTGGGTAAGCGAATGGTCTTTGCTGAACTTGCGTTGGCCTAGTGTTCTCTACACAGGGCTGACTGCTTTTTTCTTATTTTTAGCCGTACGTCGATTTAGTGGAAAAACCCAAACGGGTTTGTTAGCCGCCTTGGTTTGGTTATCTTTTTTTGCAACTTATCGATATGGCCGCCCATTTTTAGCTGATCCACCAGAAGTCTTTTGGATTAGTTTGCCGTTTATGGCGCTTCTGTATTGGGGTAAGAGCGCTTTTGAGTCCAAATTCTTTTTCCCAGTATTGGCAGGCGTCTGTTTTGGGTTAGCCCTCTTTGCTAAATCGTTCGCTTATATCGCTCCAGCTACATTCGCCCTAGGCCTCTACTATTGGCGCTGGCGACAGTGGAGTATTCCAAAAACGCTGACTTATGATCTATATAAGATCTTGATCGCTGGAGTTTTAGCTTTAGCGGTCTTTGCTTTGTGGTTTGCCTTTGATCCAAACCCAGAAGCGGTTTGGAAAGAATTTGTGCTGGGCGAGAATGCAGGCAAGTTTGCTGCCCGTAACTCGAACTATCTATTAGACCTCTTGCGTGGGGGCGACAGTATTTGGCTCTTGCTCATAACAACTCTAGCCAATGCAGGCCTCTTTACTTTCGTATTAATTTCTACTCTATGGCAATGCTGGCGTGGCCGTCGCTTCCTCAATCTTGAGGAAGTTCTGTTATTGCTATTGATCCTTGCATTTTTGATCGTGTTTACTCTGCCTAGTCAGCGTTCTGGCCGATATTTATTACCGGTAATGCCAGCATTTGCTGCTTTAATTGCGCTGCACTGGGAGCGCTTGCCTTTATGGGGCTTTCGGATTGCCTTACTGCTCCAGGGAATCATCCTCGCACTGCTTTTATGGATAGGAAGCAATCTGCAGTTCTCTAGCTTTATGGGAACTTCTGGTACATGGATTTATTCCTACTGCCATTGGATCTTGATGGCCGCCAGTCTTTTCATCGTGCTGATTGGTTTAATCAAGTCTCATTATGCAAAGACTTTGGCATTGGCAGGATGTTTTCTGACCTACTGCACACTCACTAGTAGTCTTGCCCCCTTAGAGGGAAAGCTAGGGCGTTATTCAGTCGAAACAATGACCCAAGTTCAAGGTAAAGATGTTTGGATACCTTGTGATTTCCGTGCTAAAGATGAAGAGTATCGATTGCTGTTGCCTGGTGCTAAGTTGCATGGCTATTTAGCCAAAGATGCAGCTAATATAGCTAAGCTCATCAGTTCATACCCCATCGTTGCAGTTCACGCGCCGTTTGGATCTCAGCCGGAGCTATGTGACTCCTGTCAGATTGTGGGGCAGAGAATGGAGATGCGCGCACGCCACTCTGATGAAGAAATTACTCAGATGTTGCAAGGCCAGATCGGCAAGCATCTTTTTGTAAATGAGTATCTAGTGGTAACCCCAGCGATCGCTCCCGATCTTTCTAATGTTAAGGATGTGTGTAGATGAGTCGTGTTATTGCCCTCTGTTTTTTATTGCTGGCTGCAGTAATCGGCTTTTTGCATATTGATAGTCGTCCGGTTTGGGCGCCGTTTACTACATATATAGCCCCTCCAGCTGAGGAAGAGTTAGAGCCTACGCCAACTCCAAAATCTAAAAACCAAAGTACTCCAAGTAAGGCAGTCATTGCGAGCCCTATTAGCACTTGGTTGCCAGAGACAGGCGCTCCATCAGTACATGCTGCATCTCTGATTGTATTAAACGATGGTGCTGTTCGGGCTTTTTGGTTTGCGGGCAGCCGGGAAGGCGCCGCGGATGTGGTGATTAACAGTGCTGTCTTTGATCCTAAGGCATCTAGTTGGAGCGCACCAACAGTTGTGATGGATAGAGTGAGTGCTGAAAAAGGCTTAATGCGCTATATCGCTAAATTAGGGAACCCTGTTCCCGCCAGAATGACCGATGGCCGCTTGCAATTATTTTTTGTCACAGTCTCGATTGGTGGTTGGGCGGGTAGTTCTATATCTAGTCTTATTTCAGATGATGAGGGCTTAACTTGGAGTAATCCACAGCGCCTGATTAGCTCCCCCTTGATGAATATAAGTACTTTAGTGAAGTCTCCGGCAGTGACATTTATAGATGGCCGCCTTGGCTTGCCTGCTTATCACGAGTGGGTTGGGCGCTTTGGTGAGTTTTTAAGAGTGGAGGCAGGGCAGGTCATTGATAAGCGCCGCATGAGTTCTGGTCGTAGCGCTATTCAGCCAATGGTTTTTGTTAACGATGCCCAAGATGCCAGCGCATATTTTCGGCAGGCAAGAAGTGCAGGGCTAGCAAAACAAGTCATTGCTAGTCATACTCAAAATGCGGGCCAATCTTGGCAGACAAGCGCAGATTTACCTATCGCCAATCCCAATTCTGCAGTTGCTGGGCTACAACTCAGTAGCGGCGCACGTATTTTGGTGCTCAATAATATTGAAGCAGGCCGATATCGCTTGGTGTTATTGATGGCCGATGCGAAATCAGACCAGTGGCAGGTGGTTGAAGTAATAGAAAATGATGAAGCATTACCAGATGGTCAGCGTAAAGAGTTTTCCTATCCATATCTCGTTAGCGTTGATGGTAATGATGCCCATTTGGTTTATACCTGGGATCGCAAGAAGATTCGACATCGATATTTCTCAGGGGCTTGGTTAAAGCACGCTCAGAGTGAGCTTGCTAGGACCCAAACAGAAGTTGCTTCTCAGGAGGTTAAATAATGAATAACCTAATGCAAACCTTTGCTTTGATTGAGATGTCCATTACTTGTGCAGCTGTGATTATTTTGCTCTTACAAAAAACGTCTGCACAACCATTTCCGGTTATTGTCAAAGTATTGCTCATACTCTTGATTGCTAACCTATTTTTCTGGCCTTTAGGTTTAGGTATGGAATTACCACTTGTTGCCTATGTGCGAGGAGTGGTAGGCGATCTCAGTATCGTTACGATGCTCTTGCTATGGACTTCATTGCTGCCCAAGAATAAGCCAGCCCCCTTCGCATTTAAGTTTGCGCTTGCATTGATAGCCATTATTTTTTATCCACTTGCACTTGGTCTTGGCATGATGGATCCCTATGCTTGGGGTTATGGCTCAATTGGATTTTTCATTGCGGTTTTGTTCTTTGCCCTCGTATGCGGACTTGCTCATTGGAGTAAGGGCGTATGGATTATTGCCATCGGGATTCTGGCTTGGGCAGGACACTGGCATGAGTCTGCCAATCTGTGGGATTACTTGCTAGATCCATTCTTAGCTATCTGGGCTCTGACTGGATTGATCGCGGCGCTTTATAGAAGGCGCAGAGATAAAGCGCGATCTGGTTATTTATTTAGACCGGGTTAATGTATTCAAGCAAAATTCGTAAAAGATGGTGAATCTACTAAGCTATTTGCATAGATCAATATTGAGGCCAGTATGAGACAGGAAAGTCAAACACGTATTTCCGCATGGAGTAAAAAAGGTGGATTGCACACGCTAGTGATAATCGCTTGCGGATCCCTCCTCAATGGATGTGTAATGAATTCTGACCCTTATCAGCAAAGCGGATATTACACTCAGGATCCGAGTAATAACGCAGCTCCACAAACGATTTCGTCTGCGCAATTGCAGTCCTTAGTTTCTCCAATAGCACTTTATCCAGATTCCTTGCTCTCGCTGATGTTGTTAGCTTCGACTTATCCGCTAGAAGTAGCCGAGGCTTATAACTGGCGAAACAGCAATGCCTCCCTGAATGGTGACCCATTGCAAAACGCGCTGAAGGCGCAATCGTGGAACGATAGCGTGAAGTCTCTCATATCGTTTCCACAAGCATTCAATATGTTGGGCGGTAAATTACAGTGGACTCAAAACCTTGGTAATGCCTATAAGCTCCAAGCAGCTGACACTATGAAAGCAGTACAAGTCTTAAGAAAAAAGGCTCTGAACGCCGGCACACTGAAGTCCAATAAGGAAATCACTGTCACTACAGATGTCAACGGCAATATCTTGATTGCCCCAGCCAATGTCAAAGTGGTTTATATCCCCAGCTACAACCCTACGGTAGTGTATGGACCATGGCCATATCCTGATTACCCACCTTATCCTGCTTATGACCCCGCCTGGGGAATGATGGCTTTTGGTTTGGGTTTTGCGATTGGTGATGATTTTTGGACCTATCCCAATTGGTCTAATGGCACCATTAACTCCACAACCATTAATCCATCTGGACGCACTCCTTCTCGCGCCGTTATTGGTCCCGCTAGCATTGCTAACCAGCAGCGCTTACTGAACGACTGGAAAAATAATGCCACTCCACAGGAGAGGCAGGCTGCTCGCACAGATGCTCAGCGTGCCAATAGTGCTTTTCAGAAAGACGCGAGCCCACAAGAAAGAGATCAAGCGGCGCGTCTAAATCAAGAGGCGCGTAATGATGCGCAGATGGATAGAGCTAATCCGAATGTATATCGCGAAGCTGCCCAAGAGAATGCTATGCGAGATCAAGCGCGCTTTGATGCTGAGCAAGATCGCTCACGGGGTTTTGGAGGAGGTGGCCGTTATGGCGGCTTTGGCGGCGGCCACATGGGTGGATTTAGACGTTAACCTTATTAAGAGAATAGAGCCATGAAAAAATTCCCAGCAATACTCGCGCTAATTACATCCATCGTATGCTTTAGTCATAGTGCACATGCGCAAAAAGATCTTCCAGTAAACGATGCGAGTACTGGCGCATTTGTGGAGCTCTGTAAAAATCCAAATGATGAGCAAGGCCGCAGTTTTTGTTTTGGCTTTGGCGAAGGCATATACCAATCGTATTTAGCCAATCTCAGTCCAAATACAAAGCGATCTATCTGCTTTACAAATAAAGGCGAAACCCGCAATGAGATCTTGCAAAAATTTCTGGTTTGGAGCGCGGCAAACCCTCAGTTCAATCAAGAGAGCGCTGCTAAAACCTTGATGAGATTCTTTAGACAAGGCTACCCCTGTAAATAATAATCTTCCAGAACTAAAGAAAAAGGCCAGCATATGCTGGCCTTTTATTTGATGCAGGTAATGCTTAGTCTGGAATATTCGCTTTACGAATGACTGGGCCCCAAACGTTGATTTCAGTATCAAGATGGTCTTTTAAGCCCTTAGCAGAAACCTTGCTTGCTGGAACAATATCAATATTGGCATCCTCTAAACGCTTCTTCACGTCAGGACTATTGAGCGCCTTCTTCAGAGCAGCATTGAGCTTATCCAAGATTGGTTGTGGAACACCTTTCGGGGTGTAGACACCATGCCAAACTTTAACTTCAAAGCCCTTGAGTCCTTGCTCATTGAGAGTTGGCACATTAGGAATCGCTGGCAAGCGCTTCATAGTAGTTGTACCAAAAGCCTTGACGCGGCCATCCTTGATGTAAGGAATGGTTTGAGTGGTTTGATCGCAAAGCAAATCGACTTGACCGCCCAATAAGTCAGTGAGGGCAGGGCCAGTTCCTTTGTAAGGAATGTTCGTAAGCTTTACACCCATACGGCTTTGGAATAACAAGCCGCAAAGTTGGGATACAGCGCCTGGACCAGCATTTGCCATTGTGACTTTTGAGCCATTAGCCTTGATATAGGCTTCCAGTTCTTTAAAGTTGTTTGCCGGCAAATCTTTTTTACCCAAGAGCACCATTGGAACATCAGCTACTTGACCAACGTATTCAAAGCTAGTCATTGGGTCATAGGGGAGCTTGTCATACAAAGCTTGTGCAGTAGCCATACCCATGTGATGAATATAAATAGTATATCCATCCGGGGCTGCGCGAGCTACCTTAGTAGAGGCAATCGTGCCACCGGCACCAGGAACGTTTTCTACCACCACTGTTTGACCTAATGCTTGACCCATTGGTACTGCAATCAGGCGTGCGATAGAGTCTGTCGGTCCACCAGCAGCAAATGGAACAACTAAGTTAATTGACTTGGTTGGCCAGTCTTTTTGCGCTAAGGCATTACCGCTCAGAAGTGCGCCAGCGGTGAGTGCTGCAGTGATTCCAGAAAATACAAAATTCTTGATCTTCAATTCGGTCTCCATCATGTTGTTATGCAGGCTTATTCTGCCAGTTTTTGGGTCTTTTGGGGAGGGTTGCTACCTAGTGTTTACCAGCAACCGCAATGGTTCTTTGGGCTAGCAACACTACTGGGCGATCAATCATGCGTCCATCCAGCTTGACTGCACCGCCTTTAGAGGCTTTATCGGCCTCTATGACACGCTTTGCCCAAGCTACTTCTTCTTCTGAGGGCATGAAGGCAGCTTTGACAATACCCACTTGCTTTGGATGGATACAGAGTTTTCCACCGAAGCCCATACGCTTAGCGCGCTCAGCATCATCTTGAATGCGGACGACATCATCAGTCGACGGCGTAACCCCATCAATAGGAGGGGCAATCTGCGCTACACGTGAGGCCAAGACGATTTGATAGCGTGCAGTTTGCAGTTCAGTTTCTTGTGGATCGCAGACCATACCAAGATCTGCCTGCAAATCTAAATTACCCAACGCAAGACGAATCACTTGATTGGAGTTGGCTATTTCGCGAAGATGATCTAAACCAATGGCAGTTTCAATCATCGGAATCAGAGCGGTATTTGGTAAAACCAGTGCTGCACCATTCATCTCATCAACTGACTCGCTCTTTGGGATGAGTAAACAAGCAACATCGAGCTCTTGCGCCAGAATTAAATCAGCGGAGTAAAACTTACTGCCTGGAGAGTTGCTGCGAATGACTAAACGCTTTTTTTGTTCAGCAGTAAAGCAAGGCCAAGCTGTCCGAATCGCATTGCGAGCCATATCTTTATCTTCGGCAGCAACTGCATCTTCCAAATCAATAATGACACCACTAGCACCGCTATCGAGTGCTTTTATAAAACGCTCAGGGCGAGTGCCAGGTACAAATAAAAAGTTACTGCAAAAGCCTAATGGTGTATCAAGTGGGTTCATATGATGTGTAGTGTATTAATTACTTGGAAGTAGAGGGCCTACTTTGGCTTGTTTGCGAATATTCCACAAGGAATCAATAGCTTTACTCATCTCAGCAGGACTTGCACCTTTGCTAAAAGCAGCAAGGCGCATTGCCTTATCAGTAATCTCAGTGCGACTTAAGGTGTTTCCAGGATCACCTTTGGGCTCGTCAACGCGCCCATCCAAAATTTGTCCGTTATTGAGGTGTACTTTGACTTTGCCAATCCAGCGTTGTGGATAGGCGCTATCAACTTCTGGATCCAGCATCATGGTGACGCGATCGCGGAATAAGCAAATGGCATCATCCTTAAAGTGCTCATCGAATTCTTGAAGGCCAGCAAATTGATAGTGGGCAACTAGAGCAAGTACGGTGCCCATTGAAAACTTGGATTGATGCACAGTGGCAGGATTTGTTACAGGGCCCAACACATCAATCGCACCTTGATGCACTAAGGTTTCTACTTTGGCAATGTCACTAGGCTTGAGTTTGTTAGCTATCATCACTTGCAATAGCGCATCCGCAGCCGGGTGGGTGTGACGACAGGAAGCATGAAACTTAAAGCTAGTTTCCGCTAAAGCCCACCGAGTGCCCAATCGATCTACGAGTTTTTTAGGATCTGCATCACTCGACATCCCAGCAGCCAAGCCTTGTTTGCCCTCGAGGATGTGCTCAGCGCCAGTGAACCCAGCTTGAGCAATATATGCCGACATCAGGCCAGTTGCCGCAGCATGCGCAGTATGGAGTTGTTTGGAGTCCGCAGCATCACGCAAAAATTCCCAAAGACCAGCAGATTGGGTGCCGGCTGAGCCAAAGGCATGCAGCATTTGTACAGGCGATAGTTTTAAGAGGCGACCAACAGCAGCTGCAGCGGCAATCGTACCTGCAGTACCTGTGGTGTGAAAGACTTTGTAATGGGAGCGACCCAAAAATTCACCAACCCGAATACCGACTTCATATCCTGCGACTGATGCCACTAACAGATCTTCACCAGAGGCGCCGATTGCTTGGGCACAAGCTAAAGCAGGCGGAAATACCACGGTAGCTGGATGAAATACGGAACCGTTATGCACATCATCTTGCTCAGCCACATGAGAAGCGGCTGCATTAGCCATCGCTGCTAAGAAAGGGCTCGAGTTTTTGCGAGAGATCAGAATTTCTGAGGGACCAGAGTGGCTATTATCAAAACCACCCATGGTTTGCGCAAACTGGGTAATGGTTTCAACAGGGCGTGAGCCTTTGCCAGCAATTGCGGAGCCAAACCAATCTACTAGTAAATCTTCGGCACGGCTCATCACATCACTTGGAATATCACTCGCTTTTAAATGAGCGGCAAAGCTAGCGAGTTCGCGCGATAAGTGTTCGGTACTCATAAAAAATATCCTTTTATTCAGGGCTAGTGTATTAAGCCAAAACAGCAGTGGCTTGCATGGTGAGCCAGCCCTCATGGTCTTGTGCCCAAACAGCAATTGTTTTGCCACTTGGATCTTTTTCTAAATCCGGTTTGGCAGATACCTTAAAAATATTGATATCAAAGGTTGGGCGAATTGCACGGAATTCAAAACTCTTGAGCTTGCAGCCAGGAATGCTTTGACGTACTAGATCCACTAGCAAGGTGGCAATCAAAGGGCCATGCACAATTAATCCTGGATAGCCTTCTACTTCAGTAACGTATTTGCGATCGTAATGAATGCGATGACCGTTAAAAGTGAGAGCGGAGTAGCGAAAGAGCAGGACATCATCAGGCGTAATCGTTTTTGTCCACTGAGCATTGCTTGGGGCGGGTGTAGGAGCAACTGGTTTGTCATCCGGTCCTGGCGCATCGCGATAAACAATGTCGTGCTCTTCAATAATCGCAAGACCATTTTGATTTGAGATCTGATGTTGGACCAAGACAAAAATCAAATCACCGGTACGACCTGCTTTATGAGTAACGGATTCAATTTTAGAAACCCGTTCAATCTCATCGCCAACGGAAAGTGGTGCTAACCATTCAATGCGACTGCCTGCCCACATGCGACGTGGCAGAGGAACGGGTGGTAGAAAGCCGCCCCGCTTAGGATGACCATCAGGACCAATTTCAGATTGAGGTGCGTGCGGACAAAAAATAAAGCCAGTGCCACAGCTCAGGCAAGAAAGTGCCCTTACTAGGCGGAGGATCGTCGCGATTTAAGGTTGCCGATAAGGCGCGCACGGGGGCTGCCGTAACGGCATCCTGAAAAGACTCGGTTTTACCAAGCCATTCTTGTAAGTGAGTGATAGTTTGAGGTTCGATTCGCATAAGTTCCATTATGCCAACCTTGGGGAAGCGCTTAGCCCATTAAGACTGCGGCCAGATAGGCGAGAAGTCCAGCAAATGCAGACCCTCCCAGGACCGTAATCACCCCTTTTTGGTATTTGAATAGTGCCAAGCCAGCCAATAGGCAGATCACTATTGAAATCCAGGAAATCGAAGCACCTAAGCCGCTTGGTAAAAACACATGATAGGCAAAAAAGAGCCCTAAATTGGCGATGACGCCAACTACCGCAGCAGTAATCGCAGTCAATGGTGCAGTAAACCCTAGTTTGCCGTGAGTAGACTCAATCAGAGGCCCACCCACCAGAATAAAAAAGAAGGAAGGTAAAAAAGTAAACCAAGTAGCAACGCAAGCCCCAAGCACGCCAAACCAAAATGGATTGCTATTACCAATTAAATGTTGGATATGACCAGCTAAGTAACCAACAAAAGCGACGACCATGATGAGTGGTCCGGGTGTAGTTTCTCCAAGCGCTAAACCATCAATCATTTGATTGGCGCTGAGCCAATGAAAATGATCTACTGCACCTTGATAGACATATGGCAGTACGGCGTAGGCTCCACCAAAGGTCAGAAGGGCGGCTTTAGTAAAGAACCAAGCGATTTGCGGGAAGAGCGTTTTCCAACCAAAGATTGCAATCAATGCTGCAATCGGCAATAGCCACAAGCTAAATGCAATCGCACTATGTTTAATCGTTTTCTGAAGATTAAATTGGGCGTGTAAGGGGGTGGGGGTATTGTCATCGATGATGGCGCTACCGTAATTACTTGCCTTGGAATTTCCATGTGAACCGGTTTGCTGAAAATATTCGGGGTAGCGCTTGCCTCCCCAGTAACCAATCGCTGCTGCAATCAGAACGATGATCGGAAAGGCTAAATTCAAAATGAAGATAGCTAAAAAAGAGACTAGTGCAATCCACTTTAATGCTTGGTTGTGAAGGGTGCGCTTACCAATACGCATAGCTGCATGTAAAACAATCGCAACTACGGCGGGTTTAATGCCAAAAAAGATTGCGGCGATCCACGGCACTTGACCGAAGGTGAGATAAATCCACGACAACGCAATCAAAATAAAGAGTGATGGCAAAACAAAAAGAGTGCCAGCCAGAATGCCACCCCAACTACGATGCATGAGCCAGCCGATATAAGTTACTAGCTGTTGCGCTTCAGGTCCAGGCAGCAGCATGCAATAGTTGAGTGCATGTAAAAAGCGCCGCTCAGAAATCCAGCGACGCTTCTCAACCAACTCTTGGTGCAGAACAGCGATTTGTCCCGCTGGACCACCAAAACTAATAAAGCCGAGTTTGGCCCAAAACTTCAGGGCTTCACTGAGTGGAACGCTCAAGCGTCTTCCATTCCACCAACAACTTGGCTAAAGCCGTTATCAACGTAGATGATTTCAGCGGTAATGCCGTTGGCTAAATCAGATAATAAGAATGCTGCGGTATTACCAACATCATCAATCGTGACGTTGCGACGCAATGGAGCGGTTTGCTCTACGGCTTCTAAAATTTTGCCAAAGCCTTTGATGCCAGAAGCAGCTAAAGTTTTAATCGGGCCAGCAGAGATGCCATTTGCGCGAATACCTTTAGGACCAACTGATCCGGCAAGGTAACGCACAGATGCCTCTAAAGATGCTTTTGCTAAACCCATGGTGTTGTAGTTTGGAACATTCTTCATTGAACCTAAGTAAGTCAATGTCAGTAGTGAGGATTTGTCACGCAACATCGGTAATGCTTCTTTTGCCATTGCAGGAAAGCTGTATGCAGAAATGTCGTGGGCAATTTTGAAGCCTTCGCGAGAGAGGCCTTCCAAGAAATCACCAGCAATTGCCTCTCTTGGGGCAAAGCCAATCGCATGCACAAAGCCATCAAATTGAGGCCAAGATTTGGCTAAATCCTGAAAGAGAGCTGAAATCTGCTCATCGCTACCGACGTCACAGTCAAAAATGAGTTCGGTATTGAATTCTTTTGCAAAATCGACAATCCGGTCCTTAAAGCGCTCGCCTACGTAGGTAAAGGCCAATTCTGCGCCTTCACGGTGACATGCTTTGGCAATGCCATAGGCAATAGAGCGGTTAGAGAGAAGGCCGGTAATGAGGATTTTTTTGCCGGAGAGAAAGCCCATGTTGTGTCCTTTGCTTCAAATATGATTAGCTATCTACAATTGTTGCATATATGCCTACCCTAAGCCCCATTCGCCACCTCATCCAATTCTTGCTAATCGCCATGCTAGTAGCGCTTGGGGCCAATGCAGCACAGGCAGCTCAAGGGATTTCCCAGTACGGTAAACCGAAATATGCGGATGGATTTGCCCATTTTGATTATGTGAATCCCAATGCGCCCAGGGGTGGCACCCTAACTTTGCCTAATCCAGGTCAAAGAACGAGTTTTGATAAGTTCAATCCATTTACGCTCCGAGGTGTCACCGCTCCCGGAATTGATTTGATGTTTGAATCATTGGCCGAAGGGAGTGCAGATGAAGTTTCTAGTATTTATGGTTTGCTAGCTGAAGATATCGCAGTGGCTCCAGACCATAAGTCGGTAACGTTTCGCATTCGCTCACAGGCTCAGTTTTCGGATGGCACTCCTGTTTTAGCTGCAGATGTTAAACACAGTTTTGATGTCTTAATGAGTGGCAAAGCACATCCGCGCTATAAAACTACCTTTGCAGATGTTAAAGAAGCAATTGTGCTTTCCGAGCGAGTAGTGCGGTTTGATTTCAAAAACAACAATGCTGAGCTACCCATCTTGGTAGGAACGCTCCCCATCTTTTCTCGTAACTGGGGAAAGAAACCTGACGGTACGATTGTTCCTTTTGAGAAGATTGCCTTTGAGGCTCCAGTGGGTAGCGGCCCCTACCTGATTGAGTCTTTTAAGGCTGGTAAGTCGATTGTCTACAAGCGCAACCCCCAATACTGGGCCGATCAATTAAGTAAACCCCTCAATGTGCGGGTGGGTTTTTATAACTTTGATCGTGTGCTCTACAAGCTGTACAGCGACGATGCAGTTCGCCTCGAAGCATTTAAAGCAGGTGAGTTTGATGCGATTGTGGAATACCGCGCCAAGATTTGGGCGAAGGGTTATGTGGGTTCCAAGTTTGATAATGGAACGCTTTTAAGAAAAGCCTTTATCAATCACAACGGTGCTGGTATGCAAGGTTTTGCCATGAATGTACGCAAACCGATTTTCCAGGATGTGCGTGTTCGTCAAGCATTGGGTTTGGCTTTGGATTTCGAATGGCTCAACCGCCAAATATTTTTTGATCAATATGGCCGTATTAACAGCTACTTCACCAATAGTGATTTAAGTGCCAACTTTGATGGCCCACGCAAACCTACTGAAGCTGAGTTGAAACTACTCAGACCGCTCAAGGCTAAGTATCCACAATGGGTGCCTGATGCAGTCTTTGGTCCGATGCCGGCACCACCTTCAACCAAGTCACCAGATAGTCTGCGGCAGAATCTCAAGAAAGCCCGCGAACTATTGATGCATGCTGGCTGGCAGTACCGTGATGGCGCACTGCGGAATGAAAGGGGTGAACCTTTCCGGATGGAGATGGTAGAAAACGGCGGATTCTTCTTAAGAGTGATTTCTGCTTACAGTCGTAACTTAGAAAAGCTAGGCATTCAGCTAGATATTCGTACGAGTGATTTTGCTCTGTATCAAAAGCGGATGAATGAATACGACTTTGATATGACAACAACGCGTTTTCCAGACTCACAAAACCCCGGTAATGAATTGTGGGATCGATTTGGCAGTGAGGCTGCCAAGGAGAAGGGCTCTGACAATATCATCGGCATCCGGTCTCCCGTGGTAGATGCGTTAGTTGAAGAGATTACTAAGGCTCAAAATCGAGAAGAGTTACGCGCTGCTTGTAGGGCGCTGGATCGCGTTCTCTGGAATAGCTACTACGTTATTCCGCAGTGGTATAACCCAACCCATCGCGTAGCCTTCCGTAAAGAGATGCGTTACCCAGAGCCACCTTTGTATTACCAGGCAGAGCCTTGGATTATGCAAAACTGGTGGAAAGAAGAGGCTAAATAATGCAAGCACAAATGCGCGCCTATATTTTCAAACGCTTACTGCTCATGATCCCAACGCTCTTGGGTGTATTGACCTTGACCTTTGCAGTAGTGCAGTTTGTGCCAGGTGGCCCAGTTGAGCAAATGGTGTTGGAGCTCAAGGGCAAAGGCGATGCTGCAGTAGGAGGTTCTGAGTCTTCTGGTGCTGGGGCTACTTATCGTGGCCGTCAAGGCATTGATGCGCAACGTCTAGAGGAAGTGAAAGCACTATACGGCTTTGATAAGCCACCTTTAGAGCGTTACTTCATGATGTTAGGGCGCTTTGCTCGCTTCGATTTAGGTCAAAGTTATTACCAACATCAAAGCGTCTGGGGATTGGTGGTCTCAAAACTTCCAGTGTCCATCAGTATTGGTTTATGGACTTTCTTCATTACCTATTTAGTTTCGATTCCGTTAGGCATTGCAAAAGCAGTGCGTGATGGCTCTCGTTTTGATGCCGTGACAAGCAGCATCATTTTGGTAGGTTATGCGATTCCAGGATTTGTCTTGGGCGTTTTGTTATTGGTTATCTTTGGTGGCGGCAGCTTCTTGCATATATTTCCGTTGCGAGGGCTGACTTCAGACAATTGGAGTGATTTGAGTTTGATTGGCAAGGTAATGGACTATTTGTGGCATTTGGTTCTGCCAATTACTGCCTCTGTGCTGGGTAGTTTTGCCGTCATCACCATGCTAACTAAGAACTCTTTCTTAGAAGAGATTCGTAAGCAGTATGTGTTGACCGCGAGAGCAAAGGGACTTACTGAAAAGCAAGTTCTCTGGAAGCATGTATTCCGTAATGCGCTATTGCCTCTGGTGACAGGCTTTCCGGCGGCATTTATTGGTGCATTCTTTACGGGTTCACTCCTGATTGAGACACTCTTTTCATTGGATGGTCTCGGTTTACTCTCCTATGAGTCTGTAATGCGCAGGGATTACCCAGTAGTATTCGGCACCCTATATTTATTTACCTTGATTGGCCTGTTTACCAAACTCATTTCTGATCTTTGCTATGTTTACATTGATCCTCGTATTCAGTTTGGTGCTGGAGGTGGCTCATGAGTCGTTGGCAGCGCTTCAAGCACAGTCGCGTAGGTTACGCGAGTCTCTGGATCTTTATGGTCCTGTTTGGCTTATCCATGTGTGCCGAGCTGATTGCCAATGACAAGCCTTTAGTTGTGCGCTACGAAGGACAATTCTATTTTCCGATTGCCAAGAGTCATGCAGAAACGGTATTCGGCGGGGACTTCTCAACCCCAACAGACTTCTTGGATCCCGATATTCGTCGCAACATTACGAGCAATGGTAATTGGGCAATCTATCCCCCAATTCACTACAGCTACGAGACTCTCAATTACTTCTCTCAGGTTCCCAATCCTGCGCCACCCTCAACCGAGAACTGGTTAGGAACGGATGATCGTGGGCGCGATGTCTTGGCGCGTCTGATTTATGGTTTCCGCTTATCCATTTTGTTTGGTTTGGCTCTCACCATCGTAGGCGTGACGGTCGGCATCATTACGGGATCTCTGATGGGATTCTTTGGCGGTAAATTTGATCTGGTCTCGCAAAGGCTGATTGAGATTTGGTCAGCTATGCCAGAGTTATATCTATTGATTATTTTTGCTTCGATCTTTAATCCTAGCGTTTCTCTCTTGATCATCCTCTTGGCAGCGTTTGGATGGATGGGATTATCGGATTATGTGCGTGCAGAATTCTTTCGCAATCGCGCTTTAGAGTATGTCCGTGCAGCGCGAGCACTGGGATTAACGAATGTGCAAATCATGTGGCGACATATTCTGCCGAACAGTTTGACTCCGGTAATCACTTTTTTACCGTTTCGCATGAGTGCGGCCATTTTGTCGCTGACGAGTTTGGACTTCTTGGGTCTTGGCGTACCGCCTGGTACCCCAAGCCTGGGCGAGTTGCTCTCTCAAGGTAAAGGTAACCTGGATGCTTGGTGGATTTCACTATCCACCTTCATTGTTTTAGTAGCCACATTGCTTCTACTCACTTTTATGGGCGAAGCTTTGCGAGATGCGTTTGATTCTCGTAAGTCTGGCGCGATGAGCGGAGGTCGTTCATGAGCTTGCTGCGCTATGAAGATTTCTCCATTTCATTTGGATCAGGTCGCCGTCAAAAGTTTGCCGTTAGTCATCTTGATTTAGAAATTGGGATTGGTGAACGTGTTGCATTGGTAGGTGAATCAGGCTCTGGTAAGACGCTTACCGCCTTAGCTCCTTTAAGACTTGAGCCAGAGGGGGCCAAAGTTTCTGGAAAGATTCTGTGGAATCGTAAAGACGGGCAGGGCACAGTTGATTTACTCTCATTGCCCATTCAAGATATTCGCGAAATCCGTGGTCGAGAAATTGCTATGGTGTTTCAGGAGCCGATGACTGCTCTCAATCCATTATTTACAGTTGGCAATCAAATCATTGAGGCAGTACAAATCTATCAGCCTTTAATGTCTAAAGCAGATTGCATTGATGCAGCGATTGATTTACTGAAAAAGACTGGCATTCCAGAGCCTGAGCGCCGTTTCCACTCCTATCCACACCAACTCTCAGGCGGTCAAAGACAGCGCGCCATGATTGCGATGGCATTGGCATGTAAACCACGCTTACTCATTGCAGATGAGCCGACTACCGCTCTAGATGTGAGCTTGCGTTTGCAGATTCTCGATTTACTGAAAGAGCTCCAAGAAGAATCTAAAGATCAGGGGGGCATGGGCATCTTATTGATTACCCATGATCTCAATTTAGTAAAACACTTTGCTCAGCGTGTAGCAGTATTAAATCAAGGTAACTTGATGGAGTCGGGTCCAACTAAACAAGTCTTTACTCAACCGAGCGATCCTTATACAAAGGCACTGGTTAATAGTGAGCCGGTTCGGGACTTGGCGCCAGTAATGCCGCTAGCACCAGTACTTCTGAAGACAGAAGAGTTATCAGTGGCTTATCCAAGTTCAGAATCCATCTCTTGGTTTAAAAAAGCGCCACCGCATAAGGTATTAAAAAAGGTGAGCTTCTCCCTGAAGCAAGGTCAAACTATTGGTGTGATTGGTGAGTCAGGCTCTGGCAAGACTACGCTGGGTATGGCAGTCTTGGGTTTGCTGGGAGATTCTGCAGCACAGGTTAGTGGTGATGTAGATGTTCTCGGTAATGATTGGCAAACACTCAAACCAGTAGAGCGTCGTGCAATGCGCTCAAGCCTGCAAGTGATTTTTCAAGATCCATTTGGATCGCTCTCACCGCGGATGAACGTGATGCAGATTGTGGCTGAGGGATTGGATGTGCACTTTCCAAAACTCTCAGTAACTGAACGAGAAAATCGTGTGGTGGATATTTTGAAAGAGGTTGGTATCGATCGATCAGCGCTTGCACGTTATCCACATGAGTTCTCTGGGGGACAGAGGCAACGGATTGCGATTGCGCGAGCACTCATCTTGCGACCACAGATTTTGGTATTGGATGAGCCTACTTCTGCATTAGATGTCTCAATCCAAAAACAAGTATTGGCACTGCTCACTGAATTGCAGAAGAAGTACAACTTAGCTTACTTGATGATTAGTCATGATTTAGCCGTCATCAGAGCAATGTCCCATGAGGTGATGGTGCTCAAGGAGGGCAAGGTAGTGGAGTTTGGGGATACCGAAACCCTCATTAAACATCCGCGCCAGATTTATACCAAGGAGCTTTTTGCTGCAGCTGAGTTGACTTAATAGTCAGTCAAATTGGTCTTTAAATGGGCTAATTTGGTGCATTTGCCCCAATTTAAGGATAAATTATCTTTATAAACAAAGACTTAAGACTAGAGTCAAGGCTTGGTTAATTCAGGGTTCTTTGTTAAACTGATTCGATGTCACTGAAAAAAGCGCTACTTACAAAGCTCCTGGGTTTTGCCTTGGGCTTAGCGGTTTCTGTGTCGACTTACGCGGTCGATGCGCCGAGTGACGTCTCTGCTGAAGCGGTAGTTCCAAAAGAAAGTATGTTTCAGGCTGGGCGCTCTTATCTCTCTCGTGTATCTGATCGCTTGGTCGATACCGTTTCTGGAAAATCGGAAGAGTTAATCGATCGCGCCATGGAAGTGATTGGTGTGCGTTATCGCTCGGATACAGAATTACCTCAGTCTGGATTAGATGGCAGCAGTTTTGTTGGCTACGTTTTCAAAGACAAGCTTGGATTCTTGCTGCCCCGTAAATCAACCCAAATGAGTCGTGTTGGTAAGCCCATCAATCGTGATGAGTTGCAACCAGGTGATCTGGTATTTTTTAATACGATGCGTTTAACTTTTTCACACGTCGGCATTTATGTTGGCGATAACAAATTTATTCATTCCCCATCCAAGGGAACCACTGTTCGTGTTGATGACCTTGGAAGTCTCTATTGGGATAAGCGTTTTGATGGCGCACGCCGTCTAGATGGCAGCGACACCTTAAATGACGCTGAGCGCAAAGAGCTGTTGAACGAAGTTAAAAACCTCAAGCGTAAGTCACGTAGCTTGTAAGTCAAATCTCACTGCTTACGCCTTGGCCGAGGAGGGGTTAAGGGGTTTTCGTGATGCTAGCTTGATCTGTAAAGATTTCGGAAGGGAATTAATCTTGCCTGAGGCTTTTATTTCAAGCCTTGTCCATTGGAAGTCGTTTGGATCCTTTTTCTTTTTAATGTGCATAGTCTTTATTTTAGCCCCTCAGCTTTTCCTTAATTAAACCCATTTGCTCTTGTGCCGCAGCTTCTCCTGCAAGGATGGCTGCATTTCTGGATTTGAAGTCACTGCTACTCATTTGCTTCAGTTGCGGGGTAATCACAATATCGGCGCTCTTGAGCTCGAACTGATTAATACTTTTTTGCATGATGGAGATGGTGTGTTGTAACACTCCAAAAGTACCGCTGGCATCTTGATGCACTGGTTCAGAAGAGATGTTGACAGCAATCACAATAGTGGCCCCCATCTGTCTTGCATAACTCACTGGCACTGGTGCCACTAAACCGCCATCAACATATTCTTTACCGCTAATGACGGTAGGCTGAAACACGCCAGGCACGCTGCACGATGCGCGAACCGCCTGACCTGTATTGCCGCTCCTAAACAAGACGCCTTTGCCTGATTGCAATTCGGTTGCCACAATGCCCAGCGGAATCCGCATTTGCTCAATCGTTTTATTTTGTACTTCGCGATTGACCATGTTCTGTAGGGCATCGCCTTTAATGAGTCCGCCAAAACGACCGACAAATGGCAAACCCCAGTCTGCGATCGTGGCTTCATCCAAACTTAAGGCAATACGATTGAGATCATTGCCGGTTGCCCCAGATGCGAGGAGGGCGGCAAT
Organism: Polynucleobacter hirudinilacicola; assembly: GCF_002192535.1. Lineage (GTDB taxonomy): Bacteria > Pseudomonadota > Gammaproteobacteria > Burkholderiales > Burkholderiaceae > Polynucleobacter > Polynucleobacter hirudinilacicola. Next base: position 1,086,548 of record NZ_NAIA01000003.1, on the reverse strand, counting down.
CACGCTGCCAGCACTGCTACCTACAACGATGTCAGGGTAGATGCCTTGTGACTCTAGTGCCTTGATGACCCCGACATGGGCAAAGCCTCGGGCAGCCCCTGCGCCAAGTACTAGTCCAAGGACAGGTTTTTTACTCCCCATCATGCTGCATGAGGAGAGGCCTGCCGCCCCAAGAAGGGTGCCAACACCAATGCCCAGCCCCAATAGGCGACGGCGTTCTGGAGATTTAGGCTCCATCAATGGCTCAATTCGGGGTTTTGATGAAATATTGTGCATATAGCTATTGTATTGAGCCTACCTTATAATGGCTGCACGGTGAACGAAAAGGACTTCGTTTCGGCGCGAATCAATCCCCCAACTAGAATTCATGAGATGGATTGGTCGTAGTAGCTAGAGAACACCACAAACCCATTACTGAAATACATTTTTTAAAGCCTCATCAGGAATATTCCTGATAGCCCGACTTTTATGGACGATCACAACAAGCGCGTTATTGAAACAGCCCTCCTGTGCGCACAGGAACCACTCTCTGTAGCTGATCTATCTCGCTTGTTTGTTGAAGACATCACAACAGCAGATATTGATGAAGCTTTAGTAGAAATTCAGCGCGCCTGGGATGACAAAGGAATGGAGCTGGTTCATATTGCAACCGGTTGGCGTTTCCAAAGTCGTTTGTCCATGCGTGAGTATTTAGATCGCCTCACTCCCGAGAAGCCACCAAAGTATTCTCGCGCAGTGATGGAAACCTTGGCCATCATTGCTTACCGCCAGCCTGTGACTCGCGGAGAGATTGAAGAGATTCGTGGCGTTGCAGTAAGCAGTAACGTGATGAAGCAGTTAGAAGATCGTGGTTGGGTAGAAGTGATTGGCCATAAAGAGACTATCGGCCGCCCAGGCTTATACGCTACCACCAAACAATTTTTAGATGACCTCAGTTTGACAAACTTGCAAAGCTTGCCAATGCTAGAGGATGCCGCGCCGATGGCAGCGGCAGAACACTTGGGCCAAGCCATCATCGAATTTGATCCAGATGCCACAGTAGAAACTGTGATCATCAATGAAGCTCAAGAAGCCACTGAAGATTCAGTAAATGCAGCAGTAGAAGAAGTTACCCCCGAGTCTGAGCAATCAGACGAAACAAAACAATAATTAATGACAAGCTCTAACGAAAACGATTCATCCCCGGTAGTAAATCAAGCCGTAACTCCATCTAGCGCTGACGCAGGCCCATCCAATGAGGATGGCAATAAAGGCGAAGGTCGCGAAGGTGGTGAGCGTGGCCCAAGACATCCACGCCGTGCGGGCTCAGGGAAGCATCCCTTCAATAAGAAGCGTCCTTTTAATAAGGATCGGCCTCGTCGTGAAGGCGGTGAAGGCAATGGTCCGCGTGAGGGTGGCAACAATCCAGGCAATCAATCTACCAAATTAGCTCCAAATCCTGCAGAAAGTGAAGCTCTGTTTGCTTCCGTTGTTTCTGGAGAATTTGATGCTGCTTTAGATGCTCCTGAAGTATTGGAAGTAAAAAATCCAGATGGCCTGAATGAGAGCGAGGTTTCTCATCAGACTGGTGCAGAACGTCGTGCTCAACGCGCACAACGTTCACGTGAGGATGAAGATCCTGATGCGCCGACAGAAGAAGAAATGAGTAGTTTGCAATTTGCAAACGTCGATGACTTGCCGCTGAGTTTGCGTGATGAAGTCTGGTCAGATCTCGATGGTTTAGATGATGAAGCTGATGATGAAGATACTGTTAAGTTGCATAAGGTATTAGCTGACGTTGGCATGGGATCCCGTCGCGATATGGAAGACTTGATTATTCAAGGACGTGTATCGGTTAATGGGTTGCCCGCACATATCGGCCAACGTATTGGGCCAACAGATCAAGTACGCATCAATGGCAAGCCAGTTCATCGCAAGATTCAGACTAAACCACCACGCGTCATCATGTATCACAAGCCTGCCGGTGAGATTGTTAGCCAATCTGATCCTGAAGGTCGTCCAACCGTTTTTGATCGTTTGCCAAAGCCGCGTCAAGGTCGCTGGATTGCTGTCGGTCGCTTGGACTTTAATACTGAAGGTCTTTTGTTATTTACCACTTCTGGTGAGTTAGCAAATCGTTTAATGCATCCACGTTACGGCGTTGAACGCGAATATGCTGTGCGCATCCTAGGTGAGTTAAGTCAAGAAAATACAGCGCAATTAAAGAGTGGTATTACGCTCGATGATGGCCAAGCTAAATTCTTACGCCTAGCAATGGGTGGTGGTGACGGTGCTAACCGTTGGTACCACGTTGCATTAAGTGAGGGGCGCAATCGCGAAGTACGTCGTATGTTTGAAGCAGTTGGTCACACGGTATCTCGCTTAATCCGAACCCGTTATGGCATTTTCTTATTGCCTCCGCGCTTAAGGCGGGGGAAATGGGAAGAGATTGAGGCTGGTGGTATCTACAACTTGATGAAGTCTGCTGGCTTAAAAATGCCACAGCCGCAAGATAAGGGTCGCAATCCAAACCCGAATGGTCAAAGCCGGAATCCTGCTGCTGCAGATTTCCAACCCGATCCAATGCAAACCTCGGTTTCTTACTGGGGCTCTCGTGATGCCCTAACCCTTGCTAGTGGCCATAACGGCATGACACATCAGGGTAGAGGCGGCAAACCTGGTGGTGGAGGCGGTGGTTCAGGCGAAGGGCGCGGTCCTTTCCGTGGTCGCACCCAAGGCGGCAGGCCTGGTCAAGGTAGCGGTCAGGGCGGAGGCGGTGGCCAAGGTCAAGGCCAAAACCGTAGCAAGAGCAAGAAAGTGCATCATGGCCAGTCTGCATTTGTGACGGCGAATCCCCAAAGTCCGGGAAATGGACCTAAACGGGGTGCACCAAAAGGGCGAAAACCCTTCAATAAGGGCCCTAGAAAACCGAGAAATCCAGGCGAAAGCTTCTGATTTCTAACAGTTTTCCCTAAAAATCAGCTATAATTTTGGTCTTACAGCAGACTTCTGCTGTTTTTAGTTGTTACCGACTGATGTTGCGATCAACGTAAGTCGGCCTGTTCTGAATTTCGAGAATATGGGCTTTGAAGCCCATTTTTTTTTGCCATTTTGGTATGAAGGGAAGTTGTGAAGGATCAGCAGATTATTGCTGCAGAGCTGGAAAACTTAGGCTACACGTTAGTAGATATTGAGCGTGAAGCTGGAGGTTTGCTGCGCGTCACGATTGAAAACCCGGATTACGAGCGTTTGATTACTGTCCTCGATTGCGAGAAGGTAAGTCATCAACTGAGCTACACCTTGCCAGTTGAGAACATTCCTTACGAGCGTTTGGAGATTTCTTCACCGGGCTTAGATCGTCCTGTGAAGAGTGCGGCAGATTTTGAACGCTTTGCTGGAATGGAAGTGGATTTGAAGTTGCGTGTGGCTGTTGCTAGCCGTAAGAATTTTCGTGGTGTGTTGCAAGGTTTGCTGACTGGTGAATTGAATTCACCTGATGCGAAATTTGGTTTGGTGTTTGAGGGTGCTGATGGTCAGCCCTCTCAATTGGAGTTTTCTTTAGCCGAGGTCGATAAGACTCGGTTGGTCCCTGTTATTGATTTCAAAGGAAGAAAGTCATGAGCCGAGAAGTTCTCATGTTGGCAGACGCCCTAGCGCGTGAAAAGAACGTTGATCAAGCTATTGTGTTTGAGGCGCTAGAGATGGCGCTGGCCTCAGCTACTAAAAAACGTTATCCCAACGAAGATGTGGATATTCGTGTATCGATTGACCGTGAGTCAGGCGAATACGAAACCTTCCGTCGCTGGTTGGTAGTTCCTAACGAAGCTGGTCTGCAAGAGCCTGACAAAGAGATTTTGCAGTTCGAAGCTCAAGAGCAACTTGCGGATATGGAAGTTGGTGACTACATCGAAGAGCAGATCGAATCTTTGGCATTTGGCCGTATTGGTGCGCAAGCTGCTAAGCAAGTAATCTTGCAACGCATTCGTGATGCTGAGCGTGAGCAAATCTTGAACGACTACCTTGAGCGTGGCGAAAAAGTCATGACCGGTACCGTAAAGCGTGCTGACAAAAATGGTTTGATTATTGAATCTGGTCGTGTTGAAGCTTTATTGCGTCGCGATCAAATGATTCCAAAAGAGAATTTACGTTCTGGTGATCGTGTCCGTGCCTACATCCTTAAAGTAGATCGTGAAGCGCGTGGTCCCCAAATCGAACTCTCTCGTACTTGCCCAGACTTCTTGATTAAGTTATTTGAGAATGAAGTTCCAGAGATGGAGCAGGGTTTATTAGAGATTAAGGGCGCAGCCCGTGACCCTGGCATCCGCGCCAAGATTGCTGTTGTGACTTATGACAAGCGTATCGATCCAATTGGCACCTGTGTTGGTGTTCGTGGCACACGTGTTACTGCAGTGCGTAACGAAGTTGCTGGCGAAGCGGTTGACATTGTGTTGTGGTCTGAAGATCCAGCCCAGTTTGTGATTGGTGCTTTGGCTCCAGCACAAGTTTCTTCAATCGTGGTTGATGAAGAGCGTCATGCGATGGACGTGGTGGTTGATGAAGAAAATTTAGCGATTGCCATTGGCCGTAGCGGACAGAACGTTCGTTTGGCAAGTGATTTGACTGGTTGGCAGATCAACATCATGACTCCAGAGGAGTCTGCTGAGAAAACAGAAAAAGAAGCTTCTTCTGTACGTCAATTATTCATGGATAAATTAGACGTTGACCAAGAAGTTGCTGATATTTTGATTGAAGAAGGTTTCAATACATTGGAAGAAGTAGCTTATGTGCCGCTTTCTGAAATGTTAGAGATCGACTCATTCGATGAAGACACTGTGAATGAGTTGCGTACTCGTGCTCGTGATTCCTTGTTAACGATGGAGTTGGCAAAAGAAGAGCGTATTGGTGAAGTTTCCCAAGACTTGCGTTCTTTAGAAGGAATGACAACAGAGCTGATTGCTAAGCTTGCTGACAATCAAGTTCACACCCGTGACGACCTTGCTGAACTAGCTGTTGATGAGCTAGTTGAGGCGACACAAATTGACGAAGAAACTGCGAAAACGCTCATCATGAAAGCGCGCGAACATTGGTTTACTTCATGAGAGGAAGTAGTGCATGGCAACAACAACAGTAAAAGTACTCGCTAAGGAACTCAAACGAACCGCGGCTGACCTCTTGAAGCAATTGAAGGCAGCTGGGATCGACAAAGCTTCTGAGGATGAGAGCATTACCGAAAAAGACAAAACTGTTCTGCTCGAGCATTTGCAAAAAGCACACGGTAATGTCGAGGCTGGCGCTCGTAAAAAGATTACTTTAATCAAGCGCGAGAGCTCTGAGATTCGTCAGGCGGATTCTGCTGGGCGTACTCGTACAGTTCAGGTTGAAGTACGTAAAAAGCGTGTACTAGTCAAAGCGGGTGATAAAGCTCCTGCAGTTGAGGCGGCCCCTGCAAAGGCAGCTACACCTGCGGCAGCAGCTAAACCGATTCTTTCTGAAGAAGAATTAGAAAAACGTGCAGCTGAGGCAACACGCCAGGCTGAGTTGTTAGCTCGTCAAGAAGCTGAAATGAAGGCGGCAGAAGATGCTCGTCAAAAAGAAGCTGCCCAGCCTGCTGAGAGTGATGCAAAAGCAGATGCTGCCCCTGCAGCTGCTGAGAAAAAAGCCAAGACAGAAAAGGCTGCAAAGGATTTAGCAGCCAGCAAAGAGCAAGAGCTAGCTGAGATTCGTGTTCGTCGTGCTGCTGCTGAAGCAGAAGCCTTAGCGATTCGTGACATGATGAGTGCACCAGCTCGTGTTCTCAAAGCACCAAGCGAAGTTGCTGCTGAAGAAGCGAAAAAAGGTACTTTGCATAAACCTGCAAAAGCAGAAGGTGCAGAAGACAAGAAAAAATCTCCCGCTAAAGTTGGCGGTAAAACAATTAAGTCTTCAGAGACATCATCTACTTGGCAAGAAGAAGGCGCCAAGAAGCCTGGTGGTCTTAAAACTCGTGGTGATGTATCTGGCGGTGTTGGTGGCTGGCGCTCCGGCGGTGGTCGTAAAAAGCAGCGTCAAATTGCTGAAGCCAACGTTGATACCAACTTCCAGGTTCCAACAGAACCAGTGGTGCGTGATGTTCATGTTCCAGAAACGATTACTGTTGCTGAGTTAGCTCATGCAATGGCAGTGAAGAGTGCAGAAGTGATTAAGCTTTTGATGGGTATGGGTCAAATGGTCACCATTAATCAAGTACTTGATCAAGACACAGCCATGATCATCGTTGAAGAAATGGGCCATAAAGCCCATGCAGCGAAATTAGATGATCCAGATTTAGATCTGGGTACTGATGGTCACGATGCAGAATTATTGCCACGTCCTCCGGTAGTTACTGTGATGGGTCACGTTGACCACGGTAAAACTTCTTTGCTCGATAAGATTCGTGCAGCTAAAGTGGCTACCGGTGAAGCGGGCGGTATTACTCAGCACATTGGTGCTTATCACGTAGAAACGCCACGCGGCATGATCACTTTCCTAGATACCCCAGGTCACGAAGCCTTTACGGCAATGCGTGCTCGCGGTGCTAAGGCAACCGATATCGTGATCTTGGTGGTGGCAGCAGATGATGGCGTGATGCCGCAAACGAAAGAAGCGATTCACCATGCAATCGCTGGTGGTGTGCCCTTGGTCGTCGCTATTAACAAGATTGATAAGCCAGAAGCCAACTCTGAGCGGGTCAAGACCGAGTTGGTAGCAGAGCAGGTTGTTCCTGAAGAGTACGGCGGCGATGTGCCCTTTATTCCGGTGTCTGCAAAAACAGGCGAAGGTATTGATGCTTTATTAGAGAACGTTCTCTTGCAAGCAGAAATCTTGGAACTCAAGGCCGCTAAAGATGCTCCAGCACAAGGCTTGGTCATTGAGGCACGTTTGGATAAAGGTAAGGGACCAGTGGCAACCATTTTGGTTCAGTCTGGAACGCTCAAGCGTGGCGATATGCTCTTAGCTGGATCTACATTTGGTCGTGTCCGCGCGATGATGGATGAAAACGGTAAACCATGTAACGAGGCTGGCCCGTCCATTCCGGTGGAGATTCAAGGTTTGGCCGATGTTCCGGCTGCTGGTGAATCAGTGCAGGTAGTTCCTGATGAGCGTAAGGCTCGTGAGATTGCATTGTTCCGTCAAGGCAAGTTCCGTGACGTGAAGCTGGCTAAACAACAGGCATTCAAGCTCGAGACCATGATGGAAAACATGGAAGAGGGTGCGGTTGAAGCGAAGTTATTGCCATTGATCATCAAGGCAGACGTACAGGGCTCACAAGAAGCGTTGTCACAATCTTTAATGAAGCTCTCTACACCAGAAGTGAAGGTACAAATTGTTCACGCAGCTGTGGGCGGCATTACTGAAACAGACGTGAACTTAGCGGTTGCTTCTAAGGCAGTCATCATCGGCTTTAACTCACGTGCAGATGCGGCAGCACGTAAGTTGGCTGAAAACAATGGCGTAGATATTCGTTATCACAACATTATTTATGACGCGGTCGATGAAGTGAAGTTGGCTCTGAGCGGTATGTTGACTCCAGATAAGAAAGAAGAAATTACTGGTCTCGTTGAGATCCGTCAAGTCTTCTTGGTATCTAAGGTTGGCGCTATCGCAGGTTGCTTGGTAGTTGACGGTGTTGTTAAACGCACTTCAAGTGTTCGCCTCTTACGTGACAATGTGGTTGTCTGGTCTGGTGAGCTCGACTCACTCAAGCGCTTTAAAGATGATGCCAAAGAGGTTCGTGCCGGTGTTGAGTGTGGTCTGTCATTAAAAGGCTATAACGACATTAAAGAAGGCGATCAGCTCGAGGTGTTCGAAGTTACTGAAGTAGCGCGTTCACTCTAAGTAAGATTCGTTTTAAGCATGCATAAATCTAGCCCGCATCGTAACCAGCGTCTCGCCGATCAAATTCAGCGAGACCTGGCCGAGCTCATTCCTCGTGAGTTGCGCAGTCCAAGCCTAGGCTTAATTACTTTGCAAAGTATTGAGCTTACGCCTGACTTAGCGCATGCCAAAGTATTCTTTACGGTATTGGGTGCTGAACCTGAACATGCCTTAAAAGCATTGCAAGAAAAAGCAGGGTACTTACATTCTTTATTGTTTAAGCGTTTGCATATTCATACTGTGCCAACACTGCACTTTCACTATGACAGCTCAGTGGAGCATGGCATAGAGATGTCTCGATTGATCGATCAAGCTGTGGACAGCGATCGTAAAGACGAGACTCAATAACTCATGGCTAATCGGATCGACGGCGTAGTGCTGCTAGATAAACCTGCGGGAATGAGTTCCCAAGGAGCGGTTACCGCAGTTAAGCGTGCATTGAATGCTGATAAAGCTGGCCATACAGGTACTTTAGATCCAATGGCTACAGGTCTTTTGCCAATTTGCTTAGGTGAAGCCACTAAGTATTCTCAAGATTTGTTAGAGGCTGATAAAACCTATATCGCCAAAGTCAAATTTGGTTCACGCACAGATACTGGTGATGCTGAAGGCCTCACGATTGAAGAGTTGCCTCTGCCAGTATTCGTAAACGTAGCAGATATTAAAAAAGCACTCGATGCTTTGCTCCCTCAATTTACGGGGCCGATTACACAGGTGCCGCCAATGTATTCAGCGCTCAAGCGTGATGGCAAACCTTTATATGAATACGCCCGCGCTGGTGTTGAATTAGAGCGTACCGCCCGTGACATCACGATTCATCAAATTCGTTGGACTGATATTCAGTGGCCAGAAGCTACATTAGAAGTCTCTTGCAGTAAGGGCACCTATATTCGTGTATTGGCAGAAGATATTGGCAATGCCTTAGGTTGTGGAGCCCATTTGGTTGGCTTGCGCCGTACCGAAGTAGGGCATTTAAACCTAGAGCAGTCATTTACCATCGAATCAATCCAGAGTGGTTTACAAAACAGCTCAAGTTATATTCTGCCGGTAGATGCTTTGCTACAAACCTTGCCGCACTTAACGGTGGATGAGCAACAGGCTAAGCGTTTAGAGATGGGCCAACGTGTTCCTCTCAATCTGCCATCGATTGAAGCGTTGGTACGAATTTATCGTGCCACTGCTGCTCCCCATAACTTTATTGGAACTGCGGATTGGCGCTCTGGGGTGTTACATCCCAAGCGTCTGATTTCTCAGTCTCACTAAGCAATCATTATTTATAACCCTTTTACTTATCTTTAACTTTAGAAGCTTCACATGACTAAACGCGCACTTCGTAACATTGCCATCATCGCCCACGTTGACCACGGTAAAACTACTCTGGTTGATCAACTCTTGCGCCAATCTGGCACATTCCGCTCCAATGAAAAAATGACCGAACGCGTCATGGACTCAAACGATCTAGAAAAAGAGCGTGGTATTACTATTTTGTCCAAGAACTGTGCGGTTGAGTATGACGGCACACACATCAACATCGTTGATACCCCAGGACACGCAGACTTCGGTGGTGAAGTAGAGCGCGTACTCTCCATGGTTGATGGTGTATTGCTCTTGGTGGATGCAGTGGAAGGCCCAATGCCACAAACGCGCTTTGTTACCAAGAAAGCATTAGCCCTTGGTTTGAAGCCAATCGTAGTGATTAACAAAGTTGACCGCCCAGGTGCGCGTTGCGATTACGTGATTAATGCAACTTTTGAATTGTTTGACAAACTTGGCGCTACTGAAGAGCAGCTTGATTTCCCAATCATCTACGCATCTGGCTTAAATGGCTATGCAGGCTTAACAGAAGATGTGCGCGAAGGTGATATGCGCCCATTATTTGATGCTGTTTTAGAGCATGTTCCTGTTCGTGATGATGATCCAGATGGTCCTTTACAGTTCCAGATCTCCTCCATTGACTACAACAGCTATGTTGGAAAAATTGGTATTGGTCGTGTAAATCGTGGCCGCGTTAAATCCGGCATGGAAGTCATTTGCATGAACGGTCCAGACGGCGCTCCATTTAAAGGTCGCGTCAATCAAGTATTGAAGTTTAAGGGTCTTGAGCGTGAGGTAGTAGATGAGGCAGTAGCAGGCGATATCGCCTTGATCAACGGCATTGAAGAATTGGCTATTGGCACTACGGTTTGCGCTGTAGATAAGCCAGATGCATTACCAATGCTCAAGATTGATGAGCCAACTTTGACCATGAACTTCATGGTGAACACCAGTCCATTGGCTGGCCGTGAAGGTAAGTTTGTGACTAGTCGTCAGATTCGTGAACGTTTAGATCGTGAATTGAAGTCCAATATGGCTTTGCGAGTAAGAGAAACGGATGACGATACAGTCTTTGAAGTATCAGGCCGTGGTGAGTTGCACCTCACCATTTTGGTAGAGACAATGCGTCGTGAAGGCTATGAGATGGCGGTTTCCCGTCCACGCGTAGTGTTTCATGAAGAGAATGGCGTCAAGATGGAGCCATACGAGAACCTCACAGTGGACGTCGAAGACTCTACTCAAGGTGCGGTGATGGAAGATTTGGGTAAGCGTAAAGGCGAACTGCAAGATATGGTGAGTGATGGTAAAGGTCGTACTCGTCTTGAATACCGCATTCCAGCGCGTGGCTTGATTGGCTTCCAAGGCGATTTTATGACGATGACTCGCGGTAATGGTTTGATGAGTCACACCTTTGATGCTTATGCGCCTGCCAAAGATGGTATTTTGGGTGAGCGTCATAATGGTGTATTGATTAGCCAAGATGATGGCGAAGCAGTTGCTTATGCTATTTGGAAATTACAAGATCGCGGCCGCATGTTCGTAAAGCATGGTGATCCGGTTTACGAAGGCATGGTGATTGGTATTCATAGTCGTGATAATGACTTGGTTGTTAACCCCATTAAAGGTAAGCAATTAACCAACGTGCGTTCTTCTGGTACTGATGAAGCAGTGCGCCTAGTAACCCCAATTGATTTAACTTTGGAGTATGCGGTTGAATTCATTAGCGATGATGAGTTGGTTGAAGTAACACCTAAGAGTGTGCGTGTTCGTAAGCGTCACCTGAAAGAGCATGATCGCAAGAAGGCCTCACGCGAGTAAGCTCTAAACGCATCAGATAAGCCACCCTCGGGTGGCTTTTTTACTGATATCAGTATTGAAGTAATGGTTTTTGATCGCTCTAAAATGTAGTAACATTGCTACATATTACATTTTTATGACGGAGGTATCAATGGTTACTACTTTGTCGAGCCGTGAATTTAATCAAGATACTGGAAAGGCTAAAAAAGCCTCTGAAGCTGGTCCAGTTGTCATTACCGATCGCGGAAAACCTGCGCACGTGTTGATGACATTTTCTGATTATCAGCGTGTTGTGGGGAAGAGAAAAAACATCTTAGATCTTGTGGGTATGAAGGGTGCCGGTCATATTGAATTTGAACCTGCGAAAATCATCAGCCTTTCAAAGCCAATTGGAGATTCCTTGTAATGTACTTGCTAGATACCAATGTTGTATCAGAATTTAGAAAGTCTGCAGATGGGCGCATCAACAAACATGTTAAACGCTGGGCTGATGAAATTTCTCCTGAATTGATGTTTATTTCTGCAATCTCAGTGCTTGAATTGGAGATTGGAGTGCTGCAAATGGAGCGTCGCGACAAGAAGCAAGGGCTTATTTTAAGAAAATGGTTAAATAAAAATGTTCTTCCAGCGTTTTTGGATAGAGTTCTCCCTGTAGATGTTGAAGTTGCACAGCGTTGTGCAAGCTTGCATGTGCCAAACCCTAAATCTGAGCGAGATGCAATGATTGCTGCTACTGCTATTGAGCATCGGATGACTATTGTGACTAGAAATGTTTCTGACTTTAGTCAATCTGGCGTCAAAATCTTTGATCCATGGAGTTAACGATTTTCATTTTGTAATACTCTTGTCATATATTTCTATATAATTGGAAATATGAAAAATACTAATGCAGTTCAGGCCTTTCTGGCCCTAGGGCAGGAGTCTCGCCTCAATATCTTTCGCTTAATTGTGCAGCGAGGCGATGAGGGGCTTACTCCCAGCCAAATCATCGAAAAATTAGGTATTCCAAATGCGACACTGAGTTTTCACCTCAAGGAGTTGGCGCAAGCAGACCTGCTCGTGGTTGAGAGGCAAAGTCGCAATCTCATCTATCGACCCAATGCAAAACTGGTTCAGGACCTCAGTGATTTCTTATTGGATAACTGCTGTGGTGGTCAGTCTTGCCTTCCAGTAAAAGTTCCAAAGAAAGCAAAATCAATATGAAACAATACAACGTGCTTTTTCTCTGCACCCATAATTCAGCAAGATCCATTATTGGTGAAGCTTTAGCATCAACTCATCCCAGCGGTAAGCTCAGAGGATTTTCTGCAGGATCTACTCCTGGCGCGAGCGTGAACCCATACGCTGCTCAGATAGCTAAAGAGCTGGGCTTTGATACTTTTTTACTGAAATCTAAAAGTTGGGATGTATTCGCACTGCCCGATGCTCCCAAGATGGATTTCATTATTACGGTTTGTGATAACGCAGCGGGTGAGGTATGCCCCCATTGGCCTGGACAGCCAGTGAGTGCCCATTGGGGGTTCCCTGATCCATCCCAAGTACAGGGGACTGATATGGAGAAGAAAGCTGCTTTTAACGAAGTGATGAATGGTCTTAAAAAGAGGGTAGATATCTTGGCTGCTATGCCTCTTGAAAAATTGGACGCAATGTCCTTAAAAGAGATCCACTCAAACTCATGAGTTCACTGACTAAAAAACTATCTTTCTTGGATCGCTATTTAACGGTCTGGATCTTTGCTGCTATGGCTTTGGGTATTGGCTTGGGCTATTTCATTCCCGGGGTAGAGGGCTTTATTAACTCATTTCAGGTGGGTAGCACGAATTATCCAATTGCGATTGGCTTAATCCTGATGATGTATCCACCTTTTGCCAAGGTAAGATACGAAGATCTGCCAGATGTATTTAGAGATAAGAAGATCTTTGCCATTGCCTTTCTGATGAATTGGATCATTGCCCCAGTCTTCATGTTCTTATTGGCCATTACCTTTGTGCCAAATCAACCTGAATATATGGCAGGCCTGATCCTGATTGGAATTGCACCCTGCATTGCAATGGTGATCGTTTGGAATGACATCGCTAAAGGGTCTACAGAATATGCTGCTGGTCTTGTAGCGTTTAATGCGATTTTTCAAGTTCTATTCTTTAGCCTTTACGCATACATCTTCTTGACAGTGTTACCCCCACACTTCGGTCTTGCAGGATCAAATATCAGCATCACTATTGGTGAGATTGCTAAAACAGTCTTTATTTACTTGGGTATTCCTTGTATTGCAGGATTACTAACCCGATTTGTGATGCTCAAGTTTGTTTCTAAAGAGTGGTATCACGAACACTTTGTATCCCAAATTGGTAAGCTCACTCTCATTGCGCTGCTCTTTACGATCGTGGTGATGTTTAGCCTTAAGGGTAAGCTGATTCTGGAGTTGCCAGGTGATGTCTTGACTATCTCTATTCCACTATTGATTTACTTCGGTGTGATGTTCTTGTTAACCTTTGTCATCACGGCTAAGATGGGCATTGACTATAAGCGCTGCTGCACTTTATCTTTCACCGCCTCTAGTAATAACTTTGAATTAGCCATTGCAGTAGCAATTGCCGTCTTTGGTATTAACTCTGGGGCTGCATTTGCGGCAGTGATAGGGCCCTTGGTTGAGGTGCCCATCATGATTGGCTTAGTCACTGTTGCACTCTGGATTAAAGAGCGTTACTACAAGATTGCATAAATAGCAGTCGCTCATAAAAAAGGGCCGCAGAAGCGGCCCTGATTACTTGTAGTCAGGAGTGAATTTATTTCACGAGCAAAACTGCTTGCTTTGCACCAGAGCTGACTTTTTGAGCTACTGAACCCATTAAGGCATCCAAGATTCCAGAACGACCTTTGGAACCCATGACGATCAAGTCAAACTTTTCTTTGTTGGCCAAATTGATGATTTCTTGTGCAACATTACCGCGCTTAATCACCATCGTATGTTTAATGCCCGCAGTATCTAAAGCCTTTTGTGCAGGCTTCAGCTCTTTTTCGCTGACCTCCCTGAGATAGTCGTCGACCACGCTTTGTGCCACGAACTGTTTTACATGACCTAAACCAATGTCATCATGAATACTGGCAAGTGTGACAGTGCACTTGCTGCGTAAGTCTTTAGCTAATTTAGCTACGTATTTAGCAGCGTTGAGTGAAGATTTTGAGCCATCTACTGGTACTAGTATTTTCATTTGCCCCTCTTTGATTCTTAATAAATTTGTAAAGTGTTAAATTGCTATTACTAATTTACTACGAAATGAGCATTCCATATATGAAATTAAGCTAGATAAGGTATTTCAGTGCTTTTATTCTGAGTAAATTGCTCTGATATTCAGTATTTACCTAAAAATGTTGCAAATAGCCGATATATTTATAAAATCTGTAGTGCATTTTTAAGCCCAAAAGTATGAAATATTCGACTCGGTTCAGCTACATAATCACTTAAAATAGCAAGCTCCAAGTAATGGGGTATTGCATGCAAGTTAATTCAGAAGGAGTCTCAGCATCGCGCGTATTTTTACCTGCTGATCAGGCTTACCCGAATTTATTGCAATTCTTTATCAATCAATTCCCTCACATTGAGGGAAAGGAATGGGAGGATCGATTTGCCCAAGGGTTGGTGCTCAATGATGAAGGGCAGGCCCTTGGAGCTAGTGATGCCTATCAACCCAATACTCATCTCATTTACTTTCGGCGTCTAGCGCGCGAACCCCAAATACCTTTTGAGGAAGAGATTGTCTTTCAGGATGAGCATATCCTAGTTGCAGATAAACCCCATTTTTTACCAGTAACGCCTAGTGGGCTTTACTTGCATCAAACACTTCTGAATCGCCTCAAGAAAAAAACTGGAATTCAAAGTCTAAGCCCTATTCATCGCATTGATCGTGATACTGCTGGGCTCGTAATCTTTTCTCTTAAGCCGGAAGAGAGAGCTTCTTATCAGAATCTATTCAGAGATAGAGAAGTGAAAAAGATTTATGAGGCAATTGCACCATACTCAGAAGACTTAGCATCTCGATTGCCGATAAGCTATCAAAGTAGATTGGAGGAGTCTGAAAATTTTTTACAGATGATGGAAGTGCAGGGTGAATCCAATGCCGATACATTGATTGAGCTTATTGCGCTAAATAAGCCATGGGCTAAATATCGACTTACGCCAGGAAGCGGCAAGAAACATCAACTGCGTTGTCATCTCAATGCCTTGGGCATACCAATCAAAGATGATCAGATCTACCCAATACTGACACCATATCAAGAATATGACATAGATCTCTCAAGGCCATTACAGTTATTGGCCAAAGAAATCTCTTTTTTAGACCCACAGACAAAGATGACTAGATCATTCGTGAGCAAAAGAGCGCTAGATATATAGGTATTCAGTTTTTAGCGCTCACATTTGACTTAAATCAAGCAGATAAGCCATTTCTGGAGCTCTTGAGGAGTATCCTGAAAAGAGAAGTCATCACAATAGGAAGAACTATGTCATTAAATCACGCAGTTATTTGGATCGATCATCAAGAAGCTCATGTCATGTTTTTAAGTCAGGATGCTAGCGAAGCTGAGGTTATTAGAAGCAAATCTACTCATACTCATTTGCATCATAAGGGTGGGGAAGTAGGTAGCGGTAAGCTTGCCCTAGACTCTAAATATCTCCACTCGGTCATTCAAGCGGTAAATAAGTCACAAGAAATATTAATTCTGGGACCTGGCTCTGCAAAATTAGAGCTGATTAAGCATGCTCATAAACATGATGCTCAGATAGCAGAAAAGATTGTTGGCGTAGAAACTGTTGATCATCCCTCTGATAAAGAAATTCTCGCGCATGCCCGTAAGTTTTTCTATAAAGTAGATCAAATGATTTGAGGTCTAATTTAAGGAGCAAATATGCCTAAGGAATCTCAAGAAGAATTAGGGCCAGATGGTTTGCCTGGGCATGACTATTTTTTGGATGCCGTTAAGCACATTGATGAAGCAGTAAGTAATAAATCAATTGCTAGTAGTGCAGCAAAAGGTATTGTTTTTAGTCTAGTAGAAACATTGGGTGCAATGGTTGGAGATCCTGATTTACCAGCCCATCTCAAGTCTGGTTATATGGGGGCTCTAGATTTAGCAGTTGAGCTAGAGGCAAAGCTAGCAAAAATACGCTGAAGCTAGCGTTAAAAAGCATGAGATCAGGGCAGCTTCGGTTGCCCTGATGCATTTAAAATACTGATCATTGCTAATTAATTGAAGTTCATGACCAATACTCCTAAGAAACGTCTCGCGGTTGCCCCCATGATGGAGTGGACGGATCGTCATTGCCGTTCTTTTCATCGCGCACTCACTAAAGAAGCCGTTCTGTATACCGAAATGGTGACAACGGGTGCATTAATACATGGCGATGTGCCGCGACATTTGGATTTTTCGCAGGATCAGCACCCAGTGGTACTTCAGTTGGGTGGTTCAGAGTCTAGTGACTTGGCTAAATCAGCAGAGCTTGCGCAGCAGTGGGGCTACGATGAGATTGATCTCAATTGTGGCTGTCCCTCAGAGCGAGTTCAGCGCGGCGCTTTCGGCGCTTGTCTAATGGCCGAACCCAATTTAGTGGCTGAATGTGTCAAGGCAATGAAGGGGGCGGTGGATATCCCAATTTCGGTAAAGCATCGTCTCGGATTGGATTCCATGGATGCATCTAGCACAGAAAAAGATTATCAATTTGCGCTGGATTTCATATTGGCGGTAGCGGATGCTGGTGCAAGCCAGGTAACCATTCATGCACGCAATGCAGTGCTCAAAGGACTCTCGCCAAAAGAAAATCGTAGTAAACCACCACTACGTTATGAGGTTGCTGCAAGACTAAGGCTAGATGCACAAAAGCAATTTCCGAATCTCAAAGTCCTACTGAACGGCGGTCTAGAAACCAATGAACAAATTGCTGGTCATTGGGATGACTTTGATGGTTTCATGGTAGGTAGGGCTGCCTATCATTTTCCAGCAATGTTGCTAGGTTGGGATGATTTGATTTATACCAATGGTGATGCAGCGGGATATCTCTTTAGTGAGACCGAATGGCACAGAATTCAGATTGCTCTAGTCAAGCAAGTGCAGAGCTGGTTTGATGAGTGCAGAGCAAAAGAGAAGCCTTTTTATATTGGCGCATTCACAAGACATATCCTAGGCTTAGCGCATGGTAGAGCAGGGTCTAGATATTGGCGCCAGCGCCTCTCAGATCATCATGCTTTAGCCAAAGTACAGAGCAAAGCGGCAATAGTCGATTTCTTTATTGATGCCAGTCTAACCCTTGGGGATTGGGCTGCTTTTGAGTACGAAGGCGCTTAAGAAAACCCTAAAGAGCCCAAACAGCCTATTTTTGACAGGTTTTTGAGCAAAAAGCTATAATATTTGCTCTACAACGGCGGACGTAGCTCAGTTGGTAGAGTCCCAGATTGTGATTCTGGTTGTCGCGGGTTCGAGCCCCGTCGTTCGCCCCACTCAATTTTTTGAAAGCTCCCAAGCGGAGCTTTTTCTATTACAGTTCTTAGTATGAAAAAGTTTGATTTCTCTACAATTTTGTTTGGACTATTGCTGACAGCTATTGCAGCGTACTTTATGCTGCGATCATCGCCGAGTCAAAGCGCTCCTACATCTTCTATTCCTACAGTGCAAATTGGTAATCTTATTTGGGATCAAACAGAGATGACGATTGGTGATGTCAAAGGCTTTGCAACAACCGGTTTTGTAAGTGCCGCAGAAAAAAGGGGTGGCGGTTTAAATTATGAAAGTGGTTTTGTACAAAAGCCGGGTTGGACTTGGAGGACACCTTATGGAGTTCCTGCCAAGGATCTAGAGCCTGCAGTGCACCTCAATCAAAAAGAAGCAGAGACTATTTGTCGTTACTACGGCAAGCGTTTACCAACGGATGCTGAGTGGACTAACGCTGCTTTCTTGGAACAAAGAACTAATCCTCCGAGTGGGTATGTCAAAGGGCAACGCTATCCATTTCCAGGTGGAAGTACGCCAACACCATCCCATTGCTTAAGTGGCTGCGGTGATTACAAAGGTGTGGCGCCTGCTGGTGCTCTGAATCGCGGCACAGGACATGTCGCTACAAAAACGACTAAGGCTGGAGTGAACGGTATGTATGACATGGGTGGTAATGTTTGGGAATGGACGGCTACCGAGAGAAATGGCGGATATATCACCCGTGGGGCTTCATGGTGGTACGGACCAGAGCGACAGCAGGAGGCTGATGTGGAGTCTAAGTCGGCTGATATTACTGTGGTTTATATCGGATTTAGGTGTGTCGCCGATGCCGTGAAACAATAGGGGATGACTAGCTCTTCAATAGATTCATCTGAGATTGAAGTTACCCCAGATTACCAGGCGGTAATTGAGGCTATTGAACGTCACGATCCCTATATCTTTGTTAGTGGTAAAGCGGGTACGGGTAAAACCACTCTCATCGGCTATCTGCGTGAGACGATTCCTGGCAATGTGGTTGTCGTTGCTCCTACGGGAGTTGCTGCTCTCCAGGTCAAAGGGGTCACCATTCACTCCTTCTTTAGATTACCACCACGTTTGATTTTTCCAGAAGAGGATATCAAGCCGCTCCGTGATAAGCGCCTCTATAAAGATATACGCCTTCTCATCATCGATGAGATCTCCATGGTGCGCGCTGATGTAGTCGATGCCATGGATTTATTCTTGCGCGAGAATGGACCGCAAAAAGGCAAACCCTTTGGTGGCATTCAGGTGATGTTTGTAGGGGATTTGTTTCAGTTGCCGCCAGTGGTTTCGAGTAATGATATGCAAGTGCTATCCGATAGAGGCTATGAAGGGCCTTATTTCTTCTGCGCTATGGCTCTGCACCGCAAAGACGTCACCATGGTGGAGTTATCCAAGATCTTCCGTCAAAAGGATGAACACTTTGCTGATCTACTTAATCGCATCCGTATTAATCAGGATATAGACGAGGCACTCGATACACTCAATGCGCAATGCTATCGAAAAGATGTCGAGGTAGATGAAGAAACTATCACTCTCACAACGACTAATGTACGGGCAGATCAAATTAATGGTGCTGGATTACGCGCTATTCCAAATGATGTCAAAGTCTATATGGGCAAAACAACGGGGAAGTTTAATGTTGATGAACGCAATCTACCCTCAGTAAATAATCTGTCATTAAAGGTTGGCGCAAAGGTAATGTTTACTGCAACAGATCCCAATTTTCCGAAGCGCTGGGTCAATGGCACGATTGGTGTCGTACGAGAGATGCTTCCAGATAAAGTAAAAGTTATGGTGAAGAACGGACCATACTCCAATACCGTTGAAGTCAGTGGCCATCAATGGGAGTCGTATCGTTACGATCACGACATGATGTCAGGCAAGATCTCACCCAGTATTGTGGGAACTTATGTGCAGATACCCTTAATGCTTGCTTGGGCAGTAACCATCCATAAGAGTCAGGGTAAGACACTCGATAAAGTCAAAGTTGATTTATCTTCTGGTGCCTTTGCCTCGGGCCAAGTTTACGTAGCCCTCAGTAGATGCAAAACAATCGAAGGCATCTCTTTGCAAAGACCAATTGAGCCTAGAGATGTGAGTTGCGATCAAGAGATCAAACGTTTTTACTTGAACTGTTTGCCTTCAAAATAGGGTTATTCAGGCTTAATTGGCTTAGCTTAGTTTATGTAATAACATTGTTATTACTATGAATAAAAACCATAAGTCCACCATTACTTCTAGCGCCTCATTGCAGGTTGCCATTAGAGCCATTGGCAACTCTAAAGGCGTGGTTATTCCAAAGATTATTCTTGAACAATCTGGAATAGATAAGATCGTTGAGATGTCGGTGGACGGAGAAAAAATCATCATGAGTAAGCCTAAAAACACAGTACGGGAATCTTGGGCTCAAGACGCTCAAAGCTTTGCTATGGCTGGTGAGGATGGTTTAGTGCTAGGCGAATTTGGTAATGAAGAGGATAAGGATTGGGTTTGGTAAAGAGTATCGTTTCCCGTGGAGAAATCTGGCTCATTAATTTAAACCCAACAATTGGAAGTGAAATTAAAAAAACACGACCATGTATTGTGGTTTCACCCCAAGAGCTTAATGATCATTTACGCACAGTGATCGTTGCGCCAATGTCCACCAAGGAAAGAGCGGCTGGCTTTCGCGTTCCTATTACACATTACGGCAAGAAGGGCTTTATTCTTTTAGACCAGATCAGATCAGTTGATAAGGCACGTTTGGTTCAGAAAATAGGGAAGAGTAATCCTAAGACTTTATCCGCTAGTCTTGCCGTACTGCAAGAAGCTTTTGCAATTTAACCAAACTAAAACCCAGCCGCTAATCCATCCCTGCGGTGATCACTACCAGCTATATAGGCAGAATCAGATTCATCGCTAATCTTGGCAATTGCCTGAGCACTACCAAAATCCAAACTGTTTGCAGGCATCACCGTTACTTCATGCCCCATACTTTTGAGACTCTCAACAATGTTTGCTGGCATTGCTGCTTCAACAGTCAACTTGCCTAAGTCATCAATCCTCCAGCGGGGTGCATCCGAGCATGCTTGAGGGTTGAGATACTCATCAACAAACCGCATAACTACTTGAATGTGGCCTTGGGGCTGCATATTGCCGCCCATCACACCAAAAGCCATTGTGGGTTTGCCATCTTTTGTTAAGAAGGCGGGCAGAATTGTATGAAAAGGTCGTTTACCTGGGGCAACTTGATTGGGATGCCCATCTTTGAGGCTAAAGCTCATGCCACGGTTGTGAAGTGCAATACCGCCAGGGGCAACAACGCCAGAACCAAAGCCCTTAAAGTTCGACTGGATGTATGAAATCATCATGCCAGATTCATCTGCAGCACAAAGATAGACTGTGCCGCCAGAGTGCGGATCACCAGGGCCATAGATGCCAGCTTTATTGTGATCAATGAGTGCAGCACGACTGGCTAAATATTCTCTATCAAGCAATGAGCTCACCGGCATGGTCATTGAACGCGCATCAGAGACATACTCATAAGCATCAGCAAAGGCGATGCGCATAGCTTCTACCTGCAAGTGAATGCGCTGTGCAGAGTTTGCTGGATATTGTTTTACGTTTGCAGCTTCTAAGATACCTAAAGCGATCTGTGCGGCAATACCTGAGCCATTCGGGGGAATCTCGTGAAGAGTGTATTCACCATAATCAAATGCTAAGGGCTCAACCCACTCAGGTTTGTTATCTGCAAAGTCTTGCATGGAAAAACAACCACCAGAGGCTTGTGCAAAGTCGACCATGCTTTGAGCAAGTGCGCCTTTATAAAAAGACTGCCCTTCGGTCGCTGCAATCTCTTTTAAGGTCTTTGCTTGGGCAGGATATTTCCAGATCTGGCCCGCTTGTGGCGCTTTGCCATCGATTAGAAAAGACTCTGTGAATCCTGGTTGATTTTTGAGAATCGGAATGGCTTCACGCCATTGACGCGCAATGACAGGAGAAACAGGAAAACCATTCTCCGCATAATCAATGGCACGCTTGAATAATTGTGCAAAAGGGAGTTTGCCAAACTTTTTCGATAACTCAACCCAGCCAGCAATCATGCCTGGAACGGTAACAGTATTCCAGCCAATGAGATCCATGGCGGATTTACCAGCAAAGTATTCTGGTGTCCAAGCAGCGGGGGCTCGGCCAGAAGCATTTAAGCCATGGAGTTTTTGACCATCCCAGAGAATCGCAAAACCATCACCACCTAAGCCATTCATGGTCGGCTCGACAACGGTGAGGGTGATCGCAGTGGCTAATGCAGCATCCACTGCATTGCCGCCACTTTGCAGCGCCTCAATACCTGCTTGTGTGGCTAGTGGTTGAGAGCTGGCAACAGTGTTTCTGGCAAGAACAGGTGCACGACCACCGCCAAAGGGAGGAGAAATCAACATGGATATTTTTCTAGAAGTTAAATGCAGTAGCTAATTAGTCAACCTTGATATTGGCGGCTTTGACAGATTTTGACCACTTAGCGTGTTCGGCAGCAGTGATTTCTGTCAGTTTTTCTGAGTTAGCAAATTGGGTTTGAATGCCCTGGTTGGCTAACTTATTTTTGAAGTCAGGATTCGTGAGAATTTTCCGAATCTCTCTTTCTAGGCGAGCAACAACAGCGGGTGAAGTGCCCTTGGGCGCATAAATGGCAAATAAATTCTCAACATCAAATTGCTTAAAGCCATCCTGTTCAAGTGTTGGGACACCTGGTAACAGGGGTGAGCGCTCATTTGAGGCAATTGCAATCGGTCTGAGTTTGCCGCTTTGAATATGCGGAAGAGATGCCGTTAAGCTATCAAACATCATTAAGGTATTGCCAGCAATTAAATCAGGCAAGGCAAAACTACTGCCTTTGTATGGAATATGTGTACCAGTAGCACCAATGCGCTGCATAAACAAAGCAGATTCTAAGTGTGAGAGGCTGCCATTGCCCTGAGAGGCGTAATTAAAGTTGCCATTCTTTGACTTAATAAAGGCAATCAGCTCAGTCATGTTTTTGGCTGGGACACTCGGGTTCACTTCCAGAATATGAGGAACAGAACCTACTAGAGCGACAGAGACAAAATCTTTTTGCAGAGAAAAAGGTGGGTTGTTAAAGAGTGCTTGGGCGATTGCCTGATTTGTTAAAGCGCTGAAGTGAATGGTATAGCCATCTGGATTTGCTTTAGCTGCGGCAGTCATGCCAATCATTCCGCCAGCACCCGGTTTATTCTCAACGACTACTGCCTGACCTAATGCTTCGCCTAATGGAACTGCAATGCTGCGAGCAAAGACATCAGTCGATCCTCCAGCCGGGAAGGAGAGAATCATTTGGATTGGTTTTTTTGGCCAATCTGTATCTGTCGATGCGCTGCTAGCATTCATTAAACCAAGAGAGAGTACGGCACCGAAGACGATGCGATGAAGGAGATTCATGGGAGCCTTTGTAGTAAATAAATTGGAGTCTTGTTGGATATGTTTATTTCTCATCTTTAAACCAATACCACTTATAAAGAATACTTTGCCCCAATCTTCTAAATGGGGCAAGCGCTTCTGAGCGTACCTGGCCAAATAGATTGGGAAATTCGAGGGGAGAGTTATAAATCGGTAACTTGAAAACTTCCGCATTGGCTTTACTTCCAGCAACAAGTTCTGCTAATCGCTTCCCAGCCCAGGTAGAAAAGGAGACGCCATTGCCTCCATAGCCCAATGCATGCCATACCATTTGCTTGGGGTCAGGCTGAGTAATACGGGGCATCATGTCATGGCTGACATCAACCCATCCCCACCAAGAGTAATCAATCTGAATTCCTGCTAAAGGTGGAAACTTTCTAGCAATACCATCAGTCAATAACTTTAAATGTTGAGGTGAGTTGGCATCGGCACCACCAATAGAGCTACGGCTGCCAATTTGCAGCCGCTTATCTTTTAATAGGCGATAGTAAAAACGTAGGGTGCGCGTATCCGTTAAAAAGGTATGTGAACGAAACTTACAGGCTGCTATCTCTGCATCAGTCAGCGGTCTGGTTACCACTGAATTAGACAAAATAGGGAGTATGCGATTCTTGATGGTCTTGAGGCCCTGCATGCCATACCCACCGGTACAAATCGCAATGCGTTTGGCACGAACAATGCCACCGGGAGTTTGAATATGATGAACCCCGTTAATCGTCTCCCATCCCTGAACAGGACTGCCAGTATGAATTTTTACCCCCAAGCTTTGAGCTTTGCGGAGTAATCCAAAAGTAAATTTGAGCGGGTGAATACCAACGCCTTCGCGCTCCAAAAGAGCTCCAGCTGCATCGTGATCATCACAATATTGCTCCCTGAGTTCTTGGGCGCTCATGAGCAGCGGATCATATCCAAATACATCCTTACGGACCCGCGCTTCATTCTGAAGATAGGCCATCTTCTCTGGGCGATGTGCAACGTAAAGATGGCCACCATCGGTGGCATCGCAATCAATTTGACTGACTAGATCTTTGAAGTTCTCAAAGCCGCTATAAATTTCACGATCGAGTTTTTTGGCAGTCTCTAAACCCCAGCGCTCAATCCATTGAGAGCGCGACAATCGACCGCTGGCATTTTGGCCCTGGCCGCCGCTCCTGCTCGAGCAACCCCACGCAGTTTGGTTGGCCTCTAAGATGACCGCTTTGATTCCGTGCTCTTGCGCTAAATACAGCGCAGTTGAAACCCCGGTTGAACCTGAGCCAATCACCACAACATCGGCGTCAATATCTTGGCTTACTGGCCCATCTGTTGGTGGCGGTGATCCAGCACTCGCTACCCAATAACTAGGGGCATAGTCTCGATTCGCCCCAGGATTTTCAGAAGTGAGGGGGTCATAAAGTGGGTCGTATTTCATGGGGATTGAGTCTAGAGCATTCCCAATTACTTTGCTGCGGGCAAGTTTGGACGATTCTTGCGAAATGCATTTTTTAACTGAATCTTGCCATCTTTAAAAGTAAAAATATCGACGCCGTCAGCCTCAATGCGGCTGCCGTCGGCTGCCGTTCCAGTAAACGTCCACTCCGATACCCCAAAATTCCCATCGACAAAATGCCTATCGTTCATCCATTGGGCATCTGGAAAATTCAGCCAAGCACTTTCAAATGCTGCTCTCACTGCTGCAGGGCCTTCATGGCGTGCGCCACAAGAGTCTGGCCCCGCTGCTGTTTGAAATACACAATCATGACTCATGAAGCTCATGAGGGAGTCGATATCGTGGCGGTTCCAGGCAGCGCTGAATGCTGACAGGGTCTCAACCGTAATGGAGTGTTTAGAACTTGGCATAGGGGTAGTTGGTTAAATTCATGAGGGTGATCAATGAAAAGCTATTGAATTGCTATAGTATCGAATAATTCTATTAAATACATACGAGACAAGCATGAGCAGCCCTTCTAAGCCAGTTGATATGTCAGCCTATTGGTTGCCATTCACACCCAATCGCTACTTTCATCAGAACCCCAAGGTGATGCAATCTGCCAAAGGAGCTTACTACTATGACGATCATGGGCGTAAGCTGTTTGATGGCCTTTCTGGGCTTTGGTGCTCTCCTTTAGGGCATGCCGATCCACGGATTGGTGCAGCTATCAGCAAGCAATATGAAACCATGGACTATTGCCCAGCTTTTCAGATGGCAAGCGAAGCTACTTTCAGTCTTGCAAGCCGTATTGCCAAGATGGCACCCAAGGGTTTAGATAAAGTATTTTTTACCAACTCAGGCTCTGAAGCGGTAGATACTGCGCTCAAAATTGCGATTGGATATCACCGCGTGATGGGAAACGCTTCCCGTGTTCGCATGATTGGTCGAGAGCGTGCATATCATGGGGTAGGGATGGGCGGTATCTCGGTAGGCGGCATGGTTGCTAATCGCAAAATGTTTACTAGCCTTATGATCCCCGGTGTAGATCATTTACCTCACACATTAAATCTTTCTCAAATGGCTTTTTCTAAAGGTCAACCGATTTGGGGTGCTCATCTTGCTGACGAATTAGAAAAGATCGTTGCATTACATGATGCCAATACGATTGCCGCAGTCATTCTTGAGCCGGTGCAAGGTTCAACTGGAGTGATCGTTCCACCAGAAGGTTACTTACAAAAGATTCGCGAGATCTGCACTAAGCACGGCATTCTGTTGATTTTTGATGAGGTCATCACCGGCTTTGGTCGCTTGGGCGCTAACTTTGGTGCCGATCGTTTTGGTGTGACGCCTGACATGATTACCTTTGCTAAAGGGATTACGAATGGCGTAATTCCGATGGGTGGTGTTCTTGTGCGCGGTGATATCTATGACAGCATTATTGGTAATGGCGGACAAGAGCAGGCGATTGAGTTCTTTCATGGCTACACTTATTCAGGGCACCCAATACCAACAGCGGCTGCCCATGCGGTGCTAGATATTTTTGAGTCGGATGATGTAGTCAATCGCGCTAAAGCATTAGAGCCAGTTTTAGAAAATGGCCTGCATGCCTTAAAAGGTAAATCTGGAATATTGGATATTCGTAACTTTGGCCTATCTGGCGCAATTGATCTTGAGCCAGTGCCAGGAAAACTCGGACTGCGCGCATTGAAAGTGCTAGAAGCTTGCATTGAACGCGGAGCTCTGGTGCGTGTAGCAGGTGATTGCATTGCAGTAGGCCCACCATTTATTTCTAAACCGGAAGAAGTGGAGTTCTTGTGTAGCGTGCTGGGTGATGCAGTGGATGCTGCGATGAAAGTAAAATGAAGCTTATGAATAAAAATTTTCCTTTACCGCACCCAGGGCTAACCTTGCGAGATGATGTTTTACCAGCTCTTGGGATCACTGTGACAACTGCAGCCGAGCAGTTGGGGGTTACTCGTCCTGCTTTATCTTAAGTATTAAATGCTAGAGCTGCAATTTCTCCTGAGATGGCTCTGCGCATTGGGGCATGGCTAGGCGTTAAAAATGGTGGTAGCGCAAGCGTTTGGTTGGCACAACAGTCAGCCTACGATCTGTGGAAGGCTAGAAAGACTATTAAGCCTAAAGTGAAGCATGCTCGTATTCCTCAACTACTAGCAGCCTAAAATTTACTGATTAAATAAGTGATAGATCACTGGTATAGCGACAGCGCTGATCACACCATTCATGCCCATGGCTAAGCTTGCATAAGTTCCTGCTTCAGGATGAATGCTAAATGCTCGTGAGGTACCGATACCATGAGCGCCTATACCAATTGCAAAGCCTCTTTGCCACCATGCTTTCATACCTAGTGCGTTTAAAACAAAGGGTGCCAAGATCGCCCCCAGAATGCCGGTGCTGACAGCAAAGATGGCGGTGAGTGTTGGTGATACCCCAATACGTTCCGCAATACCCATGGCGATTGGTGCTGTAACCGATTTGGGATACATTGCCCCCGTGATGCTGGAGTCGGCGCCCAACAGGTTAGCAATGCCGACCCCGCTCACTATGGAAACCAAGCCACCGGTAACCAATGAAACAATCAGCGGTATAGAGCGACCCTTTAAGCTAGCCAGCCCTCGGTAAATCGGAATGGCCAAGGAAACCGTTGCTGAACCCAATAAGAAGTGGATAAATTGTGCGCCTTCAAAGTAGGTCGAGTAGGGCATCTCGATGAACTGAATCATGGTGGCAACCAAGATGATGGCAATCGCTACAGGATTAGCCAGAGGATTTTGCTTGGCATGCTGATAGATCATTAATCCAACTTGATAGGCTGCCAAAGTAATAAAGAGGGCAAAGAGTGGGCTACCAGATAGGTAAACCCAAATCTCAACAATAGAGTGCTTATCACTCATGAGCATCTTTTCTGCTTAAAAAGCGAACTACTAGAGCGCTCGACCCAATAGTCAAAATGACACTACCCATAAGAGCGCTCATGATTGCTAGAGCATTTGCTTGTAGCTGCGGCAGAAAGAGCACCACACCAACGGCAGCGGGGACGAAGAGTAAGCCCAAGTATTGACTAAAGCCATCCGCAACCATAGCTAGCTCAGCATTGATTCCTTTGCGCAGGACTAGCCATACAACTAAGAGAACCAAACCAATCACAGGACCAGGTAGGGTGGGTAATAAGAATTTAGAAACTAGCTCACCCAAGCTTTGGAAGAGCAGTATTTGAACAAGGCCGGAGATCATGACTTGATCTTACAGGCTAGGCTTACGGTTGCCTAGTAAAAAACGATGACGCCACTGCAGCATCATTTCCAAAGATAATCAGCACTAAATTACACGCCCTTGGGGAATAAATTAATGAATTTAGTGCCGCATCACAAGGCACCCTGGCATTTGCTGATGCGGCAAGCCAGAAGACTATCCCAAGGCACTCCGAGGGTTATGTCTCAAGTAGTATCAGTCTGAGAAGACGACTGAAGTTGCGCCATTAATTAAGACGCGGTCATGCAAGTAATAACGCAGGGCTCTAGAAAGCACAGTTCGCTCCAAGTCACGACCTTTACGCACTAAATCATCAGGTGTATCACCATGAGTGACTCGAGTCACATCTTGCTCAATGATGGGGCCTTCATCTAAATCACTAGTCACAAAGTGAGCGGTAGCACCAATCAATTTAATGCCACGAGCATGCGCTTGGTGATAAGGCTTGGCACCTTTAAAGCTTGGCAAGAAGGAGTGGTGTACGTTGATACAGCGTCCAGATAATTTGCTGGATAAGTCATCTGACAGAATCTGCATATAACGCGCCAGAATGACCATGTCGACCTTGGAGTCAGCAATGATTTCTAGTAGTTTAGCTTCTTGTGCTGACTTAGTTTCAGGAGTGACCGGTAGATGGTAAAACGGAATATCAGCAAAATCGATGCTAGCGTATACCTCACGTGGGTGGTTCGAGACAATGCCACAGATAATCATTGGTAATTCACCAATACGCCAACGGTAGAGTAAATCTACCAAGCAGTGATCAAGCTTTGACGCCATGATCAAGACGCGCTTGAGATCCTTTACTGCCCGCAAATCCCAGGTGAGCTCAAAACGTTTGGCAATTTCTTGAAAGCCAGACTTGAGAGTGTTGCCATCCGTAGGGCAACTAAAACTCACGCGCATAAAGAAACGTTTAGAAGCCTTATCGTCAAACTGTTGGGCCTCCTCAATATCGCCACCTGCCTGAAAGATATAGGTTGAAACTGCAGCAACGATGCCTGGTTTATTAGGGCAGGTTAGCGTGAGGTAATAGTTTTCTGTTGTCATGGCTAGATTAGTAAAAATGCTGGTAAACGATTATTTTAGTCCTTAGAGAGCGGGGCAGAGATGTTCTGCTGCTTGGCTGTATCAATCATTTGATCTGCAGGACCAGCTAAGGGCGTGCTGTTATCGGTCACCTTAGGGATGGAGACTTCTATGCAGATTGGTTTAGATGACAGCGGATTCAAGAAGCTACATTCTTTTTTAGTAGCAGCAGAGGCGGCATGCTCTAAAGGAGATTTGCCTGTGGCTGCAGTGGATGCAAGGCTGGTGGCTGTTACTGGATTTGCAACTGCAGCAGTAGCTACAGCACCGCCAGCGCTGCTAGCTGCGGCTGAGCCTGAGGCGCCAACAGCTGCAATGGGGGCAATACAGGCTTGTAAACCTAGGCCACAAAAGATAGGGAGTAGGTAAACCCCGAAATTGAATGGAGATTTCGTGGGCAGACTATTTTCTTTGGCAGACAACATTAAATACTCCAGCTGTCCATGAGTCATTGATGACAGGTTCAAACTTGCTATCAGGAGTGCTGTTATCAGAAACTACTTTGCCCGTACCTTTGCTGCCAGAAAATTCTTTAAAGGCAATTGGGCGATAGCTCAGCTCAGGACAGTTGTATTCATTGAGGCCAATAATAGAATTCACAGTCTCTTTATTGTTTGGATTTCTTCCAGGCTTTTTAAAATCCAACATAGACATGATTTGGGCCTTTTCGCCACTGCCGCTACTAGCCGTATCTAAATCAACATAAACAACCATGACATCGTTATAGCCTAATTCTTTCCACTCAGCATAGGCATTACTCATGCAAGACATGGAGGCGGTAAAGATGGTGGCTGTAATGAATGGGGTCAATTTTTTCATGGGTCAGAGTCCTAATCAGTGACTGATTGATAGCGATAAGACATTCTAAACGTCTTAGCGAGTGCTGTTCATAAGCCTTATTTGTTATTCAATTCAAGTTGGCGCTGAGTCTTTTCAGGTTTCATCTGTAATCGCAGGTATTCATTATTCGCCCACAGGGGGTTCATATTGCGATAGAGCTTGCTTTGTACCCAGCCAGATTGACCAGTTTGGTAAATAAACAGTGACTTCTCTAGGTCTGCAAGGTCATAGATTGCCCGCATGCTAGGGCCTTGAACAGTTTCATAGGGGTTGGTAGATTTCAGGAGTTGAAGTCTGCCAACATTAATAGAGAAGGCATCTCCAGGAAAAGGAGTCTTTAGATTGAAGAGGTCACCCAATACTGGAACTTTGCTCAGCGGTCGATGCTCTGATGTAGCGGTATGCGCTTTGCCCCATGTCCAACCTTTGGGGTCACTACCATATTGATTATTTAAATAATCCAAAGCCTTATCAAG
Source organism: Polynucleobacter hirudinilacicola (assembly GCF_002192535.1). Classification (GTDB taxonomy): domain Bacteria; phylum Pseudomonadota; class Gammaproteobacteria; order Burkholderiales; family Burkholderiaceae; genus Polynucleobacter; species Polynucleobacter hirudinilacicola. Next base: position 1,056,518 of record NZ_NAIA01000003.1, on the reverse strand, counting down.
AGCATTATTAGAGGAGTCTAAGCAAGACTCTGCTTGATTGGTTTTGGGGTCATCACACCAAGAGCTATCAGGGTTTTGCAAGGCAAGGATGAGGGGTTGTCTAAAACTGCGCGAACCATAGCTCTCGGTAAACAAATAACTCAGGCGTGAGAATAGATTGCGAGTCAGCTGATCTGCCCAAGCATTAAAAATCAGAGCGCCAGCACTATTGATCGTCATATCCCCATCAAATTTTTGAATGATTTCTTGTGCTTGTAGGGCAAGTTTATGATTTGATTTGCTCGATTTAAATAAGTCTAATAAAGGAGTGGCACCAAGAGACAGGGTGTCTGCCTGCATGGCTTTCATTGAACCGAGGTCATGACTACTTCGAGATTTAATGAGCTCAACAATACGGTCATAACGCGTTGGCAAATCCCAATCCGCCGTCAATGGATTGGGATCGTTGGTGGCCATGATTCTTTGATTGGCAGTAGCAATCCAGCCCTGTTCGGGGTTATTGCTTGCCGGTAGCTGTTCAAAAGGAACATAGCCAGTCCAATCGTATTGCTTCTCCCAGCCCAGAGCTGGTGCCAGACCATAGAGTCCTTGGTGTAAAACACGCTTAGGAGCAATACCGGCAGCTTGATAGCTGATATTGCCTTCAGCATCTGCCATCACCACATTTTGCATTGGGGCATAGTTTTTGCGTAGCGCTTGCTTAAAGGTATCTAAATCTTTGGCACTATTCATTTCTAAAAGGCCAACAACGGATTGATTCTCGGTATCGAGTGCTGTCCAACGCAACGCTAAGGCAAATCGCTTGGTATCGATGCTGCGCTTGGCACGCGCATAGGAATCTGAAATAACAGGACCATGACGGGTCTCTTTTACCAAGAAGGTGATGGATGGCGAACCTTTGACGTCGATGATCTCTTGATGCACTTTAAATGGGAGTAGGCCATCGGGGCCACGATACATACCTGGATTACTTGGATCTATTTGCTCAATATACAAGTCTTGCACATCGGGATTGGTGTTGGTAAAACTCCAAGCAAATTTATCTGTTCTTCCTAAAACTACTCCTGGAATGCCCGGTAGAGTTCCGCCGATGACATTCATTCCCGGTGCATCGAGGTGAGCAAAATACCAAATAGCTGGAGCCGATAGACCCAAATGAGGGTCGTTCGCTAGCAAAGGCTTGCCACTTGCAGTGAGCTTGCCGCCTAATGCCCAGTTGTTTGACCCAATGCCATCTTTTCCACCTGGAAGATCAAGAGAGCCGAGCTCAGTTGTAGGAAGTTTTTTGGATTTTTCTTCAGATGGACCCGCTGCAGGATTAAATGCATTCAGGTCTTTATAGAGCTTTGCAAAATCTACATTACTTACAGGGCTACCGACTTCGTAGGGCGGCAATACTTCCCAAATTTGTTTTGTGCTGAGGAACTGCGAGAGTTCAAAGCGTTGTAATTCTTTATCCCAGTTTCCGCCAAGATCGTAGGCCATCATGAGCATCCAGGCGACGCTATCCGTTGGCGACCAATGGCCAGGTTTGGACCCTGCTAGAAAATATTCCACTGGTAGCGCCCAGCCTAGTTGAGCATTGCCAGTATTCACACCATCAGCATATGCTTGCAGTAAACGTTTAGCTGCCACAGGATAGCGATCAAATTGACGCTCGGCAGCGCGCTTAATACCGAGTGTACGAATAAAGCGATCAATCTTGACAGTGTCGCTACCTAAAATTTCTGAGAGGCGACCGCTAGCCAAACGGCGATTGACCTCCATTTGCCAAGAACGCTCAGTAGCATGTAAATAGCCTAGGGCAAATAAGGCATCTGCCTGAGTGTTGGCTTTGATATGAGGCACATCGCTCTCATCAAAAGTAATGACAACAGAGTCACTCAGATTTTTGATTGTTCTTTTGCCAGCAGGGGAGGATTGAGCAAAATATAAATAAGCCAGAACAATCAAAACTGCAATGACCAAGAGACTGCCGCCAATGAACAAAGAGCCCCGTATAAACGAGCTCATGGCCTTGGACTTTCCTTGCAATTTCATGGGGGTAGTTTAGTGCTTTTATAGGCTAGCCCACTGGGCATGAAGATCCCTGGGGCTTCAGGCTAAGGCCCCTCTGGCGTGCTAAAATTCTGTTTGTCTTGATTTATTTAGCGCAGCAGTTTCTGTTTGTGCGAGCCCGAGTGGTGAAATCGGTAGACACAGCAGATTTAAAATCTGCCGACTCAAAAAAGTCGTGCCGGTTCGATTCCGGCCTCGGGCACCAGTATTTCAATTGTTTCCTCATTCAGATCTTGAGAACATTTCATTTAATCTTCCTGTTATTGCTCTCTTGCACAATGACTCCAGTGATGGGGCAATCTGCTTTCTTTGACTGTAAAAGATCCGAAAGGGATTTTGTTGAAGAGTATTCCATGCAGCTGACGCTTGCATCAAAGACCCAAAAGGCAAAAGTCTATTTAGATGACCGGGATTTGGATCAGTCTGATGCCTTTGGAACGCAAGTTGTGAAGAGTGTCACACTTGCTAAGCCAAATATTTTTATAGTAATAGAGGCTAGTTTTCCAGCCGAGAACCTCATGGGTGTTCAATATCCTGCTGGCACAGTTTTAACCCACATCACTCTTGATCCAGCGACTGGGAAGTTAAAGAAGGTTGAAAAAATACAGGGCGGTATTTTGGGTGCATCTTTAGGAAACGGCACTCACGTGAGTGAAGAAACCTGTTTCCCAGCTAAAGCACCCTCAAAACCACGCTAGAACTTAATCAGGCTCGGTTACAAAGCCCAACTTCGTTAACCCAGCGCGACGAGAGGCCGCTAGGACTTGAGCGACGTACTCATATTTCACGGATTTATCAGCACGCAAGTTAATTTCTGGTTGCGGCTCTTTCTGAGCAGCTTTCTCGGCATAGCCATCAAAAGTTTTTAAATCAATTGCAGTGCTGTTCCAGAAAATTTGACCCTTACCGTCAATGCTGAGTTGAACAGATTCTGGTTTGACCTCATTACGCACGCTATTGGCTTTGGGCAGCTCAATCTTTACTGCTTGTTGTATGACGGGTAGGGTGATGATGAAAATGATCAATAGCACCAACATCACATCAACCATTGGTGTCATATTGATCTCAGACATGATGCTGTCATCACTCTGATCATCTTGAATATGAAAGGCCATACTTATTCTCCTGACTTCACGCGCGCACCTGTCACAAAGTAGGCTAAAAGATCATTTGCAAAGCGATTGAGGTCAGCCACCATTAATTTGTTAGCGCGATTAATGGCGTTAAAAGCCAGAACGGCAGGAATCGCCACCGCTAAACCCAGGGCAGTCATAATGAGTGCCTCACCAATTGGGCCAGCAACTTGGTCTAGCTGTGCGCTACCCGAGCTGCTAATTGCAATAAGGGCGTGATAGATGCCCCATACGGTACCAAACAAGCCAATAAACGGAGAAATCGCACCGGTAGAGCCGAGGAAAGTTAACCCTTTCTGAAAACCTGCTGCAATTCCATCAATGCTGTTCTTCAGGCTTCTAGCCATCCATTCAGAGTAATTGAGGGTTTGCAATAGTTCACGATGATCATGAGCTTGATTCTGATGATGCGCAGATGCAGTCGCTGCAGATTTAGCAAGGTGATAGTAAGGATTCAGCGCATGACTGCTAAAGGACTGTAAACCTTGATCATAGGATGTGGCGCGCCAGAATTGATCGAGCTCAGGCTTGAGCTTGCGAAGATTGCGTAGCTCCCAAAAGCGGCTGAGCAAAATGACCCAAGTGACAATTGAGCAGATGATAAGTGCGATAGCCACAAAGCGGGTGATGAAGTCGCCTTCAAGCCAAAGATTTGCTATGCCAAATGGTGTATTCATAATGTGTTTACTTGAGATTAAATTTAATTAAGAGATTGGTAGAAATTCTTTGTGGTGAACCATTTACTAAAAAAGGCTTGAAGCGATAACGTCTTCCGATTTCACTAGCAGCGCGATCAAGTCTGGGAAAATTGCTCGATTGCAAAAGGGCAATTTCTTCAACGATGCCCGTTTGATCGATAATTAAACGCACAATAACTGTACCCTGTTCTCCAGACCTTTTTGAGAATGAGGGATAGTACTGGTCCGCATCGGGTTGGTAGAGCACCTCCAGTTTACCAATGTCGGTCTGAATTGGCGTGCCGCTTGCTCCGCCAGTAGTAGAGGGTGCCACCGCAGCATTTTGGGCTTGGGATTCACTCTTAGTCTCTGCTGGCTTCTGGGATGCCGTTGACGATTTTGGTTCTGCTGGCGCTGGAGTTGGAGTTGGTTTCTCCTCTACCTTTTTCTTCGGCTCTTCTTTAGATTTGGGTGGTATGGGTTTGGGCACAGCAGGTGCTTCCTGGCTTTTGGCTGGTGAAGGGCTCACTAAATTTGCCATCATCCGCGTGTCATCTATCTTGGGTGGACGCGCGCTGAGATGAATGAACTCCAAAGCTGGCAAAGCATGCAACACTAAAACGATAGCAATAATGACCCGCTCTGATTTGGTAAACGGTAGACGAGAGTCTAGTTTTTGCATGAAGGTGCTCATGACACTTCACCCAACAATGCTGAATCAATTGCATATATATTTAAATCGCTCGTGAGTAAATCTTGGGACATACTTAGAAGCGAGGCATCATTTTTACTGCTGATAAATAAAACGGAGCTGCGTTTTGCAGAATGAGCATCTTGTGGCAATGACTCAAGTACTCGTTTCAGTTGCCTTACCACAGCATCGCTCGTATCAATTAAGCTAACGCTGTCACCTAAAAGTTTGCGGATAGATTTTTTAAGGAAAGGGTAGTGCGTACAACCCAAGACCAAAGTATCTGAGCCAGCATCCAAAATAGGTGCAAGATGTTTACCTAATAGCTCTAACGTTTCCTCACTATCTGCCTTGCCCGCCTCAATTAGAGGGACAAGTCCCGCGCCAGCCTGCTTAATGAAACGACAGTGATCCGGAAGAGTTGCTAATAGCGCATTGAATTTATCGCTCTTGAGAGTTGCCTCAGTTGCTAAGACTCCTACGATCCCGTTTTGCGATTGCATCGCCGCAGGTTTAATCCCTGGTTCCACGCCAATGATCGGAATATCTAATGCGGCGCGGATCTGTTTGATTGCTTCAGCAGTAGCAGTATTACAAGCTACAACGATGGCATCGCAGCCTTTACTTGCGAGATGTTTACATAAAGCAAGGCTGCGGGCAGTAATCCAGTCGCTAGATTTTTCTCCATAAGGGGCATTCGCTGAGTCCGCAAGGTAGATATAGTCGTGCTGCGGAAGCTGACGCAGAGCCTCGTCCAAAATGGATAAGCCTCCAACGCCAGAATCAAAAACCCCTATGAGTGCCAAAGCGATCTAGCGATATGATCTTGGTTAAGCAATTTTGACTGGAATACCAGCAATTTTTGCTTGCCATTCTTGAGGGCCAGTCTCATGCATAGAGATGCCTTCAGAATTAACGGCAACGGTTACTGGCATATCTTTGACATCGAATTCATAAATGGCTTCCATGCCGAGGTCAGCAAAGCCAACGACTTTGGCAGACTGAATCGCCTTAGATACCAAGTAGGCGGCGCCACCAACGGCCATGAGATAAGCGGATTTATGTTTCTTGATGGCTTCAATTGCAACCGGGCCGCGCTCAGCTTTACCAATCATCGAAATCAAGCCAGTCTGGGCAAGCATCATCTCGGTGAATTTATCCATCCGAGTTGAGGTGGTAGGGCCTGCAGGACCAACTGCTTCATCACGAACAGGATCCACTGGACCAACGTAATAGATGATGCGATTTTTGAAGCTCACTGGAAGTTCTTCCCCTTTGGCCAACATATCGGCAATCCGTTTATGGGCTGCATCACGACCAGTGAGAATTTTTCCATTGAGTAATAAGGTATCGCCTGGTTTCCAGCTTGCTACCTGTTCAGCAGTTAATGTATTGACGTCGACATGTTTCGATTTTTGGGTGTCTGGTGTCCATGTGACATCTGGCCAATCAGATAAAGAGGGTTTCTCTAACTTCGCTGGGCCATCGCCGTGTAAATGGAAGTGCACGTGACGAGTGGCTGCACAGTTCGGAATCATTGCTACAGGTAGTGACGCAGCATGGGTTGGGTATTCCATGATCTTAATATCGAGCACAGTTGCCAAGCCACCAAGACCTTGGGCGCCGATGCCCAATTTATTTACTTTGTCATAAATCTCAAGACGCAGCTCTTCAGCGCGCGTTTTAGGACCACGGGCAATGAGTTCCTGAATATCTACTGGACCCATTAAGGATTCTTTTGCCATCAACATGGCTTTTTCTGGAGTGCCGCCAATACCAATACCCAGAATTCCAGGAGGACACCAACCTGCACCCATGGTGGGAACAGTTTTCACTACCCAGTCGACGATGGAGTCTGATGGATTGAGCATCACCATTTTGGCTTTGTTTTCTGAGCCACCACCTTTGGCGGCGCAGATCACTTCAACATCATCACCTGGAACAATTTCGTAATGGATGACAGCGGGGGTGTTGTCACCTGTATTTTTGCGCTTGCCTGCTGGGTCAGCTAAAACTGATGCACGCAGTGTATTTTCTGGATTGAGATAGGCACGGCGAACACCTTCGTTCACCATCTCAGAAACGCTCATCGTGGCATCAGGCCATTGGACATTCATACCAATTTTCATGAATACGACAGCAATGCCCGTGTCTTGGCACATTGGGCGATGGCCTTCAGCGCACATCCGACTATTGGTCAAAATTTGGGCCAGTGCATCTTTGGCGGCTGCGCCTTGCTCAAGCTCATAAGCCTTACCCATGGCAGTAATAAAGTCCTTGGGGTGGTAGTAAGAGATGAACTGAAATGCATCGGCAACGCTTTGAATCAGGTCGTTTTGTTTGATATTTGTCATGGTTTTTGGCTTATTTCCACATTATTAGTAAGGTTTGACCTATTTTAAGGGTTTGCCATAGAGCAAATCCCGGGTGTTTTCACTTATCTTCTAAGGTTCCGAGGGTCTAAACCCATCATTTTGCGGTATTTTGGCAAAAATAGATTATTGATTATTAGATAGAGGGCAGCGAAGCATGGAACCATTAAAGCAAGAAAACCGCGTATTTAACCCACCCGCAGACTTTGTAAAGGGTGCTGCTATTCCGGGTATGGACGCCTATCAGAAGCTTTGCGCTGAAGCGAATCAGGATTATGACGGTTTTTGGGGTCGGCTTGCTAAAGAAAATCTCTATTGGAAAAAGCCATTTACTAAAGTTTTAGACGAATCTAAAGCGCCTTTCTATAAGTGGTTTGAAGATGGCACAACAAATGCCTCTTATAACTGTTTAGATCGTCAGGTTGAAGCTGGTTTAGGTGCTAAGACTGCCCTGATCTTTGAAGCGGATGACGGCACAGTGACTAAAGTGACCTATCAAGAGTTACTTGAGCGCGTTTGCAAAATGGCAAACGCAATGCGCAAGATGGGTATTAAGTCTGGTGACAGCGTCATCATTTACATGGCAATGACTATCGAAGGCATTGTGGCGATGCAAGCCTGCGCCCGTATTGGCGCAATTCACTCTGTAGTGTTCGGCGGTTTCTCTGCACAAGCACTGCGCGATCGTATTATGGACGTCGGTGCAGTTGCAGTGATTACTGCTGACGGACAGTTCCGTGGCGGCAAAGCATTGCCATTAAAAGCAATTTGTGACGAGGCTCTTTCCACTGGCGAATGCCCTAAGGTAAAGCATGTGATCGTTAGTAAGCGTACTGGCGCTGATATTGTGATGGCTGCAGGCCGCGATGTTTGGATGCAAGAAATCATGGCGAATGAAGCCGCGACTTGCGAGCCAGAATGGGTCAGCGCTGAGCACCCATTATTTATTCTGTACACATCAGGTTCTACTGGTAAACCAAAGGGCGTGCAGCACTCTACAGGCGGTTACCTCTTGTGGGCGATTCTCACAATGAAGTGGACCTTTGACATTAAGCCAAATGATGTGTTCTGGTGTACTGCTGACATTGGTTGGGTAACGGGCCACTCTTATATTACTTATGGCCCACTCGCTGTTGGCGCTACTGAGATTGTGTTTGAAGGTGTGCCAACTTATCCAAATGCTGGCCGTTTCTGGGACATGATCCAAAAACACAAAGCATCTATTTTCTATACAGCACCGACCGCGATTCGTTCATTGATTAAAGCATCTAGCAATGATCAAGCAGTCCATCCAAAGAGCTATGACTTATCTTCATTGCGCCTCTTAGGTTCTGTTGGTGAGCCAATCAATCCAGAAGCATGGATGTGGTATTACGAAAATGTTGGCAATTCTAACTGCCCAATCGCTGATACTTTCTGGCAAACCGAAACTGGCGGTCACATGATTTCACCATTGCCGGGTGCAACACCAATGATTCCAGGTTCATGCACATTGCCATTGCCAGGTATTCAGGCGGCTATCGTTGATGAAGCTGGCGTGGATGTTCCGAACGGTCAGGGCGGTATCTTGGTTGTGAAGCGTCCATGGCCTTCAATGATTCGTACCATCTGGGGTGACCCTGATCGATTCGTGAAATCCTATTTCCCAGAAGAGTTGGGCGGAACTTTATATCTTGCAGGCGATGGCGCAATCCGTAACAAAGATACTGGCTATTTCACCATTACCGGTCGTATCGATGATGTCCTGAACGTCTCCGGTCACCGTATGGGAACCATGGAAATCGAGTCTTGCTTGGTGGCTAATCCATTAGTCGCTGAAGCTGCAGTGGTTGGTCGCCCAGATGAACTCACTGGTGAAGCCATTTGTGTATTCGTAGTTCTTAAAGGCGGTCGCCCAACAGGCGAAGATGCTAAGAAGATTGCGACTGAATTGCGTAACTGGGTTGGCAAAGAAATTGGCCCAATTGCAAAACCAAAAGATGTCCGCTTTGGTGATAACTTGCCTAAGACCCGTTCTGGCAAGATCATGCGTCGTCTCTTGCGCGTGATTGCCAAAGGTGAAGAGGTTACTCAAGATACCTCTACGCTTGAAAATCCACATATCTTGGAGCAGCTAAAAGAGTCTGTATAAGCAAGCAGGCATCAGCTTTTGGCAGAAACCCTTTTGGCAAACGTATAATCAACGGCTGTACGGAAGGGTGGATGAGCGGTTTAAGTCACACGCCTGGAAAGCGTGCGTAGGTTAATAGCCTACCGCGGGTTCGAATCCCGCCCCTTCCGCCAAGTCTTTAGGCATTACCAAGGTCTTTACCAAAGCCATCCTACGGGGTGGCTTTTCATTTTTCTCGCCAGCGGTCATATAAGTTGGGGATTGAAAATCCTGTGATAGAGATTTGATAGCGCCCTAGGCGACAAAGAAACTTATCAAGCAACTTCAATAACAGCCGTGCTAGCCACTTATACAGTTGGCCTCTAAATAAGTTTATTTTGCTTTCCACACAAGACCACCCGCGGGTGGTTTTTTATTTATTTAAAGTCAGATAGAAAGTATTTTCTATGGGGGGATATCTATTTGCAGCTCTAATCCCTATCATTTTGCACCAAGGCAATTAATTTAGTGTTAGGATGATCCTTATCAGATTTCACCAAGGAGAACTCTGATTGCGTAAGAAATACATCCCGATTCATCGGCTCAATGCAGTCCTCATCGTCACAATTTGTGCTGGTGAAGCCCTGATTATGCTTATCCTTCCATCTCTTGGAACTCTATCGAATATAGCCACAGTTTTTGTGGATATCGCATTGTTAAGTTTGATCACCATCCCTGTTGTGAGATGGACGGTAACGCGACCAATGACAAAGTATTTGCATGACCTAGAGTCCGCTAAGCGCAAAATTACGGTTAGGGAGGATCAAATGCTATCTGCTTTGAATTCCTTGGCAGAGGCAAAAGATAATGAAACTGGTAGTCATATTCTTCGTACTCAGCAGTATGTAAAGCTACTTGCGTATCGATTGCAAAGCATGGGTTATTGTCCCGAGACTTTATCTGATGAGCATATTGAAAAATTAGTTAAAGTTGCTCCCTTGCATGACTTGGGTAAGGTGGGTATACCGGATCACATTCTAAAAAAGACAGGTCGTTTAACAGATGAAGAAAAATCACTCATCTATAGCCATGCATTAATTGGAGAAAATATTTTGGCCGCCGCGCAATCTGAAGATCTAGAAGTTGATTTGATCTCAACAGCTATGAGGGTGGCTGGTGCTCATCATGAAAAGTGGGATGGCAGTGGTTATCCAAGGAAACTTCATGGGGACAATATTCCAATTGAGGCTCGAATTATGTCTGTAGCAGATGTATTTGATGCTTTAGTCAGCACTCGTCCTTATAAAAAAGCATGGAGCATAGAAGAGGCTTATGCTGAAATTATAAGTAAGAGTGGAAGTGATTTTGACCCAGTCGTAGTAGAAGCATTCATCGCTGAGCGGCAAAATTTTGAGCATATTACTAAGCGGGTAACCACAAAACATCCACCATATTCATTATCAATTGAGTGATCCATGTATTTAATAATATGTGGGCGCAAAAGGTTGGATTCCCTCCCGCGCACTAAGTAACCGACCATCATTACGGCGTTTTTCGTTTCTGATTATGGTAATTAAATCATACCCTCGCTTAATAAAGTGGCTCACTAGGGTCATCATCTTGGTGCTTTCTTGCATCATGATGTTTTGGGCAGGAGCTCATCTCTTTGTCCCTGGCTTCATTAAAAAGTCTGCATCTGAATTGGGTGAGAGGATTGGTTACGTTGTTGCTTATCAAGACCTCAGTATCTCCCCCTTAAGACTTAAGGTAGAGCTAGATGGTCTTCATTTGGCAAAAGAGGGCGACTCTAAATTACTGGAGTTTAAAAAGCTGGTCATTACGCTGAAATGGACCAAACTCGTTCTTGGCGAAATCGGTTTTTCTGAGATTTTGCTGCAGGAGCCCAAGCTTGTGGTGGAGAAGAAGTTGCCCAAGGGTACTCAGTCAGGGGTCTGGAATTGGCAGGAGTTGATTGCTGCAATTGACAAGGTGGTGCCACCAGCAGATCCCAGCAAGCCTCAGAAGCCCATCAAAATATCGATCGACGAATTGAAGGTGAGCTCGGCTTCACTCCGTTTGCTGGATGACTCTTCTGGATTTAAAGAAGAGCTTAAGCCTTTTACGATGAAGTTACTTGATGTGGCGAACTACGATCAGCATGGAGTTGTGTCAGGCGTGCGCGGGCAATATGATTTCAATCTGGGTGCTTTGCAAGTATTAATACCGGGTATTAATAAAAGCGTCACCTATCAGCATGTTGCTATTACGGGCGGATTGGATAATTCACGTTCAGGTAATTTGGGAGTGCAGTTAAATGTGAAGTTAGATGATGGTGCCGTGCTCTCTCATTGGGATTTCAATACCGAAGCAAAATCAGTAGATGGTAAGTTAGAGATTCAGAATCTGGCAACTGCACCTATCATTCCACTTTTGCCGGCCAATAAAGAGCTAATAGGCAAAAGTGGTGCCATCAATGCAGAGCTTAGTGTGAAGCTTGGTGGTGATGTCGATTCAGTGACTGGTGATATTCATCTTGCGGATTTAGCGATTATCGAAATGGGTCAAAAAACGCCACTGATTGTTTGGAAAATGGCAGATATTCGCCAATTTGAATACCAGATGCTGAAGTCAAAACAAGGTGCTGGAAATGTCCTTGCAATTAACGAACTGATTGTTGATAGTCCAATTCTTCAATTTGAAATTAACGAAGAGGGATTTTCTAATTTCAGAAGGCTATTTGCTAAACCGGCAACAGATTCAAGTGCTGAGACAGCTAGCGCATCTCCAACTGACAACTCTGCTGTATTCAATTTGGATATTCGCTCAATGAATCTCAAAAATGGCGAAGTGTTCTTCTCTGATTTGGCGATGCGACCTCATTTCAAAGTGGATGTGAAGAGGTTCAATGCGACCTTACTGGGTGTGAGTAATACTCCTGGCCGTTTCGCTACAGTTGCGATGGATGGGGTAGTTGCCGGATCGGGAAGTATGAGGGCAAGGGGGCAGGCTTCGTTTGATGATCCGCGACGTAATCATGATATTCAGATGGGTTTTAAGAATCTGCCTTTATCTGCCCTTAACCCCGCTGCGATTTCATTTGCTGGCTACCAAATCGCTAGCGGTCGTCTCAATCTCAATTTAAATTACAAAGCAAAAGATGGTAATTTAAGTGGCAGCAATCAAATCATTATTAAAAAAGTAGAGTTGGGTGAAGAGGTGCCAGACTTCAAGGGTAAGAAATTACCCCTGAGTTTGGCAATAGCCTTGCTTGAAGATTCTGATGACACGATCGATGTCACAGTTCGTATTGCGGGCAATGTAGATTCCCCTGAGTTCAGCGCTAGCGGGTTGGTATGGCAGGCTATTAGCACTGTGCTGACCAATATTGCCACCGCTCCCTTTAGGGCGCTGGGTGCTTTAATGGGCTTAGGGGCAAATGAGGGGGTGAACGCTGTCCCTGGGGAAGCAGTTTTCTTAGTGGATGACCAAGATCGTTTAGAAAAGTTTGGCGAGTATCTTGTGAAGCGACCTAATTCCAGTATAGAAATTATTGGCACATATGATCCAGTGCAAGATAAGAAAGAGCTCGCGAGAGCAAAAGCGGACACGGCTATATTAATAGACGCTGGTTTTAAGTTGTCCCCAGGTGAACCTGTTCCAACCCCTAGTATGTCGGACCCTAGGGTTCAGGCTGGGCTTAAATCAGCTTATGCTCAATACATTGGACGCATCAAACTCGGACAGCGTCTTTTGATGCTGCCAGACAACGAGCAGCGCAACGAACAACTCCATGCTGAGCTCATTGCTGGCACTGAGATCACCGATGCCGAACTAAGAGAGCTAGCTCATGAGCGTGCCAAGATTGCGTACGGCTACATGATCAAAGCCGACCCGAGCTTAAAAGAGCGGATTCAGATGGGTGAAGTGAGGGCGGTAGGGGCTGGAAAAGAGGGTATTCCTCTCGATGTCGAGGTCAGAATCAAGTAGACTTGAGCCTATGAATTCAACAAAATTGCATATTCTCTCTATCGTCATGGTTCTGTCTGTGCTGGGTTTAACTGGATGCGGCTCCATTGAATCAGCTGCTCAAGACGATTGCACTTCAATTGGCTGGCAAATTGGCAGCAAAGGCTACCAGGATTGCTATAAAGCAAGGTTGTATGAGCGCAAGTTGGATTACTCCCTTCCTCCTGGCGATAAGCCATACCCATCCTTACTTTGATAGGGTAAACCCTTAATTCAAGTCCTTGAGCGCCGTCAAGGACTTAGGGTATTAAATAACCCAAAATTAAGCCTTATTTTGTATGTCTAAGGCATGCTCAGTGTCTGGCTGGGATTGATTTTTGATGCGCGAAATGCAAAAAACTCTGCCTTAGTACAAAGCAAAAAATAGCAATAAATATAAAAAATTAGAGACTAGAAAATATGAATCATCCGAAGCCTTCTGGAGAAGTCAAAGCTGTTGCGGTTGCAACTGCAGATGATTTACGAGAAACCATTCGTCGCAAGAGTAAGCTGAAGGGACGCCAGGCAGATGATGCATCCCTTGCAGAGGTCCGCAAATTAATTGGCAATGCGCCACATCGTCGCGACTTGCTCATTGAAAATCTTCACAAGCTCAATGATGAGTATCGTGCTTTGCATGATCGACATTTGGTTGCATTGGCAAAAGAAATGAATTTACCGATGGCGGAAGTGTATGAGGTTGCCACGTTCTATCATCATTTTGAAGTAGTACGCGGTAATGATCCTGTGGCGGATATCCTCATTCGTGTTTGTGATGGTATCGCTTGTGAATTGGCTGGCGCACAAAATCTGCTGGCAAAGTTACCGGATATCTTAGGCAACCCCAATATAAAAGTTGCTGCAGCTCCTTGTGTGGGCCGTTGCGAGCAGGCCCCTATCGCAGTAGTGCATCAGTACCCAGTGCTATTTGCCACAGTAGATAAAGTATCTGCCGCTGTCAAAAATAATCTCACTACCCAGCCAATGGCAAAAGACGATGCCATTTTTGAGCCGGCATCTCTAGCTGAGCAGGGTGTTTCCCCTCAAGGCGAGATGCAAGCAGTTTCTCCTGACTATGTTGGATATCAGTCTTATCGTGCTCAAGGCGGCTATGCTTTAGCTAAAGAAATCTTCGAAGGCAAGAAAGATGCTGAGAGCATCATCAAAGCAATGGAAAACTCTGGTCTTCGTGGTTTAGGTGGCGCAGGATTTCCGGCGGGTCGTAAGTGGCGTATCGTGAAGGATCAAGTTGCTCCAAAATTAATGGCAGTCAATATTGACGAAGGTGAGCCAGGAACTTTTAAAGACCGTACCTACTTAGAGCGTGACCCACATCGCTTTTTAGAAGGATTATTAATTGCGGCAAATGTAGTAGGCATTGATGCTTGCTATATCTATTTACGCGATGAATATCACGGCTGCAGGGAGTTGCTCGAGTCTGAGTTGGCAAAGTTGAAAGCGAATCCACCATTTAAGTTGCCGAATATTGAATTGCGTCGTGGCGCTGGTGCCTACATTTGCGGTGAAGAATCCGCCATGATTGAAAGTATTGAAGGTAAGCGTGGCGAGCCTCGCATGCGCCCACCTTATATTGCTCAAGTCGGCTTATTTGGGAGGCCAACGTTGGAGCACAATTTTGAAACGCTCTATTGGGTGCGCGATATTGTGCAACGTGGTCCGGAGTGGTTTAGTTCTTTTGGTCGCCATGATCGGAAGGGATTGCGTAGCTTTAGCGTCAGTGGCCGTGTTAAAAAACCGGGTGTGAAGTTGGCGCCTGCCGGTATTACCATTCAAGAGTTGATCGATGAGTACTGTGGTGGCATGCAGGATGGCCATCAGTTTTATGGCTATTTACCTGGTGGAGCATCTGGCGGCATTTTGCCCGCTACTATGAATGACATTCCACTTGATTTCGATACTTTGCAACCTTATGGATGTTTCATTGGTTCTGCTGCAGTCATGGTTTTCAGTAATCACGATAAAGCGCGTGATATGGCTTTGAACGTGATGCATTTCTTTGAGCATGAGAGTTGTGGTCAATGCACCCCTTGCCGTGTAGGCACTGGTAAAGCGGCTCAATTGATGCAAGCCAAATCCTGGGATCAAGAAACCTTAGAAGACCTAGCTACTGTGATGGTAGATGCTTCTATTTGTGGTCTTGGCCAAGCAGCACCAAATCCTATTCGTTGTATTCATAAATATTTCCCAGAAGAAGTTAAATAAAGAAGTTGTTGAACAAAAGAACTCAAAATCATCAGGGAACAACGAGACAAACATGAACGCACCCACCAATCCTAAAGAACTTGAACTGCAAACAGTTGAGTTTAAGTTAGACGGCAAGACGATCCTTTCTTATGAAGGTGAAACGATCCTTAAGGCTGCTAAACGTCATGGCATTGATATTCCCCATTTGTGTTTTAAAGATGGCTATCGCCCAGACGGTAATTGCCGAGCCTGTGTGGTTGAAATTAATGGTGAGCGCACTCTGGCGCCTAGCTGCTGCAGGAGCGCGACGCCAGGGATGGAAGTCAAGGCCAATAGTGAGCGAGCTGTAAAGAGTCAAAAGCTAGTTTTAGAGATGTTGCTATCCGATATGCCGGATGAGGGCTTTAAGTGGGTTGGTAGCAGCAAAGAAGAAGAGCAGCAGAATCAGCATGGCGAACTCAGTACTTGGGCTACGCGCATGGCTGTCACGGTTCGTCCTGAGTTAAAAGCATTGCGTCGCGAGAAGGTAAGTAGTGATATTTCTCATCCAGCGATGGCTGTCAATTTAGATGCTTGTATTCAATGTAATCGTTGTGTGCGTGCTTGCCGTGAAGAGCAGGTGAACGATGTGATTGGTTATGCCATGCGCGGTGCACATAGCGAAATTGTGTTTGATCTCAATGATCCTATGGGCGAGAGTACCTGCGTTGCTTGTGGAGAATGCGTGCAAGCCTGTCCTACAGGCGCCTTGATGCCAAAGGGGCTCATTGGCTCCCAAACAGTGGATCGCAAGGTAGACTCTGTTTGCCCATTCTGCGGTGTTGGTTGTCAGATCACCTACAACGTTAAAGATGACAAGATTGTCAGTGTCGAAGGTCGTGATGGTCCAGCCAATCACAATCGCTTATGCGTGAAGGGGCGCTTTGGTATGGATTACATCCATAACCCTCAGCGTTTAACGAAACCATTGATTCGTAAGCCTGGCGTACCCAAAGACGAAGCTTTGCTCGAAGGGAAGCAAGATTGGTCCGACATCTTCCGTGAAGCAAGCTGGGAAGAGGCTTTGGAGGCTGCCGGTGGCGGGCTGAAGAAGCTTAAGGATCAATACGGTAATAAAGTATTGGCGGGCTTTGGTTCGGCAAAGGGCAGTAACGAAGAGGCTTACCTATTTCAAAAATTGGTCCGCACCGGTTTTGGTAGCAATAACGTCGACCATTGCACCCGTCTATGTCATGCATCATCTGTCGCTGCTTTGCTTGAAGGCGTAGGTTCAGGTGCGGTCAGCAATCAAGTAAACGATGTTGAGCATTCCAGTTTGATTTTCTTAATCGGCTCTAACCCAACCGCAAATCATCCAGTAGCAGCAACTTGGTTTAAGAATGCGGCTAAACGCGGCGCAAAAATTGTGTTGTGTGATCCTCGCATGACTGAGATCGGTAAGCATGCTTGGCGTACGATGCAATTTAAGCCAGATACTGATGTGGCCATGCTCAATGCCATGATTTACACCATTATCGAAGAAGGTCTGGCGGATAAAGATTTTATTGAGAACCGCGCTAATAATTACGAAGCCTTAAAAGAAAACATTAAGGGTTATAGCCCAGAGAAAATGGCGCCAATCTGCGGTATTCCAGCAGAAACCTTGCGTGAGGTAGCAAGAGAGTTTGCTACTACTAAATCGGCAATGATTTTATGGGGCATGGGCGTTAGTCAGCACGTCCACGGTACCGATAATGCCCGTTGCTTGATTGCCTTGGTGAGTATTACCGGTCAAATCGGCAAGCCCGGTTCCGGATTGCACCCATTGCGTGGTCAAAATAACGTGCAGGGTGCTAGTGATGCTGGTTTGATCCCAATGATGTTCCCGAATTACCAGAGAGTAGATAACCCAGAGGCGCATGCTTGGTTTGAAAAATTCTGGGGAACTCCATTGGATAAAAAGCCTGGATATACCGTTGTTGAAATCATGCACAAGATCACTGCGCCTGATAGTGACCCGGATAAGATTCGCGGCATGTATGTCGAAGGTGAAAACCCAGCGATGAGCGACCCAGATTTAAACCATGCTCGTCATGCCTTGGTATCTCTTGAGCATTTAGTAGTGCAAGATATCTTTATGACTGAAACCGCATTGCTGGCAGACGTTGTTTTGCCTGCGAGTGCTTGGCCAGAAAAAGTAGGCACTGCCAGTAACACAGACCGCATGGTGCAGATGGGCAAGAAAGCTGTTGAACCTCCTGGGGATGCCAAGCCAGATCTTTGGATCATCCAGGAAATTGCTAAACGTATGGGGCTCAATTGGAATTACCAAGGTCCTGACGCAGGTGTCGCAGAAGTCTATGACGAAATGCGCCAGGCAATGCATGGGGCTATTAACGGTATTACATGGGAGCGCCTTGAAAAAGAGTCTAGCGTAACTTATCCATGCCTATCACTCGAGGATCCGGGTCGCCCAATCGTTTTTGACGACCAATTTGCTACAGCTGACGGCAAGGTCAAACTCGTTCCTGCAGACATCATTCCTGCCAATGAGAGACCAGATGCTGAGTATCCATTTGTACTGATAACGGGTCGTCAGCTAGAGCATTGGCATACCGGCAGTATGACTCGTCGTGCCACTGTGCTGGATGCAATTGAACCGATGGCTACCGTATCTATGCACGGTGAAGATATGACCCAGTTAGGGGTTACAGCGGGCGATGTCATTACTGTTCAATCACGTCGGGGTAAGGTCGGTATCCATGTGAGACGGGATGACGGTACACCTAGAGGTGTGATCTTCATTCCGTTTGCCTACTATGAAGCTGCAGCGAACTTGATCACCAATTCAGCGCTAGATCCATTTGGCAAGATTCCGGAGTTTAAGTACTGCGCCGTGAAGATAGCTAAGGGCGGTGAAGTGGCTAAGATCATGGGTTATGGCACAAACGCCCTAGGCGGATCTAAGGAAATGTCTAACGTTTAACTTGAAGAGACCCCTAAAACCCCGTCCTTATGGCGGGGTTTTTTCTTTTGACTTGCTTGCATTGGGTGATGTAGATACAATGTAGATACATTTAGAGGGGTTCATATGCAAACAATTATTAAAAAGTGGGGTAATAGCCCAGCTTTGCGTTTAAATGCTGCGGTGATGAAATCCGCCCAATTGAATATTGATCAGCTTGTCTCTGTAAAAGTACAAAAGGGTCGAATTGTGATTGAGCCAATGGCGAAACAAGAATATCCACTGGATGAGCTATTGTCCGGAATTACTGCTAAGAATTTACATGGTGAGGCCGACTTTGGTGGCCCCCTTGGTAAAGAGCTTCTCTAATGGTTAGAGCTTATGTGCCAGAAGCTGGTGATATTGTCTGGTTAGAGTTTGATCCTCAGGCAGGAAGGGAACAAGCGGGTCGTCGACCTGCTGTCGTATTGACACCAGAGGTCTATAACAAAAAAACTAATTTGATGATTTGCTGTCCATTAACAACCCAGATTAAAGGCTATCCCTTTGAAGTGTTGGTTGAAATAGATGGAGTTCAATCTGCGGTCTTGTCTGATCAGGTCAAGTCGCTTGATTGGAAAATAAGAAAAGCAAAATACAAAAATAAAGTGAACCCTGGAGTTCTAGCTGAAGTAAGGGCTAAGGCAAAGTCTTTGCTATCCATCACATAAATGCTGAGTACCTAATGTTAGAGCGTAATTTATTTAAATATGCGAGGGCTTTAGCCTCAGATAAGGATTATTCGGAAGAGGAGCAAATGCAATTCTTTGTTCGATTAGAGCGAGCTTGTATAGACAATCCAGATCTTCCGCCTACCTTTGTTGCCAATTGTTTAATGGCACTTTCTATATCTAAATTAGATGAATTACTTCCTTTTATGCCTCGTAATGCAGAAATTTAAGCGTAACCAATATTTCTAATGCCAGTTAGAATGATCCCTCTATGGCCAGTTCCAAATCCTCTGTAAATACCACTGCAAAAGCTGAGCTTCCTGTCCTGATCATTGGGGCTGGATTAGCTGGCTTGACTGTTGCCTTACATATGGCTAAAACCCAGCCCGTTATCTTGATGGCGAAACGCGGCTTAGGTGAAGCAGCGACTGCCTGGGCACAAGGCGGTATTGTGGGTGTTGTAGATAAAGAGCATGACAGTATTGATTCACATGTGGCTGACACATTAGATGCTGGCGCTGGTTTAGTCGTTGAGTCGACTGCTCGTTATATTGCCGAAGAGAGCGCTGAGGCACTTCGTTGGTTAGTAGAGCAGGGTGTCCCGTTCACCACCGATGAAACTGGGCCTATGGGTTTGCACTTAACTCGCGAAGGTGGCCATAGTCACCGTCGTATTGCCCATGCCGCAGATGCAACCGGAAAAGCCATTCATGAAGTATTGTTGGATAAAGCTAAGTCCCATCAAAATATTCGTATTCTGGAACATTGGATTGCGCTTGATCTCATTACCAATCGTCAACTCGATGCCAAGATACAGCGCACCGAGCCAAATCGTTGCTATGGTGTTTATGCCTTAGATATTAAAAATAATCGTGTAGAAACGATTCAAGCCAAATCAGTTGTGCTGGCTACTGGTGGCGTTGGTAAAGTCTATCGCTATACAAGCAACCCTGATACCGCTACAGGTGACGGCATAGCAATGGCATGGCGTGCAGGTTGCCGCGTGGGCAATATGGAATTTATTCAGTTTCATCCAACCTGTTTGTATCACCCCAGTGATCGCACTTTCTTAATTACCGAAGCCATGCGGGGTGAAGGTGGCTTATTAAAGCTTCCTGATGGCACCCGCTTTATGCCAGAGCATGATGAGCGCAATGAGTTAGCGCCTCGAGATATTGTTGCCCGTGCCATCGACTTTGAAATGAAGAAGCACGGTTTAGATTATGTGCATCTGGATGCTACCCATTTAGGTGAAGTATTTGTTAAAGAACATTTCCCCATGATTTATGCGCGTTGCCTCAGCTTGGGTTTAGATATCACCAAAGAGCCAATACCAGTAGTGCCTGCAGCCCATTACACCTGCGGAGGTGTGGTGACCGATTTAAAAGGCCGCACTGATTTACCTGGCCTATATGCGGTAGGTGAGGCTACCTATACTGGTTTGCATGGTGCTAATCGTTTGGCGAGTAACTCACTTTTGGAATGTGTGGTCATTGGTAAGGCTGCAGCAGAAGATATTTCGAATTCCAAGACACCAGCAATGCCAGATTTGCCTCTTTGGGATGAGAGCCAAGTGGAAGATGCCGATGAGCAGGTGGTGATTGCTCATAATTGGGATGAATTGCGCTCACTCATGTGGAACTATGTCGGCATTGTGAGAACCAATCGCCGATTGGAGCGCGCACTTCACCGAATTAAACTCCTCAGATATGAAGTTCAGGAGTATTACGCCAACTTTAAAGTAACACGCGACCTCATTGAACTCCGGAACTTATTAGAATGCGCAGAGCTCATCGTCAGATCAGCTCTGATGCGCAGGGAGAGCAGAGGGTTACATTACAGTCGTGATTACCCTGGGACTTGGGCGGTCTCGTACCCAACAATCCTGACACCGCAATCAGAGGGTAGTGAAGGGGATGAAAAGGCTTAGCCTTATCCCAAGATACGCATTGAAAAATCGACTGCTAAAACATCCTTGGTGAGTTTTCCAAGAGAGATACGATCAACACCTGTAGCAGCAATGGTACGCATTTGATCTAAATTAATACCCCCTGATGCTTCCAGTAGTGCTCGACCTGCAGTCAGCGCAACGGCCTCTTGCATTTGCTCGGTAGTAAAGTTGTCGATCAAGATGCTTTTTGCACCAGCTGACAAAGCCTCTTCAAGCTCAGCAAAAGTTTCTACTTCAATTTGAATATCCACTCCTGCATTGAGCGCTTGAGCATTGTTTAGTGCTGCTGTGACGCTACCCGCAGCCGCAATATGATTCTCTTTAATCAGAATGCCATGCCATAAGGCGAGACGTTGATTTTTTCCTCCGCCAACCCGTACTGCATACTTCTGAGCCTGACGTAATCCTGGAATCGTTTTGCGGGTATCTAGTACCGCGCAACCTTGGGGGTTAGGGCTAGCACCCGCAATGGCGTCAACATATTGACGGGTGATAGTGGCTGTCCATGAGAGTGTTTGTAAGAAGTTAATGCAAGTGCGCTCAGCAGAGAGTAGGGCTTGCGAGTTGGCTTGTATGTCGCATACCTTGGTATCTGGCTTCATCAGGTCGCCCTCGATATAACTCCAGGTTACCTTGGCATTGGGGTCTAATTTCTTCAGCGTGCCTTCGAACCAATCGACGCCACACAACACTGCTTCCTGGCGCACAATCAATTGCGCTTGAACAGCCTTACTGAGAACCAATTGGGCAGTCCAGTCGCCCTTGCCAATATCTTCCATAAGCGCATCATGAATATTGCGTTGGCGAGCTTGCTCTAAGGTTTCGTTGTGATCAAACATAAACGCACAATTTTCTAAATCAAAAATTAAAAGAAATGATGAAACTAAGCAGCACCAATATTTTTTACAAAGCCATGCTGGGCTTTGGCTAATAGATCAGGATGATTCTTCGTAAAATCTAACATGCGCTCTATACAGGTCAGAGCTTTGAGACGGATGGGCTCTGCGACAAAAATTTCGCCAGAGGATGTTTCAAGGCAATTGAGAATTCCTTGTAAACCGTTCATTGCCATCCACGGGCAGTGTGCACAGCTCTTACAGGTGGCGCTATTGCCAGCAGTGGGGGCCTCAATCAGCTTCTTATTGGGCGCTAATTGACGCATCCGATGCAGAATGCCCTTATCGGTTGCGACAATGTATTCAGTTGCTGTGCCATCTACTACGGCCTTGATCATGGCTGAAGTAGAGCCAACCACATCCGCTAAATCTACTACGGCTTGCGGTGATTCAGGGTGAACCAAAACCATTGCATGTGGGTGACTAGCTTTGAGAAGTTCAAGCTCTACCGCTCTAAATTCATCATGCACAATGCAGGCGCCATTCCATAGAAGCATGTCGGCGCCGGTTTGTTCTTGAATATAGCGACCAAGATGACGATCGGGCGCCC
Source organism: Polynucleobacter hirudinilacicola (assembly GCF_002192535.1). GTDB lineage: Bacteria > Pseudomonadota > Gammaproteobacteria > Burkholderiales > Burkholderiaceae > Polynucleobacter > Polynucleobacter hirudinilacicola. Next base: position 1,034,237 of record NZ_NAIA01000003.1, on the reverse strand, counting down.
ATAAGATCTTTTTTCCATCGAGTTTGAGCTGATGAACAATGGCCAGTGCACAGGAGCTAGTCACCATCCAATCAGCCTGAGCCTTGACTGCCGCACTGGTATTGGCATAGACAACCACTACACGGTCAGGATGGAGTGCTCTAAATTTTGCAAAGTCCTTTGCATCACAGCCAAGATCCAAAGAGCAGGTAGCATCTAAATCCGGCATAAAGACCCGTTTTTCTGGGCTGAGGATTTTTGCGGTTTCGCCCATAAAGCGAACGCCAGCCACAATTAAGTTTTTTGCAGAATGATTTTTGCCAAAGCGCGCCATTTCTAGAGAATCTGCGACATAACCCCCGGTTTCTAAGGCCAGGTCTTGAATATCACCGTCAACATAGTAGTGCGCCACTAAAGCGGCATCCTTTTCCTTCAAAAGCTGTTTGATCCGTGAAACGATCGCGGCTTTTTCAGTTGCCTGTAATGGGGGCGGTACATTGGCCCAGGCTTGAGCAGTACAGGTTATTCCAGCGGCATTTTGTGCTGGGTAATCATAGGATTGGGGTTGAATGGTGACGGAGCTCATAGCAAATATTAACCCGATGAGGGGCTATCTAGGTGGGCGATTCAATTTTAACGAAATGAGTAAGGTTGGGGTATTCTTTTGGCAGGCGCTGGATTAAAAGCTAGGGCCAATAAAACCAATATTTGACTGCTCCATAAATGAACTTAATAAGTCGCTTTCAGAATCATCCTTTGATGAAAAATCGTGAAATTGCCTCAGCGATCCTTTGGTCAATTTTATATGCTTATATTGCTGGTTATATCCTAAAAAACTTTTCGAACAGTTCTGGCGCCAGCATGATTTGGGTGCCGGCTGGTATTGGCCTTGCCATGTTGCTCAATTATGGCAACCGTTTTTGGCCTTTTATTTTTGTTGCTGCCGTTGTTGGTGAATTCTTGGGTGGCTTTGATTTATTGATCGCTTTTCAGCTCGCAGCTGGCAGTACGGTCGCTGCTCTAGTGGGCAGTTTATTGCTGCAATATGTTTTTTCCTTCAATAAAGATATCACTTCGATTCTAGATATCGCCTCTTTATTTGTAGTGTCTGTCATTACTGCTTTGATTAGTAGCTCTCTCAGCACACTCTTGTTGATCAACGCAGATCTATTAGAAAACGAAACCTACCTCAATATTTTTTATACTTGGTTTGTGGGTGATTTTTTTGGCGCTGCTTTCTTCACGCCTGTTATTTTGGTTTGGCGAACAGTACCTAGGGACTGGTTTCGTGCGCCAAAGTTATACGAGGTATTGGTTTTTTTCGGACTAGTATTTTTATTTGGGCAAGCAGTTATTTTTGGTTGGCTAAATAATCAATTTGCCCATATTGAATTTCTGAACCGAGGATATTTCGTCTATCCAATTCTGTTGGTTGCAGCTTTGCGCTACGGCAGACATGGAGCGATGCTTATCCTAGCCATGACTGTCTTGCAGTCTATTCTGGGTGCTTATGAGGGCCACGGATTTTTTAATAAAAATCTGATGAATGACCCAGCCCCAATTAGTATTTGGGCTTATTTGAGCTTGATGTGTCTGGTGGGCTTGTTAGTCAGTTTGATTATCGAAAGTATTGAAGACAAGACAAATGATTTGCTGCAAATGGAAGGGCGCTTCAGGGCAATTATTGAGCGCATGCCTGTGTCTATGGCGCTGCTAGATATTCATAAACGATCCGTGGAGTTTGTCAATAAAGCCTACACCGATCTAACGGGCTATCAAGCCACGGATTTGAGTAATAGTGATGAGTGGTGGGACTTAGTCTACCCAGACCCCCAATATCGTCAGGAGATGAAGAGGGAGTGGAGTCATCGCCTGCATCAAGCCCGTCAAACTCAATCAGTCATGGCCCCACTAGAAACTTGGACTACTTGTAAAAATGGCGCCAAGAAATACATTAGCTGGGGATCAGTCCAAGCGGGAGATAAATTTGCTATCTACGGTATTGATTTAACCGAAAGAAAGCATGACGAAGATCTGCTCAGAATCACATCCTCCGTTTATCAAGCTATCGGAGAGGCCGTCTTCATTATGGATGGTAAAAATACGATTTTGGTAGTGAATGATGTATTCCAGGAGATCACGGGGTATGCCCAGTCTGAAATCGTTGGCAAAGATTTGCCATCGATCCTGGTTAAAGCCCATGGAGCCCGCTCATACTCGGACTTAATTCCATCGCTCGATTCTGTTGGGCACTGGGAAGGGCAGGTTTGGATTAAACGCAAGACAGATGCTGAATATTTAGGATTTCTGTCAATTTTTACAGCCTTAGATGATTCAGGATTTGTGCGACAACGCGTTGGTCTGATTTCGCCTGTGTCAGACCAAAAGAGAACCCGAGAAATTATTAATCGACAGGCAAACTACGATGCTTTAACGGGTCTGCCAAATAGACGTCTTTTTTTAGATCGTGTGGATGAATCTATTAAACGTGCTGATCGTGCCAAAAATACTTTTGCATTGTTATTCGTGGATTTAGATCATTTCAAAGATATTAATGACACTTCGGGTCATGATGTTGGTGACGAGATTCTGAGAAGGGTTTCTGATCGCTTTAAAGAAGAGGTGCGCGAATCCGATACCGTTGCACGTATCGGGGGAGATGAATTTACCATCATCCTCAATGACTTAGATAGCCCCCAAAATATTGACAAGGTATTGCTGGGAATCACAGATCGCTTGGCTGAGCCTGTAGAGATTGACGGACAAATATTTCATATATCAGCCAGCCTAGGGATCGCCTTCTATCCACAGGATGCCAATAGCACTAAGGGCTTGCTGATGAAGGCTGACCAGGCGATGTATGCAGTCAAGAATCAAGGACGAAATGGTTTCCACTACTTTACTCAGTCACTCCAGGAGTTGGCTGACCGTAAGATGAAAATTATTTCTGAATTGCGAACAGCGTTACAAGAAAACCAATTCGATGTGTTCTATCAGCCGATAGTTGATCTCAAAACCAAGGAAGTGATTCATGCTGAGGCCTTATTACGTTGGCGCAGACATGATGGCGTCTTAATCTTGCCAGAACATTTTATTGAGGTGGCAGAGGATTCTGGATTGATCATCGAAATGGGTGATTGGGTATTTCGTCAAGTGTGCCAGTTTTTGTTGTCCCTGCCAGCGTCGGCAAACAATATTAGCGTTGGCATTAACGTATCTGCGACCCAGTTCAACTCGAATAAGCACTCAGCATTAAATTGGATTGAGTATCTACATGAATTAAATCTATCCACCGAAAGGGTGATACTAGAAATTACTGAGCACACGATGATGAATCAGAATGCTCGAGTAAGTCAAAAAATTGCGCTGCTACATGAAGCCGGATTTCGGTTTGCGATTGATGATTTTGGAACGGGATATTCCTCCCTTTCCGCCCTCAGAAATTTTAATTTTGATTTCTTAAAGATTGATTCATCATTTACTTCGCAAATTGGGCGGGCGAGCGCTGATCGGGCTTTGGTGCAAGCAATGATCACTATGGGATCAGGTTTGAATCTGCAGTCTATTGCTGAGGGCGTTGAAACTGAAGAGCAGCGGCAAATACTACTAGATGTAGGGTGTCAAATTGGACAGGGCTACCTATTTGGTAGGCCTGTGTCTGGGGCTGACTTTCAAAAACACCTAAAAGAGGCTTCTAGTGGCTAAAATCATTGTTGTTTGCATGCAACTTTATACACCTGTCTATTTAAATAAGTGTCTAAATTACTGAGATAGCTGTATAAATACTCTCCCGGCGTCGTATTTTCATCGGCACTTTGATGAATCTGCCAGTTAAATTGGACATGTGTATAAATGATTTCAAGTAAAGAAGTGCTGGAGTTATCCGGCATTTCTAGAGCGACTCTCAATAACTATATACAGCTTGGCATCTTGCCTAAGCCTGTATTTCAGTCGCCATCCGAAGAGGTGGTGCAGGGTACTGCTCGTTTATTGGGTTACTTTCCAGATGACGCCTTAGACACCATCCAGACTGTTCAATTTCTCAAGTCGCAGGGCCTAAATATGGCATCCATTGCAGAGCGGCTCTCGCAAACCAACGATTTATTAGATGTAGAGCAAGATACCGCGTTTGTCCAAGCAAGCGTAGGGCAGGCCAAGCAAAGTGGTCGTCGAGCTGGTGTCGGTGTTGAGAAGCGCGGCTCAAGTACAACTACTGTTGAGAAGTCCAGGTCAAGTTCTTCCATGGCTTTATCACTTGAAGGCTTGTCTCAGCCTGCCTATATGCTCAATTACAACCTCGAGTTGACCTGGTTGAATGAGGCCGCACGAAAAGAAATATTCCGTTTTAACACTCCGCCTGCACAAAGTGCCGAGCGTAATCTATTCGATTTGCTCTCTCGTCCTGAGGCACGCATCAGCCTATTGGATCAAAAGGCGCTAGCCAATTTATATATACACCTGGCAAGCGCTCGAGTGGGACGTGAGGCCTTGTCTAAATTGGTGCTGGCGGCAGATCCCGATTTGTTAAGCCTCTTTAATGATATTGATTTTGCAAATTCAGATCATGAAAAAGGGCAGCAGCAGTCTGTTGCCGAATTGGATTTATTCCGTACCGATATTCATGGTGTGCCAACACGCTATCGAGTTTATGCGGTGTATTTCCGCGAAGGTATTTTGGTCATTCATACTTTGGCAGAGGATCGCGGCGATGATCTGCTTGATTTCTTAGGAAGACGCGACCAGGTTATTCAGAATTTGTTAAGCAAGCGCCTGCCGGTGATGACACCGTTAGCAGTGCTGGTGGCCGACTTGCAAAACTCCGTTCGTATCTGCTCCGAACTTCCGCCGGATGAATATTTTGAGTTGATTAATCAAATCTGGTCCACCATGGGACCCATCCTTCGTAAATACACCGGTACTCATGGGAAGCATGCGGGTGATGGAGTGGTTTACTACTTCTTCCCGCAACCAGAGAGCAATTACCTCTTTAATGTCGTTGCTTGCGCTGATGAATTAAGAGCAGCAATGCGCAAGATTAGCGCTGATTGGCAGTTTAGAAAGAACTGGCTAACTGAACTGCAACTCAATATTGGCTTACACGAAGGGCAGGAGTGGTTAGGTAGCTTCCAGTCCGCCAATCATGTTGAATTCGTAGTGCTGGGCGATACGATTAATCGTGCTGCCCGTTTAAGTGACTTTGCAAGGCATGGCACGATTTGGGCTAGCAAAAATCTCATTAGTAGATTAACCACGGATGAGCGTAGCAGGGTTGAATTTGGAGTGATGCGCTACAGTAAAGAAAACGGCGACCGTTTTGTCACCTCTTCCTACGCGCAAATCGATTCTCTGGCGCCATTAGAGGAAGATAAATACGAAAAGCTGCGTGATATAGCTCAGCTGGCTGTAACGGAAATCCGTCGCGTTAGTCTTACCCGCAACTATTAAATAAAAATCATTCGAAAAAATAGCTAGCAACAAAAAAAGTAGTTTTTGTTGCTAGTAGCTTAGATTAGGCCTTGAAATAATTCTCTGGTGGCGGGTTGTAGCCTGGAATCTTAGCCACATCAATCTCATCGATTTGCTCAGCTGGCAGGTACTTCGAGGCATACTTTTCATATACCTTTTCCCAGATGAAAACATCAAATAGATCGGGATCGATATGAGCGCCAAGCTTCATTTTTCCTAAGATTTCTAATGACTCGCTCAGCTTCTTACCCTTTTTATAAGGTCGATCTGAGGCGGTTAGCGCTTCAAATACATCGGCGATAGCCATACATCTTGCTTGTACTGACATTTGATCGCGGGTAAGGCCTTTTGGATAGCCTTTGCCGTCCATGCGCTCGTGGTGACCCCCTGCATATTCGGGAACATTTTTAAGGTGTTTGGGCCAAGGTAATTTTTCCAGCATCGTAATAGTCACTTCGATGTGGTGATTAATAATTTGGCGGTCTTCTTCAGTTAAGGTGCCGGCACGAATCGTTAAGTTTTTAATCTCATCCGCATTTAAGAATGGAGCTTGCTCGCCGGCGCTATTTTTCCAGGTATAGCGCTGTGCGATTTCGCTCACGCGTTCAATATCCGCGTTAGACATAAACTCTCCACCGATATTGGTTTTTTGTAAGTAAGCGAGATCGTCTAGTAATTGCGTCTTTTTCGTCAGCGCAGTTGCTTCATCTAGCGTTCCCTCTTTTACCTCAATGGCAATATCTCTCAGAATAATTTGCGCCTTCAAATCAATCACGGCGATGCGATCAAAAATAGCCTCTAACTTAGTGGCCTTATCCACAATATGAACTGGTGTGGTAATTTTTCCGCAATCATGCAGTAGACCTGCGATCTTTAACTCGTGACGATCACCATCTGTCATCGTGAAATCTTTGAGCGGGCCTGCTTTAGCGCTATTAACTGCATCCGCTAACATCACGGTGAGCTCAGGTACCCGCATGCAGTGACCGCTGGTGTATGGCGACTTGTCATCAATCGCATCGTTAATCATGCTAATGAAGCCTTCAAACAAATCCTCAAGGCGGTTAATGAGCAGTCGATTGGTTAAGGCAATGGCGGCCTGGGATGCTAAAGCTTCTAGGATTTCTTGTTGGGCTGCAGAAAAAGGAAGGATCTTTCCGGTATCTGCATCGGTAGCATTAATGAGCTGCATTACCCCAATGATTTCAGACTCATGATTTTGCATGGGCACCGTCAGGAAGGACTGAGAGCGGTAATTATTTTTCTCATCAAATAATTTAGTTCCAGAGAAATCAAACCCCGTAGCGTTATAAGCATCTGGAATATTAATAGTCTCGTCTTTATGAACGGCGTAGCAAACCACCCGCGACATTTCAGGGCTACCATCGGGTTTATTAATAGCTATCGGCGGGAAGGGGATGGGTGTACCACTCTTGCCGCCTAAATGCGCCCCTTTACTTTTGGTAATCAGAATCTCAAATTTCAGGTGCTGGTCTTCGGTGAGTCGATAAATGGATCCGCCGTCAGCATTGGTGATGCTCATGGCAGCTTGCAAAATATTCTCAAGTAATTGATCAATATCTTTTTCGCTGCTGAGCGAAGCTCCTACTTCTAGGAGCTTTTGCATCATTTTGATTTCTGGATTCTTTGTGTTCATCAAAGAATTCTAATAGGAGGAATGGCGCATTGCATTGAGTTTTATTGCGTTTACTCAATATATCTTGGTCAGGTGTAAATCTATTGTTTTATTACTAGTATATAAATACTAATAATAAAAATAAAAAGTAGTATTTAAGTATCGTGATTTAGATGCAACATCTACTCTATGAATTTAGTTATATATCGAATCTAATGTACTAATTGCTGTGTTGAAGAAAAAAAATCACTAAATTAACGTATCTAATTGATTTAAATACTTATACCTAAATAAATAACTTGTATTTATGACTATTTCTAACGGAACGAAACCGTCCCGCAAGCCACTTTTTGTGCGATTGCCTATCTATGTGGCCTGTTGTGCCTTAGTGATGTCGGGTTGTACATCCCCGATCGTCAAGGAGGGCGATGCGCCAGATGGCCCTGATTACGTGCGCTGGATGCCAAAGCAATATAAGGCAGAGGTCCAAGTTCAACTGCCTAAGCCGAAAGAAAAGTGGTGGCAGGATTTTGGTAGCGACGAGTTAAACGGACTGGTTGACACTGCATTCACTAATAACTACGACCTCAGAGTAGCGATTGCTAGGGTTGCTCAAACTAGAGCGCAGGCGGATGTAGTGAAGTCTGCTGAATACCCCACGATTGATGCGGTGGGTGGTTATTCCAGTCAGGCGCCATATCCCGCGATTGGCTCTGCGGCAAATAAATCGCAGTGGAGTAGTCAAGGAACATGGCAGGTTGGTTTGCTAGCAAGTTATGAAGTAAACCTCTGGGGTAAAAAAGGTTTTGATACACAGTCTGCTTTCGCGCAGGCTCTAGCAAGTGAGTTCAACCGCGAAGTAGTTGCCTTAAGTTTGGCGAGTGACGTAGTTACTGTGTATTTCCAAGTTGTCTCATTAGATGAGCGGATTCGGGTTGGTGAGCGTAACTTAGAGGCCATCAAAACCTTAACTCGTGGATTGAAGCGTCGCGTTGATAAGGGTGATGCCACTGAGATTGATTACTACCAACAGGTCATTCTGACAAACAATACGGATGCTCAGGTCACAGCGCTCCGTCAACAAAAAGAGCGTGCTTTTACGCGTCTTGCTACTTTGCTAGGCCGCACTCCTTCCACCTTAAAGATCGCAGCTAAATCGGTTGAAGGCATTAAGGTTCCAGTCGTTGAGCCTGGTCTGCCTTCTGATTTGCTGTGCCGTCGTCCTGATATTCGTCGTTCTGAGGCCATGTTGGTTGCTGCTAAAGCGGATCTCTATGCTGCGCGAGCCAATATATTGCCTAATTTCGTCTTAACCGGTGGTGGTGGTTACGGTAGTTATTTGTTGTCGACCTTAACAATGCCGCAAAGTCTTTTCTACAACGTCACCAGTAATTTAGTGGCTAACATTTTTGACGGCGGCAAACGTGAGGCACAAGTGCAAATTGCAAGTGCTAAAAACGTTGAGATGCTAGAGACATATGCCAATACAGTCCTCTCATCATTACGCGAGGTTGAGGATTCCCTCACAGGCATTACTTTGACAGCTAAGGCCTACGACTCATTAAATGAGTCCCGCGATAAAGCGCAGCGTTTGACGGTAATGAGTCAGAGAGTTGTTGAGTTGGGTGGCATGGATTATGTGCAGTTGTATGAAATTCAGCGCTCTGTATTTAATACAGAAGACATTGCAATTTCCGCGCGTTTTGATCAGTTACGCGCCTCTGTTGATCTCTTTAAGTCTCTGGGCGGTGGCACCAAGTTGGACGATGATCCATGTGTGGGCGGCGGAGGTTTGCCGAAAGCTGATGCGCGCTGGATTCAGAATGCCTCCAAGAAAGATTCAGTCTTTGGTAGCAAACCTGCCCTGGGAGTGAACTCTAGTGGTCAACCTATTGTTGAAGGCACTGGAAAAGTTCTTGCAGAGCCTCCTGTTCCTGGTGTAAACAACGTAAAACCTAATTAATTTGGCCTTGTTATGAACTCATTCTTATCAAATCTTTTTACTGGCCTCAAGAAAGTAGTGGGTGCTATCAGCGCTCCTATTATTGGATTACTTGGTGGTTTATTGATCATCCTTTTTACTGTGTTCTGGTGGACATTTAATTTATTCGACAAAGCCATTTTGGCGTTTGTCAAAGCATCACAGTTAGTTGTGCCAAAGGCGATTCAAATTATCTTGGCCGTCATTAGTGGTTTTAAATCGCTAGTCACAAGTATTAGCAATACCAGCATACGGATTTGGAATGCCTTGCCAGGTGTTGTGAGAGGTTTGCTATCGCCATTAGGTTTAATTGCTAAACCAGTATGGTTGCTCTTAGCCTGGATATTTACTGGTATTGAAACAGTTATCCATACTGTTTTCAATGATGTCCAAAAATTACGCGGTTCAGCGCACAGCTCTTGGAAATCTGTTAAGGCGAAAGGGGGTCTAGATGACCTTTCAATTGCCCAGCGCAAACAAGAGCTTGCTGATCAATATTCTGCTGATGCTATTTACACCAGGCTGAGTCGTCGCCTTGAAGAATTTCAAGCGACTAGTGAGCGCGAGTTAGCTGCTTTTTTTGCAGACTTAAAAACAGTATGGCAGCGCTACCAAGATGCACGTCATAACAAGTCACCGCATAATGCGGTTTCTCAAATGTCACCATTTGACCAAGAGCGTAATACGATCTTAGTCGCTAGCATCATCATCAATATTTTGGCCTTAGCATTCCCGTTGTTGATGTTGCAGTTGTATGACCGCATTTTGCCGCGCCAATCTTCTGATACCTTAGTTATTTTTGCTGTAGGTGTTGGCTTAGCCGTTGCGCTGGAATCAATGATTCGAGTACTAAGATCCTTTGCTACTGCATGGATCTCTGCGCGTTTTGAGCATCGTGCTTATTTATCTTTAGCAGATCGTTTACTGGCTGAACCTTTACATGACTTTGAGCGCAAGGGTACTGGCGCAATCATGGAAGACTTCAAATCTGTTTCCACTTTGAAGTATCACTATTCAGGCCAGACTTTTCAGCAGTTAATGGATTTACCATTCACGATCTTGTATGTCTTGATCGTGTTCTTGATTAGCCCATGGGTTGGTCTATTGTTGATGGCCGGATACAGCGTATTTGTATTTATCACCTGGAAAAATGGTCGCGAAGATCCTGCCTTAATTAAGGATCAAAAAGAAGGGGACTTGCGCCGCGCTAATTTCCTGAACGAAATCCTCAAAAACGTGCACACCTTAAAGTCAATGACGATGGAGTCGTTGATGCTGAGAAGGTATGAGCGTCTCCAAGAGAGTTGCGCCAAGATGATGGCGCGCATGACCTATGCGCTAGATATGTCATCAGGAATAGGAAATGTGTTCTCACCTCTGATGACCGTTCTAGTGGTTGCTTTGGGGGCATACCTTGTCATTATTGGTCGTTTATCCAATGGTGAATTGGCTGCCTGCGTATTGTTAGGCATGCGTTCTTTAGCTCCGCTCCAGCGTTTAGGTGGCATGTGGGCCAAGTATCAACAGGATGAAGTGTTGCGTGACAAATTGGCTAAGGCCTTGGATAACGGTTCCTTGCCAACACAAGTGCAGGATGATGTAGTAGATGCACTGGCTAAAACCATTGAAGTGGAATCTAAGCCAGCCGATCTCAAGCTCACTAATGTGACTTATCAATTCCCTGCAATTGAGAGACCTTTGTTTCAAAACCTTTCCTTGCATGTTCGTGCGGGTGAGTGCATCGCAATTGGCGGTCATGGTGGTGCTGGTCGAAGCACGCTATTGCAATTAATGTCCGGCATTATTCAGCCACAGAGTGGCGATGTCTTATTTAATGACATCAATTTAAAAGCACTCCCGATTGACTCATTCACTAAGCAAATTGCGTATTTGCCACAAAAAGCAGTGATGTTTGAAGGTTCGCTTTTGGACAATGCCACTGTTTATGATGCAGGGCGCGTAGACGACGCTTTGCGTATTGCCAAAGAATTAGGTTTGGCAGATTTTGTTTCCAAAATGCCGCGCGGTTGGGATTCGATCGTTGGTGATATGGCAGCCGATTCAATGCCACCAGGATATCGTCAACGTATTGCGATTGTGCGCGCTTTATCTAGTAATCCGAATATCGTTTTGTTTGATGATGCTAGTTCAGCGATGGACTCCGAGGGTGATAGCCTGCTATTGAAGTATCTCGAGTCTATCCGCGGTAAGGTTACTTTGGTTCTGGTATCCGAGCGCCCATCCTTCCTGCGTATGGCTGATCGGAAGTTGATTTTGCAAGACGGTCAGTTAATCGAAGCGCCCGAGGGAGGCTTCAATACACTGCGTGACGTGAGTCAAGGTAGCGGTATGGTTGCTAGCATTCCTGCATTCACCCCGCGTCAGCAGTTGCCTGCTAGCTATCAGCCGCTTTCTGCAGCAGCCTTCTTCCAGTCTCCATTTAAGCAGGGTGGTTTAGCAACCCGCAAATGGGAGCGTATGCATGAGACTGTCAGTGGTAACTTTAAAGATGAAACCGATTTTTCTGGATGCCTATCTTTATTATTGAAGCTCATGAACTCGCAAGATTCTGCTCGTGCAGTTGCAGAATCTTTGCCGTATTTCACGGATAACTTAGATTTAACTGGCTTTCAAAATGCAATGGCGCAGTTAAATTACAAGATGTCTGATGTCGAGTGCCGCCTTAGTGAAATTGATAGCCGCGCATTGCCTTGCTTGTTTATTCCGAATGAGGGTAAGGCGTTCGTAGTGCTGGGACGTATTGGCAATCAACTCCGCGTTGGCCAAGATTCGGTCACTGAGCCACGGTTAGAGTCCAATCTAGGCATGGAAGGTCGTGCGTATTTCTATGAGCGCGCTGAGTTTAAATTGCCTGACAATAAGTCATGGGTTGCTCATACCTTGTATCGCTTTTCTCCATTGATTGGCCAAGCAACCATATCCTCTTTGGTATCAGGCGTGGTGATTATGTCTGGTTCCCTCTTCCTCATGGTGGTGTATAGCACCATTATTCCGTCTGGCGCTTTAGATACTTTGTTTTACTTGAGTTTGGGCGCCTTTATTGCATTGGCGTTTTCGTATTTCTTCATACGTCAGCGCGCGAGCATTTTGTCTTACATTTCTGGCCGTATTGAGTATCTTTTCGGCACGGCTATTTTGCAGCACGTATTGGCAATGCCACCAAGCTATACCGAACGTGCGTCAGTTGGCTCGCAAACCGCTCGCTTACAGTCATTTGAAGGTATTCGAGACCTTTTTACTGGCCCTATCGCCTCAACCTTACTTGAGACTCCAGCGACCTTGGTGTTGCTGATTGGTTTATCTATCATTAACCCGATTGCATTGCTTTTGTTTGTCATCATGGTGGTTGTGTATACAGGTCTGTTCTTTATTTTCTCTAGAAGAACGAATGACAGTGTTATCGACGTCAGTAGAACCTCAACAAAACGTACTGAGTTCTTGATTGAGATGACCAGCAAAATGCGTTATATCCGTGAGTCTGGCGCACAGTATTTATGGTTAGAGCGTTTACGCGAGACCTCTGCAAGCGCAACAATGGCATCATTCAAGGCAGAAAAACTTTCATCTCTGTTGGTCGGCATATCCTATTTTGTGATGATGTTGGCAGCCTTGTTAATCGTGTCATTCACTACTCCTGCTGTGATTGACCAAACACTCTCATCAGGCGCTTTGATTGCCTCAATGATGCTGATGTGGCGTGTATTGACTCCCTTACAAACTGCCTTTGTCAATATGACCCGTTTAGAGCGTATTCGCAGTGCTACTCGCCAAATTGATACCTTGATGCGTATTCAAGGTGAGCGTCAAGAAAATGCGGCCTCTCCAATTGCTCGTGGTTTAGAAGGGCGTATTGAGTTTGCCCGGGTGTCATTCCGCTATTCATTGAATGTGGATCCAGCATTAATTGGTGTTGAATTCCGTGTTCAGCCAGGTGAGATGGTGGCGATCTCTGGTCCAAACGGTGGCGGCAAGTCTACCTTGCTCAAAATGTTGTTGGGCATGTATCAACCACAAGCCGGTAGCATTTTGATCGATGGTGTTGATATTCGTCAGCTCGACTCTCAAGAATTGCGCCGCTTAATTGGCTATGCACCACAAGACATGCAATTCTTTAGGGCCACCATTGCTCAAAACTTACGTTTGGCACGGCCAGATGCTACCAATGACGAGGTGTATCAAGCCTTGGATATGGCAGGCGCATTAGATACCGTACTCTCCTTGCCGCGTGGCATTGACTATCGCTTGGGTGACAACACCAATGAATTGCCTTCTGGCCTTAAACAGAAATTATTACTTGCTAGAACATATTTAACCCGTGCGCCAATCATGATTTTTGATGAGCCTGGCTCTGGTTTAGATCCAGAGGGTGATGCGAAGTTTGTTGAGGCTCTCAAGGCCCTCAAAGGCAACACCACAGTGCTCTTTATTAGTCACCGTCCTAGCCATATTCGTTTGGCTGACACCTTATTGGTCTTTGATAAGGGTTACTTGCGGGCTGCTGGGCCACCCAGTGAGCTTCTCAAGCAACCGACTAATGCCGCTGCTTAAGAATTAAAACGGATGTAAAGACGATTTGTAACCATTAATGAACGAGTAGTGCGTAGTAGATAAAAAGATTAAACGTGAGAAAAAACTATGAGTAATGATCCAAACTTACCATCAAATGACCGTCCAAACTTAGTGTTGGGTAGCCGTGCTGATAACTATTTGGCTAAGGCGATTTTGTTGGAAGAGGCAACTCCTCCAACGTATATGCGCACTACCATCAAATTGGTTGCTTATACCGTTGGCATCTTCTTTGTTTGGGCGATGTTTGCCAAGCTAGATGTCGTGGCGCTTTCAACCGGACAAATTATGCCGATTCAGGCCGTAAAGGTAATCCAGCACGTTGACGGTGGTCGTATTGCTACGATCAATGTAGTCGATGGCCAAAAGGTCAAAGAGGGCGAAGTGCTAATGCGCCTAAACGATACCGAGCCATCCGCTGAATATGAGACTTTGAATGCAAAGTATTGGGGTCTGTATGCCAGAGTAGAGCGTTTGCGCGCCTTGCTTGATGGCCGTGATGCTAATTTCTCGGATGTTCCTAAAGAATTCGACAAGATGGTTGAAGAGCAAAAGACAACACTCAAGACTTCACGTGATCAAGTAACGCAACTCGAAGGCGAAATTAAGATTTTGTCTGAGGTTAGCAATATCCGTGGTGAATTGTCTAAAGAAAAGCTTGCAACTCGTGTACAAGCACTAGATGCGCAGCGTAATTTATCCCAAGCAAAAGCAGAGTTGCTGCGTTATCGTCGTACTAATATGGATGAGCTGAATTTGTCTGCCAATGAAATGGTGCAGACCGAAGAGCAACTCAACAAAATGCGCGATCGTTTAGAGCGTGTAGACGTTGTGTCTCCAGTAGACGGCGTTGTGCAAGATCTGAAGTTCCGTACGGTGGGTGGCGTTATTCCTCCAGGCGCTATTTTGATGAACGTGGTTCCATCTGACGGTAACCTCCACGCTGAAGTGCGTGTCTTACCAACCGATATTGGCTTTGTCAAAGTGGGTCAAAAAGCTCGTGTTAAATTTGGCACTTACGATTTCATGCGCTACGGCACGATGGAAGGCACTGTTTCGATGGTTTCTTCCTACAGCACATTGGATGAGAAGCAACAGCCTTATTTCAAGGTCATCATCTCATTGCCGATGAAAAACTTGGGTGATGATCCTGCTAAAACGATTGACCCTGGTATGACTGCCCAGGCGGATATCGTCACTGATCGTCAATCTGTATTGCGTTATTTAATGCGTCCTATTTACATTGCATTCCATCAAGGTATGCGTGAGCGTTAAACAAATTCCCTCTCCTTAATTGGAGGGGGAAACTCTTGTTTTAGCTTATGAGCGAGCATCCATCTTCAGCAAAATCCTCTTTTTCCCAGAGGCAATTGCAAATCTTGGATTTGATCGCACAAGGTAAGTCCAATAAAGAAATTGCCGCTGATTTAAAAATCACCTATGGCACGGTAAAGCAGCATCTCTTTACCATTTTCAAAATGCTGGGCGTCTCGAGTCGTGGCAAGGTCGCGATTCTCGCTAGAGAAGTTTTAGACTCCCATCAATTCGATGACATTAAAAAAAGTAGTATTCAGAATAAAAAAGGCTATGCCTGGCGCTTAATTAGCGCGGTTGCTTTTGTAAGTTCTGATATTCCACCCCCTAATCCAGAGGCGGTTCTTGAACACAATCGACAAATGATGGAGTTCCGTCAATTTGTCATGAAATTAACGCAAGCATTGGATGGCAGGGCTATGCCACTTCCCGATGGTGGGTTGTTGACTTGGTTTGGTCATCCAGCGGCACATTTGGATGATGCTGACAGGGCCTGTCAATTGGCCCAGGCTGTTAGTCACTGGTTAAATAAGCAGAAATCATTGGCCCAGCCGATGGGGATTGGCATTGCATCCCATGCTGAAGTCGTACCCACTGGGGCGCAGGACTTAATCTCCGTCGAGGTCTATCGCACGGCGCTTTCTTTGGCGAAACAATCTTTCGCTTTGCGTTTGCCTCTCGCAAATACTTTAGTGCAAAAACTGGCACCGCATTGTGTGCCATGGGTTCTCATTAAACCCAAAAAATCACCGACAAAAGACGTAGCGAATTCAGCAGGTTTTATAGCAATTGGTCCAGTCCCATCAGCTCCAACAAACCATCCTACACAGTGGGGCGGTATGCCATTTTTAGCAGAGGTTTGTACATCCGCCGATGGCGGCATTGCGCAATGGCTAGCGGTGGAATCTTGGCCGCCTTCTATTACTACCGCATTAATAGATGCGATTGGTAATGAAGCGATGAATCATGGTTTTCAACCAGTTCATATTCGACTGCCTGCACACAAACAAGCTGATGCAGTGTGCTCCTGTGTGCTAGCTCAACTTGAGTGCTATATGCCAAGTAAGCTTAAATCTTCGCAATCATTTGCAGAAGGTAATGCTGAGCGCCTGAGTAAAACCTTGATCGATTTATCGAAAAAGAACCCCATTGTTTTGTTGGTTTATGGCATCCACGCATTACCAACTTTACAAACGATTTTGGGTGAAAAGGGTGTTGATCGATTGGTGGGTTCTCGCATGATGGTTGCGGCAGGCAATGTGCAAAATCAAGGTGAGCCACGGACTAGTGTGCGCCTACTGGGGCCTCGTCCACATAAGCCACTTTTCTCAAGGGTGCTGACAATGACGGTACCAGATTTAGATCTCTTACCAGAGGGTGTCCGTGTTGACTTGCAAGCATTATTGGATCAGCTATCACCGGTAGCGAATTCTTTGATCTTTAAGGCAGCTATTTCTCCAGAAAAATCGATTGAGGATTTAGTCCTCGAGCTACAGTCCCCAAGGCCCGTATTGCAGGCCGCTATTCAGGAATTAGCAAGTTTCGGTCTGATTCTGCCAAGTCAGGGTAATGGCTTTGAATTCCGCGACCTCGCAACTGCGCATGCCATTAAGCAGCTCAGCGATATGTCCTTAGCAGCCTAGTCAGTCTTCTTTCATTTATGATGCCAGCCAAGCCCATCAATCTGAAACTTCTGGTGCTGTGTTTAGCAAGTATTCTCTTGGCATCTTGTGGTTTGTCTAGTCCGCCATTTCCAGTTGCCCCAAGGACTTCCAGTGATCCGCTTCCAAGCTTTAAGCCGGCGAACAAATCATCGGCGCAAACTGGAGTGGTCGAGCCCGATAAACGGAGCGCCAAACCAGTTTCCTTAGAGCAGGCGATTGAGCAAGGCGAACCTCTATCAGCCAATCAAATTCGGGTAGTCATTGTCAAAGGCACGATTTCACGTAAGTTGGCTGAAAACATGCGCAAGCTACTAGCCGGCAATACTGTGCCCGATCCTATGGAAGAGCCTATTCCTGGGAAGTTAATTGTTCTCCTTGACAGCAAGGGCGGTGATGGGATGGCTGCTATGGAAATTGGTCGATTTCTGAGGCGCAATAATGCCCATGTTTTCGTGACGGGTGAGTGTTCCAGTGCTTGCGTATTTTTGTTAGCTAGTGGGGTGGTGCGCGGTGCACCTTCCTTTAGTGTTGGCATTCACCAGGGACGCATTACGATGAGTAGTGATGCCGGCGTTATTAAGCGCGAAGTTGATATACAGGAAGATCCCAAGGCAAAAGCCTTGCTTGCCCAATTTGAGCGTGATGCCAAAGTTTATTTTGCGCAGATGGGTATACCGAGTAGCTTCTTTCAGGCCATGCAAAATCACACCACTAAAGGTGTGTATCGCCTAACAGGTGAAGAAATCACTTTTTATGGACTATCAGGCTTTGAGGATGCGTATTTTGAGAAAAGAGTCCTTTTTTATGCTCAGAAGAAGGGTAAGTGGGCCTTAGATAAGGATGAACTTCATCGGCGTACCGCTAAGGTTGCCTCTGAGTGCGCCTCTTTTGAGCAAAAACAGGTGGACTACATTAATTGTTACAGGCGGGTTTTAACAGATCGGTATTAGCCCTTAGGATAGGTCTTGAGGGCTAGTATGTATGGCATTCCAATAGTAGATGTGTATTAGAATTTGTCCGTTAAATGATTTTTTCTATGATTTATTAAATTAATTGCAATTGTGAAAAGTGTCTCTACCTTATTAAACGTTAGCAAAATTGTGCGCGCCTCAATTTTTGTTGGCATAGCAATTGGCATGCTAGTGATGTCATCATTGGCGCGTGCGGATATTGCCGATGAGATGAAAGTATTGATTGAGCAGGGCAAAGCAAAGCAGGCATATGAGTTAGGTTTAAAACATCCCGAGCTCATGGGTGAGCCTCTGTTTGATTATGCTTTTGGTGTAGCGGCGGTAGATGCCGGCAGAGCATCACTTGGCGTACTCTCCTTAGAGCGCGTCTTATTACAAAACCCTAGCGATGATTTAGTGCGACTTGAGCTTGGGCGTGCGTATTACCAGTTAGAAGAGTACGGTCGCGCAAAAGATGAGTTTTTGGAAGTGAAAAGCCACAAACCACCTGCGGCGGTAATGAGTACTATTAATTTGTATCTTGCAGAAATTGAGCGCAAAGAAAGGGCTCTAAAACCTAACGGATCCGTCTTTGCTGAAATCGGTGCTGGTTATAACAATAATGTGAACACGGCTGCTGCAATTAACAATATCATTTTGCCGTTTTATGGCCCAGTGGAATTAGCATCCACTTCCAAGCCACAATCCTCGCCATTTTCATACTTGTCTGCTGGCGGAAATATTAATATTCCTGTGAGGCCTGGTATCACCAGCTTTACCTCAGTGAGTGTTAGCAGCCAACGCTACTCGCAGGTTGACGGCTATGATCTGAATGTTGGTAATGTGTTGACTGGTCTCAAAATGACTGACGATATCAACACCGTGAAGGTAGTCGGTTTTGCTAGTCCAGCTAAGCTAGATCAAGTACCTGTGCCCAGTGCTTACGGTGGCGGTGCGCAGTATGAGCGTTTGTTGGTGCCCAATCATATGGTTACCGCTGCTTTGGGAAGTACTGCTCTGAATTACAACTCAGAGTACAGCGTATACAACGCCACTCTCAATACAGGTGCACTCGGTTATCGCTGGGCAATGCCCAATGTGACTTGGGCCCCTGTTGTGGTTTTTGGAGCAAGTTACTCACAACAAAACAATACACAAAATCGTTCTGATTTAAGCCGTAATATCACTGGTGGCACTGTAGCGGCATATTTCTTGCCGAGTGACAAGTGGGGTCTTCAGGTTGGCGGAGGATATGCATCTAGCGCTTATGGTGCACCGGATTTGCTGTACGGGCAAAATCGGAGTGATGGTTTGATTTCAGCACAAAGTACTCTTGAGTACAAAATGACAAAAACATTGTCAACAAGAGCAGAGTTTACTTACTATAGAAATAACTCGAATCTGACGCTGTACTCGTTCTCACAATATACCGGTGCACTGAAGTTGCGCTATGAGTGGCAATCTAAATAAGGAGCATGACCATGCTATTGACATCTCCTCATCTTTTCAAATACCTTCCAAAGGTTTTACTCGGCGCCATATTAGCTTGCGCTCTAGCCAGTCCAATCTTTGCACAATCGACCGCAGAAGTAGGTCGCATCTTATTAGCGCTTGGTGATACCAAGCTCATTCGTAAAGGGCAGAGTAGCGCCTTAACGAAAGGCGCCACCTTACAAGCAGGCGATACGATTACCACTGGTGTAAATAGTAATTTACAAATGCGCATGACTGATGGTGCAGTGATTGCACTGCGCGCTGGTTCAGAATTTAAGATCGATGAGTATCAATTCAATGGTAAATCGGATGGTACTGAAAAAGCCTCATTAAATTTAGTCCAAGGTGGTGTACGTGCAGTGACTGGCGTGATTGGGAGAGAGAATAAAGACAATCTCAAAGTCAATACTGTGGCCGCCACCATTGGTGTGCGTGGTACTGGATTTAATATCGTCGATTGCTCTAATAGTTGTTTAGGCGCAGACAAAGCGCTCGCCAAAAATGGTTTATATGCAGGCGTCTTTGAAGGTAAAGTCGTAGTCAAGAATGATGCTAGTGAGGGTACGTATGGGGTGAACGAGCCCATTTACGTTGCCAGCAAGACCGCACCGATTGATCGCCTCAGTGAGCCTCCAGCCTTCCTGAGAGATCCACTAGCTAGTCAAGTGATTGTGCCTAAGAAGGCGGCCTCTGTAGTTCAGCCGATTCAGCAGCCAGTCAATCCACCTAAAGAACCTGCTGACGTTGTTGTTGGCAATGCATCCACATCATTAACCACCATTGGACCAGTAACGATTTTCCAAACACCTAACCTGCTTTGGAATTTCCCGGCCAACATATACAACACGACTTATAACGATGGCTCAACAGTGGCAACTGGTTACAGCAACTATGTGCAAATCGCGCAAGCTTGGCCAGGGTCCACTAATCCAAGCAATGGTTTGCCGTATTACAGTATTAACCCTTCTTTAATTAATACTGATGATGGCGGAGGCTTTGCGGCAACTTATAGTGCTTCAGGTTTTTTAACACAAGTTAGTCTGGCCTCTGCTGGCGCGTTGCTTGTGCCAGGCCCCCAACCTCAATTGCCGAATCTTCCTCCGGTACTGGCTTATACCCAAGGCTCGGCTCAGTTACTAGAGGGCGGAAATTACCAAAACGTTTCTTGGGGGCGCTGGGGTAATGGCACCGTTTCTCAGATTGCTGGATATAACAACGGCCAGCCTATTTATGTTCCGATTGATTCTGGTATTCACCTTGTTGCGGGTCAGTTAAACCAAGATATGCTTAATGCGACCATCAATAGGGCGAATTCTATTTCTTTTACCTTGCTTCGTGCTACTACTCCAACTGCTATTAATGGTGGCCAAAGTTGGTTTGTCACTGGTGGAAACTTAACGGCAAATATTGGTGCTGCAACTATCAATGGTAATTTGGGCTTATTTTCTACAACCTCAGGTAATGCTAACTACAACATGGCGTTTTCAGGTGGGCTAACTGGGTCAGCCAATAACATAGTAAATGGTACCGTTTCAAACACCACTGGTAATCAAGGGGTCTGTAAATCTGGATGTGCTGCGTCCGGTAATGTGAGTTTTTATAACACCCCTGTATCAGCTGCTGGACTCTCCTATAACTTCAATACTGGCACCACCTTTGTTCAGGGTGTCGCTGTCTATAAGCGTTAATCTTCTAAAATCCTAAGGTTATATAACTTAAGTTATATAACCATGATTAGGGGTATTAAAACCCATATAAAGCATTAAATTAGTCTCGAAAGGGCAGTTCTTGCCTAGCAATTAACTTGGAGATTGATCATGGCCGGTGAAGAAAACGCAAACGTAAACTCAGCACAACAAGCTCAGGATGCACAACATCTTGATGACATGACGTCCTTGCAGCAAAACAATGCGCCGGATCAAGGCGAGGCTCGTGCTGATGCCGCATCAGATGCGCAAAACGCACCAGCACAAGATCAGCCAAGTCTTTTCAATAACGAAAAATCTCCAAATAATAATCAATCACCATTAAATAGCAGGCCTGCAGATTCACCACTTGATGGCGCTAATGTAGCCAGCAACCCTGGCGACTTGAACACAACAGCTATTGATCCTAACCAAGATTTCACTGGAAAAAATACTGAAGTTGCAACAGTTACTGTTGCAGAAGGCAATCCAAATGCGAACGTGAACCCTACGATAGTAGGCGGTCGTGATGGCAACCAGCCACAAGGCGCACCAGCAGCCCCAGCTGTACCTGCGGTCCCTCAAGACCCAACCCCCACTAATGCTGATCAAGTTACCCCTCCTACTGACACTACTCCAGCCTTGCTTATCGATCCAGTTGACGATGGCGGAATTGCGCCTGAGATTATTGTCTTAACCCCAGAACTCTCGATCTGGAAAACTGGCACTGTTGTTGAAGGCGCTGGTGATTTGGATACTATGATTGAAGCGGGTGAGTCGCAGGTTGCTTACTCGGTGATCGTTCAAAACACGGGTAACCAAACCTTATCTTCTTTAACGATTGCCGACGATAAATTATTTGGCTCTTTAAATACTGCAACAGTTGATGCCAGCGATTTATATGAAATTGGTGACACCATTACTTTTGAGGTAGGCACCTATAACGGTACTGCCTTTACACAAAACACTACAGGTACCACTACAGTTACTGGCACCCTCGGTGCTAATGGAGTAGTGACTCTGGCTGAGGGCGTTACTTTAGCCCCAGGTCAAGCCTTGCAACTGTCTTATGACTATGTGATTACCCAAGATGATTTGGATGTTGCCGATGGTAATGATGCTGATGGCAATGCCGAGTTAGATAACTTAGCAATCGCTAGCTCTGATCAAACTACCCCAGCTGATCCTGATACTCCTGCTGCCAATGATGGTAAAGCTACTTACACAGTAGAGTTGGCCAAAACCCCAGAACTCTCGATCTGGAAAACTGGCACTGTTGTTGAAGGTGCGGGTGATTTGGATACTATGATTGAAGCGGGTGAGTCGCAGGTTGCTTACTCGGTGATCGTTCAAAACACGGGTAACCAAACCTTATCTTCTTTAACGATTGCCGACGATAAATTATTTGGCTCTTTAAATACTGCAACAGTTGATGCCAGCGATTTATATGAAATTGGTGACACCATTACTTTTGAGGTAGGCACCTATAACGGTACTGCCTTTACACAAAACACTACAGGTACCACTACAGTTACTGGCACCCTCGGTGCTAATGGAGTAGTGACTCTGGCTGAGGGCGTTACTTTAGCCCCAGGTCAAGCCTTGCAACTGTCTTATGACTATGTGATTACCCAAGATGATTTGGATGTTGCCGATGGTAATGATGCTGATGGCAATGCCGAGTTAGATAACTTAGCAATCGCTAGCTCTGATCAAACTACCCCAGCTGATCGTGATACTCCTGCTGCCAATGATGGTAAAGCTACTTACACAGTAGAGTTGGCCAAAACCCCAGATTTATTGATTACTAAGAGCGCAGTTATCAAGGATCTTGGTGATGACTTCGACTCAGATGGAAGCGGTAGTGAATCTTCTGATAGTCATGATGATGAGAATGAAAACAATAACTCTAGCGATGATGACAACAGCGATGATGAGAACAATAACTCTAGCGATGATGACAACAGCGATGATGAGAACAATAACTCTGAGAATGAGTATCGAGTAGAAAATAATAATGAGAATGACTCAGAGTCAAGCTCGGAATCCGATTCGGATTCCAATTCATCTCATCATTCAGTAGATAGCTCTGGAGATCTCATTGAATATACGTTAACAGTCCAAAACACAGGAAATACAACTCTTACTAATGTTTTGGTTTATGACACTATGTTTGTTACAAATGGCAGTCATATCTCTCCTATAAAAATTAATGGTGAACTCTATGATGGAGAAATTAAAACTGATTTAGCAGGTAAATCATATATAGAGATTGATGAATTACAAGTTGGTGAAACAATTCTTGTAACCTACTCTTATGAAGTTCAGATTGAAGATCTGAATTACACAATTGAGACTATCAGTTCTTCTGATATGAGTTTCTCAACCTCTGATAGAGGCATGACCTACGATGTTTCAATTGATGGACGCGATTATGTCGAATTGTCGGCTTATGTAAACAACAATGTTGTTTACGATAGCAATCGCACTGCTGATTTAGATGAGTCTCAAAATGGTAAATATGACTTGGGCGGTACTGATGCACCTATTAAGATGAGTAGCGATACCGGCGCATTTACTGCTGGCGTTGCTGGTAATACGGTTCAAGGCAAATATTTTGGCCCAAGCGAAACAAAGGGTTATCAAGAGCACATGGTTGCTACATTTAACCAGGCCCAGGCTGTTAAGGGTGGTGGTTTTACGATTACTAATGTAGGCGATGCTGAAGTTGCCTTAGCTGTTAAGTTTACTGATGGAAGCATTAAGATTCAATCATTTATCTTCTCTCAGAACTCGCCCGATTCATATTCTGCTGGGTTTACTGGTACTAAGGCCAGTGATAATGCTAACTTAATCAAGGTTACGAACAGCGGCGATCCTATTTCTTCGGCACCAGGTTTTCAGATTCAAAAGGTTGTAGCCAATGATGGCTCTGAAGAGAGTGGCTCAGATCATAATTCTGGTTCAAACGGATCAGGTGCAACCAATGTGCTGTGGAACATTTCTTATACAAATTCTGAAGATATCGTCAGCATAGATATTTGGGCCGTTGGAAATCCACGAAATACCAGCAGCGAAGCTTCCTTTAAGGTAGTAGATTTTGGAATTGATGTGCCTGTATATCAAGCGAGCCAAATCGACAACGTAGCTGGTGCTGATTCTGATCAAACAGGCTTGGAAAGTGTTGCACTAAGTGTTGCTATTGACGATCATATATCTGCTGATGGATCTGGTGAGGCTGATATTCACGGTGAAACTGAAGAGGGAGATAGCACAATTTCAGGAGAGAATTCATCAAGAGTAGATGAAGAGCATGAAAGCAAGTCTACCGGCGGAAGATTAGTTGCTCATTCCTCTGGCGGAGATGAAACCTTCTTTGTAGCATACGAAGAGGCTGATGGTGATAATGGCTACGGTAAGTTCAGTGTTGATATGGATGGCACTTGGACATACTCCATGAACAGTGCTTACGATGAATTTGAAGAGGGCAGAAATTACACCGACAGTATTACAGTAACAACTGCAGATGGAACCACTCAGCTGATCACCGTCACTATTGCTGGTACTAATGATGCCGCAGTCATTAGCGGAACTTCAACCGCTAGCCTGACTGAAACTAATGCTGCATTAACGACAACTGGTACCTTAACTTCTACTGACGTAGATGGCACTGCGAATGCATTTATAGCGTTACCTAGTACTGCAGGTAACAATGGTTATGGCAAATTTACAATGACCAGTGGTGGCGCATGGACTTATACCGCAGATACTGCTAATAACGAGTTCGTATCAGGTACTAATTACACTGATAGCGTGACCGTACAAGCTGCTGATGGTACTAATAAGACTATTACCGTCACTATTGCTGGTACTAATGATGCTCCGGTAATTAGTGCTGTTACTAGCCCAGTAGCTTATACCGAGGGTGGCTCGGCCATTACCTTGGATAGCGCTATCACTCTATCTGACAGTGACTCCTCCAACTTCAACGGCGGCTCCTTAACAGTGTCCTTCACTGCCAACGGTACTGCTGCTGATCAATTGGCAATTATTACGTCTTCTACAAGCGATACAACCCCAAGTGACGGTACCTTCAGTACAAATACTTCTGGTGGTACAACAACTTTGTATTACAACCCTGCGGGCGCAGAAAATTTATTCACAGTAGGTACGATTAGCTCAAATGGCGCAAATGGTTCTGCTTTAACAGTCAACTTCACTAGCAGTTCAGTAACACCTGCTGTCGTAGAAGCTTTGATTGAAAAGATTACCTATGCCAATACTTCGAATAATCCAAGTACTGCAGCGCGTACGGTTACCTTCTCATTGAATGATGGTGATGGAGGCTCAACTAATATCGGTACAGCAGAAATTATTGTTGATGTAACAGCGGTTAACAACGCCGCAGTCATTAGCGGAACTTCAACCGCTAGCCTGACTGAAACTAATGCTGCATTAACGACAACTGGTACCTTAACTTCTACTGACGTAGATGGCACTGCGAATGCATTTATAGCGTTACCTAGTACTGCAGGTAACAATGGTTATGGCAAATTTACAATGACCAGTGGTGGCGCATGGACTTATACCGCAGATACTGCTAATAACGAGTTCGTATCAGGTACTAATTACACTGATAGCGTGACCGTACAAGCTGCTGATGGTACTAATAAGACTATTACCGTCACTATTGCTGGTACTAATGATGCCGCAGTCATTAGCGGAACTTCAACCGCTAGCCTGACTGAAACTAATGCTGCATTAACGACAACTGGTACCTTAACTTCTACTGACGTAGATGGCACTGCGAATGCATTTATAGCGTTACCTAGTACTGCAGGTAACAATGGTTATGGCAAATTTACAATGACCAGTGGTGGCGCATGGACTTATACCGCAGATACTGCTAATAACGAGTTCGTATCAGGTACTAATTACACTGATAGCGTGACCGTACAAGCTGCTGATGGTACTAATAAGACTATTACCGTCACTATTGCTGGTACTAATGATGCTCCGGTAATTAGTGCTGTTACTAGCCCAGTAGCTTATACCGAGGGTGGCTCGGCCATTACCTTGGATAGCGCTATCACTCTATCTGACAGTGACTCCTCCAACTTCAACGGCGGCTCCTTAACAGTGTCCTTCACTGCCAACGGTACTGCTGCTGATCAATTGGCAATTATTACGTCTTCTACAAGCGATACAACCCCAAGTGACGGTACCTTCAGTACAAATACTTCTGGTGGTACAACAACTTTGTATTACAACCCTGCGGGCGCAGAAAATTTATTCACAGTAGGTACGATTAGCTCAAATGGCGCAAATGGTTCTGCTTTAACAGTCAACTTCACTAGCAGTTCAGTAACACCTGCTGTCGTAGAAGCTTTGATTGAAAAGATTACCTATGCCAATACTTCGAATAATCCAAGTACTGCAGCGCGTACGGTTACCTTCTCATTGAATGATGGTGATGGAGGCTCAACTAATATCGGTACAGCAGAAATTATTGTTGATGTAACAGCGGTTAACAACGCCGCAGTCATTAGCGGAACTTCAACCGCTAGCCTGACTGAAACTAATGCTGCATTAACGACAACTGGTACCTTAACTTCTACTGACGTAGATGGCACTGCGAATGCATTTATAGCGTTACCTAGTACTGCAGGTAACAATGGTTATGGCAAATTTACAATGACCAGTGGTGGCGCATGGACTTATACCGCAGATACTGCTAATAACGAGTTCGTATCAGGTACTAATTACACTGATAGCGTGACCGTACAAGCTGCTGATGGTACTAATAAGACTATTACCGTCACTATTGCTGGTACGAACGATGCTCCGGTAATTAGTGCTGTTAATAGCTCGGCGGCATTTACCAAAAGTGGCGGAACGATTGTATTGGACAGTGCTGTAACGGTATCTGATGCCGACTCTTCCAACTTCAATGGTGGTTCCTTAACAGTGTCCTTCACTGCCAACGGTACTGCTGCTGATCAATTGGCAATTATTACGTCTTCTACAAGTAGCAGTACTCCAGCTAACGATGGGGACTTTAGTACAAGGACTTCAAGCGGCACAACTACCTTGTACTACAACCCTACGGGTTCTGGTACCACAAACGTAATCACAGTAGGTACGATTAGCTCAAATGGCTCAAATGGCTCTGATCTCACAATCAACTTCTCTAGCAGCTCAGTAACACCTGCTATTGTGGAAGCCTTGATCGAAAAGATCACCTATGCCAATACTTCGAATAATCCAAATACAGCAACGCGTACGGTTACCTTCACATTAAATGATGGTGATGGTGGCTCTACCAATATCGGTACAGCAGCGATTGATGTTTCAGTAAGTAGAGCTCCTATTGCCCTGGATCTTGATGGTAATGGTATTAATTACTTAAGTACCTCTGCCGGCGTAACTCATGACTTCACTAATACTGGAGTAAACGAAGCAACGGCTTGGGTTGGTTCAGGTGATGGCTTACTGGCTCTGCAAAGAGAAGACGGTACTTTGAATATTGTCTTTAGTACTCAAGCAGGTGAAACTGACTTGCAAGGCCTAGCAAAAGTCTATGACTCAAACAAAGATAATGTGTTTGATTCAAAAGACGTTGATTTTGCTAAGTTTGGTGCATGGCAAGACGTTGATAGCGATGGCAAGGTTGATGCTGGTGAATTCCAAACATTAGCTGATCGCGGTATTGCTAGTTTGTCATTAACCTCAGATGGTCAGGTAAGCCTTGCTGCAAATGGTGATGTCATCATCCATGGTGAAACTACCTTTACCACAACTGATGGCACTGCGCATATTGCTCAAGACGTCAGCTTTGCAACCAATGGCGACTTCTACTTGGCTGATTTCTCAGCCTTGTTAAGCGGTGCTGATTCAGTTCATTCGAAGATTTCGATCGACCAGGATGGCGCAACCGATTCACATTCATCTCTGTTTGTAGAGCTCGGCGGTCAGACTTACGAGATCGCAACCATGAAAGGCGAAGAATTAGGCGGTAAGGATATTTTGTCTCACTTCGCTGGCGCTGATGGTGCTAAGGCGCTTGATGGTAGCGCATGGACTGAAGTTGTGGATATCACTAGCTTGCATGGTGGTCCTGCATCTGTTACAGCTGAAGGTGGTGCATTAACTAATAGCTTTGACAACAATGGTGGTGATTGGACTGTAGTTGTTAAGTCTGGTACTGCTACTGTTGATACGGCTAACAATCAGATCACATTCTCTTCAGATCATGCTGATAATGCGGTTACGATTACCACTGCTGATGGAACTTCACACGATATTCATAATGTCGATAAGATCCAGTGGCACGGTTAATCAAGTAGGGAAGGGTATGTGAACTAATCATTGGACGCATATCCCAGTCTTCTAAAACCCCCCATCCTTACCGGTGGGGGTTTTTATTTGTGCGCATTCACAGTACAAAATGAGTTTCAATTTCGGTATGATGGAAAAGAAACACAGTAAAACAGAAGAAATTAGATTGGAAATGTAGATGAATGCAATTGACATCCAAGCTCAGGCAGAAGCTTTAGAGCGCCTCTCTGTGCGCCATATTCAGGAAAAAAATTGGCAAGCCCTAGAGGATATGCTCGATCCCGCCTGTCAGTTTGTAAGCTCTACAGGGTCTTACGATCGGGCAAGTGCCATGACTCTCATGAAAGAGATGAATCTAGGTGAGGTAGGCTTTAAGGATTTTAAAGTGACGCAAGCAGGGGATAATCTAATTGTCAGCTTTTGGATCTGTGCCATCGAATACCGTGATGGCAAGCAATTATCTTCCAGCTATTCACCACGCTTGAGTGTGTGGAAAAAATCCAGCGATACCTGGAAGTGCATCGCCTATGCTGACTTAATAGACTCTTGAAATTAAAACGATAAGACCAAGTTTGCTTCTAGAGAACGAATTTTCTGGGGTAGATGTTTGGAGGCAGCCAAAATTTCTTGGATGATGTGATTGCCGCCATCTGGTTTTAAATGCGAGATCCAAACTTGGGTTGTCTGATTAGATAAATTCTCTAAATCTTTCGCAATGCCAAGGCTACTGTAATGACCAGAGAGATCGGCTAAGGCCTGCTCTGAGGCTGTAAAAGAAGACTCTATTAATAAGTGCTTCAAGTTAGGGTAGGCATTCACTGCTTGCCAGAAGTCGGGATGGGGGCCTGTATCACCACTAAAGACCAAAACGCCAGAATCAGATTCAATCGCGTAGCCAATAGCAGGAATGCTATGGTTTACCGGGAGGGTAGTGATCCTGTAGGTGCCCATCTCCATTGTTTGGCCAAGGTCGATTGGCATGAGTTGCAAAAAAGGATGCTCAATGCTCGGAATGACCGTGAAATCAGGCCAGACGATGTTATTCAGAATATGGTTTTTGAGTGCACTTAGGGTGGCATCAATCCCATAGACTTTAATCGGGCTCTTGCGTGAGCCACCAACAGAATCTGCCAAAAAACCAACGCTACAAATATGATCCAAATGACTATGTGTCAGAAAAATATGATCAATCTTGCGTAATTGATCTAGTGTGAGATCGCCAACGCCAGTGCCAGCATCAATTAAGGTGTTCTCATTTAGCAGAAAAGAAGTGGTTCTGAGTCCAGCAGCAATGCCGCCACTACATCCCAGAACCTGCAAGCTACAAGTCATTATTTAATCCAATTATTTTTTGGTGAAGGTAAAGCTACCGTCCCAATCATCACCTGGTGGATTATCTCGCAAAAGCCCAATTCTCTCTAGGTAGAGCTCATAGAGCACCTCTCCAGTGCTGCGGTAATTTTCTAGCAGGAACTCAAACTGGGTTTGTGCGTCGTTCCATTCTTGATTACGGTAGGCTTGTAAGGCTTTTTCAAACAATTGGAGGGCCGCCATCTTTTCTTCAGAGACCGTGCCTTCAAAGCCCAGTGGCTCAAAGATCTTGACGGCGATATCTTTACCTTTCACACGTACTTTATCAACTTCCCGTGCGATCAAATCTGGTAGTTTTTTGTAGGTCTCATCACCAATAATGATGGCTGCGCCATACTCTTTAGTAATGCCTTCCAGGCGAGAGGCTAAATTCACTGCATCACCCATGACGGTGTATGCCAAACGAATTTCGGAGCCCATGTTGCCGACGCTGACGCGACCGCTATTGAGACCAATACCCACCTTAATAGGAGGCCAACCCTTTTTAATAAATTCTTCATTGAGTAAATCCATGGCGGTGAGCATTTCAAAGGCAGAGATGAGACCATGACGCGCATGATCTTCGTCCTTAATTGGCGCACCCCAAAACGCCATAATGCAATCGCCCATGTATTTATCAATGGTGCCTTGATTGTGATAAATCACTTTGGTGAAGGGGGTTAAGAAGGCATTAATAAACTCAGAGAGAGTCTTAGCATCTAAGCTTTCAGAAATCGTCGTAAAGCCACGGACATCGCTAAACAAAATAGTCAACTCGCGACTTTCACCTTCCATACTGAAGTTGGCAGGATTCTTGGCCATCTCATCAACGAGTTCGGGAGGGACGTATTGACCAAAAAGACCATTCATCAGACGTTTGCCACGCGACTCAACAAAATAGCCGTAGGCCACGTTAAATAGGTAGAGGAGGGTGGCTACCGCCATTAAACCTGCTAGTGGAAAGACGATGCCCCCTTGATAGAGCCAGAAATTGGATCCTAGAATGACAGCAGCCCCAATGGTCGAAGCCACTAAACCCGAGAGTGGTTTTAGCCACGGCAATAACAGTGCAAAGAAAATGCCTAAAACTGCAATCGCTAAAAAATTGACTGTCTGTACCCAAACAGGGGATTGCTTAATCGTGCCATCCAGAATTCCGGCAATAAGGTTCGCATGAATTTCTACACCAGGGTAAGTATTGCTAAAAGGAGTGGTGCGCAGATCCAGCAAGCCTGGAGCAGTTGTACCAATGAGCACGATTTTTTCTTCTAGCGCTTTGGGATCAATCTTTTGATTGATGACATCAGATGCGGATATATAGTCAAAGCTCTGATAGCCACCGCGATAGGGAATGTAGCTCACTAACTCCGTGTTTATTGGCAACGCAGCGCCACCAACATCTAGAGCGGCAACAGAGCCAAATTGGTCGACAGAAGTTCCTGGATTCAGAATTAAACCGAGGGGCAAACCGCCCAAGAGTGTACGAGCTGAAGCGAGTGCAAGAGAGGCGTAATAACCATTCTCATGACGTATGAGCATGGGTACGCGGCGGATAACGCCATCACTGTCGACCAGTGGATTGATGTGACCGCCATCCGCGGAGCTTGATTGCAGACGTGCCAAATTACCGGTGTAGCCACTACGTACTAAAGGATCCACCGCTGATAAGGGGAGTTCTTTTGTAGTGAGTGCAGGTATTGGCAGAGAACCTTTCTGACTGGTCTCAATTGCTGGCAAAAAGGTAAAACCCAAAACAACGGGCTGATCTTTCATGCTGGCTGCAAAGCGGCCATCAAAATCAAGCTCCGGTTTGAGTTTGGATAATTCTGAAGCTAATACAGAGTTGCCTTTGAGATTTCTATTGGCAATATTTTCAAGCGACTGGATACCAGAAGAGAGATCCTTTTCTGAAAAGATCACGTCATAGCCAACTAGCGCTACCTGATACTGGTTGAGTAAGCGATCATTTAAAAGGGCTAGGCGATCACGCGGCCATGGCCAGCGTCCTTCACCGCCTTGCTCGCGCTCGCGCAGACTCTTTTCATCAATGTCGACAATGACAATGCGAGAATCCACGCCACCAGGCGCAGTCAGCTTTAGGCGAGCGTCATACAGCAGGCCATCAGCATGTTCAATTAAGGAAACGTTAATCCAATTGCCTGCCTGCGCTACAAAGAAGAGCGCAATGACCAGGCCACCCAGCGTTCTAATGAAGCGATTATTGAGGAAACGTTCTTTTCTAAAGAAGCTCATATTCACCTGAGTTAATGGAGTTTTCTAGATTTATCTTGCTCAAGGGTTTCATGTAAACCAGTCAGTGCGCCAGTACTCTCGGCATGGAGTTGCCAATCCGCATCAGTAGCAAGTTTCTCCAGTAAAACAATGAGTGGTTGTAATTGCCCCAGTGGTAGTTCAAAGGTGGCTGTTTTACCAATATCTAATTGCAGACCAATGGTTACCGATTCATTATTGGATTGGAGGTTTAAACCGATGACCAGAACGGGCTTATCGCCGAGTGGAGTCTTGTCACCACCTTCAAAAGACTCTTGAAGATTTAATTGCTGTTTAACAGCGTCCTTTTGAAATTCTTGAATGACTTGCGAGGCTCGGGCGTTGTGTTTCGTTTCCAAGTTCGCCTGAATCATGGATTGCGAACCTTGCAAAAGATGCTTGGCAATAAAGCGGGTAATCCAAAAGCGGAAAAGCTCCCCTTCGCTGGTATTGAGGCTTAGGGTAATGCGATCCTCTTTTTTAGACCAGCCCGCGTTGAATTGTTTAATCGCCATTTGTAGACTTTATATTCTATTTTCTCGAAAGATTATTGATTAACCATTTATATAACTAAAGTTATATCCTTGCTTGGGGATATTCACGCTGAAGTTGGTAAAAGATGCCTCAAAAAACGTCAAGAATAATGAAGTAGTGCTTCTAGATCACTATATTATGTATCCAAAAGAAATAATCATTTTTGATGGTTTAAGTGGGCGGGTCAATTTTAAAGGCAGAGGTTTATGACAACATTCTCAAAAAAAATCAAATTCGAGTGCATTTGAATTATTTTCTGAGCACGAAGGCCGTTCAAATTATTTCAATGGCGCTCATGGGATGAATAATCAAACGCTCTTTGATCCTTTGTTGAACAGTTTGCAAACAAGTTTCTTTGCGCGCACCAATCCAAATGTCAATGCAGTGATTTCAACTGCAACAAGCCCTTATGCAACGACATTGTTTCCAGCCATTTCAATCGGCCCAAATCTTGCTGAAAAAGTAGATGCGCTGGCAACTATTAAAACTACATATACCCTAGCCGTTGGACAAACTGCTAGGGGAGAGATTTCTGCAAAAGGGGATCACGACTTTTACAAAGTTTCACTGGTGGCAGGTCAAACCTATACATTTGCTGAAATTGGTACCGGGGTTAGTAGCCTGAAGGATCCTTTTCTTGCTATTGTTAATGCATCTGGCAAGAGGGTTGCCAGTAATGATGATGGTGGCCCTGGATCGAGCGCATTATTGACCTATAAGCCTACTGCGTCTGGGACCTATTTTATTGATGCTGGAGCCTTTAATAATGGCAGCACTGGCCAGTACGGCGTTTCTGTCACTGCTGGCACAAAAGCATCCTTTGATATTGAAATGGCAGCAGGGGCACTAGATTCTTATACGTCCTGGGGCTCTTTAACATCTGCCAGTGCAGTCAATGTGACTTATAGTTTTAGATCTTCTGCGCCTACCACTTACGCACCACCAACCAATTTTTCACCTTTGTCTAGCGAAGAAATTACTGCTGTCAAAGCTATCCTTAAATTGTGGTCAGATGTTGCGCAAGTGACGTTTACGCAAGTTGTTGACACCACTATCAACGGCATTACTGAATACTCAAATAATGGCACGATGGCGATTTCAAACTACTCCGCCAATGATGGTGCAGGAGCTTTTGCCTACTACCCAGGATCTACTGCAGCATCCAGTTCTGCTGGCGATCTTTGGTTAAATCTTGCTGGGGGTGTTAGTACGAGCGGCGTAACGCCTGGCACTTATCCATTTTTTGCAATCATGCACGAAGCAGGTCATGCCTTAGGTTTGGCACATCCGGGTGATTACAACGCAGGGGTAGGTGTCAGTATTACTTACGCCAACAGCGCGCAATTTGTTCAAGATACGGAAATGTATTCAGTAATGAGCTACTTCGGTGGTTCCTATACTGGGGGAACTCCTGGTGGGTTTGCAACAGCCTATACGCCGATGCTGTTGGATATCTATGAAATCCAGCAAATGTATGGCGCTAACACTGCTACTCGGGCCACAAATACTACCTACGGCTTTAATGCCACCAGTGATGCACAAACCTCCTTCAGTATGACTACAGCAGTCATCCCCCAATTTTGTATTTGGGATGGCGGCGGAGTAGATACCTTAGATTGTTCTGGATATTCAGCTGCGCAAAATATTAGCTTAATTGCTGGCACTTTCTCCTCAGTAGATGGCGGAACAAATAACGTATCTATTGCCTTAAATTGCGCAGTAGAAAATGCCATTGGCGGCTCTGGTAATGACTCTATTGTTGCTAACGCAAGTGTTAATCAGCTTACTGGCGGTGCCGGCACAGATATTTTCAAATATTTTTCAGCTGCAGACTCTGGTTTATTGGCGCTTGATCGGATCCTCGATTTTGCTGCTGGAGATAAGCTAGATCTATCAGTGCTTGATGCGAATACAGCAACCACTGCGAATGATGTATTTAAGTTCATTGGCGGCAATCAGTTCTCTGGTGTAGCTGGCGAGTTGAGGTTTGACGCTCTATCAGGTCAAGTGCAAGCAAATATGGATGCTAATGTCAATGTAGACTTTGCCGTTGCTGTAAATTTGATTGGCGGTGCTTCTTTAGCCGACACCTCTTTTGTCCTCTAATGTGAAAAGTAATCGATAAAATTAGTCTTAATAGTCTTTCTCATCTTGAATAAAAAAAATGCCAACTAAAAAAGCACCAGCAAAAAAAACTATTGAAAAGAAAACAGTAACAAAAACAGTGGCTAGTAAAAAGACAGCGGTAGCTAAGAAAACAGCTGACAAAAAGAGCGATCAAGACAAGAAGTCTGCAAGCCCAAAAAAGGTGACGACTTCAAGTGAAAAGTCCAAAGTTAAAACTGCATCGAAAAAAGTTGAGAGCAATCGGAGTGCTACCCCGGCTAAGAAGGCTGCTGTAAAAAAGACAGTCGCTAAAAAGTTAGCATCAAAGGCGAGCCCTACAAAACCATCCGTTGCGGCGGGTACTAAAGACGCGCCGCCGATTGTTAAGCGTCTAAATGTAGTAGCGACCTTTAATCGTGCGATTGAGTTACGTCGCAAAGGTCAACTAAGAGATGCGTATCTAACTTGTGAGCTCGTTGTGAGAGCTGATCCGAAAAATGCGCCCGCATATCATCTGATGGGCATTATTGCCGCAGAAAATCAAAACTTTGCATTAGCCTTAGGCTTAATGCAGGCATCGCTCAAACTAGATCCAGATAACTCAGCAGCGCACAATAACTGTGGTGTAGTCCAACGTATCTTGAAAGATGCCAAGGCGGCACTAGCTAATTTTGAAGAGGCGGTTGCTCTTAAGCCAGATTATGCTGAAGCATTAAATAATATGGGCGTTGCCTTAAGAGACCTTAATCGCCCTAAAGAAGCGCTCGATTATTTTAAGAAAGCCTTGCGTATTCGCCCCGATTATTCAGATGCCAAACTCAATGAAGCTGAATTACTCAAATCTCTGAAGTAAGTAGCATCTATTACTTTTGTTTCTTGGCCCCATTCCTGCTTCACTATACGATTGATTGATTTGCATTACTCGCCTTCATTCCATTTTCTAAAAAGAGCTTTTCTCACCATACTTTTTTTTGGTCCTATTGCGGTTAACTCAGCAGTAGCAAACTGTATCGGTGATCCCTCTGCGGTAGTGGTTCGTAGCGTCTATATTGTTCCGCAATTAGCGCCGACGCAGTTATATGCTGCTTGGGCCCCTGTATTAGAGCGCGTAGGAAAAAGTGCCAAAACGTGTTTTGATTTGCAAATTCCAGCCAGTATTCATGCCTTTGAAAAAGCGGTGCTCAGTGGTAAAGCAGATTTTGCATTTATGAATCCATATCATTTGGTCATGGCCCATCGTACGCAGGGATATGATCCTTTACTGGCCGATGGCAAGCAAATGCTCGACGGCATTATTGTGGTGAGAGCGGATAGTCCTATCGCTAGCATTGCAGAACTGAAGAATCAAAAAGTTGCCTTCCCATCGCCCAATGCCTTTGGTTCCTCTCTGCTGTTAAGGTCAGTTTTTGCTAAGGCGCACACTCCCATTAATCCAATCTATGTACGTTCTCATGGAAATGTCTATCGCGCAGTGATCTTAGGTCAGGCTGCTGCAGGTGGTGGGGTCAATGCAACGTATTTACGCGAGAGATTAGAGGTGCGCGAACATTTACGTATTTTGTATGTCAGCCCTAGTTTTAGACCTCATCCTTTTGCGGTTCATCCGCGCGTACCTCATGCTTTAAATACAGCCGTGATAGATGGTTTTATGAAATTGAAACTTGATCCTTCATCCGTAGCGCTGTTAGAGGGAATACAAATGCCTGATCCTGTTGCTGTAAGCTATAAGCAAGACTATCAAGCTTTGGAGAATTTGGGTTTGGATAAATTTGTGGTGCACGATGCGAATTGAACGCCGCCGCAGTGCTAGCCAAATAGCACTTCCTAAAGTTATTTATTCCATCGCTGGATTGGTATTGATCTTGATGATCCTGACTAGCGTATGGACCTATTACAGTATTAATAATCTTTTGCGGGTGACACAAGATCGCCGTGAGCATGCCTTGATTAAAGGTATTGCCGTAGCAGTCAGTGATCCGATTGTGACTCGCGACTATACGGAGCTGGAGTCAAGGTTAGTCGATACCCTGGCCAATGAAAATATGCTCGCTGTAGCCATTACCGATAGCAAAGGTAATGTCATTTTGAACTTAGCAAAATCTAAGACAAATCCTGGGGAATCAAACTTAGTTTTTGATCAGACCTTTATTAATCCACCGCTTAATACCAGCTCTGATTTAGTCAAAACCCAAGATGGTGGTGTAGTTACGCTTTGGTACAAAGTGAGGGCGGGAGTAGTACTCGGTTGGCTCCGTATAGAGATGTCGACGCAAACCGAGGATCAAATCCTCAATACGCTTCAACGCAATATTACTTTGAGTGTGGCACTTGTCTTCTTGGCGCTCATTTCTATCATCATTGTCATTATGAGAAGGTTCTTTAGGGTCATTGAGGCTGGTGAGAATGCCCTCATTGAATCGAATGACCTTTTGGCTAATGCCGCCTATATCGATGAGTTAACGAAATTACCTAACCGCAGTGCCTTAATTCCGCTCTTGGAGCAGGCAATTAGCAGTTGCCATCAGCAGGGCGGCCTTTTGGCTGTTTGCTTCTTGGATTTAGATGGCTTTAAGCTGGTAAATGATCGTCTAGGACACACGGCGGGTGATGAGGTGCTGATTGAAGTGGCTCAACGTTTGCGCGCCACCATCCGTGGTGATGATGCGGTGATGCGCCTAGGCGGAGATGAGTTTGTACTGCTACTGGGTGGGATCCAAACCCAACAAGAATCCCATTACCTCTTAAGACGGGTTCTGACCGCCTTGCAAAAGCCCATTAGATTGCCACACGACAAGGTCACCATTGGAGCGAGTATTGGTGTCACTTTGTACCCATTTGACAACTCCAGCCCAGCAGAGATGGTAGAGCATGCCGATGAGGCCATGTATGAAGCTAAAAAGCAGGGGAAAAACAGCTGGCATTTTCATAAAAATATGCCACCTGTAGAGAATAAGTCCTAAGGAAGTTCTTAAAAAGCCTAAAAATCACCTTCAAGATTGAGAGCTTTTTTCTTTGCTATATATTTACAAGTTATTGATTTATATAGAGAAATTATCAATCACTTTGGATATTGTATAAAGTAGTTGATAAGTACTAGTTGGCGTACTGCGCTACTACCAAAATTACCCCCACAAAATTAGCACCCCAGCTACTAATTGATAAGTAGGTGCCTCTCATTTGATCTATATCAAAGAAACCTATTCTTTGACTATGAAAAAAAGTGTGACAGGTCTATCCAAAGTCCAGCGTGACAGAGCGCCCAGAGTGCGCTCGCAAATGCCGGTTGTTCTCAACGGCAAAAAGGGGTTAACCCAAGATATTAGTGCTACGGGTGTTTATTTTGAGCTTGATGATGATCAGGAACTCGGTTCCGCAATCGAATTCACCATTGAACTAGATACCCCAGGCGGCAAATTAGAAATTCGTTGTACCGGCGAAGTGGTCCGTCTAACAAACAAGGACGGCAAGCTCGGAATAGCAGCAAAGATTATTAAACAAGACATTCGTAGTAATTAATTCAGCAATACCGAAACCCATAAATCAAATACAGTAATTAGCAAAAAAACTAAGACAGGAAATAAACCATGAGCTCAAACAATAAATCTTCTTCTAAAGTTGTTACTCCAGTAGCATCTCCAGTTGCTTCGATTTCTGGCGGCGCGCAGACCGTTAAAGAGGGTGGTGTACTCTCCTTTAATATCAATATTGCTAAAGCGTCTTCAACAGATACCAAGGTTTATTTCAAGCTTAGCGGCAGCGAAGAGGGTTATAAGTTGCCATCCAATGTTATTGCGGAGAAAGACGGTAACGGCGCCCCCACCGGCCTTTACTATGTTGTTATCCCTAAAGGGAAGACCTCAAGCGAAGTTAGTATTAAGTTAAAAGACGATAACCTCTTTGATGGTGCCGATACATTCAATGTAGAGCTGGCAGCAAATAAAGGCGTTGGAATTAATTCGGAAAAGTCCGGCTTTGCGACTACCATTCAGGATAACGATGCGCCTCCAAAGATTTCTTTAGATGTAAGCAAGTCAGTTGAAGAAGGTGGCACGCTCACTTATACGGTCAAATTGGATCGCGCTGCATCGGAAGCTACTGTTGTTAATTACACCTTAAATGGTGAACCAAACCAGTTGACCATTGCGGCGGGTGATACCAGCGCTACCTTCACGTTTAAATCCGAACCTAATGAGGTCTTCAATGGCACGCAAAAAGTTGTAGCAACCATTAATTCTGCGACTATTGGGAGATTAAGTTTAACTGGGCTCCAAAAAGATCCAGACCAAGGCAAAGGTGATGACAAGTATTCAGACAATGATCATTCTGGCAAAGGCAATGGTTTAGTTGCAATTGGTAAGGTTTTGGACAATGGCGATAAGCCAGTTGTTACGATCAAAAATGCAGCAGATGTGCAAGAGGGCGGTAAGCTTGTTTACACAGTTGAGTTAAGCAAGGAATCTTCTCAAGATACAGTTATTAAGTATGTTCTAGGTGGCACTGCTACTGTTGCAGATGCAGATTATGATGCGCCAACTTACGAAATCATTATTCCTAAGGGCGAAACATCCGGATATATTGAAATCACAACAAACGAAGATTCTAAGGTGGAGGGTGATCAAACTGTTACCGTTACTTTGACGTCTGCCGTAACAAATGGCGTTCAATTGATTGATGGCGATGATCACGAAGAAGATGATCATGAAGATAGCGAGTACAGCTACTCAGCTGAATCTAAAGACGGCGATGATCACGAGGGTGACGATCATGAAGAAGATGGCGAAAATTGTTCATCTGATGATGACCATGATGTATCAGGCCCAAGCGCTACGGGTACTATTATCGATAAGGTTGCTAATTCAGCCCCAGTCGCAGTAGATGACACATACACTGTCGATGAAGACCAGACTGTTACCTTAACGCCACTAGATTTAGATACCGATCTAGACCGTGATACCTTAAGTGTCACCAGTATTAATGGCACTACCTTGACAGGTAATGCGCAAGAGATTGCCGTAACTGATGGCAAGGTGAACATTAGCGCTGCTGGCGTGATTACCTTTACGCCAAATGCGAACTTTAATGGTGAAGTAAGCTTTGACTATGAGATCAGCGATGGTGAAGGTGGCACAGATACAGCTACTGAAACGATTACTGTAAATGCGGTTAACGACAACCCAGTCGCAGTAGATGACAGCATAGAGTACCGTAGGACTGACAGCAACCGAGCCTTCTGTAAATATGATGTTGGTTATTGATGTTTCAGGAAGTATGACTACCAATGTTACATATGCAGGTCAGACAATTTCACGGATGGAGGCCACTAAGCTTGCACTCAATGATTTGCTAGATACATATGATGCCAATACAAACGCAATGGTGCGTTTAGTTAAATTTAGTGGAAAAGTGGATAGCACTGACACCGGTGATGCTCTACAACTTGGTGATACATGGTTAACTGTTGCAGCTGCTAGAACATTTATTAATGCTCTAACTGCAGGCCCTAGTGATACTGGTCAGTACACCAATTATGATGCTGCCATAGCTGTTGCAACAAGTGCATTTGCAACAAGCACTGGGAAGTTAGTGGGGTCTGATGTAAGAAATGTCTCTTACTTTATTTCTGATGGTGATCCTACATTAGGTAGCGTTAATGGCACTGTATCGTTGCTAACTAACCCTAGTCCGACTGGTGCACAGTCAACAGGCCTTGGCCTTGATGCAACTGAAGAAGCTGCATGGAAATCATTCTTAAATACTAATAAGATAACTTCTTACGCATTCGGAGTTGGTACTGGGGCAACTCAGGTTAACTTGAGTCCAGTGGCATGGGATGGTTTTAACAATTCAACCTTGGATGGTGTTGTTGTACAGAACGAAGCCGAACTACCAACCTTCCTAAATAGCACACTGGTTACTACTGCCTATGTAGTAGCAACTGGTACTGTATTGACAAATGATCAAGATCCGCTTGGTGGTTCTTTAACAGTTTCAGCAATTCGTACAGGCGCTGAAGACGGTTCTGGTGCTACCGGTACTCTTAACACTGCGCTGGTGGGTTTGTATGGCAGTTTGGTTATCAAGGCAGATGGAACATATTCATACACAGTGGACCCAACTAAAGCTGCATTGATTGCTCATGGCAAGACGGCCGATGACATCTTTACTTATACCGTAACAAATGCTGAAGGGTCTGATAAGGCTGAATTGAAGGTAACCATACCTGGTGATCCTAATCTCACACCTGTCATCACTACGAGTGCAGTTGTTAATGGAGAGTCAATCACATTTACTGCAAGTGACACCGATAGCACAATGACATATGCGGCACCGTTTGATAATGTGCTCACCGTAATTAATGAGAAAGCAGCTTCAACATTTACTGCCGATCAACAAGATAGCCTCAAACAGGGCAAGCTGAGCGTAACGGATGGTGAATTCACAGTGGATACGGGTATCTATGTAGCTCTGGGAACTTCAGGCGCCGATACTATTAGCAACACTGGAAATGGAACATCAGCACTCTATGGTTTTGATGGCGATGACACTATTAATGGTGGAACTGGTGTTGATAACATCTTCGGTGGCAATGGCAATGACACCATTAATGGCGGTGCTGGTGCAGACACTATCGATGGTGGTGTCGGTAATGACACTATTACCGACAATACAGCTGCTGAAGCCGCTGCTATAGGTCAGATTTCAACATTGACCTTTAACGCCAATGGTTACGATGCAGGAGACGTCGTCACGGTTACCGTTGGCACTGTTGACTACAGCCATACTGTTCTCGCCAATGGGCGCACGGCTGAAAGCGTCTATGACGCATTAAAGGCTGTGTCTGTTAATGGTGTGACGTTGGCTAATAGTTTGTCTGCTCAAGGTGTAACTTGGGCAGGTAATTTAGCTAGCGATGCAGTTACTTTAACCAGTAATGCTGGTGCGGCAAATGCATTCACTATTGCCGCTTCTGTCACGAATGCTACAAATACTGCTTGGGTCACAACCATTGACTATGGTACCCCTAATAGCTTTGGTAACGGATCGGGAACGATAAGCATTGTTTTTAATGGCCAAACTTATACTTCTTCAACATCAGCGGCTGCTAATAGTAATGCTCGATTTGATGCTGTTGCCCCTGGTTTGGTAGATCAGTTAAATGCTATTCCAGGCGTGACAGCGACATACACTGCCGGTACTGACTTGTTTGAAATCTCCTCAACGTTCGATCCCGGTGTAATAACTTCTAGCGCTACAGGACAGACTGCCCCAAACATTTCAAGCGTAGCAGGAAAACAAACTCAGCAAAGTCCTGTTGTAGAAACTACTCAAACTGCAGTAGATAGCACGATTGCTAATGACACCATTAATGGTGGCGATGGCGATGACACTATCACTTCCAATGCTGGTAATGACACCTTAAACGGCGGCGCAGGTGCTGATATCTTCAACCTTGGTACAAGTTTGACAAGCGCGGATACGATTAATGGCGGTGCTGACAGTGACACCTTGAACTTCACAGATGCTGGCGGTGCTACTAATGACCTTAATGCCGTAACGAATGTGGAGCGTATTGTTCTAGGTAATGCTGCTACGTCCGTGACCACCGTAAACGGACTAGTTGCTAGTGGAGCAACACTGACCGTTGATGGCAGTGCCTTAACTTCCGCAATGACTTGGAATGGTGCAGCCGAAACAGATGGCCAATTTGTAATTACTGGTGGTTCTGCTGCTGACACAATCACTGGTGGCTCTGGTGCAGATACAATCACTAGCGGTTCTGGTAATGACACCTTAAACGGCGGCGCAGGTGCTGATATCTTCAACCTTGGTACAAGTTTGACAAGCGCGGATACGATTAATGGCGGTGCTGACAGTGACACCTTGAACTTCACAGATGCTGGCGGTGCTACTAATGACCTTAATGCCGTAACGAATGTGGAGCGTATTGTTCTAGGTAATGCTGCTACGTCCGTGACCACCGTAAACGGACTAGTTGCTAGTGGAGCAACACTGACCGTTGATGGTAGTGCCTTAGCTTCCGCAATGACTTGGAATGGTGCAAACGAAGCAGATGGCCAATTTGTAATTACTGGTGGTTCTGCTGCTGACACAATCACTGGTGGCTCTGGTGCAGATACGATGACTGGTGGTGATGGTGCAGATACGATCACTGGTGGTGCTGGTGCAGATACGATGACTGGTGGTGCGGGTACCGATACATTCGTATTTGCGAGCGGCGCCACAACATTATCTTTTGGGGGTACTACCACCGGCGGAACTATTAGTGGATATGATGTAATTACTGACTTTAATTCATCCTCAACGTACGATATTCTTGATGTAGTTGGTACTGCAGCTCTAGCCACAGCTACTGCAGCAACTA
Organism: Polynucleobacter hirudinilacicola; assembly: GCF_002192535.1. Lineage (GTDB taxonomy): Bacteria > Pseudomonadota > Gammaproteobacteria > Burkholderiales > Burkholderiaceae > Polynucleobacter > Polynucleobacter hirudinilacicola. The sequence continues at coordinate 991,499 of NZ_NAIA01000003.1, read as the reverse complement.
ATGGCACTGATAGCACGTTGCAGTTGAACACTGGTATTGCAGCACGTTCGCACGCTATCAATGCCAATGGCAGAGTTACATTTGATGATGCGAATACTTTTTCTGCCGCGGTTAGTTTGGGTTCATGGTCTGACGTAGCAGCAGCAACTCAATACCTAAACGCTAATAGTATCGGCGCAGCTGGATCAACCGTGTTCTTTAACGCATCCATAACAACTAATGGCACTGCTGTCGCGCATACATTCGTCTATACACAAACAGGTGCGGGTGCTGGAGGGCAATTAATCGACTTGTCAGGCGTTACTCTGACAAGTCTGTCAACAACATCCACCACTGGTGGCGTAGTTGGACGCGTTGCCCCAGTATCCCTTGACATGAACCATGACGGCATCATCAGCTACTTATCGCTTGATGCGGGTGTTCGCTTTGATTACGGCCAAGACGGCGTAGCCGAAGGAACTGCTTGGACTGGTCCTGAAGATGGTCTCTTGGCATTGATGCGTGAGGACGGTAGCTTACAGATTGCGTTCTCAACTCAAGATGGCGAGACTGACTTACAAGCCATTGCTAAGTTGTTCGATGGCAATCAAGATGGTATCTTGGATATTCAGGATGATGCATTTGCTAACTTCGGTGTTTGGGTCGATGTAAATAGTGATGGCGCTCAGCAAGACGGTGAGTTCCAATCATTGGCTGCGGCTCAGATTCAGAGTTTGAACTTGGNGTTTTTCNGATGGCAATCTCCAAACCATGGCTAACGGCGATGTCAATAGCTTTGGTAATGCATTGTTCACCACAAATGATGGTGCTCAGCATGTAGCCCAAGACGTCAGTTTTGCTGTTGGAGAGCCAAATCATGTAGCTTTGGTTGGTATCTCTCAAGACCCATTGCCAGTGGATGTGCCATTAGTCTAAGTCGATGAAGCTAAAGGCTCAGGTGGCTAACACTTGAGCCTTTAGAAATCCTGACTTCTTAGCTTTGCTGTTTCGAAGGCAAAAAGCCTAATTCACCTAGTGGATTGGGCTTTTTTCTTGGATTTCCTGGATTGGGATTTATGGATGTTGTATTTATAGATAAAACCCTAAGTCCTATCCCAATTGGCAGGCATCTACCTTGCCAAATGTTAAAAAATCTAGATAATTCAGGGTGTTAACGATTATTAGAAATGATTGCAGTGCTGGTAAATGCCAGCACTTTTGATTTATGAAAAAAATCCTCAATCCGCCACCGGCAGACGACGAAATACTGTCGACGCTTTATAAATTTAAGAAGATTTTTAAGTCCGTAGGCTTTTTCACTGCCTGCATGAATATGCTGCTGTTGGTCCCGTCTCTGTATATGTTGCAGGTATATGACCGCGTATTAACCAGTCGCAATGCATTCACCTTATTAATGCTGTCTTTGATTATCTTGGTGCTGTTCATTATTTATGCAGCTTTGGATATGATTCGCAGCCAAACCGTGATTGAAGTCAGCAAGAAAATTGATGCTGAACTCAATGACCGTGCATTCAATGCCGCCTTTGAGCAAAATCTGAAGACTAAAGGTGTCAATGCAGGGCAGGCACTCAATGATTTAACGACGATTCGTCAGTTTGTTACTGGGCCATCTTTATATGCATTCTTCGATGCTCCCTGGTTTCCGTTCTACCTGATTGTCATTTTTCTCTTTAACTTCTGGCTTGGGGTGTACTCCACAGTTTGCGTACTGATATTGATCGTACTGGCCGTGATCAATGAGCGTATTACCCATGAGCCTTTGGCGGAAGCGAGCACTAAGTCCGTACAGTCTTCCATGGTAGTCACCAATAATTTACGTGAATCTGAAGTTCTGGAATCCATGGGGATGTTGCCAGCGATTCGGAGTCGTTGGTTTGCCTTGCACTCTCAATTTTTGGATTTTCAGTCAATCGCCAGCAAACGTGCTGCCAGCCTAGGCGCTATCACCAAGTTTGCACGAACCTTAATGCAGTCTTTTGCATTGGGTATTGCCGCATTTTTAGTGCTACAAAATGAAATCTCACCAGGCATGATGATTGCTGCCACGATTTTGCTGGGTAAAGCGACTAGTCCAGTGGAGACGGTGATTGGTTCATGGCGTCAATGGCGCGGTACGGTAAGTAGCTATGAGCGTCTTAAAAAACTCTTTATTGATAACCCAGCCCGTGTATTGGGTATGAGCTTGCCAAGGCCCAAAGGATTTATCTCCTTTGAAGGCGTCTTTGCTGCCCCTCCAGGTATTTCTAAGCCAGTGCTAAAAAATGTGAGTTTTGCTATTGCCCCAGGTGATGTATTGGGTGTGATCGGGCCTAGCGCAGCGGGTAAATCGACTTTAGCCCGTGTCATTTTGGGTATCTGGCCTTCCTCACCCAATCCAGCCCGGATTGATGGTGCTGATGCCTATCGTTGGAATAAGGACGAACTAGGACCTGCAATTGGTTATGTACCGCAAGATATTGAAATCTTCCCCGGAACCGTTTCAGAAAATATTGCACGCTTTACCGATTTCAAATCCGAGGATGTTGTAGAGGCTGCGCAAGCAGCAGGCATTCATGATTTGGTATTGCGTATGCCAGAGGGGTATGACACCCGCATTGGGGATGGTGGTTACGGTATCTCCGGTGGGCAAAAGCAACGCATCGCCTTAGCGCGCGCTCTATTTGGAAAGCCAGCCATCATCGTCTTGGATGAGCCTAATTCCAACTTAGATGAGCAAGGTGAACAGGCTTTAGTGGCAGCGATTCAAGGGCTCAAGGCACGCAAGGCAACAGTAGTAGTCATTACGCACCGCATTCCGATCTTGCAAGGAACAACAAAGTTGCTAGTACTACAAGACGGCATGGCCAAACTCTTTGGCCCAAGTGTAGAAGTGATGCAAGCCTTAACCAAAGCGGCTGAGCCTAAGCCTAGTATTCAGGGGGATGGTGGCCCTGGAAAATTGAGTAATACGGGAGAAGCGTGATGAATGATCGATCACTAAACCCAAATGATCCAAATTCAGATCAAGATAAAGACGAAAACAAATCAGCGCGTCATGGCGCTGGTTCAGATGCAACTGAGGCAACCGAAGTTGTTTTATCCAATGATGGAGCAGGTAACGCCCCTAAAACTGGCGCTGCCTTAGTCGTTGCTCAGGCAACTGATGTCACCAAAAATGCCGTCATGAAATTGGCTGATGGCTATGCAGAGTGGCATGACATCCGCACTGGTGATAAAGATGAGCGTTATTTCTCATGGCTCGGATGGCAGGTATTAATTTGGGGCATGGGAATTCTTTTGCTATGGGCCATTTTTGCACCTTTGGAGAAAGGCGTTTCCGCTTCAGGCTTTGTGATTACGGATAGTAATCGCCAAGCTATTCAGCCGGCCTTTGCAGGCATTGTGGAAGACATCTATGTCAAAGAGGGCCAGCAGGTTAAAGCTGGCGAAGTGCTTATTAAATTAAACCCCACGAATGCATTGGCGCAAAAGAATTCTACTCAAGAGGTGATTGGTGGTTTAGATGCACAGTCCAAAGGTTTGGAGCAATCGATTGTTCAAAAAAAGCAGCAATCGGCTTTACTTGAAAAGCAATTAATCGGTTTACGGGAATTGGTCGCTGAAGGCTATATGGCGCGTAACAAGGTATTTGACCTAGAGCGTCAGCAACTGCAATTAAAGGGCTCCATACTCGAAGATGAAGGCAATTTGGTTCGACTAAAACGTCAAATTAGTGAACAAAAAGAAAAGCTCACCCCATTTGAGATGGATCTGGCGAACACCGAACTCAAATCCCCAGTTAATGGTCAAGTTGTCAATATGACAGTCTTTACCAAGGGTGGGGTAGTGAGCCCTGGCCAGAAGATTATGGAAGTCATTCCATCGAATGAGGCGCTCATTGTTGAGGGTCAGCTACCAGTGCATTTGGTGGATAAGGTCCACGTTGACCTCCCTGTAGAGATGATGTTTACTGCTTTTAATGCCAATCGCACACCGCATATTCCCGGAACCTTGATTTCTGTTGGTGCCGATCGCATTGTTGATGAAAAAACTGGCCAGCCGTATTATAAAATTCAAGCAGTCACAACGGCAAAAGGTGCCAAGATGCTCAAAGACTATAAGGTTCGCCCTGGTATGCCAGTTGAGTTATTTGTGAAGACAGGCGAACAATCGATGATGACTTATATGCTTAAGCCAATCTTTGATCGTACCCATTCTGCATTACGAGAGGAATAATTACCGTGAAATTTAATACATTCAAGATGCGCAAATCACTCTTGGTCCTAGGTTGTTGCGCTATGGTTCAGCCTGCGATGGCCTTAGACTTAATGCAATCCTATGAGCTGGCCCTAAAAAACGATCCTGTTTATCGTTCAGCAAGCAAAGATTATGAAGCCGGCTTGGAAAATAATGGGATTGGACGAGCAGCTATTTTGCCTAAAATTGGCGCAGCTTATAACCAGAATGCTAATAAAGCGACTCAGTGGGGTGCTCAATATACCGGCGGCCCCCAAACTTCTACTAACTGGAACTATCCGAGTAATTATTCCTACGTTCAGCTTACCCAACCCATCTTCAGTCTAGAAGCCTTTGCGCGTTGGCGTCAGGGTATTGCCCAGGCAGATTTTAGTCAGTCTAAATTTATTTATAACACGCAGGATATGCTTATTCGGGTAGCGCAAGCCTATACCGATCTCTTATTTGCTGTAGATCAGTTGCAGTTTCAGACTGCAGAACGTGATGCCTTTTTAGAACAGTGGAATGTTGCCAAGAAACTCAACAAGGGTGGCGAAGTTTCGATGACGGATATCTTGGAAGCTGAGGCCTCATATCAAGTAGCTGAGGCCAAGGTGATTGATGCCAAAGATGCCATTGAAAATGCTAAACGCAAGCTCGATAGTATTACTGGTACAAACATCACCAATGTTAATGATGTAAATAAGTTATCGGCAGGCTTTCGGTATCTCAATCTTCCTGCTACCAAGTTTGAGGACTGGAAAGAAAAGGCTCTTGCCAGCAATGCTGAGCTGAAAGCTGCTGAAAATAATATGGAAATTGCCAAGCAAGAGTACCGTAAAAATCATGGTGGTCACTACCCTACATTGAACTTGATTGGTGCAATGACTACACAGCAATCCAATACCGTCACCAGTATTAATAACACCACCAATCAGGCCTATGTTGGCGTCCAAGTCAATCTGCCGATTTACAGTGGTGGCGAGATCAATGCTCGTAGCTCACAAGCTTTAGCCAATTATGAAAAAGCCAAAGCAGATTACGATGTGACCCGCGATAAAGTCATCACCGAATTGCGTAAGCAATATGATTTTGTCGTATCTGGTAAACAAAAAGTGGCAGCCTTAACATCCGCTCAAGAATCAGCTACCCAGCTGGTAAAAGCGATGCGTAAGAGCGTACAGGCTGGTGAGCGGATTAACGTCGATATTTTGCTTGCTGAAAAGGGCTTGTTCAACACCCGTCGTGATTTAGCGCAAACTAAATACAACTATTTAGTGGCTTATTTAAAGCTCAATCAATTGGGTGGCTCGCTTGAGGTTAATGACTTTGAGAAGGTGGCGGTTTACTTCAAAAAATAATGTCGACTTTTCAAGCAGACCGCTTGAAATTATCGATAAAGATCTACTGCATAGCCTGTGAGCAATAAATCTTCATCTATTTTGGCGAGAACGGCTACTCCAGAAGCATCGGTAGCATGCTCTGTAGAGTTAATAGATTGAATAGTCAGCATCAGGGCAATATGGGAATCTAGTCTTCTATTGAGAAAGGTTCGGTAGAGCTAGATTCAAGGTTTTGGAAAACTGTGAGAATGCATATTCAAAAGAAGGTGCATTCTTGCCATAGACCATCACCCTGATGAATTCATCATAGGTCTGCTTAGTTTGCGGATCAGCTGTGGCGTACTGTATTGCCTTCTTGATTTCACTCATTGGATCTATGACAAACACTTCATGCTGCTTGGCAAAGTCCAGTCCATCCTTTTCAATGACCTGAGCTACCAGATTAGTCAGCAGTTCCAGATCATTCTCTAGGAGGCTGGGGTTCTTTACGATGATCTGATAAACATCATACAGATGACGAACTAAGGCCTTATCTACCTTATCACCTGCTTTGGCTAACGATAGGGCTAGGCGTCTTGGGAAGGTAACGAGTTTCTCAGCTAGCGCCTCTCTCAAATCTACGCATGGAATTGAGAACTTGGGGCCTGTATTCATAGTGGCCAATGAGTCAAATAGCAGGGTAATTGTTTTATCTTGCTTTGGTAGCTGTAGAGGGCTGTAACTTACTTCCAGCTTTAAATTAGCTCGCATACCAGGGCTTACCTGAAAGTGAGATAAGTACTGGATATCGAACTCTATGAAGTTGTTGTCGCCCTTAGCATCTCTTGATATGAACTCTGATTTAAAGCCAGCCGAGTTCATTGCCGCTTCAAGGTCATCTTTGAGCTTGCTCATGCTTGACCGGATTTTGCTCTTGGTCAATGCTTCTGAAGATTTTGGGATGGCTTTGATATCCACATCTTCGGAAACTCTTTCCAATAGACCATAGGCCTTAGAGAGGCAGGTGCCACCACAGAAGACCAATTCAAAGTCTAGATTATTGATGCTGGCAAGCGATGCTAGAGCATCTGTAACCATGAAGTCTTTTTCTAGTGCAAATTCGGATATACCAAGCTCAAACTCATTAATTACATCCAAGACTTGGAGTCTTTGAATATCTTTAATTTTTTTCATAGACTAGGCAACGGTTACCAACAGATAATTTGCGGCAGACCCGAGAATTACCAATGTTGACGATGGGGGGCATTGGCACCTGAGTGCTATCACCCTCGATAAGGGCGCGCATCTCTTTGCCTACATCAGCTTTGATAGATAACTTTTTCATCACCTCAAGACCAATATTAATCAGGCTTTCATCTGCTACTGGTTTGCCGGAGATGGAAGAGGGGTGTGCTTTTACATAGGTGCCGTAACCAAGGCGTATTAGCTTGCCTTCGTTTGATAGCTCTTTGACCACACGGCAGACCTGACGGTAGGTACCAAACCGGTTGAAGTCATCACGCAAGAAGACCTTGCCTTTGGAATTACGTAGGCTGGCCAAAATACGGTCTTTAGTTGTTGCTCTAGCCATCTTGGCCTCCTTTCTGTATTAATGCTGCTATTGTATACAAAAATAAGACATTAATGACTTATTTTTGTAATAGTAATTATTAATTAAATACTATAAATAACAATAGCTTATAAGATTTTTAGTAAATTTAATAAAGGTAGGTATGCATACTCATTTTACCTGCGGATTCCTTCCGTCAAGGGCACCCCAAAAGTGGTGGCTTGCGAACCCTTGATGGGTGCGATCAAAGAAACGCTCTTTTATGCCCAAGGTGGCGCAATGACACATCGGGCATAAAGACAACTCGCGAACAACAAAAACCCCAGAAATATTCAAAGCAAGCTTGTGCAGCCCCAATAATCAATACACGTAGCAAGAGTTAATAGCTCTAGCTACTGATTCATCTCACGCGTTATCGCTAGAGTCTCGCCTAGCAGTGATATGACTGTAGGCTTCATGAAATTGAAAGGGCTTGATGTAGAGGTTAAGGTTGAGTTAAGTCTTTAAGCCTTTGCAGCAGACTTGAAAGAGCGGGCATACAGTCCGCCGATATTTTTTGTGCGACTACTTTAGTTCTGAATTCGTAATCTTTACGGCAATACCGAATTTGCCATCAGCATTTTGGACTCTCACAACTTGACCTGTGCATTGCACTTGCAAGGGGCCTCCAGGCGTTGTTAGATCAATGACAAAGTTCACCTGCGAGCCAAGTTTTTTCTCTTCGGGGATTTCAAAATAAATGCCAGTGGCGCTGATATCCCGTATTTTTCCGGAATGATTGCCTAGAGTAATGGGGAGTTCTGCTTTGACTCGATCTGCGCGAGCCCGTTGTGTGTTGGAAGAAGTGCCTTTAGGAGGCGACTTGGATTTCATCAATCAATTATGTCATATGTTTAGAGCAGAAAACATAAAGCTCTAGGCGATTACGTGTGCCTAGTTTCTCGTAAACGGAGGCCAAATGGTTGCGTAGAGTATGTTCGCTAATATGCAGCAACCCAGCAATTTCTTTTAAGGGTTTTTCACTATGGCCGAGTAGGGTGCGCGCAATTTTTTCTTCTTTAGGAGTTAAGGACGCTAATTTTTTCTCTTCTGGAGTGTATTCCTTAGGCGCATTTGCCTGAGCGATCTGCATCAAGATGCGAGATGTTGCATCGCGATTTACCCACAATTCACCTTGATGAATTTTTTCTATTGCTTTTAAAAGATTTTCGTGCGAATCAGATTTTTTGAGAACGCCACGCGCACCTTTAACAATTGCGAGGTCGTGTGCATCAGAGTCTCTCAGACCCGTGAGAACAATTAGTCTCGCATGACTTCTTTGCAGTAGGGTGGGGATCAGCTCAATACCATTCTCACCGTCTAGATCTGGTTCAAGAATGATGATGTCCGGAGCGTGCTCGTCAATGTATTTGAGCGCTTCTTTTTGATTGGTAGCTAAAGCGCAAACGGAGAAATTGCCTGAGCTTTCAATGAGGTGCTTTAAGCCCCACAAGGTAATGCGGTGGCTATCAATCAATAAAACATTAACGGTGTTTTGAGCGGTACTACCCAAACGATTACCTTTAGCTATTGGCATTAACATGGCGTGAGTGTACTAGATCTATAGTACTTGCGTAGTAGTGGTTATTAAATTTACTAGTATTTATTCACCAAAATAGTGCAAATTTAATGAAATTAAACACTTTTTAAGACAATTACAAGGGGGGGCGTTGGCGGACCATTTTATTAAAAAATCGAGCCACTCTTTAAAGACAATTCATAATAGGGTGTGAAGAAGCAATAATCACAATGTAGCGGTATTACATTACTAAATAATGACAAATAAAACACATCAAATCCGTACGGCCGATCGCGTTAAAACTGAACTGCCAGTCACTATCAATGGTGTGCAAGGTATTACGAGGGATGTCAGTGCTAGCGGCGTTTTTTTGGAGGTCAACAGCCCTCAAGAGCCCGGCAGCACCATTGAGTTTTTAGTAACGCTCGATTCCCCAACGGGGCAGTTAACCTTCTCTTGTGAAGGTGAGGTAGTTCGTACGGAAGAGCTGGAAGAAAAGTACGGTATTGCAACCAAGATCTTATCGATGTACCTGGTGCCGCTATTAGATGAAAAGAAGTAAAGCCATAAATATAGCCACACCAAGGATTCTAAGGCTTGTCGGACTGGGCTTAGCGACATTATCGATTCTAACGGTGACAACTGTTCATGCCGATATTTATCGTTGCGACGATACTCCAGGCGTCATTACGCTATCCAATATTCAAAAAGATAAGAATTGTAAAAAAATGGTGTTGCCGCCTGTAGAGAAGCGGGCAAGAATGGATGCTTCGTCTGCAGCCTCCGCTAAATCATCTGATGCCGCTAATAGTAAAGAGGCTAAAAACAAGTCGAATTATGAGAATGCCCAAGGAGAGCGCAAGCGCATTATTCAGGAAGAGTTGGTTCTTGAGCAAGATCGGCTCGATGCGATCAATGCAAAGATTGCTAACCTGAATAGCCCATCTAATAAATCAGCGAACAAAGCAAAAGAACTTGCTGCCTTACAAAAGAAACAAAGTTTGCATCAAGGAAATATTGAACTTTTGCAAAAGGAATTGAAGAAATAGTAGATTCCGTTCTAAACATGTATAAAATCAGTTGAGAGCGTTGTTAAATCAGCAACTTATGATGAAATTGGTATATAAGTACCATACTCATTTGGAATTGTTGATTTATAAATACTAAAAATGCTAACTTGTTACCAAACACCCATGGAGGCTTTACGTGAATATTCAAACTAAACAAAAAGGTTTTACGCTAGTAGAACTATTGGTGGTGATTGCCATCATTGGTATTTTGACTGCAATTGGTGTGCCAATGTACAACGGCTACCAAGCATCTGCGAAGGTCAGTGCTACCAAGCAAAACTTTGATGGTATGAAAACTTTTATTGCTGGTGAAGTAACTAAGTGTTCTGCTGGCTTGACCCCAACTTTGGCTGACCCGAAGGCAGGCGGCGCAACGATTACTTGTCCTGGTGGTTTAACCGCGACTGCAGCCGCTACGTATTTCACGGCTTATGGTTTGGCAACGATGAAGAACCCGTACGACAGCACTTCTACTACTGCTGTGAACGGCACTATCCCCCCAGCAAACAATGGTGAGATTGGCATCAGCGGAGCAGCAACTGCATCATGCCCATCTGGTGTTTCCATTCAGGCGAAGATTATTGATCCAGCCACCAACGCTACTGCTTCATATCCAGCCGCAGCGGAGTGCATCAGCGTACAGTAATTTTTCACTAAAGCGACTCTGAGTTTGCTTTAAGTTTGATAAGTGACCCGTTATTACGGGTCATTTTTTTAGGAGCGTAGCGGTGCAAATCAGTTCGGTAAAGAGAAGAGGGCAGTTAGGCATTACCTTGATGGAGTTATTAGTCACGATCGCTATCATTGCGATTCTGGCTGCGATTGGCACACCCATTTACACCAATAACATTCGTGTTGCCAAAAATGCGGAAGCGCAAAATACTCTCAAGACAATCTTCTTAATGCAGAAAAATTATTTTGCAGAAAACTATTGTTATTACATTACGCCCGGTTCTGGTGATCAATCTACTAGTGTCAATCAATACTTACTAGGTTCTACAACACCAGCCTCTGGTCCGATTGTGGTGGGGGCAAGTAATGATTTCTTTTTTTACATTTCACCAGGCACGGTGGGTTCGTCAGGAAGTTGCACTGGTGTGAATTCCAATGACTATGTGGCTTATGCGCAATCGAGAAGTGATTCTAGTTTGACGTATTCGATTAACCAACAAAATGTTAAAACAGGATTTTAGCTATTCATCTTTATGGCTGAACACTTCAATCTTTTCTTTAAAACATCAGCGGTCGGCGCATTCTATTTCCTATTGCTAGGCCTGATAGTAGGTAGCTTTTTGAATGTGGTGATTTGGCGCATGCCTAAGGCGCTTTTTGGTGTTTCTGAATCGACTGCGCAAGGTGAGAGCGAGGCTTCCCCCTGGAGGTGTCTTTTTCATCCTCCTTCAACAACACCTTGTTGCGGTCAAACGATTTCTTGGCGGGACAATATTCCGCTGTTTTCTTGGTTGCGCTTAAAGGGTAAATGTCGCGCTTGCGGTCACAATATTTCACCGCGCTACTTGATGGTGGAGCTATTCACTGGTCTCGCTTTTGCGTGGAGTTATGTTCAGTTTGGCTTCAGTTTTCAAACAGTGTTGTATTCCGTTTTATTTGCCTTGCTCATCATCCTTTTCTACATTGATTTAGAAACTTACTATCTGCCCGATTGTTTTACCTATAGCGTTTTATGGCTCGGTCTTTTAGGTAGTGCTTTTGATTTATTACCACTAGCGCCAGTAGATGCCATTCTGGGTGCTGCAGTGGGCTACTTATTACCTTGGCTGATTAATTTTCTATATTGGCTTTGGCGGGGTCGTGATGGCTTTGGCGGCGGCGATTTCAAACTATTAGGCGCACTGGGTGCTTGGCTTGGTGCGATTACCATCATGCCCATTCTGGGTTTAGCAACGGTTTTGGCTTTAATGGGAGTAGGTTTGCAAATGCTGCTGAACCGAGAACGGTGGAACCCCGAGCGCATGTTGCCCTTTGGCCCTTTTTTAATTTTGGCAGGCGTGATTTTTCTGCTGGCCCCTAATTTAATTCAATACATCATTATTTAAAAGGTGAAATCACTATGAGCTTGATGGATAAGGCGTTGCGCTATGTTGGTTCGCATAAATTATCGGATTTGCATTTTCATGCCAATGAACCTGTGTCTATTCGGGTAGATGGCGTCATCCAAACTTTTCCCGACGATATCCTGACTCAGGCGGAGATGGAAGAATTCATTGCCCAACAACTCACCAAAGAACAGCAGGCGGTCTTTAATGAACAATTTGATGCTGATCTGGCAGTAGAGGCAGCAGATATTCGTTTTAGGGTGAATTTATTTAGAACCTCGCGTGGTTTAGCAGCAGTCATGAGAAAGATTGAGACGCAAATTCCGGCATTTGATGTATTGGGATTACCGCCGGTTGCTCGTGATGTCATCGAGCTGGAAAATGGCTTGATATTGGTTACGGGTCCAACAGGCTCGGGAAAATCGACCACCTTAGCTGCCATGATTGATCGTATTAATCGGACGCGTCACGAACATATCATCACGATTGAGGATCCAATTGAATTTATTCACCAGAACCAAAAGAGCGTTGTTTCACAACGAGAGGTAAAGCGCGATACGGTTTCTTTCTCATCGGCATTGCGCGCCTCATTGCGTGAAGACCCGGATGTGATTCTTGTGGGCGAGTTACGCGATTTAGAAACGATTCAGTTGGCTTTGACGGCTGCTGAAACAGGCCACCTGGTATTTGGTACTCTGCATACCAGTGGTGCACCGAATACGATTAATCGCATCATCGACGTCTTTCCCCCACAACAGCAAGATCAAGTACGCGCACAACTTTCTCAGTCTTTGCGCTTAGTCATGACCCAGCGATTATTTAAGAAGAAAGATGCCCCTGGTCGAGTTGGCGCCTTTGAAGTGATGACCTGTAACCCTGCGGTACGTAACCTCATTCGAGAAAACAAAGTATTTCAAATTCAGAGTGTGATGCAAACGGCGCGAGGTGAGGGCATGATGACGATGGATGCCTCAATACAGCAATTAGTGCAAGCGGGGCAAATTGACGCGACATGAAGCAAAAAGGGGTCAGCTTTCTTGAAGTGATTGTCGTAGTCGGTATTTTGCTGATTGCGAGCTCCTTTATTACCCCGAGCATCATGGATTGGCGGGCCAAGCGTAGTTTGGAATCCGATTATTTTGCTTTGCTTTCAACCATTGATTTTATTAAGACTCGCGTACGCACCATCAATGGCACAGGTGTATTGATTTGTAGTTCTCCCACCAACCTGACTTATCAAATTTCATCTAATCCTCAATCTGTGGCATCAAGCGTTTCCAGCAGTTTTTCGAGTAACTTATTAGAAGACCCCAGCTCCACAAATGTGAACTTTAATGTGTTGTCAGGCGACTCTACTATGGTGAGCACTCTTTGTAGTGCTGGACGCGGAGTATTTACCTCGAATGGCTTAGCATCAATAGAAGGAGGCGGTGCAATTGATATTGAGCTGAATCGTGGTGGCGATAAGACTAAAGTTGGCGGGTATCGGGTGCTGGTGAATCAAACCACTGGTTTCGTACAGAAGTATCGTTGGAAAGAAAATGGTAACGCTTGGGTGGAGCAGGATTAATGGGCGCTCGGGTCATTAGACATCCTAGCCAGGGCTTTACCTTAGTCGAAGCTTTGGTAGCTATGGCCATTTTTACGATTGGATTTAGTGGCCTCTATTTTTTCTTTGGCGCTTCGCAGCAAGTGATCGCCGATTCTGAAAAAAGAATGTATATCAATTTAATGGCCGATCGTATTGTGGAGACCATCAGTGCTCAGGCAATGCGCCCAAGTACTGACCCATTAAATCCCTTTGTCAATGCCAGTCAATATTCAGGCTCGCTGAATAATTGTTCTAGCTACAACACAGGAGATGATCGGCGGGAATGGTGTGATGACCTCAATGCCAATATCGGCGCATTTAATGCTGCATCGGGTCAAGAAATTCGGCAAGTTGACGTCACAAATGATGGTACAGGCTTAATTGTCAATGTGAGTCTTGTAACGGGTGGTGGCAGTGTTAGTGCCTATTTCACGCGAAAGTTGAGAAAGCGATGATGCTTCATTCAAGTGCTCGACTCATGCCTACATCTGAACGAGGTTACACTTTGGTGGAACTCTTGGTGGCCCTGGCTGTATCTGCTATCGTGATCGCCGGAACGTATGCTGGATATTCTTTCTTCGCACAACAACATCAATTATTAAGCGCTCAAACTGAAGTTAGCCGGAATGCATTAAGGGCGATTGATTTATTGAAGGCGGACATTCGGATGGCGGGTTATTTAGACTACAACGATGTGAATCCCATGCCCGCCAATCAGGCCATCTCTATTAGCAATGGGAATGACTTAATTGTGGTTTATGACGATTACGATGATCAGGGCGTGCTATATCGAGCCTTAATCCGCTATTACCTGAATAGTTATACTCCGGCCTCTGGAAATCAACGCCAACGATTGATGCGGGAATGGCGTAAATGCAATAACCCGAGCACCTTATGCACACTGGCAAACTCCACCCCCATTTATGGCCAGACTAGTGGCGAGCCGATCTTAGATTGGGTAACAACCTTTTCTGTTCAGGCTGCCAATCTCAAATCATCTGGCACTTTTTCAGGCCAGCCACAAACAGTGAAGGCGATATTGACGATTCAATCGCCACAAAAAATTGATGGCTCATCTAGAGTGGTCAGCAAAACCTTTAATGTCATTACGAGGGCCAAGAATGTCTCACTGGTTCCCTAGACGTCCTCGTATCGTTCAGGATAAATTGAGCGCGCGAAACTCCGCTCAATCGGGCCTTGCTTTAGTGGTGACGCTGATCTTGTTATTGGTGCTGATGGTGATGGGCGCAGGTATTGCCTATATTGCTTCAACCCAAGCTGACTTAGTGGCAGCGGTGGCAAATAAGCCTGTTTCGATTGAAGCCGGTGAAACCTGTTTTGATAATGCGATTGAGTGGTTAGACACGAGCTCTGGAAAGTCTTGGGTCAATGGCGTGGGCGCACCCTATGACTTGGCTAGCGCAGGCAATCCCCTGAGCGGTAAAACAATATTGGCCGACACCGTACCCTTGGGGCAAACAGATAGTCGTAGTGCGAAGTTTAAAGAGCGAGCAGGTAGAGCAAGTTATTCATCCTGCATTGTAGAAAAGTTGGCCAGTACCGCATCTCTGGGTATTGGCAATGAGGTCGGCACCACCAATGGATATGGACTCTCCACTTTCACATACACCATTCGAATTACCGCAATTGGTAACTTTAATGTACCCCTTACTGGCAACAAAATTAATAAAACTTTTTGGCAGTCAAATTCTAGTCGCTCAATTTTGGAGGTTGTGGTGTCTTACACCCCATAAAACCATGAAAAATGTAGACAAAATCCGCTCATCCTGTCGTCAGAAGCTATTGCTATTAGGCGCTTGGCTAATGGCCGCCTTGATTGTATTTTCGACTGCGGCCAGTGCGCAAAATTTTCCCTCCTGGGGAATCATTCACAACAATACAACTGTTGCTAGCCAAACGATTGCTTTGGGTGTTAACCCTGCGGGCAATTTAAATACGCCTGGCGGTTCGGGAACAGTTGCTAATAATGCCAATACGCTCAATACCTCTCCGGTAGGATCGGTGGGAACGGCTTATAAGTGGGGTGGCGGAAGGCCGATTTCAGGTAACGGCACCAACTATCCCGCCGGTTGGTATGACGGCACAGCCCCTGGCAGAAAATGGGAGGGCTGGGGTGCCAGTGCTGTTATGCCTGTTTCTGGAAAAGCGATTGCAGGAACGGCTTCAGTCGATGCTGGCGGTGTATCGGCAAACATTACCGTGAAAAGTTTCGTGGTTGATTCCACCAGTATCAAGTCTACCGTGTGGATTAGCGATCCTGCTGATACTAGCAAAGCACCTTTGCTGGAAGTCACGCACGTTTATGGACCCACCAGCGGAACCACCAACCCGAATCTATTTCAGGCCTTAGTCACCATTACCAATATCTCGGGTGGAACGCTGACGGATGTGCGCTATCGACGAATTATGGACTGGGACATCCTGAATAATTTAACTACTGTCCTGACGGATCAGGCGGGGGTCGCCGCTTCTTATGCTAGCGCTTATACACCGAAGATTTATGACTCGTGTAATAACGGTGGATCTTGGTATTCCATTACACCAAATCCCACTATTAATTGCAGACCAGCACCATTGCCAGTGACTACATCAACCCGCGTGGATTTCACGGGAATAGGTGGGCGCGTTAATAATCAAGATACCAATTTGGGCGCTTCATTTACTTTCCAGTTCGGTGATTTGTTGTGTAATGAATCGGCTATTTTTTATATTTACTACGGTGCAGGTTCATCACGTACAGAGGTTATTAATGCGCTAACAACTGTAGGAGCGGGTGTGTATTCCTTAGGTTATGACCCGCTTTATCCAACCATTGCTTATGGATTTGGATTCAAGGGTGTTAGTGGCTCAGCGGTAGCGCCATCCCTACCAACCAAGACAGCATCTTTGCCTGCTGGCAGCAGTACAAGATCGGATGTTTGGCAAACGTATGCGCCGCCAGTCATTGGTGATGGCACTATTTATCAAGCGCTCTTTCAATATCAAAAAGACAAGCAGTGGATAGGAGAGATCAAACGTTATCAACTCGATGCTAATGGAGGGATTAGCGCAGATCCCCCCGTGACAGCCCAAAGTAAATTGTTTGCGAGAGCTAGTGGTACAGGTTCATATGCATCAGGTGGTAGATCGATTTGGACTGTGGGCTATGACCCTTTATGTATGTCTAGCGCACTGCCTTTAGATAGCAATTACAACAACATCACTACGGGTAATACGGCCAAACTAGAGAGTTTGCTCTACAACTGTCCAGCTACCAGCAGTACCGCTACCACTCAGAATCTGATTAACTTTGTGCGTGGTTTTAATTCCTCCTGGGAAGAGAATTCAGCGCAGACTGCAGTCCGCACCTCGGTCCTAGGCGATACCTATCACTCTGAAATGGTGCTGGTTGGTATTCCGAATGCGCCTTGGAGTTCGGATGTGAATACCTTTGGCAAGTCAGAGGCTTACTTTAGATACCAATATAACTACAGTACCTTTATTGATAGCAATGTGAATCGTCGTACGCAACTCTATGTAGGAGCAAACGATGGCATGCTACATGCCTTCGATACTGACCTGAATGAACGTTGGGCATTTGTACCGCCCTCTGTAACGCCGATGTTGCGAAATATGACCGGTACAACAGGTCTGAATGCGGGATCGGGAACCAGTAATAGTATTTTTAGTGTAGATGGACCTATTACCGTCAAGGATGTGTATTTTTATGGCGAGGCTAAATGGAAAACGGTCTTGATGGGGGGCTTAGGTTGGGGTGGCAATAGTTATTACGCCTTAGATGTAACGAACCCCGATGCTCCAGCGCACTTGTTTACCGTTAACAATGACACTGCGAATAAAGTGATTAATTATTGGGACGCGAGCGGCAAAAAATCGACCTTCGCCTACAACTCAAGTTGTAGCACTTTTGATTACTCCAAGTTGGGCGGTGCTTGGTCTCGCCCTGTCATCATGTTGCTTCCCTATACCAAGGGTTCAACCAGTCAACGCTGGGTAGCTGTTTTTGGTGGGGGCTTTGCTGGGGGAGCCTCTTCGACCGGTACTACTGCTGCCAGTTCCTACGGCTCTTACGCCTATGTGTTGGAGCTTGAGCCTGATTCCAGCTTAACCACTGCATCTTGCGGTGCGACAGGTGCGAGTGTCGTGGCTTCAACGGGAGGTCATGTGTTGGCGGTGACTCCAGTAACTAGTGATACTGCTTCCAATATTCCAAATGGTGTTACTGCAAATTTAACGGTGATTACTGGCGATGGAACTTCATTGGCTAATTATTACGGGGGGATTGCTTACTTCACGGACTTGCAAGGCAAGCTCTGGAAATACAACCTCAGCAAAGCCAGCCTTTCTGATGCTAATGCTGGCCTATTTACCCTGTACCAGTCCTTCTTGGATCAGGCTACATTGGCAAACGATCGATTGGCCTATAACCAATTGGGCTCGACGATTGTTTCGGGAACTGCTACTGGAGGAGGTTCAGTCAATCGCCTCTTTAACTTCTTCGGCTCGGGCGACCAAACGCGGCTTCAAAGGCGGGTTTCTACCATTAATAATCGAATTTTCGGGGTCATGGATACCGACTTCCCGGCAACATATTTAACCAAGACCGGCCAAACAGTCAGTACTTTCACTAATGTCAATACTCAGCAATGCGACGTGAATAACTCTTGGTATGCCGATGTCTATGCAAAAACAGCCGTTAGTGCTGCCGCCGATTATCAAAAAATTGTGGGCCGAGCCGCCGTTTATAACAAGTACGTCTATTTTTCAGCCTACCAGCCTGAAGCAGCCTCATGCCCACTTTATGGAACAAGCCGTTTAATTGAGATGACCGATAGTTGTGAGGCGGGGAGCGGCGGCGCAGTAATAGGGCAGGGCTTGGCAACCCAGCCGGTAGTTGACTCTAAGGGCAATATTTACGTCGGGATGAGTAATTTGGCGCCTGGTAGCTCTCTACCATCTGGTCGGGATAATTTGGCCAAGTTAAGTTCAAGTAATGCATCGTCCACTGGGCGCGTTAAATACAAGTCTTGGCGTGAAAAAAGGGTATATTGAGCATTGCTTACTATATAGTTATCGATAAATATGTCTTTGCTTTTAGCTTTTCTAAATGAATAATCCCTTGCAGCCGCTGATGCGGTTTTTTATTGATTTATTAAGCAAATACTCCGTCAAACAAGAAGACGTAGTGGGGGTAGACATCACTCCCAATTTCATTCGAGTAGCTCAGTTGACGGAGAATCGCGGCCATTGGTTGCTAGAAAAAGTAGGCTCCAAATACATCAGTGACAAAGCTAACCTAACGGATATTCATACAAATCATGACTTGTATGTCAATAAACTACGAGAGCTAATAGATAGTGCCAAGTTAGAGACACCAAACGTAGCCATCTCTATTCCGATTACGAGTGCGATTGTGCGCACAGTAACGATGCCTTTGATGAGTGATGAAGAAATTCAGAGTGCTATTGAATATGACAGTTTGTGGAGCAATATCATTCAGCTGGCTGAGAAACTCGAGGAATACTCGATCTTCTGGCAAGTCATACGACGTAATGCTTCAGACAACACGATGGAATTATTGTTTGTCGCCTCTAAGCTGTCTGAAATCAATCAGTATGTGCAGATTGCTACTAAGGCCGGCCTCAATCCAGTGGTAGTAGACGTACGATGTTTTGCTATCCGCAATGCCCTTAAAACCCAAAAATTACGCTCAATCAATACGACGGCCTTAATTGAATTTGGCCCTAATGAAAATTATGTATTGATCGTGACTGATGATGCTCCCTTTATTTACGATATTTATGTTTCTGAAGCAGACCGCTTGCTCATTGAAAATGGCGTGCCGGTCGGTGAGGCGGGCGATCGTCTATACGACCGTTTATCAGGTCAAATTCGTCAGGCATTTAGAGCCTATGAGACGAAGGTTGGCTCCAATCTGATTGAAAAAGTATTGCTAGTCTCGCCGATATCTGATGTAGGCGAATTATTGTTGCAAATGAAAAAATGCTTGGATGGGTATCGGGTTGAATTATTCGATCCTTTGGACGATTTAATTGTTCCCGAAAACCTCCAAAAGACGATTCAGGCTGAGAAAAATCTTTCCGTTTTTAGCTCTGCCATCGGCTTGGCAACGCGTAAGGTAGATATATTTGGCTACTATAAATATGTCACTGGCGTGAACAACGTCAACTTGTTGCCTAATCGCGATACGGTCCGTAATGCTGAAAAACGGAAAGTATTATCCAAATTGGGTATTAGGGCTGCCGGTGTAGTGATTGCTATTTTTGTATTGTTGACCTTGATTAACCAGTTTTTCTCTTCAGGAACATCAGATCCGCAATATCAGAAAGCGGTACGTTTAGAGGAGGATGTCAAGATTAAAGAAAATATCTTGACTAAACTGACCGCTCAAAGATCGCGCTATACCCAAATGCTACAAGCAAGCAATGAGTTTAAGCCTAATCAAGCGAGCACATACAAGATGCTCAATGCAATTAATGGGGTTGTGCCGGGCGGCGTTTGGTTTACGGAACTCAATTTTGATGATCCAGCGACCTTGGTTATTAAGGGTGATGCGGTGAATGATCAAGTGATTGTCAATTTAGTCGATCGCTTGCAAGCATTGCCTGTGATTGCTCAGGCCTCCTTAAGTACTATGAATATGGTTGCTGCTACACAAACGTCTCCTCGTAGAGGCGGCGTCAGCTCCTACAAGCGTTTTGAAGTCAGATGCGTGCTGAAGCTAGATCAGCCCGTTGCTAATCAAACATCAGCATTACCAAAACGCAATTGAACTCAATATGAATCTCTCCGAATTAAAAAATCTCGATATTGGTTTGTTGTTTAAGAAACTACTAACAAAGAACTCGTCTCTCAAGGGGCCGCAGGCAAAAATTGTCTTGTGGTCTGCCCTTGGCGTCCTGGTGTTTGTTGTTTACATTGTTTTCATCTTCATGCCTTATCTGGCGGAGCGTGATGCAATTGAGCAAAAGATTGCAGCCATTCCAGAAATGGAAGCCAAAATTAAATATTTAGAAATCGCCAATCGGAAGGCGCACGAAGATCTGGTGCAAACCGAAATGAATTACATCGAGCTCAATCGATTGTTTAGTGTTCAATCTGAGTTAGAAGAGCTTTACCAACGCCTGAGCCAAATGGCTTCCTCGCAAGGCATGACGATTACCTCTTTGGCAACTGACGGGGAAGAGGCTATTTATCCGGGTGGTAAACCATTACCAGCTGGGCAGTCAGCTAAGGCTCCTGGTACTCCATCAGCGCCCAATAACCTACCAAACAATCCACAAGTTGCGCAAGGAGCACCGGGTGCGCCCACTGCGCCACCACTTTTTTACAGAATTAAATTAAAAGTGGAAATGTCAGGAAACTATAGTCGCTATATGCGCTATCGCAAGCTCTTAGCGGGATTCGAAAAGAGTGTCAACATTGATAAAGAGCAAATTACTTTGGTCAGTGGTGATACCCATGGTTTAGTGCAAATTAAAGCCCAGTTATCGACTTATCGATTACCTGATAAGTTGCAGACAAAGCTTGCCTCTGCAACTGCACCAGAGAAGCAAACGACTTCATTATTAGTAATGGTGGAAGAAAAGATTCAGAAGATAGGGCAATACCTCATTGCTAATGCTGTGGCTGCTCCTCCTAAGGCAAAAAATGATACTTCGGGCCTTAGTAAAAATGAAGAAGTCATCATGAATGCAAACTCCGCTGATCCAAGTGGCCGTGCAATAGAGCGCGATCCTTTCTCAAAGTCATCTAGCGGCATGATTGAAGGAGGGCGAGATCCCAGGTACTCCCCTTTGGTGATGGCGGATCCTCAGTCTTACATCATCATGGGTGTGGTGGTTTCCAATAGCGTGAAGGCAGCAATGATTCGTACGGATTTTCGGGAAAGTTTTGTGGTTAAAGTTGGTGACCGATTGGGCAATCAGGGTGGCATCATCTCTGATATCGATATGGATGGTGTGATTCTGCGGCAGCCTAATGGTAAGGTGAGATTATTTTTGCAATCTCAGCCTGGGCAATTTCCTATTACGGATCCCAATAAGTCGGCTGGAGGTGCGCGATGAAATTAACATTACGCGCTCTCAGAATTTTGCTGGCACTATCCGCTGCGCTACTTGTAGCCTGTCAATCTGCTCCGCCACAATCTAATGCTCAGATGCGCGAAAAGATGGGTTTAGATCCAGAACAAATCATGTCTGATTTGGCGCCAAAGACACAAAAGACACTTGATATTGGGCCTAAGATTGATCGTAAGTCCAATGAGCAATTAGACTCACAAAGGCGTAACTTTATTAATGAGTCCCAACGCACAGAAGATGGTCAGTGGAAATCATTTAATGTGACACTGAACTTCGTCGATGTCGATATCCGTGAACTTGCCCAAGCAATGACCCAAATATCTGGCGTTAATATCTTGGTAGGTGATGAGGTCGAAGGTACTGTTACAGTAAAAATTACTAATGTGCCATGGGAAAAGGCGCTAGATAATATTCTCCGCATTAAAGGTTTATCCAAGAGCGTTGATAGTGATGCTGGAATCATTCGAATTCAAAAACCTGAGACACTTTTAGCACGTGATGAGTTCGAGCGTAAACGCCTCGAGGAGATTAGCAAGCAACTAGCCGCTAAGCGTATTGTGAGCACCCAGTACACTGAAATCTTCCGTTTGTATTACACGCGACCAGCCAGAGTAAAGCAACAGCTCGAGGCCATTTTTGGTGGCACAACACCGAGTGGGGCAGCTGCAGTGCGTCCGCCAGGTGGGATTATTGAAGTGACGACTGATGAGCGAATTAACTCCATCATTGTTAAAGGCACCAAGAGTGAAATGGAATTGGCTGCCAAGTTAATTTCTAAATTAGATATTCGGACACAAGAAGTGTTAATTGAGGCCTTTATTGTGGAGGCTTCAGATAATTGGCAGCAAGAATTGGGTGTTCGTTTAGGCGCTTATTCCGCATCGTCTAGCGGTGTGAATTCAATTGGTGGTGTCGGGGTTGCTGGTCCTAATAGTTCCGCGAGCAATATTGCGCTTGGTACTGCCAATGGCTCAGTATTTAATCAGCCCGTAAACGCAGCATTGAACCCTTTTGGTTTGGGCTATTTATATCAAACCTCAGCATCTGCATTAAAGGTGGAATTGACGGCATTGGAGTCTTTAAACTTAATGAAGATTGTCTCTAACCCACATGTCTTTACGATGGATAACGAGGAGGCTGTAGTTATCGACGGTGTACAAATTCCTTATCCAGTTCCTGGTGTTGGAACCAACCAGATTACCTATGAATTCAAAGACGCTGCATTAAAACTTACAGTAACACCGAGTGTAGTTGGCGATGGCAATCTCTTTTTAAATATGGTGGTCAATAAAGATTCACCGAACTATACAACTTCCCCTCCCTCGATTAATAAGCGCGAAGTGCGCAGTAAATTATTAATTAAGGATGGAACGATTGCAGTCATTGGCGGTATCTATGATCAGACTCAAGAAAATAAAGTGATTAAAGTGCCTCTGCTCGGCGATATCCCTTTCTTAGGTGCACTATTCCGCTATAACAGGCAAGTTGACAATAAGACACAATTATTAGTATTTATTGCGCCGAAGGTACTCAACTAATAAAATGGCTACTCTTGTTGATGTTTCCCAAGAAATGGCCCGATTCTCCTTGGATCGGGGCTTGGTTAACTCAGCAAACTACAGTTTGGCAGAGCAACAAAGTCGTCAAAATGGGAAATTACTTTACGACGTTCTAGTACATGCTGGTTATGTGAGTGATGAAAAGGTAAAAGAAAGTCTTTCGCATTACTTGGATTTGCCTCCCGCTCCAATGGCTATCTTGGAAGATTTTTCAAGTCATTACGCCGATGTGATTCCTAGAAACTATGTCATTGATAACCGTATTATTCCTTTTGCGGCTGATGATAAAGAAATCTCCGTAGCAATTTCTGAGCCAAGCGCACTTCGCGGTATTAGTAGTGCAAAATTAATCACCGGCAAAAAGATTGTGGCAAATGTCATTTCACCCCTAGAAATGCAACGTTTACTCGATGTTATTGCTTCTCAACAAGCAACTGATCCTGCGCTTGCCCTCCAAATAAGTGGCACTCCTCTAAGTGGCAGTGTTAATTCCACAGCAATACAAATGAAGGATGCCTTAAAGCCAAAGAAGAAGGGCGGCAATCTCTTTGGTGAAAAAGCAAGCAAAGCAAGTTCTTTAGCAGTTGGCTCCAAAAATGCTACAGGCACCGCCGCTGCCCCTCAAGAGGATCAAGGCGGCCAAATTATTCTATTTGTAAATGCCTTAATTTTTGATGCCGTGCAAAAAGGCGCTAGTGATATTCATATTGAGCTCTATAAAGATGTTGCAGCCTTGCGTTATCGTATTGACGGCGTTTTGCAAGAAAGAAAAGAACTCAAGGACTTTTTATTTAGCAATTATTCTGCTGTTACTACTCGTATCAAGATTATGGCGTCTCTCGATATTTCAGAGAAACGGTTGCCACAAGATGGCGCGATTGTGACCGCGCTCCCAAATAACCGAGATATTGACTTGCGTGTGTCCGTATTGCCAACAGTATATGGTGAGCGGATTGTGATGCGTATTCTGGATCGCGAAGGCGTCTCTTTCGATCTGGATCACCTCGGCTTTCCTGAGAAAGAATATAAGCAACTGACAGATGCCATTGATGCATCGCAGGGTATGGTCTTGGTTACTGGACCAACAGGCTCTGGAAAATCTACCACTCTCTACGGTGCTTTACGCAGGCTGAATAAGCCCGATATTAATATCCTGACTGCCGAAGACCCAGTGGAATTTACGGTTGATGGTATTGGCCAGGTACAAATTCGGGATGATATTGGTTTGACTTTCTCGCAAGCCTTACGCTCCTTTTTGCGTCAAGATCCGGAAGTGATCTTGGTTGGTGAGATTCGCGATAAAGATACTGCCGATATTTCCATTAAAGCAGCACTGACAGGTCACTTGGTTTTATCTACTTTGCATGCAAATGATGCGATTAGCACCATCGTACGTTTGGTGAATATGGGTATTCCTGGTTATTTAATAGGAGCGGCGCTGACCTTGGTTGTGGCGCAACGTTTAGCCAGAAAAATTTGCCCCCACTGCAAACATGAGCATGCTGGCAATCATGAGGCATTGTTGCTCGATTTAGGCTTTAGTCCTGCAGAAGCGAAAACGACTAAACCTTATATCGGTGCTGGATGTGACAAGTGCAATAACACAGGTTACAAAGGCCGCATGGGTATCTATGAGGTTTTGCACATTAATGACAAATTGCGTGCAGCAATTATCAATAATGAGCCTGCTACTACTTTGCGTGAAATAGCACTCCATGATGGATTTAGGCCAATTCAAGAAATTGGTAGAGCAATGATTCAAGATGGTGTATTAACGATTCACGAATTCCAGCGCAATCTGATTTTCAATTAAATAAGACTGTATGGCAGATTTCAATTGGAAGGGCATTAAAAACACCCAATATATCAGTGGGACTATTAGCGCCTTAACACGTGATGAAGCTGCTTATAAATTAAAAGAGGATGGGGTGATCATTACCCACCTCGTGAAAGGTGTACGAGAACAAGAGGCGACCGAGAAAAAAGCGCTCACGTTCAACTTTAAGTTCAGCCTACCGCGTAAAGTAAAGCTGGTAAGCATCATGATTGCTACCAAGAAAATGGCAACGATGCTGCGCTCAGGTCTAGCGATCTTACCGTCGCTAGAAATGGTTAAAGATCAGGTAGAGGATCCTTTACTGAAAAAGACTTTTGCAGAAATTTATCAAGACGTTGAGGCTGGTTCTAGTCTATCAAAAGCATTTGGAAAACACCCTGATATTTTTGACTCCATTTACATCAACTTAGTGCGGGCTGGTGAGTCCAGCGGTAGCTTAGATATCTTTTTGGATAAGCTCGTTTTAAGTATTCGTAAGACGATCAAAATACGTAAAAGCATTCAGTCTGCTTTGTTGTACCCAACCATCTTATTGATAGTCGCAACCATCGTGCTAGCGATCATGATGATCTTTGTTGTGCCAGTCTTTGCCCAGATGTTTGGCAATATTGGGTCTCAGTTACCAGCGCCAACTCTAATGATTGTCAATTTAAGTAACTTTATCCGCGACCCTATGGGCGGAGGTATATTGGCAGTCCTACTAATTGGTGGCTTTGTGGCTTTTCGCATGATCATTAAGAGAAATATCGTGATCAGAAAGAAATGGCATCAGTTGATATTGCGCATGCCCCTGATTGGTAATATGGCTTTGCACTCCAATATCGCCCAGGTTGCAATGGTCTATGGCAACCTGACCAATGCGGGTGTGCCTGTGATTGAAGCCTTGGATATCACAGCCGAATCCAGTAAAAATGAAGTGATTCGCGATGGCATTCAGGAAGCTAAACGGGGAGTATTTTCAGGGGAGCCGCTATCAGCTTTATTGGGAAAAATTAAAGTGTTTCCTAGTACATTTTCTCAATTGGTTTCGGTTGGGGAGCAAACGGGCAATATGGGTGAAATGCTAGAAACCATTAGCGTCTTCTACGAGGAAGAATTTGATTCCTCTGTCGATAAAATGTCACAAATGATGGAGCCCATCATGATTTGCTTTTTGGGTGGCGTGATCGGTTTTATTCTGGTGGCGATGTATTTGCCAATCTTTAAAATGGGTCAAGTGGTTACGGGGTAATGAACATTTTTGGTATCTACCCAATGACTTTATTGCTCCTTGTGAGCAATATTGCTTTTGCTGCCCCGAATTATCAAGAAATCTCATTAGCGAATCGCTATGAGTTAAGGCAGTCATTAACATCGGAGGCTCTGCCAATCAGCTCTTTTGATTCGGCCACCAAAGCGGTTGAATGGATTTCGTATCAGTCCCGCAATCTTCGTAACAAAATTCCGAATGAATCCCTTAGGCGTGAATGGTTGCGGATGGTTCATTATGAATCGACCCGCTTTAATTTAGACCCTGATTTGGTCTTAGCGCTGATTGAGGTGGAGAGCGGCTTTAATCGCTTTGCCATCTCTGGAGTTGGAGCAAGCGGCTTAATGCAAGTCATGCCATTTTGGAAGGACTTAATTGGGGATACACGGGACTCTCTATTTGATGTCCGCACTAATTTGCGCTATGGCTGCATTATCTTGAAACATTATTTGGAAATAGAAGGCCAAAATATTGCTCGAGGTCTAGCGCGCTATAACGGCAGTCTTGGGCAGGATGCTTATCCCAAGATGGTGCTGGCAGTTTGGCATGCTAAATATCGATATACAGGAAACGCATTTTGAAATTCTTTTTTAAGAGACCAAAACTGTTTCTATTGGTATTGGCTTTGCTCAACTATGCTTTAGGCCACCTGATGAGTAATACTCTTGGCACTCCCTGGGGCTGGCAAGAAACCCATTTGAACCTTGATAAGTTGCCTGTATTAAGCGATATTCTTTCGGCACTACAGTTTGCTTTATTTGCGTTTACTTTGGATTGCGTTTTCCGCATTTCGGTATTGCGCATGAATGCCAGAAAGCGGCATAGACAAATTCCAGCCGTTCTCGTTCAGGCCGGCACAATCCTGATTTACACCTTAATAGGATTGCTAGGCTTTATTCTTCTCTACGATCAATCGATTAGCACTCTATTAGCCGCCTCAGGCGCCTTGGGTTTGGCAGTTGGCTATGCATTCCGAGATTTGATTGCTGACGTTGCTGCCAGCATTACCTTACAGGCTGACCATCTGATTGCTATCGGTGATTGGGTGGAATATAGCGAAAATGGAAATCTAGTTTCCGCGCAGATTAAGGAAATGGATAGACGCTATGTCTCTTTGGAGACAAATGGTGATTTACGAGTGTTCCGTATTCCTAATAATCGATTTTTAGCGCTGCAATTTACAAATATTAGCCAGCAAACCCAGCAAAGTATTCGTGAAGCTGTATTGCAATTGGATATTCAATACAACGAAGATCGTATTTTAGAAATTTTGAATGCTGCTCTGGAGTATGTTTGTCGCAATAACCCAGAATTCACTGGCTGGTTTCGGAATTATGTCACTCTGGTCCAAACGGGTAGCGTGACTTATAAGATCCGCTACGAATGCGCTTCAGACTACTCTGCAAACCAGTCCAAGCATCTGGTACTCAAAAGTATTTTACGGTTTCTGAAGTCTTCTGGAATCAGTCTTGAGTCGTCTATTCTGGTGCAATCGGTTTCATCGCTACACTCCAGTCATTTCCCACCACTACAAAATGTCTATCCATTTGGCATTCTCAAAGTGTTAAGTGAAGAGGAGGTAGTTAAGCTTTCAGACAATGCCATTTCATTGCACTATAACGCCGGTCAGCAAATTATTTCTCGTGGTGAAATGGCCGACAGCATGTACATCATCGCCGAAGGAATCCTAGAGGTAGTTGCCTATAAAGACAATGGTGAGAAAGTCATTCTGGCATCTTTGTGGCCAGGAGATTGTGTTGGTGAAATGTCTTTATTAACTGGCGAGCCCCGTTCAGCTGATGTTTTCGCCAGAGATAACGCCCATCTCATTGAGATTCGTAAGCAGGATTTGGCGCCGATTCTGCAGGCCAAGCCTATTCTAGTCGAGCGCATTTCCAGTCTATTGGCTATGCGCATGGCGCAAAATGAAAAGACCTTGAGCCTTGCAAATCAACAAGAGGCCGTCAATGAAAGACGCCAAACACTCACTAAAAAAATAATGAGCTTCTTTAGCAAGCTTTAATGCGAGTCTGAGTCCAAGCCCGAGCCGCCTAAAAATTTGGGATAACGCCAATGGTATTTGTAGATTGCCAGCCTCAGACAAATGATGAGGATAATACTTAGAATTAGACTTAAGTAAACGGGCAATGCGGTGTATTCAAAATGGTTGGCAACCATCAGGCCTCCCACTAGGAATAGGGCCCCCACAACGGCAACTTCTTCATAGATAACCCCTTTAAACGTACTGGGTTCTTGATTTACCACAATATCTCTGAGCATACCGCCACCAGCGCAAGTTAATGCCGCACAGATGGGTGCCCAGAACCACGGGAGATTGGATGAAATAGAAATAGCTGCTCCAGTAATGGCTAATGATGTGAATCCCAAGATATCAGCATACTTTTTCGTTTTCTTAAATAGATCACTCATATGCGCATCTTGATGTGCGGCAACAATAGAAGACGTAATGAGAACGACCAATAAAATCCCTAGCGGGTACGTTAAGTCTTTAACGTAATAGAAAGGCAATCGATCGCCACCGATTAAAAGATCTCTTAGGGTGCCGCCCCCAACCCCAGATAAGAAGGCCAAAATGAGTCGCCCCCATAAGTCATAGCCACGGTGAATGGCTTCTAAAACTCCGGATAAAGCATAGGTAAAGACACCGAAATACACCAAAATTTTGAATGCCAGCATGCCGGTAGTGCTGGAAACGTAGAACTTGGTAGCCTGGGTTAAAGGAGTAGTATTTTTATCCTCCTTTTTAAGCTCATTCCAGATATCGTATGTCCAAATACGTTCGGGCGTTGGATTGACTTTGTCCGGCGATAGGAGGCGATTGACTTCGGATTGATAGCGACCCAAATCAAATAAGCCAAATTCATTAGGATTTACAGGAATGATGCCCAATACTGACTCCAACATATGCTTCTGATGTTCTTTATTTAGAACCGTGGCCTTGCGTTGGATAATTTCAACTGCCAGAGTAGGTGCAATGCGAGCCTCTTTCCAGCCGGTACGTAGTCCTTTGACTAGCTTGACCATTTGCGTCCGAAATACCGAGGAGCTGAGGCGATCCGTCATGACGTACAGACCATCCTCAATATGCGGAATGCCAAAAAGTTCTGGGCTAATGACGATGAGGTCAGTTGAGGGAATGCCCTTTTCCAAAATTTGCCAATATTCGTTGTAAGCCATTGTCGTAGCACAGGCAACCTTGCCGTCAATTAAATCCTGTCCATTAGGCGCCTGTCTAATTAACTCTACGGAAGTTTGCGGAATTTCCAAGCGATTTAACATCTCATTGACAACTAATTCATCACCCAAACCCCAAACACCAATTTTTTTTCCGGTGATATCTTTTGGGGTAAAGACGCCAGCGCTGATTCTGCATATGACTGCTAGCGAGGAGCCAGAAAATATTTGCGCGATGTTGGTGACATGCTTTTGGTCAGCAGATAAACTCCAAGCATTTGCCAGCCAAGAAACTGCTACATCGGCTCTGCCTTCTTGTAGCTCAGTAATAGGGTTGATATTGGGGCCACCTTCAATCAGAGTGACATGCAACCCCTCATTCTCAAAGTGCTTACGCACTTGCGCAACATAGAACCCCGCAAACTGACTTTGATGCATCCACGCTAATTGCACCCGAATAGGATCGGAGATAGATTCTTTTGAATGGCTGGAAGATAGAGGCACGAACAGCATGAGCCAGGCCAACAAAGGCCAAAGATAAAGACTGGAAAATTTTGAACGGATCTGCATTTAGAAGGGGAGGATTGCGTCAGGTTTAACGTTTAATAGGGCGATTTTAAATTCGGCTTGAATGCGTTTAATGGCCTCATCGCTATCTGCTTCAAAGCGCATCACTACAACTGGCGTTGTATTCGATGGTCGTGCTAAGCCAAATCCATCGGCATACTCCACACGGATGCCATCAATCGTATTAATGGATTCTGATGATGGAAAGGATGCGTTGGCTTTCATTGTCTCAAGAAGTGCAAAAGGCTCGCCTTCAGCGCAGGCTAATTGCAGTTCCGGTGTGCAGATCGCATTAGGTAATTCATTGAGGGTTTGATTAGGATTTTTTTCTTTCGAAAGAATCTCTAACAAACGAGCGCCAGTATAAAGGCCGTCATCAAATCCAAACCAACGGTCTTTAAAGAATATATGCCCACTCATTTCGCCTGCTAATGGAGCGCCTGTTTCTTTGAGCTTAGCTTTCACTAGTGAGTGACCTGTTTTCCACATCACCGGTTCTCCGCCATGCTGCTTCACCCACGTTGCTAGATTGCGAGTGCATTTCACGTCATAAATAATTTGACCCCCAGGATTGCGAGAGAGTACATCTTTAGCAAAGAGCATCATTTGACGGTCAGGGAAAATCACCTGACCATCTTTGGTGACTACGCCTAAGCGATCGGCGTCACCGTCAAAAGCAAGACCTAATTCATTATCAGTAGTCTGCAAGTTATGAATCAGATCTTGTAAATTTTCTATATGAGCTGGGTCAGGGTGGTGATTTGGGAAATGACCATCTACTTCGCAAAAGAGTTCTTGCACTTCACAGCCGAGCGCTCTAAACAACTGGCCAGCAAAGGCGCCACCGACGCCATTACCGCAATCAACCGCTATCTTGATCGGGCGAGCCAATTTGATATCGCCAACAATGTATTGGAGATACATCGGGAAGATATCAAAGGTAGAGCGAGTGCCTTGACCGGTCGTAAATTTCTGTGCTTCTATGCGTTTCCGTAAAGCCTGAATTTGATCGCCATAGATAGCGGCGCCACCTAATACCATCTTGAAGCCGTTGTAGTTCGGTGGGTTGTGACTGCCAGTAATCATGACGCCCGATTTTGGCTTCTTGCCATCAATCGTTTGATTGGCTGCAAAGTACACCATCGGAGTGGCCACCATACCTAAATCAATGACATTGATACCAGTAGAGAGTAGACCTTCAGTTAAGGCCTCAATCAAGCTTGGGCCTGATAGGCGACCATCGCGACCGATGACAACATCAGTCTCACCTAACTCGCGCATCTCCGTACCAAAAGCTTGTCCTATCAATTTAGCAATTGAGGGATCAAGGGTCTCATTAATGATACCGCGGATATCGTAAGCTTTAAATATCGTTGGCGATAGTTGCATGGAGTTTCCTTTGGGTAACTTACGAAATAGCGCTAATGAAATGACTCAAGACTGGTTAAAAAGATTAATACGGGCGGCAGTAGTTGCATCGATGCTGTCATCTGCTTGTACAGTCACCCCATTTTTAAGTGCTAGCTCAATGGGCTTAGCAAGCACTTTTCCTAGCTCAACGCCAGGTTGATCAAAGCTATTGATATTCCAAATTGCGCCCAACGCGGTAGTGCGATTTTCATAAAGCGCCAATAATGCGCCAAGATAAAAAGCATTGAGCTTAGGAAGAATCAACAAATTGCTAGGGCGTTTTCCAGGATAGGTATTGTTAGGATTATCTGTTTTCTTACCATTCGCCAAAGCCTGTGCTTGAGCTAGGCAATTCGATAGCAAAATACGGTGATGTGCTTTAGCTTCCGCAAGATGACTCATCGGTTCGCGAATCGCAATGAAGTCAATCGGAATCACATCTAAACCTTGATGCAATAGTTGAAAGTATGAATGCTGGGCATTACTGCCAGAGCTACCAAACACGACAGGGCAAGAATATTTGATTGGCATACCGTCTTTATCAACGCTTTTACCATTGCTCTCCATGTCCAGTTGTTGCAACCACTTCGGAAACCAATCTAAAGCATCGGCATATGGAATCACCGCATAGGATTTAATGCGATGCTTCTTTTGTTGATAAATCAGCGCAAGCGCCATGATGACAGGAAGATTTTCTTCGAGAGGCGCTGACATAAAATGCTGATCCATAAACTGTGCACCGGCCAGAAACTCTTTAAACGTATCGAATCCATATTGCAAGGCTATTGGGAGGCCAACGGCAGACCACACAGAGTAGCGACCACCAACCCAATCCCAAAATGGATAAATATTATCTTTAGCAATTCCAAATTCTTGGGCAGCTGCTACGTTTGCAGTTACGGCAAATAAGGCCTGAGTAATCTGAACATCATTGCGACCGCTATCTTTAAGCCATTTCACCACTGCTTTGGCGTTCATCGTGGTCTCTAGCGTAGTAAATGACTTAGAGACAATGATGACGCGGGTGCTATTGGGATGTGCGCGATGCAGTATGCGATTTAGTTCCGCTGTATCAATATTGGCCAGAAAGTGCATGCGCATACCGCGACTATCAATATCGGGTACGTGTGCTAATGCCTCAATTGCGAGACGAGGACCAAAATCAGATCCTCCAATCCCAATATGAATGACATCGGTTACACCAACCCATTTGTTGCATAAACCTTCGATGCGATGCCAAACATCCGCTACTTCAGGCATAACATCCTGACCATTCACGAATACAGGTTTTTTATCTAAATTTCTGAGAGCGGAATGGAGGGCGGGGCGATTTTCTGAGGTATTGACCGCTTTGCCGGCAAATAGGTCCTCAATAAATTGCTCTAAATGAGACTCTCTGGCCTGGCGAAAAAGGGATTTC
The DNA here is from genome assembly GCF_002192535.1 of Polynucleobacter hirudinilacicola. Taxonomy (GTDB): domain Bacteria; phylum Pseudomonadota; class Gammaproteobacteria; order Burkholderiales; family Burkholderiaceae; genus Polynucleobacter; species Polynucleobacter hirudinilacicola. Next base: position 958,756 of record NZ_NAIA01000003.1, on the reverse strand, counting down.
CAGCTTTTGCTATCAATACCTTGATAGGCAGTATCTAGAGCGATATCCTGGGCGCAAAATACGGAATGAAGGCTCTCTTTAGCCGGTTTTGGAGACATATGTAGATTTTATCAAGAAGCACCTCAAAACCCACTAAAACATTGAAAATGTTACGATTTCAGCATATTCAAAGATAAATAAAGCCCTAGGACGGATAAATGGAGCGGGTTGACTGTGTAGTCGTCGGTGCAGGAGTGATTGGCCTTGCAATCGCCAGAGAAATGGCCCTACAGGGTCGAGAGACGATTCTATTGGAGCGAGAGAGCGCCTTTGGCACCATCAGCAGTGCCCGCAATAGTGAGGTCATTCATGCTGGCATTTATTACCCAAAGGACTCACTTAAGGCCAAACTTTGTGTAGAGGGCAATCGTCTGCTCTACGAATACTGTCGCAGCCATCAGGTGGCAACAAGACCTTATGGCAAGCTGATTGTTGCAAGCGATGAAACTCAAATGAATGATCTCCAGGCTATTTTTTATAAGGCTCAAAATAACGGCGTTCCTGAGATCAAAATGATTTCAGAAAGGGAGGCAAAAACGCTTGAGCCTAATCTGAAATGTTTCGCTGCAATATTGTCATCTTCGACTGGTATCGTAGATAGCCATGGATTTATGTTGTCCTTATTGGGCGGATTTGAGGATGCTGGCGGAATGGTTGCTTATCAATCACCACTCATCGGCGCTAGGCCAATCGGACAAAATGCACGAAATGGATTCGAGTTGGAAATTGGTGGTCCAGATGGCATGCAATTACAAACCAAGTTTTTAATTAATTGCGCTGGTATGAGCGCACCTGCAATTGCGCAAAAGATTGAGGATTTAAACCCAGACCAAATCCCCAAAGCCTATTTTGCAAAAGGAAACTACTTTTCACTGTCCGGTAAATCACCGTTCACCCATTTGATCTATCCGATTCCCGAGCCTGGTGGTCTTGGCGTCCATCTCACTTTAGATATGGGTGGGCAAGCGAAGTTTGGTCCCGATGTGGAATGGTTAGAAATCGATGAGGAAGATCAAATCGATTACACGGTCAATCCAAAGCGGGGGGATGGCTTTTATGAAGCCGTAAGAAGGTATTGGCCCGGCCTAAAGGACAACGCATTACAGCCTGATTATTCAGGTGTGAGGGCCAAAATAGTACCGCCAAACACACCTGCAGGAGACTTTTGTTTTAACTCTCCACAAGACCATGGTCTCCAGGGTCTCTATAACTTGTATGGCTTTGAGTCCCCAGGATTAACCTCCAGCCTAGCAATTGCCAATCATTTAGAGGGGCTCATCAAAAGTTCTCTATAATCTGTGGCTTGAATCAACCGGGATTCACATCAAAGGAAGAGTGGCAGAGCGGTTGAATGCACCAGTCTTGAAAACTGGCGAGGATGAAAGTCCTCCGTGAGTTCGAATCTCACCTCTTCCGCCACAGATGTATGTAGATAAAGCCCTAACGGGCCTTTTTCTTTTATACATACCTAAAAACATACCTATTGATCTTCAAATCTTTCCCTTGAGTACCAAAGGCATCAGTGAATCTATTTTCTATAACTTCTGACTTTGGAATTATTGGCTTTGATCTACTCTAGGAATTCTGTTGGGTAAATTTCTTGCGCTACTATTTATTAGTGTGGGGGCTTGGATTACTTTTCAGCATATATTCTTGGTTAAATAAACCAATTCTCGATTCCGGTTCTTTTTTAATGTGGCCAAACCCCAGCTGATTGACTGAGGTTTTTCTTGGGAGTCTTTACTTCTTGTTGCCTGCTTTATTCAGAATCATTTTCTCGCCATCGGTATCAAACGCACCACTAAAGCCTGGCGGGTATTTACTCCACTGATATCCTTTTACAGCATGCTCATAGCCATATTGGAATAGAGCATTCATATACTTGGTATCGAACTCTTCTCGGTGAGGTTCATTAAAGTCTGATCCGATATAGGCCAAATTGAATCCAACATTATCCGCCTTAGTCATTGTATAAATGCGATAGAGATCACCAATACCTTGGGTTTGAATCAATTGAGAAATCGCCCGACCTGCAACACTTAACGTACTACGCTGAGTCTCATTCCAGCGAGGGTCTAGCCTTGAGTTACGGATGATGTAAGCCTGGCGACTGTTGCGTCGCCGAATATCTAATTCAATCGCCTTCTGCGCGGCAGCAGAGGGGTATAAAAATACCTGTGTACTAGCTCCGCCATCTACATGCATTTCTTGAAAAGCTTGTGAGTCCACTAAAAAATCAAACATTACCGGCGAGAATGCGCCTGGAATGGAGGCAGAAGCAAGCATGATGCGGCGAAAGAGTTCTAGTGCCTCGGGTGTGCCAACACTAGCAATACGACCCATATTCCAGACTACAGGCACGCCTGCATCAATATTGGTCGTGCCGATCAATAACCAGCGGCCATTGGTGTTGTATTCATAGGCAATTTTCTTGAGAAAGTCTGCATCAACATATTTAGAAATCAGTTGATATAGGGGTGTAGAGTCTGCCAAGCCATCGCTAAATATCCCCGAGATAATGCCGCGCTCTACAAAAATATCCTTGGGCTGGATATTGGTGTAGACATTCCGCAGAGCTGGGTCATATTCTTTTCCCAGATAGGCAAATGGAGCGATTAATGCACCGGTACTAATTCCGGTAACTAAATTGAAGTTGGGTCTAGTGCCTTGCTTAGACCAGCCGACTAAAAGACCTGCGCCAAAAGCGCCATCATCCCCGCCACCAGAAAGGGCTAAATAGTTAGCATCACCAGTAAAGGCATTCTTACCGCGGGACTGCTCCAAAAGTATCACGTCATTCACCATGGCATCTACCCCAGACTGCGTAGATATCAGGTAACGAACACTTGGCAATCCAGCAATTTGCGCTTTACTCATTGCTTGGGCAGGAACAGCAGATTTGCGCTCTAGGGAAGAGCAGCCTAGCAAGGCAAGGGAGAGGGTAAGACAGGTTATCAGTGAACGAAGGCGCATATATCTTTTAGTTAAATTTAGTATCTAGGATAAGGTAATTACTGTAGGCAAATAAGCTTGCACTAGGGCTACTTAAGGTGCAAATGCGCCACCCGCTTCTAAGGCTTTGAGTTCATCACCAGCAATTCCTAGTTCAGCAAGCACTTCGCCAGTGTGCTCACCCAGTAATGGCGGGTGCTTGCGTACCTGTTGCGGAGTGCCCATCATCTTGACGGCAAAGCCAATATTGGGAATGGTGCCTTCAATTGGATGATCAATTTCCATACGCATGTTGCGATGACGGCCATGTTCGCTATCAAACGCCTCTGGGTAGGTATTGATTGGGCCTGCTGGAATACCTGCAGCCAATAGATCATCAACCCACTCATGACTGGTTCTAGTGACAAACGTTTTTTCTAGTTCAGTAGCGAGCTCTAAGCGATTGGCTAAACGTAGCGGATTGGTTTTAAAGCGAGCGTCTTCAAATAGCTCAGGATGGCCAATTTTGTCGCAAAGTAGTTTCCACAATTTCTGGTTAGTAGCACCCATCACAAAATACCCATCAGAAGCTTTCATGGCTTGGTAGGGGGCACTCATATGATTTGCGGTTCCCAGCTTATAAGGCTCAACCCCAGTGCCCCAGTATTGCGCGGTATCCCAAATAGAAAAGGCTAAAGCGGAGTCAAATAAGGAGGCATCTATAAATTGCCCTTCGCCCGATTTCGTTTTACCAATATAGGCGGATAGGATTCCGTAAACAGCAAACAGGGCACAACCAATATCCGCTACCGGAACACCTGCTTTGACGGGTGGACCATCAGGATAGCCGGTCACACTCATCACGCCAGACATCGCTTGTGCCATCAAATCAAAACCAGGCCGGTCTGCCCAGGGGCCACTTTGCCCAAAACCCGAGATGCTGGCATAGACCAAGCCAGGATTAATGGCTTGAAGAGTGGGGTAATCAATCCCCAGTTTTTTCATGACACCTGGTCGATAGTTCTCCACCAGAATATCGGCAGTCTTCACCAATTCAAAAAAGACCTTCTTGCCCGCATCAGTTTTGAGATTGAGGGTCAAGCTACGCTTATTGCGATTCATATTCAAAAAGCCCATGCTATCCGAGCCCTTCATCTTGAAACCCATAGCTCCCCGAGTTTGATCACCAGCACCAGGAGGCTCGATCTTGATGACATCTGCACCAAGGTCAGCCAAGAGCATGCAGCAGTAGGGGCCAGCCATGACTTGACTAACGTCCAGTACCCTTACTCCAGCGAGGGGTAAAGGCCTAGAAGAAGGCTTAGAAGTAGGTGTTTTCGTCATTGTCTCAATGGTTTTTATATGTTTAGAATGAATGTCTAATAGTATCAAACACAATTAAAACAAGATTTGGAGACTGTATGTTGATTCAATTACCAAAGTTGGCTGTTCGTAGCCTGATTGCTGTAACGCTGACTTGCTCATCATTCTTTGCATTCGCCCAGCAAACCTATCCCGCAAAACCAATTCGCTTAATTGTTGGTTTCGCACCTGGTGGCGGTACTGATATTGTTGCGCGCGCCATTGCACCGAAGATGAGCGAGCTCTTGGGCCAAAGTATCATTATTGAAAATAAATCCGGTGCGGCTGGAACTATTGGTGCTGATTTGGTGGCCAAATCGAACCCTGATGGTTACACCTTACTCATGGGGCACTCCAATTCAAATGCGATCGCACCATTTGTATTGACAAACGTTCCATACAATCCAGCGACAGACTTTACGCCGATTACTTACTTAGGCTATGTGCCAAACGTGTTGGTTGTTAAATCATCATTGCCTGTGAACTCAGTAGCGCAATTGATTTCACTTGCTAAATCTAATCCAGGGCAGATGACTTATGGTTCCTCTGGTATTGGTAGCACCCAGCATTTGGCGGGCGCTCTCTTTTCGAAAATTGCCGGCATCTCCATTAATCACGTTCCTTACAAGGGCAGTGGCCAAGCGATTATCGATTTACTCGGTGGCCAGATCACGATGAACTTTGATACTTTGCCGCCAAACTTGCAGCAAATTAATCAGGGCGGCCTCAAAGCATTGGCGATCTCTACTCCAAAACGTTTATCTATTCTTCCAAATGTGCCAACCTTTAACGAAGTTGGAATTGTTGGATTTGATGTGACCAATTGGTATTCCGTGATGGGACCCAAAGGCATGGATCCAGCAGTGGTGAACAGGATTGATCAAGCAGTTAAATCTGCAATGGCAGATCCACAGATCAAGAAGACGCTAGATTCACAGGGATTGCAGCCTGAAGGACCAACAACTCCTGCAGCCTTTAGTCTTTTCCTTGCAGGTGAACTTGCTAAATACCAGCGCTTAGTCAAGAGCTTAAATATTAAGGCTGAATAAGCTTTATTCATGACGCAAAAGGATTTAGAGGCTAAGGTCGCGCAAGTCACGGTCGAGTTGCGCGACAAGATTGCTTATGTCACTTTTGATCATGTAGCAGCTCGCAATGCCATGACGGTTGGCATGTATGAAAGCCTTAAATCTATTTGTCTGGACATTGCCAAGAATCCTGCGATTCGTGTGGCCATCTTTCGTGGGGCAGGTGGCAAGTCTTTTGTCTCTGGCAGTGACATCGCGCAATTCACCAGTTTTAAAGATGGTGAAGATGGGGTGCGTTACGAAGAAGCCATACATGACTATCTCAACCCTTTGGCATCATTGCCGATTTCAACCATCGCAGTGATTGATTGCATGGCAGTAGGTGGTGGCTTGGCCATTGCAACTTGTTGTGATTTCAGAATCTCCACGCCAGATGCCAAGTTTGGCGTACCGATTGCCAGAACCTTGGGCAATTGCCTCTATCCTGGCAATATCGCCTGGTTGGCTGCCCATATGGGTATGAATATCGTCAGGCGTATGCTTTTGCTTGCTGAAATGGTTTCCGCTCATGAACTCAATACGCAAGGTTACTTATTAGCTACCTATGATCAAGAACAGCTTGGTCAAGAGGCGGACGCCTTGGCTGAGCGCTTATTAAAACTCGCCCCCATTACGCAAAAAGCGAGCAAGCTGGCGATGGCCAGAATCATTGCTAGTCAGCTGCCGGATTGCCAGGATCTGATTCGGGAAACCTATGGCAGTGATGATTTTAAAAATGGCGTTGCTTCCTTTTTAAAGGGCGAGCCACCTGTTTGGACTGGCAAATAAATCAATAAGTCATTATCGGTAACCCGAAAGTAACTTAGTCCAAGAACATTTCTTGGAGATTATTCAGGTAGCGTAGACCCAAAGTAGTTGGCTTTAACTTGCTTGGATTCTCATCTAGCAAACCTTTTTTGCTTGCCTCATCCAGGCTCTGGCTAATGAGGCTCAAAGGCAGGCCAGTACGCTCACTAAAGGTGTTGGTATCAACGCCATCGGTAAGCCTAAGAGCGTTCAGCATGAACTCAAAAGGAAGATCTTTAACGGCAAGTTCGCGAGACTCAATCAGGGCATTGCCTTTGGTCTCCATCGCTTGCATATAGGTTTCGGGGTGGCGCTCTCGAACTTGGCGAGTAATCTTTCCCGGATAAGAAATCTTGCCATGGGCGCCGGCGCCAATGCCGATGTAATCACCAAAGCGCCAGTAGTTTAGGTTATGTTTGCATTCCTGATCTTTCTTGGCATAAGCAGAAACTTCATACCGCTTATAGCCCGCTTTCATCAGAAGTTCTAAGTTCTGCTCGAAGATGGCATCAATCTCATCATCACTTGGTAACTTCGGAGGAAAGTTAGCAAAGTAAGTATTAGGCTCAAGCGTGAGGTTGTACAAAGAGAGATGAGGTGTCTGAAAAGAAAGCGCAGTCTCAATATCCGATCTTGCCGCCTCAAGACTTTGATTAGGCAGTCCATACATTAGATCTAAATTAACGGACTTAAAGTGATCAAGTGCAATCTGTACGGCACGTTTTGCTTCAGTACCATTGTGGATGCGGCCCAGTGCTTTAAGTTGCTCATCCTGAAAGCTCTGAATACCTAAAGAAACCCGATTAACTCCTGCCTTGGCAAAGCCTGCCAACTTATCAGCTTCCACGGATCCTGGATTGGCTTCCATCGTAATCTCCGCATCGGGCTCTAAATTGATGCGGGCGCGAACAGCACACAGTAGCTGATCCATGCCGGCAGCAGATAAGAGGCTGGGTGTGCCACCGCCAATAAAGATGCTGTGCACTTGGCGACCCCAGGTATTTGGCAGCTCGGTTTCAAGATCGGCAATGAGAGCATGAATATACCGTTGCTCATCAAAGCCGCCTAAGGAATTAGAAGCGGGTTCTTTAATTTGGTGGGAGTTGAAATCACAGTAAGGACATTTCTTTTCACACCAGGGAAAGTGAATATACAAAGCCAAGGGTGGCAATGCAGTAAAGGTGGGCTGATTGAGCACGGTAATTAAAAGCGAGCCTGCAATTGACGAATAAGCTCCCGCAGAGCTTGGCCACGATGGCTGATTAAGTTCTTTTGCGCAGGATCGAGTTCGGCAGCCGTCTTACCGAGTTCTGGAAGAAAAAAATGCGGATCATAACCAAAGCCATTGCTCCCTTTAGCTTGATCCACAATAATTCCATGCCAGCTAGCTTCAACAATCAAGGGATTTGGATCATCGGCGCTATTGATGAAGACAAGGGCGCAAACATAATGTGCGCTTCGATCGGATCGATTGCTTAATTCAGTAATGAGTTTTTGATTATTGGCAGCATCATTTGCATACTCACCAGCATAGCGCGCGGAGTAAACACCGGGTCTACCATCGAGAGCATGAGCACAAATACCGGAGTCATCTGCTAGCGCTGGTAAACCACTAGCGCTACTGGCATGACGTGCCTTAGCTAGAGCATTCTCAACAAAGGTGTGGAAGGGCTCTTCTGCTGATGGAATGCCAAGCGCCCCTTGCGGAATTACTTCAAAATGTAAGGGCGCCAAAAGCGCCTGAAACTCTTTGACCTTGCCAGCATTATTAGAAGCGAGAACAAGCTTTTGCATTGATGTTTTACTTCAACGCTTCAATTTGCAGTTGGGTCAGCTCGTGGATGCCTTGTTCAGCCAAGTCGAGTAGGGCGTTGAGCTCGCTTCTTGAAAAGGCCGCTCCCTCAGCGGTACCTTGCACTTCAATCATGCCGCCTTTACCAGTCATCACCACATTCATATCGGTATCGCAAGCAGAATCTTCGGGGTAATCTAAATCTAAAACGGGAGTGCCTTGATAAATACCAACGGAGATGGCAGCGACGCTATCAATAATTGGGTCTTGCGTGAGGGCGCCACTCTTAAGCAAATGATTAACTGCATCACGTGCTGCAACATAGGCTCCAGTAATTGAAGCGGTACGAGTGCCGCCGTCAGCCTGCAGGACATCGCAATCTAAGTGAATCGTGCGTTCCCCCAAAATTTGGAGATCAAAGACGCTACGCATAGCGCGACCAATGAGGCGCTGGATTTCTTGGGTACGGCCCGATTGTTTGCCACGTGCAGCTTCACGATCACTGCGGGTGTGAGTGGAGCGCGGGAGCATACCGTATTCAGCAGTAACCCAACCTTCGCCTGAACCTTTTTTATGTGGCGGCACCTTATCCAAAATGCTGGCAGTACATAGCACCTTGGTATCTCCAAAGGCGATTAGTACAGAACCTTCAGCGTGCTTAGTAAAGGCCCTAGAAATCGTGACAGGACGCAAGTCTTTGGGCTTACGGCCGCTTGGACGGGTGATAGATTGGGTGCTCATCGAATTTTGCCTAAAGGTTTGGGTTGGAACAAATAAGAATCTACAATGTCCATATGATATCGAGCATGACTGGTTATGGCAGCGCTTCTCGCCAAGTCTCTTTAGGAGCCGGCGTAGTTGCTGATCTGCAGGTGGAATGTCGGGCTGTGAATAGCCGCTTTCTGGATTTGGGTTTTCGTCTCCCAGACGAATGCCGTGGGGCAGAGCCTGCTTTGCGGGAGCTAGTAAGCCAAAGTCTCTCACGGGGTAAGGTGGAGTTTAGGGCTGCTTGGCGTATCAATAGCAATGGTGGGGCAGTCAAAGCCAATTCACAGGCCCTGGGCGCTCTCAATCAAGATCGCTTAGAGGCGCTCAAGGCTCTTCAAGCTCAGGCCCAGGAAACGTTTACTAATGCGAGAGAGTTAAGTGTTGCCGATGTATTACGTTGGCCCGGAGTAGTATCCGAGCCCCGTGGTGAGGAAGAAGGCTGGATTGCGGCTACGATTGAAGCTGGTAAAGCAGCCTTAACTGTCTTGATGGATAGTCGCAATGCTGAGGGCAAAGCCTTGGTTGGCGTTCTCACCAGCATCACCACCAAAATGCGTGAGATTGTAAAAGTGATCGAACCTAAAGTTCCTCAATATGTAGCGCAATATCAAGAAAAGCTTACCGAACGTTTGGCAGAAGCTTTAGCAGCCCAAGAACAAGGAAAGAGTTCCAGTGGATCTGGCACTGAGTTGATGGAGCGTATTCGTCAAGAAGTCGTTCTCTATGCAGTACGGATTGATGTTGCTGAAGAATTTGCCCGTCTCAAGACCCACCTGCAAGCGGTGGATACTGCTCTGGCAGGTAAAGGACCCGTCGGTAAGCGCTTAGATTTCTTGATGCAAGAGCTTAATCGTGAAGCAAATACCTTAAGTTCAAAGTCAGTTTCTGAAGAATGTACTCAGGCTGCCCTAGAGCTCAAGCTCTTGATTGAGCAAATGCGCGAACAAGTACAAAACCTAGAGTAATCCGTACAATTACTTTATGACCAATCCAAACCAGATCCCTTCATATCAAGGCAGCATGCTGATGATTGTTGCGCCATCTGGCGCAGGCAAATCTTCTTTAGTGGATGCTTTGTTAAAAGATGACCCGGGATTAAAACTATCTCTATCAACTACTACGCGAGCTCCAAGACCGGGAGAAGTGGATGGCAAAAATTATCGCTTCGTGTCAAAAGAAGAATTTATCCGCGAGAGAGATCAAAACCTCTTTTTAGAGTGGGCGGAAGTGCATGGCCATTTTTATGGAACATCCAAGCCTTGGATCGAATCTCAAATGGAAGCGGGCAGTGATGTCATGCTTGAGATCGATTGGCAAGGCGCACAACAGATTCGTCAATTGATTCCATCAGTTCAGTGGATCTTTATTTTTCCACCCTCGATTGCGGCTTTAGAAGAGCGCTTGCGTAAACGCGGGCAGGATGATGAAGCTACTATTCAGAGACGTTTGGCAGCTGCTCATGTTGAATTACAGCATGCCCATGAGGCTGACTTCATTGTGGTCAATGACTCCTTTGAGCAGGCCCTTATGGATCTTCAGCATATTTTGGCCTCTAGTCGCCTGCGTTCTGGGCCCAGCATGGCCAGAAATCCAGCCCTTTTGAAGCGTCTCGGGGTCTAATCAGTTATCCTATAGGTATTGAAGCTAAATTTAAGTGAGTTCAGGATGGCCCGTATTACTGTAGAAGATTGTCTTAAAACTATCCCAAATCGTTTTGAACTGGTTTTGGCTGCGACTTATCGTGCGCGTCAACTGGTTCAAGGTCACTCTCCACGTGTTGAGTCCAGAGATAAAGCGACAGTAGTTGCATTACGCGAAGTTGCTGCTGGTGTGACTGACCGTGACATGCTGACCAAAGTACCTTTGTAATTTAGGAGTTCCGGTGTGGAGCTCCCTTTAGGAACAGTCAGAACATCGGAATTAGTAGGAGGGGTCTCGCCTAGAGAGACTTCGCTTGGAGCATCCCAAGTTGATCTGTTGAATATCTCTTCAGACACATTAAAGCAAATCAATCAAGACGGCGGTAATAAATCAGTTCTAGCAACATTGCTAGCGCAATCAAGCCGCCATCTATTTGGGCCAACATCTGCGCCCATTACCCCCTTAAAACATCAAGTTGTTTCAACCGAGAACTTACTCTCGAAGCTTACTTATTTGAAGCCTGATGAAGTAGCACTAGTTAAAAAAGCATTTCAGTTTGCAGATACCGCTCACTTAGGGCAATACCGTCACAGTGGTGAGCCTTACATTACCCATCCAGTTGCAGTGGCTGAGTTGTGTGCAACTTGGCGCCTAGATGCGCCCTCGATCATGGCGGCCTTATTACATGATGTGATTGAAGATACCGGCTCGACTAAAGCTGACTTGGTTGAAAAGTTTGGTACTAAGGTTGCCGAGCTCGTAGAAGGCCTCACTAAGCTTGATAAATTAGAGTTCCAAAGCCATGCTGAAGCCCAAGCAGAGAGCTTTCGCAAAATGTTTATGGCGATGGCGCGTGATGTCCGAGTCATCTTAGTCAAGCTGGCTGACCGTACGCACAATATGCGTACCTTAGATGCTGTCCCGATGGAAAAGCGTCGTCGGGTTGCCGCAGAAACAATCGAAATCTATGCGCCTATTGCACATCGCTTAGGTTTGAACATCATTTACCGTGATTTACAGGATTTAAGTTTTCGGTATTCCATGCCAATGCGCTTTCGCGTCATTGAAGGTGCAGTAAAAAGGGCGCGTGGCAATCGTAAGGAAATCATTGAGAAGATTTTGCAAGCCTCGCGAATGTCTTTTGCTAAAGCCAATCTCGAAGTAGATCTACGTGGTCGAGAAAAGACGCTGTATAGCATCTATAACAAGATGCGTAGCAAGCATGTGAGTTTTTCTCAAGTTCTAGACGTATATGCCTTCCGTGTGACAGTGCATACCATTGATGAATGCTATCGCGCCTTGGGTATTTTGCATTCCCTCTACAAGCCAATGCCAGGCAAGTTTAAGGATTACATCGCGATTCCAAAGCTCAATGGCTATCAATCACTGCATACAACTTTATTGGGTCCATCAGGTGTTCCTGTGGAGTTCCAGATTCGTACAACGGATATGCATGCGGTCGCAGAGGCGGGGGTTGCTGCGCACTGGGCTTACAAGGATGGCTCACCGGACATGAGTGAGGTACAGAACCGCGCTCATCAGTGGTTACAGTCCTTGATTGATATTCAGGATAGCAGTGGCGATTCTCAAGAATTTTTAGAGCATGTCAAAATTGATTTGTTTCCTGATGCAGTCTATGTATTTACTCCAAAGGGGCAAATCAGAGCCTTACCTCGGGGCGCAACAGCACTAGACTTTGCATACTCCATTCATAGTGACCTTGGGAACAATTGTGTTGCTGTAAAAATTAACGGCCTGCAATTACCGCTGCGCAGCGAACTCAAGAATGGCGACATTATTGAGGTAGTGACTTCGGCAAACTCGCAGCCCAATCCTGGTTGGTTAGCCTTTGTACGGACCGGTAAAGCGCGCGCCTCTATACGACATTCCTTAAAAACAAAACATTACGCTGAATCTTTGCAATTGGGCGAACGCCTCTTGGCCAACGGTCTTCGACAGCAGGGTGTTGATGCTGCTTTGATTACCCCAGAGATTTGGGAAAAGTTGATGCATTGGACCGGTGATAAAACACGCGAAGAGGCCTGCGTCAATATTGCCTTAGGCAGAAGATCGCCTCAAGAACTCGCAATTCGTCTTAAGATCTTGATAGATGACGAAGGTGGCGGCGATCAAATGCGTTTGGGTGCTGCTGACTGGATAGCATCGACTACTGAAGTCAGTCACCATCAGCGCCAGGCAATCTTGGTAGATGGACGTGAAGGTAATTCCATTAGTTTTCAGACCTGCTGCCATCCGATACCAGGCGATAACATTATTGGTTATCTCGGTAAGGGTGAGGGTCTACAAGTACATACCAACGATTGCCCAGTTGCTCTGCGCATGCTGTCAAAGGATGGTGATAAGTGGGTCGAGGTAGAGTGGGGCAAGGAAGTTCATCGAGAGTTTGAAGTTGATTTAGCGATTGATACCCGTCAAGGTAAAGGTGTTCTAGCACGAGTTGCCAGTAGTGTCACCTCTGCGGATTCCAACATCATGAATGTATCGATGGAAGATCGCTACAAAGAAGACTCGGTCACTATTCGATTCACGATCCAGGTATATGATCGTTTGCATTTATCTAAGGTCATGCGCAGCCTACGCACCAACCATGATGTGATGCGAGTGACTCGCACTAGGGCGCTTTAAACCCCTAAATCATTCTAGAGATACTGGACGTCTAGTATTTCAATTTCACAAGGTCCGGTGGGGGTTTGGATTGACACGCAATCCCCTAATTTTGCTTTGATTAAAGCTTTAGCAATTGGTGATACCCAGCTGACGTGACCTTTCTCAAGATCAACCTCATCGACTCCCACAATTGTGATCACGGTTTCTTTTCCAGCATCTGGACCCTCTAGCGAGGAGTAGGTAACCGTAGCCCCGAAGAATACTTGCTCGGCATCAGCATCCCCATTTTTGCGGGCTAAATTGTCTACAACCACAGCAAATTCCAGTCTTTTATTGAGAAAGCGAATCCGGCGGTCAATCTCCCGAAGCCGCTTTTTGCCATATATATAGTCCCCATTTTCCGAACGGTCGCCATTGGAGGCGGCCCAGTGAACTACCTTTACTACCTCAGGCCGATCAAGGTTTAAGAGCTGCAGAAGCTCGGCTTTGATGCGTTCGTGGCCAGTGGGTGTAATGTAGTTTTTCTCTTCCATGGCATAATTATGGCTGTTGCGGCTGTAGCTCAGCTGGATAGAGTACTTGGCTACGAACCAAGGGGTCGTGGGTTCAATTCCTGCCAGCCGCACCATCTTATTGAGGGCCTAGTTGAAAAACTGGGCCCTTTTCACTTTCTCAAGCCCTTCATGAAGATCCCTTATAGTTGGGATTGGACGATTTCATGCTCTTAGCGAAATTGCCGTAATCACCCGTATTAGCACTTTAGAAGCCTACTAGAACCCCTTTTTTGATAATGACGACCAGTACCGATACCGCCACAGTAAATACTTCGATTGCGAAGTGGGTATTGGTCGACTCAGAGAATGCCAAGGTTTTGGTTACTGGCAAAGTGGATGTCTATTCACTAACAAATGTATGGACTCAAATACGCGAACAACAAGACGCTTGGTTAAAAAGTTCAGGTAGTCACTCATTGGTTTTTGACGCCACTCATATTGCATCGCTCGATGTCGCAGGAATTGCATTTTTAATTGACCTTGAAGAAGCGCAACAAAAATCAGGTGGCAAGTTTTCCATAGTGGGGCTAGATCCTAAATATGAACCATTGCTTAAAGAGTTCGACCCGATCGCTAATTTATTTCCAGTTCCCAAAGCGACTCTCAAGAGCGGTTTCATCATTGAAACTGGCAAAGTTACCCAGGCTTTATTAGACGATGCCAAAGGCCTCGTGACTTTCACTGGCCACCTAGCGGCTGATTTATTTTGGTCCTTGCGTAATCCAAATCAAGTGCGCTGGGGCGACTTTGTCAATGCGGCTGTTCAAGCAGGTATTGCCGCCTTACCAATCGTTGGTTTAGTGTCATTCCTCATTGGCGTTATTTTGTCTTTTCAGGCTGCTATCGGGATGAAGCAGTTTGGAGCAGTCTCTTTTGTTGGTCCTTTGGCGGCGCTGGGTATTGTGCGCGAGATGGGTCCCTTGATTACTGCAATCTTGCTTGCTGGTCGTTCATCAGCAGCTTTTGCTGCTGAGATTGGTACGATGACTGTAAATAGTGAAGTAGATGCATTGGTGACTGGTGGCCTGAGCCCAATTCGCTTCCTGGTAGTACCCCGTGTGCTTGCCGGAATTTTAGTCATGCCAGTCTTAACTTTATTTGCTGACATCGTGAGTATTTTTGCTTCTATGGTGACGATGCTGGCCTATGACATCCCATTCATTAATTTTTGGAATGGTATGGTGCAAACGGTGACTATTGAGGATATTGGCTCTGGATTGATTAAGGCAACCTTGTTTGGTGTTGTCGTATCTGCTGTTGGCTGTCTACGTGGCATGCAAACTGGCACTGGTGCAGCAGCTGTTGGCATCTCTGCTACTCGTGCGGTGGTCAGCAGCATTGTCATGATTGTGGTGGTGGACGGCATCTTTGCATACATCTCTTATAAGACAGGCTTCTAATGGACCAGAACGCACTTGCGATTGATGTTCAGAATTTGACCGTAGGTTATGGCTCAAATATTCTTTTGCAAAATCTCAACTTCTCGGTTAATTATGGTGAGATCTTTGTGATCTTGGGCGGTTCCGGTTGTGGAAAATCAAGCCTACTGAAAAATCTCTTTGGCCTATATGAGCCCATATCAGGCGATGTCCTCATTGAAGATATGAATATCACCACTGCAACTGGTGCGGAGCGCCAAAAGATTATGACTAGCTTTGGTGTGATGTATCAACAAGGTGCATTATTTGGCTCGATGAACTTGTTAGATAACGTGACGCTATTTATGCAGGAGTACACCGATCTCCAGCAAGAGCAGATGAATCTATTAGCGCGCTGTAAGTTAGATTTAGTAGGCCTATTGCCATATGAGAGCTATATGCCTAACGAAATTAGCGGTGGCATGCAAAAGCGTGCTGCCATTGCTAGAGCGATGGCTTTAGATCCTAAGATCTTATTCTTAGATGAGCCCTCTGCAGGTCTTGACCCCATTACTTCAGCAGATCTAGATAGTACGATCTTGGATCTTTCTAAGAATTTAGGAATTACGTTTGTGATTGTCTCGCATGAGTTAGCTAGTATTTATGCTATTGCAGACAAGGTCATTATGTTGGATAAGGCAAGCAAGGGCATCATTGCCCAGGGTGACCCGAAAGTACTAAGAGATACCAGTCCCGACCCTAGGGTCCATCAATTCTTCAATCGCATGATGAGCAAGGAAGCTGCATGAGTAATAATTCCAATCCAAATTATTTCCGTTTAGGCGTTTTTGTCCTTGCCGCGATCGGAGCGCTAATAGCAATTATTTTGGTCTTCGGATCAGGCCAATTGTTCCAAAAATCCTTTGTCGTAGAAACCTACTTGAAGCAGTCTGTTACTGGCCTTGATACTGGAGCTGCAGTTCGCTTTAGGGGGGTCAAGATTGGCCAAGTCACCATGATTGGATTATCTGGGGATATCTATGAAAAAGATATTCCCTTCGAGAAGCGTCTTCAATACGTAGTGATACGCATGCAAATCTTTGGGGATAAATTAACTAAGGATCAGATTGAAGACTTTATTAAAAATAATCTGCGGGCACGCGTGAAGTCGATGGGCATCACTGGCGTTAACTATGTTGAGTTTGATTTCACTAGCAGTAGTTCTGAATACACTCCACTTGCGTACTCTTGGGAACCTTCTGATCCAGTGATACCCTCGCTTCCTAGTCAAGCGGATGAAATTATTTCTGGATTGCAAAAATTTATCAGTACATTAAATCATGCAAATATTGAGGAAACGCAAAAGAAGTTTGATCAGCTGTTAGTTAATTTAAATACTTTGATGGCAGGTGATGGCAAAAGTCATGAAGGCCTTGTGCGCTCAGTCCAATCTCTCAATGTCATCATGGAGCGCCTTGCTAAGGTAACGGATAAGGAAGAGTTAAATATCCTCATGCGTGAATTGGTTGGGGCTATTGTTTCCTTGCGCCAAACCGTCACGAGCATTCAAGGGGACACTACCGCAACGATTGAAAATCTCAAGCAAACCACTGAGAATCTGAATGAGTTCAGCCGCATCGCTAGCCAATCCCCATCTAGTTTGATCTGGGGTGAGCTACCTGCAAAAATTGTGCTGCCGATGAATGGTACGCAAGAACAACCTGGAGTTCAAAAATAATGAAGCGCATTCTTCTTTCTGTCATAGTTTTGGGTTTATTTGCATGTTCATTACCAAGCCGAGCGCCTGTTACTCCAACTGCCTTTATGGTCAATCCAGAGCGCAGTGGTGAACCCCTCAAGAATCGCTCAAGCTTTTGGCTCAAAATTGGCTCTGTTTCTGTAGCGCCTCCATACGATGGTAGATCTTTGGTTTACCGCCTTGGTGATCAGCGTTTTGAAAAAGATTTTTACAACGTCTATACGACATTGCCAGCCGATATGATTTCGAATGCAGAGCGTCAATGGATTAACAAGTCGGGGATATTTTCTGCGGCAGTAGGGCAAAGCAATAGCTTCTTTCCGTATTACACCCTACAAGCAACCGTTAATGAATTCTATGGCGACTATCGTGTAAAGCCCGAAGCCGTAGTGAGCATCGAGTTTTTCTTGACCGTGACCAATAGCGGTAAAGGCAACCCCATAATTGGTAGTAATCGATATAGCAAACGTATTGCTTTAAAAGACAACACACCAGCAGCCTTGGTAATGGGCCAACAACAGGCTCTTGCAGAGATTTTTAAGGAATATGAGGTGCAACTAGATAAATATGCTGCCAATCTGCCCAAGCCCATGGGATATTGATCTAAAAGCAAATCTATATATAAAAAGTACATAGGAGACAAAATGGATTTAGGAATTAAGGGTAAGGTTGCATTGGTCATGGCATCTAGCCGTGGCCTAGGCCAAGCTATGGCGGTATCCCTGGCGCGCGAGGGTGTGAAGGTTGCAGTCACTGGCCGTAATCCCGAAGGCCTGAAGCATTCGGTTGAATTGATTGAGGCAGCTGGCGGTAAAGCTTTGGCGCTGAACTGGGATCTCTCAGATATTTCTGTGATTGATGGCTTGGTTTCTCAAGTTGAAAAAGAGCTGGGCCCAATTGATATCTTGATTAATAACACTGGTGGGCCGCCTCCAACCTTGGCTACGGGCCAAGATCCTGCTCTTTGGCAAAAAAGCTTTAATGACATGGTTCTGTCACTGATTGCTATTACTGACCGGGTATTGCCAGGTATGCGGCAGCGTCAGTGGGGGCGCATTATTACTAGCACCACCTCAGGCGCTATTGCCCCAATTAAAAATTTAGCGATTTCTAATACCTTGCGAGCTGCACTACTGGCATGGTCTAAAACATTGTCTGCTGAAGTGGCCCATGAAGGTGTGACTGTGAACATCATCATGCCGGGTCGCATTGCAACTGATCGCTTACGCCAATTAGATGAGGCCAAAGCTAAACGTGAGAATATTTCTTACGCGGATGCGGTTAAAGCAAGCTTACAGCAGATTCCGATGGGTCGTTATGGAGATCCTCAAGAGTATGGTGATGCTGCAGCATTTTTGGCTAGCCAGAACGCCTCCTTTATTACTGGCACTGTCATGCGTATAGATGGCGGTCAGATTCAGGCAATTTGAAGCTGATAGCCGACTTTCTCAAGAGTCTTAAACAAGAGCTGCGCTCTCGCGAGCTAGCTTGGCTATTTATTGCGCTAACACTTTCGGTTACAGCTTTATCCAGCGTTAGCTTTCTGGCTGATCGTATGCAAAGGGCATTTCAGTTTGATGCCCGCCAATTACTTGCCTCTGATGTATTGATTGCTTCAGATCAGCCGCTCCCAGAGCGATTTATTACGCAAGCAGCTAGTCAGAATCTGAAGATTGCTCAGACGATTGTGTTCCCGAGTATGGCAACTGTGGGATCGCAGAGCAAATTGGCTTCTTTAAAAGCAGTAAGTCCACTATATCCGTTGCGTGGTGCTCTACAGGTGCAGGCGAGCAGCTCAATTTTTAAGTCTGGGCCACCACCTGGTTCTGTGTGGGTCGATCCAGTCATGCTGGGCAGTTTACAGGCAAAGCTTGGTGATCAAATGACACTAGGACAGAAAAAATTTCAAATTGCTGGTGTGCTTGAGCGTGAAGTAGACCGCGGTGCGGGCTTTATGAACTTTGCACCACGCGTGATGATGTCATTAGAGGATTTACCAGCTACGGGTTTAATCGGGCTTGGCAGTAGGGTGACTTATCGCTTGCTGCTTGCTGGCGATGATGAGCAAGTTCAGTCATATGAAAAATGGGTCAAGGGCTATATTGATTCTGAGGGCTTGCGCGGCTTACGAATTGAGACGCTAGAAAATGCACAGCCTGTAATGCGAAAAACTTTAGAGCGGGCAGAGCGCTTTCTATCCCTGATTGCTGTTCTTACCGCCATGGTGGCAGCTGTAGCGATTGCTTTATCAGCGCGTCGTTATGCACTTAAACAGGCCGATGGTTGTGCGGTTCTCAAATGCTTTGGCGCGACTACATCCATCATTCTAAAAAAACAATTCAAAACAATTCTAGGTTTGGGACTCTTTGCTGCACTATTGGGATCTGCTCTCGGTTATTTGGTCCAACTGGCATTAACCTTCTTGCTAGGAAATTTGATTTTGACAAGCTTGCCTAGTATTTCAGTCTGGCCTGTTATCTGGAGCTCACTCTTTGCCTTTTTTCTGTTGATTGGCTTTGCTGGGCCACCAATCTTTTCATTGGTGAAGATTTCACCAATACGACTCATCCGTAAAGAATTTGAAGGTATCAATAGTTCGGCTATATGGGTCGCTATCTTTGGTTTGGGTACAGCAGCCGTTCTCATAGCGCTTGCAGCACGAGACTTAAAGTTAGCCTTTTGGGCTGGTCTTAGTTTTGGCGGGGCTATTGTGGTGTTTTCTGCTTGTGCTTGGATAATCCTCAAGATATTGAGCAAAATTCGGACAAAGAATTTTGCGCTTCGCTTCGCGATTACTGCACAAACTCGGCGCTCTGGTTTTGCGGTGATGCAAATGACTTCACTGGGTATCGCCTTAATGGCCTTATTAATGATCTTGTTGTTACGCCAAGATTTGTTAAATACCTGGCAAGGAAATATCCAAACAGATGCACCTAATCGTTTCATGATTAATGTGCAGGGAGATCAAAAGTCGAATATCACCCAGTCCTTAGTTAAGGCCGGCGTGACAAAACCAGACTTTTTCCCCATGATTCGAGGTCGCTTGGTTGAAATTAATGCGCGCGACATCTCTCCCAATGATTTTTTAGAGGATAACGCTAAGCGCTTAGTAGACCGAGAATTTAATCTCTCTTATACCGATCAGCTGCCGCCAGGCAACCGCTTGACTGAGGGTAAATGGATTTCGGGAGATAGTCCGCAGATATCCATGGAAGTGGGAATCGCTAAAACGCTCAAACTCAAGATGGGCGATCAACTGACTTTTGAGGTGGCAGGAGAAAAAATTACTGCGCCAATCACCTCGCTGCGTAAATTGGATTGGGGGTCGATGCGAGTCAACTTCTTTGTGATTATGCCGCCTGCGCAATTAAATGCTTTGCCACAGTCCTGGATTACTTCCTATTATCAAGACCCAAATCAAGGAGCGCTTGATTTTCAGATGACGCAAACTTACCCCAATCTCACAGTCGTTGATGTATCGGCATCGCTAAAGCAAATACAAGATGTCTTGAATAAGCTCTCTGCAGCACTCGGACTGCTATTCGCATTTACGATCGCTGCAGCAGTCTTAGTGCTGGTGGCTGCTATTTCAGCAACCCAGGATGATCGATATCGCAATGCTGCCTTATTAAAAGCGATTGGCGCTTCACGCAGCACATTGGCCAGTATTGCGCGTGTTGAACTGCTGGTGATTGGTTTCGTTGCCGGTACTTTAGCAGGCCTTGCGGCAGGAGCTGCTGCCTGGGCTTTGGGTCGCTATGTCATGGAGATTGAATTTAACGCCTTTGGTCAGTCGCTCCTCATGGGAGTTTGCTTTGGCGTAATTGCTTGTCTAGCGGCTGGATATCGCTTTGGTCAAAAGATTCAGAGTGCTACTGCAATTGAATGCTTAAGAGAGAGTCACTAAGTTAACTTCACTAAGTTCTTAGGTAGCTCAACTAGGCGCGTCCCCGCAAAACGATCAGCTAAGCCTTGACGTTGCATTGGATCTTTGCGATCCAAATAAATCGTGAGCGGCCAAAAAAATAGGGCCACTGCAAAAAGCATTTCAATAATTTGCCATTTCTCTAGGCGGAATGCCCATTGCAATAGAACGCAAGGAATAAGCCAGAGAGAGCCGTAAATATAGCGCCAAAAAGCTTGACGTTTTTTGAGTGTATGGCCTTGCTGATCAATCAAGCGAACACGCCAAGTTTGCATCGCCAATGTCTGGCCCGACTTTGTCCAATACCAAATAAAGTAAATGCCTAGTACGGTGTAGAGATATAAAAACGTTAACCAACTTGGCAGTGAAACTCCAAACAAAATACCTAGACCAAGATTGGGAAGTAAAAAGGTGAGCGCGATAACCCCAAGAAGTACCAATTGCTCATACAAGCAGCATGAAACGCGGCGCCAGAATTGTGGGGAGGGTAAGACTTTGAGTTCGGCTGGCGTCATAAAACAGCTTTGAGTGTCATCAAAAAACTAGTTGTTGGGTGCACTGCTCTCAGGGGCTGATCCAGAAGGTTCAGCCGGAAGACTCCTTGGATTTGGAGTTGGCGGAGGCGGAGTAGTGTTTGGGTTAATGACATGCTGCTGTAGTGTAGGCGCATTGATGGCATTTGGCTTTTTCTTGGTCTGAGTTTCAGCCAATTTTCTTTTTGTTTCATCACTGAGCTTTTGATAAGCCGTCCAAGCCTCAGCTTTTTTCTCAGCAGGAAACTTGAGGCTGCTCAGATAGTTCTCGCGCGCAATACGACGCTCTTTCTGAGATAGGTTTGACCAGCTTGCCATACGCGATTGCAAGCGCTGCTGATCTTGTGGACTCATTTTTGGGTAGATATTGGCTACTTGAATCCATTTCTTACGGCTGTCGGGAAGCATGTAATCCCAATCGCTTTCCAAGGGAGCCAGAATCTGCTGTTGTGCGGGTTTAAGACCTTCCCATGTTCCATCCGGTTTCTTTTCTGGAATGGCTGGAGCTTTTCCGAGAGCAGCGCTTGGCGTTGCTTGTGCAAGAACAGTGGATGTATGAATACCAAGCGTGCAGATCACTAGCGCTGCACAAGCGCTAGCAATAAAAGACTTCGGTGTTCGTAACATCGAAAGGTACTGAATTATTTGCTTTGAACTGAGTCTGTAGCGGAATCACCAGAATCAGATAGAGGACCATTCTTGAGGAAGGCTAAGAAGCCACTGTCAGCATAGGCATCGGGTGGAACATCATCAGACAATAGGGCTGCATCCACTTCGGCAATGTCGTTAATACGAGAATCATCTTGCCATTGAGCGATAGCAATTAATCCAAATACTAGTACCGCGAGAGGTGCTACCCAGCCAAGCGTATCCCACATGCCGTTTGATCCTGAGTTCCAGCTACCAGCTGTACTTGCAAATACAGGTTTATGGGCAAATACTTTTTCTGTTTTTCTAACAGAGAGGGCTTTCATACGCGCTGCATGGAGGCGGTCTTTAATGCCAGCAGGCAGACTCTGGGCGCCTTGGCTAAGCAGGGCGGCACTAGCACGGCCAAATTGGTCTGCTTGGGTCTCGGTCAGTTGGTCATCAAAGTGTTTCACAGCGTAATTCCTTTTAGTTTCAATGCTTTAGCTAGGGTCTGGGTGGCTCTAGAACAATGGGTTTTGACGCTTCCTTCACTGCAACTCATTGCTTTAGCGGTTTCAGTAATACTTAGCTCATCCCAATAACGCATCAGGAAGGCTTCTCGTTGACGTACAGGTAATTTAGCAATTTCTGACTCCAAAGCCTGTAAAAGCTGACTCTGTTCGAGTTTTTGAGCCCCATCTTGGTGAATTTCACTGTCATCTGGGGCTGAAAGTGACTCTAAAGGGTCAAAATCATCGTTGTCATCGGTTTTCTTACCCATGTTGGAAAACAGGGTTACCCAGGTATTTCTGACCTTTTGGCGCCTAAACCAGTCATGGATCCGGTTTTGCAGAATTCTAGTGAATACCAGGGGAAGCTCGGCGGCTGGGCGATCACCGTATTTTTCAGCCAATTTGATCATGGCGTCCTGAACAATGTCCATGGCGGAGTCATCATCACGCACGGCATATACGGCTTGCTTAAAAGCACGCTGCTCGACACTGCTCAGAAAGTCAGATAGTTCTTGGGCTGATGCCATGCAATGGATTAGACCTGAATCGGTAAGAATTGGGCTATTTTAGGGGATTGCTATAGAATATAGGGCTTACTACCTAGATTCTCATTCAAGAAGTGGTTTTTCCGGTAGCAGCGCCGTTCGAACTCGGGCCACAAGCAAGAGACAGAACAGACCAAACAATTTTTTGCCGAAAATTGCAAAGGACGAAAGAAAATGAATACAAGCAGCGCCGAATTTTTAGCTACTAAAGCTAACAAAGACTCAGCAAATCAAAATATCGTAGCCGCACCTCCAGAAATGATTGGTGCAGAGATGCTCGTGCAAGCTTTGCACAAAGAGGGAGTTGAATACGTTTGGGGTTATCCAGGCGGTTCTGTTCTCTTTATCTACGATGAAATTTTTAAACAAGATAAGTTTGAACACATCCTTGTTCGTCATGAGCAAGCAGCCGTGCATGCGGCCGATGGTTACGCACGTGCAACCGGTAAGGTTGGCGTTGCATTGGTAACCTCAGGTCCTGGTGTAACTAATGCAGTTACCGGAATTGCGACGGCTTATACCGACTCGATCCCAATGGTGATCATCAGCGGTAACGTGCCAACTTACGCAATTGGTGAAGATGCTTTCCAAGAAGCCGATACCGTTGGTATTACTCGCCCAATTGTGAAACATAACTTCTTGGTAAAAGATGTTAAAGATCTTCCTTTGGTATTGAAGAAGGCTTTTCACATTGCACAGACAGGTCGTCCAGGCCCAGTGTTGATCGACATCCCTAAGGATGTGTCGGCAACTAAGGGTCCCTTTGTGTATCCAGAAACTCTGGAGATGCGTTCTTACAATCCAGTAGTGAAAGGACATAGCGGCCAGATTCGCAAGGCGATTGCCTTACTGCAAGAAGCAGAGCGTCCATATATTTACACTGGTGGCGGAATTATTCTGGCAGACGCAGCTCCTGAGCTCAAAGAGTTTGCTGAGTTATTGGGCTACCCAGTGACCAATACTTTGATGGGTCTTGGTGGATTCCCGGGCACTAGCCCACAGTTTGTTGGCATGCTCGGTATGCACGGCACCTATGAAGCCAATATGGCTATGCAGCATAGCGATGTGTTGATTGCAATTGGTGCGCGTTTTGATGACCGCGTGATTGGTAATACACAGCATTTTGCAAGCCATCCACGCAAAATCATTCATATCGATATCGATCCGTCCGTAATTTCTAAGCGCGTGAAGGTGGATGTTCCGATTGTTGGCAATCTCAAAGAAGTGTTGGTTGAGATGACTGCGCAACTTAAGGCTTCTGGCCCTCGTAAAAACGGTGAGAAAGTTGCGGCATGGTGGGATCAGATTAATGAGTGGCGTAAAAAAGATTGCTTGAAATACGACGAAGCTTCTCAGATTGTGAAGCCACAGTATGTGGTTCAGAAGTTATGGGAATTGACTGGTGGTGATGCTTTCATTACCTCTGACGTAGGTCAACATCAAATGTGGGCTGCTCAATACTACAAGTTTGATCAGCCACGTCGTTGGATTAACTCTGGTGGTCTTGGCACCATGGGCGTAGGCTTGCCTTACGCTATGGGTATCAAGAAAGCATTCCCGGAGAAAGATGTGTTTGCGATTACGGGTGAAGGCTCCATTCAGATGTGTATTCAGGAGCTCTCTACCTGCAAGCAATACAACACTCCAGTGAAGATTGTTTCATTGAATAACCGTTATTTAGGTATGGTTCGTCAATGGCAGGAGCTTACCTATAACAAGCGCTACTCCAGCTCATACATGGATTCTTTGCCTGACTTTGTGAAGTTAGCAGAAGCCTTTGGTCACGTTGGCATGCGCATTGAGAAGAAGTCAGATGTTGAGGGCGCGCTCAAGGAAGCGATTCGTTTAAAAGATCGAACCGTGTTTATGGATTTCCAAACTGACCCAGAAGAAAACGTTTGGCCTATGGTTCAAGCGGGCAAGGGAATTACTGAAATGCTTTTGGGTAGTGAGGATCTTTAATGCGACACATTATTTCTATATTAATTGAGAACGAACCAGGGGCATTATCACGAGTAGTAGGGCTGTTCTCGGCGCGCGGTTACAACATTGAGGCTTTAAGTGTTGCGCCTACCGAAGATCCCTCTTTATCACGCATGACGATTGTCACCATTGGTTCTGATGATGTCATTGAGCAAATTACTAAGCACTTAAACCGCCTCGTTGAGGTTGTTAAGGTATTTGATCTAAGTGAAGGTCCGCACATTGAGCGTGAGCTCATGATGATTAAAGTGCGCGCTGTTGGTAAGGAGCGCGAAGAACTGAAGCGAACTACTGATATTTTCCGTGGCCGCATTATTGATGTGACGGATAAGAGCTACACCATTGAACTGACGGGCGATGGTGCTAAGTTAGATGCCTTCATCGATTCAATTGATCGTGAATCGATTCTCGAAACGGTTCGCTCAGGCGGTTCTGGTATTGGGCGCGGCGAACGCATTCTCAAAGTTTAATTTTTTAACTGATTTATTAAGCAATATATATTTTTCAATACAAGGAAATAGCATGAAAGTTTTTTACGATAAAGACGCTGACTTATCCCTCGTTAAGGGCAAGAAAGTCACCATCATTGGTTATGGTTCACAAGGTCATGCCCACGCATTGAACCTCAAGGACTCTGGCGTTAACGTGACTGTCGGTTTGCGTAAGGGTGGTGCTTCATGGTCTAAAGCAGCAAATGCTGGTTTGACAGTGAAAGAAGTTGCTGATGCCGTAAAAGACGCAGATATCGTCATGATGTTATTACCAGATGAGCAAATTGCGGATGTCTACACCAAAGAAGTGCATGGCAATATTAAGCAGGGCGCTGCTTTAGCTTTTGCCCACGGTTTTAACGTTCACTACGGTCAAGTTCAGCCACGCGCTGATTTGGACGTCATCATGATTGCTCCTAAAGCTCCTGGCCACACTGTTCGTGGGACTTACTCACAAGGTGGCGGTGTTCCACATTTGATCGCTGTCTACCAAGATAAATCTGGTTCTGCTCGTGACCTCGCTTTGTCATATGCAACAGCTAACGGTGGTGGTCGTGCCGGCATTATCGAAACAAACTTCCGTGAAGAAACTGAAACTGACTTATTTGGTGAGCAGGCTGTTCTTTGTGGTGGCGCCGTTGATTTGATTAAAACAGGCTTTGAAGTATTGGTTGAAGCTGGATATGCTCCAGAAATGGCTTACTTTGAGTGCTTGCATGAGCTCAAGTTGATCGTTGACTTGATCTACGAAGGCGGTATTGCAAATATGAACTACTCAATTTCAAACAATGCTGAGTATGGCGAGTACGTTACTGGCCCACGTGTTGTTACTGCTGAAACTAAGAATGCAATGCGTCAATGCTTGAAAGATATTCAAACTGGCGAATACGCAAAGAGTTTCATCTTGGAAAACAAAGCGGGTGCTCCAACCTTGATTTCTCGTCGTCGCTTGAATGCTGAGCATGAAATTGAAATTGTTGGTGCTAAGTTGCGTGCGATGATGCCTTGGATTGCTAAGAACAAATTAGTAGATCAAACTAAGAACTAAGAAGTAAAACAAAAGTAGTTCAATAAAAGGCTCAGAACAAAGATGATGTATCCGCACCCCATTATTGCAAAAGAAGGTTGGCCGTATTTAGCACTAGTGGGTGCTTTGACTTTATTGATCCACTTTCTAGGTGGCATTGCATGGTCATGGCCACTCTGGATCATTTTTATCTTTGTTCTGCAGTTCTTCCGCGATCCACAGCGCATTCCTGCTTTAGGTCGTGATTTGGTCTTATCTCCAGCAGATGGTCGGATTGTTGTCGTTGAAAAAGCCAATGATCCATACGCTGGCCGTGAAGCGCTGAAGATTAGTGTTTTCATGAATGTTTTTAATGTTCACTCCAATCGGAGTGCCGTCAATGGCATGGTGAAAGAGATTCAATATTTCCCAGGTAAGTTTGTTAACGCAGACTTAGATAAAGCATCTACTGAGAATGAGCGCAATGCCGTTGTCATTGATGCCAATGGTCAGATGGTGACTCTGGTCCAGGTTGCAGGATTGATTGCACGCCGCATTCTTTGCTATACCCATGTGGGCGATCGCCTCAAAGCGGGTGAGCGCTACGGTTTTATCCGCTTTGGTTCTAGGGTTGATGTCTATTTGCCCCTCACAGCTGAGCCATTGGTAAGTGTTGGTGATAAAGTATTCGCTACAAATACAGCCCTAGCTCGTATGCCAGGCCTAGATTAATTACAACTCAATACTGGACTTTCTTTGACTACATTTCGCCGTCGTGGCCGCATTGATCGCAGTCGCCTCTCGCACAAACGAACGGGTGCAGATGAGAAGTGGGCTGAAGAATTGGATGATGGTCTTGATTTCGAGGTAGAAGAGTTACATCCTCAAAAACCACGCTTACGCAGCAAGGGAATTTATTTACTTCCCAACGCATTTACTACAGCAGCTTTATTTTGTGGCTTCTTTGCGATTGTGAATGCGATGAATCACCAGTTTGAAATGGCAGCAATCGCTATTTTTGCCTCCCTGGTTTTAGACGGCATGGATGGTCGTGTGGCTCGTATGACAAATACGCAAAGTGCTTTTGGTGAGCAATATGATTCTCTCGCTGACATGGTTTCATTTGGCGTTGCTCCTGCACTAGTTGCATACGAGTGGGCTTTAAAGGATTTGGGTAAGTGGGGCTGGTTGGCTGCCTTTACCTATTGTGCTGGCGCTGCTTTGCGCTTAGCCCGTTTTAATGTGAACACTGGTGTTGTTGATAAGAAGTTCTTCCAAGGTTTGCCAAGCCCAGCAGCTGGTGCGCTGATGGCAGGATTTATCTGGTTGGCTGACGATAATAAGATTCCAGTGCGCGATACCTTAATTCCGTGGGTAACCTTCTTTATTGCCGTCTACGCTGGCTTGACCATGGTCTCAAATGCCCGTTTTTATAGTGGTAAAGCCCTTGATGTACGCTATCGCGTGCCTTTTGGCGTGATGGTCATCATGATTCTGACCTTCGTTTTGATTTCCTCCAATCCGCCTTTGACCTTGTTTGGCGTATTTGTGGTTTATTCCATATCTGGCTATGTCATTTGGGCCTGGGAACGGCTTAGCGGCAAACGTTTTAGCTAATTTTAGAATTTTCGGGTATATTTAACCCATGTTGATGAATTTGTCTTTAAGCAGCCTCCTTCTACTAGCACTAAGCCTAAAGCTTGGGGCGGGTAAGGCCTGAGTTGATGAGATCAAAATAATCCATTAACCACCACATACCAGCCCCAGCTAATTGCTGGGGTTTTTGTTTTTAAGCTTCAAATTGAGTCATTGTTAATAAAGAGTTCAAAACCGGAGAGTAGTGATGAGCGATAAAGTAATCATTTTTGACACCACCTTGCGTGACGGCGAGCAATCCCCTGGGGCTTCTATGACCAAGGATGAAAAAGTCCGTATTGCTCGTCAATTAGAGCGTCTCAAAGTCGATGTGATCGAAGCAGGCTTTGCCGCGAGCTCCGAAGGTGACTTTCAGGCAATCTCAGCAGTGGCTGCTGCGATTAAAGATTCTATTGTGTGTTCATTGGCCAGAGCAAATGATAAAGACATTACTCGCGCCTCTGATGCCTTAAAAGCCGCTAAAGCAAAACGCATTCATGCATTCTTGGCGACAAGTCCTTTGCATATGGCTGTTAAATTACGTATGTCTCCAGAAGAAGTATTGGAGCAAGCCAAACGTTCGATTCGCTTTGCTAGAAACTTGGCTGAAGATATTGAGTTCTCAGCAGAGGATGGCTATCGCTCAGAAATCGATTTCTTATCTAGAGTAGTTGAGGCAGTGATTAAAGAGGGTGCCACTACTATCAATATTCCCGATACCGTAGGTTATGCGACTCCTGAGTTGTATGGTGAATTCATTAAAGCCTTGCGTACACGGGTACCGAATTCAGATAAGGCCGTGTGGTCTGTGCATTGCCATAACGACTTGGGTATGGCGGTTGCTAATTCCTTGGCTGGCGTGAAGATTGGTGGAGCGCGTCAGATTGAGTGCACCATTAACGGCTTGGGCGAGCGTGCTGGCAATACTGCATTAGAAGAAATTGTGATGTCTTTGCGTACTCGTAAAGATTATTTTGATATGGTCTGCGGCATTGATGCCAGCCAAATTGTTCCAGCATCGAAGTTGGTCTCTCAAATCACTGGCTTTGTAGTGCAGCCCAATAAGGCGGTAGTAGGTGCAAATGCCTTTGCTCATGCATCAGGCATTCACCAAGATGGTATTTTGAAGAACCGTGAAACTTATGAAATCATGCGCGCTGAAGATGTGGGCTGGTCTACTAATAAGATCGTCTTGGGTAAATTATCTGGCCGCAATGCGTTTAAACAGCGTTTGCAAGAATTAGGCATTACCGTTGAAGCCGAAGCAGATTTAAATGAGGCTTTTGCAAGATTTAAAGCTTTAGCTGATCAAAAAGCAGAAATCTTTGATGAAGACATCATTGCCATCATGTCAGATTCTGCTGCTGCAGAGGAGGGTGAGCATTATCACTTCATCTCTTTGAGCCAGCATTCTGAAACGGGTGAGCGTCCTAAATCACGCGTTACCTTCCGCATGGGCGAGAAGGAAGTAAGTTCTGAGGCTGAAGGCAATGGCCCAGTAGATGCTAGCTTGAATGCGATTGAAGAAATTGCTAAGAGCGGGGCAGAGCAATTACTGTATTCAGTCAATGCGATTACCTCAGGGACTCAATCGCAGGGTGAAGTGACTGTGCGATTAGCTAAGGGCGGTCGGATTGTGAATGGCGTTGGCACTGATCCAGATATTATTGCTGCCTCTGCCAAGGCGTATTTATCTGCCTTGAACAAATTGCATGATCCAAGTCAGGCAAAGCTCAACGCCCAGATGGCCCCTTAAGTGATACCTTCAGTTTTTTGTAGGCACTACAAAGATTTTCACTTGTTTAAGTCGGAGTCTTTGTAGTATTTAGTTCCTTTGCCGGTGATTTCAGCGGCAAGCCCTGTGTCTGTTAATTGGTACATCAGCACTCCAGGAGCAACAACGGAGGCATCTTGGTAAGAAGCGCCATCCTTGTCGTATTTAGCCGCTGCAGTGACCTGTCCACCAAAAGTCCATCCAGAGTTGACAAAGCTATTGAGCGCAGCTTCGGTTTGGAATATAAAAATATTTTGAAATGATTTAATGCCCAGACCAAGTCCTGCCTGCACCTCTGCCATATCCATGTAGACTGGTTTCTTAGATAATTTGTTGATCACTACACCAGTGCCCGTGCCGCCACCAGCAATTAAAATTTTCATGCCGAAGTTACTAAAGGTGGCATACCCAATCGATTTATCAATGAGGTCTTTTGCCTTTGGCTGTACCTGATAGAGATGCTTTAGGATTTCATCATTCTTTTTGAGAATGTCTTCTTTTTGCTGGGCAACTGTTTTACTTGAGCCAAACGGATTTGATAATTGTGCATAAGAGTGTGCCGGCAAGAAGAATATACTGCCGATAAAAAGAAAAGAGAAGATTATTTTCATAGTGGTCGATAGATTATGTAGATGGAACTTAGTCTGCTGAGCCACCTAAGGCTAGATAGAGGTTTATACGTTGGGCTAGAGCGTCAACTTGACCTTGGCGCCAGCTTATATCAGTGGTGTTAGTTTTAATGCGCTGTTGCTGAATTTGGCGTTGGTCTACTTTACCAATCTGAAACTCAGACTCAGTGCTTTTCATGACGCGCTTTTGTTGGTCTAGTTGTATTTGTAGCTGAGTATTGCGCTCACGCCAGGTTGCTTCACCATTTAATGCATTCTCTACATCATTAAACGCTGATAGAACTACTTTGCCATAGTTGGCAAGCGCAGCTTGCGCCTCTGCGTTTTGGTAGGCAATTTGTGCTTCAATAGCACCGCCTTGAAATAAGGGAAGCGCAACATTAGCACCAACCCCAAAGCTAGTGCTTGCACCGTTGACTAAGGTAAAAATTTGGCTATTGATATAACCATAACCAGCTGTCAAACTGATTTTGGGAAGTCTTGCTAGCCTTTTCTCATCGGCAAGATAGAAGGCGCTATTAACGCGTGCTTCAGCAGCAATCAAATCAGGCCTGCGTTCTAATAAGTCCGCTGGTAAGCCAGGAGCAATAGGTTGGGGAAGGGCTGGCAGCGCTGTGGTTTTCAGGGGCTCAGCTTTTGGGTATCGCCCAACTAAGGTTTCAACAGCACGCAGTGCTTGATCACGTGCTAAGGCGCTATTAAGCGCAACTTCTTGTGCTTGAGCGGCGCTAATTTTTGCACTAGCTACATCATTAGCAGAAGAAGCACCAATGTTTTCTCGTACTTGCATCAAGTCCGCGATTTTTTGTGAGGCATCAGCATTGTCTTTGGCTAATTGCGCTTGCTCTTGTAAGCTACGCGCAAGCCAAACGGATTTGGCTAAGGTTGCAATCAATGAAAGGCGAGCGGCATCTTGATCGGCATTGATGGCTTTGGAGTTTTGTTCAGCACCCGCAATCGATGTGCGAACACGACCCCATAGATCAAGCTCCCAACCGGCGCCAATATAAAAACCGGTTAATCCAGTTCCACTTGAGCCAACTTTACTGCCGGTATTACCAATCGCATTAATACCTGGGTATTGTGAGCCACCCGCAGCATTAATTAAGGCTTCAGACTGAGTCCTGCGGGCTGCAATAATGCGAATACTCGGGTTATTTTGTAATGCTTCGGTCACTAGGGCATTTAGCTCACCATCATTAAATTGCTTTAACCATGCATCATCCACCTTCAAAGTATTTTGGTTGGTGGCATTACTTGTTTGAAATTGTGTTGGGATACTTGCATTAGGCAGTGATTGATCGACTAGTTCTCGATTGTTCTTTAATGGGCTAATAGTGCAGGCGCTCAAGGTCACCACCCCTAGCGAATAGAGCACGGCTTTATGACATGAGTTCAGCTGTCGTTTATGCATCTCTATTACTAATGCAATTTCGGAATGATGTAATTGAGCTTAGTGCTGATGCGCAACATCACTTTGCGAATGATGTGCAAGAATGCAAGATGATCGGTATAGACCGCGCCATCTCCAACGGCACCAGCAGGTAGCAAGAGCTCTGCATGACGATCATCCATTTGTAATTTGACTGCAAAACGATTTACCGGAATTTCTCGCAAGCCAGTGGTCGGTAGATTACCGCTGACGCCGATTTGGCCTTGACCTTCAGCGAGGATGATTGATTCCACCCGTGCCTTCAGGATTTTTCCTGGAAAGCTAGGAATATAAAACTCGGCTTCATTACCCACTTCAATTTGATGCAACTCATTCTGATTAAACAGGGCATAGATTTGCGGAGTATCTTCCATGAAGGTCATCACTGATGCGATCGGAAAGGCTGCCACAAAAGCACCAGGGCGCAATTGCACGTTTACTACCGTGCCATCACTCGGCGCTCGGACAACGGTTTGCTCAAGGTCATATTCAGCATTAATTGTTTGCTCACTGAGTTCGGCCAGATCTGTCTCAGCCTTTTCTAAATCAAAGCGATTGCCTGAACCACTTTTCACCAACGCTTCATTCTCTTTGACTCGCAATTTAGCGAGTTTGAGTTTGGCTTTGAGCGCATTAACTGAAGCTTGATATTGAGTAGGGTCAATCTTAAAGAGAGCATCGCCTTTTTTGACGCGTTGATTTACTGTCACGGGCACATCAGTAACGCGACCCTTTACCTGGCTCACAATACCCACGGAGTTTCTGACAACCACGACATTGCTAGAGGAGGGTGAGAAGATGTTGAGTAGCAATATGAGAGTGATCATCCCAACAACGGGAATTGTGAAAACAATGACTTTTGCTACGGTATTCCAAGGCAGTAGTTTGTATTTAAAAAAGATTAACCAAACAATGCCGGCATAAATGCCAAGAATCAGCGCTTCCATGCTTATTTCACCTCAGCCTGTTCTGCTTCTAGCTCTTTATCTATAGGCTTGTATTTATCAGTTCCATAGGCGAGCTTGTACATGGTCGGGCGGGTATAGGCCCAAAGGTAGGCAAAGGGCCACAGCAAACCTCCAACAAAGAGGGAAAGAATGCAGAGTGCATGAATGGCGTCCCGTTGGGGGTGCTCCCTACGTTTGGCAATCGTATCTGGGAGAATATGAACGTACCAAAACCCCGCTATAAAGCCGATCGGCATCACTATTAAAACCACCCAAGAGATGATGTTGGCAAATCCATCAATCAGATCTGGGGGTAAAAATGAGGCATTTGCCAAGGACGGTATGAGTAATAACGGCGTTAGAAATGCAATGAGTGGGGTCTTTTTCATGGTATTTGACTCATTTTGCTCAATAAGGGGTTCAGAATACTGTACGAGGGTCTAAATTGCTGATTTTTAAGTAATTTAGCATGTATTTTTAGAGGCGTTAATTGGCTTTATGTCGAATATTGACCAGAATTGTGCCCATTGGAGAAGGCATCATTTCTAACAATATCAGGGGATCTGCTACAATTCGAGGGCTTTGATTTGTAAAGCTTTTTTGTTTTATTTTGTTAATAACGCACGACACAAATTGGGTGAAAGCTCAAGTGTTCGCAAGTAAGGAGTATTAAAAATGGCAGTTGCTGATATTAAGACGGCGGAAATCGTCAAAGAAAACGCGCGCAGCGCAAACGATACGGGTAGCCCTGAAGTTCAAGTTTCATTGCTAACAGCCCGCATCAATGAATTAACCCCCCATTTCAAGGCTAACGCTAAAGATCATCACAGCCGTCGTGGTTTGTTGAAGATGGTTTCACGTCGCCGTCGCCTCTTGGATTATCTCAAGGGTAAAGATTTGGATCGCTATCGCGCATTGATCGACAAATTAGGTCTCCGTAAGTAATTCTTATCGGTATGCAATGCCATCTTTCTTAGGGTTGTTTCTTTCCAGATTCAGTCTTAAGCAGATGGCATGTTTTTTGGGCGCTTCAAGTTCATTTGTGTAGGGGATCGTGTCATTCCAATGAGTTTCTGAATATCGATCAGAGTCTCCTTGGAATGGCATCCCTTGTGACCTTAAATCGCTCCAGTGTTGTCGTGACACTGCTTTATCCCACGACAAGCGCAATGCTCATGTGAGTTTTGCGTGAACAATTTGGAGAAGATCAGAATGACTATGTTTAAAAAAGCAGTAAAGAGTTTTCAATGGGGTAATCATCAAGTAACAATGGAAACAGGCGAGATTGCTCGCCAATCTGGTGGTGCCGTTATTGTTAATGTTGATGACACCGTAGTAATGGGTACAGTAGTTGCCTCTAAGTCTGCAAAGCCAGGCCAATCCTTTTTCCCATTAACAGTAGATTATTTAGAAAAGACTTACGCAGCAGGCAAGATCCCTGGTGGCTTCTTCCGCCGTGAAGGTCGTCCATCAGAAGGTGAGACCTTGATCTCCCGTTTGATCGACCGTCCATTACGTCCTTTGTTCCCAGAAGGTTTCTTGAACGAAGTTCAGGTGGTGGTGCATGTGTTGTCCATCAACCCAGATGTGCCTGCTGACATTCCTGCTTTGATCGCTGCTTCTGCAGCATTGGCAATTTCAGGCATTCCTTTTGCTGGCCCAGTGGGTGCAGCTCGTGTTGGTTGCGCGAATGGCCAATACCTTTTGAACCCAACTCGTACAGAGCAGGCTACTAGTGAACTCGATTTGATCGTTGCTGGTACACAGGCTGCTGTATTGATGGTGGAGTCCGAAGCAAATCAACTCTCTGAAGATGTCATGTTGGGTGCCGTAGTTTATGGTCACGACCAAATGCAAACTGCGATCAACGCGATCAATGATTTAGTGCGTGAAGCTGGTAAGCCAGAGTGGGATTGGACTGCAGCCCCTAAAGATGAGCCATTTATTGCTAAGGTCACTGCATTGGCTGAAGCGCCATTGCGTGAGGCTTATCAGATTCGTCAAAAGGGCGCACGTTCAGATAAGCTGAAAGAAATCTCTAAACAAGTATTGGCGAAGTTATCTGAAGAAGGTGACGTTGATGCTGTTGCTGTGAGTGACATCATGTTTGAAATCGAAGCGAAGATTGTTCGTAGCCAGATTCTGAACGGTGAGCCACGTATTGATGGCCGTGATACACGTACTGTTCGTCCAATTGAAATTCGTAATGGCGTATTGCCACGTACACACGGTTCTGCATTATTTACCCGTGGTGAGACACAAGCATTGGTAGTAGCTACCTTGGGAACTGCCCGTGACGAGCAAATTATTGATGCTCTCGAAGGTGAATACCGCGATCGTTTCATGTTCCACTACAACATGCCTCCGTTCGCTACTGGCGAAACTGGCCGTGTAGGTAGCCCTAAGCGTCGTGAAATTGGTCACGGTCGTTTGGCTAAGCGCGCATTGATTCCAGTATTGCCAAGCCCAGAAGATTTTGCATACAGCATTCGTGTTGTTTCAGAAATCACTGAGTCCAATGGCTCATCATCCATGGCTTCCGTTTGCGGTGGCTGTTTGGCAATGATGGATGCTGGTGTTCCAGTAAAAGCTCACGTTGCTGGTGTAGCAATGGGCTTGATTCTCGATGGCAATCGTTTTGCTGTATTGACCGATATCTTGGGTGACGAAGATCACTTAGGTGATATGGATTTCAAAGTAGCGGGTACTGCAAACGGTATTACTGCGCTCCAGATGGACATCAAAGTTCAAGGTATTACTAAAGAAATTATGCAAGTTGCGTTGGCACAAGCAAAAGAAGGTCGCTTGCATATCTTGAGCAAAATGCAAGAAGCCATGGGTTCAGTTCGTACAGAGCTGTCAGCACATGCTCCACGCATGGTCTCATTCAAGATTCATCCAGATAAGATTCGTGAAGTGATTGGTAAGGGTGGTGCAACCATTCAGGCCTTGACTAAAGAAACTGGTTGCAGCATTGATATCAAAGATGACGGCACAGTAACCATTGCCTCTACCAGCGCTGAAGGCATGGCAGAAGCAAAAGCACGCATCGAAGGCATCACTGCAGAAGCTGAAGTAGGCAAGATCTACGAAGGCCCAGTTGTGAAATTGCTTGAGTTTGGCGCCTTAGTAAATATTCTTCCAGGTAAAGATGGTCTCTTGCATATCTCTGAAATTTCTAACGAGCGCGTTAAAGAAGTTAAAGATTACTTGCAAGAAGGTCAGGTTGTGCGCGTGAAGTTGCTTGCTGCTGATGAGCGTGGTCGTTTGCGTTTATCTCTTAAAGCCGCAATGGCAGATGAGGGTGGCACGATTGCTCCTTTAGCTGGTGCTGCTGAAGCGGCTCCTGCGGCTGACGAAACAGCTTAAATCATTTACGTCTACTACTGCGAGAAGCTCTTATGCGCGTAATGGAAATTAAAGAATTTGGCGCACCAGAAATGTTGGTTGCTGCCACTCGTCCGGATCCAGCGGTACCAAATGCTGGTACCGGCGAGATTTTGATTAAGGTAATTGCTGCTGGTATTAATCGACCAGATGTATTGCAGCGCAAGGGTCACTATCCCGTGCCTGCAGGTGCATCCGATATTCCGGGCCTTGAAGTTGCCGGTGAGATTGTTGGTGGTGATTTAGCTCATGCTGATAATCTTTTTGGCCTGAAGGTTGGCGATAAGGTTTGCGCTTTAGTGCAAGGCGGCGGTTATGCAGAGCTCTGCACAGCCCCCATTGCACAGTGTTTGCCTTACCCAAAAGGGTTTACCGATCAAGAAGCAGCTTCCTTACCTGAAACTTTCTATACCGTATGGAGCAACGTCTTCATGCGTGGTGAGTTATCTGAAGGCGAAACACTCCTGGTGCAGGGCGGCTCTAGCGGCATTGGGGTCACTGCCATTTTGATTGCTAAGGCTCTTGGTCATAAAGTATTTGTGACA
The DNA here is from genome assembly GCF_002192535.1 of Polynucleobacter hirudinilacicola. Taxonomy (GTDB): domain Bacteria; phylum Pseudomonadota; class Gammaproteobacteria; order Burkholderiales; family Burkholderiaceae; genus Polynucleobacter; species Polynucleobacter hirudinilacicola. Next base: position 922,076 of record NZ_NAIA01000003.1, on the reverse strand, counting down.
GCAGGTACAGATGAAAAGTGTGCAGCTTGTATCAAGCTAGGTGCTGATGTTGCCATCAATTACAAAACACAAGATTTTGTAGAGGAAGTGAAGAAGGCAACAGATGGCAAAGGTGTCAATGTCATTCTGGATATGGTTACTGGCGCTTATGTGCAGAAGGAAATTGATTGCTTGGCCGATGATGGCCGCATTGTGATCATTGCAATTATGGGTGGCTCTAAGGCTGAGGTGAATACCGGTCAAATTTTGCGTCGTCGCTTGACCATTACAGGCTCAACTCTGCGTCCACGCCCAGTGTCATTCAAGAAGCAAATTACTCAACAACTGCACGCTCGTATTTGGCCGTTGCTAGATGCTGGCAAATTAAAGCCTGTAATTTATAAAACATTCACACTTGATCAGGCAGCGGATGCCCATCGCTTGATGGAATCTTCTGAACACGTTGGTAAGATTGTTTTGACAGTCTAGAAACTGCTACAGAATATGCGACCACTCATCGTTATCGGCAACTGGAAAATGAATGGCAATCTTGCTAGCAATGAAGATTGGATTAAGACCGTTGCCCGTGGGATGGAAAGTGGTATGCCCTCTGGTCGCAAGTTTGCAGTGTGCCCACCGTTTCCTTATCTCACTCAATGTGCGTCATTGATTAAAGAACATTCGTTGGCATTTCTTAGTCTGGGTGCTCAAGATGCATCTGCTGATATTGCTGGCGCTTACACAGGTGAAGTTGCGGCTTCATCGCTAAAGGAAATGGGTTGTAGTTACGTGATTGTCGGACACTCCGAGCGCCGCCAATTGCATCATGAAGTTGATGAGCTAGTTGCTGCGAAAGCCCTACAAGTGCTCGATAGTGGAATGACACCCATTATTTGTGTTGGCGAGACGGCTGATGAAAGAAATTCTGGTAGGGCGGTTGAGGTTGTGCGTGGTCAGGTTGCAAAACAGCTGACTGTACTTCAGGATCGCTTGGCAGACTGTTTGATCGCTTATGAGCCAGTCTGGGCTATCGGTACCGGTAAGGTTGCCACTGCTCAAGTAGCTCAGGATATGCATCGCGCTATTCGTCTGCAGTTAGCAGAATTTGATGAGGATGTTGCCTCTCATGTTGGAATTTTGTATGGCGGCAGTGTCAAGCCTGATAATGCCGTTGAGTTGTTTGCAATGCCAGATATTGATGGCGGTTTAGTTGGAGGGGCTTCTTTGGACCCCCAGGACTTTCTAGCCATCTGTAAGGCATAGATTTTTATTTGGAGATAAATTGTGGAATGGCTTAAGACTTTATTGATCGTGTTGCAAATCATTTCAGCGTTGGCTGTGATTTTGCTGGTTCTATTGCAGCAAGGTAAGGGTGCTGATATGGGAGCTGCTTTTGGCTCTGGTTCTTCTGGTAGCTTGTTTGGCGCCAGTGGTTCTGCCAACTTTTTATCTCATGCAACCGCCATTTTTGCTGCAGTCTTCTTTATTTCTACTCTAGGTATTACCTGGCTTGGCAATAAGAGGGAAGTTAGTCCTGGGGTTCTTTCTGGAACCGTTGCGCCAGTAGTGGCGCCAGCTGCCCCTGTGGCACCTGTCCAGGACCCAACTAAACCTGCAGTTCCTAAGTAAAACAGTAGGTTTTTACAGATATAGCTACCCCTAATTGTGGGTAGTTCAGTTGTGCAATGCAGTAGAATTGATGGGTTTTGCAAGATGCCGACGTGGTGAAATTGGTAGACACGCTATCTTGAGGGGGTAGTGGCTTAGGCTGTGCGAGTTCGAGTCTCGCCGTCGGCACCAAAAATGAAGAATTTGAAGGGGTTTTTGCTCTAAATCAAGGCTTTATAAAGTGAAGTATTGAACAATTTGCTGTTTAAAGAATTACCAGACGAACAAATCAGGACCATTTTTTGAATCTCGCTAATTACTTTCCTGTTCTGCTTTTTATCCTCGTAGGTATTGGGGTGGGATTAGTCCCCATGTTCCTCGGAAAGATTTTGGCTCCTTCGAAGCCTGACGCTGAAAAACTCTCTCCATATGAGTGCGGTTTTGAAGCTTTCGAAGATGCGCGTATGAAATTTGACGTGCGCTACTACCTCATTGCCATTCTCTTCATCCTGTTTGATCTAGAAACTGCATTCCTATTTCCATGGGGTGTTGCTCTGCGTGATATCGGTTGGTTTGGCTACGCCTCTATGGTGATCTTCCTTTTAGAGTTCATCGTGGGATTTGTGTATATCTGGAAAAAGGGCGCTCTCGACTGGGAGTGATAGATATGGCATTAGAAGGCGTTCTCAAAGAAGGATTTGTTACCACTACTGCGGATCAGTTGATCAACTGGACGCGTAATGGCTCTTTATGGCCAATGACATTTGGTCTAGCTTGCTGTGCGGTCGAAATGATGCACGCTGGCGCATCCCGTTATGACTTAGATCGTTTTGGTGTTGTTTTCCGCCCATCCCCTCGTCAATCTGACTTAATGATTGTTGCTGGTACCTTGTGTAACAAGATGGCCCCAGCCTTACGTAAGGTTTATGACCAAATGCCAGAGCCACGCTGGGTGATTTCTATGGGCTCCTGTGCCAATGGTGGCGGTTACTACCATAACTCCTATTCAGTTGTACGCGGTTGTGATCGCATTGTGCCGGTGGATATTTATGTTCCTGGCTGCCCTCCAACTGCTGAAGCGTTAATCTACGGAATTATTCAGTTGCAATCCAAGATCGCACGCACCAGCACGATTGCGCGGAAGGGCTAAGCAATGTCAGATCGTTTAGTTCAATTAGCCGCCAACCTCGAGAAAGTACTCGGTAAACGCATTCACTCTGTTCAGATTGCTTTAGGTGAAGTAACGGTAGTTGTTAATGCGGATACTTATTTTGAATCTGCTATGTTGCTTCGCGATGATCCATCACTCGCATTTGAACAGTTAATCGATTTATGTGGCGTTGATTACCAAGACTTCCGAGATGGTGCTTGGAGTGGCCAGCGTTTTGCTGTTGTAAGTCATTTATTGTCTATCCAGCATAACTGGCGTCTGCGTCTGCGTGTCTTTGCAGCCGATGATGGCTATCCATTGGTAGCCTCTATTACTCCAGTATGGAACTCAGCCAATTGGTTTGAGCGTGAAGCATTTGATCTCTATGGCATCTTGTTTGAAGGCCATGATGACTTACGTCGTATCTTGACTGATTATGGTTTCATTGGTCATCCATTTAGAAAAGATTTCCCAATTAGCGGCAATGTAGAAATGCGTTATGACCCAGAGTTAAAGCGTGTCGTCTACCAACCCGTAACGATTGAGGCTCGTGAGATAACTCCACGTATCGTGCGCGAAGAGCAGTACGGAGGCCCAGTTTAAGTCATGACAAAAATTAAGAACTACACCCTCAATTTTGGTCCTCAGCATCCTGCAGCTCACGGAGTATTGCGCTTGGTGTTGGAGCTTGATGGTGAAGTGATTCAGCGTGCTGATCCCCATATTGGTTTATTACATCGCGCTACAGAAAAATTAGCAGAGACTCGCACTTGGATTCAAAACGTTCCTTATATGGATCGCTTGGATTATGTTTCCATGATGTCCAATGAGCACGCCTACGTGATGGCCATTGAGAAATTGCTTCAAGTAGATGTTCCTGTACGTGCGCAATATATTCGTGTGATGTATGACGAGTTGACTCGTTTACTCAATCATTTGCTTTGGATAGGCTGTCATGGTCTTGACGTTGGTGCGATGGCAGTGTTCTTATATGCTTTCCGCGATCGTGAAGACATTTTTGATATGTATGAAGCTGTGTCTGGTGCTCGTATGCATGCTGCTTACTATCGTCCAGGCGGCGTATACCGTGATTTGCCAGATCAAATGGCGCAATACAGTAAATCGAAGATTCGGAGTGAATCGGCTGTAAAACGTCTTAACGAGAATCGCAGCGGTTCTTTACTCGATTTCATTGAGCAGTTTGCAAACGGTTTCGATGCTAATGTGGATGAATACTGCAATCTCTTAACCGATAACCGTATTTGGAAGCAGCGCTTAGTGAATATCGGCATCGTGACGCCTGAGCGTGCATTGCAACTTGGCTTTACTGGCCCGATGTTACGCGGCTCTGGTATCGAATGGGATTTACGTAAGAAGCAACCCTATGAAGTCTATGACCAACTCGATTTTGATATTCCAGTGGGCGTAAACGGTGACTCCTACGATCGTTATTTAGTCCGCATGGAAGAAATGCGTCAATCGAATCGCATTATCAAACAGTGCGTAGCTTGGTTAAAAGCAAATCCAGGTCCTGTAATGAGTGACAACCATAAGGTTTCTCCACCCAAGCGCGTGGATATGAAAACCAATATGGAAGAATTGATTCACCATTTCAAACTCTTTACTGAAGGTATTCATGTTCCTGATGGCGAGGCTTACTCAGCAGTTGAGCATCCAAAAGGTGAGTTCGGTATTTACTTAATTTCTGATGGTGCTAACAAGCCATATCGTATGAAGATTCGCGCACCAGGATTTGTCCATCTTTCAGCGATGGATGAGATGTCACGTGGCCACATGTTGGCTGATGCAGTAACGATTATCGGTACGCAGGATATTGTGTTCGGGGAGATTGACCGCTAATACAGCGTGCCATGGATTATTTAATGACAACAACTCTTCAACTATCCGCTAAAACACTTGCAGACATCGCTCGCAATGTGGCGAAGTATCCTCCAGAGCAAAAGCAATCTGCTGTAATGGCTGCTTTAATTGCTGCCCAAACCGAGGTGGGTTGGGTATCGCCTGAAGTCATTGCAACTGTTGCGCAAATATTAGAAATGCCAACCATTGCAGTTGATGAAGTGGCTACTTTCTATAATATGTACAACATCAAGCCTATTGGTAAATATAAGTTAGTGATCTGCACAAACTTACCTTGCCAATTGACTCATGGTGAAACAGCTGCAAATCATCTTAAAGAAACTCTGGGGATTGGTTTTAATGAAACCACTTCTTGCGGCACCTTTACCCTCAAAGAGGGTGAGTGCATGGGTGCATGCGGTGATTCACCGGTGATGCTCGTGAACGACAAGCGTATGTGCAGCTTTATGAGTAAAGAAAAAATTGATTCACTACTAAGTGAACTTCGTGCAGAGGGGAAAGCAGCATGACCAGCTTGCACGATCGTCATATCAAGCCCTTGATCCTTGCCGGATTAAATGGCGATAACTGGCGTTTAAAAGATTATGAGAGTCGCGGTGGTTATCAACAGTTACGTCGTTTAATTAACGATAAAGTTGCGCCCGATGCCATCATTGCAGAATTAAAAGCATCCTCATTACGAGGTCGTGGCGGTGCAGGTTTCCCAACAGGATTGAAGTGGAGTTTTATGCCACGTCAGTTCCCAGGGCAAAAATATTTAGTTTGCAATAGTGATGAAGGTGAGCCGGGTACTTTTAAAGACCGCGACATCATGCGTTACAACCCTCATGCTTTGATTGAGGGCATGATCATTGGTGCTTACACCATGGGTATTTCGGTTGGATACAACTATATCCACGGTGAAATTTGGGAAGTGTATGCACGCTTTGAAGAGGCTCTAGAAGAGGCCCGTGCCGCTGGGTACTTGGGTGACAAGATTCTAGGAAGTGATTTCTCCTTCCAATTGCATGCCTCTCCAGGTTGGGGTGCATATATTTGTGGTGAAGAAACTGCTTTGCTTGAATCTTTAGAAGGCAAAAAAGGGCAGCCACGCTTTAAGCCACCATTTCCTGCAAGTTTTGGCTTATATGGCAAGCCAACCACAATTAATAACACTGAGACTTTTGCTGCTGTGCCATTCGTTTTGGCAATTGGTGGTCAGGCCTATTTAGACCTCGGTAAGCCTAACAATGGCGGAACTAAGATTTTCTCTGTCTCTGGTGACGTAGTGCATCCAGGTAACTATGAGATCCCATTGGGCACACCGTTTGCTGAGTTGCTGAAACTTGCTGGCGGTATGCGTGATGGCAAAACATTGAAGGCGGTTATTCCTGGCGGTTCATCTGCTCCAGTAGTTCCCGGTGCTCAGATGATGGATTTGACGATGGATTACGACAGTATTGCAAAAGCTGGATCGATGCTTGGCTCGGGCGCTGTGATTGTGATGAATGAAACGCGTTGCATGGTTCGTGCATTGGAACGCTTGTCTTATTTCTATCATGAAGAGTCTTGTGGCCAATGCACCCCATGTCGTGAAGGTACCGGCTGGCTGTGGCGCATTGTGCATCGTATTGAACACGGTCAAGGACGTCCAGAAGATTTAGATTTGCTCAACGATGTAGCTGCCAATATCCAAGGACGTACGATTTGTGCCTTGGGTGATGCTGCAGCAATGCCAGTGCGGGGCATGTTGAAGCATTACATGGATGAATTTGCGTATCACGTAGAACATAAGCGCTGCTTAGATTCTGCACAACCTTTATAAGTTATTGAGTACGGGACATCTTAAAGTGAGCATGGTAGAAATCGAATTAGATGGTAAGACGGTAGAAGTTCCGCAAGGTTCGATGGTGATGCACGCCGCGAATAAGCTCGGCACCTACGTACCCCATTTCTGCTATCACAAGAAACTGTCTATTGCTGCTAACTGCCGTATGTGTTTGGTGGAAGTAGAGAAGGCTCCTAAGCCATTGCCTGCTTGTGCTACACCAGTGACTCAAGGCATGAAGGTATTTACCCATTCCGCCAAAGCGGTGGAAGCGCAACGCTCTGTGATGGAGTTCTTGCTGATTAATCACCCATTAGATTGCCCAATTTGTGACCAAGGTGGTGAGTGCCAATTACAAGACTTGGCTGTTGGTTATGGCAAGTCAAATTCACGCTACGACGAAGAGAAGCGTGTTGTATTCCATAAGAATGTTGGTCCATTGATCTCCATGCAGGAGATGACCCGCTGTATTCATTGCACCCGTTGCGTTCGTTTTGGTCAAGAAGTTGCCGGCGTGATGGAGTTGGGCATGATCAATCGTGGCGAGCATTCAGAAATTACTACCTTTGTTGGTCAAACAGTGGATTCAGAGTTGTCTGGAAACATGATCGACTTATGTCCAGTAGGCGCGTTAACCAGCAAACCATTCCGTTATGAAGCACGTACCTGGGAATTGGGTCGTAAGCGTTCCGTTAGTCCGCACGATAGTTTGGGTGCTAACACTACAGTACAGACAAAATCCAATAAGGTGATGCGTGTTGTTGCCCTAGAAAATGAAGCCATCAATGAATGTTGGATTAGCGACCGTGATCGCTTCTCCTATGAAGGTTTAAATAGTAATGATCGCCTGACTACGCCTATGGTCAAGCAGGGCGGTCAGTGGTTGGAAACGGATTGGCAATCAGCGCTCGATTATGTTGCGCACTCATTGAAGACGATTGCCGCTGAAAGTGGCCCAGAGTCTATTGGTGCATTGGCGCATCCAATCTCTAGTACTGAAGAATTACACCTTTTACAAAAGATAGTTCGCGGCTTAGGCTCTAAGCAAGTTGAAACACGTTTACGTCAAACCGATGTGAAGGCAGCTGCAAGCGTACCTTGGTTAGGTATGCCAGTTGCTAAATTAAGCGAGCTAGATCGCGTACTATTTATTGGTAGCTTCCTGCGCAAGGATCAACCTATTATTGCTGCGCGCATCCGTAATGCTGCCAAGCGTGGCTTACAAGTAATGCGCATTGATGCTGGTGGTGACGACTGGTTAATTCCAAGTAACGGTATTTCAGCTGCACCTAGTGCTTGGCTCAATAGCTTGAGTGAAGTTGCATTGGCAGTAGCAAAAGCAAAATCTGTTTCTGCTCCTGCTGGAACATTCAACTTACCAGTATCTCCAGCGGCTCAAAAGATTGCTGATAGCCTCATTTCTGGTGAAAGTAAGGCTGTATTCCTTGGGTCGGCTGCACTTGCACATCACCATGCATCTGATTTACATGTGATGGCGCAATTTATTGCAGATCAAACTGGCGCAACATTAGGATTCTTACCGGTTGGTGGGAATGCTGTTGGTGCTGCCTTAGTTAATGCAAATGGTGCTGGCGTTGAATCAGTACTGTCAGGCGATCGCCGCGCGGTAGTGTTAATGAATATCGAGCCAGATAGTGATTTACCAAATCCAGCTCAAGCTCGCGCAGCCTTAGCCAAGGCAAATACGGTCATTGCATTGAGTGCTTATCAGAGCGCTGATTTGCTTGAGATTGCTGACGTTATCCTACCGATCTCTCCATTTACAGAAACCGTTTCAACTTTTGTTAACGCAGAAGGCAGGGCACAGACCGTTCAACCTTCTGTGAAGCCTTTAGGTGACTCCCGTCCAGCATGGAAAGTGCTGCGTGTACTAGGTGGACTCTTAGGTCTTGATGGTTTCTTATTCAACTTGCCTGAAGAAGTATTGGGTGAGGCCCTGAATGAGAACTATTGCACTCTCTTAAATAACAAAGCGATCAGCAACACTATTACCAATGGCAATCTTGCGCCATTTGATGGTCTTGAGCGTTTGGCTGATGTCAATATCTATGCTGGCGACCCAATTGTGCGTCGCTCACCAGCCTTACAGTTAACTCGTGATGCGAAACGCGGCATTCAGGCTGGCTTAAATCAAAAACTCTTTACAGAACTTGGCTTGAAAGAGGGTGATGCAATCCGCGTATCCCAAGGTAATCAGTCTGTTGATATGCCAGCAACATTAGAAGTCAATCTAGCGCCAGGTGCCGTCAGAATATCTGCAGGCACCATGGCTAGCGCAAAATTGGGATCGATGTTTGGTCCAGTAACTGTTAGTAAGGCCTAAGGTACGAGATGGATAATTTCTTGAACCTCGTTACTATCCAAGGCGAAGCCATCTTCGGTTCTTTGTGGCCGCTTGTTTGGGCATTAGTACGTATTGTCATCATCGTATTGCCGATGTTTGGCTGCGTAGCATATCTAACTCTTTGGGAGAGAAAGCTCATTGGTTGGATGCACATTCGTCTCGGGCCTAATCGTGTTGGCCCATTAGGATTGTTACAGCCGATTGCTGATGCATTGAAGCTTTTGATGAAGGAGATCATTGCTCCTGCTCAAGCCTCTAAGGTTTTGTACTTTATTGCGCCAATCATGGTCATCATGCCTGCTTTTGCAGCTTGGGCAGTGATTCCATTTCAAGCCAAGATGGTGCTTGCTGATGTCAATGCTGGCCTGCTATATATCATGGCCATTTCATCGATTGGTGTGTATGGCGTCATTCTGGCTGGTTGGTCTTCTAACTCCAAATATCCATTCTTAGGTGCAATGCGCGCTTCAGCGCAAATGATCTCTTATGAGATTGCTATGGGCTTTGCCTTAGTCACCGTCTTATTGACCTCGGGCTCATTGAATCTAAGCACTATTGTTGCTTCACAAGAGCAGGGCTTCTTTGCAGACATGGGGCTGAACTTCCTCTCTTGGAACTGGTTGCCATTGCTACCAATGTTTTTGATCTACTTTATTTCTGGTGTTGCTGAAACAAACCGTCACCCATTTGACGTAGTTGAAGGTGAGTCTGAGATTGTTGCTGGCCACATGGTTGAGTACTCAGGCATGTCTTTTGCAATGTTCTTCTTGGCTGAATACGCCAATATGATTCTGATTGCAGCTGTTGCATCGATCATGTTCCTAGGTGGGTGGTCGCCTATTGTTGATTTGCCGATACTGCGTGATATCCCTGGCTTCTTCTGGCTATTTGGTAAAACCTTCTTCCTCTTATCCTGTGTAATTTGGTTGCGTGCTACTTTGCCACGCTATCGCTATGACCAAATTATGCGTTTGGGTTGGAAGATCTTTATTCCCATCTCAGTATTCTGGGTGGTTGTCGTTGGCGCATGGGTAGTGTCTCCATGGAATATTTGGAAATAAGTTGATCAATCATGTTTAAGAAAATTTCCCAATTCCTCGATAGCTTGATGCTCAAAGATATTTTGACTGGTATGTCTATTACCGGTCGTTATCTCTTTAAACCAAAAATTACTGTTCAGTATCCAGAAGAGAAGACACCGTTGTCTCCACGTTTCCGTGGACTCCATGCCTTGCGTCGCTATGAAAGTGGGGAAGAGCGTTGTATTGGCTGTAAGTTGTGTGAAGCAGTATGCCCTGCATACGCCATCACTATCGAAACAGCGCAGCGTGATGACGGTACACGTCGTACAACACGCTATGACATTGATTTAACTAAATGCATCTTCTGTGGTTTCTGTGAAGAAGCTTGTCCAGTTGACGCGATCGTTGAAACTAATATTTTTGAATATTTTGGCGATAAGCGCGGTGACTTGTATTTCACAAAAGACATGCTTTTGGCTGTAGGCGATAAGTATGAAAAAGACATTGCCACTAACCGTGCAGTTGATGCACCTTATCGCTAATCGGATAGAGCACACATCACCATGACATTCGATCCATCCACTTTATTTGCTGTTTTCTTTTACGCATTTGCAGGCTTGCTGGTTATTTCTGCATTACGCGTGATTACAGCGCGAAATCCAGTGCATGCCGCACTGTTTTTGGTCTTGGCTTTCTTCTGTGCTTCCGGGCTCTGGATGTTGCTTAAGGCCGAATTCTTAAGTTTGGCCCTCATCTTGGTTTATGTCGGCGCCGTGATGGTTCTTTTCCTCTTCGTGGTGATGATGTTGGATCTCGATTTAGAGCATTTACGTCGTGACTTTAGAAAATATCTCCCGGTTGCATTCTTAATGGGTGCTGTTATCGTTTTAGAACTATCGATCGTGATTATTCGTAGCTTCATCGGTACGAATGCACCTGTGCAGCCGATGCCGGAAGAGATTGCTGCAAACAATACCTTGGCTCTGGGTAGATTAATTTTTGTAGATTACGTTTATGCCTTTGAAGTTGCTGGCGTGATTCTTTTGGTGGCAATTATTGCTGCTGTGGCATTAACACTGCGTAATCGCAAAGATTCTAAATCTCAGAATATTCATGAGCAAGTTAATGTGGTTGCCGCTGACCGAATGCGCGTTGTAAAAATGGGCTCAGATATGGGTGCCAAGCAAGATACTAGAGGGGAGAAGAAATGAATATCACTCTAGCTCACTATTTAGTGCTTGGTGCAATTCTGTTTGCTACCAGCGTGATTGGCATCTTCTTAAATCGCAAGAATGTCATCGTTCTTTTGATGGCAATTGAATTGATGCTTCTAGCGGTCAATATGAACTTTGTTGCTTTCTCTCATTATCTGGGTGATATGGCAGGTCAAGTATTCGTATTCTTTATTTTGACTGTGGCAGCTGCTGAGGCAGCTATCGGTTTGGCAATCTTGGTTGTGCTCTTCCGCAAGGTTGACACCATTAATGCCGATGATCTTGACCACCTAAAAGGCTAGTCATGCAATTGACCTTAAATATTCCCGTTCTCTGCGCAATTCCTCTGGCGCCATTGATTGGCTCCATGATTGCCGGTTTCTTTGGAACTAAATTAGGCGGTAACCGCATCGGTCATGGCGCCTGTCAATTTGTCACGATCTTAGGTGTGGCGATTGCATTTGCACTTTCTTGCAATGTTTTAGTGCAAGTGATGGATGGTTTCTATTTCAACGGCACTGTCTATCGTTGGATGCAATTGGGTGAGTTGAATCTGGATATTGGTTTCTTGATTGATCCATTAACGGCAACCATGATGTGTGTCGTGACCTTTGTTTCGCTCATGGTTCACATCTACACCATTGGCTACATGAAAGGTGAAGAGGGCTACAACCGTTTCTTCTCTTATATTTCTTTGTTTACCTTCGCCATGTTGATGCTGGTGATGAGCAATAACCTCTTGCAACTCTTCTTTGGTTGGGAAGCAGTGGGCGTAGTTTCCTATCTTCTGATTGGCTTCTATTTTGAGCGTCAGTCTGCTGTATTTGCCAATATGAAAGCCTTCTTGGTAAATCGTGTTGGAGACTTTGGTTTCATTCTGGGTATCGGTTTATTGCTTGCAAGCACTGGCTCAATGCAATATGACGTGATCTTTGCTCAAAACGCTGCCTTAGCAGCACAAACCTTACCTGGCACCAACTGGAGCTTACTCACTGTTGCCTGTATCTGTTTGTTTATCGGTGCTATGGGTAAATCAGCACAATTTCCCTTACACGTATGGCTACCAGATTCGATGGAAGGCCCAACTCCCATTTCTGCATTGATTCATGCGGCGACGATGGTTACCGCAGGAATCTTCATGGTGTCACGCATGTCACCATTATTTGAGCTATCGGATGTTGCCCTGAGTTTCATCTTGATCATTGGCTCGATTACTGCGCTCTTCATGGGCTTCTTGGGTATTGTGCAAAACGATATCAAACGGGTGGTTGCATATTCAACCCTGTCCCAATTGGGTTACATGACCGTAGCTTTGGGTGTCTCAGCCTATCCAGTGGCAATCTTCCACTTAATGACACACGCATTCTTTAAGGCCTTACTATTCCTTGCAGCTGGAAGCGTGATCTTGGGTATGCACCACGAACAAGATATGCGCAAGATGGGCGGTCTCTGGAAATACATGCCTATTACTTGCTTGATGATGTTGCTCGGAAACTTGGCCTTGATTGGCACGCCGTTCTTCTCCGGCTTCTATTCCAAAGATTCCATTATTGAAGCAGTCGCTGCGAGCCACATTCCCGGTTCAGGCTTCGCTTATTTTGCTGTGATGGCAAGCGTCTTTGTAACTGCCTTGTATTCATTCCGTTTGTACTTCTGGGTATTCCACGGCAAGGCACGTTGGGGTCATGCGGATTCACATGCACATGATCATCATGAGCATGCAGAGCAGGGCGACGACCATGCACATCATGGTTTGGCTCCCGGTGAAAAACCGCATGAGTCTCCAGCGGTGGTCACTGTGCCATTGATTCTCTTGGCTATCCCTTCTGTGATTATTGGTTTTTACACCATCACGCCATTATTATTCGGCACATTCTTTGGCGACTCTATCTTTATTGATGTGGTGCGTCATCCAATTATGAAAGAGCTCGAAGATGAGTTCCATGGCCCTATTGCAATGGCAATCCATGCATTTAGTACGCCAGTATTGCTCTTGGTTGTGCTCGGCGTGTTAACGGCTGCAATTGGTTATCTCTGGGCTCCAAAGTTGCCTGCTAAATTTGCAGAAACTTTTGCGCCAATCAAAAAATTATTTGATAACAAATACTATCTTGATGATTTGAATCAAGCAGTCTTTGCCAAAGGTCTCATTTGGATCGGCGGGATCTTATGGCATCGCGGTGACCAGAAGGTCATTGACGGTTTCTTTGTTAACGGTAGCGCTTACACAGTAGGTCGCTTTGCCGGTGTAATCCGCCATTTGCAATCCGGTTACCTCTACCACTATGCCTTTGCAATGATTGCAGGCTTAGCGGCATTGCTAGCTTGGGTTTTGTATGCTTACCTGCCTTTTGTTCGCTAGGCCTTTGTTACTTAAGTAGCCATTATGATTCTTTCTTACGCCATCTGGACCCCGATTGTTTTTGGACTCATTATTTTGTTCTATGGGTCTGAGAAGCCATCTGCTGGTGTTCGCTGGTTAGCGCTCATTGGATCCATCATTGGCTTCATTGCAACGCTGCCTTTGATTATTCAGTTTGATATTGCTAATCCAGGTATGCAGTTTGTAGAGAAGATCAGCTGGATACCGCGTTACGACATCAATTATTTCCTTGGTATTGATGGTATTTCTGTTTGGTTCATTGTGCTGACAGCATTCATCAATATTTTCGTGGTGATTGCTGCCTGGGAAGTGATTGATACCAAGGTATCGCAATACATGGCCTCATTCATGATCCTTTCTGGATTGATGATCGGCGTATTTTGTGCTCTTGATGCCTTGTTGTTCTATGTATTCTTTGAGGCAACCTTAATACCGATGTATATCATCATTGGCGTATGGGGTGGTCACAACCGTATCTACGCAGCATTTAAATTCTTCTTATATACCTTGCTTGGATCCTTGTTGACCTTGGTTGCCATGCTGTATTTGTACAACGTGACCAATAGCTTTGATATCCTGGTTTGGCAAAATGCTCGCCTCGATATCGTTGAGCAAATCTTGTTGTTCTTTGCATTCTTCATGGCTTTTGCGGTGAAGGTGCCAATGTGGCCGTTGCATACTTGGTTACCAGACGTGCACGTCGAAGCACCTACAGGCGGTTCTGTAGTCTTGGCGGCGATCATGTTGAAGCTTGGCGCCTATGGTTTCTTGCGCTTCTCCTTGCCAATCGCTCCAGATGCAAGTCAATACCTCGGCCCGTTCATCATCTTCCTATCATTGGTTGCCGTTATTTATGTAGGTGCAGTAGCCTTGGTGCAAAAGGATATGAAAAAGCTCGTAGCCTATTCATCGGTTGCGCACATGGGCTTCGTCACCCTTGGCTTCTTCCTCTTTAGTCCATTGGGTATTGAGGGCGGTATTGTGCAGATGATTTCACATGGTTTTGTGGCTGGTGCGATGTTCCTCTCGATTGGCGTGCTCTATGATCGTATGCATACCCGCCAGATTGCTGATTACGGCGGAGTTGTGCATCGTATGCCAGCGTTCACGGCTTTTGCAGTATTGATGGCGATGGCTAACTGCGGTTTACCGGCAACCTCTGGATTCGTTGGTGAATTCATGGTGATATTGGCGGCGGTAGATTACGACTTTGTGATCGGCATCTTAGCTTCAACAGCCTTGATTCTGGGTGCGGCATATTCATTGTGGATGGTTAAGCGCGTATTCTTCGGCGCCATCACCAATGCTCATGTTGAAGAATTAAAAGACCTCAATGCCCGCGAATTTTTCATGATGACTGTATTAAGTATCTGTGTGATTGGTATGGGCGTATATCCAAAACCATTTACAGACATCATCCATCCTGCCGTCATTAATCTGCTGCAGCATGTTGCTGTAAGCAAACTCTGAGTAAAAGCAAATGCAAGAATTTGATCTATACGCTGTCCTGCCGGAACTCGTTTTACTTGTAGCAACTTGTTTGTTATTGGTTGCCAGTGTTTATGTACCCGAGAGAGTCGTTGCTACTCCAGGTGTAGAGCAGGACATCTTCCATACTCCACGTGGAGTAGGCTTTGTATATTTCTTCACCATCATCTTGTTGGTTTATCTGATTTTTGCATTCATGGGCCGCATGGGAGATCCAGCGCTTGTAGCTATGAATGGCTTATTTCAATCAGACCCATTCTCTAATTTGCTCAAAGCCTGTTCATGTGGCGCCGTACTAGTTAGTTTGATTTATTCCAAGCAGTACCTCACCGACCGTGCACTGTTCCGTCCAGACTTTATTGTTTTGGCGCTACTGGCTTTGCTTGGTCAAATGGTATTGATCTCTGGTGCAAATCTCTTGACCTTATATCTCGGCCTAGAGTTAATGGCACTGCCTACCTATGCACTGGTAGCGATGCGCCATAACAGCGAGAAGAGTGTAGAGGCTGGTATTAAGTACTTCATATTGGGTGCTTTAGCTTCAGGATTTTTGTTGTACGGCATGTCAATGCTTTACGGTGTTACAGGTTCGCTTGATCTGATTGAGATCTTTAAAACGGTTGCTGATCCCCGTATTAATCATTTAGTGATGGCATTTGGTTTGGTCTTTATTGTGTCTGGCTTAGCATTTAAGCTTGGCGTTGTTCCTTTCCATATGTGGGTGCCAGATGTCTATCAAGGTGCACCAACAGCAGTAACACTGATGATTGCTGCTGCACCTAAGATCGCTGCATTTGCCTTACTATTCCGTTTATTAATAAACACCTTGTTGCCGCTCATGGGTGATTGGCAACCAATGTTGGTGGTGCTAGCAGTCCTCTCCTTGGTTGTTGGTAACGTCACGGCGATTGCCCAAACTAACGTCAAGCGGATGTTGGCTTATTCCGCCATCGCACAAATGGGTTTCGTCCTTTTGGGCATGTTGTCAGTCTTTGATGAGCATGCATTTAGCGCCTCGATGTTTTATGCCATTACCTATGTATTAACTACACTAGGTACCTTTGGTTTGTTAATGGCGCTCTCACGCAAGGGCTATGACTGCGAAACTTTAGATGGCCTCAAAGGTCTCAATAAGAAGCATCCTTGGTTTGCCTTTATTGGTCTGGTGATGATGTTCTCTCTAGCTGGCATTCCGCCAACCGTTGGCTTTGCCGCTAAATTGGGTGTTCTAGAAGCTTTGGTTGATGGAGAGCATACCTTCTTAGCGATTATTGCTGTCATGGCCTCTCTGATTGGTGCTTTCTACTACTTGCGCGTAGTGAAGGTAATGTACTTCGATGAGCCGGTGCATGAGATGGCCGTTAGCGGCTCTGGCTATGCAAAGGGCATCCTGAGCCTCAATTGCATCCTAGTGCTGGTGCTCGGTATTGTTCCTGCTGGTTTAATGAGTCTTTGTCTTGACGCTATGCGCCGCACTTTACTGGGTTCTTAATCCTGATTCTGAACCAGATATAAAGGCTCCAATTAGGGGCCTTTATTGTTTTAGGATAGCTAGATAAGCATTACTACAGTGTCATTGAAGTTTTGTATCATCAGATAATCAAAGACGAGAATGCTCATTTATGACCGAGAAATCATTTCAAGATTTACCCAGTGGCGATCAGCATTTGCGTGAGGAGCGCATTTCTGGTGAGGATATCTATGGTGGTATTTTCCTCAAGATGAAGCGAGATAAAGTGTCATTGCCTGACGGACAAGAAACTGTTAGAGAATACTTAACCCATCCTGGTGCTGTTGCTATCGTTGCTTTATTAGAAGATGGTAGGGTGCTCTTAGAGCGTCAATATCGTTATCCAATTGCTAAAGCTTGTATTGAAATTCCGGCAGGTAAATTAGATCCTAATGAAAGCCCGCTGGTGTGTGCACAAAGAGAGCTTACAGAGGAAACTGGCTATACAGCAAAAAAATGGAGCTATATTCGTCGCATACATCCAGTGATTTCATATTCGACCGAATTCATTGATATCTATTTAGCTGAAGATTTAGTGCCCGGTGCCAGTCATTTAGACGAAGAAGAGTTTTTGGATGTTTTTGCAGCGCCCCTTGAGCAGCTTATTACCTGGGTTGAAGAGGGCGAGATTACCGATGTTAAAACCACCATTTCTACCTACTGGTTAGATCGTTACCGTCGAGGTTTGGTACATCCCCAGCCGATTAAATAGGGTTTATGCAAACCCGACTAAAATAGTGCTATTGAATTTAGTACTTTTGCCCCTATATAGGCTTTATGAAAGTTTATAACCTCGCTTGCCCCTTAGATCACCGCTTTGAAGGGTGGTTTGCCTCTGAAGAGGATTGCCTGTCTCAACAGGATAAGGGGATGCTTGCCTGCCCTGTATGTGACAGCACTGATATTTCTCGGATGCCTTCTGCTCCCCATATCGCTAAATCTTCTTCGACGGAGTTGACTGTCTCTAAAACAGATGCGGGCAGTTTGAGTGGTAATGTTGTTGCTTTGACGGGCCTAGATCATTCTCATCTAGAAGCTCAAGTTCAGGCTGCCTTTCTAAAGGGAATGCGTGAACTCATGGGCCGATCTGAGGATGTTGGCAATTCATTTGCTGAAGAAGCTAGAAAGATTCACTACAAGGAATCTCCAGAGCGGAGCATTCGTGGTCAGACTACCTTAGATGAGGCAGAGGCTTTAAGAGAAGAGGGTATTGATGTTTTAGCAATGCCCTTGATGCCAGCGTTTAAAAACACGCTGCAATAAGAAGCCCAATCATTCAGAGTAAAAAAATAGCGATCCGTAGATCGCTATTTTTATTGAACTGTCCGATTACTTTGAGGTCGGCATCACAAACTCTGCGCCTTTAGCAATACTCTCAGGCCAGCGCTGCATTACGCTCTTTTGCTTGGTATAGAAGCGAACACCTTCTTTGCCATAGGCATTCATATCACCAAAAATGGATTTCTTCCAACCGCCAAAGCCATGCCAAGCCATCGGTACTGGAATAGGCACATTGATACCAACCATACCAACTTGAACACGACGGGCAAATTCACGAGCGATATTGCCATCACTGGTAAAGCAAGCAACACCGTTGCCAAACTCACAAGAGTTCACCAGATTGAGGGCATCGGTAAAGTTTGCTACTCGTAAGCAGGAGAGCACTGGTCCAAAGATTTCTTCAAGGTAAATCTTCATATCTGGCTTTACGTTATCAAAGAGTGTGCCGCCGATAAAGAAACCGTTTTCATTGCCCGGTACTTTTAAGCCGCGACCATCAACCAATAATTTGGCACCAGAAGCAACGCCGCTCTCGATATAGCCAGTAATACGCTCTAATGCCGCCTTGGTAACGATGGGGCCCATTTCAGCATCTAGCTCCATGCCATTCTTAACCTTGAGAGTTTTAGTGCGCTCGATCAGTTTTGGCATGATTCTATCTGCAACATCGCCAACTAATACCGCTACTGAAATCGCCATACAGCGTTCGCCTGCAGAGCCGTATGCGGCACCAATCAGCGCATCAATAGCCTTATCAATATCAGCGTCAGGCATGATGACCATGTGGTTCTTAGCACCACCTAAAGCCTGTGAGCGTTTGCCAAAGTGAGCGCAACGCTCATAGATATAATTGGCAATTGGCGTCGAGCCAACAAAGCTCACCGCTTTAACGTCTGGATTTTCAATCAAGGCATCTACCGCCTCTTTGTCACCTTGAACTACGTTAAATACGCCGTCTGGTAAACCAGCTTCTTTCAGAAGCTTAGCCATAAATAGTGAGGCTGATGGGTCAGTTGGACTTGGCTTCAGAATGAAAGTGTTACCGCACGCAATAGCAACCGGGAACATCCACATTGGCACCATGACCGGGAAGTTAAATGGAGTAACGCCAGCAACCACGCCTAAGGGTTGGCGCATGATCCAGTTATCGATATCAGTAGAAACTTGTTCTGTGTAGTCACCCTTGAGCAATTCAGGGATGCCAGTAGCAAATTCTAGAATCTCAATACCGCGTGTAACTTCCCCCTGAGCATCGGTAAATACTTTGCCGTGTTCGGCTGTAATGATGGCTGCTAATTCATCGCGATTGGCGTTGAGTAATTCTAGGTATTTGAAAAGAATGCGGGCTCGTCTTAAGGGACTAGTTTGACCCCAGCTTTCAAAAGCCTTTTGAGCAACAGCTACTACAGCATCTACTTCCTTGCGGCTGGCGAGGGCCACTCGGCGTGCTACAGCTCCCTTAGCGGGGTTATAGACATCGGCAAAGCGACCATCTTTAGGGTTTACTACGTTGCCGCCAACATAGTGGCCGATATCAGCATTTGAATCAAAGGCTTTGGGTGCGTTCATAGTCTCGTCTGGTTATTTCATGTATGGGTTTTTGGGCATCTGAGGTCCACCAACCGCCAAGTCAGCAAGACTTCTTTGTCTCGTTTATTCTGCTATTGGAGTATTTTATCGCTTTAGAATCATTTTCGTAATTTTGGACCAATTTCTGCTTTTTAAGGTATCTCATGAGTCTTTTGTTCTCCAGCTACACCCTGAATTCACCGCGTGGATCGCTGGAATTAGCCAATCGCATTGTGGTTGCCCCAATGTGCCAATACTCGGCAAATAATGGTGAGGCAACAGACTGGCATTTAATGCATTGGGGTAATTTATTAAATAGCGGTGCTTCTTTATTCATTATTGAGGCAACGGGCGTTACTCCTGAGGGCCGAATTACTCCCGCATGTTTAGGTTTGTGGGATGACCGCACTGAAGCTGCTCTCAAAGATAAATTAAGTCGTGCGTGTAAGCTGGCACCACCAATCCCGGTATTTATTCAACTTGCTCATGCCGGACGTAAAGCCTCGAGTGCAACCCCTTGGGATGGCGGCCAACTGCTATCAACTGATCAGGGTGGCTGGGAAACCTTAGCACCTTCTGCAATTCCTCAGCTTGAAGGAGAGCGTCTTCCACATGAATTATCCAAGGCTGAACTCAAGCAACTGATTGAAGACTTTGTCATTGCAGCAAAACGTGCAGAGCGTATCGGTGTAGATGGTATTGAGCTCCATGGTGCTCATGGTTATTTACTGCATCAATTTTTATCACCCATTGCCAATCAACGTAATGACGAGTACGGCGGATCATTTGAAAACCGCATTCGATTTCCATTAGAGTTATTTGCTGCAGTAAGATCTGCTTATCAAGGCGTTTTGGGTATTCGTATTTCTGCTAGCGATTGGATTGAAGGTGGCTGGACACCAGAACAGACGGCTGATTTTGCAAAACAATTAAAACCCTTAGGTTGCAATTTTGTTCATATTTCTTCTGGTGGAATTTCTCCTAAGCAAAAAATCGCCTTAGGACCAAAATACCAAGTTCCATTTGCAAAGATTGTGAAAGAGCAATCAGGCTTACCAACCATGACAGTGGGTTTGATTACTGATCCGCATGAAGCTGAGGCAATCTTGCAAGATGGTGATGCTGACCTCATTGCTCTGGCCAGAGCCTTCCTTTACAAGCCCCGTTGGGGCTGGGAGGCGGCCGCCGCCTTGGGTGCTACGGTGACTGCGAATGAGCGTTACTGGCGCTGCCTGCCAAGGGAGGCCCAGGCTGTTTTCGGAAGCGTTAAAGTAGGGCAGCGATAAACCATTAAAAAAGTATTGAAAAATTCTAGGAGACCGTTATGAGAAAAGTACACATGACCTATAAATTATTGTTAACTGTGGCCTTTGCTACAGTAGCTCAGCTTGCTGGGGCGCAGACATTTCCAGACCGACCCATTACCCTGGTTGTGCCTAATCCACCAGGAGGCCTTGTAGATACATCTGCACGACTTCTCAGCGAGCCTTTGACCCGCGTAATCGGTCAACCTGTTGTAGTTGACAACAAACCGGGCGCTAGTGGCAATACTGCATATCAATATGTTGCAAAGGCCAAGCCGGATGGCTATACATTGCTCATTTCTTATTCTGGTTATCACGTTGGCAATCCCGCGCTATTTGAAAAACTATCTTGGGATCCATTAAAAGACTTCACACCAATCGCTTTACTAACGATCTCCACCAATGTGATCGCTGTTCATCCTTCGATTCCAGTGAATAACTTAAAAGAGTTTATTGCTTACGCTAAAGCCAATCCTGGTAAGTTAAATTACGCTTCCCAAGGAAACGGTTCAGTCTCCCATATTGGTACAGAAATTTTTAAGCAGACCACTGGCGTTGATATGGTTCATGTGCCATATAAGGGATCTGGTCCTGCTATTCAGGATGTATTGGCTGGTCAGGTACAAGTTTTTATTAGTACCCCACCATCATTAATGCAGCACGTTCAGAGCGGTAAGCTGAAAGGTTTGGCAGTGACAGGTAAAAATCGCCACCCTGGCATGCCTAATGTTCCAACAACTGCAGAAGCCGGTTTACCATCATTCCAATTAGAGTCTTGGGTCGCGCTATATGCGCCTGCTGGCACACCTGCTCCAGTGGTGACCAAGTTAACGGATTCAGTAAAACAAAGTTTGGCCTTACCTGAGGTTAAGGAGCGCGCTGATACCGCTGGTATTGAGGTGCGTTACCTCAACCCAGGCCAGATGGATACTTTGTTGAAAAAAGAGCTGCCATTTTGGAGTAAAGCAATTAAAACAGCGAACATCACACTAGATTAAGAATGCTTTATGCCTGATCTCTCAAAACGGGATCAGGCAACGCTAGTGCAAATGCTCTAGCTGCACTTAATAAGAAATGATCTTTGCCTGGGCCGGCAATCAGTTGAACGCCTACTGGTAAGCCATTGGGCCCACTGGCTACATTGATATTGATGCAGGGTAGTCCTAGCATGCTCCAGTCTCTGCAAAAAATAGGATCGCCTGTACCATCTTTAATTAATGGTGCTTCCCCTGTGGCGCTTGGGGCAATCAAGATATCAATCTCATTACTAAAGAGATCTGCTACTGAGGCTTTAGCGCGCTCAACCATGGATAAATCTTTGGCATATTGCTCATAACTAATAAGGGCGCCATCGTTTAGTAGTTTACTAATTAAGGGATTAATTTTTTTAGGAAAGTGGACGCGTTCGAAAAGTAGGCTACGAGACATCTCTGACATCATGATGTTAGTTTGGGATTGCGTTAAACCATCACATGCCTTTGGAAGTTTTTGATCGCTAACCGTGCCCTTGCAAATAGATTCTGCAGCATGCCTAGCAACTGCTAATGCAGTAGTAGTTTCTTTTTGGGCATGAGACCAATTAGCGGTTTTGCAAATACCAATTCTGGGTTTGTTATGGAGATCATTAACAGTAGCCAGCCCATGATCACCACTCATGGCGGCAATTCCGAGAGCAACGTCTTCTACACTGCGGCCAAAGCATCCTAAAACATCCATGGATATCGATAAGCTTTTAGCACCAGCGATACTCACTTTTCCAAGACTCGGTTTAAAGCCAACTACGCCACAATAAGATGCAGGGCGAATAATTGAGCCGGCGGTTTGACTGCCAGTAGCTAATGGCACCATAAAGTCGGCTACCGCAGCTGCAGAGCCGCTAGAAGAACCCCCGGGGGTGTGTTTCTTGTTATGAGGGTTAGTGGTGATGCCACCCTTGAAGGAGGCAAATTCTGTTGTGACGGTCTTGCCTAAAATAATTCCGCCAGCTTGTCGCATCAGGGCGACTGAAACAGCATCCGAGCTAGGATAGTTATTTTGATAAATAGGTGACCCATAGGCGGTTGGTAGGTCGTAGGTGTCAAATAAATCTTTAACCCCAATTGGTAGGCCATGCAGCAGACCTTGAATTGCCCCCTTATCGAGATCTTTCGCTCTTGTTAAGGCGTTCTCCTTACCAAGGCTTACCCAAGCCTTGACGATGCTTTCTCGCTGGCCAATACGGTCTAGACAGGATAGGAGTAAATCAGTGGCCTTAATCTCTCTTTTGGACAGGGCTTTTGCTGCTTGGGATGCGCTTAGGCTTTCTAGATCTTTCATAGACCCTATTCTACGGTTGGTGGCGTATGATCGCAATTTACCGTTTTAAAATCCCCTCATGAGCGCAAAGTAAGTAGATCAATGAAGCAACATTCTGTCCGTGAAGCATGGCTTGAAGATGCCGTTAGACACCTTGAGCCCGTATTTTCTAAGGCTGGTTATGCCATTCCCCCAGTAAGAGTTTCCTGTGGCTTTCCAGCCTCCAGTAGCCCTAGAACAACCTTGGGCCAATGCTGGCCAAGAGAACGTTCTGGAGGGGGTGTTAACGAGATCTTTATCTCTCCCAAAATTGATGATCCAGTGCAGCTACTCGATACCCTGGTACATGAGCTATGTCATGCTGTAGATGACTGCTTTAGTGGTCATGGAGAGGACTTCAAGGGGATAGCTCAAACCGTAGGATTAGAGGGTCCGGCTAGGATGGCGCATGCTACCGAAGAGTTGACTGTGAAGCTTATGATGATCAGCCAAGAACTTGGCCCATATCCGCACCAGGCGATTGTTTTCCCGCCACCAAGGCCCAGTAATGCGAGCCGTAGCAAGGCTAAATGCGGCCAATGTGGCTACGAGGTCACTTTGCTCAAAAAATGGGCTAGTTATGGTGCACCCATCTGTCCAAAGGATAATATCCGTATGCTGGAGGATGCTCCGGAAACGATTGAAAATACGACTGAATACGATAGTGATTCAGTAACTAAAGGCGGCAAGTCTGCTCCAGATCAAATCCGCCGTGCCATCAGCTAGTGTATAAATTATCCGATTGCATTAAATAGAACTATTAATAATTTGAGACATAAACCATGAACGCTAAAAAAATCTTCAAGAACCCAAAAATTGCTGTAATTCCTGGTGACGGAATTGGCAAAGAAGTGATGCCTGAGGGTGTGCGTACACTGGAGGCTGCAAATCGTAAATTTGGTCTGGGCATGCAGTTTGACCATTTTGATTTTGCTAGCTGTGATTACTACCTCAAGCACGGCAAGATGATGCCGGACGACTGGTTTGAAACTCTTATGAAATATGACGCCATCTTTTTTGGCGCTGTTGGCATGCCAGATATTCTTCCAGACCACGTTTCTTTATGGGGCAGCTTAATTCAGTTCCGACGTGGCTTTGATCAATACGTCAATTTACGTCCAGTCCGCTTATTGCCTGGTATTCCTTGCCCTTTGGCCAATCGTAAACCAGGTGATATTGATTTCTTCGTGGTTCGTGAAAACACCGAAGGCGAGTATTCCAGTGTGGGCGGCAAGATGTTCCCTGATACCGATCGTGAATTTGTGATTCAAGAATCTGTATTTACTAGACAGGGCGTAGATCGTATTTTGAAATACGCCTTTGATTTAGCTCAGAGTCGTCCTAAAAAGCATTTAACTTCTGCCACTAAATCCAATGGTATTGCAATCACCATGCCATATTGGGATGAGCGCGTAGAGGCAATGTCTAAGAAATTTACGGATGTGCGTACCGACAAATATCACATTGATATATTGTCAGCCCATTTTGTGATGAATCCTGATCGTTTTGATGTAGTTGTTGCAAGTAATTTGTTTGGAGACATTCTCTCCGACTTAGGTCCAGCCTGTACCGGTACGATTGCAGTGGCACCATCTGGAAGTATTAACCCAGAAGGTAAATTCCCATCATTATTTGAGCCTGTTCATGGCTCAGCTCCTGATATCTATGGCAAGATGATTGCTAATCCAATTGGTCAAATTTGGAGTGGGGCCATGATGTTAGACCACCTTGGGTATCCAGAGGCAGGCAAAGCAATTTTCAATGCAATTGAGAAGGTTCTGCTCGCTGGTCCCGGTCATGCTCCATTAACACCAGATGTTGGTGGTACAGCAAAGACCGATGATTTAGGTAAGGCGATTGCCGCCGCTATTTAAATAAGGTTTTACGAGGCGGTATTTAAAGGGCTCCATACGGAGTCCTTTTTACTTGCTTTCGCAATTTCTGCAAGAATCTTTTCGTGTTGTGCGAGATCATCTTCGCTGGCCGCCAGTACCTTGAAATCCGTTGGTAAGGCTTTGGTATGCCCAGAGGCATCGGTGCCAACAGTGTAGTCAATCAAATCGATTGAGAGATCCTCTTGACCTCTTGTCATTGAAACATAGACTTCAGCTAAAAGCTGAGCATCCAAAAGCGCTCCGTGCAAGGTTCGATGTTGGTTGCTGATAGAAAAACGCTCACAAAGCGCATCTAAAGAATTACGTTTACCGGGGAACATCTGACGAGCATCTAGCAAGGTATCAGTGATCTTAGCAGCCAGATTGCGAAATGGTGGGCGCTTGAGTAAGGCGAATTCATTATCAAGGAAGCCTAAGTCAAAGGCTGCGTTATGAATGACGATTTCCGCGCCATCTACAAACTCGATGAGCTGTTCAACGATATTGGCAAAGATGGGCTTATCAGATAAAAACTCACGTGATAGGCCGTGAACAGCGAAAGCACCAGCATCGATATCGCGTTCTGGATTGATGTAATAGTGAAACGTACGATCCGTTAGACGACGACCAACCATCTCGACGCACCCAATTTCAATGATGCGGTCACCAGTAGCGGGGTTTAATCCAGTTGTTTCAGTATCGAGTATGACTTGACGCATTAGGTTCCTTCAAGAACAGATGGCGGAATCTGCATTGGACCATTGCCCGCATATTTATCTAGGTAAAGATAAATCACGGGGGTAATGATCAGCGTTACAAATTGAGAGAAGATCAGGCCGCCAGCAACGCTAATACCAAGGGGTTGACGCAGTTCAGCGCCAGCACCTAAGCCCAATGCTATCGGGAGGGCGCCCATCAGAGCAGCGATGGTAGTCATCATAATAGGGCGGAAGCGCAAGATGCAGGCTTCTCTGATTGCCTTTTCAGGCGTCATACCTTGAGTGCGTTGAGCTTCCAAGGCGAAGTCGATCATCAGAATGGCGTTCTTCTTGACAATACCAATCAGCAATAGAATGCCAATCGAGGCAACAATGGTGAGCTCAAATCCAAAAATACGTAAGGCCAAGATTGCACCAATAGCAGCGGATGGAAGTCCTGCCAAGATAGTGAGAGGGTGAATATAGCTCTCGTATAGAACGCCAAGCAAGATATAAATAACACCCAATGCAGCTAACAATAAGATCACTTGACCAGATTGATTGTCTTTAAATACAGCCGCATCACCACCATAACTAGTAATGATGGATGGCGGGAGATTAACCTGCTTCACAAAGCCATCAATTGCCTTAGTTGCGTCCCCCAAGAAAACATCAGGTGCTAAGTTAAATGAAATCGTTACCGCCGGAATTTGTCCTTGATGGTTTACTGCCGTTGGGCCTATGGTTCTGACAAAGCTCGCCAGACTTGATAGTGGGATCAATTTATCTGTGGCTCTACCGCGCACATAGACCTTGTTTAAATCGGTTTCAAATTGACGATCATTTTCTGCGGTTTCTAAAATGACGTAATAGGTGTTGACGGGAGTATAGATTGTGGAGACTTGCCGCTCGCCAAACGAAGAGTAGAGGGCGGTGCGAATATCTGCGATAGATACACCAGCACTAGCAGCTTTTTCTCGATCAATTTCAATCTTGACATTTAAGCCCTTTAGTTGGGAGTCGCTAGTGACATCTCTAAATAATGGATCTGCGCGCATTTTCTGCAACAATTTATCCGCCCATTCATTCACGCCCTCAAAACCGACGCTTTGCAGTGTGAACTGATAGCGGCTTTTACTACTACGGCCACCCAACTGTAAATTTTGTACCGGGCTCATGTAAACCTGAATGCCGGGGATTTCCCGAAATTTAGCTCTCAGACCTTCCATGACCTTACTCATTTTCTGGCGCTCATCCTTAGGCTTCAGAATGATGAAGAATCTGCCGGTATTGCGGCCTGAGCTTTGATTGCCACCAAGAATAGATATTGATGTTGCTACGTTGGGATCACTATCAACAACTTTTGCTGCCTGGTCTTGTAAAGCCATCATTGTTTTGAAAGAAACGTCTTCAGATGCTTCTACGGTGACGCGTAATTGGCCGATATCTTCTTCTGGGAAGAACCCTTTTGGGCTGTAAACAAAGAGGGCAATAGTAATGACAAAGCTAGCCAATGCCCCAATCAATACCATTTTTCTGTTTGCTAAGGCTAAATCTAGATAATGGACATATCTTTTTAAAGTCCACTCATAAGCACGATCAAATTGCTTTGTGATTTTGTATTTATTTTGATGAGAGCCTGGCTTAGGTAAAAAGCGGCTGCATAACATCGGAACTACAGTTAGTGAGACAACGGCTGAGACTAATATCGACAGCGTCACAACAACAGCAAATTCTCTAAACAAAAGGCCAATTGGGCCCGACATGAAAAATAGTGGGATGAATACCGCAACCAATGACAATGAGATGGATACGATCGTGAAACCAACTTCTTTGCTACCTTTTAAAGCAGCCTTTAATGGATCCATGCCTTCTTCAACATAGCGCATGATATTTTCAAGCACAACGATTGCATCATCCACCACCAATCCAACGGCCAGAGTAATGCCCAGCAAGGAAATGTTATTCAGGCTGTAGCCTAAAAAGTAGAAAACAAAGAAGGCGCCAATTAGTGAAATTGGCAAACTTATCGATGGAATGATCGTTGCAGAGGCATGCTTGAGAAACAGGAAGATAACCAAAACAACGAGTGCTATTGTGAGTAGCAGCGTTACATTGACATCATGAATAGACTCAATAATCGAGAGGGAGCGGTCATTAATCAGTGTTAGCTGAATAGATTCTGGCATCTGCGCCTTTAGAGAAGGCAGCAGTTTTTTGATTGCGTCAACAACCTCAACAGTATTGGCATTTGGTTGGCGCAAAATACCAATCGCTATAGAGCGCTCACCCTTGGCCGACGCAAAGGTTTTAACGTCTTCAAAGCTCTCTTGAACATCAGCAACATCTTTGAGATAAATTGGGTAACCATTGCGCTGCGCAACGATGAGGTTGCCAAACTCTTCGGCTCTGACAAGCTGTGGATTGGCATAGATTGTGATGAGTTGACGCGGGCCATCAAGCGTTCCAACAGGGCTATTGGTGTTAGCTTTATTAATTGCCGCAGCGATCTCATCCATGGTGATATTGCGATTGCCCAAAGCATCTGGCCGAACGCTTACTCGAACTGCATACCGCTTAGCTCCATAAACGGTAACCTGTGAGACCCCGGTAATAGTGGACAAGTTTGGCGACATGAGATTTTCTGCATAAGCATTCATCTCAGAGAGGCTGATAGACGGAGAACTCATGCGCACAATTAATACAGGGGTGTCAGCAGGATTAATCTTCCGATACGAAGGCGGTACCGTCATTTCAATTGGTAAACGTCGTTGGGCCCGCAAGAGAGCAGCCTGGACATCTACTGCCGCTTTATCAATATCGCGATCGCTTGTAAATTCCAGGGTAACGTTTGTTGAACCAAGCGAGTTGGTGGAGCTAATGACTTTGATGCCATCAATGGTTGAAAATTCTTTTTCAAGCGGCAAGGCAACAGCTGAAGCCATAATTTCAGGTGAGGCACCCGGTAGGCTTGCCGACACGGAAATAATGGGCGTATTAAAACTCGGCAGGGCGGCTACTGGGATCTTGAAATATGCAACACCTCCTGCAATGACGGTTGCAATAGACAGCAATACCGTCATCACGGGACGTCTAATGCATAGCTCAGAAAGCGTCATTTTTGCTCGGTAGAGGGGGTTTTATCAGCGGGGGCGGCATCCGATTTGGAGGGCTTTGCTTCGCGCACTTTGCTGCCGTTACGTAAATTTTGTTTACCTTCAACCACAATGCGATCGCCAGAATTAATGCCGGTGATTACTGAAGTTCCCTGGTATTCATAGGACACTTTGACTGGTTTTGCTGCGACCTTGTCATCTTTGTCAACCACATACACTAATCTTCCATTGGGGCCAATCACAACTGCCTGTGTGGGAACGGCAATCACATCTTTCAGGGTATTGGCATATAGCGAAACTCGTGCAAATTGCCCAGGAAGTATTTCCAGCTTATCGTTCGGAATTTGTGCCTTGACACGAACTGAAGCAATCAGAGGATCAACCTGGTTATCAATCACCAGAACCTGACCCTCATAGGTATTTTTTCCGGTATTGCCAATCGTGACCTTGACATTCAATGGTGCATCACCTTGTCTATTTTCTAGAATGATGGGAATGTCTTTTTCTGGGATCACAAACTGAACATTGATTGGGTTTAGTTGCGTGATGGTCACCATCGATCCCACGCTTGAGGTAGCGGTGGAGTTTGTCGCAGTAGATACGATATTGCTTGCTTGTACTAAAGAGCCAGGGAAGACGTTAATGATGCCAGCTCTACCGTTAATCGGTGAGCGAATAGAGTCAAAGGAGAGTTGAACCTCGGCAGAACGTGCTGCTGATGCTGCAGACTTGGCATTGGCAAAGGATGTCTCTAAGCCGGCCTTGGAGATAAAGTTTTTCTCAACTAATTCTTTGGCACGTAAGTATTGCTTCTGTGCATCATCAGCCAATGCTTTCAGCCGTTCGTAATTTGCCTTGTCATTACGATCATCCAGTGTAAATAGAAGTTGTCCTTCCTTCACTTCTTGACCATCTTTAATATGAATTTTGGCAACAGTATTTGTCACCATGGGTCGGATATCAACAATGCTATTGGAGACAGTGGTGCCAGTCGCTTCAATAATGAGTGGGATATCTTTTTTCTCAACAACAACGCTAGTGATTGTCTGAGGACCGCCACCTTTTTTGGCTGCCGCTGGGAAGTAATAGTCGTAGGCTTTTGAGCCAGCGTAAAGAACAATTAACAACAACAATATGCGCCACTTAAAGCGGATAACAAACGCTTTAGTATTGGCATAATTCATTTTCTTGAGCAAATGCATGTGAGGCGACAATTTCTGCCACAAGGCGCAAAGTCGCACTTTACCCGTATCTTTGATTTGCACTAATTTGGCAAACAATTTATCGAGAGAAGATTCTATTTTTGACACAGTCTCGTTTTTCTTGGTTTTGATAGAGTTCTAATGCGGTTTTGGCGCTGTTCAGGTCAAAGCCATTCTCTCATAAGACGGTCTAAACAGTGCTTTTGGGGCGATATTGGCTCTAGGGCAAAAACTCCTCGACGCCCTTGTTTGCCAGTAGGTCAGCTAGCTCATTGCCGGGATGGCCGTTATGGCCTCTGACCCAATGCCAAGAAATCTCATGATCAGGCAAAAGGGCATCTAATTCCTGCCAAAGATCGGCATTCTTGACTGGATCCTTGCTAGCCGTCTTCCAACCCCGTTTTTTCCAGCCTTCAAGCCATTCAGTTACACCTTTTTGGACGTATTGGGAGTCTGTCCATAGTTCAACGCTACTTCTTTGTTTTAGAGCGCGCAGAGCAAAAATCACCGCGCTAATTTCCATGCGATTGTTGGTTGTGAGTTTTTCACCGCCATGAATATGTTTTTCATGAGCGCCCGAACGCAATACAGCGCCCCAACCACCAGGACCAGGATTCCCTTTGCAAGCACCATCGGTATAGATAACGATATGCGGTGCGGATGGCGTTGATTTGTGGTGTGACATCGCTCTAATTTACTGTCTCTTGAACTTCTTTAAGTTGATTGCGTTCTGCAGCTGGGGTAAGTTGCTGTAATGCTGGAATACGTACTGGTACAATTTGACCAATAAGGCGCATCCCTTGTTGCCGCTTGATTGCTGAAACTAAAAATACTGCGCCAAAAATAGGCCACCAGCGATTGCCCATGGATTCTAAGAAATCCATGCGACCCATAGAAGATTGACCTTGCAGGGGAAACTTATAACAGCCAAAGTGCCCACGATCTAATGAATAGTTCAATAATTGCAACCAGTCTTTTACTCGTATAAGACTAATAAACTGACCATCGCGCGGTAAGTAAGGATTACCAATTAATCTACTGAGGTACTGTCGCGCACCCCATAAGCTGGCAGGATTAAACCCTGAAATGATGAGTCGACCTTCAGGGCGTAAGACACGATCTACTTCGCGTAAAATTTGATGTGGGTCAGCAGCAAATTCGAGTACGTGGGGAAGTACTACTAAATCCAGACTTTCATTTGCAAATGGCAACTCAGCGTAATTTCCCTCAATAAGATGCCAGTTAAAACGAGCAGCGTATTCGCGACTGTCATTCGAATGCAATAAGAGTGCTTGCAAGGGCATGCGGTTTTCAGCCAAGGTATTAATTTGTGGCAAACCAATCTGCACTGCATGAAACCCAAATACATCTGCAACAATTTGGTTACAGCACTTTTGCTCCCAACCCAAAACATAGCGTCCTGGTGGGGATTGGAGCCATTTTTCCCATGAACTCCATGGGGGTGCAGGCATCTGGGAGGGGATGGGTGGGGTTGGTATCATCGTTCTATGGATAAGAATACTTTATTGCAAGTTTGGCCTATACCGGCCTTTGACGACAATTACATCTGGTGTATCCACGATGGGAAGTCGGCTTTAGTGGTCGATCCAGGCGATTCTGCGCCTGTAGAAGACTATCTCTTGCAAAATGACCTGGCTCTCACTGGCATTTTGATTACTCACCATCACGCCGACCATACCGGTGGAATACTCAATTTATTAAGAAGTTTTGGTGCCAATATTCCTGTTTATGGACCGGTTGGCGAGGATATTCCGGGCAGGACAGTGATTGTTCAAGAAGATGACAAGGTAGAAATTGCTGCGCCCAGAATGAGTTTTAAGGCGTTTGAGGTTCCTGGGCATACCTTGACCCATATTGCCTATTTTGCCAATATGCAGGCCAATGTTGTAGAACCAATGCTATTTTGTGGTGACACCTTATTTGCATCAGGATGTGGGCGTCTCTTTGAAGGTACGCCAACCCAGATGACCCAGTCATTGGCCAAGTTTGCTTCATTGCCAAAAAATACTTTGGTGTACTGCACTCATGAATACACCTTATCCAATATTCGTTTTGCTTTAGCTGTGGAGCCCAATAATTTGAATTTGATCTCCTGGTCAGAAAAAGCCAAAGCCTTGAGGTCGCAAAATCTCCCGACATTGCCAACGACTATTGGCCAAGAATTACAGGTCAATCCATTTATGCGTTGTGATCAAGCAGAGGTCATTGCTATGGCGAAAGAGGTCTCTAGCCAGCAATCCTTGCCAACGCCAGCACATGTTCTAGCAGTAATTCGCGCTTGGAAAGATCGATTCTGATGCGTTTGTATGCTGCGACAATTTTGCTTGTCGCCTTTCTATCCGGATGTGCGAGCACTGGGGATTGGTCTTCAGACACGCCGACTAAATCTAATCCGAATTCATCTAAAGCAACGCGCGTTAACCTTAAGAATCAATCGGTCAGCAAGGTGTATGCACCCTCCGATAATTTGTGGATACGAATTCGGGATGGCTTTCAAATGGAGCCTATGAATACCCCTCTTGAAATTGAGCAGGTACGTTGGCTTAGTGCAAGGCCAGACTATGTCCATCGTTCCATGGCGCGCTCTTCAAGATACTTGTTCTATATAGTGCAAGAGGTCAATGCTCGCAATATGCCAACTGAAATTGCGTTGTTACCATTTGTAGAAAGCGCTTTTGTAACCCATGCTAAGTCCAGCGCTAAGGCAATGGGTCTATGGCAATTTATGCCCGCGACCGGCAAGGATTTTCGTTTAACCCAAAATGTCTTTAGGGATGAGCGTCGTGATGTTATTCAATCAACAGATGCTGCATTAGATTATCTACAGCGCTTGTATAACCAGTTCGGCAGCTGGGAGCTTGCATTGGCAGCCTATAACTGGGGTGCTGGCAATATTTCGAAGGCTCAGAAACGTAATATTGCAGCCGGTTTGCCTACCGATTATCTGAGCCTAACAATGCCAAAGGAAACTCGTAATTACGTTCCCAAGCTCATGGCATATCGTCAAATTGTTTTAGATCCACAGGCTTATGGAATTGTTTTGCCTGAACTAGAGAACCACCCATACTTTGTGGCACTCGATATTGATAACGATATCGATGTAGCAGTAGTCATTAAGCTTGCTGAAATCCCCGCAGAGGAATTTCATAATCTCAATCCTTCATTCAATAAGCCAGTGATCTTGAGTAACGCGAATCAGCAGATTCTGTTGCCATTTGCTCATGCGGAAATTTTTCAGGCAAATCTGAAGAACTACAACAAGCCACTATCGTCATGGACGGCTGTGAAGATTACAAAAACAGAAAGCGTTGATCAGGCGGCAAAAACTTTAGGTGTGGATGTGGATTCCTTGAGATCCGTCAATGGAATTCCAAAGGGTATGCGCATTAAGGCAGGGTCCACCGTATTAATACCGAAGACTAGTGGTCGCGCTGGCGATGTTTCATCAGCGATGGCTGAAAATGCCAGCTTGAGTTTGGAAAAGCCTGCGCCACCGCCAGCTTCAAATTGTGCAAAAACAGCCAAGGGCACTAAAAATGCCAAGTGCTCTACAGCGAAATCTGCCTCTAAGGGTAATTCTTCTGTAAAAAATGCTGCATCTCAGCATAAATCCGCATCGACAGGACTTGCAAAATCTGCGAAAAATGGTAGTTCGGTCTCCTCCAGCAGTAAGGGGGCCACTAAAAATCCGTAAATTTCAGTCATTTTTTAATTAGGTTGACCATGTCCTATAAAGCACATCATGAACGCTCAGTAAAAGATCCAGATGGTTTCTGGGGTGAGCAGGCAAAGTTAATTCACTGGGAAAAACCATTTAATAAGGTGCTGAACTACGACAACCCTCCATTTGCCAAATGGTTTGAGGGTGGTCTTACTAATCTTTGTTACAACGCAGTAGATCGTCACGCTAAAGAGCGACCAAATCAAACAGCCTTAGTTGCAGTTTCTACCGAAACCAATATCGAGAAGGCATATACCTATCAAGAGCTCTACGAAGAAGTCAATCGTATGGCTGCTATTTACAAGGCAAATGGCATCAACAAGGGCGATCGTGTCCTGATTTATATGCCGATGATTGCTGAAGCTTGTTTTGCAATGCTTGCTTGTGCACGTATCGGTGCCATTCACTCAGTAGTCTTTGGTGGCTTTGCATCCCATAGCCTGGCATCTCGTATTGATGATGCAAAACCAAAAATGATTGTGACCTCTGAGGCGGGTGCTCGTGGTGGCAAGGCGGTGCCTTACAAGCCATTACTAGATGAGGCAATTACGCTTGCTAGCTATAAGCCTGAAAAGGTCTTGATTGTGAATCGCGGTCTAACTGAATTCACCACCGTTGCTGGCCGTGACCTAGATTACGCCACTGAGCGTCAAAAGCATCTGAACGATATCGTGCCTATTGAATGGGTTGATGCAACCCATCCTTCATACATTTTGTATACCTCCGGCACAACCGGTAAGCCAAAGGGCGTGCAGCGTGACACCGGTGGCTATGCTGTTGCCCTCGCTTCTTCAATGAAGCACATCTTTACCGGTAATGCTGGTGAGACCATGTTCTGTACCTCGGATATTGGTTGGGTGGTTGGTCATAGCTACATCATTTACGCGCCATTACTCAGTGGCATGGCCACCATCATGTATGAAGGCACTCCACTGCGTCCAGATGCAGGCATCTGGTGGGAATTGGTTGAGAAATACAAAGTGTCAGTGATGTTCTCAGCGCCAACAGCGGTTCGTGTTCTCAAAAAACAAGATCCTGCATTCTTGACTAAATACGATCTCTCATCATTACGCGCTTTGTTCTTGGCAGGCGAGCCACTGGATGAGCCAACTGCAAGTTGGATTCATGATGCAATCAAAAAGCCGATTGTGGATAACTACTGGCAGACAGAAACAGGTTGGCCAATGTTGGCAATCCAGCGTGGTATTGAAGTTATGCCACATAAGTTTGGCTCTCCGGGCGTACCATCCTTTGGTTACAACATGAAGTTGCTAGATGATGCTACTTCAGCAGAATTAGGGCCTGATCAAAAAGGCGTTATTGCCATTGAAGGCCCATTGCCCCCAGGTTGTATGCAAACGGTTTGGGGTGATGACAAGCGTTTCGTCAGTACTTATTGGGAAACCATTCCTGGCAAATTGATCTACTCCACGTTTGACTGGGGTATTAAGGATAAGGATGGCTACTTCTTTATTTTGGGTCGCACCGATGATGTGATTAACGTTGCTGGACATCGTCTTGGAACCCGAGAGATTGAAGAGAGTATTTCAAGCCATCCAAACGTTTCTGAGGTTGCTGTGGTTGGTATTGAAGACAAGCTCAAGGGTCAGGCTGCGATTGCGTTTGTAATCCCTAAAAATTCTTCCAATACAGAGACCCTAGAAAAAGAATGCATGAAGACTGTGGATAGTCAGTTGGGCGCTATTGCTCGTCCTGGACGAGTTTATGTCGTAACGGCATTGCCAAAAACCCGTTCTGGCAAGATTGTGCGTCGTGCATTACAGGCTGTAGCAGAAGGGCGTGACCCCGGTGATATCAGCACTATGGAAGACCAGACTGTTTTGGCTCAAATTAAGACCATCATTGAGCAAGGTGCTCAGGCTTAAGGATTAAAAGCAAAACCTCCCCCAA
The DNA here is from genome assembly GCF_002192535.1 of Polynucleobacter hirudinilacicola. Classification (GTDB taxonomy): domain Bacteria; phylum Pseudomonadota; class Gammaproteobacteria; order Burkholderiales; family Burkholderiaceae; genus Polynucleobacter; species Polynucleobacter hirudinilacicola. The sequence continues at coordinate 886,638 of NZ_NAIA01000003.1, read as the reverse complement.
CCAAGGGTTAGGGGAGGAAACGGCTCGCAAAGGGTCGATTGGCTGGGTATTTAAGGGTTTACGAGCAAAACTGGTATCATTGCAAGGTTCGAAACTAAATAAATACCCTAGCGCTTAAAGACACTCACCTCCCGCATAAACAAGCCCCGGGGTTAGTCTTTTTGGGGGTTTTGAGCGTCGGATGGAGCAGGGACTGGAGATGGTTTGTCACCCTTGCTTCCTTCTTTTCCCCCCGCCGTGTTGGCCCTAGCCGACGGCACCATTTTTCCTGGTTTTAGCATTGGCGCCCCTGGCGAAACTACCGGCGAAGTTGTTTTCAATACCGCTTTAACTGGTTATCAAGAGATCATTACTGATCCCAGTTACTGCCGTCAGATTGTTACCCTCACATATCCTCATATTGGTAACGTTGGCGTGAATGCTCAAGATGCAGAGTCTGACCAGATTCATGCTGCGGGCCTAGTTATTAAAGATTTACCAAAGCGCGTTTCCAGCTTTCGCTCAGAAGGAACGCTTGACGCCTATCTCACCAAAGCAGGCGTTCTTGGAATTGCTGGCATTGATACTCGCAAGCTAACTCGTATTCTGCGCGATAAAGGCGCTCAATCTGGTGCGATTGTGGCTGGCAAATTGGGCGATAGTCACGAAGTCTTGGGCAAGAAAGCACTTGAGTTGGCAAAAGCTTTCCCAGGAATGTCTGGTTTAGATTTGGCTAAAGTGGTGTCTACCAAAACATCTTATCCATGGCGTGAAGCTGAATGGGAATTGCATGGCCCTGCAGATAAACCTGCATACAAAACTTTAGATACCAGCAAGCCGACTAAAAAAGTGGTCGCCTATGACTTTGGTGTTAAACACAATATTTTGCGCATGCTCACAGAGCGTGGTTGTGAGCTCACTGTAGTTCCTGCGCAAACGAGTGCAGCAGAAGTGCTGGCCATGAATCCTGACGGCGTTTTCTTCTCTAACGGCCCTGGAGATCCTGGGCCTTGTGACTATGCAATTACCGCAGCAAAAGAAATCATCGAAAAAGGTTTACCAACTTTTGGTATCTGTTTAGGCCATCAAATTATGGGCTTAGCAGCCGGTGCAAAAACCTTGAAGATGAAGTTCGGTCACCACGGTGCCAATCATCCAGTGAAAGATCTCGATACTGGACGTGTAGCGATTACTTCCCAAAACCATGGTTTTGCAGTCGATGCAAATTCATTGCCAGACAATATTCGAGTTACTCACGTTTCTCTATTTGATGGTTCCTTACAAGGCTTGGCTTGGAAAGATAAGCCGGCATTCTGTTTCCAGGGTCACCCTGAGGCATCGCCGGGACCTCATGACATTGCCTATTTATTTGATCGTTTTGTGGAGCTTATGAATGCTGCCGCTGTTGGTAATAAGGGGGGCAAATAATGCCTAAGCGTAGCGATATTAAGAGCATCCTGATTATTGGTGCAGGCCCAATTGTGATTGGGCAAGCCTGTGAGTTTGATTACTCCGGTGCGCAAGCTTGTAAGGCCCTGCGTGATGAGGGTTACAAAGTTATTTTGGTAAATAGCAATCCAGCAACCATCATGACTGACCCTGAGATGGCGGATGTCACTTACATCGAGCCTATTACCTGGGAAGTGGTTGAGCGCATCATCGCCACTGAAAAACCAGATGCTATTTTGCCAACGATGGGCGGTCAAACTGCCTTGAACTGTGCTTTAGATTTGCACCGCAACGGGGTGCTAGAAAAGTACGGCTGTGAACTTATCGGCGCATCTCCAGAAGCAATCGATAAAGCCGAAGATCGCCAGAAATTTAAAGAAGCGATGACCAAGATTGGTCTTGGATCTGCTAAGTCTGGTATTGCGCATTCGATGGATGAGGCCTTAGAGGTTCAACAACGCATTCAGCAAGAGACAGGCAGCTCAGGATTCCCCGTAGTGATTCGCCCTTCATTCACCATGGGTGGATCTGGTGGTGGTATTGCTTATAACCGTGAAGAGTTCGAAGAGATCTGTAAACGCGGTCTTGATCTTTCGCCTACCCGTGAGCTCTTGATTGAAGAGTCGCTCTTGGGTTGGAAAGAGTTTGAGATGGAAGTGGTGCGTGATCGTCATGACAATTGCATCATCGTTTGCTCAATTGAAAACTTAGATCCAATGGGCGTGCATACGGGTGACTCGATTACTGTTGCTCCAGCCCAAACGTTGACCGATAAAGAATATCAAATCATGCGTAATGCATCGATTGCAGTTCTGCGTGAAATTGGCGTGGATACTGGTGGATCAAACGTTCAGTTTTCGATCAATCCTGTTGATGGTCGCATGATCGTCATTGAGATGAACCCACGAGTATCTCGCTCATCCGCGCTAGCTTCTAAGGCAACCGGTTTCCCGATTGCCAAGATTGCAGCAAAGCTGGCTGTTGGCTATACCTTAGATGAGTTGAAGAACGACATTACTGGCGGCGCTACACCAGCATCATTTGAGCCTTCCATTGACTACGTAGTGACGAAGATCCCGCGCTTTGCCTTTGAGAAATTCCCGCAAGCCGATTCCCGTTTAACAACGCAAATGAAATCCGTTGGTGAAGTCATGGCGATTGGCCGTACTTTCCAGGAGTCATTCCAAAAGGCGCTGCGTGGTCTTGAGGTTGGCGTAGATGGCCTAGATGAAGTGTCTACAGACCTCGATGACATCATCAATGAAATCAATGAGCCAGGCCCGGATCGTATTTGGTATTTGGCTGACGCCTTCCGGATGGGCATGGGTCTTGACGAGGTCTATGCAGAAACTAAAGTTGATCCTTGGTTCTTAGAGCAAATTGAAGAACTCATCACGATTGAAGCAGAGCTTAAGCAACGTAAGATCGACAGTCTATCTGCAGCAGAACTGCGCGCTGTTAAGCAAAAGGGCTTCTCGGACCGTCGCTTAGCGAAGTTACTTGGTGTGGATCCGTCATCTGTTCGCGCTGCACGTCATCGCTTAAAGGTGGTTCCTGTATACAAGCGGGTTGATACTTGCGCAGCTGAATTCTCAACGAATACCGCTTACTTGTATTCGACCTATGAAGCAGAGCATGGTGAATGCGAATCTAATCCAACTACTAAAGACAAGATCATGGTCTTGGGTGGTGGCCCTAACCGGATTGGTCAAGGTATCGAGTTTGACTATTGCTGCGTACATGCAGCCTTAGCAATGCGTGATGATGGTTACGAAACCATCATGGTCAACTGCAACCCTGAAACTGTTTCAACTGACTATGACACATCTGATCGCTTGTATTTCGAGCCATTAACGCTCGAGGATGTATTAGAAATCGTCGCCAAAGAGAAGCCAAAAGGTGTGATCGTGCAGTACGGCGGTCAAACTCCATTGAAGCTCGCTTTGGATCTTGAGCGGAATGGCGTGCCGATCATTGGCACCTCGCCTGACATGATTGATGCAGCCGAAGACCGTGAACGTTTCCAGAAACTCTTGCATGACTTAGGCTTGCGTCAGCCGCCAAATCGGACTGCACGTGCTGAAGATGAGGCTCTCAAGCTTGCTGAAGAGATTGGCTATCCTCTAGTAGTGCGTCCTTCCTATGTATTGGGTGGTCGTGCCATGGAAATCGTTCATGATGGCCGTGACTTAGAGCGCTATATGCGTGAAGCTGTTAAGGTATCTCACGACTCTCCTGTATTGCTAGACCGCTTTCTCAATGATGCAATTGAGTGTGATGTCGATTGCATTAGTGATGGCACCAAGGTCTTCATTGGTGGTGTGATGGAGCATATTGAGCAGGCTGGTGTTCACTCAGGTGACTCTGCATGTTCATTGCCACCATATTCTTTGTCTGATGAAACCGTTGCAGAGATCAAGCGTCAAACAGCAGCTATGGCCAAGGGCTTGAACGTGATTGGTTTGATGAATGTGCAATTTGCCATCCAAAATGTCGATGGCAAAGATGTTATTTATGTTTTGGAAGTGAATCCACGCGCTTCACGTACGGTACCGTTTGTATCCAAAGCAACTGGTCTACAGTTGGCAAAGATTGCTGCACGCTGCATGGTGGGTCAAACTCTAGAGCAGCAAGGCATTAAGGCAGAAGTTAAGCCGCCTTACTTCTCTGTAAAAGAAGCCGTGTTCCCATTTAATAAGTTCCCTGGCATCGACCCCATTCTTGGACCAGAGATGCGCTCTACTGGTGAAGTTATGGGTGTGGGCAAAACTTTTGGTGAAGCTTTATTCAAATCCCAATTGGGCGCTGGTATCAAGTTGCCGAAAAGTGGAACCGTATTACTAACTGTGAAAGATAGCGATAAGCCTAAAGCAGTTGAGGTTGCCAAACTTCTTCATCAGTTAGGCTTCCCAATGGTTGCTACCAAGGGTACTGCAGCGGCGATAGAGGCAGCTGGTCTGCCAGTGCGCGTAGTCAATAAGGTCAAAGATGGTCGCCCCCATATCGTGGATTTCATCAAAAACGGTGAAATTTCCCTGGTATTTACTACCGTGGATGAAACCCGTACTGCTATTGCGGACTCTCGCTCTATCCGAACTAGTGCCCAAGCCAATGGCGTGACTTACTACACGACGATTAGCGCAGCACGGGCGGTAATGGATGGGCTCCTAGCCTCTCAAAAAGGCAGCAAAGAGTCTCTAGAGGTGTATTCCTTGCAAGACTTACATCGGAAGCTCATTTAATCTAAAATCAACTTTTGTTCGCGCAATTGAGCGCAAGAATTTAAGTTAGGTTGGTAGTATGAGCACAATTCCCCTTACCAAACGCGGTGCAGAACTCCTGAAAGAGGAGCTGCACCGTCTTAAGCATGTTGAGCGTCCAGCAGTGATTATTTCCATTTCTGAGGCCCGCGCCCAGGGCGATCTCTCCGAGAACGCCGAGTACGATGCTGCCAAAGAAAAGCAAGGTTTCATTGAAGGCCGCATTCAGGAGTTAGAGGGCAAGCTTTCTGCAGCGCAGATTATTGACCCTGCTTCACTGGATGTTTCTGGTCGCATCGTGTTCGGTGCTACCGTGGATTTGGAAGATCTTGAAGACGGTACTAAATTTACTTATCAAATTGTCGGTGACGATGAAGCTGATATTGCCTCTAATAAAATCTCGATTAGTTCTCCAATTGCCCGCGCTTTGATTAGCAAAGAAGAGGGTGATGTGGTTGCTGTTCAAGCTCCGGGTGGTAACCGCGAAGTTGAGATTTTGGCAGTACGCTATATCTAAGCGCAATAGCAAGAGCAGCTAATCTTATGCATGTTGGCGCACAACGCCTTTTTATCTTAGTTGCTGGTCTTTGGGTTGGTAGCATCCTTACCGTTGGATACTTGGTAGCACCAACAATCTTTGGCACACTTACCGATCGTCAAGTGGCCGGCATGGTTGCCGGTAGCATCTTTAAAGTAGAGGCTTATCTCAGTACGATTGTTTGTATTGCACTGATGGTGCTCGCCAATCTTCTCGTTACCCGCGGCCTCACTCAGTACAGAATCATTCGACTAATTCTATTAGGCATGTTGCTCTGTTCGGTGGCAGCCTCATTTGTATTCATCCCCTGGATGAATACTCTGAGAGATCAGGCCCTCCTGAATGGAATGCCTGTCATGCTCTCGCCATCGGCAGATCTATTTGGAAAGCTCCATGGCGCATCAAGCATCGTATTCATGATTCAGAGCGCATTGGGCATCTATTTGGTTTGGCGCCTCACTAAGCCAAATTTATAAACATCAAATTAAGCTAGTAACAGCTAATAAAAAACGCCGACTAGCGGCGTTGTTTGAACTGGCTTAGCCTATTAAGACCCAAGCAATTTTTTCTTAGTGCTACTCATGCGTACTTTCCGCTTCTTGATGGGAGCAGGTGCAGCAGCAGCTTTGCGATAGCCTGGTGATGACCAGCCAATTTTTGATTCAGCGGCTTCAGAGCGTAGCACTCGTTTCTTCGGCGTAGCAGATTTCACAGCTGCAGCTCTGGCAAATGGCGCAGCATTCGAAGCAGAGCGCCGCTCTGATCGTTCCGAGGTGCTGGTACGAACACCAGATTTTGTCGGTGCACGATTCTGCTGACGTTTAGTGCGTGGAGCTTGTAATGATTTCTTGGTCTGCTTTGATGATCTACTGAGATTTGAAAACGCTTCCTCAACTACATCTTTAGGTTTCCATAGAACCAGTAGCTTGCCAATATGCTGCACTGGTGCAGCATCGAGTTTGTCGCAGAGTTCTTCGTATATCGCCACGCGCGCTTCACGATCATCGCCAAAAACGCGAACCTTAATGAGGCCATGATGACTAATAGCAAGCTTGGCCTCTTTAATTACAGCAGGCGTTAAGCCATCACCACCAACCATTACCACTGGACTTAAGTCATGGGCATCAGCTTTGAGGGATTTGCGTTGTGCGGGGGTGATAGTAAGAGCAGTCATGGGCTTGATGATAGAGCATTGACCGCTTAAAAGACCTGTTTGGAACAGTTTTAACAGTTTTGGCTACGATTCCTTTTGCTTTAGAGGGCTAAAACTAGGAAAATGTAGGGCGAAAGTGGGTAAGTTGTGGCAAAGAATAAATTTAATAAAAGTTGGTTGCAGGATCACTTAACCGATCCCTATGTGAAGATGGCTCAGAAAGAGGGCTATCGCGCTAGAGCGGTTTATAAGCTCAGTGAAATTGATGAGCAAGATCACCTCATACAAGCGGGCATGACCATTGTCGACCTTGGAAGCGCTCCCGGGAGCTGGTCACAGTACGCCCGCAATCGTCTTACCGAGTTAGGTAAAAGCAATCCTAAGATTGAATCTGGCAAGCCTGATGGTCAAATTATTGCTATCGATATTTTGCCAATGGAAGATATTGCAGATGTCAGCTTTATACAGGGTGACTTTCGTGAAGAAGAGGGGCTCCAGGCTTTAGAAGCCTTATTGCCTAAGAGCGCTGAAGGCAAGGTTGATCTCGTCTTATCCGATATGGCCCCAAACCTTTCGGGTGTGGGTGTTGCTGATGCTGCTCGGATGGCCTTTTTGGCTGAAATTGCCCTCGACTTTGCCGTAGCCCACCTCAAGCCTGAAGGTGCTTTATTGATCAAATGCTTTAACGGCAGCGGTTACAGCCAGATTGTCGAATCCTTCAAAAAGGTCTTTAAAACCGTTGCCTCCCGCAAGCCTAAGGCCTCCCGGGCTAAGTCCTCAGAGATTTTTCTACTGGGTCGAAACTTAAAATCCCCTAAATAGTCGTTTGTTGAGCAATAAAGGCAAGGGAAGCCCCAATAACCCCCTGAAATACATGGGTTTATTAAATAAATCAGCCATTGGCCCTTGAAAAAGGGTGGTAGTAGAATCAAATACATAGAAAGCAATTGGCTTTAAATCCTGGGTAGATCCAGAAAAGGAAACAATTTGAACAGCAATATGTTCCAAAAAATCGGTGTGTGGCTCATTGTGGGCTTGGTACTTTTCACTGTTTTTAAACAGTTTGATAAACCAAAGGACCAAACTCAAGTCACGTATTCCCAATTCATGGATGACGCAAAAGCGGGCAAAGTGAAGCGTGTGGATGTACAAGGTCGCACATTGCAAGTCACTCCTGCTGACGGCTCTAAATACTCCATCATCTCTCCAGGCGATATTTGGATGGTTGGTGACTTAATGAAGTACGGTGTCCAGGTTACTGGTAAAGCGGATGATGAACCCAATATGTTGGTTTCTGCTTTGCACTATCTCGGACCTACTTTATTGATTATTGGTTTTTGGTTTTTCATGATGCGCCAAATGCAAGGTGGCGGTAAAGGCGGAGCATTCTCTTTTGGTAAATCGAAAGCGCGCCTGATTGATGAAAATAGTAATACTGTGACATTCGCTGATGTTGCTGGTTGCGATGAAGCTAAAGAAGAAGTCTATGAGTTAGTTGATTTCTTAAAAGATCCACAAAAGTTTCAAAAGCTTGGTGGTCGCATTCCTCATGGCGTTTTGCTGGTGGGCCCTCCAGGTACCGGTAAAACCCTGCTGGCACGTGCTATTGCGGGTGAGGCGAAAGTTCCATTCTTCTCGATCTCGGGTTCTGATTTCGTAGAAATGTTTGTTGGTGTTGGTGCATCTCGCGTACGCGATATGTTTGAAAACGCTAAGAAAAATTCACCATGCATCATCTTTATTGACGAGATTGATGCTGTAGGTCGCCATCGCGGCGCTGGTATGGGCGGCGGTAATGATGAGCGTGAGCAAACCTTGAATCAAATGCTCGTTGAGATGGATGGCTTTGAAAGCAATAGCGGCGTGATCGTCGTTGCTGCTACCAACCGCTCCGATGTATTGGATAAAGCGTTGCTACGTCCAGGCCGTTTCGACCGTCAGGTTCACGTTGGTTTGCCTGATATTCGGGGTCGTGAGCAGATCCTGCAAGTGCATATGCGTAAAGTTCCAATTGATCCCGATGTCAATGCTGCAGTGCTGGCACGTGGCACACCAGGATTTTCTGGCGCGGATTTAGCGAACCTAGTTAACGAAGCTGCATTGTTTGCTGCGCGTCGTAATAAGCGTTCAGTAGATATGAGAGATTTTGAAGACGCTAAGGACAAGATCTATATGGGTCCTGAGCGTAAGTCAGCAGTGATGCGCGAAGAAGAGCGTCGTAACACGGCTTATCACGAGTCTGGGCATGCGGTTGTAGCCAAGATTCTGCCTAAAGCTGATCCGGTACATAAAGTCACCATCATGCCGCGTGGCATGGCTTTAGGTGTGACTTGGCAGTTGCCCGAGTTTGATCGTGTCAATCTGTATAAAGATCGCATGATGGAAGAGTTGGCGATCTTGTTTGGTGGTCGTGCTGCTGAAGAAGTGTTCTTAAACTCGATGAGCACTGGTGCATCGAATGACTTTGAGCGTGCTACTAAAATGGCACGCGATATGGTGACGCGTTACGGCATGAGCGATAGCTTAGGTACGATGGTTTATGTTGATACCGAATCAGAAAGTATTTTTGGCCGTAATAGCACCAAGACCGTTTCTGAGTTAACACAGCAAAAAGTTGACTTTGAGATTCGTACGCTGATTGATAGCCAATACAACTTAGCGAGATCTATTCTTGAGAATAATCGCGATAAGGTTGAAGCCATGGTTGCTGCTTTGCTTGAATGGGAGACCATCGATGCTGAGCAAATCAATGACATTATGGAAGGTCGTCCACCAAGAGCACCGCTTCCTCCTCCTGCAACCCAGTTTGGTAACTCTGCTGGTGGAGCACCAGGACCGGCTGCTGGTAGCGCCCCAGCAACAGCTTAAAACTTAGCCGTCTGAATGGACAAGCAAGGCATGCAAGAGATGCCCACACCATGGCGTTGTGGGCGTTTTCTTTTTGACTTCACCAAACGCAAGCGTCCCGTAGTCATGGGCATTCTGAATGCCACACCCGATTCATTTTCTGATGGCGGCCAATTTAGATCACCAAAAGATGCTATCGCTCAAGCTGAGTTGATGATTGCCAATGGCGTTGATCTGATCGATATCGGCGGAGAATCCACTAGGCCAGGAGCAGAGCCAGTAGAACTGCAGGAAGAGTTGGATCGCGTCTTGCCAGTAATTGAAGCGCTCAAGGATTGCGGTGTACCGCTATCGATTGATACTTATAAAGCAGAGACTATGCGTCAAGCGCTTCATGCTGGTGTTGATTGTGTCAATGACATCTGGGCATTGAGACAAGACGGTGCTGTGGATGCTGTGCTAGAGAGTCAGGATTGCGGAATTGTATTGATGCATATGCAACGCGATCCATTGACTATGCAATTTAATCCAGAGTATCAAGATGTAGTTACAGACGTCACACTATTTCTCAAAGAACGTGTAGAGCTACTCAAATCAAAAGGTATAGCCCAAAACAGAATTGCCATAGATCCAGGCTTTGGATTTGGCAAAAGCCTTGAACATAATCTGAGCATGTTGTCGCACTTTGAGGATTTCTCAAGCTTGGGGTATCCGGTCTTGGCGGGCATATCTCGTAAATCGATGATCGGCAAGCTCACTGGCAAAGACACCAATGAGCGAGTAGCCCCTAGCATTGCGGCAGCCATCATGGCGGCTGATCGAGGGGCCAAAATTGTCAGGGTTCATGATGTTCCGGAAACGGTAGATGCTTTAAAGCTATGGGAAGCAATAGATGGCTAGAGCCTAAGCTCTGAGCCCAAAGCTTCTCAGTTTTATAATGACCCTATGAAAAAACAATACTTTGGAACGGATGGAATTCGCGGTGAAGTAGGGCAGTTTCCGATTGTCCCTGAGTTTATGACTCGCCTTGGATATGCCGCAGGCATGGTCTTATCCAGAGATGCCAAACCAGGCCAACGTTGCAAAGTATTGATTGGTAAAGATACCCGTATCTCAGGTTATTTACTCGAAGCAGCATTAGAAGCTGGTTTTGCTGCTGCTGGCGTCGATGTGATGCTTTGCGGGCCAATGCCAACCCCTGGAGTGGCTTACCTTACGAAAGCCTTGCGTTTATCAGCAGGCGTGGTGATCTCTGCATCACATAATCCTTATCAAGATAACGGTATTAAGTTTTTCTCGGCCAATGGCGACAAGCTCGATGATGACTTTGAGTTCGCAATTGAGGCTGAGTTAGCAAAACCCATGGGTTGTGTGAGCGCACAAGATTTGGGTAAAGCTTTTCGCTTAGATGATGCAGCAGGACGCTATATTGAATTCTGCAAATCGACATTCCCAGGCGATCTTAACCTGAAGAAATTAAAGCTGGTAGTCGATTGCGCCAATGGTGCCGCCTATCACACCGCACCAAATGTTTTTCATGAGCTGGGTGCAGAAGTAGTTTCCATTGGTGTTACTCCAGACGGTAGAAACATTAATGATGGCTGTGGAGCAACTGCACCTGATGCACTCATTGCTAAAGTCAAGGCAGAAAAGGCAGACTTGGGTATCGCATTAGATGGTGATGCAGACCGCCTGCAAATGGTGGATGCTACAGGCAGACTATTTAATGGCGATGAGCTGCTGTATGTGCTTGCTAAAGATCGATTGGACCGCGGACAAAAGATTGGTGGGGCGGTTGGTACCCTCATGACTAACTTGGCAGTTGAGAACGCGATTAAGGATTTGGGGATTGGATTTGAGCGTGCCAATGTAGGCGATAGATACGTTCTTGAGCTCCTAAAACAAAAGGGCTGGATTATTGGCGGAGAAGGTTCAGGCCATTTACTGTGTTTAGATCAGCATTCCACAGGTGACGGCACAATTGCCGCTCTCCAAGTGCTGGCAGCCATGAGTCAAAATAAAAAGAGTCTGGCGCAGCTATTGGAGAAGGTAAGCATCTTTCCCCAAGTACTCTTGAATGTGAAATTCAAACCCGGCTATGACTGGAAGTCAGATGAGAAGCTTAAGCAACAGATTGCTAAAGTAGAGGCGGATCTGAAGGATATTGGCAGGGTGTTAATTAGGGAATCTGGTACAGAACCCCTTCTCAGGGTAATGGTTGAGACCAAAGACGCAAAAGTAGCCATGACGGCTGCAAAAAGTATTGCTGATTTGGTGCCAACAGTGTAATTCCTAGGGGATTATTTCTCAATTTAGACCTGATAAATTCAATCTAAATCATTGATTTATTTGACTATTATTATTTATGACAATCCTGTCATCAAAGCGTCATAGTCCAATCGTATTGTCCTTATATCGCAATGTTGCGTTATTTCTATATTAGGACTAATCACATGAAATCTTTCTTGAAAAAAGCACTAGTCATTAGCGCTATTTCATTGGCTCCAGTTGCATTTGCTGCTGATATGACAGGTGCAGGCGCAACATTCCCTTACCCAATTTATGCTAAATGGGCAGAAGCCTATAAAGCAAAAACAGGCTCTAATTTGAATTACCAGTCAATTGGTTCTTCTGGCGGTATCAAGCAAATTAAAGCAAAAACAGTGGATTTCGGTGCTACTGATAATCCAGTGAAATTTGAAGATCTTGAAAAGGATGGCATGGTTCAATTTCCAGCCATCATCGGCGGTGTGGTTCCAGTTATTAACGTGGATGGTGTGAAGCCAGGCGAAATCAAATTAGATGGCCCAACCTTAGCGGATATTTTCCAGGGCATTATTTCTGACTGGGGTGATAAACGCATTGCTATCATGAACCCAGGTGTGAAGATCCCTTCCGGTCCAATTACTGTTATTCATCGTGCAGATGGATCTGGTACTACCGCTATTTTTACTGACTACCTAGCAAAAGTAAGTACCTTGTGGAAAGATGCTGTTGGTGCTGGCGCTGCAGTGAAATGGCCAGCAGCCTCCTCAGTTGGTGGTAAAGGCAACGAAGGTGTCGCTGCAAACGTTTCACGAGTCAAGAACTCTGTTGGCTACGTTGAATATGCATATGCTAAGAAGAACAAAATGACCTATATCTCCTTGAAAAACAAAGATGGTAATTTTGTTGCTCCTGATGATGTCACTTTTGCTGCAGCTGCTGCTGGAACAGATTGGGCAAAGATCCCAGGTATGGGTACTTTTATTACCAATGCTTCTGGTGCTAAATCTTGGCCTATTAGTGGCGCTTCATTCATCTTGTTATACAAAAATCCTGAGAACAAAGCTAATGCAGCTGAAGTAATCAAATTCTTTGACTTCGCATTTAAAGATGGCAAGAAAATGGCAGAAGAGTTGGATTATGTTCCGATGCCTGATTCAACAACAGACTTTATTCGTAAGAACGTATTTACTAAGGTTGTAACTAAGTAAGATTTGATGGTTATTTGTTAATCATTCATCAACGAACAGCTCCACAACAATGTGGGGCTGTTTCAATATTTAAATAAGCCAAATTCATAATGGATATTCTTCAGTCTCACTCAGCTCCAACACGGCAGGCTCTCAGGATTGCTAAGTTACAGCGTGTACAAGATTTTCTATTTCACGCAATTACACAATTCTTTGCGGTATCCGTGCTGATTGCTTTGGTAGGCATCATTATCTCTTTGGTGATTAATGCCTGGCCAGCTCTTGATAAATTTGGAATTGGATTCTTCTTCACTAAAGAGTGGGACATTATTAATGGTGAATTTGGTGGCTTAATTGCTATCTACGGAACGATTGTTACCTCTCTGATTGCTTTACTCATTGCGGTTCCTTTGAGTTTTGGTATTGCAGTATTTCTAACTGAGCTATGCCCGGGCCCACTAAAAAGGCCCTTAGGTACTGCAGTTGAATTGCTTGCCGCTGTGCCATCGATTATTTACGGTATGTTTGGTCTGTTCATATTCGCACCACTATTTGGTGAATATATTCAACCAGCATTAGCTGCAACTCTTGGTCAGATTCCTGGTTTAGGTATTCTCTTTTCTGGAGCATTTAACGGTATCGGTATTCTCTGCGCAGGTTTGATCCTTGCGATGATGATTCTGCCGTTCATCGCCTCAGTAATGCGCGATGTATTTGAAATCGTTCCGCCTGTTCTCAAAGAATCTGCTTATGGTATTGGATGTACGACTTGGGAAGTTGTTAAGAATGTTGTGCTTCCCTATACAAAAGCTGGTGTGATTGGCGGCATCATGCTCGGATTAGGTAGGGCGCTGGGTGAAACGATGGCAGTCACTTTCGTTATTGGCAATGCCCATCGCTTATCTCCATCTCTATTCGCTCCTGGTAATTCAATTGCATCGACCTTAGCAAATGAGTTTGGTGAAGCTGAGATTGGGGCGCATTACTCTTCCTTATTTGCGCTGGGTCTCGCGCTATTTGTCATCACATTCATTGTCTTAGCCGTTGCTAAGTGGATGCTGATGAATATGGAGAAAAAGCAAGGACTAAAAACATGAACGGTCTCTCAAATATTGACCCTGCAATTTTTGCTAAGCGTAAGCGTGCAAACAAAATTGGCTTAGTCCTCTCTATGACGGCTATGGTCCTAGGCATGGTATTTTTGCTTTGGATCTTGAGTATTTTATTTATTAAAGGCTTCTCTTCAATAAATTTAGACGTCTTTACTCATAGTACGCCTGCGCCGGGATCAGAGGGCGGTGGTTTGGCTAATGCGATTGTTGGCAGTCTCATGATTGTTGCTAGTTGTACCCTAATCAGCACCCCTATTGGCGTGCTGGCTGGTTTATATCTATCAGAGTATGGGGATAGAAGTAAGGTTGCTTCAACTACTCGCTTCGTTACTGACATCATGTTGTCTGCACCTTCCATTGTGATTGGTCTATTTGTGTATGCATTGGTAGTGGCACAAGTTCGTCACTTCTCTGGTTGGGCTGGCACGATTGCATTGGCTCTCATTGCAATTCCGGTTGTAGTGAGAACAACAGAGAATATGCTGCGCTTAGTTCCAGGAAGTTTGCGTGAAGCTGCCTATGCCTTAGGAACGCCTAAATGGAAAGTCGCTTTCATGATTACTTTGCGCGCTGCGAAAAGTGGTGTGATAACTGGTATCTTGTTGGCTCTTGCGCGAGTGAGCGGTGAAACAGCGCCATTACTATTTACAGCATTAAATAACCAATTCTTCTCGACCAATATGAATGCTCCAATGGCTAACTTGCCAGTGGTCATTTTTCAGTTTGCAATGAGTCCTTACGATAACTGGGTTGATTTAGCCTGGGCTGCAGCTTTATTGATCACATTTGCCGTGCTCGGCTTAAATATTTTGGCGCGTGTGGTATTCCGTGAGAAGGTCCAGGGATGATGAGTAATATGAAATCAATGTTTGACTTAAATAAGATTGATAGTCAAGGGGGTAAAGTGGAATCAACAAATCAACAATCAGAGCAGGCTGCTATCAATGCGCTTGAGGTTCGAAATCTTAATTTCTTTTATGGTTCCTTTCAGGGCCTTAAAGACATCAATCTTGATATTGAGCAAGGTAAGGTAACTGCATTTATTGGGCCTTCTGGTTGCGGTAAATCTACGCTACTGAGAACCCTAAATCGCATGTATGACCTTTATCCTGGTCAACGTGCTGAAGGTGAAATTAATTTCTATGGCCAAAATATTCTGGAGCCAGGCCAAGATCTGAACTTGCTGCGCTCACGTATTGGTATGGTTTTCCAAAAGCCAACTCCTTTTCCAATGTCCATCTATGAAAACATTGCCTTTGGTGTGCGCTTGTATGAAAAGCTCTCACGCTCTGAAATGGATGAGCGGGTTGAGTGGGCTCTCAATAAGGCGGCCCTGTGGAATGAAGCTAAAGACAAATTGAACCAAAGTGGTTTATCACTATCGGGTGGTCAACAACAACGCCTTTGTATCGCTCGTGGTGTTGCAGTGAAACCATCTGTGATTTTGCTCGATGAGCCTACATCAGCATTGGACCCGATTTCTACCGGCAAAATTGAAGAATTGATTAATGAGCTCAAGCATGAGTACACGATTGCGATTGTTACCCACAATATGCAGCAGGCTGCCCGCGTATCTGATTACACTGCCTATATGTATCTTGGAAGCATGGTTGAGTATGGTAAAACAGATGAAATATTTATCAAGCCTAAGCGCAAAGAAACAGAAGACTATATTACCGGCCGCTTCGGTTAATTGGAGACATTAAATGCCAGATAAACACCTATCATCACAATTTGATGCGGACTTAAATTCACTCTCTAGCCGTTTATTAGAGATGGGTGGCTTAGTAGAAGCCCAAATTTCTACTGCGATGCGTGCATTTACGCAAATGGATGCTGATACCTGCAATGTTGTGATCGAGAATGAAAAACTCGTAAATGATCTTGAGATTCAAATTGACTTAGCTTGTACTGAGCTGATTGCAAGACGTCAGCCAACCGCTCGCGACTTACGATTAGTAATGGCTGTATCAAAGGCGATTACCAATTTGGAGCGCGCTGGGGATGAAGCGGAGCGCGTTGCCAAACGTACTAAACGTCTCATTGAGACCGGCGCTCCACACAATATTAATGTGGCTGAGATTCGGCTTTCTGGTCAGATGGCTATTAATTTATTGCGTCGTAGTTTGGATGCATTTGCACGACTCGATACCATTGCAGCTGCTGAGGTTGTGGCTGAGGACCGTCAGATCGATGAAGAGTTTAGGGGCTTTGTGCGCAAACTCATTTCGTATATGTCTGAAGATCCACATATTATTAGCACCGGTTTAGATATGCTCACGATTGCTAAGGCAATTGAGCGCATTGGTGATCATGCAAAAAATATTGCTGAGTTTGTGATTTATATCGCAAAGGGATCTGATGTGCGCCACATACCACATGAAGATTTAGTGCGCGAAGCCAATAAAGAATAAATACATTACCTACTATGACTCACCGCATACTAATAGTTGAAGATGAGCCATCCATTGCAGAGTTGATTGCAATTAATCTAAGTCATGCCGGTTATGAAGTAGAGAAAGCAATGCAAACTGATCTTGCCATCGCAATGATGAAAGATCGCTTGCCAAGCATGGTAATCCTCGACTGGATGCTTCCAGGCAAGTCAGGCGTTCAATTTGCGAAGGAATTACGGGCAAATGAGCGCACTAGAGGCCTACCTATCTTGATGCTAACTGCTAAAAGTGAGGAATCCGATAAGGTTATGGGCTTAGATTCTGGGGCGGACGACTATGTCACAAAGCCTTTTTCACCCAAGGAATTAATTGCTCGAGTCAAAGCATTATTGCGTAGACAGACCCCGATTGATGACACTGGCCCACTTACTGTTGGGCCCTTAAAGCTCGATCCTAGCTCCCATCGAGTCTTGGCTGTTTGGCCTAATTGTGAGCCAAAGCCAGTTGCTTTAGGTCCTACAGAGTATCGCCTGCTGCAATTCTTTATGGCTAACCCAGAGCGCGTTCATTCACGCACCAACTTACTTGATAAGGTATGGGGTAATGAAGTTTATATCGAAGAGCGTACGGTTGACGTCCACATTAAGCGCTTAAGGGCTGCATTGACCCCGGTAGATTGCGATCGCTTTATTGAGACCATCAGGGGTAGTGGATACCGGATTACCAAAACACCAACCGAGACCTAGGCTGACAGAACCAGGCTTTTTGGGCTAATTTTTGGAGCTTTTTAGAGATCGTCTAAGATTGCACCATGATTTCCGCCTTATCACGATTCATTTTCTTGGTTTGCCTTGCGCTCATCGGCGCATTTATTGTCCTTTATAACTGGGGCCCCGAATTAGCCATTGTGACCGGCATCGCTTTTTTATCGATTCCTCTCGTCTACTCCTATGTCAATCTAGCAAGATTAGGTAAGTACGTTCAATCTGATTCTGTTGAGAGCATGCCTCTACCAAGTGGACTTTGGGAGGATATATTTTTTAGACTGCAGCGTTTGGTTAAAACGTTGAAGCAAAGAATGCGTAATATTGAGCAGCAACATGATCACTTTATTGAAGCGTTCCAAGCATCACCAAACGGGATTTTGATGCTTGATCAAGATGATCAGATTGAGTGGTGTAACAGTATTGCTGAACGATTCTTTGGGCTCGTTTTTAAACGAGACGTGATGCAGCGGATTAATTTTTTAATTCGTCGACCAGAATTTATTCAATATCTCAACAAGCGTAACTTTGATGAGCCTTTACTGCTTGAGCGCATGGGCCCAGACAGCAGTCTAAGCTTAATGTTGCAAGCCTTCCCATTTGGTAATCGGCGCCATTTATTATTAGTACAAAACGTAACGGATCTCCAAAAAGCGGATGCCATGCGCCGTGACTTCGTTGCCAATGTATCTCATGAAATGAGAACACCAATTACGGTATTGATGGGATTTTTGGAAACAGTTCAATCTTTAGAGCTAGAAAAAGGCCAACGCGATCAGTATTTTGAGATGATGATGTCTCAAGCGCAACGCATGAAGAGTTTGGTGGAGGATCTATTAACGCTTGCCAATTTAGAAGCCAATTCATTGCCAGCGGCGACAAATAAGGTCAATATTGAAACATCAATGGCCTTACTTAAAAATGATGCAGAAGCTTTGTCTCACGGGCATCATAGCTTTACTTTTGAAGTGCTTACCAAAGAAGATGTATTGGGCGAAGAACGAGAAATACTTTCTGCATTCAGTAACTTAGTATCGAATGCAATTCGTTACACTCCTGATGCTGGCCAAATTCATGTGAGATGGGGCATCAATGCAGATGGGCAGGGAGAATTTTCTGTAAGTGATACTGGCCCTGGTATTGCCTCAGAACATCTTTCAAGACTGACAGAGCGTTTTTATCGAGTTGATAGAAGTCGCTCTCGGGATACCGGTGGAACTGGTCTTGGACTTGCAATTGTTAAGCATATTGCTAGTCGACATCAAGCTCAATTAGCAATTGAAAGCACTCCTGGCAAGGGCAGTACCTTTAAGTTGTGCTTTCCTAAGGAGCGTTTGACTCCCTAAGAATTAGTCTTTTTTCTTCTTTTTCTTCTTTTTAGACTCTTTAGGAAGTTTTTCAGTTTTGCCGCCAGCGTATAGGCACCAAACCTTGATTTCCTCAAGCAACTCTACAAGATCATCATGGGGGAGGCTTTTTAGGTCAACAAGGCCAATTGCACCACTTTCTTGTAACTGCTTTACTGCATCTTCGTATCGATATTCACTCATGGCTTTAGCTTATTGTTTCAAAGAATGCCAATCCTATCAAAGAAATATGACAAAACATGGTTTTAGTATTTCTGGCTTATTTAGTCTGGATCCCCCGAAATTTCAGAGCTCCTCTTAACCCCATTTAGCCTAGCAAAGAGCCTCTCCAAGGGGCCTCCTAAGGCCAGTGTAATGAGGATAGCTCCCAGAGCCAATCCCCCTAAAACAAACTGTCCTGCACCAAAGGCAGCCCCAATCAGGGCGCAGGCCCAAAGACTAGCTGCAGTAGTGAGGCCATGGACCCGTCTGGAGCGTTGCTCATGAATAATCACCCCGGCACCCAAAAAGCCAAGACCAGTAATCAGCCCTTGCAAAACGCGGCTGACTGCCTGAGCATCATCCTGCATGAAGTCACTAATCAGCATAATCGCTGTAGCAGACCCAATTGCAACCAAAGAGTGTGTGCGTATACCGGCTGACTTGTGGTGCAGCCAACGATTTAGGCCAAGAATAGTCCCAACGAGTAGGGCTAAAGCTAGCCTTAAGGCCATAGTGCCGTATAGATTGAAATCCTGCATGCTTATTTCCGTGGAAAAGTAATTGTTGGTTCAGTGTATCCCAGCTCTTTCTTAGGCATTAACATAAGTAAAACAATTGAATACTTAGGTAGCCCCCATGTCTTTAGAGCAGAAACCACAATTTGCCGTCCTTAGGTCTGTTGAGTCATTCAAAGACCCGCGTCCTAGTATTAAAAAGCGTATGGCTGATGGCAAGGCTTTACGTAAGCTAGTTAACTTTTCTGAACAGGGCAAATACACGCCTCCCAAGAAGCGAATTGACCCAGTAACAATATTGGAGGCACAGGCTAGTCAACGTATTGCATCTTTGATTCCTATTCGTTATGAGCGCATGTTGCAGTCTCCATTTGCTTTTTTTAGAGGTGGTGCCGCCGTCATGGCTCAGGACTTGGCAAATCAGCCCACAACAAATGTGACTGTTCAGCTTTGCGGTGATATGCACGTGTCGAACTTCGGTTTATTCGGAACTGCTGAGCATCGATTGGTATTTGGGATTAATGATTTTGATGAAACGCTGCCTGGTAGCTGGGAGTGGGATATCAAACGTTTAGTCGCAAGTGCGGTGATTGCCTCGGATAGCATGGGCGGCGATAAAGCATTAGGTAAAAAGCTGGTTTATCGCATCGTTTCTGAATACCAGAAACGCATGGATGAATACGCCAAAATGCCCTATTTAGATTTAGCCCAAGTATTTATTGGCGAAAAGGATATCCGCAAGCACTTTAGCAAGGAGCATCAGAAGAATCTTGATGCCTACTTGAAAGAGACAAAAGGGCAGGGGAATATTCAGGTACTCCAGAGTCTCACGACATTGGTTGGCAAGAATCGTAAGATCATTAATAGACCGCCCTTAATTGAGCACTTCAAGAAAGATGCCTATGGCGTTCAATTGATATCGCTGATCGATAAGGCGCTATTAAATTATTCCAGCACCTTGCTCGTAGATCGACAAATTTTATTTCAACGCTATTCGCTCAAAGATTATGCTAGAAAGGTTGTAGGCGTTGGCAGTGTTGGTACCAATTGTATGGTCTTGTATTTTGAAGGTGATAGCGAACATGACCCATTATTCTTGCAGTACAAGGAATCACAAAAATCTGTCCTCACGCCTTATTTAGGTGAATCTATTTATCGTGATATGGGTCATCGTGTAGTAGCGGGTCAACGACTGCTTCAGGGTGCACCTGATATTTTCTTAAACTTTGGTTCAGTTCAATACGATATCAATCAGAGTCAGGGATTCTATTTGCGCCAATTACGCGATATGAAGGGCGGTATTGGGATTGGTGCAGGAGGAGTATCTTTAAAGAACTTCCCAGACTATGCAAGGCTTTTTGGATGGGCCTTGGCCCTAGGTCACGCACGCTCAGGTGATGCTGCCATGATTGCAGGGTATTGCGGCCAGTCCAAGGAGCTGACTGAGGCCTTATATTCTTTTGCTAGGTCTTATGCAAAGCAGAATCAACAGGATTTCGAGGTATTTTCGAAGGCCGTCAAGAGCGGCAGATTGAAGGCGGCAAGCAAAAAAACGGCTCTTTAAAGTTGAAAAGGTATTGTCATTGAGCTGGATGGGGTCTGACATATTCCTGAAATATCTGCAGTCCACTATATCTCTGTGACCGCCCAAGAAAAACAACATTCGACCATTACTTGTCCGTACTGCCAGGCGACAGAGACTCTAGAGATTCCAAGAGGATCCTCTCAGCATTTGTATCGTTGCCGCGCTTGTGCTTGCATCTTGAAGCCTAAATCTGGTGATTGCTGTATTTTTTGCAGCTTCGGAGACCTAGATTGTTCTAGCGCGGAGCAAAACCTAGCCGCATAGCCTTATTCCTATTGGACTGAGCTGTAATTTCATCAATGTGTCATGGATATTTCATAAAATAGACATATTCGATTGGTGTAAGTATTTTTAGGGACTATTTTGGCAATTCATTCTGACGACTCCACATCTTCTTCTGGCGACTTAGTCGCAGCAGTAGATTTGGGATCCAACAGTTTTCGTATGTTGGTTGCTCAGGCTGTTAATACGCCATCGGGAATGCAACTTCGTCCCATAGATACCTTGCGTGATTCAGTGAGACTAGCAGCAGGTCTTACCGAAAACAAACTCTTAGGCAATGACGCCTATCAAAGGGGCTTAACCTCGATTAGACGTTTTGGCGAGCGCATTCGAGGCTTTGATCCATCTAATGTCCGCGCAGTTGCTACCAATACTTTACGTGTTGCTAAGAATGCCCCGCAATTTGTAAAAGATGCACAAGAGGCCTTGGGCTTTCCAATTGAGGTCATCGCAGGGGTTGAAGAGGCGCGATTGATTTATATCGGTGCTGCGCATGAAGTTCCCGCAGTTCACGGTAACCGCCTGGTAGTCGATATTGGCGGCGGTTCTACCGAATTTATTATCGGTAAGGGTTATGAACCCAAGCTCATGGAAAGCCTGTATATCGGCTGTGTTTCCCATAGCATGCGTTTTTTCCCTAAAGGTAGTATTGATTCTCATGCTTTTAAAGAAGCTGAATTAGCAGCTAGGCGTGAGATCCAGGTTATTGCAGGGGCATATCTGAAGAGCGGCTGGAAACAAGCGATTGGCTCCTCTGGTACCGCCAGAGCCCTTGCTGAATTAATTGCTGCCAATGACTTCAATGGCCATAGTGATGGTTTGACTTTAGGGGGTGTGAATACTTCTAGCGGTCTCATTACGCGCGATAGTTTGCGTGCTATGAAAAAGCACCTCCTGAAATATGAACATATTAGTCAAGTTGAGCTTTTAGGACTGAAGGATGATCGAAGGGCTGTCTGGCCTGGTGGCTTAGCCATTATGTTGGCTGTATTTGATGAGCTCGGTATCGAAGAGATGGAGGTTACCGATGCTGCTTTGCGTACTGGCGTTCTCTATGACCTTCTGGGCCGCTCTCAACATCATGACATGCGTTATGTAACCGTTGAGCAGTTTATGCAGCGGTATTCCGCAGATCGTGAACAAGCAACCCGCGTTGGAAAGTTAGCTTCTGAATTCTTGCAGCAATTACCTAAACCAGATACAGAGAGCAGGGTTGACAATATTGCACTGTTGCAATGGGCTGCTAATTTGCATGAGATTGGTCTATCCATCTCGCATAACGGGTATCACAAACATTCGGCCTACATAGCAGGTAATGCTGATATGCCGGGCTTTTCTAAAAACGATCAAGCCCGCTTAGCTGCACTCTTGATTGGGCATACCGGTAAATTAGGTAAGCTTGCAAACAACGCCGGCTTTCATGATTGGCGCATGTTGTTTTGCCTGCGATTAGCCCAAGTACTTTGTCGTGGTAGAAGCGATGAAGACTTACCGAAGGTAAAAGTTTCTGAAAATGATGGTGCTTACCAGGTATGCATTTCTAAAGAATGGGCCCAAACCCACCCCTTAACAGAGTTCAGCCTACTAAAAGAAGCGGCCGAATGGTCTCGCATCGGCCGCTCTTACGAACTCAGTTTGAAGTAAAAACGAGATTACAAACCTAAGAAGTGTTTTGCGTAACGTGGATTGATATCCGATAAGCGCAGCATGGTTAGCAAGTCCGCCGTATTAAAGTCTGGATCCCAGGCTGGTGAACTGCAAATCTTAGCGCCAAGCTTGAGGTAGCCTTTAATTAGTGGAGGGGCGTCTACTTCTAATCCACCGTTTAGTTTATCTAATGGCAGTGGAAGACGAGGGAAGGCATGAAACTCCGTTGGCGCCATTTGATCGCTATTGAGAGAGTTGTATAAGCTCGCTGCAAAGTGGCCACCATCAGCCATCGGAATACTGGCACAGCCAAGCATGATTTCATAACCATTCTTTTGCATGTATTGTGCTAAACCACTCCATAGGGCCATGATGACCGCACCAGAGCGATAGTCTTGGTGGACGCAAGAGCGACCTAATTCAACCAATTTTGGGCGTAAATGATCTAAACGGGATAAATCAAATTCCGCATCAGAATATAAGCGGCCAATTTCTTGTGCTTTGTGTGGAGGTAACACGCGATAGGTACCAACCACTTTTAAAGTATCTTGGTCACGGATTAATAAATGATCGCAGTATGCATCGAATTCATCAATATCTAGACCTTCTGCATTTTGAGAGAGGTTTGCACCCATTTCTTCCGCAAAAACTTTGTAACGCAATCTTTGCGCTTCTTTAACTTCACTAGAAGAGCTAGCCCATTCAATTTGAAATGATGGCTTCTTCGCTTTAGTAACTGGATTTACTGTTGGTGCTATTTCAACTGCAGCAATCTCTGCACGTGCTTTAGTAGCAAATTTCTTACCAAAGAGCTTCTTGGCTAGTTTTTTAGAAAGCTTCTTAAAGGGGTTTGATTTGGGGACAGTAAGCTTTTTCTCTTTTTTGATGGAGAAAATTTCAAAGGCGCCAATTGGGTTCGGAATATCTGACATAAGTAAGCCTTATTGAATGTTTGTATGACTGTAGAGGTCGTTTGTTACAGTTTTAAGACAAGCGGAATGCATACTGCAGACCACATTAAAAGGGCAATGAATAGGGCTAGCATTACAGCTGCTGAGCCAAAATCTTTAGCTCTTTTGGATAAATCGTGATGTTCAAAAGAGATGCGATCAATAGCTGCCTCTACGCTAGAATTTAATAACTCCACAACCAGCACCATGATCAAGGAAGAAATTAGTAAAGCTTTTTCTAGGTTAGTAGTTGGTAGGTAAAGGGCGACTGGGGTCAATATTGCAAATAGGGTGAGCTCTTGTCTGAATGCACTTTCCTCTAAAAAAGCGTAAACCAAACCACACCAAGAGTTTTTGGCAGCGTGCCAAGCCCTGGTTAATCCTCGATTGCCTTTATGAGGATTTTGGTTAATGTGGTATTTAGAGTTCAAGTGATGCCTTCTTTTAAGCTAGCGCTGTCACGTGTACTTCAGGTGATGGAACTGGCTTGAGGTGATTTACAAATTGCTCGGAAGCAGCTTTCCATGAGAATTTCTCAGCATGTGCACGCGCTGCCTCGCGAGGAATCTTTAATGCCGCAATGCACGCTTCACGCAAATCCTCGTTCATAGCCCCAGCAGGAGAATCACCCAAGACATCAATAGGGCCGGTTACTGGATAGGCAGCCACAGGAGTGCCGCAGGCCATTGCTTCAAGTAGTACTAAGCCAAAGGTATCGGTTTTACTGGGGAATACAAAGACATCGGCAGCCGCATAAACTTTAGCTAATTCATGTTGCTGTAATACGCCGAGATAGTTAATCTCTGGATATTTTTCCTTGATGCTAGCCATTGCAGGGCCATCACCAACTACCCACTTTGAGCCTGGTAAGTCGATCTCTAGAAATGCATTAATATTCTTTTCTACGGCAACGCGACCTACATATAAAAAGATTGGATGCGCCGTATTAAGAGCTTTGGATTCTTGCATCTTAAATACATCAAGATCTACGCCTCTTGACCACAGTACTACATTGCGCAGGCCATACTTTTCTAAATCATCTTTCACCACAACGGTTGGTGCCATTACCGCCATTGATGGACCATGGAACCAGCGAATAAATGCATAGGTAATTCCAAGAGGAATACCCGTACGAGCTTTTACATACTCAGGAAAGCGAGTGTGATAAGCAGTAGAAAATGGCAGATCATTCTTCACGGCATATGAGCGTGCAGATAGACCTAGTGGACCTTCGGTTGCAATATGCATTGCATCAGGCGCGAATTCTTTAATACGGCGCGATACTTCTTTTCCTGGAAATAGGGAGAGGGCGATATCTGGGTAAGTTGGACAGGGAATGGACTTGAAACCATTGGGGGTAATCATTTCTACTTCATGACCCATTGCAGTTAGTTCAGCACGAGTTTGTTTTAGGGTGCGAACAACACCATTTACCTGTGGATCCCATGCATCGGTGATGATCATAATTTTCATAGCGCAGCCTCTTTGATGAGTGGTTGAACGGCAGGTTGGAAAGAAATTTCTGGAATTTCAAGTGGCTCACCTTTAATGTGTGGCCAATGAATAATTTTGAGTTCCCCGGTATGGGTTTCAACTAATGCAGTGAGGCTCTCTACCCAGTCACCATCGTTGCAATAGAGGAGACCGTCAATTTCACGGATCTCGGCTTTGTGAATATGGCCACAAACAACACCATCACAGCCGCGCAGACGCGCTTCTCTAGCCATAATGTGTTCAAAGTCAGCAATATAGCTAACGGCATTCTTCACTTGGTGCTTGAGGTATTGAGACAGGGACCAGTATTGCAAACCCATCTTGACCCGCAACATATTGAAATATCGATTGATATACAGAATGAAGGAATAAAGCGTATCACCTACATAGGCCAACCACTTAGCGTACTGCATTACTCCGTCAAATAAGTCGCCATGGGTCACCCAGAGCTTTCTGCCGTCTAAGGTTGTATGAATGCATTCTTCGACTACTTTGACATCACCAAAAGAGAGGCCAAAGAATTGTCTGGCACTTTCATCATGATTGCCTGGGACATAGATAACTTCAGAGCCTTTACGAGCCTTACGTAATAGCTTTTGAACTACGTCGTTATGTGCCTGTGGCCAGTAAAATGATTTTTTCAGCCTCCAGCCGTCGATAATGTCGCCTACCAAATAGAACTTGTCAGCCTCGTTATGCTTTAAGAAATCGAGGAGGTAGTTTGCCTGACACCCTGATGTTCCTAGGTGTACGTCTGAAATCCAGATGGCTCTGTAATGCATCATGAAACAACATTAAGCCAAGTGACTGTGTAAGCATCATGACAGTTCTAAGACACTTTTATGACGATGCATATATGATTTACGATAGTGAATATAGCTAGCTCTTATGACACATACAATTCAACCCTCGCAACGTGCCACCCCATTTCTTCTATACATCACCCTCTGGTTTCTGGTGTGGCTGCATGTATTACGCGGGGCAATGACCTTGCTAGTACTTTTTCCATTCCTAAATGCTAATGGCAAGAAGCAACATATCCAAAGATGGTCAAAACGACTATTGAAGATTTTCGGTATTCAGTTGCAAGTTAACAATGTAGATGCTCTTACAGACTCCTCCTGTTTACTAGCGGCTAATCACGTGTCTTGGATGGATATTCATGCGATTAATGCTTTCAAACCGATTCGCTTTGTAGCCAAGTCTGAAGTTGAGCGGTGGCCAATTTTTGGATGGATGGCAAAACAACTAGGAACGGTTTTTATCAATAGAGAGAGCTCAAGACATGCCAGGCAGGTTG
This sequence comes from Polynucleobacter hirudinilacicola, assembly GCF_002192535.1. Classification (GTDB taxonomy): domain Bacteria; phylum Pseudomonadota; class Gammaproteobacteria; order Burkholderiales; family Burkholderiaceae; genus Polynucleobacter; species Polynucleobacter hirudinilacicola. The sequence continues at coordinate 860,344 of NZ_NAIA01000003.1, read as the reverse complement.
TTACTGATATGGCTGTGCTATTAAAAACCCAGTCAATTTGTATATTTCCTGAAGGTACTTCTACTATCGGTAAAAGTGTTCAGACCTTTAAGCCTAATTTATTTGAAGCGGCTGCTCAAGCAGAGGTTCCGGTATGTACTCTAGCTCTAGCGTATTTCGATCAAATTACCGGTGAACATTCTGAAGTTCCTGCTTTTATCGGTGACATGGGTTTGATCGGTTCTATGGCCAGCATATTGAAAAATCGAAGACTACGGGTGGTATTAACATTCTTTTCGCCTATCAAAGCAAAATCAGGTCAGGCATTGGATCGAAAAGGTCTAGCACTGCATAGTCAGGAGCAAATAGCCCAATACTTAGCAAAAAACTGCAATTAAACGGGTTGTAATATATATGTCATATATATATTCTAAAAATGTGAATATAAGGACGATATGAAGCGTATGACATCAAAGCATAAAGAGATGGCCGAGTGGTACAAACGTGCTCAAGAAGAAATTCTGGATAGCATGGATGAAGAGCTCGAGATGGAAATGGATGATGGCCGCCTCTCGGTTGATGGCGATGGCAATTCAACCGTCCCCCGAAATGTTTACTTCAAAGAGTTATTTAGACTCCAAAGCGAACTAGTCAAACTACAAGACTGGGTTGTTGCTAATAAAGTGAAGGTTGCCGTTTTATTTGAAGGACGTGATTCCGCAGGTAAGGGTGGTGCTATTAAGCGTATCAGCCAGCGCTTAAACCCTCGAGTTTGCAAAGTCGTTGCCTTACCAGCGCCAAATGAACGCGAGAGAACTCAGTGGTATTTTCAGCGTTACATATCTCAACTTCCTGCAGGCGGGGAGATAGTTCTTTTTGATCGCAGCTGGTACAACCGAGCTGGCGTTGAAAAAGTCATGGGATTCTGCACCAAGAAAGAATATGAAGAATTCCTCAGAACAGTTCCTGATTTAGAGCGCATGATGATCAGCTCTGGAATCATTCTGATTAAGTATTGGTTCTCTATTTCCGATGATGAACAGTACAACCGTTTCATGATGCGAATTCATGATCCTTTAAAGCAGTGGAAGTTAAGTCCCATGGATCTAGAGGCTCGTCGCCTTTGGGAGGCTTACACTAAAGCTAAAGAGACCATGCTAGAGCGTACGCATATTCCTGAGGCGCCATGGTGGGTTGTTGCGGCAAACGATAAGAAAAAAGCTCGCTTAAACTGCATCAGCCATCTCTTGACTCAAATTCCATATCACGAAATTTCACATCCAGAGATTACGCTTCCAGCTCGAGTCCACAATCCAGATTACTTACGTGGACCCGTCCCGCCTGAGATGTACGTGCCAGATTTGTATTAAAACGTACCCCGTAGCCCAACCATAAAGCTTCTACCTGGCTGAGGTGCATACAGTCTCACAGCCATTGGAGTGGTTGCATACCGAATCTGCTCATTGAGTAAGTTCTTCATATTGAGATAAACAGTCCAATTCACCTGCTGAATTTTTTCTGTATACGAGATGCCAGCATTTAATAGGTTGTAACTTGGTGCTGGACCTTGTTCCCAGCTTGCCAGGCGGTTTTGCTGATAGCTATAGATATAAGTCGCATTAGTGAGCCAGCCATTGCGTTGATGCGCTATCTCAGCGCCAAGTCTTGGTGCTGGTTGCAAAGGTAAATTACCGCCTGCATCAAAGCTTCCTTGCGAGGCATCACCAAAAACTCTACCGCCAAGACCTGGCTCACGCCAGTTATAGGTCAATTCACCTTCAATACCCTTAATGGTTGCCGCTGCCTGTTGAGCGACTACTACAGAAAAATTCTCAACATCCGGAACAGATTGACCAGTGTAATAGCCATAAATATAGTTATTAAAGCGATTAGCATAGACACTTGCTTTACCACGCAATAAGCCACTTGTCCTTTGGATATTGAACTCTAGATTATGGGATGTTTCTTTATTGAGATTCGGATTGCCAATATCAAAGGTTGCAGTAGATTCATGAGCACCATAGGAGTAAAGCTCTTGCGCACTAGGTGCTCGTTGTGAAACGGTATAAGCCACACCGACACCATGACCTTGCATAAAGTTCCATAAACCTCCTGCAGAGTAGGACATCAAATTAAAAGTGCGGTTCTGTAAGGTGATGCTGGGTGTATCAGCACCCGTATTCATGACTTGCGTTTCTAACTCAGTTCCCAGGTTAGGCTTTTGTGCCACGTTGTTATAACGCAGACCCAAATTACCTTGTAAGGAGTTCCATTTGCCTTCCTCAATCCAGAAAAGGGCATTCGAGTTAGTCTTGGTGGGCGGTACGATCGCATAGCTTCCGGTACCTACTTCGGTGGCATTGAGTGATGCAGTAGAAACTTGCGCTCCAAAGGTGCCTTTCCAGCCAGCAATCGGATTATGAGCTAATTCAAAACGGGCCTCATTAGCAATATTCTTCCACAGAGATGCTGCTTCGCCAGTATTCGTAAATTCAGTATGGTTGTAATTACTATTTGCAGCACTAAATTTAAATGATGAGAAGCCAGCAAAAGGGTCACGCGTTTGATGCTGCAAGTCATAACGATTCTGCGACTGATTAATTGATCCACCTTCAGGTGTCGGAATGCCATAGTTATTATTTAAACGCTCAACCGATACACCGGTGTAACCGTTTTGCCCTATATAAGAAACTCCAACTCCCAAATTGTTTTGATTGCTAAAGGTATTGGGAAGTTTCCCTGTGTAGTTATTACCTCCATTTCCACCTTCTGGAACTGTCCAACCGCCAACAGGTTCGCCTTGTGACTGTGTCGAGCTGCCAGGTATGCGGTAATTGTTGGCATTATTAATTGCGGTATCTACGTGTACGGCTACTGATCCGATGGCACCATCAACCTCAAGTGATCCAGCACGTCCATTATTAACAGTTTCATAACTAGTATTAATTGCACCCGTTGCTCTATCAGGAAGATTAGTCAGAATACGGTCATTCACCACATTCACTAAGCCACCACTTGAGCCTGAGCCATAGAGTAGGGCTGCAGCCCCTCTCAGAATCTCAACTTGGTGGGCATTTTGCATATTGTTGCCAACAGCATGATCTTGGGAGATATTAGAGACATCTCCAACAGATAGACCATTTTGTAAGATTTGCACTCGTGAACCCTCCAGGCCACGTATGACTGGACGAGAAGAGCCAGCGCCATAGCCTGTGGCAGAGACGCCTAATTCATTTGCTAGAGTTGCCCCAAGCGTTGTTCCCAGTTTATTGAGTAACTCATCGCCCTGTAAAACCTTGGTTGGCGTCAAGATGCTTTGGGTAGCTTCTTGTGATCCAGTAGCGGTAATTTCTAGATTTGGTGTTTGTGCTTTGGCTGAACTAAATATCATTCCATAGATGGAAACAGACAAAATTGTTTTGCAAACATACAAAGAATGTTTGTGATTCATTGAGTACCTCTCAGTCCATACAACATCGATGAGATGTTGCTTAAATCGAAAGCCTAGGAAAGACCCAGGCAGCTATAACGATTACAGAATGAAAGCAGGGGGAGCGCGCGATTGATAGGAGGCAGTAGTAGATTCAATGAGAACTAGATCTACTGAAGCAATCTTCGCAGGGGCATGAGCAGAATGACGAACTACATCAGAATCGCCAACTGGTACGAATCCAGCTAATGTCAGCGCATCAAATAAATGGCACGCATCCGAGCTATGGGTAAGACCAGCAACAGAATCATCAGCAGAGCACTGTTCAATACTCTGGCTATGTAAGCCAGCATGAGAAATGCTGTGGCTAAAGCCAACCCAGTGGGTTCCCAAAAGGCAAAAAAGGAGCAAAGCTACTGAAAAAGCAGTTTGAAAGCGCTTCAAATATTTGCTGGAAAAATAGGCAACCATGCCCCGAATCTTACAGGATTTGCCCGAAAGAGCCCTCTCGGTGTAGAATATCTATTCCGTCGGAGTGTAGCGCAGCCTGGTAGCGCACCTGCTTTGGGAGCAGGGGGTCCAAGGTTCGAATCCTTGTACTCCGACCACTTTCCCTTATTGTTCTAGATAGACCCAGCATACATCTGCCCATAGCTCAGCTGGATAGAGCAACGCCCTTCTAAGGCGTAGGTCGCACGTTCGAATCGTGCTGGGCAGGCCAAAAATACTATATAAAACATAGACTTATAAAAAATAAGGATTTTCAAAAAGTGTTGCACACTGGTTGCACACTTTGTTTATAGGCTATACACTAAAAACTAATTTAAAAACTGAGCTTTTGCATGCCAGAAAAGTCTTCAAAAACAATCGTTATACGAAGCAAAGAGCTCAACATAACAATGCGAGCACGCAGTAGCTATTGGCAAATTCATCTTAAAGTCAAATCAATTAATAAGTGGCTGAAAAAGAGTAGTGGCACTGGTGATGCAATAGAAGCAACCAGAGCAGCTGAAGATTGGGCAGCTGACATTCGTGCATCAGAACGAAGAGGTTTCCCACTTGTTAGTAAAAAGTTCAAAGCTGTTGCAATGACAGTGAGCGCAAAATACAAAGCAGAAATCAAAGCTGGCACTGGAAAACCAAAATACGCTGATTACTATCGCGCAATTGACCAATACCTAATTCCATTTTTTGGTAATCACAATATAGACAGAATTACGCCAGCCATCATTGCAGAGTTTCATCAGTGGCGCCTTACAAAGGTAGGCAGACAACTAAAGCAAAGCACTCAACACACCCATAATCTAGCCCTTACTAAAGTCTTCAATGAAGCTATTGAGCTTGGTTATATGACAGAGTTTTTACGGCCTAGCATGAAAAATACTGGTGAGAGTGGAGAAGCCAGAGGATTTTTTACACATACAGAATTAACTGCACTGCAAACCTATTTACAAAAATGGGCATTAGAGGGAAGAACTGAGGCTACTCGTAACTTGCGAGAATTGCTTTGTTTGTATGTAGCTTTTGTTGCTGGCACTGGTGTAAGACCAGGCACAGAAACAAAAGAGCTGAAGTGGAAACATATTGAGTTTGTGCAACAGAAAAATACTCGTGTTATTCATATCACATTGCCACAAGGAAAAATAGGGGCTCGTAATCTAATAGCTCGCCATGAGATTTGGCACATTCTAGACAAGCTGAGAGCGCTACAGGTTGAGTATCAAGAAATTACCTTAGATGAATTGATTGCCAGAAGAGAGGATGCTTACCTATTTCGTATGCGAGATGGCATTAGACCTTATAGCTTTGTAAATGTCTTTGGCGATGGTATTCGTGCTGCAAAAATGCTGACTAATAATAAGGACGACAAAGGGCGAAGCCTATATAGCCTACGTCATTACTATGCTACTCAACGTATCTTAGAGGGCTATAGCTACGAAGAATTAGAAACCCAGATGGGTACAAGTGCCAGCATGCTCAAAGACCACTATAACCACCTTAATCCATTAATGATTGCTGAACGATTGGCTGGAGAGCAAGGCAGTGCTAATGGTGGCGAGATAGCAGTCAATTTTGCCAATATTGCAAAAGCCAATGTGATTGGCTTGGTTGGTTTGGCTACTGGCGTTTATCTAAACTTAGAGCAGCAAAACCCAGATGCTGCCAAAGAACTAGAAGAGCACTTGCTCAAAAGTCCCAAATCAAGCTAGGGTAATATAAATGACAAACTATCTACCTACGACTACAAATTCATGAGTAATTTAGTCCAAGACTACTTTGAAGGTAGGGCTAGACAAGCTATTGCCTTGGCAGCAAAGCGAGTTAGTGATCTGCGCTTTTTTGAACAAGTGCACCTAAGACTCAAGGTTGACGAGGATTTAACTAAAGAAGTGCCAGCCTTTAAGCAATACGACAAAAAAGAAGCCATCGCCAAAGTAAAAGAATTAGTTGCGCGATGCCACCAAGACTTAAAGCAAGGCTATTGGGTGGTAGAAGAGGGTATTTCTCAAAAGGTCAAAACTGAGTTTAGAGATGCTGAGCTTGTGCCACGCTATTTTGTGGAATACAAGATTGCCACTAGAAATGGCAAAGTAACAGCCAATGTGAGCACTATTGGTGCAAATATTGCAGTTGAACTTGAGGCAAGTGGGGATAGGTTAAATCAAGAAAAAGCTATTGAAGAGGCTGGTAAGGTTTTAATGTGGGCAAATATAAAAAAATAAAGCTCACATCATGAGCTTCAAAGGGTATAGCATTTAATAACCAAGGAGAAAGATATCAAAAAGAATCTCGCGTATCTATTGCTATTAATTGCAACCCCAGTACTTTCACAGACCACCTACTATTCTGACTCTAATGGGATGCCTATGGGCACAGCACAAAGAAGTGGAAATACTACCTATTATTCAAATGCCAATGGCATGCCAATTGGGACAGCCCAGCAAAGTGGGAGCACAACTTACTATTCAAATGCTAATGGGATGCCAGTAGGCACAGCACAATCCCCACAACCCATTCAGCCACTACAGTTTCAGCAAGCACCAATGAATGCTCCATCAGCGCCAACATTTCCAACTAGCCCATTATTTCCAAGCAGTCCAAGAGGAATGTAATCATGACAAGTCCAAAAAACAATGAGTGGGTTCAGCAATATGCTGACAACCTTGGCTGGAATGTATTGAGAGAGCACTACGAGGACAATAAAAATAATGATGAATTTAAGTCAATGACTACTTTAGAAGTAGAGCAATGGTTTTTGGAACAAGTGAACCAGAGACGAAAAGAGCAAGGATTGGAATTAAAAACTATTGAGCAAATAAAAGAGCTATTACAGATTCCATACAGAATCAGAACTTAATTGGTAGATTGATAAACTTTAGCTAACTGCTGTTGTGCCTTAGTAATTTTTTGCCTATCACGCTCTGTTTTAAGCTGCTTACTAATGTTATCTTTTTGAGTCTTTAACGCAGCAATACGAGACTGCTGTGGCGTGAGTGGCTTGACGCTAGTAATTTCTTTAATGACCACGATTAAATTTGCGTTGGAATGCTAATCACATTATTCAAGCCAAATTGAGCTTGCAATATTTTGGTTGCAAAGTTGGTGTTTTCAGCAAATACGATAGTGGTAACCACCAACCCACTTGCTCTAACAGTTGCACGAAATTGTTTCATGATAATATTTATATGTAATTGAAATAAAGCTAGCTAAAATATATTTCCTTCAATAAAGGGGTAGAAATGAAAAAAATTATCACATTACTTTTTGTGACAACATTCTCCATGCTTTTAATTTCGTGTGGCGATAATTCAATCAATGCATCTAAAAAAGTAGAGGTAATTACGGGTCAAGAAAACATACTTTCAGATTTAATTTTTGGAAAGACAACAGCAGATAAATTGGCAATAACGCATTTGAATAAGCGTTTTGAGTTCATGGGTCAAATTACTGGCAGAACTACAGAAGGGAATGCCACCATTGTTAGTATTGAAAATGGAAGAGCCATTTGTAGCTTTACTGACCAACAACAGAGATTGGCTGTATCTGATATTGGAAGAAGTTGTTGGCTTTGGACTGGAACTTTAACTTCAGCAGATGGTGGTAGATTGAAATTTGATAATTGCTCCTTTAGAGCTTGTCCTTAAGTATTAAAACAAGCCCCTTAGGTAAGGGGGCTTGTTTTATTTTATAAATGCTATTCTCGTAGCTTCACTAACCTCACTAATTGCTTCATCTAAGTCACCATTTAAAACAGCAACTTTTAATGATTTAAGTGTATTGATAAGCTCTTCACCACTGTTTAATTCAATGGCATTGGCCTTGGTCTTTTTGTTCAAGGTCAATGTTTTGGCACCATATTTGACAGCAAGATTGATTTTCCCAGTATCACCAATCCAAAACCACTCCTTCACACGCTTAATTGTTTCAGCAGTAATACGCTCACCAGTTTGCTTATTAACAAATGTTTTTAAGCGTGTAGGAGCATAAGTTTTTCCAGCTTGTTGTGCTTCACATAATTCCAATTGCTCATGTAGCTTGGCACATAGCTTGTTACGACGATGAACAATAGGTGCAACAGTTTGATGCTTCTTGCTAGTCACTAGTTTGAGTGAATTTAATGCGCTCATTTTGTTCTCCTTAAAGTTAATGGGCACATTAAATTTATTACCAGAGTAGGTGTTTGGACGACCTCTATTTGCCAGCAAAAACCTAATATTTCACTTAAAAATAGTTGGCTTTATTTGGTCTTGCATAAATAACTATACAAATGAGATATAAAAGTTGGCACGCTGAATGTAATAGTGCTGCGTAATCTGTTCTGATGTGTGACAGTATGCAATTGGGTTGCTCATTACTCGCTGTATTGCACTAACTAGCTAGATGCTAGATGCCTTAAATGCCACACCACTGTGTAGAAGCGTTTGCAATACTGTAATGGTTAGTAGTGTAGTAATACACGAATAAAGTGAGTGGGACTGCCACCAATGAACCCACAAACACTCCATAAAGCTACTGCGCAAGGCTGTGGAAGTGTTGCGTTAGACGAGCACTTAAAAGGTGATAGCAAAACCTACCTTTCTTGTTAAATCAAGTTGTGTGTTGCCAGTTGTTAAAACCTCAGTAAAGGTGATTAGCTAAAAGCCACGCTTGATAAAAGAAGCGTGGCTTGTGCTTCCTAGTAAAGATGATCTAAAAAATCATTAAAAGAAAGTGCTGAATAAAAGCGTTAGCTTTTATGAAAGCACAAGTTAGCGTAGCTAACTTCAACAAATGTATGTAAAACTATATTAAAAAATATAACTATGCTAATCTTAATGTCATATTGCCTAGGAGATAAAAATGAATTATTGCAAAATGTTTCTAATAATTGGTTTGTCAATATTTGCCACAAATGCAATTTCCCAACAGAACAAAAGATTGTCAGTTTCTGGTAAGCCACAAGATGAGGCATATTGTGCAATATTGGGTGATACTAGAATTCCAGATAAAAAATGTTTAGGAGAAGACCCTAAAAATCACACAACAATAGTAAGAACTGCGTATGGCATTAATTATGATTTCGCAATAAGGAGCACTGATAACCCAGCTTTGTGCAAAACAATTGATTATGTAAAACCACTATTAAATTTTTTAGGAAGCAAAAATATTAAATACGAGCAAACTTATAGCAACAGTATTTGCTATTACAAATTTGTGATTAACACGAAACAAGATTTATGTTCTCAACAAGCATTAAGCTTGCTTGATAATGGAAGCTCCTCAATTACAAAGCTTGAACTTACAAAAGCTAATAATTGGAATCAAACTACAACATCTTTCTCAGAAGCTTGTAAATAAAGCTTAAATAAACACACTACAAACGCTTAAATCACTACAACTAATAGCAATACAGCAGAGACACGCTTAAACAGCGTGTAGTGCTTTTACGCAAGTCTGCGTAATTCTGTAGTCTAAATCCCACAGATTCCATAAATAGCAATATGTAAGGAAATATGCAAAACCTTTGGTTTGTTCCTTAAAACCATGGTTCCCATGCGTAACCCATTGATTCTTGGAAGGATTTAAATTTGACACATTTTTGGCATAAAGAGGTCGTAGAAAACAAACAAATAAAACACAATTTAGCTATTGCAAAGTTATATTTAGGAAAAAACACAATGGCTAAACAAGCAAAAACGCTTACTCAAACAGAGCTACGCAGAGTTTTAGATTACATAGCTACACGCAAACACAGCACACGCAATAGGGCATTGCTTTTGACCACTTACTTGAGTGGCATGCGTGTGGGAGAAGTAAGTAGTTTACGATTTAAGGATGTTGTGGATGCAGAAGGCATGATAAGAAACGAAATACGCTTATTGGCTGAAAACACCAAGACAAATGAAGCAAGAACAGTATTTGTAAATGAAAAACTAAGAAAAGAATTAGAGGCTTACGCAGCCATATACACGCCTAAAAATATCAACTGCAAGTTCTTTTATAGTCAAAAGGCAAATAGTGATGGATTTACTGCAAATACACTTACCCAGTTTTTCCATTATCTCTACAAGCGCAGTGGTGTAGATGGTGCAAGCTCACACAGTGGGCGCAGAACCTTCATAACTAATCTTGCCAACAAGGGTATCAGCGTGCGTGTGTTAGCAAGTTTGGCTGGTCATAAAAGTATCAGCACCACCCAGTGCTACATTGATGTAAATGATGATATGAAGCGTAAAGCTGTAGAGTTAGCCTGAGATCAAATAGTAGTCATTTGGATATTCTTTCATCCATTGCCTAATTTTTTGGGCAGCATAATTTTTTGATGCAAAACCATCCTCCACCATTCTTGCATAAAGCGTAATCCTATTTGGAAATAATCCATTTGGAGTATGTATTGGCAGATTCTTTTTGCAATTTTTATACTTTCCTTTCATTACCTTGCTTAGATGAGCTCGTTGCTCAGCACTAACGACTTGTTTTTTCTTAATATCACTGATTAATTTTCTTGTTTTTTCACTATGCCTGAAGCCTTTTGTGCCACGACAACCAATCACAGACATGTGTTGTTTTATTGCGCCCCATTTAGAAAACTCCTCCCAATCAACTTCAGTGCCATTAGCAAGTTTCACTTTATTCAGCATAGCCAACTCCTGATAAAAGACCTTGTTCAGCCATATCTTGCCAATCTTTTTTATCTGCTGAGTAAAGTTTGCTCAATTTGATAATTGTGCGCAAACTTATACGATTTATGAATTCACGATTGTTATCAATCCACTCTAAAAGCATATTTTTTTCTTTATTGCTAAATTTGAATTCAGTTAGCATGTCCTGAACTAAAACCATATAACAGACCTGTTTAAAGAGACGATCTGGATCAGTATCACTAATGGTTATTGTTAGAGCGCGATCGTGAAGTGCGCTCAAGCGTGATAGATACTTCTCATTCTTATTGTCGTAACCAATATTTGTATTTAGAATTACGCTGCCATTAAATTTAAATCCATTTGGCACGCCCATAGCTTTAAGTAAATGTGTGCCTGATTCCCAATGAATCTCACGATTTGGCTTGGTGTCCATTGCTGCTTTAAGAATATTGACACCTGTAACGTCACCCAAAAATGTATCGCAATCATCTAAAAATAAGATGTGTCCATTGCTAGAAGCGCGATATAAGCTTCCATAAAGGCTCAAATTGCTTACCTTGCCATTAAGTAGCTCATAACGACCTGCAGCATGCTTCTTAAGTGCTTGCTCTACTGAGTAAGTTTTGCCTACCCCAGGTGGGCCTTGTAGTATCAAAGCGCGACAGCTGTCACTATTTTTGGCCATTTTTCGTATGAACGCATCAGGTTGTAGATAATTTTTATCTAGACGCTCAAAGTCTGCTGCAAATGTATTTTTGTAGTTCATTTCGTATCCTTTTTTCTACTAGCTAATGAATACATTATAAAATGGATGGTATTTTTGTGACAAATGGTAGTTTGTAAAATAATCAAAGTGCTAGTATTTTTATATGTCTATATCAACTAAAAAAGCCAAATCTTCTCGTTCTTTTGCGACACGTAAATACCCTGTTTTTGGTACTGGTGTTTACAACGAAAAAAATCCTCCTAAAACAGTTACCAGCAGCCCTTTTTATTGGTGGTTCAAGTTCCTACAATTAAATGAGGAATATGCAAAGTCAGTCAGAAAGCAAAGGACTAAAGTCTCAAAGCAAGTTGTTGAGGATTTTGGAAAGGTTGATAAGACTGATTTCAAATCTTGGTGGAAAACACACAGTCATCTATTCACTGAGCCAGAGACTGACTACAGCTTAATCATTGCTAGTAATAATGAAGAATTAGCCCCTTTTGATAGCAAAGACGTTATTAATTTGGTTGTGCCATTGCATTGGACAAATGTAGGTATTAAGAGAAGGGTTTCCCAATTAATAGACAAATTGGTGCCTAAGGCTCCAAAAGGTCAGCCTATAAGGCCATCTGATGCGCCATATAGGCTGGGTAGGAAATGGAGCATTATTGCCTTTGAAGCTGCTTACAATATCTATATGCTTAAAAAACAGTCAGATTTAGGTGTGTCACAGGGTAAAAAGAAGATACCTTGGGCAGATATTGCATTAATGGCAAATTTACCAATTGCAGTAAGAATGAATCAGGGAAAGCACTCATACGACAAAATTGCAGTTAGAAATGCTCTTACTGCAATTGCGATAAGACATTTTGATAGGGCAGAGGATTTTATAAAAGCTGCAGCAACAAACGAATTTCCAAGCAAAATAAATTAGAAGAAAAGAAAAAGATGCTAACTGGTGAATTAAAGAGTCAAGTTGATAAGGTTTGGGATAGCTTTTGGTCTGGTGGCATTTCCAATCCACTAGAAATCATTGAGCAGATTACCTATTTGTTGTTTTTACGCAGATTAGATGACTTGCAAACCTTAGAAGAAAACAAAAGTGCCAGACTAGGCAAGCCCATGGAAAAACGATTTTTTCCAGAAGGGTCAGATAGCAAGAGCTGCAAATATGAAGACATGCGTTGGAGCAGACTCAAGAACATGTCACCACAAGACATGTTTAATGTGGTCAATGACCATGTGTTTCCATTCTTGAGGGATATTGGTGGTGATGGCAGCACTTACAGCAAGCAGATGCAAGGGGCTCGTTTTACTATCCCTACACCTTTGCTACTGACAACAGCCATTGAGTTGCTTGACCAAATCCCTATGGAGGATAGAGATACCAAGGGTGATTTATATGAATACATGTTGGGCAAGTTGGCCAGTGCTGGACAGAATGGACAATTTAGAACGCCAAGACACATTATTAGATTGATGGTGGAGTTGACAGCTCCAACAGCCAAGGACACCATCTGTGACCCAGCCAGTGGAACTTGTGGCTTCTTGGTCAATGCCAGTGAATACTTGCGTGAAACGCATCCAGAAATACTCACTGATGCAAAAAGTCGTGAACACTTTCATAGCACAATGTTTCATGGCTATGATTTTGATAACACCATGTTGCGTATTGGTAGTATGAATATGTTGTTGCATGGTGTTGAGAATCCAGTAATCACCTATCGTGATTCACTTAGTCAAGACTACGCAGTTGAGGAAGAAAAATACAGCTTGATTCTGGCTAATCCACCATTTGCTGGCAGCATCAATATTGAGAATGCTGCAAAAGATTTATTGGCAGTAGTTAATACTAAGAAAACAGAGTTGCTGTTCATGGCTTTGTTTTTGAAGTTATTAAAACCTGGTGGTCGTGCTGCTGTAGTCGTTCCAGATGGAGTGCTGTTTGGAAACAGTAAGGCGCACAAAGAAATTAGGCGCATGTTAGTTGAGGAGCAAAAACTTGAAGCCGTGATTTCATTACCCAGTGGTGTTTTCAAGCCCTACGCTGGTGTCAGCACAGCCATCTTAATTTTTACTAAGACTAATAGTGGTGGCACAGACTCAGTCTGGTTCTATGACATGCTGGCAGATGGTTGGAGTTTGGATGACCAACGCAGACCATTACTTGACCCTAAAAAGCTTGGCGTAAGGCCAAACGAAAAGTTAACAGCAGAGGAGCATGTTAAGAACAACTTGCCAGATATTCTAGTGAGGTGGCAACAGCGTGAAGGGGCTGAGCGAAAAAATCCTAAAACTGCACAAAGTTTTGCAGTTGATAAAGCTGATTTAGTTGTGAATGGCTATGACTTAAGTTTAAATAGATATAAAGAAGTTGTGCACGAGCATATTGAGCATCTGCCCCCATTACAGTTGATTGCTGAGCTTAAAAGACTTGAGGCAGAAATAGAGGTTGGATTGATTGAGCTAGAGGGTATGCTCAAATGAGCTGGCCAATAGCCAAACTTGGCGAGCTCGTTGAAGTTCAGAATGGAGGCGCATTCAAAAGTTCAGAATATGCTGAGAGTGGCCATTTCCTAATGAGGATTACTAATGTGCAAAAAGGATACATTTCAAACAACAATCCTAAGTATGTATCTATTCAAATAAATTCAAAATTAAGGCAATTTATTTTGAATGAAGGCGACATTCTGATGTCATTAACGGGCAATGTTGGGCGAGTTGGAATTGTTAAGGGAAACAATCTTCCAGCTGCATTAAACCAGCGTGTAGCTAGATTAAAAATAAATTCTAAAGAAATTGATAAAAACTATCTTTTTTGGTTTTTAAATAATGATAAAACAAGAATAAAAATTGAAAGCTGTGGATATGGCGCAGCCCAAATAAATGTTTCCAGTAAACAAATTGAGCTAATTGAAATTCCACTTCCACCAATTGCAGAACAGCAGCGCATTGCAACTATTCTAGGTAAAGCTGAGGAAATTAGGCAAAAGCGTGAATGTGCAAGTGAGATGTTGAATAAGCTATCTAAAGAAGTATTTTCTGACATGTTTGCGCATTTGCTTGAAAGGCCAAATACTTCACTTGGAAATGCTTTTGATGTTAGGGATGGAACTCATGATTCCCCTAAGTTTCAATCTGAGGGTTACCCTTTAATTACATCAAAGAATTTGAATAATAATAAAATTAATTTTGAAAATGCTAATTTTATAAGTTCGCAAGATTTTGAAGCAATTAATAAGCGCTCAAAGGTTGAATATTGCGATATTTTGATGCCAATGATTGGAACAATAGGCAACCCAATTGTCATTTATGAAAAAACCCCTAAGTTTGCAATTAAAAATGTAGCCCTAATCAAAACTGGAAATTTAGAAGCCTCATTGTATGTAAAAGCATTGCTTGAAACAAAATACTTTGAAAGATATGTGGCGAAAGAAAGTAAAGGAGGAACTCAAAAATTTCTTAGTCTAGGAAATATAAGAGATTTCCCTATTTATATGCCAAGCAATGAACAATTGCATAAGTTTGCTAAGATTTCTAATAATGTTATTCAAACTCAAAAGTCTTTAGATAACTCACGATTTAAATTGCACGAACTTCTATTAAGCTTTCAATCCTCATTACTAGCCAACGATTAAATGAGTAATTTTGCCTTCCTTCAAAAAGAGTGGTTTTCTATCTGTGATAGTGCAACCAAGGCAGAGGGTTATTTAAATTCAGATACTCGTGCTGCTTGCTGGTATGCACGCATGACCTTAGAGCAAATTGTGGATTGGCTATATAGGTATGACCTCAATTACAAAAGTTATGAGCCTAGTCTAGGTGCTAGAGTGCATGACCCATGCTTTCGTTCCAATGCTGGTGAAAATATCTTCACCAAAGCCACTGTCATTATGTCTATTGGCAATCGTGCTGCACATGGCAAAGCTGCCAAGCAAGCAGAGGCCTATACAGCCATTCAAGAGTTATTTCATGTTGCGTATTGGTTGGCTAGAACTTATGGAGATAAGGCAAGACCAGACCCTAGTTTGCAGTTTGATGAAAAACTAATTCCAGTAGCTAAAAAGCAAGACACAATTAGTGCTGAACAGTTGCGCAGCTTTGAAGATAAGCTAAGGCAAGAGCAAACAGAAAAAGATGCACTCAAGCAAGAGCTTGAAGCTTTGCGTGTTGAGTTTGCCAAGGCCAAGGCTGCTAATCTACAAACACCAGATACACACAACTATAACGAAGAACAGACTCGTGACTACTTTATTGACTTACTGCTAAATGAAGCTGGCTGGGCATTAGATAAAACTGAAGATAGGGAATATGAAGTAGCTGGCATGCCCAACAATCAAGGCATAGGCTTTGTTGATTATGTGTTGTGGGGTGATGATGGCAAGCCATTAGCAGTAGTGGAGGCCAAAAAGACCAGAAGAGATGCCAGAGTAGGTCAGCAACAAGCCAAGCTTTATGCAGATTGCTTAGAGACCAAGTTTGGTCGTCGTCCAGTTATCTATTACACCAATGGCTATGAGCATTGGTTTTGGGACGATGCTTCTTCAGCACCAAGACCAGTAGAAGGTTTTCATAAAAAGGATGAACTTGAATTGCTCATGCAGCGTCGTTCAAGTCGTCAAGGCCTTGCCAAGTTAGAGATTGATAACGCTATTGTTGAGCGTAGTTATCAACACCAAGCCATACGCAGCATTACAGAGGCTATTGAGCAGCACAATCAAAGACGTAGTTTGGTGGTCATGGCCACTGGTAGTGGCAAGACTAGGACTGTGATTGCTTTGGTTGACTTACTCATGCGTGCTGGTTGGGTTAAGCGTGTGTTGTTTTTGGCAGATAGGGTTTCCCTAGTCAAACAAGCCAGCAGAGAGTTTGGCAAGCATTTGCCCAATGTGCCAGTGATAAATCTACTCAATAGCACTGACGCACAAGGTAGGGTCTATGTCAGCACTTATCAAACCATGCTCAATCAAATCAACAATACAGACACCACTGTTAAAAAGTTTGGCATTGGCTTTTTTGATTTGATTATTGTGGATGAGGCACATCGTAGTATCTACAGCAAATATGGCGCGATTTTTAATTACTTTGACAGCTACTTGGTTGGCTTAACTGCTACCCCTAAAGATGAAGTAGACAGAAATACCTACAACCTATTTCAGATGCAAAATGGTGTGCCAACCTATGCCTATAGCCTAGATGACGCAATCACTGCTGGTTATCTTGTGCCACCTAGGGCTATTTCAGTGCCAGTGCATTTTCCTCGTGATGGCATTAGATATGACGAGCTGAGTGAAGATGAAAGACAGCAGTGGGATGAATTGGAGTGGGGTGAGGATGGTCCACCAGATGAGGTAGACCCAGCTGCTATGAACCAGTGGCTATTCAATCAAGACACTGTAGACCAAATTATTCAGCACATGATGACCAAAGGTCAAAAGGTTGCCAGTGGTGACAGAATTGGTAAAACAATCGTATTTGCCAAAAATAACTTACACGCCCAATTCATAGCAGAGCGTTTCAATATCAACTATCCCCAATACAAGGGAGAGATGGCTAGAGTTATCACCTATCAGACTGAGTATGCACAAAGTTTAATTGATGATTTTTCTAATAAAGACAAGGCACCACACATTGCCATCAGCGTAGACATGCTTGACACTGGTATTGATGTGCCAGAGGTAGTCAATCTCGTATTTTTCAAGCGTGTGCGCAGTAAAACCAAGTTTTGGCAGATGATTGGTAGAGGCACAAGGCTTTGTAAAGACTTGTTTGCGCCCAATGAAGATAAAAAGTTTTTCTACATCTTGGACTATTGCCAGAATCTAGAGTATTTCAAAGAAAACCCAGAAGCCAGTGATGGCTCTAGCAGTGATAGCTTGGATTCTCAGCTTTTCAAAAATCGTATTGAAGTGCTGACCACGCTTGATGCAAGAAAAGATACCAATACCAAAGACGAGCAAGACCTACGAGAGTATTCAGCTGCTTACTTGCATGAGTTAGTAGCCAATATGACCATGGACAATATTGTTGTGCGTCCCAAGCGCAAGTTTGTAGAAAAGTTCAGTAATGCATCCAGTTGGCAATCCATGACTACTGTTGATGCTGCAGAGGCAGCCACTGAGTTGGCTAACTTGCCTTCACAGAAAATTGACTCAGAAGAAGAGGCCAAACGCTTTGATTTGGCAATTATTAAATTACAGCTCTGTGTATTGCGTGGAGACAAAGGCTTTGAGCGTTTACAAAGCTATGTAAGAGCAATTGCTACAGCATTGGAGTTGCAAGAAAGTATTCCAGCTATTAGAGCGAAGATGGAGTTAATTCAATCCCTTAATAGTGATGACTGGTGGACTGATGTCACAGTAGGCATGTTAGAGCATGTGCGTATCCAATTACGAGGTTTGGTCAAGCTGATTGAAAGAGCCAAGCGCAGCATTGTGTTTACCAACTTTGGTGACACCATTGGTGAAGGTGTTGAGATTGACTTGCCTATCAAGGTGGGTGGCCTAGACTATGAACGATTCAAGGCCAAATCTAGAGAGTTCTTACGCCAACATGAAAGCAAGTTAGCCATCAACAAATTGCGTCGTAATTTGCCAATCACAGCTACAGATTTGGCTGAATTGGAGATTATTTTGCTTGAGCAAGCTGGTGGTGATAGCAATTTGATAGACAAGGCCAAACAAGAGGCGCATGGACTAGGACTTTTTGTGCGCTCATTGGTGGGATTGGATAAGGCAGCTGCAACAGAAGCTATGAATGTGTTTTTGACTGATTCCACAGCAACAAATAGGCAGATTGAGTTTGTGAACTTGATTGTGGACGAGCTGACCAAGAATGGCGCAATGGAAGATGGGCGTTTATATCAAAGCCCATTTGTAGATATGGCTCCCACTGGACCAGAAGGAATATTTTCCTCAGACAAAGTTCAGCAACTATTTGCATCAATCAATGAAGTAAGACTGCGTGCTGTGGCTTAAAATAAGACATGACCTCTTTAACCTCTCAACAATCTAAAGTTTGTCCAAGCTGTCGCAATTTGACCCCACCAGAATTGCAAGTAAAAAGAATTTCACGCAGTAGTGGCAAACAAACAATTTCCTTTCGTTGCAAGGCGTGTAACGATAAAGGTAAACAAGGTAAGAATGGCGCCATTAAAACTCTTTAAGGAGTTGATTGTATGGAAATATCTGCTTTTAACAAAGAAATCATCACTTCTTTCTCTAATACTTTTATTGAGATGTCTGGGGCAAAGTCTTGTTTGCAAATAAATCACAGCGAGCATAAATTATTCAATAATTTGAAATGCCAGAAGCTTGATACTACCCATTACAAGACTGAAGCTTTACCAACCACAGGGCATTGGGATATTATTTTTGGTGATTTCCCTTTTGGAATGACCCCAGGCTCTTTGCAAGATGCTAATCCACGACTTAGCTACAGTATCAACGCTATTCTTTCAATACTGAAGCATCTCAATGAAGGTGGTTATGCAATATTTACTGCTGAACCATCAGCACTACAACATAATGTGAAATCAATTAGGCATCATTTGGAGTTTGTAGGTTGCGAGGTTGCAGCAATATTTGCCACCCCAGACTCGCTCCTTAAGCACTACACCAGCATCAAGGTTCCTTTAATAGTTTTAAAAAAAGGGCAGGTTGATAAAGAATTTATAGCTGAAATTGACTCAGCTATCCAATCAGAGAGACTGGTTCAGTCTTTTTTTGATAAGACAGAGGGGCAAAATTTACTGACAGGTGTCTGGGTAGAGAAAAACTCTTTTGAAGGTTTTTATAGATGGAAAATTCAGCAACAGATTCATTCTTTGCAATCAGAATATAAAAACTTCAATAAGCTTTCTATTGAAGACATATCTGATTCAGTGAATCTCTGTAAATTGAATGAGCAGTTTTTGGAAGCTGACAATGCTATCTATATTCCAAAACTAGGTGCAAACCCTGTTGTAGGTGATATTAATCAGGTAAAAATCAAGCATCAAAATGTTATTCAAGTAATCTGTAAGCAAGACTTGGTGGATGCGACATACCTTGTTTATTTCTTTGGATCAACGCTTGGTAGATTAATCATTGATTCCCTTCGTTCACAAAGCTTCATCCCTAGCATTAGTAAGAGCGATATTCTTAAGACAGAGATTGCCATTCCACCCTTGGATGTTCAGCGCGAAATAGTTAGTTCAATTTCAAAATTGAACTTTATCAAAAACAAGATCAGTCAATTTGAGGAAAATCTAGCATTAAATCCAATAAGCTCACAAAATGAGCTCAACCAGATTGACTCAATTTTGGAGGCTGTAGGTGAACTTGCAAACCCAGATAAGATCAAATCCTTAATTAGGGCTGGTGAATCAAAGTCTGTTGAATTCAAGCAAACATTCAGTCTTGATGTTGAAAGACAGGTTAAGGAGCCTAGAATTGAAGATTCAGCGATTAAAACTATTGCTGCATTTTTAAATAGTGATGGTGGCACCCTGCTGGTGGGAGTGCATGATTCAGGGGAAATCACAGGCAATGAGGTTGAAATTGATAAATTCTTTAAATCAACAGATAAGTTTCTTCTCCATGTGAAAAACAGAATTAAGACCAGAATTGGTGAGCAGTTTTATCCCTTTATTAACCAGCATTTGGTTAGCGTGGAAGGTAAGCTCGTTTTAATGGTTGAGTGTGATCCATCGCCAGACGAGGTTTTTGTTGACGAAAAAGATTTTTATGTAAGAACTAATCCTGCTACTGATAAGCTAGAAGGTAGAAAGCTTAGTGACTACATCAAACATCGTTTTAAGCATTAATTAGGTTGCACACTTTGTTGCACACCTAATTTTTATCGCTATAAGCGATTGAAATATATAGACTTTCCAGCAACCACGATTTCTTCTAAGGCGTAGGTCGCACGTTCGAATCGTGCTGGGCAGGCCAAACAACTGACTTGCTCTTGAGATTACATCAAAAACCCCAGTTTATAGCACTCAGTTGACCCGATATTGACCAAGCTTTTTCGTTCTCATGTAACGGCAAGGTGGGGCTTAGGTTGATATTTAAGTATCTGGTTGTAATTCTTGCGCTATCTTCTTCAGGTCTTTTTCTCGCTCCTTTCGAAGGTCGCGTAATTGCCACCATGCAAATAGTAAAACTCCTCCAAAAATTAGCACTACTTCAAACAAGATAACGGAGCCAAAATTATCCATAAATGTTTCTTTTAGTTGATTTAGCAATCATTCGGCATCTTTGAAAGTATGGGATTATCTAAATAGGGAGTTTATTAATAGTTAATCCAAAGATAAGTTGGTTAAGGAAGGGAAAAGAACTTCGGTGAAACCAAAATTGCTAAAGTCTTTAACACGCATGGGGAATAATTTACCAATAAGGTGATCACATTCGTGCTGCACAACCCGCGCATGAAATCCTTCGACTGTTCTATCAATTATTGCCCCATCGCGATCATATCCACTGTAACGAATTTTCTGATAGCGTGGAACTTTTGCTCTGATGCCTGGAACTGATAGGCAGCCTTCCCAATCGTCCTCCTCTTGATCGCCAATGATGGTGATGGAGGGATTAATCATTATGGTTTCTGGTATTGGGTCAGCATCAGGATAACGAAGATTTTTTTCGAAACCAAATACAACTAATTGTTTATTGACGCCAATTTGAGGGGCAGCCAGGCCTGCGCCGTTAAGGCTATGCATCGTATCTAGCATGTCATCAATTAATGTTTGTATTTCAAAAGAAGGAATTTGACTGATTTGTATAGGCAACGATACTTGCAATAAGCGGGGATCTCCCATTTTTAAGATTGAGCGAACTGGCATAGAAATGTTTTATGAATATTAGGCGGGCGTTAATTTATTCAGTTGCTAGGGAGTTAACTTTTTCTAATGTGGCAAGGTAATATTAAAAAAGGATAAAAAATAATTCATAAAAGCATAAATAAAAGTAAATATTTTTTGGGTATCAAACAATTCAATGACTTAACTTGAGAAAATAATATAACTTTAGCCTAAATCGAGTAAACGTCAATTTAGGCGCTAATAAGAATTGAAAAGCCCAAGTCTTAGCTAGGGGGTTAAAGCCAATCCCCCCCAAAGGCATATAACCACTAAGCTGCCAATCTCCTAATTAACTTCACCTTTTAGTTTGAGGTCATTTTTCCAGCATCTAAGGCGTAGGTCGCACGTTCGAATTATGTTGGGCAGGCCAAATATCTTAAATCCTCAGTTATTGGCAAAAATCAATCTGCTTTCTACTGTCTTCTGCGTTTCTTCCAGGTATAGGGTTCGCCATTTGGGAATTTGCCGCTAGTGATTCCATCCGCACCAAATTTTCCTGCAATCTCTAGTCCATTAAATTTAATCGTAACAAACTCACCTAAATCCTTAGCCCATTGCATAGCTTCATCAAGCGTCTTAAATTCATACGTTTTCGAGTGATGTTCTATTGTGATCACTTTAAGTTCAGCGATGTTACTTGGATTGACGCTATTCAATTGCTATAGCTCAGTCACGTAGGGCTAAAACGTGACCACATGGTCAAGAGCAAGAGTGATGCCAATTTTTTCGCCAATTGCATGATTATGGTGGCTCGGAACGAAGGCTAATATCTCAGCCCCAGATTGTAGTTTTAGCGTGTATAAAAAATCTGCACCCCTAAATGTTTTACTAACGACTTCTGCATGCATAGGACTATTGTCATCATGCTGAATGTCATCCGCACGGATCAGCACGTCAATTTCTTTACCAATTTCGATATTGTGACCTTGGTTCATTTCAAGTTCACCGATTTCAATCTGGACTTTATCTCCAGCTAGAACTTGGCCCTTAATAAATACACCGCGACCAATAAAGTCTGCAACATAGCGGGTTGCTGGCTTGTGATAGAGCTCATAGGGCTCATCCCATTGAAGTATTTTGCCATCTGCCATCACGCCCACCTTGTCGGCAATGGCAAATGCTTCAACTTGATCGTGAGTCACTAAAAGAGCAGTAATACGATTAGCCTTGAGAATATTTCGCATATCGCAAGCGAGCCGCTCTCGCAATTCAACATCGAGGCTAGAGAATGGCTCATCGAGAAGAATTAAATCAGGCTCTGGCGCCATTGCTCTGGCTAGTGCAACTCGTTGTTGTTGGCCACCACTCAGTTCATGTGGATATGACTTAGCTTTGTCCGAAAGAGAAACTTTGCTCAGCCAATCCATTGCAACTGCATTTCTTTGTTCGCTTGGAAGATGCTGCAATCCAAAGCTGACATTTTCTAGTGCATTAAGATGAGGGAAGAGGGCGAAGTCTTGAAAGACCATACCAACACGTCTTTGGCCCGGCGGCACAAGTGTAGATGTGGAGCTTACTAGCTTAGATCTCAAGAAAATTTCACCTGATTTGAGGGGTTCAAAACCACAAATCGCCCTGAGAACAGAAGACTTTCCGCATCCAGAGGATCCAAGTAGGCAGCCAATTTCACCAGCCATGAGCTCAAGATTGAGGTTTTTAATAGCAATGACGCCGTTATAACCATCCTGGCTAGGGTAGCTTACTTCAAGTCCTTGTATGGAAAGCAGTGCGTGTGCAGATTTCATTACTATAATTTTCTCACTAGTGCTAATGGTTTAATACATAGTGAGAGTCTAAACGGATTGCCGAATTCATGAAACCTATTATGGTGCCCCTTGCTGTGTTTCTATTTTTGCCACTATTTGGCTTGGTCATGCCATTTTTCTCTCCAGCAGGGGCTGGTCTTGATGTACAGGCTACTAGCACTCTGAGTCATTTATGGAGCTTTGTTCTCGGTGAATATATTGTCACCACTTTGGCATTAATTTTTGGCGTTGGAGCAGGGGTATTTGTTCTAGGAGTTGGTAATGCCTGGATTATCGCCAGTTATGACTTTCCTGGAAAAAAAATATTTCAATGGGCCTTAATTCTTCCATTGGCCGTACCAGCCTATGTCATGGCCTATCTTTTTGTGGACCTCTTGCAGTTTTCTGGCCCGATTCAGACAGCGCTGCGTATTTTGCTGGGAACCGATGCCTTGTGGTTTTTTCCTGATCCAAGGTCCATGGCTGGCGCAATTTGGTCTTTTTCTTTTTGTTTATATCCTTACGTATACCTCATCACACGGACTGCATTTATAGAACGCAGTCGACGTTTGATCGAAGTTTCTGAAACGCTGGGCTATAGCCCATTTCAAGGTTTTATAAACTTAGTACTTCCTATGGCAAGACCTGCTATTTTTGCCGGCATGGCATTAGCCTTGATGGAGGTCTTAGCTGATTTTGGTGCGGTCTCTTATTTTGGCGTGCAAACTTTTGCTACCGGAATTTTTAAAGCCTGGCTTTCTTTTGGCGATCGTCTAGCTGCGGTCCAGTTGGCTTTGGGCTTATTGAGTTTTGTATTGCTCATCTTCTTTGTAGAGCAAAGTAGCCGCTCAAAGTTACGCTATTCTTCACCCTCGCAAGGTAGGTCACTGATAAAACGCCTCTCTGGTAAGAAAGCCTTTTTTGCCTTTGCATTTTGTGGAGGAACCATACTTTGTGGATTCTTACTGCCGGCATTTGCCCTTTTGCAACTGCTGTTGAAGCAGGGGCTCTCTGTAGATATTCGTTATTTAGGCTGGTTGAGTAATTCACTGTCAGTTGCTTCGCTTACTGCAGTGATTTCAGTAGCATTGGCGATTTTCTTCGCTTATTCAGTGAGAGTTCATGCTGAATTGAATTGGGTAAATCGTTTACTGAGCTTTGGTTATGCATTACCTGGTGCCGTTCTAGCAATTGGTGTTCTTTCTTTCTTGGAGTTTTTCCAATTAGCTTGGTGGATGTCAGCTAGCTTACTAGTCTTGGTATATGCCTACTTAGTTCGTTTTTTATCCTCAAGTTTACAAAGTGTTGAGGCAGGTCTTTCTCGCATTACGCCATCTATGGATGGTTCAGCAGCGTTACTTGGTCTTTCGAAGTCCCAGATTCTCAGAAGGGTACATATTCCCTTGCTTAAACGTAGCTTGATGACAGCGGGCCTTTTTGTTTTTGTAGATGTAATGAAAGAGTTACCAGCAACGCTACTTCTAAGACCTTTTAATTTTGATACTTTAGCGGTTGCTACATACCAACTGGCTGCGGATGAGCGATTAGCAGAACTTGCCTTACCTTCATTAACCATTGTTTTGGTTAGTCTTTTGCCTGTTTTATTGCTCTCTAGGGTTATTTCTAAATCTTAATTGATAATCATTCGTATTTGTGATAAATTGAGCTTTATCTCTTTTATCGCAAATAGTCATGAATCAGCAGCATCTCATCAAATTTCTTGGAATCCCGCTTTTTATCATGGGGCTCTTGAGTATCAGCTTAACTCAAGCTCACGCAAACGATAAGGAATTAAATTTATATTCCGCTCGACATTATCAAACGGATGAAGCGCTCTATAGCGAATTCACTAAAAAAACTGGCATCAAGATTAATCGTATTGAAGCAGATGACAATGCCTTGGCGGAGAGAATAAAAAGCGAGGGCTCCAATAGTTCAGCTGACGTCATTCTCATGGTAGATGCAGCCAGATTATGGCGTGCTCAAATTGATGGTTTCTTTAAGCCCATTCATTCAAAATACTTAGAGAGTCGCATTCCGGCAAACTTACGGTCTAAACCTGATGCTGATGGTTCTACTTGGTTCGGTTTTTCAACTAGAGCACGACTTGTGGTCTACAACAAGGCTAAGGTCAATCCACAGGATGTCGATACCTACGAGAAATTAGCTGAGCCCATCAATAAAGGCAAAGTGTGCACGCGTTCTGGTGCACATCCTTACATGCTGTCATTGATTGGTGCCATGATTGAGCGGCGCGGTGAAGTGGCTACTGAAGAATGGGCCAAAGGAATGGTCGCCAATATGGCTAGACCCCCAAGAGGCGGCGATACCGATCAAATCAAAGCCGTCGCTTCAGGTGAGTGTGGTGTTGCCCTGACAAACTCATATTATTTAGTGCGCCTCCTGAGGTCTACCAAACCAGAGGATCAAGAGCTTGTATCCAGGATTGGCTTTATCTGGCCGAATCAGAAAACGACTGGAACACATATTAATATCGCTGGTGGCGGCGTTGCTAAGAATGCACCTCATCCACAAGCAGCGATTCAGTTTTTAGAATACCTTGCAAGTGATTCTGCCCAACAGTATTTTGCAGACGGGAATAATGAGTGGCCAGCGGTTACATCAGTCAAGATTAATAACGAAGGATTGAAGCTTTTGGGATCATTTAAAGCTGAAAATATTTCTGTAGCTGCTATTGGAAAAAATCAAATTGCAGCTCAAAGACTTTTGGATCGCGCTGGGTATAAATAAACGTTTGAGCTGATTTTTACAGCTTCCAAGCCCTAGGCCGCCCGTTCAAATCCTAAAGGGTAGGCTTTCCAAAGACTCTTTTAGGGCTTATATTGCCGAAAGACACACTTTCTGAGTGGTCTAATTTCTTTTGGTGCAGATCAACAAGCTTCTTTTAATATGTGATTCATTAGCCCTGTATTAAGAAATTTACCTTAATATTTTCTTTTCATGGAAATGATATGAAGACTTTGAAAGTTTGGTTCCTTGTTTTAAGCACATTTTTTGCACTCAATACATTCGCCCAAGGTGTCATGGATAGCGGCGATGATAAGTATCAACCTCGAGTTGGGCAAGAAGGTAAAGACGTAGTTTGGGTGCCCACCACGAATGAATTACTCGCCATCATGTTGCGAACTGCCAAAGTCAATTCCACCGATTTAGTCTATGACCTTGGCTCCGGTGATGGCCGAATTGCGATTGCAGCTGCTAAGGATTTTGGTGCACGCGCCATTGGAATTGAATTTAATCCAGAGATGGCGCAATTAGCCCAACGAAATGTTGATCGTTCCGGCGTGAGTGATCGTGTGAAGATTATTAATGGCGATATTTTTGTTGAAGATTTTAGTAAGGCTACTGTAGTCACTATGTATTTATTACCCGAGCTAAATCTTGCCTTACGGCCCACCATCCTCAAGATGAAGCCTGGTACGCGAGTCACATCGCATGCCTTTAATATGGGTGATTGGGATGCAGATGTTGAAATCGATAGTCCTGCGAGAGCCTATTACTGGGTTGTTCCTGCGCAAGTGCAGGGTGAGTGGTTGATTTCAGGGATGGAGACTGATAGAACGATCTTAAAGTTGTCTCAGTTTTATCAAAAAATTGGCGGCACTTTACAAATTGGCAACAACACACAGCCTCTTCTGAATCCTAAATTAGAGGGAGCAGTCCTCAGCTTCACATATTTAGATCGAGACAAGAGCTCACATTTTGTCATGATGTCTGTAGAGAATAATGAGCTCAAGGGCAAGTATAAGAGCAGGTCTTATAACGATAATGTCATTACTGGTAAGCGCTTTTAAGACTTGACGGGATGTCAGTAAATAACTCAGGGGTTACGCCTCAGCGTTTACTCAGTCCACTAGGTGCTATCGCCATCATTGTTGGTATCGTTATTGGTGCTGGCATCTTTAAAACCCCATCAATAGTGGCTGATATCACTGGTGATGTGGGTTGGGCTCTGATAATTTGGGTGGGTGGAGCCATCATCTCGCTTGCAGGCGCTCTTTGCTATGCCGAACTAGCTACGCTTTACCCCCATGCTGGCGGTGACTATCACTTTTTAACAAAGGCCTATGGCAAGAATGTTTCATTCTTATATGGCTGGGCTAAGGCCATGGTCATCAATACCGGATCAATTGCATTGCTTGCCTTTGTCTTTGGTGATTACATGACTAAGGTCATTCCTTTGGGGCCGCACTCAGTGATTTGCTGGGCAGTTTTAATCGTCGTAGTGCTGACTATTATTAATTTAGTCGGGATAGAGGCGTCAGCGAGCATACAAACAGCATTAACCGTTTTAGAAGTGTCAGGTTTAATAGCCATTATTGTTGCTGGCTTTGGTTTCTTCACTTCTTCACTTCCAGCCGTTGAAAATCCGCCATTATTTTCTAGTACGCCGCAATTTGGTATGTTGGGCCTTGCAATGGTGTTTGTTTTGCTCACCTTTGGAGGGTGGAATGAATCCGCCTATATTTCGGCTGAACTGAAGGGTACAACACATACCATCGTACGAGTCATTGTCTTCAGTCTTTTCATCATCTCGATCATTTATCTTTTGGTAAACATCGCACTGATCAATGGCCTTGGCTTAAAACAGCTGGCAAATAGTAAGGCAGCCTCCGCTGAATTACTTGGTCTCGCTTTTGGTCCCATTGGAGAAAAGTTACTCGGTCTTTTTGTTAGTGTTGCTGCGCTGACTAGTATTAATGCCACGATGATTGTTGGTGCTCGTACCAACTTTGCGATGGGAGAAGATTGGCATGGGCTTCGTAAGATGGCTCATTGGGAATCATCCCGTGGCACACCTCGTTTTGCCTATTTGGTGCAAGGTGTGATTAGTCTGGCTCTGGTTGGCTTTGGAGCTTTACAAAGTGATGGCTTTGAAGCGATGGTAGAGTTCACTGCACCCGTTTTTTGGAGCTTCTTATTCTTGGTGGGCATTAGCGTATTTGTCTTAAGAGTCAAGGATCAGAAAACTCGCGTGTTTTCGGTGCCGCTTTATCCCATTACCCCATTGATCTTTTGTATTGCTTCTGCTTATTTAGCCTACTCAAGCTTTAGTTATGCTCACAGCAAAGGTGCAGTATTGATCTCGCTCTATGTCATGCTAGTGGGTCTTGCGGCACTTCTCGTCCTGCGGCTAAAAAAACCATTACCTCACTAGTTTTTGGGCTCATTTTTCAAGTCTTTTAAGGGCAGGCCGAACCCTCCAATCGTGCGCAGAGGGTCAAATATTGGTCTTTAAGCAAGTGTGGTGGGGCAGTCAGGCATAGAAGCAGAAAAACATTTAAAGTGTTTTTATGAATGATCCAATCCATTACACCCCGGTTCAATTTTCTGATCGCGTTGCGCTCTCTTTTACTAAAGGCATGCGCTTTTTTGCGGATACCTTTTTCAAGAAACGTTATGGACATCGTGCCGTTGTTTTAGAGACGGTTGCAGGTGTTCCGGGAATGGTTGCTGGCATGTGGACCCATTTAACCAGCCTACGCAGCATGAGGGTTGGCTATGGACCAAAGATTCGGACGCTGTTGGCAGAAGCTGAGAATGAAAGAATGCATCTGATGACCTTCATTGAGATTGCAAAGCCTAATATGTTCGAGCGCTACCTTGTATTAGTAACGCAGGCTATTTTCTGGAATTTCTTTTTCGTTATTTATGTATTTTTTCCAAGAACGGCACATCGTATTGTCGGTTATTTTGAGGAAGAGGCGGTCTATTCCTATACCGAATACCTAAAAGAAATTGATGAGGGGCGTATAGCCAATGTAGCCGCTCCAAAGATTGCCATTGATTATTGGAAGCTTGGATCCGATGCAACCCTTCGAGACGTTGTAATTGCTGTCCGTGATGATGAAGCCCATCATCGGGATACAAACCATCAATTTGCTAGCGACTATGATTCATAAGCTAGGCAACTCATTTGAGGGTTTTACCTTCGAATCGTAGTAGGCAGGTGATGACATCTAGAAAAACTTTCAAATTAAATGCCCATCTCTGCAAAAACTTCCTTGGCACATCTAAAACTATCGATTGCTGCTGGTACTCCACAGTAAATTGCCGTCTGCATCAAGATCTCTCGAATCTCATCTTTTGTTAGACCATTATTAATGGCGCCTTTTAGGTGTAGCTTTAATTCATGAGGGCGATTAAGTGCGGTGAGCATGGCCAAATTAATCATGCTCCTAGAGCGACGATCTAGGCCCGGTCGATTCCAAATTTCATTCCAGGCATACTGGGTCACTAATTCTTGCATGGGCATATTAAATTCACCCGCATTCTGGATTGAGTTGTCTACGTACTCCGAGCCCAAAACCTCACGACGGGTTTTCAGCCCCTTTTCAAATGCATCTTTGTCCATATCCATTCCTTTTATTGGTTAAACGTCAATATATTGCCACTATTAAAGCCTGTTGGTTTAACTTAGAATGGCTCCATGAATATTGTCAAATGCTGCACTCTCCTATTTTTAAGTGGCACTCAGCTCCTGATGGGATGTAGTACTAGCAAGCTAGAGGCGCGTCTAGAAGCTAATCCACAGTGCAAAGACGTCTATAACGCCAAAACTGGCGCATTAATGCCATGCCCTGGCACAGATCGATCCTTTTATGTTGCGGCAGGTCTTGAAGCGCCAAGACAAGCTAAATCTGCACCAGTTGTGAGCATTACGACAGACTCTTCCTCGACAAGCACCTCTGCAGTTGTTGCTACAACTTCAACGGGTGCGACTAGATCGCAATCTTCACCCGCTATGCGGCCGGACTGCAAACCTACCATTCATCAGAAGACAGGGGGTACGATGCCTTGTCCACCCCAAGATTAATTATTGTTCGGTATGATGAGTTGAATTCTTTGATAGTTAATATTTTTTGCAGCACTTTTATAGGATTAAAAATGAAGAAAATTTCTCTTGTTGCTGTAGCGCTTTCGATGACCTTATTCATGGCTGCATGTAGCAATGCGCCAAAACTAGCTACTGAATCAATGCCTAGATCAGGATTTTTACCGGATTATTCACTGTTAGTGCCAATCTCCACATCTGTTCCAGATGCACGTATTTGGAGATACAGAATTTCTGGGGTTAATCCTGGTGCTTATACCGCCGTTATCTTGGATCCGATCTATTTAAATCAGAGCGCAACTAAAGATGTAAGTGCGGAATCAATAGCTAAAGCACGAGCAGCATTGCAAGCTTCCATGGTTGAAGCAGTAAACGCACGAGGTAATATCAAGATTGTCACTCAACCTGGTCCAGGCGTTGCCCGCGTTTCTGTAGGCATTACTGGCGCAGAGAGTTCAGCAAATAGTCTGCAACCATGGAATTTCACGCCTATTGGTCTTGCCATGAATGCTGCTGCATACGCTGGCGGAGTGAATGCCAAAACTCCAGCACTATTAGTGGAGAGCAAAATTACTGACAGCCAGACTAATAAGTTATTGGGCGAAGGTTTAGTAACCGTGCAGGGTGAGTCATTCAGAACCGCTGGCGGCTCTGTTGATTCATTTATTTCTATGGCAAAAACAGTCGTTAAAGTAGCTCTAGAAACCTCTGCAAATCCAAGTCCAACAGGCAAATAAGAGATGTTCATGAGAACTCTTTCAAAAGTGATTTTGTTTTCTTCTTGCGCAACGATGGCTTTATCGCTTCCTGCTTATGGCGAGGTGACATCGCGCAATAAAGAAATCGCTGAGCGTTTTGCTAAATGCGATACAAATCATGATGGCAAGTTGACCATGAATGAAGCTAAAGGATGTATGCCTCGCATCTATGATCACTTTAGTTATATTGATACCGGCAATAAGGGTTATGTCACTGTTGCTGAAATTCAAATGATGGCAGCGCGTTAATACTCCAAGAGCCTCGTCAGAGGCTCTTTTTTATTGGATAGGATATGACTGTAGTATTTCCTGGCTTTGAGCAAAAAAAAGTGACCGTCCCATCAGATGACGGTCCTATAGAAATTGCCTGTCAAGTACGTGGCAATGGGGCGCCCATATTGCTATTACACGGCTTTCCACAAACCAAAGCAATCTGGGAATTAGTTGCTCCAGAGTTAGCCAAATCTTTTACTGTGGTGGCTTCTGATCTGCGTGGCTACGGACAATCTGCCAAACCTCATGGTAAAGCTGATCATTCAACTTACTCCAAGAGATCAATGGCAGCAGATCAGCATGCTCTGATGCAATCTTTAGGCTATCAGCAATTTTTCTTGCTTGGGCATGATCGTGGCGGCAGAGTGTCGCACAGGTTGGCGATGGACTTTCCTGATAGTGTTTTGCGTTTAATGGTCTTAGATATATCGCCAACACTGGCCATGTATGACAACACCACCATGGAATTTGCTAAAGGCTATTGGCATTGGTTCTTTTTAATTCAGCCAGAACCTATTCCGGAAACCTTCATTGCGGCTAATCCGGAGTTTTGGATTAAGCAACATATGGGTCGTCATGCTGGCACAGGCATTTTTTCTCCTGAGCGTTGGTCAGAATATCTTGCGGGCGCAAGCAATCCACAAACCATGCATTCTATGTGCGAGGACTATAGAGCTGCTGCCAGTATTGACTTAGTACATGATCGAGCCGATAGGGCTGCAGGTAAAAAACTCACGATGCCATTAAGGGTCTTATGGGGAGAGCATGGATTAGTTCATAAATGCTTTAAGCCGATCGAGGATTGGAAAGCAGTCGCTGAAAATGTCTCGGGGAAAACCGTTTCTTGCGGCCACTATATTCCTGAAGAGTTACCTAGTGAACTCGTCACTGATGCGAAGCAATTCTTTGTAAGCTAAAAAAGAAACTAGGGCGCTACTTTGGGAGGTTTTTTCCCTAATGGTGGGCAGGGCATCACAATATCAGCGTCAACAGCTAATATCTTTTCATCCTTTTTTGGATATTTGACCCTAGATAAAAGATCTCGAATCAGATTTAAGTGCGTGTGTTTCTTATTATTGGCATTCACTACAGTCCAAGGTGCTTTTACAGAACTGGTTTGTTGCAGCATGAGATCGCGTGCCACACTGTAATCATTCCACTTATGCTGCGCTTGTTCATCGATAGGACTAATTTTCCACTGCTTTAGAGGGTCAGCTTTTCTACTCTCTAGACGCTCCTCCTGCTCTTTTTTATCAATATCTAAGTAGTACTTGATAATCTGGATTCCCGAGTCAACCAGTAAACCTTCAAAATCATTTACTGATGCCATAAATTGCTTGTACTGAGCATCTGTGCAAAATCCCATTACTTTCTCGACCCCTGCACGGTTATACCAACTACGGTTAAAGATGCTGAACTCGCCGGCTGATGGTAGCTCAGCAACGTATCTCTGAAAATACCATTCACCCTCTTCACGAGAGGATGGTTTGCCAAGCGCTACAACATGGGTTTCACGAGGACTCAGATGTTCAGTAATGCGTTTGATGGTGCCATCTTTGCCCGCAGTATCTCGACCCTCTAAAATAACCAATAAGCGCATTCCACCTGAAATAATTTCACGCTGAAGCTTCACTAGTTCAATTTGCAGAAGGCGAAGTTGATCTTCGTAATCAGAATCGTGATTAGTTTCTTTGAGATCCTTGCTCACTACTTAAGCTTCTTCATTAGCAGTAGAGGCTGGCGATAAAACTTTTTTTGCAGGCGTCTTCTTAGATGCTACTTTTTTTCTAGGCGTTTTTTTGGCGGGAGTTTTCTTGCTAGGCGTCTTTTTTGCAGTAACCTTCTTGGCGGCTGGTTTTTTGCTTGCTTCTTTTTGCTCAAGCTTATCTAGAGCTTTAGCCAGCTTATCGATGAGCTTTTCACGTTCTGACTCTAACTTGTCCAGTTTTTTCATCAACTGTTTTACTAATTTTTTCTGACTCATAATTTTTTAACCTTTTAGATCCGATGTTTATTCTTTGATCCTACGGGTTATTTATGGGCGATTCAAGCGATTATGACAATAAAACGGTTTTTTTCTGATTGCTAAAATTGGTGCTAAATTGAATGAGCATGTTTAAAACTCTCTCATCATTGCCCAAAACGGTTTGGTTAATCGGCTTGATAAGCTTTGTGAACGATTCCGCAAGTGAGATGTTGTATCCCTTAATGCCACTTTATTTGGCTTCCGTCTTAATGGCTGGACCCAAGGCGATCGGCATCATCGAAGGTGTCGCAGAGGCCACTTCTAGTTTATTCAAGCTAGTTTCGGGAGTTGTTGTTGATAAAACAAAAAATGCCAAGGTTTGGATTGTCCTTGGTTATTTTCTTGCGGGTATCGGAAGGCCGCTGATTGCATTTGCTAGCTCCTGGGTTGGCGTTTTGCTCATTCGCTTTACCGATAGACTAGGTAAGGGCTTGAGAAGTTCTCCGAGAGATGCGTTGTTAGCTGAGAGCGTTCCAGCAAATCAACGGGGCATTACTTATGGCCTACATCGATCAATGGATAATGCAGGCGCGGTTGTTGGCCCATTGCTTGCTGCATATCTACTTGCGATTAATATTCCACTAAAAGAGATATTTTTGTGGGCAGTCATACCCGGCGCTATCACTGTTGCGCTAGCCCTCTGTATCAAAGAGCCTGCGCGAGAAAGCCTCGTTTCATCAACTATCAAGTTCACCTGGAACCTGGATGGAATGCCAGTTGAATTTAAGCGCTATCTATTTGCAGTGGGTTTATTTGCACTCAGCAATTCTTCAGACATGTTCTTGCTCTTAAGAGCCAAAGAACTTGGCGTGCCTCAAGAACAGATTCCACTTTTGTGGGCATGTATTTCTTTGATTACCACTATTTTTGGTACGCCACTTTCCGCTTTATCAGACAGATTTAGTCGCAAATACTTTATTACGCTTGCTTGGATGGCTTATGCACTGATATATGCGGCAATGAGCTATTCTGGTCTGACGGTTGGATGGCTTTTTGGAATATTCGCGTTATATGGACTATTTAAAGCAGCCACCGAAGGGGTTGAGAAGGCCCTCGTTGCTGACCTTGCTCCAAAGGGATTAACAGGCACAGCGTTTGGTTGGTTCAATCTATGCTCAGGAATTATGCTGTTGCCTGCCTCTTTAATATTTGGCTGGCTGTATGAATCTGTCAGCCCGACAGTGGCATTTTTATTTTCAGGACTCAGTTCGCTACTGGCAGTAATGCTGATGGCGTTTTGGGTATTTAAGCCTATTGATATAAAGCCAAAATTATCCAAAAACAAAAAACCCTAAATAAATCAGTTATTTAGGGTTTATCTATAAAGCTCACTCTGGGTGAAAGTTATTGCTAGCCATGAAGCTGATAGTGCGTTCAAAGCCGAGAATACGGATGTAACGCCAAGCAATATCGCGGTATTTGCTATCTAGATAGCCAATAGCGACTTCAGGCGTCCTTTTGGACAAGTCGATTTCTTGAATTGCACGGGCCCAACGTTTTAGTCTTGTTGACATCTTTGTCTCCTATATGCCCATACAACGCATCAGAATTCGGTAGAGATGACAAGAATTACAAAATATTTAACAAATATTGGGGCTCAAAAACCCTAAATTGAGACCACTTTATGGGGATTGAGGATATTTTGCGGGTCTAGGGCCCTTTTTAGGGTCTTCATGAGGTCGTGGGCAACGTCACCCTTATGAGCCCTTAAGCCCTCCAATTTGAGCTGTCCAACCCCATGTTCAGCCGATATGGAGCCTTGGCAACGCTCAACCTGGGAATACACCAGCTCGTGGATCGCCTTTTCATTGGCAAGGTTAAATGCCTTGGGGTCAGATCCAAGGGGTGGGGCAATGTTGTAGTGGAGGTTCCCGTCACCCAAATGGCCAAAATTAATAATCCGCACACCTGGGTAGTGTTTTCTCATTAAGGCATCTGTTTCCTGAATAAAGCTATCCAAGGAAGAAAGCGGGATGGTGATGTCATGTTTGAGATTGGCGCCTTCTTCGGCTTGTGCCAGCGTTATGTGCTCACGCATATGCCAAAACGCATTTGCCTGACTTAGGTTGCTAGCAATCACGGCATCGCTAATCAACTCTGCAGTAAACGCTTCTTCTAGGATGGTTTCCAGAAGTTTACGGACATGTTCTTCACTTTCATGATCAGAGAGTTCAATCAAGATCGTGAAAGGAGGATTACCTTTTAAGGGGTTAGCCATTTGCGGAAAGTGCTTCTCATTAAGAGCTAAAGATTCTTGAGTCATCATTTCAAAGCCGGTGAGCAATGAGGTGGCTCGCTTCTGAAATAAATTAAGTAGGGCAATGGTGGATGCAATATCTTGGCTTGCTACTAGAGTCGTCCATTGGGAGATCGGCAGGGGATAGAGCTTCATGACGGCAGCAGTAATGATGCCAAGCGTGCCTTCGGATCCAATAAACAGATCTCGGAGGTCGTAGCCGGTATTGTCCTTGCGCAAGCCCTTCATGCCATTCCAGACTTCACCTTGAGCAGTAACAACTTCAAGACCCAGGCAAAGATCCCGCGTATTGCCATAGCGCAATACATTTGT
Organism: Polynucleobacter hirudinilacicola; assembly: GCF_002192535.1. Lineage (GTDB taxonomy): Bacteria > Pseudomonadota > Gammaproteobacteria > Burkholderiales > Burkholderiaceae > Polynucleobacter > Polynucleobacter hirudinilacicola. The sequence continues at coordinate 825,034 of NZ_NAIA01000003.1, read as the reverse complement.
GCCACCAGCATTAGTAGCAAGGTTGCCGCCAATCATGCAACTGCCTTCTGCACCAAGACTTAATGGAAATAAAAAATCTTGTGCTGCTGCTTTTTCTTGAACGGTCTGCAAAATACATCCCGCCTCAAGCGTGATTGTTTGATTGGCAGAATCAATTTCACGGATGTGATTCATGCGTTTCAGATTCAGAATGACTTGCTGACCGGTCTCGTCAGGTGTAGCACCACCGCAAAAACCTGTATGGCCGCCTTGCGGAACAATCGAGACATGATTCGCTGCACACAGCTTCACAATATTGGCTACTTCAATAGTTGTTTTTGGAAGGAGGACTGCTAGGGCTTTACCAACATAGCGTTTGCGCCAGTCGGTCAGGTAAGGGGCTTTATCTTGGTCTTGGGTGAGAACATATTCTTTACCAAGTATGTCGCTAAATTGCTTGATCAAGCCACTCATGATCACTTAGCCTGAGCCTTCTTCTTGGCTAAACTTTTGGCTTCTTGCTTAATTGGCTTTAAATAAATTAATAAACAAACAAAACCAGTAGTTGCAAGCGCTGTCTCTAAAACCGCCATCCAAAAGTTTGCTCCAGTTTCAAGAATGCGTACCAAGCCTTCGGTGATGTAGAGCAGAATTAACATGGAAGCCCATTGCATGGTGTAAACCTTGCCTTTCCACAGACCGGGAATAGCAAAGAGCAAAGGTATTCCTTTCAGAATAAGCCAAGAGCCACCTGGGCGAAGGGGAGAGATAAACCACTCCCAACATACACAGAGAATAAATAAATCTACAAAGGCTGCAGTTGCGAGCAGCTGGTAGGGATTCTTCTCAAGAATTTTCTTCAGCATTGTGATTATTTCTTCTGGAGTCTGAGTGCAGTTTCAGCTAAACGCTTGCCTTGCGCTTTCGCTAAACGCTGCTCTTCTGGGCTAATGGGTGCTCGCCCATCTGCATGTGCTAAATGAGTTACACCGTAGGGACTGCCGCCGGTATTCGAGGACATTAAATCAGCCTCACTGTATGGCAATCCCAAAATGATCATGCCATGGTGTAGCAATGGAATCATCATGGTGAGCAGCGTGCTTTCTTGACCGCCATGCATACTGCCAGTACTAGTAAACACACAAGCGGGTTTTCCGATTAAAGCGCCGTTAAGCCATTCGGATGAGCTGCCATCCCAAAAATATTTCATGGGGGCAGCCATATTGCCAAAGCGAGTAGGGGAGCCTAGCGCTAAGCCAATACATTCTTGTAGGTCAGAGTATTCAACATAAGGCGCACCTTCATTGGGTACTGCTGCCTCAGTAGCTTCACAAATTGTAGAAACTGCAGGCACAGTTCTCAGGCGTGCATTTACCCCGGGAACGCTTTCGACACCCTGGGCTATGAGGCGTGCTAGCTCCTTGGTTGCGCCATGGCGGGAGTAGTACAAAACTAAAATTTCAGCTTGGCTCATATTCTTCTCTTATGATACGGCGATGCGCCTTATTCGTAACCCCCAATTATGGCTTGCTCTGGGCAAACAGCTCTGGGAGCGTAATCGTGGTCTGAATTTGAACCAGATCGCTGCCAGCCTAGCATTTACGACTACCTTGTCTTTAGTACCAATGCTCACCATTGCAACTATATTAATTGGTTATCTGCCCAGCGTCATTCAGGTTAAAAATGCTTTCAGAACCTGGCTTCTCGATACCTATATGCCGGGCGGTTTAAACCAACAAGTCTTTAGCTATTTAGAGCAGTTTTCCTCAAAAGCGAGTGGCTTAACTTTTATTGGCTTAATCGGTTTAGTCATCACTACCATCATGACACTAGCAGTGATCGAGGCGGCATTTAATCAAATCTTTAAAGTACAAGAGCGTCGCCCTCTATTTAAAAAGGTATTGATTTATAGCGCGGCTACTTTTTTAGGTCCCGTACTGTTGGGTGTTGGCATCTATCTCAGCGGTATTCTATTTAGTGCATCAGAAGGATGGATTGAAGCAGTTTCGTTTGGTTTTCGTCTACTCGCCGCAATTGCACCCATTTTTTTGGCGATCTCTGTTTACGCAGTTGTATATAAAGTTTTGCCTTATTCCAAGATTCTGTGGTCTGATGCTTTTTCAGGTGCATTCTTTGCTGCCATCAGTTTTGAATTAATGAAGTTTGGTTATGCCATTTTTCTAAGTCATACTGCCTTTTATAAAACAGTCTATGGCGCCTTTGCCATCTTCCCCTTGGGTCTCCTTTGGATTTATATGACCTGGTGGATAACCCTTGCTGGCGCCATCCTGGTTGCCAATTTACCCAATCTCCGCAGCGGGCTCATTAGGGTTATTCGTTACTAAAACAAGGCTTAGAGCCCTTGATTGAATGTGTCCTTGGGGATATATTGGGGTTATACATACCTTGTGTATTGTTTTTGGAGATTAAATGAAAGTTCGCGACATCTTGCGCGTTAAGGGCAGCACCTTATTTACGGTTGCACCTGATACAGCGCTTCAAACTGCTGTACTTGTCATGAGCGAACACGATGTTGGTTCATTGGTTGTCATGGACTATGACAAGCTAGTAGGCATCTTGACCTTCCGTGAGGTTATCTCTGCATTAGCAACACATCATGGTAAGTTAGACGACATTCCAGTACGTACCGTAATGAATCAAAAGCCGCTTACTTGCAATATGGAAACCGAGATTGATGAGGTTCGTCGGATGATGTTAGTAGATCATGCCCGCTATTTACCGGTCGTTGATCAAAAAATGTTGATGGGCGTGATCTCTTTTTACGACGTTGCTAAGTCTGTTGTCGAAGCACAAGATTTTGAAAATTCGATGCTCAAAGCCTATATTCGTGATTGGCCAGAGGACACCGAAAAAGCTGCCAACTAGCCCCTAAGCGCTTGTTTTAAGCCGATATTCCTGACAAATGACATAATGTCGATATGTCAGGAAATACTTTAGGCCTCCTCTTTACTGTTACCACTTTTGGTGAATCTCACGGTCCAGCGATTGGTGCCGTGGTTGATGGCTGCCCTCCGGGCATGCTGTTATCCGAAGCAGATCTGCAGCTAGACCTCGATCGCCGTAAGCCGGGCACATCTCGTCACGTTACCCAGCGCAAAGAAGAAGATCGGGTAGAGATTCTGTCTGGCGTCTTTGAAGGTAAAACTACTGGCGCACCAATTGGGCTGCTGATACGCAATACTGATCACCGTAGCCAAGACTACGGTGATATCTTGCAAACATTTAGGCCAGGTCATGCCGACTACGCTTATCACCATAAATATGGCTTCCGTGATCCGCGCGGCGGCGGTCGTTCCTCTGCTCGTTTAACTGCACCTGTAGTTGCTGCGGCTGCGATTGCTAAAAAATGGCTACATGAGCAATATGGCACAGAGTTCTATGGCTACATGAGTCAGCTGGGTGAGGTTGAAATACCTTTTAAAGATCTTGCTCAGGTTGAGAGGAATCCATTTTTTGCTGCAAATGCTGACATCATTCCTCAGCTCGAAACCTATATGGATGAACTGCGCAAAGCAGGGGACTCTTGTGGTGCCCGGATTGAGGTGCGCGCTCGCAATATTCCGATTGGTTTAGGTGAACCCCTCTTTGATAAATTGGATGCAGACATTGCGCATGCCATGATGGGTATCAATGCGGTTAAAGGTGTTGAAATTGGTTCTGGCTTTAAGTCAGTAGCTCAACGTGGCAGTGAGCACGGTGATGAAATGCATCCAGACGGCTTTGCCAGTAATAATGCTGGCGGTACCCTTGGAGGCATTAGTAGCGGTCAGGATTTGCGCGTATCTATCGCCATCAAACCCACCTCCAGCATCATGAGTCCGAAGCAATCCATCGACTTAGATGGCAAGCCGATTACGGTTCAAACCAAGGGCCGTCATGATCCTTGCGTTGGTATTCGTGCTACGCCAATTGCCGAGGCTATGTTGGCTTTAGTGGTCATGGATCACGCCTTGCGTCACCGCGCTCAATGCGCTGATGTCAAAGTGAGCGCTAAAGCGATTCCATCAGCACGGCCAGGCTCCAAAGCTGATTGATTGATATAGATAGATGACACCTTCGCTTCGCTGGGCCTTCGGGTCCTTTTTCTTTTTATATTTTGCTTACGTCGGCTTAGTGTCACCTTACGCTAGCTTGTTCTTTTTAGATCGCGGCTTTAGCGTCATCGAAATTGCAATTTTAATGTCGATGTTGCAAATCACCCGTATTGTTGGGCCATTTTCCTGGGGATGGCTTTCTGATTTTTTATCAAACCGCATAGGCATCATTCGGATTTGTGCGTGTTTAGCAGCACTCGTTTTTTTTATCTATTTATTTTTTAGAGAGCTACATCAGCTTTTTTATTTGGATGTTTGTGCTTCACACCATTCTCAGTAGCTTGATGCCTTTGGGTGAGTCGGCAACAGTCCATGCTTTATTTAAAGACAATTCTTTCGATAAGCGTTACGGGCGTTTGCGCTTATGGGGCTCTTTAGGCTTCATCTTCATGGTGCTTGCTGCTGGTGAACTCTTTCAACGCAACACCATTGAGCTGTATCCCATTTTAGGTACGGTTGTTCTACTCTCCCTTGCCGCAGTAACCTTCTTATTGCATGAGCCCAAGATGGAACGTCGCAAAATGGTGAGGGGAGAATTACTCGTCGTGCTCTTTAATCCAGATGTACGTTGGTTTTTACTATCTGGTTTCTTTATGGTGTTTGCACATGCAGCACTATATGTGTTTTATTCACTTTATCTTGCTGATCTTGGCTATGACAAGTTTCAAATCGGCCTTTTCTGGGCATTAGGAGTATTTGCGGAGGTTATCTTCTTTTACTTCCAAAGCAAAGTGCTCAGTCGTCTAGATGCAGAAATTGTCCTTCAAGGCGCTTTTGTAGTTGGAGTGGTGCGCTTTATTTTGATCGCTTTTTTACCCATCACTTCAGTTCTTATATTTGCGCAAATACTCCATGCGGGAACTTTTGCAGCCCACCATAGTGCAGCTACCAAGTTATTACAGCGCTGGTTTACTGGACCACTTCAAGCAAGAGGGCAAGCCTTAATGGCGACTGTTTCTTATGGCTTGGGCGGTACATTGGGCGGGCTTTGTGCGGGCTGGATTTGGGAGCTCTCACAACCACGTGATGTCTTTGTAATGTCGGCATTCGCCTGTGGTCTAGCTGGCATGGCCATTCAGAAACTGAGACCACGCCGCTACTCAAGCCCTTAAGAAAACCTTGAGGCAAAAAACTGCTTACTGAATCTTGGCCTTAGCACGCAGTTTTTGCATCATCTCTGAGAACTTCGCTTTTTGCCAATTCTGATCAGCCATGATCACTTGCTTTAGTTGATCTTTGATCTCATCTAGACTTGGTGGCTTCACATCACGAGAATCTAGCATTTTGATGATGTGATATCCAAATTGAGACTTCACGGGTTTATCAGTGATTTGGCCATTCTTCAGTTGAACCATCGCCTTTGAAAACTCTGGAACTAGCGCTTTATCAGAAACCCAACCTAGGTCGCCACCATCCTTAGCAGAGCCAGGATCTTTAGATTTAGCTTTGGCAATATCTTCAAAGTTACCACCAGCTTTAATCTGAGCAATAATTGCTTTTGCATCAGCTTCTTTTTCGACCAAAATATGCTCTACGTGGTATTCCTTGCCGGTGTACTGGGACTTAACGGTTTCATACGCAGCTTTGAGGTCGGCATCAGCAACACCCTCTTTTTCAACATAGTCCTCAAACACCGCTGCAACCAATACTCCAACGCGCGCTTGCTCTAATTGATCTCGCACAGATTCTTTTTGAATCACTCCACGCTTATCAGCTTCCTGCAAAATTAATTCACGGGTAACCAGCATTTCACGGGCTTGATCACGTACTTGTGGATTATCTGGCTGACCTGATTTCTGTACCAATTTATCCAATTGGGCTTTAGGAATAGATTTCCCATTCACGATGACCGCGTTCTGAGCGAAGCCGTTGGTAGATAGAAGGCTTACTAAAAGACTGAGAGAGAGAAGCTGGTGGGATTTCCGCATGGTGGTCAATAAATAAAAAGTTGGGGTAAATGGTTCAATGCTGCTAAGTGTAATGCAGCCTTAATTTGCAGCCTCTCCAGGCGCCATTGCATGAATGGTCAAGGCGTGGATTTCTATTGGAATATGTCGATTGAGGGCTGCATAGACAGCACGGTGTCGTGCTACTAAGTTCAAACCCTTAAATTCTGGGGCAACAATCGTGAGCTTAAAGTGCCCGCCGCCACTGGCTGCACCCGCATGACCAGCGTGTAAATGGCTCTCATCTTCAATCTGAAGATGTTCAATAGAAAATGCCTTTTGCAGATCTTGTTCGAAAAGGGCGATGCGGACTTGGTTGATGCTCATTCTGATGGATGCTCCATATGACGCGAAAGCCAGATACCTTGAAGAATCACAAAGACCACTAGCAAACCTGTACTACCAAATAACTTGAAATTGACCCAAGTCTCTTCGGAGAATTCAAAAGCAATGTAGAGGTTCAGAACGCCCATAAAAAAGAAGAAGATGGCCCAAGCCATATTGAGCCGGTGCCAAACTGAATGAGAATGCTCCGGCTTCAAGGTCACTTGCTTGCCCATAAGCACTTGTATCCAATTCTTTCTAAAAAATTGGGCGCTAATAAATAAAGCACCTGCAAATAGCCAGTAAAGGGCAGTTGGCTTTAGCTGAATGAAGGTCTTGTCATGCAAAAAGATGGTGAGGCTACCAAATACAAGAATCATGACTAGGCTGATCCACTGCATCGCATCAATCTTGCGATGACGATAATAGACCCAGAGGATCTGACCAATGGTTGCAACCATAGCAACAATTGTCGCAGTATAGATATCGCCAAATTTGAAGGCGATAAAGAACAGAATAATTGGGAAAAGATCGAATAAAAATTTCATCAGGGGATTATCCAACTATTTGCATTAAAGACCGTATTTATGGCTTGCTGGTGAGCTCAGCGTTAGCGCTAGGCTCAAAGCTTAAGGATGCAGAATTAATGCAATAGCGCAAACCAGTAGGGTCTGGGCCGTCATCAAATACATGGCCAAGATGTGCATCGCAGTTGGCGCAGCGTACCTCAGTACGGATCATGCCATGGCTAGTGTCTTTAATCTCTTTAATGGCAGATTCTTCCTCGGGCTTGTTATAACTCGGCCACCCACAGCCTGCGTCAAATTTGGTATCGGATAGAAAGAGTGGCGTATTGCAGCAGACACAGGTATACCGGCCTTTATCCCAATGATCCCAATACTTGCCAGAAAAAGGTCTTTCAGTAGCTGCCTCTCTCGTTACTCGATATTCAATATCGCTGAGTACTTTTTTGTATTCTTGATCTGTTTTTTTCATATGAACTTCCTTAAATGAAGTGAATGCAAATACACTAAGAAGAGCAGCTGACCTCAATAGCACTTAAATTTGGCGGCGGGGGAGATGCATATTCTTCGTATTGCGCTTGCTCATCAAATGGGCTCTCCAAAATTTGTAAGAGCTTGGCAAGCTCAGAAAAATCTTTCTCTTGGGCTTTTTCAATCGCTACCTGAGCCAGATGATTACGTAATACGTATTTTGGATTGACTCTATTCATATTGAGCTTGCGCTTGGAATCGAGGCTTGATTCAGACTTCAAGCGAGCAATGTAATCACCAAACCATTGATCCATCGAGTCACGGTCAATAAAGTCATTTCGCATTGAGATTTCTGTAATAGGTGCTTCGGTATTAATCTCAGCAAGCCCGCGAAACAGTGTTGTGAAGTCTACCTTTGAATCATGCATTGCCTGAAGGAGTCGCTCAATCAATTGAATATCATCAGCTTGTTCAGTCACCAGGCCCAATTTCTGCCTGAATAGCTTTTGCCAAGCCTGTCCATAGACAACTGGAAATTGACTGAGCGCTTTGGTGAGGAGCTCTTGAGATTCCTCTTGGGGGTGATTTAATTCGATGAGCGGAATAAATGCACTGGCTAAGCAGGCCATATTCCAGTGCATGATTTGGGGTTGACGATGGTAGGCGTAGCGACCGCCTTGATCACTGTGATTGCAAATATGATCGATTTGAAAATAGTCTAAAAATCCAAATGGGCCATAGTCAATCGTAAGACCTAAAACACTAATATTGTCGCTATTCAGAACTCCATGACAAAATCCAACGCCTTGCCATTGGGCAACCAAGCGAGCATTTCGCTCACAAATCTTTAGAAAAAGTTCTAAATAGGGATCTTGAGTGCTACGGCAATCTGGATAGTGCTGATCTATCAATTGATCGGCAAGTTCTTTTAGTCGAACAATATTTTGTGTGGCAGCAAAATGTTCGAAATGCCCAACGCGCATAAAACTGGGTGCTAAACGAGCGCATACCGCAGCGGTTTCTTTGGTCTCACGTAATACGGGTAAATCTGAACCCACTACAGAAAGTGCTCTGCTAGTCGGAATTCCTAAAGCGTACATTGCTTCGCTGCATAAAAATTCTCGTATGGAAGAGCGCAAAACAGCTCGGCCATCACCCATGCGTGAGTAACGCGTTTTACCGGCGCCTTTGAGCTGCAACTCTTGGTCAGCAACTTCGCCTAGCAAGATTGCACGGCCATCGCCTAATTGACCGGCCCAAACACCAAATTGATGCCCGCTATAAACCGTAGCAATGGGTTGTGAAAATTGAGATGACTGCGTTACTAAGGAATTGCCTGCTAAAACCGCTAGCCAAGATTCATCTTGTGGGTAGCCGTTGTCGTTTAAGGGAATATTGACTAATTTCGCTGCCGAAGATGAAAAGCCTACCCAATAGGGCTCTGGAATAGGGCTTGGTTGGAGCTCTTGGACGGCGTCATCGCCACGTAAAGTAAAGGCCATGGCAACTATTCTAGGTGGATTTCACAAACGGTGTTTGAGCTACTAAAATGACCCCATGAACAAAAATGTCCAAATCAATCCCCAAACCCAGCTTGCCAATTTAGGCGAGGAATTAAATGTCCCATTTTTAAAGTTGCTAGGGGTTCGCTGCCTCAGCGCAGAAATGGGCAAAGGGGAGATTTTGCTGGCTTTGAAACCTGAGCACACCAATACTTGGGCGGTAGCTCATGGCGGCGTACTTCTCACGCTGATGGATGTGGCCATGGCTGTTGCTGCTAGATCTGGAGATCCTACTGACCGCAGCGTCGTTACGATTGAGTTGAAAAATAATTTTATGCAGGCTGCTAATGGAATCTTAAGAGTACGGGCAGATAACGTTCGCAGAACAGCTACTATGGCCTTCTGCGAGGCCAAGCTCTACAACGATCAAGGTGAAGTCTGTTGTATGGCGACAGGCACATTCAAGTACCTCAAGCGATTAGCAACTCGGAACGCCGCTGGTGACCGTGTTGTGAATGACGATCTACGTGGCGAAATAAACGATTAAAAAGATGAATAATTAAACTGGTGCAGCACTCAGAGCGCCAGTAATCACATCATGGCCAACAGTGCCTGTAGCATCAAATCGACGCTCGACCATTTCAAACTGACCATCTTTACGTACCCTTAGCACAGTGCTTGAGCGCGTTCCATAAGTGTCCGTTTTAATAAAAGCAGGTGACAGGGCTTTTTCCCATTCACGGCTAACGCCAGTATTGGGTAACTCATGATCACTTGCATGATGTGTATCGGATAACAGCTTTAGATAATGGTCTGCATTCTTCAGTTGACCGCTATCCATCGCAAGAGTTTGAGCAAAGGCGGCCACTCGATGATTGACTTTGGGCCATGGTGTATCCAGCATGGCATTAGAGAGCCCGTAGACTCCGGCCTCCAGCGGTTGTTGGGGGAAGACTTTGCGCGGACGAATTGTTTGACCCATCATCATGCGATTGCTTACCCAATGCATCTGCGCATTTTCCGGATTACTTAAATCAGCCATCAAAAGATTAAAGCCATTGTAATTTTGAAAACGCTTTACATTCTCCTGAATAAAAGTGGCTGGACCATCTTTGCCGGCAAGATACATTAAGGAAAGCTCACCACGTGTTCTGGAGTCTGGATTTTTTTCGCTGGGTGCTCTGACATTGGTGAGTGCTGCAAATTTACCAGTCTTCGTAAAGCCTAACCATGTGCCGGGACTTCCTAAAACATCCGCACGATCTCTGCCAGCCAAAACATGTGGGTGTTCAGACCACCAAGAAATTCCTGCAGTATCACGCTCGTAAAATTCATCGCGATTAGCCGCAACTACCAATGGGTAGTCTGGATGAGATTGCCAGGCAAAAAGGATGAGACACATGTCTGCTAAAAGTCCTAAATTTCAATTAATGGGTAAGGCAAAGAATCTATTTTTAACACAGGTCCTTGGGCACTTCCAAGATGAATATCCCCACTTTCGAGCGCCTCCAATTTGCACTCAAGCTGGAGGTCGATTCGGCGGGGTTCTAGAGGGGAGGGGGCTGATAGAACCACCATCCCTGCTGGCTGGGATGGGTCATTTGAATGGAAAAGCTCAATGCCTGGGGCTGCAGAATGGTTGGCCATAGCATCGATCTCAATATGAGCTAGCTGAAGACGTCTTTTAATCGCCCCACGATATTGACTCCGAGCCACAATTTCTTGTCCTGGGTAACAACCTTTTTTAAAGTCCACTCCAGCAACCGATTCAAAGTTAATCATTTGCGGAACAAATTGTTCTTGCGTTGCTAGAACGATTCTAGGAATAGCACTCATTACCTCAAGATGATCCCATTGAGTTGAATCGTTACTCAAAGATTGATTTGCATTCACTCTTTGTGCCAACAACACTCGCGCAGAAGATTTTTCATCCACTAAAACATCTGGTAAACGTAGGGCAATCTGACCATCACCGATGTTGAAATCTGCAAGATTTGCATTGCTGTCAGTTATCCCAGAAATATTCCACTCCGATGAGGCATCCGTTACTTTGACTTTGGAACGTAAAACAAACATGGATAAACGCTTGGCTGTAGCTGCTGCAATATCTTTTGAGATGAATAAAGCAAAACGATCATCCGAGGTTTCATCACTAGGAAATAGTCCAAGCCAGGCGCTTGCAAGTAGCCTCCCTTTTGGGTTGCAGTATCCAACCAGTCGGACTGAACCATGGCCCTGGGCGATTTGCGGAGAAAAGGTGCGACTTAAGCCTAAAACAGAGTTGCTGAGCTGATTCTGCAGAAAACTGGCTGCATCTGCACCCTCAACCAAGATAAGGCCCCATTGTGGAAGAGCTGCTGGATTTGGCGTGTTTTGGGATGTATTTGTCATGACCCTTTTATCATAGCCTGATGAGCAGAAAAATTCAGGGATGGCGCCGCTTTCCCAATGGGAAATCAAAGAGTCAAGTTTTAAGAACCTGCTTCTTAGGCCTTCTTGCATCGATTGGCATTTTCTATATCAGCCTCTTTGTATGGCCAGTGGTTCCAGCTAACCCAAATATTGCCGATTTGAAGTCATATAAAGTCAAAATCAAACCTCAATCAGGCCTTGCTAGTATTTCTGATCAACTTAGGGAACAGGGTGTAGCAACACATTCATTGCTTTTTCAGTTAAGTGCAAGGGCTTTGCTAGTTGGCTCGAAACTTAAGCCAGGTACCTATCTATTGCCAACAAGGGCAAGCTTGGCGGCCATTCTGTTTCAAATTGCACGGGGCGATAGAGTCAAAGAAAGCATTGCCATCATTCCAGGGATGACTATTTGGCAATTGAGAGCTCTGATCGATTCACACCCAGCACTTATACATCAGACCAAAGGTTTCAGCGCAAAGGAATTACTGCAAAACCTCAATCTCAATTACCCTGGACTGGAGGGGGCGTTTCTTCCGGATACCTATGTCTTTGACCCCGATGATTCTGATCTGGATATTTATCGCAGAGCATCGCAGGCAATGCAAAAGCAACTATCCCAAGTCTGGCTGCAAAAAGAACAGAGCTCGCCATTAAAAACGTCTTACGAGCTCTTAATCCTGGCCTCCATCGTTGAAAAGGAAACAGGGCGCTCCAGCGATAGGGCCTTGGTCTCTGCCGTCTTTACCAATCGGCTGAATAAAGGCATGTTGCTCCAGACCGATCCCACGGTAATCTATGGCCTTGGTCCCAAATTTGATGGGAATTTACGTAAAGCAGATCTTCGCAAAGACAGTCCCTACAATAGCTATATGCGCAAAGGATTACCCCCAACCCCCATCGCTATGCCGAGTAAAGAATCTATTTTGGCGGCTGCTCACCCTGTATCAAGTAATGCACTGTATTTTGTTGCTAAGGGGGATGGCAGTAGTCACTTTTCTCAGAGCCTTAGCGAACATGAGGCGGCAGTTGATCAATATCAACGCAAACTAAAAACTGCACCCCATTAATGAGATTGAATTCAATATGACATCAATGTATCCAGGATATTTCATTAGCTTTGAGGGAATCGATGGCGCCGGTAAGAGCACTCATATCGAGGCATTTCAAAAGCTCATGCAAGAACGCTATCCAAATCGTGAAGTCGTGATGACGCGCGAACCCGGCGGCACACCTTTGGGAGAGCAACTCAGGGGATTACTATTAGATGCCCCCATGAATTTAGAAACAGAAGCGCTGCTAATGTTTGCCGCCCGTCGTGAGCATATTGCCCAAGTCATTGAGCCGGCTCTCATGGCTGGAAAAATAGTGATCTCAGATCGATTTACCGATGCGAGCTTTGCCTATCAAGGAGGAGGGCGGGGGCTCAGCATTGATAAGTTAAATGAGCTTGAGCGTTGGGTTCAAGGGCGTTCTAGTGGTTTACTGCAACCCAATTTAACGATCTTATTTGATTTACCTGGTGAAGTTGCTGAAGCGCGTCGCTCCAAGGTCAGAGCACCAGACAAATTTGAAAAAATGGATTTGAACTTCTTTGAAAAGGTTCGACAAGAGTATTTACGTCGCGCTAAGGAAGATCCAAAACGCTTTCATATGGTAGATGCCACTCAGACTCCAGAGGTGATTTGGGATGGCTTAAAAAAGCTCGAGCTCAATATCTAGATGGGCGAGCTCATGTTGACTGACCAAAAAAAGTCTATTGCGCCATGGTTACAACCCCTGTGGGATGGCTTGGATTTCGCTAGTTTTCCCAATGCCATTCTTCTGCATGGTCAATCCGGTATTGGTAAATTTGCATTTGCCCTTGAGCTTGCGAAGTCGCTTTTATGTGAGAGTACTCAAGAGGCTTCACGCCCCTGCAATCAATGTGAAGCCTGTCATTGGTTTGATACTGGCAATCATCCAGACTTCATAGCGCTTGCTCCTGAAACGCATCGGAAGTTTTTGCCTCATGCAGACTATGAAAGCGATGAGGCGCCTAAAAAAGGCAAAGCAGTTCGCGACGACTCCGATGGTGAAGTGAGCGAAAAGAAGGAAAAGAAAAATATCTCTATCGAAGAGACTCGTAGCGCTATAGAAGGCTTATCAATCGGCTCACATCGCGGTGGTAATCGCGTTATCTTAATTTACCCGTTAGAGATGCTTCGCTCTGACTCAGCTAACACCTTATTAAAATCTTTGGAAGAGCCGCCAGCAAATACCATCTTTATTTTGCTCGCCGATCGCCTAGATCGTGTTTTGCCAACCATTCGGTCACGCTGTCGTTTGCTTTCTGCCCCACGTCCTGATCGAGAGCAGGGCTTGGCTTGGTTGCATGCAGAAATTCCTAATATTGACGGGCTCAAGGTTAGCGCTGCTGATATCGAAACAATCTACGACGAACAGGGTGGGGCTCCCTTCTCAGTGTTAGATTCGCTAATTGCCAGAAACAATCAAGATGAAAAAGATGAGTTAACGCTTTCTATTCAAGCTGCTCGTTATTTACTTCAGTCGATGTCTCAAGGTGTTCGTATCAATTGGCTTGATGCTGCTGAAAAGACACATAAAGCTCAATACAACTATTTACTACCGACGATGCAGCGTTGGACTTCAGACTTACAAGCAGTCTCGCAGGGAGCCAACCCTCGGTATTACCCAAAGCATCTTTCAACACTTCAAGGTCTATCCCGCACAGCAAAAATCCCCAAACTCCATGACTTTTGGAAGTCTTTGATTAAGGCCCGCCGTCATGAGAATCACCCTTTAGCGAACAGGGTCCAGTTAGAGGCCTTACTTTCTCAATACCAACAAGTATTTGAATCTTAAATTTGGCTGAGGCAGTCTAAAATAGCGAGTCATGTTCATAGACTCCCATTGCCATCTCGATTTCCCAGAATTTCAATCTCGCTTGCCCGAAGTGCTTGCGAATATGAAATCGGCCAGCGTGAGCAATGCTTTGTGTGTTTCGGTGGATTTACCGGACTTCCCCAATGTTTTAAAACTTGCCCAAGAGCATTCTCATTTATATGCGTCCGTAGGGGTTCATCCTGACTATGAAGATACGCCTGAGCCCACTTATGAGTTTCTGGTGGAGACAGCCCTAAAGCATCCTAAGATTGTTGCTATTGGCGAGACGGGTCTTGATTACTACCGGATGGGTGATCGCAGCTACGAATCCATGGAATGGCAACGTGAACGTTTTAGGAAGCATATTCGGGCTGCAATTGCCACGCAAAAACCCTTGATTATTCATACACGCTCCGCATCCGAGGATACTATTCGGATCCTGAAAGAGGAGGGTGCCGAGCAGATTGGCGGTGTGATGCATTGCTTTACTGAGAGCCTGGCAGTAGCTCAAGCAGCTATGGAATTGGGTTTTTACATCTCATTTTCAGGGATTGTGACCTTTAAAAGCGCCAAAGACTTGCAGGCAACCTGCAAAGAAGTTCCGCTTAATCGGATGCTCATCGAGACAGATTCGCCTTATCTGGCCCCCATTCCATATCGCGGCAAGATCAATGAGCCAGCATGGGTGGCCAAAGTTGGTGAATTTATTGCCGCCCTTAAAAACGTCAGTGTTGAAGAACTTGCGGAACAGACATCAAAGAATTTTTTTGATTGTTTTCATATAGATAGAAGATATACATGAGATTAAAGTTGAATAAATTTGGCATTGCTTTAGCACTTATTTGCATGGTAAGTCAGCTTTCTCATGCACAAACAGCAGATCAAATTGCTGATTTCGCTAAGGCAGCTAAATTTGATAATGTTTCTGAGGTCAATTTATTGCTTAAAAAAGGCATAAATCCCAATACTGTGGATGCTAACGGCAATCCAATGCTGATTTTGGCCATTAGAGATAAATCTACTAATGTCATAGATGCATTGCTAAACGACAAGAGGATTGATGTTGATTTATCCAATAAGAGTGGTGAAACACCCTTAATGATGGCATCCATAGAGGGCAATTTACCGCTTGTTAAAACCTTAGTTTTGGGCCATAAAGCACAGCTAGATCATATCGGCTGGACTCCATTGCATTACGCCTGTGCCAAGGGGCATTTAGAGGTTGCCCAATTCTTAGTTGCCAATGGTGCCATCGTTGATTCTTTAAGCGTAGGTAATACAACACCCCTGATGATGGCGGTCCAATCCGGTAATGAGCAACTGGTGAAGTTTTTATTGGATAAAGGCGCTGATCTACAACTTAAAAATGCCAATGGCCTAACGGCTATTGATATCGCTGATATCTACGACAAACCCTGGATAGGAGATGGCCTGAGATCACGCTGGCTAAAGCTCTATAAGCAAGCCTATAAAGGGCCAGTTAAGTCTACAACTCCAAAGTCCCCATAATGCTATTTGCGTATAATCATTATTATGTCAAATAAGATATTTCTGTAATCCAACCCATACACTCACATGTACTTAATAGACCTCTTAAGCAATGCTGACCTCCCTAGTTTTCGTACCCTATTTAATGAAATCAATGTTGACATGGGAAATGGTCAAATATGGGAAGTTCTAGTCATATCATGCGGAATGCTCGCAGTTCATGGCGTAGCCGTGCTTGCTATTGCCGGAGCATTTCATAAGATAGATTGGTTTATGACAAAAAAACGTATCTACGGGGCAAGCTTTTTGTCATATTTTGTAGCGATTCTCTTGGTGATAGCCAGCCACTTAGGTGAAATAGTGGTTTGGGCTTACATTTGCGTTGCATTAAAAGTTTTCCCTACCAATCCACAGACCTTTTACTTTGCCGGCGAAATGTACACAACAGTTGGATACGGTAATTACAGCCTTTCTGAGCAATGGAGAATTTTGCCGATCATCATCTCGTTTTCTGGAATCTTTGCAGTATCGATGTCTGGTGCAGCCTTGTATTCAATGATGGGTGCCTTGCTAAATAGCCCCAGTCAGGACCCCAAGTCAGGAACTGGCTTTTAGGGGGGGGTTATGGCTTCGTGCCCGCTGGTAATGGGTTCTTTTGTATAAAGATCAACTCAAGTACCCTGCCATTAGCTTCCCTAGACCGAATCCTTCCTGGGAGCCAATCTAAGTCTTTGGCAAGCCATATGTCGACCTGGCGCTTATAGGGATCATTTTCACGTTGCATTAAGGCATAACGGCGATTCACGGACTTACCGAGAGATGGGATATCTTCAGAAACCGTCTCTCCATAACTCTTAAATTGCCACATCTCCAGGGTGTTGTAATCGACAACTGGCAAAGCCCTAATATAGCCAGCCTCATCAATTTTGCTATCCCCATTCAATAAAGATGCGAATTGGAACATGAGACTAAATCGATCCTGCGTGCCTGGAAGAAGGTCAGGTGTGAACTCCGGTTTTTCTGAGAAATACATCTTCCCTCCTCCGCTGGCATCTCTATCAAAGCGAGAGTAGCGGGGAGGTTTCGTGCCACGCTGAGTCCAGTAGATAGATGGGGCCATACCGTAGGCATCTATGGTTCCGCGTGATTCAAATACAAAAGGGCCGACGAATGCATAAGGGATATTGATATGAAGACGATAATTATTTCCATCGACAATCCAGTCAATTTCTCCCGTCTGGTACTTTTGCCCATCGACGTAGGCGTCGTAATAAATAATGCCAGACTCGGGTAGCTTGAAAGCCACGCCCTGTTGATTGCCGGTACCACCCTGCTCTGCGGTTGCTAAGCCTTTAGAATCCTCGACTTTATTTGCGGAATTATCTATGCTCACTTTCTTCTTTGGAGCCTTAGCCATCTGAATTTTCTTGGGTGGTTCGAGCTTTAACTCAGTCCTAATAATGAGGTCATCTGCAATCTCTGGAGGGGAACCAAAAGAAAGAAATGGAATACCAAAAAATAAGATGAGGTGGCCCAGTATGGATATGAATAGCGCTACGACAATAATGCGTAACGATGTTGATTGCATCAAACCACTAGAGTATGACCGCCTAAATTGCCCTAGCTGTGAGCTCAGAGAATACCTTCAAGTAAGCGACTGTTCCTTGGCAAATTAGCCGCAAGAAAGTCCATCTGATCGGCAAGAATATTGCGCCCCTTGAGAATCATGTCTTCATACAAGCTCGGTAAGTATGGGGTGTAAAGCAAGCCCATGCCAGCCTGTTCAGGAGTCCGATTACCTTTACGCTGATTGCAAGGCCTGCAAGATATCACCAGATTCATCCAAGAGTATTTACCGCCGCGACTATTTGGAATGATATGTTCGGCCTCAGCTTGATTCTCATGAATTGCATCACCACAGTATGCGCAGAGGCCACGATCACGTTTAAAGAGTTTATGTTTTGTAATGACGGGAACAACATCAAATAAATTGATTTTTGCACTACCATTGATGGCAATGATCGAATGAAGTTCGATGACTGACTGCAAGCCACTGGCTCGAGAGATGCCGCCGCGCATCTTCATGATGGGGTCGCCTAGCGTCCATATGACACTG
The DNA here is from genome assembly GCF_002192535.1 of Polynucleobacter hirudinilacicola. Lineage (GTDB taxonomy): Bacteria > Pseudomonadota > Gammaproteobacteria > Burkholderiales > Burkholderiaceae > Polynucleobacter > Polynucleobacter hirudinilacicola. The sequence goes on along the minus strand of NZ_NAIA01000003.1, from coordinate 807,274 downwards.
CTATCGGCGTAATGCTTGGTTGCTTCTTCTGCGTTAACCCAACCTTGGGGAATTCCACCAGCGTCCAATTTCAAGATGCTCAGCACAAACTCTCCTTTCTCGATCTAGACAAAGCCATCAATCGTTTGACTTATCTTACAGAAGAAATAGGTGTCAATCAATCATCTAGGAGGATATAAACTCCAAAACCTTTGGCAGATGGTCCGCATAGTCTGCGATACCGTGGTCGCTACCTTCGAGGATAAGCTGCTTGGCGCCCTGATAGAACTCAGCCATTTCTTTCCAATCGAGCAATTCATCACCCTTTGCTGCAATTAAAAAGTAACGGCTAGGATTGGAGATCCCCTCGATCTGCAAGGCCTTTAGCTCATCGATATATTCAGGTCGAAAATCAAAAGGCTCATCACTGTCATAGGCTGTCATCATCCCTACATGCGGGGCAAGCTCTCTAGCAGCATAAACAGCAGGATTTAAGGCGAGCGCCTTACACCCATACTTTTCCGCTAAGTAGTTTGTATAAAACCCACCGAGCGAAGAGCCGATTACCACTATTCGATCTGCTTTTGACTGATCGATATGGTTTGTAACCATGTCCATACTTTGCTTGGGCGAAGCAAGCAGCTGCGGACAATACCATTCCATTGGATTATCCGCAGTAGATAAAGCCCTGACTGCATCACCAGTCATTACAGCCTTACTCGATCTTGGGGAAGATCGGAAGCCGTGCAAATAGACTAGTAAGGTTGATGACATGCTCAGGCCTTAGGCCTTTTGGCCAATCTCAAAGTTGGCTAGCTTTTCTAAAGCCTTCACCATTGCAGAGTGATCCCAAGCCTTGCCGCCATGTGCAGAGCAAGAATTAAATAATTCCTGCGCAGTAGCTGTATTAGGCAGTGATACACCTAATGCACGTGCGCTATTAAGTGCAAGATTCAAATCCTTTTGATGTAACTCAATTCTAAAGCCAGGATCAAATGTACGTTTCACCATACGCTCACCATGCACTTCAAGAATCTTCGAGCTCGCAAAACCGCCCATCAAAGCCTGACGAACTTTGGCAGGATCAGCCCCTGCTTTAGATGCAAACAGAAGCGCCTCTGCAACAGCCTCAATATTTAAGGCAACAATAATTTGATTGGCAACCTTAGCAGTTTGGCCATCGCCATTACCGCCAACTAGATTGATGTTTTTGCCCATCAAATCAAAAACCGGCTTCACTTTATCAAATACAGCCTCTTCGCCACCCACCATAATGGAGAGCGTTGCATTTTTAGCCCCAACTTCGCCACCGGAAACTGGTGAATCCAAATAATCACAGCCCAAAGCGTTAATCTTCTTGGCAAATTCTTTAGTAGCGATAGGAGAGATAGAGCTCATATCCACAACCACTTTTCCTTTGGATAGCCCTGCTGCAATCCCTTTATCCCCAAATAGAACCTTTTCAACATCTGGAGTATCTGGAAGCATCATCAAAATAATGTCCGCCTTTTCAGCAACCTCACTAGGACTGCCACACTGAATTGCTGATGAGGAAGCAAGCTCTTGCGGGACCTTACTTCTAGTATTAATAAATACCTCGTGCCCAGCTTTTACAAGATGGCCAGCCATTGGGGCACCCATAATTCCTAGTCCAACAAAACCTAATTTTAATTTCGCACTCATTACGTCTCCTTTTGTATTTTCTTTAATTTATCTTATGAATTTAACTTCTGTATCCAGCCCAAACCTGCTTCAGTAGTGCTTGCAGGCTTATATTCGCAACCAATCCAACCCGAGTAAGCAATTCGATCTAAAAATGTAAACAGATACGAATAGTTTATTTCGCCAGTACCCGGTTCATTTCGCCCGGGATTATCGGCTAATTGAATATGAGCAATCTTGCTCAAATTTTTTTTCAATAGTATTGGCTAACTCACCTTCCATGCGCTGCGCATGATAGATATCGTATTGGACATAAAGATTATCTGACCCAACCTCACTAATAATATCGAGAGCTTGCTGTGTCGTGGATAAAAAGAATCCAGGTATATCAAAAGTATTGATTGGCTCAATTAAGAGTTTTAGATGCACTTTCTTCAACTCGGCAGCTGCGTATTTCAGATTGGATACAAAAGTATCGTGCAATAGTTTTCTATCAACTCCAGATGGTGCTTTGCCAGCTAAACAATTTAACTGAGGTACGCCTAAAATCTTTGCATATTCAATCGCTTTAGCAACACCTGAACGAAATTCATCTACGCGATCTGGGTGACAAGCGATTCCGCGCTCTCCAGCATCCCAATCTCCAGCTGGTAAGTTATGTAGAACGAGCTTCAAACCATAGAGTTCTAACTTCTGTTGAATTTCAGTAGCTGGATAGGGATAAGGAAAAAGAAACTCAACAGCCTTAAATCCTGATTGAGAGGCGCGCTCGAAGCGTTCTAAGAAAGGCGCTTCCGTGAATAGCATAGTCAAGTTTGCGGCAAATTGAGGCATTTCAGACCCTTATTGGGATTACACAATGAAACAGTGATCTTATCAAACCTGCAGACTTCAGTCTTAGCCTGGAATAAGGCCCTTTAAAGGCTTAAAAATGAGAAAAGTGAGCTAATATCTTGTTAAGAAATGCTTATTTACAAGGAAAACTATGAATATCAAATTAACATCCATTTCGCTTGCAATAGTAACCCTCTTGGCCGGCTCTTTTTCAGTGAATGCCCAAACGAAGCCTGCTGATGCTGGGGCGACAAAGCCTATGGTTATTGATGCAGCTGTAGTGGATAACCGCTATCAGCTTTATGAGGGCACTGTAGTTAAAACTGACAAAAAGACGCGGACCATTACATTCAGCAATAAAGAAGGCGAATCTAAATTTGTAGCAGGACCAGAAATCACCAATTTTGACCAAATCAAAAAAGGGGATCGTGTCAACGTTACCTATGAGCTTGCTGTTGCTATCGAGCTGATCAAAACCAAGAGCGATGGTGTACGTAGCAAAGTAGAAACCAATACTGTTACAACATCGAAAGCAAATGAAAAGCCATCTGAGACGATTGCAAATAAAACGACCATCATTGCAGACATTGTTGCAGTAGATCGCGATAAAAAACTGGTATCTGTAAAAGGACCAAGTGGTAAAGTGACATCAGTAACTGTTAAGAACCCTGCTCTTCTGGCTGATGTTAATGTTGGAGAGCAAGTCAAAGTCATTTATTATGATGCGATGGCTGCCTCTATAACGACTCCGAAGAAATAACTTGTAGTGAATGTTTCACCAGTTTTTTAACATTCGATTAGTTCTTACTGCTGTATTAATCTCCCTGCTCCTGGCTTGTGCTAACACCACAAGATCAGGTGCCGTGGGCATCAATCGGTCCCAGTTCATGGTGATCTCATCTGCCGAGGTAGATAGACTATCCGCAATCAGTTACAACGAACAAAATCAAAAGGCTAAAGAAAAGAATATTCTGGTTACTTCTGGCCCTACGTACAACCGTCTGAAAACCATATCGAATCGCTTGATTGCGCAAACTTCAGTATTTCGTGATGACACCCGCCAATGGAATTGGCAGCTAACCTTAATTAATGCGCCAATACTGAATGCAACATGCGCTCCAGGTGGAAAAATTACTTTCTACACTGGATTAATTGATCAACTGAATTTAACGGACGATGAGATTGCTGCCATCATGGGGCATGAAATTGCCCACGCCTTACGAGAGCATGGCAGAGAAAGACTCTCTCAAGCTATGACCCAAAACGCACTAACCAGTATTGCTTTAGCAGCTGCTGGTCCTTACGGATCAGCCATTAATGCAGCAAATCAGGCTACGCAATATATTCTGGTACTGCCAAACTCACGACAAAATGAATCCGAGGCAGATGCTATTGGTATTGAGCTTGCCGCTAGAGCTGGGTATAACCCTCAAGCGGCAATTAGCGTTTGGCAAAAAATGAACAAAGCAACTGAAGGCAAGAACCCACCAGAATTTTTATCTACTCACCCATCTGGCGATACCAGAATTGAACAAATTACAGGGCTGTTGCCAGCTGTGCAGCCTTTATATATTTCAGCTCCGAAAGCTAAGCCTGGTCTGTAAATCAAAAAGCTGGAAATAAAAATGCCTCCTATTACGGAGGCATTTTCTTGGAATTTGGCGGAACGGACGGGACTCGAACCCGCGACCCTCTGCGTGACAGGCAGATATTCTAACCAACTGAACTACCGCTCCAAATTACAACAAACAAAACATCAAACAACCACAACCAAAAATATCTGGCGTCCCCAGGGGGATTCGAACCCCCGTACTCACCGTGAAAGGGTGATGTCCTAGGCCTCTAGACGATGGGGACCTGGACTACTGCAAATTACAACCATTTTGAATGCCTGGTGGAGATAAGCGGGATCGAACCGCTGACCTCTTGCATGCCATGCAAGCGCTCTCCCAGCTGAGCTATACCCCCGTAATCCCACAATAAAACCGCAAGACACTCAAAACAATCCAAGATTTTAGCCTATTTTTGTACAAGTGAGCAAATTGCCTAGTGGACTACCTTTGAGAGCCTTTTTAGCGCCTCATCCCGGCCCAATACCATCAATACTGAATCAATCGCTGGGGTCTGGGTGGTAGCGAATAATGCGTAGCGAACAGGCATTGCCAAGGCCGGCATTTTGAGTCCATGCTTGGCTAGCACCTCTTTAAATGCTGCTGCGTAAGCCTCTTTTGTAGCGCTTGCATTTTGAATGGCAAGTATTAAATCCTTTAATGCGGGAACAATAGATTCTGGAATGTTGGCAGCAATCTGCTCAGTACTATGCGATGGTGCTGGCAAGTAAAAGAGCTTAGCCCCTTCTGCAATTTCAATTAAGGTATTGGCGCGATCTTTTAAGAGTCCAACAACCTCAACAAAACTTGGCCCATTTTCTGTATCAATACCCAATTGATGTGCAAAAGGTTTGGTAGCCTCGGCTAATTTTGCTGGATCTGCATTCTGAATATATTGGTGGTTTAACCAAAGTAATTTCTCTGGATTGTGTTGTGCTGGTGAACGACCAAGGCTTGCCAAATCGAACCAATCTACAAACTGTTCTTTTGTAAACACCTCTGCATCGCCATGAGACCAACCCAGGCGAGCCAAGTAATTCAGAATAGCCTCAGGTAAATAGCCTGCTTTTTGGTAGTCCCGGACACTCATTGCGCCATTACGTTTGCTCATCTTCTCGCCGGCATCATTTAGAACGGTCGGCAAATGCGCATATACAGGCGGCATTCCACCTAGGGCCTTCATGATATTAATTTGACGAGGCGTGTTATTGACGTGATCATCACCACGGATCACATGGGTGATTTTCATATCCAAGTCATCGACTACAACACAAAAGTTATACGTTGGTGTGCCATCTGGGCGAGCAATTACAAGATCATCTAGCTCATCATTACTAATTTCAATCTTGCCCTTTACTGCGTCCTCCCAGATAACCGATCCACCAATGGGATTTTTAAAACGGATCACTGGTTGAACACCTTCCGGAATCGGCGGCAAGGTTTTGCCAGGCTCAGGTCTCCATAAACCGTTATAACGTGGCTTTTCTTTATTGGCCATTTGCTGGTCACGAAGCGCATTCAACTCTTCCTCACTCATATAGCAAGAATAGGCAAGACCGCTATCTAGCATCTGCTTGACGACTTCGCGATAGCGATCAATGCGCTGCATCTGGTAGATTGGACCTTCATCCAAATCAAGTCCAAGCCAAGACATACCCTCAATAATCACGTCCACAGCTTCTTGAGTGGAGCGCTCTACATCGGTATCTTCAATACGAAGAATGAAGTCACCTTTATTGTGACGTGCAAATGCCCAGGGGTAGAGAGCACTGCGGAGATTGCCCAAGTGAATAAAGCCCGTGGGACTGGGGGCGAAACGTGTACGAATATGCATAAATCACATTATCTCAGGTCGGACTAATTGGCGGCAAAATTGAAAAACGTGGATACTTTGCCCTATGAACGAATTACTAGTATTTGTCTGTGATGGAGCCCCGGTTCGCGGGGAGATTGTGTCAATCAGTACGGCTTGGCAGGCTGTTTTAGAGCGTCGCAACGATCCGCCAGTTGTGCGCCGTATCCTAGGGGATTTTGTTGGCGCAGCCACCCTCCTTAGCGCTAGCCTGAAGTTTGATGGAACATTGATTATTCAAGCTCAAAGTAAAGGACCAATTCAACTGCTAGTTGTTGAATGTAAGTCTGATTTATCGATGCGAGCCACCGTCAAGCTTTCCGTAGATCCCTCAGAAATCAATCCCAATGCTAGCTTAGGTGAGTTATTAGATGCCAGCAACTCTGGAAAGCTCGTCATCACCTTAGATCCATCAGAGCGTGAACCAGGCCAGCCACCATACCAAGGCATAGTCGCCCTCCAAGAAGAGCGTGGCAATGTGATGAAACCTGTATCAAGCGCTGCAGAGGCAATTGGACTGTATATGCAAAATTCTGAGCAGTTGGAAACCAGGATTTGGTTAACTTCAAATGATTCGCATATTGGTGGACTGCTGTTGCAGCGCATGCCAGATTCCGGCGGGCACGCTCACCTTGATCCACAGACCGCTGCTGAAGGTTGGACACGTATCCAGACTCTAGGCGAGACTATTACTGACGAAGAGCTCCTCACTCTCAAGCCTGAAACGATCTTAAGGCGCCTTTTTTTAGAGGAGTCTACTGAGAATGGGGTGCGCAGCTTTCCACCTCGACAGATTCGCTTCTCTTGCCGTTGCTCACGCAAAAAAGTTGCTGATGTCTTAAGAATGCTTGGCGAAGAAGAGGTACAAGGAATACTGGATGAACAAGGCGCGGTTGAAACTGTTTGCGAATTTTGTGCAAAACCGTATCGCTTTGATGCCGTAGATTGTTTGCAGGTTTTTAAAACTGATTTACTGAGTGATGCTACTCGGCCGCCTTCTAGCGGACACTAAAAATTATTGCTTAATTTCTGTAGATGCAGCAGATTTATCGACTGGCAAGATTTGCACAAAGAACTCGCCCTCTTTAATTAAGCCGTGCTCTGCTCTAGCCCGCTCTTCAATGGCGCGCGTTCCATCTTTCAAGTCTTTAACATCACCGGCTAATTTTGCATTGCGAAGGGCTAAGAGACTATTTTTTGCTTCCTGTAGCTCTACTTGTTTTTCCATCTCATACACTTTGAGCCATCCACCCTTACCCAACCAAAGTGGGTACTGGATTGCGATAAGCAGAACCAGCATAGAGTAGATGACTATCCGCATAAGAGATAAATCTTTTTTAAGCTTCGCGTTTTAAGTTATAGAAGACAGACTTACCTGGGTATGTAGCTACATCACCCAAGTCTTCCTCAATGCGCAAGAGTTGGTTGTATTTAGCAATACGATCAGAGCGGGATAAAGAGCCCGTCTTGATTTGGCCAGCATTCGTACCAACGGCAATATCGGCAATGGTGCTGTCTTCAGTTTCACCAGAACGATGAGAAATCACTGCAGTGTAGTTAGCGCGCTTTGCCATCTCAATTGCTGCAAATGTTTCTGTCAGTGTGCCGATCTGATTAATCTTGATCAAAATAGAGTTGGCAATACCTTTTTCAATTCCCTCTTTAAGGATGCGAGTATTAGTCACAAACAGATCGTCTCCAACAAGCTGGATCTTCTTGCCAAGCTTCTTCGTAATATCAGCCCAGCCATCCCAATCACCCTCATGCATGCCATCTTCAATGGATACGATTGGGAATTGATCGGCCAAGTTACCAAGGTAATCAGAGAACTCGCTAGAGGTCAGCTGCAAACCTTCTCCAGAGAGATGGTATTTGCCGTCTTTGTAGAATTCACTAGCTGCGCAATCTAGCGCCAAAAGAACATCTTCACCAGCTTGGTAACCGGCACCCTCAATCGCCTTCATAATGGTTTGCAAGCACTCATGATTGCTCTTAAAGTTTGGAGCAAAGCCGCCCTCATCACCTACAGTCGTTGGCATTCCTTGAGCACCAAGGATCTTCTTGAGTTCGTGAAAAATTTCAGCGCCACAACGCAAAGCATCCCGGAAGTTTTCAGCACCAACTGGCATCACCATAAACTCTTGAATATCTAAACTATTGTTGGCATGAGCACCGCCATTCACAATATTCATCATCGGTACCGGCAACTGCATTCCGCCTGAGCCGCCAAAATAACGATACAAAGGTAAACCAGCTTCCTCAGCAGCTGCTCTAGCAACCGCCATAGAAACCGCTAGAGTCGCATTTGCACCCAAGCGCGCCTTATTGTGTGTGCCGTCGAGCTCAATGAGGGTGCGGTCTAAAAAAGCTTGCTCAGAAGCATCCAAACCAAGTACGGTTTCTGCAATCTCGACATTGATATTTTGTACTGCATTAAGGACACCCTTACCTAAGTAACGAGACTTATCGCCATCGCGCAATTCGATCGCCTCCCGTGAGCCTGTAGAAGCGCCAGATGGAACAGCAGCGCGACCCATCACACCGGATTCGAGTAATACATCGCACTCTACCGTTGGGTTACCACGTGAATCCAATACTTCTCTACCGATGATGTCAACAATGGCGCTCATGCACCTTCTCCTTAAAACAATATGAAATTGGGATTAATAAATCTGCTGCAATTTATTTAAAGCTATTCTCTAAAAATGGACCGCTAGATTTAACTACTGAATCAATCGCTAGCAGCGATTCCAGCAACTCTTTCATGCGATGCAAGGGAACTGCATTAGGGCCGTCAGATAAGGCTTTAGATGGGTCCGGATGGGTTTCCATAAACAGGCCGCTAATACCAACTGCTACTGCTGCACGGGCTAGTACTGGTACAAACTCTCTTTGTCCGCCACTCGCTGTGCCTTGGCCACCAGGCAACTGAACTGAATGGGTGGCATCAAAAACAACTGGCGCATGAGCTTCGCGCAGAATTGCGAGACTACGCATATCAGAAACTAGGTTGTTATAGCCAAATGAAGCGCCGCGCTCACACACCATAAATTGATCTGGAAGATTTACTTCCTTGGCAGCTGCTCGTGCCTTATCAATGACATTTAGCATCTCGTGTGGCGATAGGAACTGGCCCTTCTTGAAATTTACAGGCTTACCGCTTTGAGCACATGCGCGGATGAAATCAGTTTGTCTACATAAGAAGGCGGGCGTCTGAATCACATCAACTACTTTGGATACGGCCTCGATTTCGCTGATGTCATGCACATCAGTCAAAATTGGGACACCTACTTCCTTTTTAACCTTAGCCAGTATCTCCAGGCCCTTTTCCATTCCTAAACCACGAAATGAATTGCCAGATGAACGGTTGGCTTTATCAAATGAAGATTTATAGATAAACGGAATCTGTAAGGCACTGGTAATTTCTTTTAACTGACTTGCAACATCAATAGCAGACTGCTCAGATTCAATCACGCAAGTTCCTGCGATTAAGAAAAAACGCTTATCTAGACCTACATCGAAACCGCATAGTTTGAATGTGCTCATATCATCCCCCCTTAAGCAACTTGCTTTAATGCAGCATTCTGATGCACCAGAGCCGCACTGATAAACGCAGAGAATAAGGGGTGACCATCGCGCGGTGTAGAGGTAAATTCCGGGTGGAACTGAACACCAAAGAACCAGGGATGCATTGAGTCAGGTAACTCCATCATCTCCGGCAAAGACTCATTAGGTGTTCTGGCAGAAATTATTAAGCCAGATTCTTCAAGTTTTGGGACGTAGGTATTGTTTACCTCATAGCGATGGCGATGGCGCTCATTAACTTCTGCACCATAAATTCGATGGGCTAAAGTACCCACCTTCACAGGGCAACGCTGTGAACCGAGGCGCATTGTGCCGCCAAGGTCAGAATCATTGCTACGTTTTTCAACACGCCCTTCTCTATCCATCCACTCCGTAATCAGAGCTACCACTGGATTTTCAGACTGAGGATCAAACTCAGTACTATTTGCTTTTGAAATGTTAGCTACATGGCGCGCAAACTCAATAACCGCTAACTGCATGCCAAGACAGATTCCCAAGTAAGGAATACCGTTTTCGCGAGCGTAACGGATCGCTGAAATCTTACCTTCAGTTCCGCGCTTACCAAAGCCGCCAGGGACCAAAATAGCATCTAACTTTTTCAAACAATCAATCCCATCTTTTTCAATGATTTCTGAATCAATGTAGTTGATATTCACTTTAGTATGCGTGTGGATACCTGCATGTCGCAGAGCTTCAATCAATGACTTGTAAGACTCGGTTAACTCAACATACTTACCAACCATACCAATGGTGACTTCATGCTGAGGATTGGCCATTTCATAAACTAAATTAGCCCAAACTGAAAGATCAGCTGGCTTAGCATTGATCTCTAGCTCGCGACAAATTAAATCATCCATGCCTTGCGCATGCAGCATTTCTGGAATCTTATAGATCGTATCCACATCCCAAACAGAAATAACAGCTTCTTCTCGGACATTGGAGAATAAAGAAATCTTAGCGCGTTCATCTTCCGGAATTGGGCGATCAGCGCGGCATAACAATACTGTTGGCATGATGCCAATCTCACGCAACTTCTGAACAGAGTGTTGGGTTGGCTTTGTTTTTAACTCGCCAGCACTATGGATATAAGGCACCAAGGTCAAATGGACAAAGGCGCAGCTATGCAGCGGCAGGCGCAAGCTCATCTGCCTTGCAGCCTCTAGAAATGGTAGCGACTCGATATCACCAACGGTTCCACCGATCTCACAAATGGCAATATCTGCTTTGCCATCGTGACTTGCTTTAGCGCCCCGTTCTACAAATGCCTGAATTTCGTTGGTAATGTGGGGAATCACTTGAACCGTTTTACCTAAATACTCACCACGACGCTCTTTACTAATAACTGATTCATAAATCTGGCCAGTAGTGAAGTTATTGCTCTTGCGCATCTTCGCGGATACAAAGCGTTCATAGTGACCTAAATCCAAATCTGTTTCGGCTCCATCCTCAGTCACGAAAACTTCACCGTGCTGAAGTGGGCTCATAGTGCCTGGGTCAACGTTAATATAGGGGTCTAATTTTAGGAGGGTGACTTTCAGGCCGCGGGATTCAAGAATCGCGGCAAGCGAGGCAGCTGCGATTCCTTTCCCTAAAGAAGAAACCACACCACCAGTGACAAAAACGTATTTGGTCATCGCTTAAGCTCTGTTGGAAAAAGTAATTATAACGATAGCTATAAAATTTAAGGAACTTTCAGAGTTGCTTATATATTGTGAGTATTGCTCAAATCTCATTATTTTTGACCTCAATCCACCCCTATGCGCCTCTTGTTTGCCATTCTCATCAGCCTTTTATCCCTCTTTTATTTCTTACCCTTTGCTATTGCATTTAATAAAAAACGGGCTAATTCAGGCGCTATTTTTGCCTTAAACCTCTTTTTGGGATGGTCTCTTATTGGCTGGGTGGTTGCCTTGGTTTGGGCCCTAAAGGACGAGCAAATCCTCTAATTTGGCCTAAAAAGCCTCAATTAGTGCCTTGATTGTATTTCTAGGGCCGATTTTTTAGGGTTTAAACTCTTATATAAGACTTAAAATTGCAACTATAATCATGTGATTCGGGAGAAAATTCCTGTTTAGTCTTTCTATTGATCACATTTACCTCATAGGAAACACAATGTTAGAAGCCTACAACGCCCATGTTGCTGAACGCGCATCCCTTGGTATACCTGCCCTCCCATTAACTAAGGATCAGACTGCTGAACTGGTGAAGTTATTAAAAAATCCACCATCTGGTAAAGAGGCTGAGCTTGTAGAACTCATTACGAATCGTGTCCCTGCTGGCGTCGATGAAGCCGCTAAGGTAAAGGCAGAATTTCTGGATGCAGTTGCAAAAGGCACGGAAAAATCACCGCTGATATCGCGTGTAAAAGCTACTGAATTATTGGGCACAATGCTTGGTGGCTACAACATTAAACCTTTAGTTGAATTATTAAGTGATGCTGAATGTGGCACTGTTGCTGCTGAAGCCCTCAAGAAAACACTCTTGATGTTCGATTATTTCAATGATGTGCTTGAGCTGGCTGAAAAAGGTAATGCAAATGCAAAGGCTGTGATGAAAAGCTGGGCCGATGCAGACTGGTTTACTAGCCGCCCTGCAGTTCCAGAAAGCATGAAGCTCACAGTATTTAAAGTTACTGGCGAGACAAATACAGATGACTTGTCTCCTGCCCCTGATGCGTGGAGTCGTCCAGATATTCCGTTACATGCAACGATCATGTTGAAGAACCCACGTACTGGTATCGAACCAGATGAATCCGGTGTTCGTGGCCCAATGAAGCAAATCGCTGCTCTCCAGAAAAAAGGCAATCAAATTGCCTACGTTGGTGATGTTGTTGGTACAGGCTCATCACGTAAATCTGCTACCAACTCTGTTCTCTGGTGGACTGGTCAAGATATCCCATTCGTGCCAAACAAGCGCTTTGGTGGGGTTTGTCTTGGTGGCAATATTGCTCCAATCTTCTTTAACACTATGGAAGATTCTGGTGCTCTACCAATTGAACTAGATGTATCTCAAATGAATATGGGCGATGAGATTGAGTTGCGTCCATATGAAGGTAAAGCATTTAAAAACGGTCAAGAGATTGCCGCGTTTTCACTCAAGTCACCAGTAATTTTGGATGAAGTGCGTGCTGGCGGTCGTATCCCATTGATCGTAGGGCGGGGTTTAACTGCAAAAGCCCGTGCAGCATTAGGCTTGCCTGCTTCAACAGAATTCCGTCTCCCAGTAAGCCCGCCTGATAATAAAAAAGGTTTCAGCCTGGCCCAAAAGATGGTTGGACGTGCATGTGGTTTACCAGAAGGGCAAGGTATACGTCCTGGCACCTACTGCGAGCCACATATGACTACTGTTGGCTCCCAAGATACAACTGGTCCTATGACGCGTGACGAATTGAAAGATTTAGCTTGCTTAGGCTTCTCTTCCGATTTAGTGATGCAATCTTTCTGCCATACCTCTGCTTATCCAAAGCCAGTAGATATTCGCACTCAACACGAGTTACCACCATTTATGACTAATCGCGGTGGTGTTGCATTGCGTCCGGGTGATGGTGTGATTCATAGCTGGTTAAATCGCTTGCTGCTTCCCGATACCTGCGGCACTGGTGGCGATAGCCACACTCGTTTCCCAATCGGCATTTCCTTCCCCGCTGGCTCCGGCCTAGTTGCTTTCGCGGCAGCGACTGGTGTTATGCCTTTGGATATGCCGGAGTCTGTTTTAGTTCGTTTCAAAGGAAAAATGCAGCCTGGCATCACTTTGCGTGACCTGGTTAATGCGATTCCTTTATATGCAATTAAAAGAGGATTGTTGACGGTTGAGAAGCAAGGTAAGAAAAATATTTTCTCTGGCCGCATTCTTGAAATCGAAGGTCTGCCTGACCTGAAGGTTGAGCAAGCATTTGAATTATCAGATGCTTCTGCTGAACGCTCTGCCGGTGGTTGCACTGTTCATTTGAACAAAGAGCCGATTATTGAGTACATGCAATCCAATATCACCCTGATGAAGTGGATGATTGCGAATGGCTATGAAGATAAGCGCACTCTTGGCCGTCGTATTAAAGCCATGGAAGCTTGGATTGCAAATCCACAATTACTGCAACCTGATGCTAATGCTGACTATGCAGAGATCATCGAAATTAATATCGATGAAATCAAAGAGCCAATTCTTGCATGCCCTAATGATCCAGATGATGTAAAAGTATTGTCTGAGGTTGCTGGTGACAAGATTGATGAAGTCTTTATTGGCTCCTGTATGACCAACATTGGGCACTTCCGCGCAGCTGGTCAAGTCTTGCAAGGCAAGAAAGATATGCCAACCCGTTTATGGGTAGCTCCTCCAACCAAGATGGATGCGATGGTGTTGATGGAGGAAGGCTACTACGGCATGTTGGGTGCAGCTGGTGCACGCATGGAAAGCCCGGGCTGCTCGCTCTGCATGGGTAATCAAGCGCAAATCCGCAAAGGCTCTACAGCCGTATCAACCTCTACACGTAACTTCCCTAACCGCTTAGGTATCGATACTCGAGTGTATTTAGCTTCTGCTGAATTAGCCTCTGTTGCTGCCCTCCTGGGACGCCTGCCTACTCCTGCTGAGTACTTAGAGCAAGTGAAGGCACTAGATGCTAAGGCTAGTGATGTTTACAGATACATGAGCTTTGACAAACTGAAGTCATTTAGTGATGTTGCAGATACTGTGACCGTTTAAATGAGAAATTTATAGGCTGCAAATAAAAAGGCGATCATTTGATCGCCTTTTTTCTGATCCGTATACGGTTAAATAGAAAGCTTAGACTCTTGGCGGACATTTTCGCGACTAATACCCGAAACCCACTGATGAGTTGGCAAATCTGTTTTTGCTTTGATTAACTTGGCACGGGCAGAAACATCGCGCCACTCAGCCTCCAATTTTGGGCCCTTGAAGGCAATTGCAACTACATTGCAATCATGTGATTCTGGAAATAAGAGTACGCGATTATCAAAAGCTTCGCAGATATTTTTGAGATTGATATCAAAGCTCTTGTGACGTGAGAAGAGGTTCACGGTCAGAACTCCTGGTGCCTTTAAGATGTTGTAGCAACCTTTATAAAACTCCAAAGAGCTGGCAGATGGGCCGTCACAAATAGCATCATATAAATCTACCTGGACAGCATCAAAACTATTCTTATATTTTGAGCTCTTCACAAATGCTTTTGCATCGGTTTGAATAGTTTCCAGCCGACGATCATCATCTGGCATGGAAAACATACTTCTTGCAGAGACAATCACAGCGGGATTGAGTTCAACCACAGTTGATTTCACTGCTGGACAATGAAGATGTGTGAACTTAGTCAGAGCCCCGGTACCTAAACCCAACTGCGCAACCCGCATACCCGGCTTAGTTTCAAGAAACAGTAGCCAGGCCATCATTTGCTGGTTGTACTCGAGATAAATCTCATTAGGATCGCGGATGCGCATTGCTCCTTGAATCAGCTCTGTACCAAAATGCAAGTAGCGTATTCCACCACTCTCAGAGAAAGTTACCGGCTCCATCAGCATATTTGCTTAAGAATTACTTCGCCCAATGGCGTGCATTGCGGAATAAGCGCAACCATGGACTTGCACCGTCTGGGGTATCTAACCACTCAGGCGGACACCAACTCATTTGCACGGCCCTGAATACACGCTCAGGGTGCGGCATCATGACTGTAAAGCGGCCATCTGGGGTAGTTACGCCTGTAAGACCGCCAGGCGATCCATTGGGATTTAATGGGTAAGTCTCGGTTGGATTGCCTTGATGGTCAACAAAGCGTAAGGCGGTTAAGCCTTGGTTCTGCAGTTTTTCTAAGTTGCCTTGCTGACTGAAATTGGCGAAACCTTCACCATGAGCTATGGCGATCGGCAATTGACTACCTTCCATACCTTGCGTAAAGATCGAAGGTGAGGCAAGAACTTCTGCCATGACTAAACGCGCTTCATACTGTTCAGATTGATTGCGGGTAAATTTGGGCCAATCCTGTGCGCCAGGAATAATTCCAGAGAGGTTGCTCATCATCTGGCAGCCATTACATACACCTAGGGCGAAACTATCTTGACGATTGAAGAAGCTTGAGAATTGATCTCGTAGCTGCTGATTAAAGAGAATGGTCTTTGCCCAACCCTCACCGGCACCAAGCACATCACCATAACTAAAGCCACCGCAGGCAATTAATCCTCGGAAATCATCTAGCTTTGCTTTACCACTTAATAGATCAGACATATGAACGTCGTAACTATCAAAGCCAGCCCAGTGAACGGCATAGGCCATTTCTACGTGAGAGTTAACACCCTGCTCACGCAAGATCGCCACTTTAGGGCGTGCATTCATTTGAATATATGGGGCAGCTATATCTTCAGCTGCATCAAATGTCAACTTAGGTGACATTCCAGTGTCGGAGAGATTATCTAAAAGAGCAAACTCACTATCGGCACATGCTGGGTTATCTCGCAGGCGCGCAATTTGGTAGCTGGTGTTTGTCCACATCTTTTGTAAAACTTCGCGCGGTTCTGCGAAGATATTCTTAGCATCGCGCCACACTTCAATGCGACCATTAGTATTTGGTTTGCCGATGGTATGACTAAATGCACTTAAACCCAGTTTACGTAGCACCGCAAATACAGCATCTCGATCTCCCCTACGAACCTGAATCACTGCGCCAAGCTCTTCATTAAATAAAGCACGCATGGTTTGTTCATGGCGACGACCGGAGACTTGTTGCGCCCAGTTCTTAGCATCACCGTGGTCAGGCTCTTGACCAGCATCGACAGCAATCATGTCAACGTTAATAGAGACTCCACAATGAGAGGTAAAGGCCATCTCGGCGATACACGCTAATAGACCGCCATCAGAGCGATCGTGATAGGCCAGCAACTGATTTTCTTTGCGCAGCTCAATAATGGCTGCAGCTAAATTCTTTAAATCTTCTGGATGATCTAGATTTGGCGCTTCCTTACCAGATTGACCTAAAACCTGGGCAAGAATACTACCTGCCATACGGTTTTTGCCGCGACCAAGATCAACCAAAATCAACTCAGTATCAAGCGCTGATCCATTGCTCTCTTTAAGCTTCAATTGAGGAGTCAGTGTTTTACGGACGTCCTGCACGGAAGCAAATGCTGAAATAATCAATGAAACAGGGGCAACAACTTTCTTTGCCTCACCACCATCTTGCCAGGCTGTTGCCATCGACAGGGAATCTTTACCAACGGGGATTGAAATACCGAGAGCAGGACATAGCTCCATACCCACTGCTTTGACTGAGTCATACAGTTTTGCATCTTCACCTGGAGCACCACAAGCTGCCATCCAGTTTGCGGACAACTTCACATCTTCCAAAGAGCGAATGTCGGCAGCCAATATATTGGTAATTGCTTCACCTACAGCCATTCGAGCAGCAGCTGGAGCGTCAATGACCGCAACTGGGGTTCTTTCTCCCATGCTCATCACTTCACCACGGTAACCTTTATAGTCCATTAAGGTAACGGCGCAGTCTGCTACCGGTACTTGCCATGGCCCAACAAATTGATCACGAGCATTTAAGCCGCCAACAGTTCTATCGCCGATAGTGATTAAAAATGATTTACTTGCAACCGTAGGTTGTTGTAATACCCAGGCAACTGACTGGGCAAGATCGGCATCTGTCACATCAAGTTCATTGAACTCTTGGGCTACTCGCTGGACATCACGATGCATACGCGGAGGTTTGCCAAGCAATACTTCCATTGGCATGTCAATTGGCATTGCAGCATCAGCACCAGCATCTTGTTTTGAATCACTTAGCTGCAATTGACGCTCAGCTGTGGCTTCTCCAACCACGGCAAACGGGCAGCGCTCACGTGCACAAAGAGATTTAAATAACTCTAAATCCTTGGCTTCAATCGCCAACACATAACGCTCTTGAGATTCGTTGCACCAGATTTCAGCGGGGCTCATACCACTTTCTTCAAGCGGTACATTGCGTAATTTGAATTTAGCCCCTAAACCTGCGCCATCAGCTAGCTCAGGGAATGCATTTGATAGACCGCCAGCACCAACATCATGTATAGAGATAATTGGGTTGTTTGTACCCATGGCTCTACAAGCATTGATCACTTCTTGAGCGCGACGTTCCATTTCTGGGTTACCGCGTTGCACTGAATCAAAATCTAAATCTGCAGTATTGGTGCCTGTGGCAACAGAACTACCTGTTGCGCCACCCATACCAATGCGCATACCAGGACCGCCCAGTTGAATAAGTAAGTGGCCTGCCTGAATCGCCTTCTTTTGAGTATGAATGGAATCGATGCTACCAATGCCACCTGCAATCATGATGGGCTTGTGATAACCGCGACGCGTGCCATCGAGGGTTTGCTCAAATACTCGGAAATAGCCACCCAAAATTGGACGACCGAACTCATTATTAAATGCTGCTCCACCTAAAGGACCATCAATCATGATCTGCAACGGTGTAGCTATACGCTCAGGCTTGCCATACTGTTCACTTTCCCAAGGGAGATCGGTGCCTGGGATATTGAGATTGGAGACCGAGAAGCCCGTTAAGCCTGCTTTAGGACGGCCACCTACTCCGGTGGCACCCTCATCACGAAGCTCGCCACCAGCGCCTGTAGATGCCCCTGGAAATGGTGCTATTGCGGTTGGATGATTATGGGTTTCTACCTTCATTAAGGTATGGACCAAACGAGTATCTTTTGTATAACGATGATCAGCGCCTTGAGGAACCCAAGTCTCTGATTCGCAACCAGCCATCACGGCGGAGTTATCAGAATAGGCGACGATGGTTCCATTCGGTTGTAGCTGATGAGTATTGCGGATCATTGCAAACAATGAACGCTCTTGATCATCGCCATCGATAGTCCAGCTTGAATTGAAAATCTTGTGGCGGCAATGTTCACTATTTGCTTGCGCAAACATGATCAGCTCTACATCGCTGGGGTTCCGTTTAAGGCGAATGAAATTTTCCGTTAAATAATCTACTTCATCATCAGAGAGAGCTAAACCTAGTTCCTGATTGGCTTTATCTAACGCACTCCTACCCTGCTCTAGCACTAGGATCCGGCTCAGAGGACGATCTTCAAGGGTTTGATACAAGGCATTTGCTTCATCTACTGATTGAATAACAGTTTCAGTCATCCGATCATGGATTGCAGTCAGAACTAGTTGCTCTTGTGCTGGACTTAATGATTTTTTAGCCTTCCATGCAAACTGTATGCCACGCTCGATACGCAAAACATTCAGTCCACATTGACGCGCAATATCAGTTGCCTTACTGGCCCATGGAGATACCGTTCCAAAACGGGGAATAACAACAGCGCCTTGGCCAGAGCCTGAATCCTTAGAAAACCAAGATTTACCTTGATGGATTTTGGAATTAAATGGTTGACCGTAAGTCAAGAGGCTAGCGAGTCGCTCCTCATCTTTGGGGCCTAGTGCTAAATCAGACCAAATGAAGTGCAGATATTGCGCCTCAATAGAGTCTAGCTCGATACCTTGCGCTGCTAGGGATGATAAAAGACGCTGCTGGCGGAAGGAGGAAAGCGCGTCGGCGCCGGGCAAAAAGTGGAAAAAAGACATCCCTAGATTATAAGGTTTTGCCTACAGCAAGCGTCCGCCTTGCAGGTGTAATTGGCGTTGGCACCTGCTGGCCAAGGCTCCATCATGGGTTACCAGAATAAGAGTGGATTGATTGGCTTGATTCAGCTCAAAAAGGAGCTCAATTACCCTATTTCCACTGACCTCATCAAGGCTCCCAGTAGGCTCGTCCGCAAATAAAATGGCTGGCTTAGTAATAAAAGCTCTAGCCAAAGCTACCCGCTGCTGCTCCCCACCAGAGAGTGTTTTAGGGAAATGGTCAAAGCGCTCGGCTAAACCCACGCGTTCGAGCCAGGCCTTCGCATTTGCTTTTGGGCTATCCATGCCTGCGAGCTCAGCCGGAAGCATGACGTTTTCCAGCGCTGTTAAATGCGGCAACAATTGAAATGACTGGAATACAAAGCCAACCTGCAGGCCTCTCAGTTTGGCCCTGCCATCTTCATCGAGTGAATTGAGGTCTTTTCCCATAAGCGTCACATTGCCCTCACTCGGAAGATCCAAGCCCGCCAAAAGACCTAATAAAGTACTTTTACCGGAGCCAGAACTACCGGTGATAGCGACACTTTCCCCTTGAGAGATCTCAAAGCAAATGTCGTGCAAAATAGTTAGGCTGCCATCACTCGAGTGAACGGACTTACCCAGGTGGTTAGCGCTTAGGACTTTTTCCAATGGACTCATAAAGACGCAGACTGATCAATAGCTGTCATGGCACTAAAACGACCAAATAGATGAATCAAAATAAACCATCAACTTTCATCTCAACAAAAGTAATTGCAATAGGCTTATTTTGCCTGTTAATTTCTTTTGTCACCTCCGCAAGGTCAAATCCAATCATTTTGGTCATGGGCGACAGTCTTTCAGCTGAATATGGCATCACCAGAGGTTCAGGTTGGGTAAAACTCCTAGAGTCGCAGCTGCAAACACAGGGTAGTCAATGGACCGTCTTCAATGCCAGCATTAGCGGAGAAACTAGTGCTGGTGGTCTGACGCGACTACCCAGTTTATTGGAGCAAAAAAAGCCCCGCATTGTGTTGCTTGAACTGGGTGCCAATGATGCATTACGAGGCTTATCGATTGATGAGACTGAAAAGAACTTGCGCAAGATGATTCAGCTAAGACAAAAAAGTAGGAGCGAAAGTGTTGCTCTTTGGAATACAAATCCCACCCAACTACGGCCAAGACTATACAAAGAGATTCAAAGAGCTATATCCAAAACTTGCTATGCAAGAAGGTATTGAGTTAGTGCCATTTTTTATGTCTGGGGTAGCAAGTAATCCGGCACTTTTTCAAGCAGATAATATTCATCCAAATGAAAAAGCTCAGGCCATACTCTTCAAAAACGTATGGGGCTCTATGGCCCCATATCAGTCAATTCTCAATCAACAGAAATAAGTATTACTCAATTAGCTGCCAGCGCCTGTTGAAGCTGGCTTTAAAGGATTAATGGTTTTTACTTTTGCGTTATCGCGCCAATAGGTCATAAAGCCTGCAAACTCAGACTGGGCTGCCAGAGCTTGAATTTGCTGTGACTGAGCTTTATGCACCTTTGCATCTACAGCAGTTGGCTGCCGAATTTGATCAACCCGATATAAAGTAACACCAGCACCTGGTGTATTGACTGATACATAAGCAGGCAATTGATCTGGATTAACTGACATCACATCATCCAAGGCACTACCAACAAGGTTTGTAGGCTTATTACGGGATACCCAAAATGCAGTCCCAAAACCAGATGCATTCTTTGGGTCTTTTTGAAGTTCTGCATAACGCTCTGCAGCAGCTGAAACAGCCAATTTTTCTGCTGCGCGTTGACTTACCTGACGTTTTACTTCTACAGCAACATCTTTAAACGGTAATGTTTGTGCAGGATGAAAAACTACTACTCGCGCAGAGATGAAAACTCCAGGTGAGGTTTGGACTGCCTCAATATTGCGTTTATTTTTTACAGCCTCATCACCAAAAAGTGATTGAACCACTTTTGGGTTAGCCAGAGGATGGTCTCTCGATACACCGCTTGGGCCAGAACGAGTGACGCCCTTTTGACTTTGGATGCTCAGCTTTAACTTATCGGCAGCAGGCTTCAGGCTATCAGACTGGTCATAGGTTAGGTTCGCAAATTGGTCAGCTTTTTCGCTAAAGACTTTTGCATCCTCTTTAGGGTCTGCCTTAAGAACGATATATTCGATATCAATCAATTCTGGGCTTTCAAATAACTTCGCATTGGCGTTATAGAAGGCCTGTAATTCTTCTTGTGACGGATTTACTTTAGCCAAGTAATTCTTGGCATCAAATGGTAAGGCCTGTACCTGGCGTTCTGTCTCATAAAGAGTGGAAATAATTTCAGAAAGCTTTGGGCTAGCCAATTCTGTACGAGCAACCGAATTCACTAACTGACTAATTTTCAAATCAAATGCCTGGTCGGCATAGAACTGCTCTTCATTCAAGCCGTTGTTGGCTAATAGTTGCTTGAAGCGTGCGTCGTCAAAGTTACCATCCGGTTTATAGAGAGCGCGAATTTGTGGGATGTTTTGCAAACTCTTAATCAAAGCCTCTTTGCCTACTTGCAGGCGTAAGTCACTCACTGCAAATCCGAGAATACGCTGCTGTAACAATTCATTCAAAATCGCCTGTCTAAATTGAAGACTTTGTGCAATCTGCAAGTTACCGCCTACCCGCTCTGCTTGACGCTTTGCTGCGTTATCAACCTCTTGCGCAGTAATGGGTCTGCCAGCTACCTTCATAAGGTCGGTTTCTTTATCCATAAAGTCTGAATAACTAGCGATTCCAAAAAAAGCAAAGGATGGAACAATCACCAGCATCAGTGCAAACTGCATTAATTTTTGGTGCTTACGTACGGTATCAAACATGGAGAAGTTCGCCAGTAAAGAATAAGAATGACGCTAGTTTACTAGGCTGATCAAGTTGGATGTTTGTGCTGCCCAGAACAGGCTATCAGAAGTAAACTTTGGTGGGCGCTGAGAGGCTCGAACTCCCGACATTCTGCGTGTAAGGCAGACGCTCTACCAACTGAGCTAAGCGCCCCAAAATATTACAGGTGGAATTGTAACCTAAGTACCCAAAATACGGGTGTTTTCCATCCAATCAGCCCTAGGTAGCTGGGCAAAAAGGATGGAAACTCTAACTCGTTTAATTCTCATTTAATGCTTAAGAATCTCTCCTGAGGAGACCTTTTCACTGGCCTTACTTGCCTCGGATGCCTTTTTAGCCAATTCTTCAGGCGTTGGCTCAGGTAAAGCTTCGGGCATGCGCTCTAATGCAAGCTCCAAGACCTTATCAATCCAGCGCACAGGAACAATTTCAATTGCATTTTTGACGTTATCTGGAATATCGATTAAGTCCTTCACGTTCTCTTCTGGTATCAAAGCCAGCTTAATACCACCGCGATGAGCTGCCAAAAGCTTTTCTTTCAAGCCGCCAATCGGCAGCACTTCCCCGCGCAACGTAATTTCACCAGTCATTGCCACGTCTGAGCGAATTGGAATGCCTGTGAACACAGAAACCAAGGCGGTAGTAATAGCAATACCAGCCGATGGACCATCTTTTGGAGTGGCACCATCTGGAAAGTGAATATGAATATCTTTCTTCTCAAACGCCTCATCAGTAATCCCAAGACGTTTTGATCTGGAACGAACTACAGTGCGAGCAGCCTCAACAGACTCTTTCATCACGTCGCCAATCGATCCTGTACGTGTAATGACGCCCTTGCCAGGCATGACTGCAGCTTCAATTGTTAAGAGATCGCCACCAACCTCAGTCCAGGCCAAACCGGTTACCTGACCAACCTGGTTTTCTTTACCTGCAAGACCAAAATCAAACATCCGTACAGATAAGAATTTATCAAGATTATCGGCGTTCACCACCACAGGGGCAGCTTCCTTCTTGAGTAACAACAACTTCACCACCTTACGGCAGATCTTGCTGATTTCTCTTTCCAGAGAGCGTACACCTGCTTCACGGGTGTAGTAACGAATCATGTTACGCACTGCGCTTTCTTCGATCTTTAGCTCATCTTTCTTCAAACCATTATTTTTGATTTGCTTTGGAATGAGATAGTTCACTGCAATACTGGTTTTTTCATCTTCTGTATAACCAGCCAGGCGAATGATTTCCAGGCGATCCAATAAAGGGCCTGGAATATTCAGAGAGTTCGAGGTTGCGACGAACATCACATCCGAAAGATCAAAATCAACTTCAACATAATGATCTTGGAAGGTATGGTTTTGTTCTGGATCTAAAACCTCGAGCAAGGCACTCGCAGGATCTCCACGGAAATCCATGCCCATCTTATCTACTTCATCTAAGAGGAATAAAGGATTGCGTACTCCAACCTTGGTGAGGCTTGTCAAAATCTTACCGGGCATAGAGCCAATATAGGTGCGGCGATGGCCCCGAATCTCAGATTCATCACGCACGCCACCTAAGGCCATGCGGACAAACTTCCGATTGGTAGCGCGAGCAATCGATTGACCCAGAGAAGTCTTACCAACCCCAGGAGGGCCTACTAGACAAAGAATGGGCGCCTTAACACGGTCAACACGCTGTTGAACTGCGAGGTACTCCAAAATACGTTCTTTAACCTTATCAAGGCCATAGTGGTCTTCGTCCAACACTTTTTCAGCATTGGTGAGGTCATTATTGATCTTGGTTTTTTTCTTCCAAGGAAGATTCACCAAGGTATCGATGAAGTTACGAATCACCGTAGCCTCAGCAGACATTGGCGACATTAACTTCAGTTTTTTGAGTTCAGACTCCGCTTTTTTCAAAGCTTCTTTTGGCATGCGAGCCGCTTTGATGCGTTTCTCGAGTTCTTCAAGATCAGCACCCTCTTCACCTTCACCCAATTCTTTTTGAATCGCTTTTACTTGCTCATTGAGATAGTACTCGCGTTGACTCTTTTCCATTTGACGTTTAACACGTCCACGGATACGTTTTTCTACTTGCAAAATATCAATCTCACTTTCGAGATCAGCCAAGAGGCTCTCTAAACGCTGTACTACATCTGTCATCTCCAGCAAACGCTGCTTCTGTTCGAGCTTGACTGGTAAATGAGCGCAGATGGTATCGGCCAAGCGGCTCGGATCATCAATGCCACCAAGCGAAGACAATATTTCTTGCGGAACTTTTTTATTCAGCTTTACGTACTGATCAAACTGAGCCATGATGGCGCGACGCAAAGCCTCGGTCTCATGCACATCGATCGCATCAATTGCAGTTGGCGTAGCCTCACAATTGAAGTAGCCCAAGCTGTCTTCAATTTGACTTACTTCGGCACGTTGCACGCCTTCTACCAGAACCTTG
The DNA here is from genome assembly GCF_002192535.1 of Polynucleobacter hirudinilacicola. Taxonomy (GTDB): domain Bacteria; phylum Pseudomonadota; class Gammaproteobacteria; order Burkholderiales; family Burkholderiaceae; genus Polynucleobacter; species Polynucleobacter hirudinilacicola. The sequence goes on along the minus strand of NZ_NAIA01000003.1, from coordinate 782,836 downwards.
ACGGTACCATCAGGAAGTTTGAGCATTTGCAAGATGTTAGCAATGCAACCAACCTCATACAGATCTTCAATCACGGGCTCATCTTTAGCAGCAGTTTTTTGCGCAACTAAGAGTACGTTTTTACCGGTCTCCATGGCAGCCTCTAAGGCTTTAATGGATTTAGGGCGACCCACAAACAAGGGGATCACCATATGAGGGAAGACAACTACATCCCGCAAAGGGAGTAAAGGTAGTTGAATCGGTTCAGAGGGTAGTAATAAGTGGCCAGGCATAGGGCAAATCCTCCAAAGTAATCAAACCTCAAAAGTCTCTAAAAGTAGTGAACCACTAAATAGAGACAATATTCATCAGTAGCATACTACCTATATGGGTAGCTCTTTTGAAAATTCAAGAGGAAAAAGTGTAAAAAAGGGGCAAAAATGCCCCAAAAATAGCGAAAACCCTAAGAAATTAAGCTTTTTTGCTTAAATCCGCTTGTTCAGGATCTTGTTTGTAGACCAATAAGGGCTTTCCACCCTCTGCAATGCTCGATTCGTCGATAACTACCTTTTGTACATTCTTCAGCGAAGGTAGGTCATACATCACGTCCATTAGGGAGCCCTCTAATATCGATCTAAGGCCACGGGCACCTGTTTTACGAGCGATCGCTTTTTTAGCGATTGCCGATAGCGCCTCAAGACGTACTTCAAGCTCTGAGCCTTCCATGGTGAGCAGTGCTTGATATTGCTTCACGAGGGCATTCTTAGGCTCCGTCAGAATTTGAATCAATGCTTCTTCATCTAACTGAGCCAATGTAGCTACAACAGGTAGACGGCCAATCAACTCTGGGATGAGACCAAATTTGATTAAGTCCTCAGGTTCAACCTCAACTAACAGATCACTTACACCTCGATCATCTTTGCCTGGGACCGTCGCATTAAATCCAATACCAGTCTTAGCTGTTCGCTGTTGAATCACTTTTTCAAGACCATCAAAAGCACCGCCGCAAATAAACAAGATATTGGTTGTATCAACTTGCAAGAAGTCTTGATTGGGATGCTTGCGGCCACCTTGTGGTGGCACAGAAGCCATGGTGCCCTCAACTAGCTTTAATAAAGCCTGCTGAACGCCTTCGCCTGAAACATCCCGAGTAATGGAGGGGTTATCCGACTTGCGTGAGATCTTATCAATCTCATCAATATAAACAATGCCGCGTTGCGCTTTTTCAACGTTGTAGTCGCAGGCTTGCAATAACTTTTGAATGATGTTCTCTACGTCTTCACCGACATAACCTGCTTCAGTCAAGGTCGTTGCATCAGCCATCACAAATGGAACATCAAGCATACGCGCTAATGTTTGAGCCAAGAGCGTTTTACCTGAACCTGTTGGGCCAATCAGCAAAATATTGCTCTTGGCCAACTCAACACCATCCACTATCGCCTTGGCAGGTGATTTAGATTCTTTTTTATCTACTGCCTCAACAGGCTTGCCGTCCTTATCAAACTTCTCTTTTTTAGGTTTAGGGAGATACTGCAGGCGTTTGTAATGGTTATAAACAGCTACTGCCAAAGTCTTTTTGGCATGATCTTGGCCGATCACGTATTGATCAAGATTTTCTCTGATCTGATGAGGCGTTGGCAAAGAATCATCACCCTCTTCCTTTGGAAGCTTGGCAATTTCTTCTTGAATAATGTCTGTACAAAGATCAATACACTCATCACAAATAAAGACGGATGGGCCAGCAATTAATTTCTTGACCTCATGTTGGCTTTTGCCACAGAAGGAACAATATAAAACTTTATCTGTTGTGCTAGTAGTTGTATCGCTCAAAATAGGCTCAATGAAGTATTAAGGGCGCTTCTCAATGACTTTATCGATCAAGCCATAGTCACGAGCCTGCTCTGCTGACATAAAGTTGTCACGATCGGTATCTTTAGCGATGGTCTCAATAGACTGACCGGTGCGGTCAGACAAAATCTTATTTAAACGTTCGCGCAAATACAGAATTTCACGAGCCTGAATCTCAATATCGGATGCTTGGCCACGTGCTCCACCTAATGGCTGATGAATCATGACGCGAGAATTTGGTAAGGCATAGCGCTTACCTTTTTCACCAGCGCACAATAAGAATGCTCCCATGCTTGCCGCCATTCCCATGCACAAAGTGCTTACATGAGGCTTGATAAATTGCATAGTGTCGTAAATAGCAAGACCTGCAGACACTGAACCGCCAGGAGAATTGATATAGAGGGAAATCTCTTTATCTGGATTCTCGCTCTCCAGAAACAATAGCTGCGCAATCACGAGGTTGGCAGTTTGGTCGTTTACCTCGCCTACCAAGAAAACAACGCGCTCTCTTAATAGACGGGAATAAATATCATAAGCACGCTCACCTCTACCGGAGGTCTCTATCACCATTGGAACCAAACCTAGAGCTTGAGGCTCTAGGTTTTCAGACTGAGAATGGTTTTGGTTCATTTACGGCGGCCCTCTTTAAGTAAATTGATAGCTTCTTTAACTTAGTGTAGCTTGCTTAGCTCTTCAAAGCTTATCGCTTTATCGCTAACCTTGGCAAGTGATGTGAAATGTTTAATCACATTATCTTCAAGCACCAGGTTCTCGATATCTTTTAAGCGGCTTGGATTGCTATAGAACCAACGAACAACCTCTTTTGGATCTTCATAGGTTGCAGCTTGTTCATCGATTTCAGCTTTGATTTGATCTGCAGTAGCAGCCAAGTTATGCTTTTTAACCAATTCGCTCAGAATCAAGCCAAGACGAACACGCTTGAGTGCTTGTTCAGCAAATATTTCTCCAGGAATAGGTGCATCTTTAGCATTAGGTACACCACGTTGCATTAAGTCTTGACGAGCACCTTCAACAAGTCGCTCTTGCTCTGAAGACACTAAGGACTTAGGCACATCAAGTTCGCACAAAGTATTCAGCTTTTCCATCACTTCATTTTTCAACAAAGAAGTGATGCGGCGCTTTACTTCGCGATCTAAATTTTCTTTTACATCGGCGCGCATTTTTTCAACACCGCCTTCTGTAACACCCATAGACAATGCGAACGCATCATCTACTGCTGGTAAGTGGGCCCAGTTCACTGATTTGACGGTAATGGTGAACTCAGCAGTTTTACCTGCAACATCTTTACCGTGATAATCAGCTGGGAAACTTAAAGGGAAAGATTTACTTTCACCCGGCTTAAGACCTAAGGTTGCAGCTTCGAATTCAGGCAACATGCGGCCTTCGCCCAAAACATATTCAAAGTTATCGGCTTTACCGCCCGCAAACTCTACTCCATCAATCTTGCCAACAAAATCAATCACAACCTGGTCGCCAGTTTGGGCTGCTGTATTGGTACCACCATCACCATGGGCACCAGCTTCGCCGCGTGGATGGTAGTGAACCTGCTGTTTGCGGAGCACGTCAATAGCGCGATCAATTTCAGCATCGCCAATCTCTGACACATACTTAGTGACTTCAGCATTTGAAAAATCACCGATCTTGACTTCAGGCAATACCTCAAAGAATGCATCAAAGACGACTTTGTCAGCATCCAATTCACTCTTTGGCTCAAGACGTGGTTGACCAGCTAAAGCGATACTTTCTTTTTTTGCTTGCTCATAAAAAAGTTCAACGGCTTTATCAAATTGCAATTCAAAATCGACTTGCATGCCGTGTTGCTTCTCAACGAGATTCTTGGGCACCTTGCCTGGACGAAAGCCTGCCATTTTCATGGTCTTACCAACTTTAGCCAAACGGGCTTCACGTGCTTTAGCTAAATCAGCACGAGCGAATTCCAAAGTCATCTTGCGGTCTAACGAACCTAAATTTTCTATCTGCACAGCCATTCTCGTCTCTTAATTGAAATCAGGATATGTGAAGTCCAAGCCAAGTAGTAATCTTGTGGTGCGAGGAGGGGGACTCGAACCCCCACACCATTTCTGGCGTCAGGACCTAAACCTGGTGCGTCTACCAATTTCGCCATCCTCGCGAATATCCGCAAACTCTGCCAAGCTTAAACTTCACTCTAAAGACCGTAATTCTACAATGCTTGGGGTTTTAGAGGAGCTTTAGGCCTTGTAAAGCAATGCTACAGCATGCACTGCAATGCCCTCACCCCTTCCCAGGTGACCTAAGGCTTCATTGGTTTTAGCCTTGAGGTTTACATGGCTAGGGGTAACCAAGAGGTCGGCAGCGATATTTCTGACCATTTCGGGCAAAAATTCCGCTAATTTAGGCTTTTGACAAATGATGGTTGCATCCACATTTCCGACCTGAAAGCCGGCAGCCTGAACTTTTTGGAGGGCTGCGCGAAGCAAGATCCGGCTATCCATATCCTTGAACTCTGGATCGGTATCCGGGAATAACTGCCCAATATCATTTAGCCCTGCCGCTCCCAGCAAAGCATCGGTCAATGCATGCAGTAATGCATCAGCATCAGAGTGCCCTAACAAACCTTTTTCATATGGCACATGTACGCCGCCAAGAATCAGTTTGCGCTCTGCTACCAGAGCATGGACGTCATAACCCTGACCAATACGGAACTGCGGAACATGAACATTACTTTGTGTCATATAGATTCTTTATGTATCTCTTGTTGGATTCAATAGCAGTTGCATCAATTCCCAATCTGCAGGATGGGTTACCTTAAAGTTTCGTGTAGCACCCTCAATCAATAATGGTTTCACGCCAACCAACTCCATAGCGCTTGCTTCATCCGTGACGTCAGCCTCCAGGCGAATGGCATCCTCTAAGGCGGCATGCAAACTCTTAAGGCCAAACATTTGCGGGGTCTGCGCCTGCCATAAGTGCTCACGTGGAATAGTTTTCTCTACATGAGGTATGTTGCCGGCAATCACAGAATCAAGATCTGCTTGTTTCAAAGTGTCAGCCAAACGGACTGCCAATAAACCACCTATATTCGAACCTTGTACCGAAGTAATCAATTTTTCTATGAGTGCTGGCGTAATACCCGGTCTTGCTGCATCGTGAACCAAGACCCAATCTTCTGCCGATATTCCAGACTTGAGTAGTGCGGCCAAGGTATTGCGAACAGTCTCTTGGCGAGTTGGTCCACCAGTAGGCAAGAAATGAATTGGCTTACTACCTTTTGCCAGGTTTTTCAGAATAGGATTATCAATAAAGCTAGGTGAAACGCCAATCCAGATGGAATCAATCTGGGGAGATTGCATAAAGGCATCGATAGCATAAGCCAGCATGGGGCGACCAGCTAATTGCTGAAACTGCTTCGGTAACTCACCACCCAAGCGAGATCCACTTCCCGCAGTCGGCAAAAGCGCATGGCATTTCTTAGTGGATTGATTTCCTAAGCTCATACCTGATTCTATAATGAGCCTAGATGTCTGATGCATTAAATCTAGCACCCCCTATACCCGCTCCGCGGGCTGGGCAGCGCTTTACCTTTTCGGGGCTAGTGGGCTCAGCTGATGCAGCCCTGATTGCCCAGACTGCCCTGCGCTATCGTAAGGATTTTTCAGTCATGGTTCTGTTCTGTGCTCAGGCGCAGGAAGCCCAAAGACTTTTAGAGGAAATCCCTGCTTTTGCACCACAACTCAAAACACGTCTTTTACCCGATTGGGAAATTCTTCCTTACGATCATTTTTCTCCGCATCAGGACTTAGTATCTGAGCGTTTAGCAACCCTTTATGAACTACTCAATGGCAGCTGCGATATTGTTTTAGTTCCGGTTACTACTGCACTACAACGATTAGGTCCGCCAAATTTCTTATCGGGGCATACCTTCTTTTTTAGACAGGGTGACAAGCTCAATGAAGCCGCACTAAAGCTACAACTACAGCAGGCTGGTTACGATCCTGTAAGCGCTGTGATGCGTCCTGGTGAGTACAGTATTCGTGGTGGACTCATTGATCTATTTCCGATGGGATCAAATCTGCCCTATCGCTTAGATCTCTTTGGTGATGAAATCGAACAGATTCGTTCTTTTGATCCAGACACTCAGAGAAGCCTCTACCCAGTTAAAGAAGTGCGCCTGCTTCCAGGACACGAATTTCCTTTCAATGATGAAGCCCGAACAGCCTTCCGAGGTCGCTGGCGCGAAGTTTTTGAGGGTGATCCTACCCGTTGCTCCATCTATAAAGATGCGAACTTAGGGATTCCTAGTGCGGGAATAGAATCATATTTACCAATGTTCTTTCAAGAACAATCCAGTGTGTTTGACTACTTCCCAAGATCGGGCGATCCGGTTTGGATTATTAGCACCGGAGATATTGATAACGCAATCCGGGGGTTCTGGAAAGATACTCTCTCGCGTTATGAGTTTCTCAAGCACGATCTTGATCGACCCATCCTCCCTCCTAAAGAATTATTTTTAGATGTCGATGAATTTTTCGCGACAGTCAAGCCGTATGCTCGTTTAGCTCTTGAAAAAGACACCTCCGAGACTGCGCATTTTATTCCAGTACCAGATATTGCTGTTCATCGCAAAGATACAGATCCAGTCAGCCGTTTACGTAAATTAGTAGCAACGGAGAATGTCCGAATCCTGATCTGTAGTGATAGCGCGGGACGGAAAGAATCCATTCGTCAATTGCTAGATGAAAGCAATTCTGTTGCAGGCATCGATGGCAAACCACTCTTTCAATTAAAGCCTGAAGGCTTTGATTCGGTTGCCGACTTTATCAGAAGCGAGTCCTTATTCGGACTCACAACCGCCCCACTTTCTAATGGCTTCTCTTGGCCTGCCGAGAACGTCATCATCATTACCGAGGCGGAGTTATTTACATCAACTGCAAGACAGCGACGCAAAGGTAAAGGATCCGAAAGTGCTGATCCTGACATGCTCTTTAAGGATTTATCAGAGCTGAAGATTGGCGATCCCGTAGTGCATGCTGAACATGGTATCGGACGCTATCAAGGCTTGGTGCTATTAAATTTAGCGCCGCCTAAAGAAGCGCCCATTTTCGAGGAGTTTCTCCATCTTCAATACGCTGGCGAGGCTACCTTATATGTCCCAGTTCAGCAATTGCAAATGGTCACTCGCTATGCTGGTTCTGATCCTGATTCTGCGCCGCTACATCAACTTGGTTCTGGGCAGTGGGATAAAGCCAAGCGTAAGGCAGCTCAACAAATTAGAGATACTGCTGCTGAGCTTTTGGGACTCTATGCCGCCAGAGCGATTCGTAAAGGTCATGCCTTTGAGTTTTCTGCACATGATTACGCTGCGTTTGCTGAAAGCTTTGGTTTCGAAGAAACGCCTGATCAAGCCAATGCGATTGCCGCAGTAATTGGTGATATGACTAGCGGTACACCAATGGATCGCCTCGTTTGTGGTGATGTTGGTTTTGGAAAAACAGAGGTGGCGCTAAGAGCTAGCTTTGTTGCTGTCATGGGTGGTAAACAAGTAGCCATTCTGGCGCCTACAACCTTGCTCGCTGAGCAGCACGTTGCTACCTGGAAGGATCGTTTCGCAGATTGGCCAGTGCGGATTGTTGAACTCTCCCGCTTTAAAACGACTAAAGAGATTAATGCGGCATTAGAAGCTATCGCCAAAGGTGAGGCTGACATCATTATTGGTACGCACAAGCTTCTTTCTAAAGAGACCCAATTTGCAAACCTTGGTTTAGTCATCGTGGATGAGGAACATCGCTTTGGCGTGCGTCAAAAGGATGCTCTGAAAGCCCTGCGAGCTGAGGTTGATATTCTGACTCTCACGGCCACACCTATTCCGAGAACACTGGGTATGGCGATGGAGGGTTTACGCGAGTTCTCGATTATTGCTACAGCACCTCAGAAGCGCCTTGCTATTAAAACCTTTGTACGTCGTGAAGGTGACGGCGTGATTCGTGAAGCAGTTCTGCGAGAAATTAAACGCGGCGGACAGGTCTACTTCTTGCACAATGAAGTAGAAACTATTCAGAACCGCAAGCATGCACTGCAGGAATTAATTCCAGAAGCAAGTATTAGTGTCGCTCATGGCCAAATGCATGAGCGTGAGCTGGAATCGGTCATGCGTGAATTTGTGACGCAAAGAACGAATATTTTGTTATGCACCACCATTATCGAAACAGGCATTGACGTACCTACCGCCAACACCATCATCATGCATCGCGCTGATAAATTTGGTTTGGCTCAATTGCATCAACTTCGTGGGCGTGTTGGCCGCTCCCATCACCAGGCCTATGCTTACTTACTGGTTCCAGACCCGGAAGCCTTAAGCAAACAAGCGCAATTACGCCTCAACGCTATCCAAGCCATGGAAGAGCTCGGTTCTGGTTTTTATTTGGCGATGCATGATCTAGAGATCCGAGGGGCTGGAGAAGTATTAGGCGACAAGCAGTCTGGAGAGATTCATGAAATCGGTTTCCAACTTTATACAGAGATGCTTAATAGAGCTGTAAAAGCACTACGTAGTGGAAAAGAACCTGATTTAATATCGCCACTCCAAGCAACTACTGACGTTAACCTTGGTGTCCCAGCCCTACTTCCTGAGGAATTCTGTCCTGATGTGCATGAGCGGCTCTCTTTGTATAAACGCTTTGCCGGTACCAATGACTTTTCAGAACTCATGGGATTGCGGGAAGAGCTAGTAGATCGCTTTGGGGATCTTCCTGACCAAGCTAAGTCTTTCTATGAAACCCATCGACTGCGCCTAGAAATGACTGGCTTTGGCATCAAGAAAATTGATGCAACGCCGGCATCTATTCAGATTCAATTTATACCGAATCCACCCATTGACCCCTTGAAAATCATTCAACTGATTCAAAGCTCTAAGCATATTCAGCTTAATGGTCAGGATAAGCTCAAAGTATTGCCCCAAAAGGATAGGGAATTTGAAAAGCTTGAGCAACGATTGGATGCAATCCGCCAAATATTACGACGCCTAAATGAGTCTGCTGTTCTAAGTCCAGCAAAAGCCAATTGATCATTCGGCATTATTATTAAGTTATGCCAAAGCAAACCCTCGTAGCCCTATCTAGAGAGCCTATATCCGAAAAGCTGGTCTTTGAGCTTAAGGATCAAGCTATTGGGTATGGAATAAAGCTGCATTCTCTTGGGGGGCAGATATCGAATGGCACCTACCATTGCGAACGCTGGGAGCCTAGCCAAGAGTTTGCTGCTACGCAAAGAGAAGATCTGCGCTCTATTGCAGCACGGTTTAATAGCGACCTCTGCTTCTTAAATGCCGATCTCAAGGCTGGTGATATTAAAGTGCTGGCGATGGATATGGACTCCACTCTCATCAATATTGAATGCATTGATGAGATTGCGGACTTTACCGGGAAAAAAGCAGCTGTTGCCCAAATTACAGAGGCAACCATGCGTGGCGAGATTAAAGATTTTAAGGAAAGCTTGCGTCGCCGCGTCGCCTTACTTGAGGGCGTATCGGCTGATGCCCTGGAATCGGTTTACCGGGAACGTTTAAGACCGAATCCGGGTGCTCAAGAGCTTTTAGCAGGTGCCAATGCTCGCGGTCTCTACACACTTCTAGTTTCTGGTGGATTTACTTTTTTCACTGAAAAGCTTCGGATGCAATTGGGCTTTAAGCAGGCTCAAGCAAACACGCTTGAAATCATTGACGGTAAATTAACCGGGAAAGTGCTCGGCGATATTGTTGATGGAGCAGCCAAGGCCGCATATCTAGATGACGCTTGCAGATTATTAGGTTGCACTAAGGCCAATGCTATCACGATGGGTGATGGTGCAAATGATCTGATCATGATGAATGGATCCGGCATCAGCATTGCCTACCAAGCTAAACCCCTTGTCAAAGAAAAAGCCGACGCGGCTTTTGACCGAGTCGGCTTGGATGCTGCTTTACTACTAATCTCTTAAGTAGTTAACCTAAAAGATTCTTCGTAAATCTTCTACCTTATTTTTGAATTACAGGCGCTCAAAAATAGTTGCAATACCTTGACCACCACCAATACACATCGTTACCAAAGCATATTTGCCTTGAACGCGCTGTAGTTCATGAATAGCCTTAGTCGCAATAGCGGCGCCAGAGCAACCAATTGGATGACCCAAAGCAATTGCACCACCGTTCACGTTCGTTTTGGCTGGGTCTAAGCCAAGACCTTTGGTTACTGCTAAAGCTTGTGCCGCAAATGCTTCATTAGATTCGATCACATCCATTTGATCTAATTTCAGACCAGCACGCTCAAGAGCAAGCTTAGTTGCCGGGATAGGGCCTTCACCCATGATGTGATTCGGAACCCCAGCTACTGCATAAGACACCAAACGTGCGATTGGCTTATGACCAGCCTTCTTCGCAGTCTCTGCATCGGCCAAGACAAAGAATGCTGCGCCATCATTAATACCAGAGGCATTACCAGCAGTAACTGAACCACCCTCCTTCTTAAACACGGCCTTCATCTTGCCCAGAGTTTCCATAGTGGTATCTGGTTTGCAATGCTCATCAGTATCAAACACGATATCGCCTTTGCGAGACTTAATCGTAATTGGAACAATTTGAGACTTGAAGCGACCTTCTTTGATTGCGTTAGCAGCACGGCGATGTGACTCAACAGCCAATGCATCTTGCTCTTCGCGAGTCAGCTTCCATTTTTCAACGAGGTTCTCAGCAGTAACGCCCATGTGACCAACACCAAATGGGTCGGTCAAGACAGCAACCATCAAATCCAGCATTTTGGTATCACCCATGCGAGCACCGCTGCGCATTGCTGGTGATCCGTACATTCCGCGTGACATCACTTCAACACCACCACCAACACCGTAATCACAATCACCCAACATGATTTGCTGCGCAGTAGTCACGATTGCTTGCAAACCAGAGCTACATAAACGGTTCAATGCCATTGCCACAGATTCCATTGGCAACCCTGCCTGAATCGCGGCGACACGAGCAACATAAGCGTAACGACTATCTGTCGGAATGGTATTTCCAACAGTTACATAATTAATCAATGCAGGATCCACACCAGAGCGGGCAACCGCTTCTTTCATGACAATACCACCAAGCTCGGAGGGCTCAAAGCTGCTGAGGGAGCCATTAAAGGCGCCAATAGCGGAACGAACAGCACTTAAGACAACGACATCACGACTCATAACAATCCCCTTAGCTGAGCCCAAAAATAGGCTTAATTATTGATACAACCTTCATTTTTATTACATTCGTCAAGTTTCGGCTATTAGGTCATGCCCTTGGGAGCTAATGACCGTTACACGGATGATTTCACCTACCCGATAGCGTTTTGATGGCTTACTGGCTGGCAAAACGCGTACCAGACCATCAATTTCGGGGGCATCACCAATAGTTCTCCCTATTCCACCAGATTCATCAACCCGATCAATCAGCACCTGAACTCGTTTCCCTACTTTTTTTGGCAAGGCGCTGAATCGAAATTTTCTCTGCCTTGGCCATAAAGCTGGCACGGCGTTCTTCTCGGATTGAATCGGGCACCGGGTTTTCTAACTGGTTTGCAGTTGCGCCATCAACGGGAGAATATGCAAAACAACCTGCGCGATCGATTTGTGCCTCATCCAAGAAGTTCAGGAGGCAGTCAAATTCTTCCTCAGTCTCCCCCGGAAATCCTGCGATGAAGGTGCTGCGAATCACTAAATCAGGACAAGCTGCACGCCAAGCTTGAATGCGCTCTAAATTCTTTTCCCCGCTAGCAGGTCGCTTCATTCTTTTCAGTACATCAGGATGAGCATGCTGCAAGGGAATATCAAGGTAAGGCAAGACACCATAGCCATACTCAGAAAACTCTGCCATCAAAGGCAAGATGTCATCGACATGAGGATAGGGATAAACATAATGCAGTCTTACCCACGCCTGATGCTCACGAGCAATTTGATTTAAGGCATTCACCAAATCAAATAATCGCGTCTTTACCGGTTTGCCATCCCAAAAGCCGGTTCGGTATTGAATATCTACACCATAGGCGCTTGTATCTTGAGAAACAACCAGCAACTCTTTTACGCCAGATTCAAATAAGCGCTTGGCTTCTAGCAATACCTCACCAATTGGTCTTGAAACCAAGTCGCCACGCATACTCGGAATGATGCAAAAAGTGCAGCGGTGGTTACAGCCCTCAGATATCTTTAAATAAGCGTAATGTTTGGGCGTAAGCTTTACACCTGCAGGTGGAACTAGGTCTATAAATGGATCATGTGGTTTGGGTAAGTGCAAATGAATTGCCTGCATTACCTCATTAGTGGCGTGTGGCCCAGTAACAGCAAGGACTTTAGGGTGAATACTCTGAATGAGATCACTACCGTCAGCATTCTTCCTGGCGCCTAAGCAGCCAGTAACTATGACCTTGCCATTTTCTGCAAGTGCCTCGCCGATTGCAGAGAGGCTCTCTTCAACTGCGGAATCAATAAACCCACAGGTATTCACAACAACGAGGTCTGCACCTGAGTAATCTTTTGCAGTCTCATATCCCTCAGCGCTCAGTTGCGTGAGGATAAGTTCAGAGTCAACAAGCGCCTTAGGGCAACCTAAGGATACAAAGCCGATTTTCCCAGCCACAACTATTCTTTTTCAGATTTAGTTGGCGGTGGGGTAAATGGAAAATTACCAAAGAGATTTTGAGATCCTTGCAATTGCTCTTGCATTTTTACAAACAAATCTTTGCTTTGCTCCATGTAGTTACCCATTAGGCCTTGCATGAGTGGGTTTTGGAGATTCATCATTTGGGACCAAGCTTCTGGTGTGCTACCAGCACCAAGACCTTTGGTTTGATCACCCAATTTATTGTGAATATCTACAAACGACTGCATGGTCTTTTCGAGATAATTTCCCATCAAGCCCTGCATGGAATTTCCATAAAAGCGGATGATTTGAGAAAGCATTTGTGAAGAAAATACCGGAGCGCCACCAGCTTCTTCTTCGAGGATTATTTGCAGCAAAATATTACGAGTCAGATCTTCATCTGTCTTTGCATCAATGACTTTGAATACTTCATTTGCCATTACCAAACCCTTGATGTCCGATAAGGTGACATAAGTACTTGTTTGGGTGTCATAAAGACGGCGATTGGGATACTTCTTAATGAGACGGTCTTCGCCAGCTCGTTTTGTACGGGTAACCATTTTTTTCCTTACTGAATACTGCAACGCAACATCAGCTTAGTTTATCTCCACTTTGAAGTAAAGGTAAATTAGCCGTGTTGCGCATTGCTTACTGTGCAGAAAATGCTGCACTGCAGTATTAACCAGTGTGAATGCCACCGTTTAAGGAGAAGTCAGCGCCAGTTGCATAACCACCATCATCAGATGCAATCCAGCAGCAGATTGAAGCAATCTCTTCAGGTGTTCCCAAACGCTTAACCGGGATACCAGCAACGATCTTCTCCAGAACATCTTCACGAATGGCTTTAACCATATCCGTACCAATGTAACCTGGAGAAACGGTATTAACAGTAACACCCTTGGTGGCAACCTCTTGAGCCAAGGCCATAGTGAAACCATGCAGACCAGCCTTTGCAGTCGAATAGTTACATTGACCAAACTGGCCTTTTTGACCATTTACAGAAGAAATATTGATCACACGACCCCAGTTGTTCTCAACCATGCCATCAATGACTTGTTTGGTGACATTAAATAATGAATTGAGGTTGGTATCAATAACAGCCTTCCAAGCATCAGGAGTCATCTTGCGGAAAACACTGTCGCGGGTAATTCCTGCATTGTTTACCAATACATCAACGCGACCCACTTCTGCCTTGACCTTTTCAAACGCAGCAACCGTGCTATCCCAGTCAGACACGTTACCTTCAGAGGCAATAAAGTCATAACCCAAAGCTTTTTGCTCCGCAATCCAGCGATCTTTACGCGGTGAGTTTGGTCCACAACCTGCAATAACCTTGAATCCATCTTTTGCTAAACGTTGGCAAATAGCGGTACCAATCCCGCCCATACCACCAGTGACATATGCGACTTTTTGAGACATTACTTTCCCCTTTAAAAAACCTTCGTTAATGATTGCTGTTCTTAAGCAGCTTTAGCTGCCTTTTCTTTTACGTATACCCCTGGTGCTGCTTCCATTTTTTTGTACTGAGCATTACCAAATGTATTGCTAGCTGGTTTTTTCTCACCAGCAAACTGCTCAAGCCACTTGGTGTAGTTGGGCCACCAACTACCTGGAATCTGTTTCGCCCCCTCCAGCCACTCATCTGCAGTAGCGGCAATCTTATTATTTTCAAAGTAATAGCGTTTATTTTTTGCTGGTGGATTAATCACACCAGCAATATGACCAGAAGCACCCAGCACAAAGCGATTTTTACCTTTGAGAATATGCGTTGACTCATAAGCAGATTGCCAAGGGACGATGTGATCCTCATGAGAGGCATATAAATAAGCAGGACACTTGATCTTACCTAGATCAATTTTTTCACCACAAATCTTCAGCTTGCCAGGCTTTACCAAGTCATTCTGTAAATAAGTGTGCCGCAAATACCAGCAATACATATTGCCCGGTAAGTTGGTTGAATCGCCATTCCAATACAGCAAATCAAATGGTGGCGGAGAATTACCTTTAAGGTAATTTTCAACTACGTAGTTCCAAACTAAATCGTTAGGACGCAAGAAGGAAAAGGTGTTACCCAAATCCAAGCCAGACATCATGCCGCACTTACCATTCTTGCCACCTATGGTGTTCTCGCGTAACTCCACCATGCCTTCATCAATAAAGACATCCAAAATGCCGGTGTTGGTGAAATCCAATAAGGTAGTAAATAGGGTCAGGCTCGCCGCTGGGTGCTCATCGCGCGCAGCCAAGACAGCTAAGGCTGAAGTCGTTAAGGTCCCGCCAACACAAAAGCCCAGGATATTAATCTGTTTGGCATTGCCGATTTCTTTAACAACATCAATCGCTTTAATAACTCCTTTACCGACATAGTCATCCCAACTGACCTCGGCCATAGAGGCATCTGGATTTTTCCAAGAAACAAGAAATACCGTATGCCCTTGGGCAACCATATGTCGCACAACTGAGTTATCGGGCTGCAAATCCAAAATGTAATATTTATTGATGCATGGGGGCACCATCAAATAAGGACGCTCAAAGACAGTTTCTGTGAGTGGCGTGTATTGAATGAGTTCAAATAATTCATTACGAAATACAACATGGCCTTCTGTAGTGGCAATATTTTTACCAACTTCAAATGCACTCTCATCAGTTTGTGAGACCTTGCCTTTTTTCATATCGCCAAGCAGGTTTGTGATTCCTTTTTGAATCGACTGGCCTTGGGTGCTGATAATGTTTTCTAAAACTTCTGGATTGGTCGCAATAAAATTCGATGGGGACAGCGCATCGATCATTTGTTCAGTGGTAAATAAAATCTTTTGTCTTGTCTTTTCGTCGGTATCTACTGCTTTAGCCAGCGACATCAGATGTTTTGAGTTCAACAAATAAGTAGCAGCAATGACCTTACTCCAAGAGGAATGCCAAGCCTTACCTGCAAAGCGACGATCCTTGACCTCAATCGCTTCGGGATTAGTTGCAATGTGCGCTAACTCTGCAAAATACTCTTTTTGAATTTCTGCCAAACGCTCTGGTGGAATCATTGCCATATGGTGCGGCGCCAAAGATGGGGTCGCACCGGTATTCATGCCTGCAAACATAGTAGTCTCTTCAATTAATTAAGATCATTCTCGAGCTATAACGACTATAAGGTTATACGCAATAACCCTAGCGGTAGGGCTAATCTAGTGTTTACCCGCAGAAAATTTGGCCTATTGGGATATCCAGACTAAAGAAGCAAACCTTCCAGTGACCCCATCACGGCGATAGGAGAAAAATCGCTCCCCATCCGTAACGGTACACATGTCTCCGCCAAAAACGGAAGTTACACCAACAGCCTTAAGTCGATCTCGGGCTAATTGATAAAGATTAGCCAAATACTTTCCAGGCTTAGTGGGGATGGATGAAAAGCAATTCTGCATGTCATGCAGACCAGATTCCTGAAAGCGCTGCAATACATCCTCACCCACCTCAAAAGAGTCTGGGCCTATTGCAGGCCCCATCCACGCAATCAAATCAGCAGCGGTGGATTGATGGGAAAGCTCTAGCATTTCAATCACGGTATTTTCCAGAATGCCATCACATAAACCACGCCAGCCCGCATGTGCAGCACCCACAACTGAACCGTCAGCATTGGAAAAAAGCACTGGCAAGCAATCAGCCGTCATGATTACCAGTACTTCATCAGGGATATTAGTCACTGCAGCATCAGCGTCAAATGGCTTCCTAGTATGTTGCGCACGACTCTTGGGTGTACTCACTTGAACGCTGTGTGTTTGATTTAACCAAACGGGCTCTGATGGTAAATGCCTGCCAAGAATTTGGCGGTTGGCCATCACCGAAGCGTGTTGGTCTCCAACGTGATCACCTAAATTGAGAGTCTCATATGGTGCCGTGCTGACACCGCCCTCTCTAGTAGTGAGTAATGAATGAACCCTTTTGGGAACGGGCCATGCAGGGCGAATGAAACTCATGATTGATGGTCATTCTGAATGGATGCAAGTAGAGCCTCTTCCTTAGGCAAGACTGCTTCACTCATGCCGATATTGGGCAATAAGTCCATCAGATCGGCGGATGGGAGACGAAACCAAGTCATCCACTCTTGCGATAGAGGATGTTGCAGGCTTAAAGCGTATGCGTGCAGAGCTTGACGTTCAAACGTTAGTGACTTTGCTACTCCTGGTGTTTTTTTACGGTAAACCGGGTCACCCAACAGCGGAAAACCCAATGATTCCAAGTGAACGCGAATTTGATGTGTGCGCCCCGTCTCAAGCCGACATTCAAGTAAGGCTAGTGGTGATTCATTAAAGCTAGCCTTTGCCAAACGACGAAACACAGTAGCTGCAGGTTTGCCTTGCGGGCTACCAGCAGCCATTCGAAGACGATCGCGTTGATCTCTGCCAACAGAAGCTAAAACTTTGCCTTGACTTGGTGCATCACCCCACACCCAAGCCAAATATCGACGGCCAACAGTTCGTTCTTGTAATTGTCTTACGAGGGACGTTTGAGCTTGAGCAGTACGTGCAACCACCATTAACCCAGAGGTATCCTTATCTAAACGGTGAACAATTCCCGCCCTTGGCAATGACTTTAGCTCAGGATACCGAAACAAAAGGCCATTGAGTAAGGTGCCAGACCAATTTCCAGCGGCAGGGTGCACAACTAGCCCTGGCTGCTTATTGATCACAATCACAGAATCGTCCTCATAAACAACATCCAAGGGAATGTCTTCGGGGCTAAAGGCAAATTGCTCTGGCATTTCTTGTGGAAAGACCTTAATGCTTTCCCCGCCTCGCAGCAAATAGCGGGCTTTTGTGACCTTTCCATCAACCATAACGGCGCCTGCCTCCACCCAAGCCTTCAGTCGATTTCGGGAATAATCGGGTAAAGACCCTGCCAATACCTTGTCGAGCCTCTCCCCAGCCATCTCTAAAGGAATTTCCAGGGAGATGAAATCCTCTTCATCGATATAATCAACAGGATTCGAATCAGGAGTTTGCGGCAATGCCACGCTTAAAGAGCCTTTCAGTTATGTCCGACGTAATATCAGACGCCAGTTTAAGGCCTACTGGGCACTCTGCCATGCAAAAAAAGCCCACTTTTTTCAGCAACAACCCTCTAAGCCTACTATTGCTCGTAGTGATAGCAGCTCTATTACTCAGCGCTTGTGCAGGTACTGATGGCCAAAAAGACGATACCGATATTTGGTCCGAGACTAAGCTGTACTCTGAAGCAACAGCCAAATTAAATGATGCTGACTTTGGCAAGTGTGGCAAATACTTTGAGAAGTTAGAAGCGCGCTTTCCATTCGGCCCCTATTCACAACAAGCTCAAATTAATGCTGCCTATTGTTATTGGAAAGCTCAAGAACAAGCACAAGCACTTGTTGCCATTGATCGATTTATCAAACTGCACCAAGGAAGTCCTAACTTAGATTATGGCTACTACCTCAAAGGTCTCATTACCTTTAATGATGATTTAGGTTGGCTCGGAAAATTTACAGGTCAAGATCTGAGTGAGCGTGATCCACAAGCAGCTAAAGATGCCTTTGAGTCTTTTAAGGTTGTTGTCGAACGTTTCCCAAATAGTAAATATGCTCCAGATGCCCTGGATAGAATGCGCTATATCGTCAACTCCCTCGCAGAGGCAGACGTAATTGTGGCTCGCTACTACTACCAACGCGGCGCCTATTTGGCCTCTGCTAATCGTGCGCAACTAGTGATTCGAGATTACGATCGCGCACCTGCGGTTGAAGAGGCTCTATATATTTTGTACAAGTCGTACGAGAAATTAGGAATGGTCGAGCTCAGCAACGATACAGCCCGGGTGTTCAAACTCAATTTTCCAGATAGTCCCATGCTAGAGACTGGGCAGCGCGTGATCAAAGAACGCAAATGGTGGCAGTTCTGGAATAAGTAATTGTTGCTCTAGTACTCAATAAAAACCCCATTCATACTGATTGGGGTTTTTATTGTGCGCTCTTGCTGATTGCGAATTGCGTAGTTATTTGACAATCACCGGTACCCGTGGAGCAAGTGCACAAAGGAGTTCATAACCAATTGTGTCACTCATCTGCGCAACATCATCAACCGCAACTCGATCACCCCAGAGCTCTACAACGCTGCCAATGTTGGCATTGGGGGCATTGCGTAAATCAACGCTGAGCATATCCATGGAAACTCGTCCAGCAATTGGGCAAATCACCCCCTCACCTTTATTTCCATCGTCAACCCAAACCGGTGTGCCATCTTTTGCGTGACGCGGATATCCGTCTGCATAACCACAAGCAACTATGCCGATTCTCATTGCTTCTGGAGCTTCAAAGCGACCACCGTAACCAACCCGATCGCCCTTTTGTAATTCTTGAATATCAATGATTTCACTTTGCAGCTGCATAACTGCTCGCAAATGCGCGTTTTTAATATCTGAGTAGAGCCCTGTTGGTGATGCACCGTAGAGCATAATTCCCGGTCTCACCCAATCCCCAAGAGCATTGCGATGCCACAATATCGCCGCCGAATTTGCCAATGATGTTGGAGCATCCAAGCCTTTGATAGCATCATCAAACAATTCCACTTGGCTGCCAACAGTTGGTAAGCGATCAACTTGATCCGCATTGGCAAAATGGGTCATGTGATGCATCTTGCAGCCAATCGCATGCAAACGATGAAATGCTGTTCTGTACGCATCAGGTTTAAAGCCCAAACGATTCATGCCCGTGTTCATTTTGAGAAAAACATTAAATGGCTTATGGGATGAATATTTTTCTAGCCATTCCACTTGTGCCTCGCAATGGACAACCAAGTCACAGGACAACTTTTCGGCTAAGGCCAACTCATCCTCATGAAATAACCCTTCTAAAAGTAGGATTCGACCCTGCCAACCTTGCTCCCTCAAACGCGCTGCATTTTGCATATTTAGTAGCGCAAAACCGTCTGTAGAGGCTAAACCGTTTAAGGCCGCTTCAAATGTATGTCCATAGGCCCTAGACTTAATGACAGCCCAAATCTTGGACTCTGGAGCAAGTTCCCGAACTCTGTTTAAATTGTGTTGAAAGGCCTCAGTGTGAATAGATGCCAAAATTGGTCTATTAATCAAGCCACTAGCTGAACCAACCATATTCACCCCTCCTTTCGTGTTTTAATTGAATCAATGACTAGATTGTACGAATGAACCGTAGTTTTTACATCATTATGGCGGCGCAATTTTTTTCGTCGCTGGCTGATAACGCTCTGCTGATTGCAGCAATCGCCCTTTTGGCCCAGCTCCATGCTCCGGCCTGGATGACTCCTTTACTCAAATTATTCTTCGTATTGTCCTATGTGGTGCTTGCTGCCTTCGTGGGAGCCTTTGCTGACTCCCGCCCCAAGGGAAATGTGATGTTTATCACCAATACGATTAAGTTTGTCGGTTGCGTAATCATGCTTTTTGGTAGCCACCCATTGTTGGCTTATGCAATCGTAGGACTGGGTGCCGCAGCCTACTCTCCAGCCAAGTACGGTATTTTGACTGAACTTCTGCCGCCTGAAAAATTGGTCGCTGCCAACGGTTGGATCGAAGGTCTTACTGTAGGCTCGATTATTTTAGGCACCGTATTGGGTGGCGTCTTGATTAGCAGCACGGTATCCGAAAGTCTCTTGGCATGGGATATGCCAAGTTTAGAAACTGGTATCGATACCCCCGCGGAATCGGCCATCATGATCATCATGATGATTTACATCATTGCCGCACTGATTAATCTCAAGATTCCCGATACTGGGGCGCGTTATGTTGCACAAAAGGCAAACCCTATTGAACTCATCAAAGATTTTTCCGTTTGCTTTAAGACTTTATGGAACGATCGCCTAGGTCAAATATCACTAGCAGTCACTACACTGTTCTGGGGTGCTGGCGCTACCCTGCAATTTATTGTGATTAAGTGGGCGCAAGTAGCTTTGCATATGAATCTATCGCAAGGCGCTATCCTTCAGGCCATATCGGCTGTGGGTGTGGCGGGTGGTGCAGTCTGGGCTGCCAGCCGAGTACCACTCCGCAACTCTTTGAATGTACTGCCTTACGGCATCATCATGGGCTTGGTTGTTTGTGTAATGGCGGCCTACAACTCTGACATGCTGCCAAATACAACGATTATGACCATTGGCAAAATGCAAGTGAGTCTGAATTTACTACCTGCCTATATCTTGCTCATTATTGTCGGATGGCTCGCAGGTTATTTTGTTGTGCCAATGAATGCACTACTACAGCATCGAGGTCACGTTCTGATGTCTGCTGGCCACTCAATTGCAGTTCAAAACTTTAACGAGAACATCTCCGTATTAATGATGCTCGCAATATATTCATTGCTGATCTGGTTTGATGTTCCGATTGCTTATGTCATTACCGGCTTTGGCTTAGCGGTCAGTGGTCTCATGTGGCTTGTTATTAAGCGCCATGCTAGAAATCAAGCTGAGTATGACTCAATGCACCTCATCGGCGAACACAAGCATTAAATATTTTGTAGCACTGACTTTGCTAGCAAGAGATCCTGCCAGAGTAAGGCTTTGTCTTTGGGCTTAGCAACTAGCTGAGCTAGGTCATAAGAGGCGATGACTGGAATTTCTTCATCAGCCCCATTATTTAAAGCCAGAATTGTTTCGCGCAATTGCGGCAAAGCATCTTTCTCGCCAGTAATTTTTTGAGCAATACTGCCTCCAAAAGCAAATGCGACAACTGGTAAGCCGCTATCTGGCGATTTAAGTTGACCCAAATTATCGCTAGCATTCTTCCAAGACCACTCTTGTGGACCAAGTCCCAGGACCCGGATGACACTCTGAAACAATGCCTGTGCCTCACCCTGTGGCTGCGCGCCAAAGAACCACCAATGCCCTAGAGAGACTTTTTCAGCCGCTGGAGGCGAAGCTTCAGGGCTAGCCTGAACCCCCTCTTCTCTAGAAGACCATTCGGTAATGCCCATTTCTTTTAAGAAGGCGGAATGTGTATTGCTCATATCTCTAGCTTAATCGATTTAGCCATCACCAGGGCATCCTCTCTTATTCCCAATTGTGGGTCAGCCGGATAATAGTTTTTACGCATGCCAATTTGTTCGTATACAAGCTTTTGATACAAGGTCACTGCAGCAATATTTGAGGGCCTGACCTCTAAAATAATTCTGGGAATATATTGTTGTGCGGCAACACCCTCAATTGCAGCCATCATTCTGGAGCCTAAGCCAAGCTTACGCAGCTTCGGTGATACCGTAATGTTGAGTAAATGCAATTCATCAACAGCAGGAAATAAAATGCAGTAGGCCCATAGGATTGCGGGATCTAAATACGATCCCTTAATTGCCTGATCGATCTGCGGACGAATGCAATAAGCCCAATGTCCCGCCGCTAAAGAATCTGAAAAATTTCCTCTGGTCCAAGGATGTAGATGTGAAACAGATTCAATTTCTAAAACAGCATCTAGATCTGCAATCTGCATTGGCAAAAACGAGAGTTCAGCAGAGCCTTCGGACATTATTTAAATGCCTCTAATCGCTCTTGCGTAGTTAAGGCTACTTTATCACGCACATATAGAGGCTCAAGCGCACGAACATTGATTTGCCGACCGTCTGCCCAATCATTCCGAGCACAATCCAAGATGCCACCAGCGGTCAAATGGACTGCTGCGTCAAGTGCATTAATAGGAAGAGGTGTTTTTGTTTTGCCAAATAATCGATCCCCATAGGCGTTGATGGCACTGCCCGCTAAAAATTCAATACCTACGAGATCCAATTCTTCTGGCTTTGATAGATAAATATCACCAATGCGTTTTGCTAACCCATTCATTTCTGTTGAAGACTCAAATTTAGCCCAGTAAATCTCATCCATACGAGCATCGATTGCAATGGCAAAGTATTTAGGCTTTACTTGCTTAAACGAATTTTCTTTGACAAGTTGTGCTGCTATGGCATCCAGGCTAGATACCGGCAATATAGGCAAGTCACAAGAAATAGCCAAGCCTTGTACTGCCGCTACACCAAGCCTAACGCCCGTAAATGCTCCGGGACCAATGCCTACTGCAATCGCATTCAGATCACTTAATTTCAGATGGGCTTGCTGCAAAAGACTATCCACCCATGGCAAAAGCAGTTGGCTAGCGCCAGCCGATACCAACTCATGTCGGAGTATTGGTGCTTGGTCGCCTAAAGATAAAGCCACCGAACACCAAGCTGTTGAGGTGTCGATGGCCAGTATGCGGGTCAATTTGAACTCTTTTGATTTGCTTGAAAAGCCAAATTATGAACCCAATTGAGCAATCACTTCAGGAGGAGCTTGAACCAGCTCAATTAAGACGCCTTCGCCGCTAATGGGGAACTCATCATTCCCCTTCGGGTGCACAAAAGTAATGTCATATCCAGCCGCCCCTTTGCGTATGCCACCAGGCGCAAAGCGTAGACCGTTGGCAGAAAGCCATTCAACTGCCTTAGGTAAGTCATCTACCCATAAACCGATATGATTTAAAGGGGTTTGATGGACTGCAGGCTTCTTTTCAATATCAAAGGGTTGCATCAAGTCCACTTCAATCTCGTGAGCTCCTTTGCCAATGGCACAAATATCTTCATCGACGTTTTCACGCTCAGAGACGAAGGTACTTTTATATTCAAAGCCCAACATATCAACCCATAACTTCTTGAGGCGGTCTTTGTTTTCACCGCCAATAGCTATCTGTTGAATACCCAAAATTTTGAATGGTTTAGCCGACATCATTTCCCCTATTCAAAACGAATGATAAGTTGATCGACTGCCAAGCTATCGCCCTCTTTGGCGCATATCTCCGCTACAACACCATCCTGCATTGCTGAGATCGTATTTTCCATTTTCATAGCTTCGATGGATGCGAGTTTTTGTCCGGCGGTTACTGCCTCACCTGCTTTAACGGCAATCTTTGTTAAAAGGCCAGGCATCGGTGACATCACTAACTTAGAGTTATCAGGCGGAAGCTTGACAGGCATACGGCGTTGCAGCTCTGCGCCTAATGGGCTAAGCACCATACATTCATAATGAGCACCATCAAGAATGAGCACATAACGGACTCCACGACGCTCTACTTGTGCTGTGATTTTATGAATGCCATTAATGGTTGCGTTGAGGCAAATTTGTCCTGGACGCCAATCGCTAACAATGTCATAACGACTTACGCCATCCGGCTCATCGATATACACAGAATAAATCCCGTCTTTCAACTCAACCCGAATAGGCACTTCCACTGGATCATTCATCGATCCAGATTTTTTACCGGTAACCACTACAAACTTCTTCGCAATGATCATTTCATGACCGGCTAACTGGCCATCAATCATTTTGATATGTTCTAAATAGCGATAGCGCATGAAAGCAGCCAATGCAGCTAGACGCTTTGGGTCAGAAGGCTGTACAGAATCCTTTTTAAAGCCTTCTGGATACTCTTCTGCAATAAACCCAGTTGTGAAATCACCACTAACAAAGCGCGGATGCTGCAACAAAGCAGCCTGGAATGGAATATTTGAATGAATACCGCGAATCACAAAATCATTCAAGGCAGAGCGCATTTTCTCAATTGCTTCCGTACGATCCTTACCATGAACAATCAATTTAGCAATCATCGAGTCGTAGTACATTGGGATCTCGCCACCCTCATACACACCAGTATCTACACGCACACCATTGATTGATTCAGGCGGTCTGTATTTCACTAAACGACCAGTTGAGGGTAAGAAATTGCGAAATGGGTCATCCGCATTGATACGGCATTCCATGGACCAACCATCTAACTTCACATCTGCTTGCTTGAATGCGAGCTTTTCACCAGCAGCCACACGAATCATCTGCTCCACCAGGTCAAGACCGGTAATCGATTCTGTTACGGGATGCTCAACTTGTAGTCGGGTATTCATCTCCAGGAAGTAGAAAGATTTATCTTTACCAACCACAAACTCAACAGTTCCTGCAGATTGATAGTTCACCGCTTTAGCCAAGGCAACCGCTTGCTCACCCATTGCTTTGCGGGTGGCAGGGTCAATAAACGGAGATGGTGCCTCTTCGATCACCTTCTGGTGACGACGCTGAATCGAGCAATCACGTTCATTGAGATACACGACATTACCGTGAGCATCACCCAATATCTGAATTTCAATATGGCGTGGACCTTCAACAAACTTCTCAATAAAGATACGATCATCACCAAAGCTATTCATCGCCTCAGTTTTGCAAGCAGCAAAACCTTCAGCTGCCTCTTTGTCATTAAATGCAACGCGCAGGCCTTTACCACCACCGCCAGCAGATGCTTTGATCATCACGGGGTAGCCTATGCCTTGAGCGATCCTCACCGCTTCATCAGTTGTGGCAATCGCCTCGTTATGACCTGGGATCGTATTGACCTTGGCTTCCAACGCGAGTTTTTTTGATGCAATCTTGTCACCCATTGCAGCAATAGATTGATATTTAGGGCCAATAAAGACAATACCCTCTTCTTCGCAACGTTTAGCAAACTGCTCGTTCTCGGATAAAAAGCCATATCCCGGATGAACCGCTTCGGCACCAGTATCTTTACACGCTTGGATAATGCGATCCATCACAAGGTAGGACTCACGAGAAGGTGCGGGCCCTATGCACACTGCCTCATCAGCCAATTGCACATGCCGCGCCTCTTTGTCGGCCTCCGAATAGACGGCAACAGTCTTGATGCCCATCTTCTTGGCAGTACTCATTACACGGCAAGCAATCTCGCCGCGGTTAGCAATCAATATTTTCTTGAACATTTTCGTAGTCATTATGTATCCGCGCCTTTACAGAGGAATATTGCCGTGTTTACGGGCAGGATTCTTCAAGTCTTTATCTTTCAACATCGCCAAGGAACGTGCAATGCGCTTACGAGTTTCGTGAGGCAAGATGACGTCATCAATATAGCCACGACGTCCAGCCACGAATGGATTTGCAAACTTTGATTTATATTCAGCTTCGCGAGCTGTAATCTTTCCTGGGTCGGATTTCTCTTCGCGGAAGATAATTTCAACAGCACCCTTGGGGCCCATTACCGCGATCTCAGCAGATGGCCATGCAAAGTTCACATCTCCCCGCAAATGCTTAGAGGCCATCACGTCGTAGGCACCACCGTAAGCCTTACGTGTAATCAAAGTCACTTTAGGCACTGTGCAATCAGCATAGGCATAGAGTAGCTTTGCTCCATGCTTAATAATGCCGCCGTATTCTTGTGCAGTCCCCGGCATAAAGCCTGGAACATCCACCAAAGTAACAACCGGAATATTAAAGGCGTCACAGAAACGCACAAATCGGGCTGCCTTAATGGATGCTTTGATATCTAAACAGCCAGCCAAGACCAATGGTTGATTCGCTACGATACCAATAGAACGCCCCTCCATACGGGCAAAACCAATCACAATGTTTTTAGCATAGTCAGGCTGTAGTTCGAAGAACTCGCCGTCATCAACAATCTTCTCAATCAACTCTTTCATGTCGTAGGGTTGATTTGGGTTTGATGGAACCAATGTATCTAATGAAAAGTCAAACTCTTCATTACGATTTGCACCTTTAATGAGCGGTGGTTTTTCACGATTCGAGAGCGGTAAATAGTTAAAGAAACGACGCAACATCATGATCGCATCAACATCATTATCAAATGCTAAGTCACACACCCCAGAAACAGTTGAATGCGTTACGGCACCGCCTAATTCTTCAGCTGTGACATCTTCATGCGTTACCGTCTTCACAACTTCAGGACCTGTCACGAACATGTATGAGCTATCTTTCACCATGAAGATGAAATCAGTCAGCGCTGGCGAATACACCGCGCCACCAGCGGATGGACCCATAATTAAGGAAATCTGTGGGATCACGCCGGAAGCAGTAACGTTGCGTTGGAAAATCTCTGCATAGCCGCCCAATGAAGCAACACCCTCTTGAATACGGGCACCGCCAGAGTCATTCAAGCCAATCACAGGTGCTCCAACCTTAAGAGCTTGATCCATGATTTTGCAAATCTTCTCTGCATGTGCCTCTGATAAAGATCCACCTAAAACAGTGAAGTCTTGTGAGAACACAAACACTAAACGGCCGTTAATCATTCCATAACCAGTAACTACGCCATCACCTGGCACAGTTTGATCAGCCATTCCGAAATCATGACAACGATGTTCCACGAACATATCCCATTCTTCGAAAGTGCCAGCATCAAGCAAAAGCTCAATACGCTCACGGGCCGTTAATTTTCCCTTGGCATGCTGAGCCTGAATACGCTTTTGCCCACCACCCAATCGGGCAAGCTCGCGCTTCGCTTCCAGTTGTTGAATAATTTCCTTCATTTACTACTCCTTAGAAAAATTCATGCCCCATGGATTCCAGTAAGCGTCTTGCCGCTACTGAAGCTGCCATAGTTCCTTGGTTTACTTGTGCACTTAAGATCGGCAATAGCTCTTGCACTGCCGCATTATTACGAAAGGCAGTCTTTAGCCCAGCATCAATTCGATCCCACATCCACGCTCCCGCCTGTTGTTTGCGGCGAGATGCAAATTTGCCATTTGCTCTTTGTAGTTTTTCAAAATGGGTCACTTTTTCCCATAGTTCAGGCACACCTTTGCCTTCAAGAGCGCTCAGTGTGATCACCGTCGGATGCCAAAACTCTTGATCATGTGAAGCGTGATCTGGATTCCCCTGAAAACCCAATAGACGTAAAGAACTCGTGATAAATAATTGCGCCCGCATTGCCGCATCTGGATCTATATCCACCTTATTAATGGCAATCAAATCCGCAATTTCCATTACACCTTTTTTGATGGCCTGCAGATCATCTCCTGCATTGGGCAACTGCAATAGCAAGAACATGTCTGTCATACCCGCAACTGCAATTTCACTTTGCCCAACACCAACTGTTTCAACAATGATGACGTCAAAACCAGCAGCCTCAGCTACCAACATAGCCTCACGGGTTTTTTCTGCAACGCCCCCCAAGGTTCCAGAAGATGGGCTTGGTCTGATGAAGGCACCCTCTAAAACAGAGAGGCGCTCCATACGGGTTTTATCACCCAAAATAGATCCGCCCGACAAACTGGAGGATGGATCAATGGCCATCACCGCAACGCGATGTCCTTTTTCGATAAGATACAAACCCAGCGTTTCGATCAGCGTAGATTTGCCTACGCCTGGAACACCAGAAATACCCAAACGAAATGATTTGCCTGTCTTAGGAAGAAGGCTATTGAGTACTTCATCGGCACGCTTACGGTGATCTAAGCGGGTCGATTCAAGCAAAGTAATGATCTTAGCTAATGCACGACGCTGCTGGGGCGATGGTGCACCAGTAAGGTCATTAACTAAAGCCTGATCAGCAGCTTCGAGCATGCTCTGGATTCCTAATTAGGCGGGTTTGACCGATTTACGAATTTGCTCAAGTACATCCTTAGCCGAAGCTGGGATTGGTGTACCTGGGCCATAAATGCCCTTCACGCCTGCCTCGTAGAGAAACTCGTAATCTTGTCTTGGAATTACGCCACCCACAAATACGATGATGTCATCTGAGCCTTGTTTTTTTAGTTCTGCAATGATCGCGGGTACTAAGGTTTTATGGCCTGCTGCGAGAGTTGAAACGCCTAAGGCGTGAACATCATTCTCAATCGCTTGGCGTGCGCACTCTTCAGGAGTCTGAAACAAAGGTCCAATATCGACATCAAAACCAAGGTCAGCATAGGCAGTCGCAACTACCTTAGCGCCACGATCATGTCCGTCTTGACCAAGTTTAGCAATCATCACGCGCGGGCGACGACCAAAATCTTTTGCAAAGTCGGCAATTTCTACTTTGAGTTTTTCCCAGCCCTCGGCTGAGTCATAGGCAGCTGCATACACACCGGTCACCTTTTGAGTATCGGCGCGATGGCGCCCGTAAACTTTCTCCAATGCATCAGATACTTCACCAACCGTAGCGCGTAAACGTATTGCATTTACAGCCAACTCCAACAAGTTCCCCGTGTTGTCCTCAGCAGCCTTGGTTAACGCTTCTAATGCAGCCTGTACTTTTTTACTATCACGCTTTGCTCTAATTTCTTTTAAGAGTGCCACTTGACCATCTCGAACACGATCGTTATCGATCATCAAAACATCAACAAGATCTTCTTTTTCAAGCTTGTATTTATTAACGCCAACAATGACGTCGGCGCCAGAATCAATTTTGGCTTGCTTCTCAGCAGCAGAGGCTTCAATCTTCAATTTAGCCCAACCACTTTCAACCGCCTTGGTCATGCCACCCATAGCATCAACTTCTTGAATGATTTCCCAGGCCTTATCAGCCATCTCTTGTGTGAGGTTCTCCATCATGTAAGAGCCAGCCCAAGGATCGATCACGCTAGTAATATGGGTTTCTTCTTGCAGGATTAATTGTGTATTGCGAGCAATTCGGCTTGAAAACTCTGAAGGCAAGGCAATGGCCTCATCAAATGAGTTTGTATGGAGTGATTGTGTACCGCCAAATACAGCTGCCATTGCCTCAACAGTCGTTCTAACTACGTTGTTATAAGGGTCTTGCTCTGTTAATGACCAACCTGAGGTTTGGCAATGCGTACGCAACATTAAAGACTTTGGATTCTTTGGCTCAAAGGACTTCATGATGCGCCACCACAACAATCTTGCAGCGCGCAATTTAGCAACCTCTAAATAGAAGTTCATGCCAATTGCAAAAAAGAATGACAAGCGACCAGCAAAGCCATCGACGTCTAATCCTTTTGCAAGAGCTGTTTTGACATACTCTTTACCGTCGGCCAATGTGAATGCCAATTCCAATACTTGATTAGCGCCAGCTTCTTGCATGTGATAACCCGATATGGAAATCGAGTTAAATTTGGGCATGTACTTGGCGGTGTATTCAATAATGTCACCAATGATGCGCATCGATGGCTCTGGCGGATATATGTAGGTATTGCGCACCATGAACTCTTTCAGAATATCGTTCTGAATCGTTCCAGACAGCTGCTCCTGTTTAACCCCTTGCTCCTCACCAGCTACGATGTAGCCTGCCAGCACCGGCAACACAGCGCCATTCATCGTCATTGACACTGACACCTTGTCTAAGGGAATTCCATCAAACAAAATCTTCATGTCTTCTACAGAATCAATGGCAACGCCTGCCTTGCCTACGTCGCCAGTCACACGTGGATGATCTGAGTCATAGCCACGATGCGTAGCTAAATCAAATGCAACTGATACGCCTTGGCCACCAGCAGCTAAGGCCTTGCGATAAAACGCATTCGATTCTTGTGCAGTTGAAAATCCAGCATATTGACGAATCGTCCAAGGACGTACTGAATACATTGTGGCTTGTGGACCACGCAAAAAGGGCTCAAATCCAGGCAAGGTATTTGTATAGTTCAAGCCTTCGGTATCTGCAGACGTATACAGCGCCTTTAATTGAATACCGTCAGGCGTATTCCAACCCAGTTTCTCAACATCACCATTCGGTGCAGATTTCTGGGCTGACTTTTTCCAGGCATCCAAATTTGATTCTGGAACTGCTGGCCATGAATTTTTTGATGAACTGTTGATTTCTGAACTCACAAAACACTCCTGGTAAATTTGTTGCATTGCACCTAATTTCTCCAATTCTGCTTGACTATTTAGAATTTGTCCAGCTATCATGTATTCATAATTATGAATACAAAACTCATTAATAGACCGCTCTATGAAGACGTAGCTGACAGACTACGGGAGCAGATATTTAGCAAGCAATTAGCACCAGGAAGCTGGTTAGATGAGCAGTCTCTCGCTGTGCAATTTGGAATAAGCAGAACCCCAATGCGAGAAGCCATCAAGGTTTTGGCTTCTGAGGGACTGATTACCATCAAGATGCGAAGAGGCGCCTACGTTACAGAAGTCAATCGCGGTGATTTAGAGCAAATCTTCACGGTCTTATCGCTTTTAGAGTGTCAGGCAGCCAAAGAATCTGCCCTTAAGGCCACTGAGGATGAATTAAACCTCCTAGATCACCTGCACCACCGCCTAGAAAAAGCAGCTGCAGACCGAGATATTGAGCAATTCTTCGAGATTAATGGCAAATTTCATGAGCTTATTCAAGAAATTGCTGGAAATCGCTGGATGAATGGCGTGATTGCAGATTTACGTAAAGTACTCAAACTCCATCGCAAAGATTCATTAACTAGCACCGGGAGACTTCAGGCCTCACTCGTAGAGCATCGCGACATCCTCAGGGCTATTCTCAAAAGGGATGAATTGGCGGCAGAAGCGGCCATGAGGAAACACTTTACCCGTGGATTAGAAGCCCTCAGATAAAAGTAAACCCTATAAAGAACAAAGGCTTAGAAGAATATTCTAAGCCTTTACTTTGTCTGCTACTGCTAGACTTTACTTCTTAACAACGAAGTTTCCAGGTAAAGAAGCGATATAAGCCGCAATGTCCTGCATGTCAGCATCAGAGAACGCTTGAACCTGTGATCCCATGATGGCGTTATTACGACCATATTGTGGGTTGCCATTACCTACTTTGTACGCTTTTAAAGCGTAGTAAAGGTAGTCCGAATATTGACCTGCAAGCTTTGGATAAACCGGCAAGATTGGTGTATTGAGTCCAGCACCATGACAAGAAGCGCAATTGGCTTTCTCGACAAGTGCCTTACCTTTATCTACGCTAGCAGCATTTGCAATGCCAATGCTTGAAAGCAAAAATACTGTAATTAGTGCGAATTTCATAAACGTGCCTCTATCACTTCAATGGGTTGTTAGGTGAGCTGGCTGTTTGCGCAGCATAGTATTCGCCAAGATCAGCCATATCTTGCTCAGAGAGGCTGCCTGCAATGGCACGCATTGTTGGATGCTTTCTTTCGCCCTTTTTATATGCGGCTAAGGAGCTAGCGATATAGGCTGCATTTTGGCCACCCAACATTGGAACCTTATACACCAAAGGATAGTCAGCGCGATACTCAGGAATAGAGTGACAGCCAACGCAAAGCCATGACTTGCTACTGCCAGCAGCAGCGTTGCCTTTTACTTCTTGTGCTTGAGCAGCAAAACCCGTCAGCGCAAAAGTAAAGGCAAGAAGCAATTGAGGAAGAATTGTGAGTTTTTTCATAAAATTCTGTATTAATGAGTTTGATTTAAATCAATTTGCAAGAGTATAGCGGACTGAGGCGTCCAGAGCCATTGTTTAGGCCATTTGGCCAAGCAAAATCCGTAAAAACACAGAAAAATACTGGGCTAAAGCGCTTCCCAGTAAGATTCATCATCTAGTTAATAGGAATGAAAAAACATGAGCAATACTTACCTTGATCGCCTTAAATCCCTCGGGATTGAGTTACCCCCAGCCGGACCCCCTGCCGCTGCTTATGTCATGGCTGCCACTTCAGGTAATACCGTTTTCCTGTCTGGCCACATTGCTAAGAAAGATGGCAAACCTTGGGTTGGAAAGTTAGGCAAAAATATGGATACCGAAGCCGGCAAGGCTGCGGCCAGATCAATTGCGATTGATTTAATGTCTACATTGCAGAATCACTTAGGCTCATTAGATAAAGTCAAACGCATTACCAAGGTGATGGGTCTTGTAAATTCAACCGATCAGTACACCGAACAACACTTAGTTATTAATGGCTGTTCCGAATTACTTTTTGAAGTTTTTGGGGATGCAGGCAAGCATGCACGAAGTGCATTTGGTGTGGCGCAAATTCCTTTGGGCGCTTGCGTTGAAATTGAACTCATTGCTGAGATATAAAATTTAAGCAGTGCACATCAGACATGCTAATGTCAGCATTTACGTGAAAACATTAGGAATCCGCAAGAACACTCAAAAACGTAAAGAGCGACTTTTAGAATTCGAGCTCAACCAAGAGCAGGCTGATAGACTGCATGGACCAGTAGGACTCTACATCGGGGCACTAACCCCGTCAGAGATCGCGGTATCGAGTCTGGCAGAAGTGATGGCCATTAAATACAGCATTAGCGTTCCCAAGAAAAACTCATTTTTCTGGTTTGCTTAGTTCGCCTTTAGCTTGCCGTCTTTCAGGCGTGGCTCAACAAAGTGTCCTTTGCGTGCACGATTACCAGCAAACGATTTGAGCGTCTTCGCATCCAAATTGAGTTCTGTTGGTTTACCGGCACGACCAGCACCAGCATAAGTAGCACCATCCGAGCCAACTGCGATAGCTGAAGCCAAGAATTCTTTATCGTCTAAACCCATCAAGATCACGCCTTTACCACCAGTAGGTAAACGCTTTAGTTCATCCAAGGGGAATACTAATAATTTAGAGGCTTGTGACAAGCAGGCAACCTGCTTCATGCCAACCTTAACTTTGACTGCGCCCAAAGGCGCGTCGCCAGCAACCTTGGCATCAATACTCACAAAAGATTTTCCTGCTTTATTGCGGGTACTCATGTCGGCCACATTCGCTAAGAAGCCATAACCTGCTTTAGTAGAGAGCAACACTAAATCATCTGGCTGACCAGCATAGTAAGCAACCATTTGTGAACCAGGGGCCAAATTAACAAAGCTAGTTAATGGCGAACCATCGCCACGAGCTCCTGGCAACTCACTGACAGGTACCGTATACACACGGCCATCACTACCGAAGCCTTGCATGACATCAACCGTACGTACTTCAAAGGTGTCATACATGGCATCACCCGCCTTAAAGCTAAATTGAGTTGGGTCATGCTCATGACCCTGACGCACTCGTACCCAACCTTTTTGTGAAACGATCACCGTCACTGGTTCATCGATTACTTTGGTTTCTGCAATAGCGCGCTTATCTTCCTGAATCAAGGTGCGACGATCGTCGCCAAAGTCCTTCATATCAGATTCGATTTCTTTCACAATGCGCTTACGCAGTGTTGTATCACTCTGTAGCAAGCCCTCTAAATCATCTCGCTCAGCTTTTAGCTCTTTGAGCTCTTGCTCAATCTTGATACCTTCAAGACGCGCCAATTGCCGCAAACGGATATCCAGAATGTCTTCAGCTTGGCGATCAGAGAGTTTGAATTCTTTAATCAGATCAGCCTTTGGCTCATCGCTATTACGAATGATCTTGATAACCTTATCAATATTCAGAAGAACGATTAAACGCCCTTCCAATATGTGCATGCGGTCTTTCACTTTACCTAAGCGATACTGGGTACGGCGGGTAACCGTAGCAACCCTAAACTCAACCCACTCCGTCAAAATCTCTTTGAGACCTTTTTGGCGTGGACGACCATCATTGCCAATCATCACCAAGTTCATTGGTGCATTAGATTCTAGAGAGGTATGGGCTAGCAAAAGATTAACGAATTCATTGACGTCAATATTTTTACTCTTAGGTTCAAAGACCAAACGTACTGCAGCATCTTTACTGGATTCATCGCGAACGCCATCTAAGACATTCAGAATGGTGGACTTGAGATTGTTTTGCTCTGGCGTGAGAGTCTTTTTACCTACCTTCACTTTTGGATTAGTGATTTCTTCAATCTCTTGCAATACACGCTGAGATGAAGTTGCAGGCGGCAATTCATTGACCACAATCTGCCATTGGCCACGCGCCAACTCTTCTACAGACCAGCGAGCGCGTACTTTAATACTGCCACGGCCGGTTTCATAGATCTGTGCAATCTCTGCTGTAGAGGAAATAATCTGTCCGCCACCCGGATAATCAGGGCCAGGCATGATGCCGAGCAAATCAGCGGTTGAGAGCTTTGGAGACTTCATTAAAGCAATTGCAGCGCTCGCAACTTCACGTAAATTGTGGGAAGGAATCTCGGTTGCCATACCAACGGCAATACCAGATGCACCATTTAAAAGAACAAACGGCAGGCGCGCTGGCAATAACTTAGGCTCCTGAAATGAGCCATCATAGTTAGGCGCAAAATCAACCGTTCCTTCATCGATTTCACTTAATAGCAAACCAGCAATCTTGGTGAGGCGTGCTTCGGTGTAACGCATTGCGGCAGCACCATCGCCATCCCGTGAGCCGAAGTTACCTTGGCCATCAATTAAGGGGTAGCGCAATGAGAAGCTTTGCGCCAAACGCACTAATGCGTCATAAGCAGATTGATCTCCGTGCGGATGAAACTTGCCCAATACATCACCGACTACACGGGCACTCTTCACCGGCTTAGCATCAGCACGCAGGCCCATTTCATTCATAGAGAACAAAATACGGCGTTGAACTGGCTTCTGACCATCAGCCACTTCCGGCAAAGCACGGCCTTTAACAACACTAATGGCGTAATCAAGATAAGCGCGCTCTGCGTAGACTGCTAAGGTCAGACTATCTTTATTGTCTTCGTTCAGATCCATTGTTTTAGGATCATGAGGATCGCTTGGGCCCTTAGGACCCTGAGGAGATGGGCTGACTTTAGGTGCTTCGTCTATCTCAACGATATCCATCTCTATTGGACTGGAAAACAAATCCGCTTGCTCTGCAGCAGGTTTTTTGCCTGGAGTTTTCTTGGTTGCCATTAAATATCTGCCTCAACTTCATTGCCACGCTCTTCGAGCCAATCACGTCTGGCACCAGATTCAGATTTACCCATCAACATATCCATGGTTTTAAAAGTCTCATCTTCGGTCCAGGATCCTAGTGTTACTGGCAGTAAACGGCGGGTATCCGGGTTCAGGGTTGTATCCCACAATTGCTCAGCGCTCATCTCACCAAGGCCTTTAAAGCGGGAGATTTGCCAAGCAGATTCTTTAACACCATCTTTACGCAATTTATCTTCAATCGCTTGCAACTCGCTTGCATCAAGTGCATAAATTTTTTGTGCTGGTTTTTTACCACGCGCTGGAGCATCAACTCTAAATAGTGGCGGTCTCGAAATATGCACATGCCCTAAATCAATGAGTTTTGGGAAATGTTTGTAGAACAAGGTTAATAAGAGCACCTGAATATGGGCGCCATCAACGTCCGCATCAGACAATATGCACACTTTGCCGTAACGCAAGTTCGATAAATCAGGATCATCGTTTAAACCGTGTGGATCGACCCCAATGGCTACTGCGATATCGTGTACTTCATTGTTGGCAAATAAGCGGTCTCGCTCTGCTTCCCAGGTGTTGAGCACCTTGCCACGCAATGGAAGGATGGCTTGGTATTCTTTATTGCGGCCCATTTTGGCTGAACCACCCGCTGAGTCACCCTCAACTAGGAAGATTTCATTAATGGCAATGTCTTGACTCTCGCAGTCAGTGAGTTTGCCTGGGAGCACTGCAACACCAGAAGATTTTTTCTTCTCAACTTTTTGACCAGCTCTAGTTCTTGCTTGGGCTTGCTTAATGACGAGATCAGCAAGTTTGCGACCGTAATCAACATGTTGATTTAACCAGAGCTCTAGAGCAGACTTTGCATAACCCGATACCAATCTCACAGCATCCCGAGAATTGAGGCGCTCTTTAATTTGCCCCTGAAACTGTGGATCCAAAACTTTGGCAGACAAAATAAAAGATGCGCGCGCAAATACATCCTCAGGCATGAGCTTCACACCCTTGGGTTGCAGAGCATGCATTTCAATAAAGCCTTTTACGGCATTAAAGAGGCCTTCACGCAAACCACTTTCATGAGTACCGCCGGCAGGTGTTGGAATCAGATTTACATAACTCTCGCGCACTGGAGCACCATCTTCAGTCCAACAAACAACCCATGCAGCGCCCTCACCTTCAGCAAAGGAATCATCCTCCCCCGTACCAGTAGCGTATTGCTCGCCCTCGAATGGCGGAATGACTTCTGGGCCATGGCCAGCCTGAGCAATCGCCTCATTTAGATAGCCACGCAAGCCTTGAGCGTATTGCCAAGTTTGACTCTCGCCAGATTTTTCTTGAATCAGTGTGACCTTAACGCCAGGCAGTAGAACAGCCTTCGAGCGTAAGAGGCGAATCAGATCAGCCATTGGAATAGCCGAACTATCGAAATACTTTCCATCAGGCCAGGCGCGAACGCGTGTGCCATGAGACTTATCCTCTTTAGAGGATGGTTTTGTTTTGAGCTTCTCAATCACTTTGCCATCAGCAAAGGTTAAGGTAGAAATCTGCCCATCGCGCCAAACGGTGACTTCCAATCTCTTCGATAGTGCGTTGGTTACAGAAACACCAACACCATGCAAACCACCAGAGAATGCATATGCGCCACCAGAACCTTTTTCGAATTTGCCACCAGCGTGCAATTGGGTAAAGACGATTTCCACTACTGGTAGCTTTTCTGTTGGATGCATGCCAACCGGAATACCTCGCCCATCGTCTTCGACGCTGACACTACCGTCGGTATGCATGGTCACAATGATTTGCTTGCCAAATCCGCCTAAAGCTTCATCAGAAGCGTTATCCAATACCTCCTGAATGATATGCAGGGGGTTATCGGTTCGAGTGTACATTCCCGGCCGTTGACGGACTGGTTCTAGGCCTTTTAGGACCTGAATCGACGATTCACTGTATTCGGAAGTTTTACGGGTAGCCATGCGCGCAAATTGTAGTCATGTCTGAGCTCAAAGCCGAACTTTTCAAGAATTCCCCTGTCATCCATGCCAAAATCAGGGGATGGGAGCCTTAAGTCATATTCGAGTTTTAGACCTTAGCCGTGTGCTGGCCGGTCCTTGGTGCGCTCAAAACCTGGCTGACCTTGGTGCTGACGTCATTAAAGTCGAGCGCCCTGGTGCGGGAGATGACACCCGTCATTGGGGTCCTCCCTTTGCAAAGGATGCAGCTGGCAAAGAAACTAAAGAATCTGCCTATTTTATTTGCATCAATCGAAATAAGCGCTCTATTACGGTGGATATTGCTAAGCCTGAAGGTCAAGAAATTATTCGCCAGCTTGCAGCAGAATCAGATGTTGTGATTGAAAACTATAAGGTTGGAGATCTAGCTAAATATGGCCTCGACTATGAGAGTCTCAAAAAAGTAAAGCCTGATTTAATTTATTGCTCGATCACAGGGTTTGGTCAAACTGGTCCCTATGCTCATCGCCCTGGCTATGATTTCATCATCCAAGGCATGGGTGGCTTGATGAGTGTTACCGGCGAAGCACATGATTTTGAAGGTGCCAGTCCACAAAAATCAGGTGTAGCCATTGCTGACATCTTTACAGGAATGTATGCCTCTTCCGCTATTTTGGCGGCAGTCATCCATCGTGATCGCACAGGCGAAGGTCAATACATTGATATGTCTTTACTGGATACGCAAATAGCCGTGATGGCCAATGTGTCAAGCGCCTACCTTACTTCTGGTGAAGTGCCTAAGCGCTGGGGAAATGCCTCTGCCATCATTGTTCCTTATCAAACCTTTCCAACATCAGATGGTTGGATGATTGTCGCTGCTGGTAATGATGGTCAATTTAGAGATTTTGTGACGGTGGGTGGAGAGGCCCATTTGGCCGACAACCCTCTATACATAATCAATCCATTACGGGTACAGCATCGCAAACAATTAATACCCTTGCTAGAGCAAATGACGCGCAAAAAAACCAAAGGGGAATGGATTACCTTATTGGAGCAAGCAAATGTTCCATGCGGACCCATTAATGATTTCAAAGAAGTATTTGAAAATGAGCAGGTGATTTCTAGAAATGTTCAACTGAATGTGCCGCACCCTACTGTTGGCAATATGAAATTAGTTGCTAGCCCAATGAAGCTTTCTAAAACACCTACTGAAGTTCGTATGGCGCCTCCAACTCTAGGTCAGCATACCGATGAGATTTTGCATGAGCGCCTCAAGCTGGATGACGCTGAGATTAATGAACTACATCAAAAAGGAATCATCTAGGTCATGGGCACCTCTACGATCAAGCCATCACTCACCATGAAACAAGTGCTCATTTTTGGGGGCTTCATGGTGACCATGTCGATGGGTATTCGTCATGGCTTTGGTTTATTCAATCTGCCCATCACCTCCGCGAATGAATGGGGTCGCGAGACCTTTGCTTTAACGATCGCCCTACAAAATCTCATTTGGGGTGCCTTTCAGCCAATCACCGGTGCACTGGCTGATCGTTATGGCGCATTCAAGATTATGGTGGCCGGCGGCATTCTGTACGCCCTGGGTTTGGCTGGTATGGCCATCTCTACGGACGTCTTTAACTTTACTGTTGCTGGTGGACTGTTGATTGGTTTAGCACAAACAGCGACCACCTACAGCGTGGTCTATGGCATCTTAGGTCGTAATGTACCCGCTGATAAGCGTGTTTGGGCAATGGGCATTGCTGCTGCCGCAGGTTCCTTTGGCCAGTTCCTCATGATTCCTGTTGAGCAAGGTTTATTAAGCGCCTTTGGAGCGCAAGATGCACTCTTATTGCTAGCGCTCATGGCAAGCCTCATGATTCCAACTGCCTACATGTTGCGTGAGAAAAACTTTGCCCATAGCAATAATCTGGGCGATCAAACGATTAAGCAGGCCTTAAAAGAAGCCATGGGTAACACTAGCTTTCGTTTGCTGACTTTAGGCTATTTTGTTTGCGGATTTCAGGTGGTCTTTATTGCTGTACATCTAGCACCTTATTTAAAAGATCTTTCTGCAAGCTATCCAGCAGTAGGAGCTCCTGCCGTAGCGACCACTGCTCTTGCACTGATTGGTCTATTTAATGTCTTTGGTACCTATGGCGCAGGGATGTTGGGTCAACGCCTTCCCAAGCGCTACTTACTCTCAGGCATTTACTTGAGCAGATCTATTGCGATCATCGGATTCTTGCTCATCCCATTAAGCCCAATGACCACCTACATCTTTGCAGCCATCATGGGCTTCTTGTGGTTATCCACTATTCCACTCACAAACGGTATCGTTGCGCAGATCTTTGGCGTGAAATACCTTACCATGCTCTCCGGCTTAGTATTCTTTTCACATCAGCTTGGCAGTTTCTGCGGCGCCTTTCTCGGCGGATACTTATTTGATCGCACGGGATCTTATTTAATCGTTTGGGAAATTGCTATCGCACTGGGTGTATTTGCATTCTTAGTGAACTTGCCAGTGAAAGAGCGCGCCATTACTCGCATAGTAAACGCATGAGTAAGCGATTTTCATTAAGGCAATTGCTGCTTTATAGTTTTGCCTTATCGGTGTTGCTGTTGATTTTTTCTGCATACTTTGCGCCCGACATGATGGTTGCTATCACAAATCAAGTTTGGGCTTTATGTGGTTGGTGATGGCTTTGAAATTAGGAATCACTTTCCCTAACACAGTTTTTTATTGACGCATACTCGCCGTAGCACAATGGATAGTGCACATGCCTCCTAAGCGTGGGATACAGGTTCGATTCCTGTCGGCGGGACCACCAAATCAATCAAACTTATCCACAGGCCATGTGGATAAATCTCCAAATGTTTTCGTAAGTCGTAGATTTCTATGGAGCGACCTAGCTTGCTTAAATTATTTGCAGTGAGTTCATGACAAATTTTAGGTACGTACAAAACTTTAGTCATCGCTGTTCGATATTTTTTATGCCAGAAATCATTGACAAAAACCCTAAGAACGGCATGTTCCCTTAAACTCCAGCCTATGATCAAGCTATCAACCAGCACGCTCGCTGCCTTGGAGGAAATGCTCCAAAATACAGCCCGCGCTGCCCCAGCCGACTTTATGCCGATTCAGCTTTCTCAAGGCAGTCAAGGCGATCAAGTAATCGGCTACTTAAACCCAGAATTTATCCCGTATGTTCGAGAATCCCTTCAAGCAAATGCGATTCCACTCATTAGCATTGGAAATGATCGTTTAAATATTCACCGGGGTCGGCCTAAAGAGATATCTGCGAGCCTTTACCAATTAGCCGACAAGATGCGCGCGGCTGGTTATATCCAAGGTTGGCGTAACGAAGATTTTGCCTGGCTTGACCACAATGGGCACCAGCACTTTCGCTTGGAGCGTTCGGCTTTTCGCACGTTTGGCTTTCGAAGCATGGCAACCCATATCAATGGCTACACAAAGTCTGCTTCGCTATGGCTGGGTAGGCGAAGTGAAACCAAGGCTACTGATCCTGGTAAGTTAGACAATATTGCTGCTGGTGGCATTTCTGCTGATGAGACACCTTGGGTTTGTGCAATACGGGAACTCTGGGAAGAAGCGGGTGTGCCAGCGCAAATTGCTGATCAGTTAGAGCCAGTGGGTCGAATTCATATGCGCCGACCAATCCCTACTCGCGGCTTCCATGATGAACAGCTCTATATTTATGACTTAGAACTTCCGGATCACTTTGTACCCACGAATCATGACGGGGAAGTCAGTGGCTTCATTGAAGTATCCCCAGCCGAAGCAGCTGCCCGCATTCTGGCCGATGAATTTACGAGCGATGCCGCTTTTGTCACCGCCGACTACATCTTGCGATGCAATAAATAAGGTTTTTTAGGCCCTTACGTGGCTTTTGATTGGAGTCATGAACCCAAAGCGGATTTCGTGGTTAAATTCTTCTTAAGGATGAAACAGGGGTGCCCTTCAAAGTGGTTTGAGATTGAAGGCGCTGAGAAAGACCCTAGAACCCGATCCAGGTAATGCTGGCGTGGGAAGTTACATCAGACCGACACCCGGTTTCGTCCATCTAAAACTGTAAGGAGATGGACGTGAGTAAAGATAATCAAAAAACCAAACATGAAATTCCAAGCTTAAAAAGCCTAGAGCGCGACTTTGGTCAGAAGTTCGCTTACCCAGCATCAACAAAAACCTATCTACAAGGTTCACGTCCCGATGTAAAAGCGCCGATCCGCATGATCGAACAATTGTCAACTCGTGTTGGCGAAGAAATGATTCCTAATCCACCTGTACCCGTCTATGACACATCAGGACCGTATAGCGATCCTGATATCGTGATTAATCTTGAAATGGGTTTACCAAGATTACGTGATGCTTGGATTGCGGAACGGAGTGACACGATTCAACTCGCTGGCCCAAGCTCTGAATACGGAGTT
Organism: Polynucleobacter hirudinilacicola; assembly: GCF_002192535.1. GTDB lineage: Bacteria > Pseudomonadota > Gammaproteobacteria > Burkholderiales > Burkholderiaceae > Polynucleobacter > Polynucleobacter hirudinilacicola. The sequence goes on along the minus strand of NZ_NAIA01000003.1, from coordinate 741,526 downwards.
GCTCGCTCTCAAGACCAAGCAACTCAAAAGTTACGCTTTGCACACATCAGTGCGCCGCGTGTTGCTAAGGCTGGGAATAATGTCAGTCAAATGTATTACGCCCGTAAAGGCATCGTTACCCCAGAAATGGAATATGTCGCCCTACGCGAATCTATGGGCCTAGAGCAACTACGCAAAGACCCTGCCTACAAGCAGCTTCTCAAGCAACACCCTGGCAAGTCTTATGGTGCAAACCTACCGGATATCGTTACCGGTGAATTTGTGCGTTCTGAAATTGCTGCTGGTCGCGCGATTATTCCTGCGAACATTAATCACCCTGAATTAGAGCCCATGATTATTGGTCGCAACTTCCGCGTAAAGATTAACGGCAATCTTGGTAACTCTGCTGTGACTTCTTCAATCAATGAAGAAGTTGAAAAAATGGTGTGGTCGATTCGTTGGGGTGCAGATACCATCATGGATCTTTCCACAGGTAAACATATTCATGAAACCCGTGAGTGGATTATTCGTAATTCGCCAGTACCAATTGGTACCGTTCCGATTTACCAGGCTCTGGATAAAACCGGCGGCATCGCTGAGGACCTCACCTGGGAAATGTTCCGCGATACCTTAGTTGAGCAAGCAGAGCAAGGTGTGGATTACTTCACTATCCACGCAGGTGTATTGCTGCGTTACGTGCCACTGACTGCAGATCGTATTACCGGTATTGTGTCTCGTGGTGGCTCCATTATGGCCAAGTGGTGTTTAGCGCACCATAAAGAAAACTTCCTCTATACCAAGTTTGATGAGATCTGCGAGATCATGAAAGCGTATGACGTGTCATTTAGCTTAGGCGATGGTTTACGTCCAGGCTGTATTGCAGACTCTAATGACGCTGCTCAGTTTGGTGAACTCCATACCTTGGGAGAACTGACAGCCAAAGCCTGGAAGCATGATGTTCAGGTCATGATTGAGGGCCCCGGTCACGTTCCAATGCAGCGTATTGAAGAGAATATGACTGAGGAACTGAAGCATTGCCTAGAAGCGCCCTTCTATACCCTTGGACCATTAATCACTGATATTGCTCCTGGTTACGATCACATCACCAGCGGTATTGGCGCAGCCCAAATTGGTTGGTATGGCACAGCGATGCTTTGCTATGTCACTCCGAAAGAGCATTTAGGTTTGCCCGATAAAGAAGACGTTCGTGAAGGCATCATCACCTACAAGATTGCCGCTCATGGCGCGGACTTGGCTAAAGGCTTGCCTGGTGCACAGGTTCGCGACAATGCTCTATCCAAAGCGCGTTTTGAGTTCCGCTGGGAAGATCAATTTAATCTCGGTTTAGATCCAGAGCGTGCACGTGAATACCACGATGCAACCTTGCCGGCTGAAGGCGCGAAGATTGCGCACTTCTGCTCGATGTGTGGACCGAAGTTCTGCTCGATGAAGATCACTCAAGAAGTACGTGATTACGCTGCAACACTGGATGCTGACGGTAATCCAAAAGCAAAAGTCATTCCGATCACTGCAGAAGCATCTTCTGATCCAGCAAAAGGCATGGAAGAGATGTCAGCAGAGTTCCGTAAGCGTGGTAGTGAGATTTATCAGTAAATTGATCTGGGCTGATGGTGAATAGCGCTTCGTTCTCGAATAGCAAGTACGCGATTGTCGGTGGCGGCCTCATGGGCCGTCTACTGGCGGTAGCACTTGCCCGAGAAGGATCTCAAGTAGAGCTTTTTGATAAAGGTCACTCCGACGCCAGTGGTGCTACCGCACGCATTGCAGCAGCTATGCTGGCTCCACTTGCTGAATCTGCTATCACAGAAGATTCGGTTGTGCGGATGGGCATTCATAGTCTGCCGCGCTGGAAAGAACTGATCAGCCAGCTATCAACCCCAGTATTTTTTCAACAAGATGGCACATTGATCTTATGGCATCGGCAAGATACTAGTGATGCAGAACGATTTACTGCCCACTTAGAGCGCAACTGCCGCAACAATTCTTTGCTGCAGCTACCGCAAAAACTCAATAATGAAGCGGTACGTGATCTTGAACCCGGTGTAGCAGATCGTTTTACACAAGGCTTGTTTTTGCCAAATGAAGGGCAGCTTGATAATCGCCAATTATTGGATGCACTCCTCATCGAGTTGAACAGTCTGAAGGTTCATTGCCACTGGAATACCGAGGTAAACCCAGACGAACTGCGAAAAGATCATGCTTATAAAGCAGTCATTGACTGTCGTGGCACCGGAGCAAAGGATGGCTGGAACAACACCTTGCGTGGTGTTCGTGGTGAAGTAATTCGTCTTTATGCGCCCGAAGTCAAACTCAAACGCCCTACCCGTTTGATTCATCCGCGCTATCCAATCTATATCGCCCCCAAAGAAAATGACGTTTATGTTGTTGGTGCTACTGAAATTGAATCAGATGATTTATCTGAAATGAGCGTACGCTCAGCGATGGAGCTACTAAGTGCGGTATATACAGTGCATAGTGGCTTTGCCGAGGCCCGTATTTTGGAAATGGCAACCCAGTGTCGACCAACTCTTAAAAATAATCTTCCAGAAATCAAAACTCGCAAAGACAAAGGGCTCTCTGACTTAATCATGATCAATGGCCTATATCGCCATGGTTTTATGATTGCGCCAGCGGTCTTAGACTGCGCTTTAGAACTTCTAAGATCTGGCGACAGTAATACCGCACTCGATTTAGGTCTGAACATCACTCAGGAAACTAATAATTCTGAGGCTAGCTTATGCGTGTAATCGTGAACCAAATTGAGCATGAGCTCCCCACTCAGAGCGTGATCTCTGATGTGCTTTCTTTAATAGACGCGAAGCCGCCCTATGCTGTAGCTGTGAATTTGAACTTTGTACCCAAGACTCAGCATGGTGAGTTTCTTCTTAATGAGAATGACGAAATAGAAATCATTGCTCCGGTTACCGGAGGTTAAATAATCATGACCGCACCATTACCCAATAATCTCAACAGCGCCGATGCTTTAGTTCTCTATGGCGAGAGCTTTGCTAGCCGGCTATTGTTAGGCACCTCACGTTACCCATCACCACTGGTCTTGGAGAACGCTGTTCAAGCATCCAATCCAGCAATGATTACCGTGAGTCTGCGCCGCCAAGGGACCTCGACAACTGAGGCACATAGCGGTTTTTGGGATCTCCTGAAAAAGATGGCCGTACCCGTTCTGCCCAATACCGCAGGCTGCCATAGTCCACAAGAAGTCATCACTACCGCTCAAATGGCCCGTGAAGTATTTGAGACTGATTGGATTAAATTGGAATTAATTGGTGATGACTACACCTTGCAGCCAGACACTTTGCGCTTGGTTCAAACAGCCGAAACATTAATCAAAGATGGTTTCAAAGTATTGCCTTACTGCACTGAAGATTTGATTTTGTGCCAACGTTTAGTTGATGTTGGTTGTCAGGCCGTCATGCCTTGGGCGGCACCGATTGGAACTGGTCAGGGGCCTCTAAATCCCTATGCAATGAAACTATTGCGCGACCGCCTTAAGGTTCCTCTACTAGTTGATGCAGGTCTTGGCCTCCCATCTCACGCTTGTACCGTTATGGAATGGGGCTTTGATGGCGTTCTCTTAAATACCGCTGTTGCACTTGCAGAAGATCCTGTAGTCATGGCTAAGGCCTTTGCTATGGCAGTAGATGCGGGCCGCGCCGCTTATTTATCCGGCGCTATGAAGCCACAAGAATCTGCTCAGGCGAGCACGCCATTAGTTGGCACTCCTTTTTGGCATCAGAGCTAATGAGCCTGATTCGGGATCTTGCTGAGCAAATCATTGCAGCCCATCGTAATGATGAGCTATGCATTCCGATTCCCCAATTTACACCTAGTAATCCACCACCCAGAATTGATAACGAAGCTGCTACCGATCACTATGAGCTTGCGGGTGCTCTTGCAGCAATCCATATGGGCTTTATTGAATCTGATGCGAAGGTGTTAGGTAAGGCCTGGTCTCGGATGGCTCAAGGCGATGGTGGCTTTAATGCTCAGAAATGGCCCAATAGACCAGAGCATTTTGATTTGCTGCCCTGGACTCGGAATATGAATCCAAATGCCTTTGCTGAATGCCCAACTCGCTTAGGTTTATATGGTGTGATGCCTGATGCAGATTGGGTAAAACGCATGGTGGATGCAGAACTGCCAACAGTGCAATTGCGTTTTAAGTCGGATGATAGATCCAAGATCAGAAAACAAATTAAAGAAGCAGTTGCAGCAAGCAAAGATAGCAAGACCCTGCTCTTTATTAATGATTACTGGGAGCAAGCCATTGATGCAGGCGCCTATGGTGTGCATCTTGGTCAAGAAGATATCGCCACTGCCAATTTAGATCAAATTCGTACAGCTGGTCTACGTTTGGGTTTAAGCACTCATGGTTATGCAGAGATGGCGTATGCGGATCGCTTTTGCCCTAGCTATATTGCGATGGGAGCAGTCTTTCCGACGAATTTAAAAATGATGCCTACTGCACCACAAGGCTTAGGTCGCTTGTATCAATATGCCAAACTCATGAGCCACTATCCCTTGGTAGCCATTGGTGGCATTGACGAAGGCAGCATTCATGCCGTTTCTAAGAGTGGTGTTGGCTCGGTGGCGGTTGTACGCGCTATCACGCAAGCCAAAGATCCGAGAGCTGCGATCAAGCACTTGCAAGAGCTAATGCAATAGTCTGCAAGAGCAGAGAAGCTTTTAGTAACTCCCTTTTTCATCCAACAAAGCTGTAGGATAGAAATCATGCATATGCCACAAGGGTCCTGGGCCCTCGCCAATGCTCAAGAAACGCCCTGCTTCTAAGCCGGCTTCAACATAAGCAATTGCTTTTGCTACTGCATGACTTAAATCATGACCTCCAGCTAAATAAGTAGCTATCGCTGAAGCCAAGGAACAACCTGTGCCATGAGTATTGGCAGTATTCACACGGTAGTGCTTGAATTCTTTTGACTGAATGACTTCTAAATCATCTTCAATCGTTTTCCACAACAGATAATCAGTGATTTGAGTATGGGTAGCATCAAGGTGCCCACCCTTAATCAAGACAGCCTGCGGACCCATATCAAGCAACTGTTGGGCAGCTTGCTTGAAATCATCCGGGGCTAAGATGTCGCGACCTAATAACAAAGATGCCTCATCCATATTTGGCGTAATCAATGTTGCCATCGGAAATAATTCCGCAATCATGGCTTGGGCTGTGTCATCGCCGCCTAGGCTTGCACCAGAGGTGGCGCGCAATACAGGATCAAGCACAATCCGCTTTACTCCATGACGACGCAACGCTTGGGCTACAGTTCGCACAATCTCTGGGCTAGCCAACATTCCAATTTTGACAATATCTGCCCCGATATCCAATAAGACTGCATCAATTTGGGCTTCCACAACATCGAGGTCCACATCCTGAATACGAGTGACTCCCAGAGTGTTTTGAGCCGTGATGGCGGTGATCACTGACATCCCATACGCCCCAAGGGCAGTGATAACCTTAAGATCAGCCTGAAGCCCCGCCCCGCCACCGCTGTCTGACCCAGCAATGGTAAGTACTTTGGGGATCTGTACGGATGTAGGAAGTAGTGAACGCATCTTGCTATAATATCCGCTTATTCCTCGATAGCTCAGTCGGTAGAGCGCCGGACTGTTAATCCGTAGGTCCCTGGTTCGAGCCCAGGTCGAGGAGCCAAATACCTTGTAGTAACGGGGCTTTTAAGACTCCCACTTTAGTCCGCTGGTGAAAAAAGCGGTCACCTAAATTGGAGTTAAAAATGAATCGTTACGAGTCTTTAGATGTACCGTTTGCAAGCTTGTCGGTGATTTCCGGCACCGCAAGCCCTAAAACAAACCTTATTGCCCTTCCAGAGCGTAATGGCAGTATCACCATCTCCCAAGCAATTGATGCCTACATGGCCTGTTATCAGGGCAAAGATGAGTCTCGTGCTCAGAGAATGACTTGGTGGCAATCCAAAATTGGCAGGTTCACACTCAACGAGGTGGATGAAGACCATATCTTTTTTGCCATTGAGGAGCTTGCCAGTAAAGATGCTCGCTACTATGCCGGCAAGGATGCAGATGGTAAATCCATCTTTAAATCCAAAAATAAGCCTTACGCTCCAGCAACAATTAATCGTTATGCAGCTGCTATTGGCGCTTTGTTCACTTGGTGCATTAAAAAACGAATTGCACCTAAACGCTGGGAGCATCCTTGTAAAGCAATTGAACGCAGACCTGAAAATAATGAAATTGTTCGCTTCTTAAGCGATGGTGAACGACAAGCACTTTTGCAAGCTTGTAGAGAGTCTAAATGGCCAAAACTATATCTACTAACGCTTCTGGGCATTACCACTGGAGCTCGCAAGGGTGAGCTCAAACGATTGCGATGGTCTGACATCAACCTCGAGAGAGGTGAAGCCTATTTGGCTATTACAAAAAATGGAGACCGAAAAACATTGCCTTTGCTGCCAGTAATCATTGAAGAAATGATGAAGTTTGAACAGCCGCTGAATCAGCACATTTTTGCCTCAACAAGAATGCCAGACAGGCCATATAACCACGAGGATAGATGGAAGCAAGCCCTAAAGAAGGCCAAGGTAAAAGAATTTCGCTTTCATGACTTAAGGCATAGCTGTGCATCATTCCTAGCTCAAAGTGGTGCTACGCTGCTAGAAATTGCAGATGTTTTAGGTCAACGCAATTTGACGACTACCAAGCGTTACAGCCATCTTGCAATAAAACATAAATCGGATTTAGTAAACCGTGTCATGGGAGATTTTCGATGAAAAATGCCGAATACTCTGCTTCGCTCCAGGCGATAGTGCGTGAAATTGTTGATGAAAGCCTTATCAACCCAAAAAAAGGACTTGAGCTCCGAATGGTTCAGTCATCATTAGATTATCTGCAAGCAATTGAAGTTGCTATTGAATCTGGCAAATGTGAACACTTAAATAAGCTATTTAAGAAAGCAATCCCCATACATCCGAAGCTACTGCCTGTCTTATCCGATTGTATTAATGCGATAAAGCACGGCACTCAAGTTGGCCGCCCATCAGCCTTCACTCCAACCCAAGAAGAAATCATCTACGAAGAAATTAGACAAAGAAAGGAACGAAATCAATCGAATATCACCGATGAAATAAATGCTGTCGCCTATGACATTGATAGCAATGAAGCTACCGTTCGAAGAATTTGGAATAGGCAGAAAAAAGTTCAGGATAAGTAAAAAGTGCAAAAACCCCCTAGGTTTTGACTTTGAATTAATACTCACTAAATCGCAAAATCTTCCCAGAGTCATATAGATATTTGTCTCTGGGGTCGGAAAGCCTCGTTACTACAAGGTAATTTGAAAGAAGAGTTTGCGATGCATGAAGTCACACTAAATAGCCTATTGGCACTCACGAATCCAACGCAATATAGGATTGGGCGTGAGCATATATTTCCAAGCGATGCTAGTTTGCAATGGTTTATTCGAAAAAATAAAGTAGTTCTCGCTAAGGCTGGAGCAGTAGTTAAGCCTGCTGGTCACATATTGATTAACCAGAATAAATTTGATGTTGCCGTTTTGGAAATTGGCCTCATTTGTAACCAACTATCCGAAGGCTGAGATGAGGCCGAGTAAAGATGAAATTCTTCAATTTCTCAATGGATTAGGTCCTTTCGATTGGGCCGTAACAATAAATCTCAAAAAGCGACATCCTCACTACCAAACCCAGATAACACCTCAAATTTTTGAGCAGACTGGACGCCACTACCTTTCACTGGTAAACAAAGCTTTGTTTAAGCGTCAATATCGGTATGGCCATGCGAAGTTGAATGGGATTTTTTGTATGGAGATTGGCAAAACAGAAAAACGCCCACATTTGCACTTTGCGATTGGCAGTAACGGTCAATTACCAAAAGCGGATGTATTAAGAGAGCTGAACAAAGCCCATGCAAAGTTGGATTGGGTTAAGGGCGATATACATATTGCACCCTACCAGGATGTAGGTTGGCTCGGCTATCTCGTAAAGACAGGATTCGATAGCGTTGTATTGCATTAGAGGGATTATTGACATTGGCTTGATGTGGTCGTGTCATGGTTTTTAGTAAAAGGCTGTATCAGGCTTTGTCCCCTCCCACAACCATATCCAGCACAACTTATTCTGCACAATATATTGACCGACCATGCATACAGATATTGAAATTGTTGATGACCCTACCCCTCGCATAAATCTATCAACATCTGAAGACATCAGGCGTGAAATGGCAAAGGTATATCGTGAAACACGGTGCAACAAAATATTGCCCTGCAATGGCACAAAACTAGTCTACATGCTGATTAATATACTCAAAGCATATGAGTTGACCGAAATAGAAAAAAGGCTCACAGACCTGGAATTAACTCATTTAGAGGGCAGGAAATGACCTTAAAAAGCCGCCTACAGAAGCTATCTATTAAGCTAAAGACTGAAGCTACCAAAATCTACTACATGGGATGGGCTGATTGCACTTGGAACCAATCCGAGGGCCTCTTAAAGGAGGCTGGTGAATCTAAAGAAGATTTCTGTAACAGGGTCTATCAAATCACTAGAAAACAGTTCTTGTGGTTTGAATAACGCTGAAATTATCTTCGGAGTACTCATCCCATGAAGCCAATAAAACTTCGCATATCAGAATCGATAGCTTGTATGGGCCAAAGCTTGGGCACACCTAGATTGTCCGAATGCCGCCAATAAGCCTTACTGCATTATTAATAAAAAATAATTAAAATTTAATAGCTTGTAGGCATTAACTCCAAGCAAATTAAAAATATCAATTTAAAGGAGTCAGGATGACAAATAATATTCCAAAAATTAATGTGCGAAATTCAGTTGTAGAGTGCGCCCAATCGCTTAAGAAAGAAAATGCAGGCAAGTACCATAACTATGGAATTAAGGACTGCATTGCTTCAATTGCCGCAACGAAACACAAATAAAGCAATCCAACAGGCCTTACTTAGGCCTGTTTGGGTAGGGCTTTTTCGTTAAATTGCTATAAATCACCCCCATCAAGACCAGTAATGCTGAGTCAACCATTACTGGAAAAAAAGCATATCGGTAATGCATCACATGTCCAAGCACCACAATTAATGCAACAGCCGCTGCAGGTGGATGTAAACAGCGCAAAATAAACATACCAAAAATTGACAGGCTGGCAGCCAATGGCATTGCAATAAGCGGTTCATCAATAAAATAAATGACTGTAATCCCAACTAATGCAGATAGAGTATTTCCCCCAATCACAGCCCAAGGTTGAGCCATAGGACTTTGTGGGAGCGTGAAAACTAAGAACGCACTTGCGCCCAAAGAGGCTGTTAACCACTCATCTAACCCATTTAAATCTCCAAGATACTTTGCAATAACGAGAACAACTAAAAGCCCTGCGAATGTACCAAACGCTGCCCTAAAGCGTTCTAACCAGGAAACTTGTGGCTGGTCGCCACCAAAGAAGAAAGCGCATCTCTTCACAATATAGTTAACCTTATGTCTCATAATTTTTGCGCACTCTTTCACCAAAGAACCTACATCTAAAAATACAACATTATTGGCATATTTTAGGAATATTCGGCCCAGCTCATGCAGTTATTTGTTGGTTTATATGTTTTGCATCACCCCATCTACTAATTGTATTTTGGTGTAATGTAGTGACAATTGGAGTCTAAAAGGTGTCTGTTAATCCGTAGGTCCCTGGTTCGAGCCCAGGTCGAGGAGCCAAATTAAAACCCTGTATGCCTAATAGCTACAGGGTTTTTTCATGGGCAGAAAAGTGCATCACTATGGAGAATTAATAACAAATTACCATCTATTCAGAATAGGGAAAATTTGATTTAAACGCATTGAAAACATCCTGTAAGATTTAAATCAAGCAATCTTACATAAGATAACAAATGATCGATGCATATACTTTTATCAGCCTTTTTCTCATCTTTGGCGCATGCTTTGGTTTTGTCACTTATTCAAAGCGACACTGGTTTAGCGAAGGGCCTCTCAAGGCAAATGACTCCGATCAAACTCCAAGTCTAAAAGGTCGTATTTTTTGGATAACGCTGTGTACCCTGCTCTGGCCAATCATGGCCCTTACTGGAATCAATACGGCTTGGATACTGTTCAAACGTAAACGGCAATCTGGTAAGTGATCCAATAAACGTTTGAAGACGGTCAAGATACCAAAGAAAACGCTCTTTTTTAGGTTATTTACTAGCCACATCAGCTAAAACCTAAAACCTGCCAAGGGCCTTAAAATACTGACTATGACCAAAATCCCAGAACTTCTAGCCCCTGCCGGCAGCCTGTCCATGTTGCAAACTGCTTTCGAATTCGGAGCCGATGCGATTTATGCGGGCCAGCCGCGATATTCTTTGAGAGTTCGCAATAACGACTTTGGGAAAATCGAAGTACTTAAAGAAGGTATTGATACTGCACATCAGCTGGGTAAAAAGTTTTACTTGGTTTCCAACTTATTGCCTCATGGTGCAAAGACTCGCACCTATATTAAAGATATGTCCCCCGTAGTTGCCTTGAAGCCAGATGCCCTCATCATGTCAGATCCTGGATTGATCATGATGGCCAGAGAGGCATGGCCTGATATGCCGATTCATTTATCAGTACAAGCCAATACAGTGAATGGCGCCTCTGCTAAATTCTGGCGCTCTGTTGGTATTAGCCGAGTGATTTTGTCTCGTGAACTCTCTTTTGATGAGATTGAAGAAGTGCGTCAAGATTGTCCTGAGATGGAACTTGAAGTCTTTGTGCATGGCGCCTTATGTATTGCCTATTCTGGGCGCTGCCTCTTGTCTGGCTATATGTCCCATCGCGACTCCAATCAAGGCGCCTGTACCAATGCCTGTCGCTGGGATTACAAAGTTAAGCCTGGGCAGCAAACTTCTAGTGGTGATGTTGTTTTGCTTCAAGAGGCCCGTCGTCCAGATGAATTAATGCCTATGGAAGAGGATGAGCACGGCACTTACATCATGAACTCCAAAGACTTGCGTGCTGTTGAGCATATCGAACGATTAACCAAGATGGGCGTTGACTCCTTCAAGATTGAAGGTCGCACGAAGTCACCTTATTACGTTTCACGCACCTGTCAGGCCTATCGCTCCGCCATTGACGATGCTGTAGCAGGTAGGCCCTTTAATACGACTCTGCTTGGCAATTTAGAAGGTCTTGCAAATCGTGGCTATACCGATGGTTTTTATGAGCGTCATCACGATAAAGAATATCAACTCTATATGCGCGGCCACTCCCTCTCGGGTAGAAGTTTGTACGTTGGGGAAACGCTGGATATCGATGCAGCTTCTGGCAGAGTTAAAGTCGATGTTAAAAACCGCTTCTCTGTTGGCGACAAGATCGAAATCATCGAACCTCAAGGCAATCAAGACATTGTCTTGGATGCCATGTGGAATATGGCCGGCGAGCCAATTGATGTTGCTCCAGGATCTGGTCACTTCGTGTGGATTAAGCTACCACTACGCAGTCAGCATGCCTTCATTGCACGCTACACGCATGAGCCAGCACCGGTTGAGACTACGTCAGCCTGCTCTAGTGGCGAGTCTTGCTGTAATGCTTAAGTAATGAAAACAAACTCAAGCACTGAAACTCATTCTGAAGGCATCAAGGAAAAGCTTGAGGGGGAAGCTAAGAAGGCTTTAGTTTTGACTGCCTATTTTGGCACTTGGTTCTGCGCCCTGACTTTTTTAGCCGTCACCAATTCAGAAGGTCATCCGATTACCTTCTCTATTTTTGGACTTGCTCTCATCAAAGCGGGCCTTTGCGCCAAGTTTATGTTGATAGCCCAGGCCATCTTTCCAATCAAGATCAACAAGACCCATGGGATTATTAAATCCCTCTTCCTTGAATCGCTCTTCTATATTTTTGTGGTTCTGAGCTTGAACTATATTGAGGCCGGAGTTGAGGGGCTGATTCACGGCAAAAACTTTATTGATGCGATGACCAGTTTTGGCCAAAAAAATCCTCTGCATGTCTTAGCCATGACTCTGGTTTATTGGCTAATCGTTTGGCCATATCTTGTGTTGGTTGGCATCAGATTGGCCCTGGGTGAGGATACGACGCTCAATATCCTTTTTGGCAAAAAAGATTCTGCTGCTTGATTTTTTTGAGGTCTCAAGCTTTGACCTTACGCTCAAGAACTCTTTTTTGGATTTTTGCTTTAGGCTTTCTCTCTACCGGCGTTCAAGCTCAAGAAATTGAAGCCCGCGCTTATTCTAATGCCCCAATTGGTATTAACTTTGTAACGGGCGGCATTGCCCAAGTCAAAAGTGGCACATATAAGTTAACTACTGAAGCCATTAGCCTGACCCATATCCTGGATGTTGCAGGCCAATCGGGACGAATTAGTCTGGTGCTACCCTATTCTGAATTATCTGGTACTGGCACCTTAGGCGGTCAAGCCATTAATGCATCCGCTGAAGGTCTATCTGATCCTATGATTAAGGCCTCAGTCAACTTATATGGTGCGCCTGCACTTTCTATAAGTGAGTTTAAAAATTATCAGCAAGACCTGATTATTGGCGCAAGTCTCGCTGCCTCCATTCCTTGGGGTAAGTACAACAGTGATCAGATGATCAATGTTGGCGGTAATCGCACAGTCATTCAGCCAGGTATCGGCGCCTCGCAAGCAGTGGGTCCATGGCGTTTGGAATTAGCTGGCATGGCATCGATTTATACCAGCAATGCAAACTATCTGGGAAACAATACCTTGTCGCAAAATCCAGTGTATTCAAGCGAAACCCATGTTATTTACTACTTCCCAAATACGGCATGGATATCGGCCGATGCGACTTACTTCTTTGGTGGGCAGACCTATGTCAACGGCACGCCAGTAAATAGCTCTCAAGAAAACTGGCGTTTTGGTACTACGCTCTCCTACCCGGTTGATAAACATCACTCCATCCGACTAACAGGAAGTACAGGGGTCTATTCCCGCACTGATACGAGCTATAACGCTGTTGGTATTTCTTGGCAATATCGCTGGGGCGGCGGCCTATAGGCGTTATAGCGTCTGGATGACTACAATAAGATTTAAATAGTATTTTGATAAATATTCATTACTGAGACAAATATGAGCACCAAGCCAAAAGATCCTAAAACAGCACCTGAGACTGGATTACGTAAGGGCTTAACGAGTTATGGCGATAAAGGTTTCTCATTATTTTTACGAAAAGCATTTATTAAAGGCGCGGGTTATACCAATAGCGCATTAGATCGTCCTGTGATCGGCATCATCAATACTGGCAGTGCTTACAACCCATGCCACGGCAATATGCCGCAACTCATTGAAGCAGTCAAACGTGGCGTCATGCTCGCTGGCGGCTTACCGATGGAATTTCCGACCATCTCGATTCATGAGAGTTTTGCTGCGCCGACTAGTATGTACCTGCGTAATCTAATGTCGATGGATACGGAAGAGATGTTGCGTGCTCAACCCATGGATGCGGTTGTCATGATTGGTGGTTGCGACAAAACAGTCCCAGCTCAGATGATGGGCGCCGCCTCTGCAGGCTTACCAGCCATTCAACTCATTACTGGTTCTATGCTGACTGGCTCACATCGTAGTGAACGTGTTGGCGCATGCACTGACTGTCGTCGCTACTGGGGTAAATTCCGTGCTGGTGAGATCGATGAAATTGAAAAAGACGAAGTCAATGACCAACTCGTTGCTAGCGTAGGCACCTGCTCGGTGATGGGTACTGCCAGCACAATGGCTTGTATCTCCGAAGCTCTGGGCATGACAGTTCCCGGCGGCGCTACTCCGCCAGCCGTGACTGCAGACCGCATTCGAGTTGCAGAAGAAACTGGCACTTGTGCCGTGCAAATGGCTAAAGATGGCTTAACGATTGACAAGATCCTGACTGCAGACGCATTTGAAAATGCAATTCGTGTATTACTGGCTATTGGTGGCTCTACCAATGGCATCGTTCACTTAACAGCAATCGCCGGTCGTATGGGCCTGGAGATTGATTTAAGCGCTCTAGACAAAATGGGTAATGAAACTCCCGTACTGGTGGATTTAAAACCTTCTGGCGATCATTACATGGAAAATTTCCATGATGCTGGTGGCATGACCACTTTATTACGCGAACTTAAGCCCCAGTTAAAACTCAATGCAATGACTGTGACCGGTAGAACACTTGGCGAAGAAATTGATGCAGCACCTCCGAGCTTTAAGCAGGATGTTGTTCGTCCATTTGACAAGCCAATCTATCCTCGTGGCAGCATTGCCGTTCTCCATGGCAATCTAGCGCCTGGTGGCGCGATTATTAAGCAATCAGCAGCTAACGAGAAACTCATGGAGCATGAAGGTCGTGCTGTGGTGTTTGAGAATGCAGAGGATCTTGCTTCTCGAATTGATAGTCCAGATTTAGATGTCACAGCTGATGATATTTTGGTGCTCAAGAATATTGGCCCCAAAGGTGCGCCTGGTATGCCTGAAGCAGGCTACATCCCTATTCCCATGAAGCTAGCCCGTGCTGGTGTGAAAGATATCGTTCGCATTTCTGATGGGCGCATGAGTGGCACCGCATTCGGAACAATCGTCTTGCATGTTACCCCTGAATCAGCCATTGGCGGCCCATTGGCGCATGTGCGTAATGGTGATCGCATTCGTTTGAGCGTTCAAAATCGCGAGATCAGCTTGCTAATTTCTGATGAAGAGCTGGCTCGGCGCGCTCAAGAAAATCCAATTACATCACCGACTGCTGAACGGGGATACAAGAAGCTATTCTTAGATACCGTTACCCAAGCCGATCAAGGTGTAGACTTTGATTTCTTAAGAGCAGCCAAAATGGTTGGTAAAACTCCACGTCAATAATCGTCTTACAGTGGGTTTATAAGTTTCTGAGCTCTCGGCGTAAAATCTTACCGACATTAGATTTAGGAAGTTCGTTAATAAAGACTACTTTCCGGGGGCGCTTATAACTGGTCATGTGGTCTTTGCAGTATTGCAAAATATCAGCCTCAGTTAAGTGATGGTTGTCTCTGACGACATAAGCTTTGACGATTTCTCCTAGCTTACGGTGTGGTACACCAATCACAGCACATTCTCTAATGCCATCCATTTGAACCAAGTGATCCTCCACATCATTAGGAAAGACTTTAAATCCTGCCACCACAATCATGTCTTTCTTACGATCAACAATTTCTACATAGCCCTCATCTGTGATGAAACCGATATCTCCTGACTTAAAGAAGCCATCGGCAGTCATGCAATGCGTCGTTTCCTCTGGTTTATTCCAGTAGCCCGCCATCACTTGTGGCCCCTGAATACAGATCTCGCCAGGAGTTCCATGGGGCAGCTCAACCTCATCATCATCCAGAATGACAACATCGGTACTCGGTAATGGCATACCAATATGCCCTGTGAAATGTTTTTCTAGGGGTGTGTTCACGCAGACTACTGGCGATGTCTCCGATAAACCATAGCCTTGAGCAATTGGTACACCCGTCAGCGCTTGCCAATGGTCAGCAGTTTTCTTATGAACTGCCATACCCCCTCCAATCGTAATCAATAGATTGGGAAGTTTTACTTTCTTGAATTCAGGCCGATGAATCAAGGCATGAAACAGGGTATTCACGCCAGGAAAAATATTGATGTTCGGATGCTTCATCAGCATTTTGATAAAGCCGGTGATATCACGTGGGTTAGGAACGAGAATCAGCAGACTACCTTTAGCAATGCCCAGCAAAGCACAGGCCGTTAAAGCAAAAATATGGGTCATGGGCAAAGCACATAAAAATACCAATTGCTGCTCTGGCTTTTGTTTCAAACCAGGATTTAACCAGTACTCTATTTGCGCCACATTAGACAAAATATTACGGTGGAGCAACACAGCCCCTTTAGAGGTTCCAGTAGTGCCGCCGGTATATTGCAAGAAAGCAATGTCATCTAGACCAATATTGGGTTTTTGAAAATGATGCTGACTGCCTATCTCAAGCGCATCTTTAAAAGTGATGTGGGCAAACTCCCAAGAAGGTATTAACTTTTTAATATCTCTTGCAACCCAATTAATGAGGCGGCCTTTAAGGCCCATTAACTCACCTGGGCTGCTCACAATCACTTGCACAATAGTCTTTATAGGATTAACTTCTTGATAGATGTGAGCAAAGTTTTCCATTACCACCAGAACTGCTGCCCCACTATCAAGTAATTGCGCCTCTAGCTCTCGTGCTGTATAGAGTGGATTGATATTGACCACTACATAACCGGCCCTCAGAGTGCCAATCATTGCTACTAGATACTCTATGACGTTGGGATACATTAAGGCAACACGTGTACCCTTCTCTAAATTCAGAGTTTGCAAATAGGAAGCAAAGTCTTGGGAGAGTTTGTCGAGCTCTCTGTATGAGAAAAACCCACCCATCGCCTCCACGGCTTTCCGCTTGCCAAAGCGCGCAAGGCACTCATCAATCAACTCAGTCAACGATGTATGACTTAGAGGACCAATCTCATGAGGAACGCCTTGTGGATAATTTTTTAGCCAAGGCTTAGAGGTATCTAGGGCCATATCAGTACTTAGCTCAAAAGTTGTCTTAACTTCTCAATAAATAGATCTTGTCCATGGTTTACTTTTTCATGCCAATCATTGCCTGAGCTCTCATTTGCATCATCCGTAATGTACTTATACGAATGCCAAGGAATTTGGTGATGATGAGCAACATAAGCTATAGCAAATAATTCCATATCCACCAGATCCACCCCTTGACTCAGTAACCAAGGATCAGAAGCAGTGACAAAGCTATCACCAGAGCCACAAACATACTGTCCGGAGGAAAGATATTCGAACGGTCTCTCGCAAAATGGTGTCTTGCCTCTTGGCGCAAGAGGCTCAGCCATCATATCGCGCTGAATCACTTTGCCAATGTGGAGCAAACCTTCTAATTGAGGATTAATTTTTCCTGCGGTACCAAAGTTCATGATTGCGCTGGGGTTAAATTGATCAATTGCCTTAAGGCTCGTAAGTGCTGCATTAATCTTACCCAGGCCAGAATAAACAATCTCTACTCCCGATGGGAGTACTTCGCGCTTGAGCTCGGATTCCAATGCGGTGATAATAAGGAGATCTGTTTTCATGTCTGCCATTAATGAATTTATTAGATTATCTACCCGGAGTGCCCGATTTTCCGAAACCCGGAATTCTCTTTAGGGATATCTCACCATTATTAGCCAATCCAGCAGCCTTCAAGGAGGCTATCGCCCAAATGGAGGCACTGGCCCAGTCTTTTGACTACACCCATATTTTAGGTATTGAATCCAGGGGCTTTATTTTTGGCTCTGCTCTAGCGCATCATGCCCATAAGGGCCTAGCTCTTGCCAGAAAGCCCAATAAGCTTCCATTAGCTACTCATAAAGAATTCTATGGCCTAGAATACGGCTCTGATTATTTGGAGATTCAACAATCAACCCTTCCTGCAGGTGCTAAGGTTTTACTAATTGATGATGTATTAGCCACTGGTGGCACGCTGATTGCTGCAAATAAGTTATTACGCAATGCCGGATTTGAAGTCTGCGGCGCAATTACCTTGTTAGAAATTTCATTCTTAAATGGCAGGCAACTACTTGATCAGCATGGTATCGCCAATAAATCAGTGTTGGTAAGCTAGATTAGCTTCTTGGCACTCTTTAACAGCTTCATTGCGCCCCAACCAACAGCGAGAAACTTACCAGCTAACTTAGGCTTATAGTGTGCCAATGCTGCGAATGCGCTAGTCCAGATAATGGGATTATTTTTCAAGAAATGAAAAGCATCGACACCTTTATCAGCCCAAGAGAGTGGTTTCTCAAAGGGCTCAAAGTGCTCTGAAAACTGTTTGCGCTCTCGGCTAGCCTGAGCTCTGAGCTCATGCTGACGACGCTCTAAGTCTTTTAAGGTAGCGCTCATTTAGAGAGCGCCTCACGATCCTTAGCAAGCTCAGCAATAGATGCCTCAAATAATTTGGGCATAGTGCGCAATGATTGCATGATCATTACTGCCAGAATGAGGCCAATCAATAAAAAGGCGCTAGTCAGCAAACCAAGCGCCATCATACGATCCGACTCCCAGCTATAGATAACAATCAATAGTGCGAGCATGACCAAGCCAAAGAACAAGAAAAATAAGGCGCTCACAATCATTACTAGTAAGCTAATGAATTTAGTTCTAGCAATTTGCACATCAAGTGAAATTAACTCTAAGCGAGTTTGCGCAATCGATGCGCCTGTAGTTACGAGGTTTTTAATCGATGACAATAGATTTTCTTGGGACATATCAGCCTAGCGACGACGAATAAACAGACCGATTAATAAACCCAATCCAGCAGCAACTCCCACCGCCTCCCAGGGATTGCGATGCACAAAGTCATCTGCACTCGCAGCTGCCGCTTTCGCCTTATCGGCTAATTGGCTTTCAATACCCGAAAGGCTTTCTTTAGCCCCAGCAATGGTCTCGAGGGCTTTGGATCGGATTGATCCAATAGCGCCATCTGCATGACCTTCGGTTGCCTGAATCAATGCTTCTGCATCGGCCATGAGCGCTTTGAATTCTCCAATTAACTGGTCAGAACTCACCGTAGTTGCTTCTGTTGCTATATCGGATTTTTTGGCTGTCATGGGCATGATCCTCATTAAGATATCTCTATTCTAAGCACTTCCCGGGTAGGCGCCTAACAATAACACCGTCATTCCGGCATTCCCTTCTTTGAAGCGTTTTAGATATCTCTTCAAACCCGGACGACGTTTTAACAATGCCTGGTAGGCCTCACTTCCATAGGCCACATTCTCGCCAAAAAAGTATTCAAGGACGCGGTCTGAATAACGATTATTTTCCAGCGCATCATGAATCGCCCACTTAATTCGACCGCCCTCTCCGCTTGAGCCATAACCATGAATCAGAATGATTGCTTTAATTCCGAGCTCTAGGCATTTACGCAATTGTTCGGTGAGTTCATCCAGAGCCTCCTCAACATAGGGGCTACCTTGCTTGATGTTGATTTCGATTGTGTCGATAGTGAGTACGGGCAAATGATCAGAGCCACAATGCGGACACTGATTAAACAATGTCCGTACATTTCCACAATCAGGACACTCCGCGGTAGATGGCACTCTTAATACTCTAAAGCCTTAACCATTAAGAACAGTACTTACCTTCTAGAGTAGCCACATCAGTTGATTTGTCATCAATCATCTGATTTAAAGCTCTTTGAGCGATCTCACGATTCTCTGGAGTTTTGAGATGGGTATTAATCAGGCTAGATACATCCTTTCTGATGGATGTATTGCCATAGCGTAGGCCTTTTAACGTTGATACGGCTTCAGCCGAAATTTGGCATTGTTGACTCACCAATGCAGATGAGTCTGACGGTTTGGTATTGGCGTAGGCAAATGCGGCTACAGAAATTGATACGGCGGCTAATAAAGTCTTTTTCATCTTAGTTCCTTATTTTGTGACCACAGGTTGGGCAGCAGCCCAAATCTTTTGCTTTCGACTTTCTGAGAGCGGCATACACACTGGATTCTGAAATCTCCAACTTTCTCGCTGCCTGAGCGGCAGTCAAGCCCCTCCCTACCCACTCCAAGGCTTGATGTGTTTTTGGTATCTGTCTCTTCATTTCATCTCCCAGTAAACGTACTATACCACTAAAGTTGTGAAGTTGTGAAGTTTATTCATATAGGAGAAACCCTAGATAGGCTTAGAAATCAGAAATTAGGAATTGGAGGAAATGGAGAAAAGAAAAAAGCCGCCCGGAGGCGGCTTTTGCAAAGCAGTTAAAACTGAATTAAGCAGCTAATTTAGCAGCAGATTTCTTTGAAGGTTTTGCAGCATATTGGCCTTGAATGTTTGCCAATGCAGCGTCAACACTCTTCTCAAAGTTTGCGAAAGCATCAGTAGCTGTAGCGCGAGCTTGGTCAAACTGTTGGAGTGAAGCATCAAATGCTGTTTGGAAAGCAGATACAAAAGCTTCAGCGCCAGCAGGTGCTGTTTTAGTAGCTTCTTTAACGAACTTTACTAAATCAGCGCGTGCATCATCGATTGAAGCATCAACTACTTGAGCAACTTCTTTATTGCCATTGCGAACAACTTGGTTCACTTTAGCTTGGTAAGCAGCAGCGTACTTAGCAGCTTCTTGAGCAGCTTCTGGCTGAGCCAACTTAGCCAATTGCTGTGGATCTTTGATAGCTAACAATTGTGAGCTTGTATCTTGTGCAGCAGCCAATGCATCTTTAGCAGCAGCTTGGTTGATTTCCGCTAATTCTTGAGCACTTTCAACAGCTACTTGAGCCAAATGTTTAGCATTTTCAACAGCTTTAGCTTGAGCTTGGGCGATCTGATCATTTAATTGAGTTTGGAACATGACTTCTCCTAGTTTGGTTAGTTTATTTGTTGCGATGCACCATTGTATACATATAAATGCTGTGCTGCAACATTTAGTTGCAAAATTACCAATAGTTAAGATTAATGAAGAAGTTATAGGCAACAAAAAACCCAGTAACTCATTGAATTGACTGGGTTTATTTGAAAATACTGGCGGAGACGAGAGGATTCGAACCTCCGATCAGAGTTTTAGCCCCGATGCTCCCTTAGCAGGGGAGTGCCTTCGACCAGCTCGGCCACGTCTCCGTATTTCTAACTCTTTACAACGACCCACAGTTTAACGGATAACCGCTTCAGAGGGGGTTTACTGCTCTTTTGCTGATTACTTCTGATCTAGCTCAAATGCCTTATGAAGGGCTCTTACGGCTAGCTCCATATACTTCTCATCAATCACTACAGAGATCTTGATCTCACTAGTAGAAATCATCAAGATATTGATACCCTCCTCTGACAAGGTGCGGAACATCTTGCTGGCAATGCCAACGTGCGAACGCATACCTACTCCCACTACTGAAACTTTAGAAACCTTAGGATCGCCTGAGATCTCTTTCGCTTCGATGTGTGCTTGTACTGTGTTCTTCAATAGGTCTAATGCTTTTTGATAATCAGCACGTGGAACAGTAAATGTGAAATCAGTCTTACCATCCACTGATTGATTCTGAATAATCATGTCAACGTCAATATTGGCATCAGCAATTGGACCCAATATTTGATATGCAATACCTGGGCGATCAGGAACTCCCAAAACGGTAATCTTCGCTTCATCACGCGCAAAGGCGATGCCGGAAATAACTGCGGCTTCCATAGTGCTGTCCTCTTCAAATGTAATCAAGGTACCCGACTTCATTTCGATGTCTAAAGGTATCAATGGGTCTGTCAAGGAAGACAGAACCCGGGTTTTAACTTTGTATTTACCGGCAAACTCGACTGAACGAATCTGTAAGACCTTTGAACCCAAGCTAGCCATTTCTAGCATCTCTTCAAAAGTAATCTTGTCTAGTCGACGCGCATCTTCACAAACCCGTGGGTCAGTGGTGTAAACGCCATCAACATCGGTATAGATCAAGCACTCATCTGCTTTTAGTGCCGCAGCCATGGCAACTGCGGAAGTATCTGAACCGCCACGACCTAAGGTGGTGATGTTGCCATCGGGATCAACGCCCTGAAAACCAGTAACCACCACTGCTTTACCGGCGTTCAAATCACTCAGAATTTTTTTGTCGTCAATACTCTTAATGCGCGCTTTAGTAAAAGCAGAATCGGTATGAACCGTTACCTGCCAGCCGGCATAACTCACCGCATCAACACCTTCACGCATCAATGCCAAGGCTAACAATCCAGAACTAACTTGTTCACCTGTAGAGGCAATCTGATCTAACTCACGTGGATTGGCATCAGGATTAATTTCTTTTGCAAGACCGAGCAGGCGATTAGTTTCACCGGACATGGCCGAAGGCACTACAACCACTTGGTGGCCAGCGCGCATCCATTTAGCAACGCGTTTAGCAACATTCGCAATACGCTCTGTTGAGCCCATTGAGGTGCCACCATATTTATGAACGATAAGAGCCATAAAAACCGTCTATTTCAATATCTATAACAGGAAATGAATTTCCTGAGGATCAAAAAGGCCTTATTTTACAGGGTTTTGTACCGGCTAAGCCTTCTGTTGCCACTCGGGTCGCACCCGAGGCCCGGTGTGAACCAAATGCGGATAGCTCAGGCCCACCCCTGCAACAGCGATCAAATCGCCATTGATATATAGCAGAGGTGCCTGACGTTGCCATGGAGGAACATCGCCCTCCTGAAAGAGATTTTTGAGGGTCTTGCGGGGCGTATTGGCTTTGATTTGGATCTTTTCTGATCCAGACCTCTCTTTTAGCGTAACCAGCCCATTTTTCTGGGCATCTTTAATCCATTGGCTTGCAAACCCAGGGGCTTTACTAGCACTAGGGATGGTTTTAAAAACCCACTCTCCAGCCTTTACTTCCTCAACTTGCAAAACGCCACGCCAGAGACGAATCATGCTTTCATCATGAGCCCACTCTAGCTGTGCGCCAGCTTTTACCAACTGAAGATCACGCCACCAAGCAGCAAGACGTTCTTGCGATGGCATCGTCAGTCCATTTACCCTTAACCAATACCGCAATACATTATTAGCTGCAGGTAAATCTTTTTGTGCCAGCTCAAGTAATGGCTGATGCCCAATTCCATTTGTCAAAAGAATATGTTTCCCATCCTGGATAGCCAAACGATCGAGTAAACCCTGCGCCTCACCAAGCAAGCCTGCGCTTCGTGCCAGGTTAGCAATTGCTTCAGGCTGAATTTTTTCTAATGCAGGAATGATTGTTTTACGAATTGCATTACGACGATATTGAGAATCTTGATTACTAGGATCTTCAATCCATTTGAGTTTGTGTTCTTTTGCGTAAGCTTCTAGCTCTTTTCTGCTTTGTCCTAATAAAGGACGCCAGAGGATGATCTTGCCCCCTTGAGCATTCAGCTCACGACTAGCTGGCATCCCAGCTAGGCCAGCAACACCGGCGCCGCGCAGGAGCTGCAAGAGTGTTGTTTCTGCCTGATCATTTTGATGATGCGCGAGAAGCAAGTCTTCAATGCCATATTCAGTACAGAGATCTGCGAGGGCCTCATAACGTTCTGCTCTTGCCCTAGCTTCAACATTGCCCTGCTCTTCACCCGCTAAATGCAGGAGTCGAAAATCAAAGTGCACTTGATATTTTTTAGCAAGCTTCTCACAAAAGATCAACCAGTCATCGGCCTGTTTTTGCAAACCATGATGAATATGAAACACATAAACTGCAGAAGATTTGTTTTTAGATTGCGCTTTGCAAACTGTATCGAGTAGCACAACCGAATCGAGGCCACCACTTAAGGCAACCGCAATTCGTTTGCCAAGCTTAGGACTTGGCTGTGATTTCCTTGAACTTGCCATAACTCATTAGACGTTCATGACGACGCTCAAGAAGTGAATCCACCTTCATGCCATCAAAAGTCTTGATTGACTCACTGAGGGACTTACGCATATTGGCCATCATAGTGTCATAGTCGCGATGAGCACCGCCTACTGGCTCAGCCACAATCTTGTCAATCAAACCCAGCGCCTTTAAACGCTGTGCGGTTAAGCCCAGTTGTTCTGCGGCCTCTGGAGCCTTATCAGCCGTCTTCCACAGAATCGAGGCACAACCCTCTGGCGAGATCACCGAGTAGGTAGAGTTTTGCAGCATTAGCACCACGTCACCCATGGCAATTGCTAAAGCACCACCTGAACCACCTTCACCAATAATGGTCGCAATAATAGGTACCTCTAATTCCGCTTGCACATATAAGTTACGGCCAATCGCTTCTGATTGATTGCGCTCCTCAGCATCAATACCTGGAAATGCTCCAGGCGTATCCACAAAAGTAAAAACAGGAATGCCAAACTTTTCCGCAAGGCGCATCAGGCGCATGGCTTTGCGATAACCCTCAGGACGACTCATGCCGAAGTTACGAAGAGCGCGCTCTTTAGTATCACGCCCTTTTTGGTGACCAATCACCATACACGGTTGATTATCAAAACGCGCTAGGCCACCGATGATGGATTGGTCATCAGCAAAGGTTCGATCACCATGCAGTTCGTGAAAGTCAGTAAAGAGTGCACTGACATAATCCAAGGTGTAAGGACGCTGAGGATGACGAGCAACTTGTGACACCTGCCAAGGTGTTAAGTTGGCATAGACATCTTTAGTGAGTTGCTGACTTTTTTCAGAAAGCGTTTTGATCTCATCGGAAATATCTACCGATGATTCATCTTGTACAAAACGCAGCTCTTCGATCTTTGTTTCTAATTCGGCGATTTGCTGCTCGAAATCCAGGAAAGTCGTTTTCATAGTCTGATTTTAATATTCAACCGGGATAGGGTCGATACTTCTCCACATATACCAAGTGGCAACCGTACGCCACGGGGCCCAGTTCGCCGCCACCTCCCTCGCCTCATGGCGGCTAACAGGCTCGCCACTGAAGTAATTGAGGGAAATAGCCTTTATTAGGCCAACATCGTCTAAAGGCAGGATATTAGGGCGGATCATATTAAAAATCAGGAACATTTCAGCCGTCCAGCGCCCAATTCCCCGAATAGCGCTCAATTCCTGAATAACGCTCTCATCATCCATATCTTTCCATTGATTGGCGTGCAGGCGCCCAGAATTAAAGTGATCAGCCAAATCTCGGATGTATTCCACCTTTCGACCCGATAAACCAGCAGCTCGTAATTCTTCTACGGTAAGGGCCAAAATATTTTTGGGGTTCATTTTTTTCTTGCTAGCAATTACTACCCTATCCCAAATCGTCTGAGCAGCAGCGACAGAAATTTGCTGTCCAACGATTGCTCTGGCTAATGTTGTAAAGGCATCGCCACGAGTCACCAAAAAACCAGAGCCATATTTTGGAATGATTTTTTTGAGAATACGATCCTGCTTCATCAGCTCGCGACAAGCTTGCTCCCAATACTCTGGGGCAATTTCTTGCAAGATAGATTTTTCTTTTACCGCAGTCACTAAGCTCTTCGCCATTCTGTGGTGCCGCCCGGCTTATCTTCTAACACTACACCTTGATCTAATAGTGTCTTGCGAATGAAGTCTGACTTAGCAAAATCTTTCGCTTGCTTAGCAGCCAAACGTTCGGAAATTTGTTCCTCAATTTGAGCCACACTTAAACCGCTCTCTTGTTTTGATCCTGCTTGTAAGAATTCGGTTGGGTCACGTTGCAAGAAATTGAGCGAAGCAGCAAGGGACTTTAAGGTGCTAGCTAGCGCCTGTTTCTCAGCATCCTGGGCACGATTGACCTCGCTTGCAAGATCAAAAAGCACTGCAATGGCTTCTGGGGTGTTGAAGTCATCATTCATGGCCTCTGCAAAGCGTTTAGCCCAAGGGTTATGTGCATCCAAAGAGTTGCTTTTAGCTGGGGCTTGAGCCAAGGCCGTGTAAAGCCTTACCAAGCCAGCGCGGGCCTCTTCCAGCTGTGCATCGCTGTAATTGATTGGGCTTCGGTAATGCGCCTTGAGCATGAAGAAACGCAGCACTTCAGGATCAAAACTTTTCAGTACGTCACGAATTAAAAAGAAGTTGCCTAAGGATTTAGACATCTTCTCTTCATTGACACGAATATGGCCGTTATGCATCCAATAATTGACAAATGGGGCATCGTTGTCTTTACGGTCCTTACCATACAAAGCGCCTTCACTCTGGGCAATCTCATTCTCATGATGAGGGAACTGCAAGTCAGCACCACCACCATGAATATCAAAATGTTCGCCCAATAAGTCACAAGACATTGCTGAGCACTCGATGTGCCAACCTGGTCGACCCTCGCCCCAGGGTGAGGCCCAGCGGGTATCTAAAGGCTCCTCAGGCTTAGCGCTCTTCCAGAGCACAAAATCTAACGGGTCCCGTTTGCCGCCAACAATTGCAACGCGTTCACCCGCATTGAGCTCATCTAATGACTTGCCAGAAAGCTGGCCATATCTTGGAAGTAAACGCACAGCAAAATTAACATCGCCACCATCTGCTTGATAGGCCAATTCATTTTCAATGAGCTTACCAATCATGCCCTGCATCTGAGCAATGTAATCCGTTGCTCGCGGTTCTTGATCGGGATGCATTAAACCCAGCTCATCAGAGTCAGCATGCATCGCATCAATAAAGCGATTGGTGAGCGCAGAAATGGGTTCGCCATTTTCAATGGCGCGGTTAATGATCTTGTCATCAATATCGGTGATATTACGGACATAAAGAACTTCATAACCGCTGGCCCGCAGCCAACGGACAACCATGTCAAACACAATCATGACCCTAGCGTGGCCAATGTGACAGAAGTCATAAACCGTCATACCGCAGACATACATCTTCACCTGACCCGGTACGATGGGCCTAAATACCTCTTTAGAGCGGCTAAGGGTGTTATAGATTTGCAGCATATGGCTATAAAGGTGGGGCAAGGAGCGCCAATTTGTTAGACTGAGCGCTGAGTATATCGAATGAGCCAGTTTTATACCCCTTCCCCTATGCCTGTAACCATCCCAGCATCACAGCTAACCCCTATCAAGATCCTTGCTGCAATATTGGCGGCAGCATTCATTACGGGGTGCAGCACTCCCGCCCAACAGCGTGCGGATACGGAAATTCAGGTGGCAAATGCCCAGGAAATGAAATCCAGCGCTGGAACACCTCAAGGCTATTCAGGGGGTTACAGCCCAAATGACCCTCCGCGACTATCTGCTGATGTTGCTTATGACCCACTCAATTCAGGACTCTCCGAGACAGTGGCGCTACCTTTGTTGTCTTTCTTGATTATTGAGCCAGACCCCGTTACCAAAAATGCAGTGCCTTCCGATGTTGAAAAACTCGTGAAAGCCCGTAAATTTGAAGATGCCATTGATTTAATTAATGCTCAACTCAAAAAGACACCTCGTAATGTGCAATTGCGTTTTGTAAAGGCCCGGGTACAAATTGAGATGCGTCAATTTAATCAAGCCAAAAAAACCTTGATTGAAATTACCCAGCAATTTCCAGAGTTGCCAGAACCTTACAACAACCTAGCGGCAATTTCTGCTAACGAGGGCAACTGGATCGAAGCGAGAGATTATTTAGAACTCGCTCTCAAGCTACGTCCTAGCTACGCGATTGCCTCGGCCAATTTAGGTGAAATTTATATCCGCCTTGGCGCACAGGCCTATGAGAATGCAGCAAAAAATACGCAACTCAATCAAGGCCAATACACCAGGCGCTCTAAGGCTCTATTGGATATCTTGAAGCCCTCACCAAAGCTGCCAACTGAATCGAATAGCCAACCCACCCGTAGAAGCAACTAATACTCCTCAATCCAATACTCCATCCACTAACCTTCCAGAAAGTAGATCCAAATAATGACTAAAGTACTGTTAAAAACAAATCAGGGTGATATCACTCTCAGCCTTGATTCTGAAAAAGCGCCTAAGAGCGTTGCGAACTTTTTGCAATACGTCAAGAGCGGTCACTATGATGGCACTATCTTCCATCGCGTGATTAATAACTTCATGATTCAAGGTGGCGGCATGACTGCCGGCATGAAACAAAAGCCTACTGGCGCAGAAATTGAGAACGAAGCCAATAATGGTCTCAAGAACGATCGCTACACCGTAGCTATGGCTCGTACTAGCGACCCACACTCAGCTACTGCGCAATTTTTTATCAACGTAAATGACAATGATTTTTTAAATCACACTGCACCCAATGCCCAGGGTTGGGGCTATGCTGTTTTTGGTAAGGTTATCGATGGCATGGATATTGTTGACACTATTCGCAAAGTAAAGACTGGCAATTCTGGCTTTCACCAAGATGTACCAAGTGAAGATGTCGTCATTGAGAAGGCAACCGTTCTCGAGGAATGATCCCGCAATATTCGAGCGCACTGCTCATCTCGGATATACACCTGACGCCGTCAATGCCCTTGACGGCGCAACGCTTTTTTGACTTCTGTGAAAAAGATGCACCCAAGGTACAGGCTGTTTTCATTCTTGGCGATCTATTTGAATACTGGGTCGGAGATGATGCGGCCTCGAACTCTCCATTTCAGCAAGAGGTGCTTCACGCCCTGGCCAATCTTTCTACAAAAACCAAAACCTACTATATTCACGGCAATCGTGATTTCTTAATAGGTTCTGCCTTTTTGAAAAAAACTGGTATGGCCTTATTAGCAGACCCTTCTTGCGTTGAAATCGCTGATAAAAAATATGTTCTGTGTCATGGCGATGCCTTATGTACAGCAGATGTTGGCTATCAAATATTCCGAGGCATAGTGAGGAAACCCTGGATACAAAAGTTATTTCTAAATATGCCACTTCACTGGCGGCGCTCTATTGCCAATCATCTTCGCAGCAATAGTCATACTCAATATCAAGTTGAGGCAAACAAGTCACCCTTAAATAATCAGATGAGAACCAATGTCACATTGGAGGCTTGTGCTGCATTGGTACGAGGTCAATCCGTAGATCAGTTAATTCATGGTCACACACACTTGCCTGCGCACCACAAGGAGCAATTAGGCGAGCAAACTTGGCAACGTTGGGTTCTGTCAGATTGGGACTTAGATCATCCCGAAAGGACTACGCCCAGGGCCAGCGCTCTATCAATCGACAGTCAGGGTGTGCGCTACCTAGATCTGATTAAAGCGTAATCAGATCACTCAATCAGTACTTAGGTCTTGGAGTATTTGGATAAGCACTGAACCATCTGCGCAAAGATTCTGGGATTAGCAGCCATTACTTCGCCGCTTTTCAGAAAACCTTCTTCGCCACGATAGTTACCTACCAAACCACCGGATTCAGTAATTAATAAAGCACCTGCTGCCATATCCCAAGGCTTGAGATCGCTTTCAAAGAAGCCATCGTAACGCCCTGCAGCAACATAGGCCAGATCCAAAGATGCTGCACCAGGACGACGTAAGCCAGCACACTGACGCGACATCTCTGCAAAGATTTTTAAATATTTTTCCAGGTCTTGGTCTTCGCGATATGGAAAACCAGTGCCGATCAAAGAGCTCGCTAAGCGATCTTGAGTTGCAACACGCAAACGACGGCGATCTAAATATGCGCCTGCTCCACGAGTAGCGGTAAATAACTCATCGCGAGTGGGATCGTAAACTACTGCTTGTTGGGTCACGCCATTTACAGCCAATGCAATTGACACTGCATATTGCGGAAAGCCATGAATAAAGTTGGTTGTGCCATCTAATGGATCAATGATCCATACGTTCTCTGCATCGATATTGTGTTCACCAGTTTCTTCAGCCAAGAATCCATGGGTTGGATAGGCCTCACTGAGCGTTTCAATGATTGCCGCTTCTGCGGCTTTGTCCACCTCGGTTACGAAATCATTGTGCTGTTTACGATCAACCTGTAAACGCTCTAAATTAAGAGACGCTCGATTGATAACAGTTCCAGCACGACGGGCGGCCTTTACGGCCACATTTAACATGGGATGCATAAGTATTGATGGACAAATTAAATAAGAACGAGCCTGTAATATTGCCCAAACTGCATGACAATACGAAGCTAATACCCTGATTCTAAACGATTAGCGCTTTGAGCACCCCTAGAAACCCATTAGCCACTCATGAATCCCGATAAATTCCAATCAATCCGCTGGGTTTTAGTCGAAACCAGTCATCCTGGAAATGTAGGCTCGGCAGCTCGGGCCTTAAAAACGATGGGCTTTAGCGACCTGCGTCTTATCAACCCCAAAATCAAAGATATTGCCAAACATTCTGAAGCGATTGCCTTGGCAAGTGGCGCCCTCAACATCCTTGAATCCTCTGAGGAATCAAGCTCTTTATCCACAGCCGTTCGGGGATGCCCTCTTGTACTTGGCCTCACCAGCCGAGATCGCGAATTCGGTCCTCCAGCGCTCGATTGGGAGTCGGCTCGCACCCTGATTCAAGAAACCGTTATGAATCACGGGGAAGTTGCACTAGTCTTCGGGCCCGAGAGAACTGGTCTAGATAACGAACACCTCGCCTTATGTACCCATAGGGTTTGGCTAGAGGCCAATCCAGACTACCCATCTCTGAATTTAGCCCAAGCCCTAATGGTCTGCGCCTATACGCTTAGAGAGCGCTTGAGTGAGGCTGAGGACCTAGCAATGCTGGCAAATCGAGAAGAATTAGCTGAATTAGCCGATCCAGCTGCAGTTGCAGCGATGCTCGATCATTGGCGCGAAGGGCTCGAGGCAATTGGTTATCTAGACCCCAGCAACCCCAAAAAGCTCATGCCCCGGTTACAAGCATTATTTGCGCGAAGTAGACTGCACAAAGAAGAAATTGATCTCTTACGTGGCATCGCCAAACAGATGCTCCTGAGAAAATAAGCACATCCCGTTAAAATCAATCTATGTTTAATTCACTATTCGACCAAGTCGACTCCATTATTGCCAGGGACCCTGCTGCAAGAAATCGCCTTGAGGTCATTACTTGCTACCAAGGTCTGCATGCGGTTTTCTTCCACCGCATCTCTCATTTTTTATGGAATATTGGTCTCAAGTGGATTGCACGCGTCTTATCAATGATTTCACGGTTTATTACCGGTATTGAAATCCACCCGGGTGCAAAGATTGGCCGTCGAGTATTTCTGGATCACGGCCTTGGCATAGTTATTGGTGAGACTACCGAAATCGGCGATGATTGCACGATCTATCAAGGCGTGACCTTGGGCGGCACTTCCCTTTACAAAGGCGTTAAGCGTCATCCAACTCTGGGCAAGGGTGTGGTTGTGAGTGCAGGCGCAAAAGTACTTGGTGGCTTTACCGTCGGTGATGGTGCACGCGTTGGATCAAATGCGGTTGTTTTAAAAGAAATTCCAGCAGGCGCCACTGCTGTCGGAATACCTGCGCGTATTTTGCATCCAGATCTTCCGCAAAGTCCGGATAGCAAAACAAAAGAATATTTCTCTGCTTATGGCGTTACGCCAAATGTGGATGATCCAGTCTCAATGGCACTCAAGGGATTAATTGATGCAACCATTGAACAGGAAGCCAAAATTGCCGCACTAGAAAAGGCATTAGCCAAGTTAAGCAATACGCCTACAGATGCCTCCGGTACAAGTGATACCAAGCGCGATCTTGATGCCATTAAAGAATGGCTTAAAGAGTAATTCGGGGTTTATTTAATGCAGTGTGCGTGGGTTTGGAGTGCTTGAGCCCAATGCAGATCCCGGAAACTCATCCTCATCGGCATCATCTGCATCGTCGTTTGGCATACCAAAAGTAAAACCCTCACCGCCCTCTGGAAGACGATTTTGGATTTCATTTTCGGTGGCCGCACGGACATCTTCAACTTGTACCCAAAAACGCAATGCCATACCTGCTAAGGGATGGTTGCCATCAAGCACCACTTGATTGTCTGCAACATCAGTAACGGTATAAATTAGCGGCTCATCATCTACATCTGATTCTTCTGCAGAGTCTGATTCTTCATCTGCATCCGGTATGCCCTCAAATTGCATGCCCACTTCGAGTGGCTCTGGGAAACGGGTGCGCGGTTCAATTTTCAAAAGTTCTGGGTCATACTCACCAAAAGCCTCATTAGGCTCAAGCTGAATAGTAGCCTCATACCCAATTTCTTGACCATCCAAAAGCGTTTCTATTTTCGGAAAAGTCCCCTCATACCCACCGTGCAGGTATACCATCGGAGAATCTGGTTCTTCAATGACATTATTTTGCGCATCGGTTAACTTATAGCGTAGGGATACGATAGTATTTTTTTCAATCTTCATGCGAAATCTGTCAAACATTCGTTTTTAATGAGTTTTTACCAAGCTTTTACTTTATGACTTCATTTTACTTGAGCAACCCCTATCAGCCCCCTCAGGCACCTCAAAACCTACCTCTCAATGAGCCCTGGGCATTATTTGGAGGCATTAGCCCTGATTTGTTCATGAAGCAGTATTGGCATAAAAAACCTTTATTAGTCCGCGGAGCGATACCTGCATTTGCCTTAGCCGCTCAAAGTGATGAGAGTCTTGATAGCCCTATTTCAGGGGATGAACTAGTCAAGTTTGCTTGCCAAGACAATGTTGAATCTCGCCTCGTAAAAGCGGGTCCGTGGAGCCTCAGCTCTGGTCCATTTGCGAAAAAATCCATCCCCTCATTCGACAAATCTCATTGGACGCTTCTGCTTCAGGGAATGGAAGCCCATCATCCTGCGGCCGCAAAAATTCTCTCCTGGTTTCGCTTTATCCCAGACGCACGTCTCGACGATTTAATGATTAGCATTGCTGGAGTTGGTGGTGGTGTCGGACCCCATTTTGACTCTTACGACGTTTTTTTGATTCAGATGTCCGGTAGAAGGCAGTGGCAAATATCAAAACAAAAAGATTTAAGCCTGAACCCCAATCTACCACTCAAAATTTTGCAGCGCTTTAAAGCTGAGCATGAGTGGGTCCTAGAGCCAGGTGACATGCTTTATTTACCACCTCATATTGCCCACGATGGTGTTGCACTCGACACAGGTTGTCAAACTTGGTCTGTTGGCTTTCGCTCTCCCAGCTTTAAAGAATTACTACAAGAGGGGCTATGGCGTATTGCTGAGTCTCTAGAAAATATTCCTGAGCTTGAGCAGAAATTTACCGATCCAATGCAAAGGGCAACTGCTAGTGCAGAGCAACTTCCAGAAGAACTGATTAAGCAAATTGAAGTAAAACTTCGTCAACTGAAGCTGGATCAAGTGGAGCATTTTTTGCCCGGCATTACTGCCTACTTATCAGAACCAAAACAGCAGGCCTATTTTGATGGTCCAAGCAAGCCACTAAGCGTCGGTCAGTTCTCCAAAAATCTTGGCTTGAAGAAGCTCATCCCTCACGCTCAAACTCGCATTCTGAGTCTTGGTAATGAGGTGTTTTGTAACGGTGAGAATATGAACCAAGGTCAGACCAAAGACATTACTAAAGCCTGGCAATCTCTATCGGCCGAAAAAGTACTTTCACCCAGAAAAATCCAAGGGGTGGCAAGGTCTAGCCTCTATGAGGCCTATATTGCTGGATGGCTTATTTTTGAGAGTTAGAAGCAAGGATGGATATAATTAGTACTGGAAATCCCCTAAGGGCAATCCCTAGGATTTTTCAGCACAATTACCGGTAATTGTTGTTACATTTTTTAAGAGGAAATTACAAATGAAGAAGTCACTCGTATTCGCTGCAATGTTAGCTATCGCCTTGGCCGCATGCGGTAAAAAAGAAGAAGCAAAACCTGCTGAAGCTCCTGCTGCTGCTCCAGCCGCTCCTGCTGCTGAAGCTCCTGCTGCTGCACCTGCTGCTCCAGCCGCTCCTGCTGCTGCTCCTGCTGCTGACGCCAAGAAGTAATCTTCTTCTTGAAGAAAAAAAGCCGCTTCAGAGCGGCTTTTTTATTAACTTGAATTACTTATTTACTCAATTGATCTGTCAGCAAAGTTAATAGCTGAACCCCAGCCTGGCTATTCTCTGGTTTTCCATCAGCATCTTGCACATAAACATTTGCTGAATTCTCGCCAGTGCTCTTCACGATCACCTGATATTTTTTGGCCTGTAATTTCGAATCATCTTTACTACTAAAGAGATTGGAGAAGAATCCTTTGGTATCTCCTACGTCCTTAGCATTTACATAGCGCACATAGTAAATACCGCCAGAGCGATTACGATCTTCAACCGTAAAGTTAGAGCGATCCAAGGCTAGGCCCACATCACGCCAAGAGCGATCAAAACCCGTGCTCAACTCAATATAAGCTTGCTTATTAGCTTCTTGCATTAACTTAGCTTTAGGATTTTTCGGACCCAAAGGCACTGCAACCATCGCTTTAGCCTGCTCTTGAGTCATACCAAGACGCTCCATGAGGCGGGCTAAAAATACTGCTTCTAACTCCGGATCATTGGGACGGCTAGTCCATACCGTAGAGTTACAGGCTCCACCGTCTGTAATACACTTTTCCAGAGCCCCTTTTTGCGTAATGTAAATCTCAGTTTCATTTGGCTTGGGAGCCTCAAGACGAGTTTTGTATTTATCACGCTCACCAGTGTCATAAAGAGTATCCAGGAAACCGCCGATTGTTGAGCGTAGCCAATCCTGAGGAATCTTGCTGCGGTTTTCTGCCCAATCGGTTTCCATAATGCCGGTAGATGGTGAATCAACAACCAATAAGAAGCCATTTTCCTGCCAAAAATCCTTAACCTGCGGATATAGCTCTGTGGCTGGTTTATCAACCACTAGCCAGCGACGCTCCCCATCTCGGGCTATACGCATACCAGGGATACCAGTCATGACGTTGCTGCGCATCTGCACAGATTTCTTCATCGCTGCGTTATATTCCGACATCGTTGCAGTGCCGTCTTGAACAATGTAACGACGATCGGCCTGAGCAGTAATTAAATCCGGTGGATAAGATAAGTTAGGACCCCTTACTGCCCCTGTGCTCTTGTAATCCACGGTATCGTTGCTAGTAACCGATTTACAAGCTGTCAAGACAATAGCAGCCATGATCATCAGGCCAAGAGTTGCCGTGCACCGGCGAAGTAGTTGCATCACACTCATCATATCAAGTCAGCCTGTTTTAATGCTGCCTTCAAAGGCTCACGTAAGGACGCGCTCAAAGGGGTTAACGGCAAGCGAATGCCTGCCGTGATCATACCCATTTCATGCAGAGCCCATTTCACTGGAATTGGGTTTGCCTCTGTGAACATTGCTTTATGAACTGCCAACAATTTGTATTGAATCTCGCGGGTCTTTTTTACATCATCAGACATTGCCGCAACACATAGCTCATGCATTAAGCGAGGCGCCACATTAGCTGTTACTGAAATATTGCCTTTACCACCCATCAGCATCAACATTGCAGCCGTTAAGTCATCGCCTGAAAATACTGAGAAATCACTATGGCCTGCACGCTTTAAATCAGCGAGCAACAAAGTGCCTCGCTCTAAGCTACCGGTGGCATCTTTAATCGCAATAATTCCCGGTACACCAGCCAAACGGACAACAGTATCGCCAGCTAAATCCGCTACCGTGCGGCCTGGAACGTTATATAAAATTACTGGCAGGTCAACAGACTCTGCAATTTTTTTAAAGTGAGCATACATGCCCTCTTGAGTTGGCTTGTTGTAATAAGGAACTACTTGCAAGCTAGCATCAGCCCCAACTTTTTTAGCAAACTCGGTCAACTCAATGGCTTCGATTGTGGAGTTGCCGCCAGTACCTGCAATCACAGGAATGCGGCCAGCAATATGCTCTACGGTAACGCGAATCAATTCACAATGCTCTTCTACGGAGACAGTTGGAGATTCTCCGCTCGTGCCAACAATCACAAT
This sequence comes from Polynucleobacter hirudinilacicola, assembly GCF_002192535.1. Classification (GTDB taxonomy): domain Bacteria; phylum Pseudomonadota; class Gammaproteobacteria; order Burkholderiales; family Burkholderiaceae; genus Polynucleobacter; species Polynucleobacter hirudinilacicola. Next base: position 706,286 of record NZ_NAIA01000003.1, on the reverse strand, counting down.
GCCATCAGAACCTTCGGCAACATGCCAATCTAATAAAGAGCGCAAGCTGTCGTAATCCAGGCTACCATCTTCATACATTGGCGTAACAATAGCCGGCATGCTACCGGAAATGGTTTTTTTACTGCCTTTGGATTGAACTGTATTTGTCACCGAATATGCACCGATATTGACTGTCTTAACCTTGAAATTGTAACGGAATGTGCTCTTTTAACGCGCCTTTTACAGCACAAAGGCGCTGAACCATGGCTGGTTTGGGGTCATCCACATAAATATCCTCATAAGCAAGGACTTTGAGCCCATGACGAGCAGCAAAAGCCAATAATTCCCCTGAATTTAAGAGGAAATTAGGGTTAGATGGTTTGCCGAACTGCTCATTACCTTGGGCAAAAGTTTCATAGATCAAGATTCCACCATCTTCTAAAAGTTCTGGCAAAGAATCCATATGGGGACGGTATAGGTAATTAGTCACCACAATGCCATGAAAACTAGCTCCACGAAGGGGCCAAACATCTTGCTCAAGATTTAGGCATTTTGGGGTGATAGAGGAGGACTGAATAGCCTCGATTGCGCTGACATCTTGATCAACTGCTAATACTGAGTAAGCTAAATTGGCCAATAGCATCGAATGGCGGCCAGAACCACAAGCAAGATCAAGAACAACTCCACCCTGAGGAATAAGTGGCGCAAAGCGCACCACCCATGGGGATGGCTTCGCAATCGCATCATGCGCATTAGGCAAACCAAAAGCCTTAATCGTAGTCAAGGCCCATTGCTTCACGGACCTCACGCATTGTTTCTTGCGCAACCTTACGGGCCTTATCACAGCCATCCGCAATGATTGAGCGCAACAAGCTTGGGTCATCTAAATATTTTTGAGCGCGCTCAAACATCGGTTGCTGCTCAGCCAGAATTGCATCAATTACCGGTTGTTTACACTCAAGACAACCAATACCGGCAGACTTGCAGCCTTTGTCGACCCATTGCTTAGTTTCTTCATTGGAGTACACGGTATGCAATTGCCATACCGGGCATCGTGCCGGATCGCCAGCATCAGTCCTGCGAACCCTGGCAGGATCCGTTGGCATTGTACGAATCTTCTTGATGACTTCTTCAGGCTGTTCGCGAATACTGATGGTGTTGCCATAAGACTTAGACATCTTTTGCCCATCTATACCAGGCATCCGTGATGCAGCAGTGAGCAATGCTTGTGGTTCAGGAAGGATGATTTTGCGTGAGCCCTCCAAGAAACCAAACAATCTCTCGCGATCGGCCATCGACAAGCTTTGTGCCTCTTGGAGCAAAGCTTTTGCTTGTTCTAGCGCTTCATCGTCGCCACGCTCCTGAAATGCCACACGTAATTCGGTATACATTTTGGCGCGCTTGCTTCCCAGTTTCTTTACTGCCTCTAAAGCTTTTTCTTCAAAGCCTGGTTCGCGACCATATAAATAATTAAAGCGACGCGCAACTTCACGAGTCATCTCCACATGAGGAACTTGATCCTCCCCAACTGGCACAAATTGCGCACGATAAATCAAAATATCGGCAGCTTGTAACAGTGGATAACCTAGGAAGCCATAGGTTTGAAGATCTTTTTCTTTTAACTTTTCAATCTGGTCCTTATAGGTCGGAACCCGCTCAAGCCAGCCCAATGGAGTTCCCATCGACAATAACAAGAACAGTTCTGCATGCTCAGGCACTTTGCTCTGAATAAATAAGGTTGCTTGGTTTGGATCTACACCCGCAGCCAACCAGTCAATCACCATATCCCAAACTGACTGCTCAATCACATCTGGAGTGTCATAGTGAGTGGTTAAGGCATGCCAATCAGCAGCAAAGAAAAAACATGGATACTCAGATTGCAAGCGTACCCAATTCTTGAGCACACCATGATAGTGGCCAAGATGCAAATTACCCGTAGGTCGCATACCAGAGAGAACGCGTTCAGCAAACATCTTTATTCTTTATCTTTGTTGTTAATGAATTAATGAAAGACAGACCACACTGGCGTGAGGTGATCTGGTAAATGCGGCAAATTACCTAAGTCAATGTGACTCTCATTTGGATCATGAAAATCCGATCCACGTGAAGCTAAGAAACCATATTGTTGCGCAATCTTCCCAAAAGTTTGGTATTGGTCTGGGCTATGGCTTCCAGTAATCACTTCAATGGCTAAGCCACCAATATCTTTGAAATGTTTATACAGCTCGTCCATCTGCATAGCGTTAAGCCGGCTATAACGTCCTGGGTGCGCAATGACGGCTACGCCGCCGGCCGCCTTAATCCAAGCAACCGCATCATCTAATGTTGCCCACATATGAGGAACATAGCCTGGCTTATCTTCAACCAAGTAGTTTTTGAATACATGCTCTGTATCGCGGCAAACACCCTGCTCTACCAAGAAACGTGCAAAGTGAGTTCGCGAGATCAGCTGATGATTACCGGCGTATAGCAAAGCACCCTCATATGCACCCGGAATCCCAACTTTAGCCAATTGCTCTGCCATCAATTGAGCACGATTACCTCGACCTTCGCGTGTTCGACGTAAGCCCTCAAGAATACCGAGATGTTCAGCATCAATACCGAGCCCAACGATGTGAATGGTTTGCCCCATCCAAGTCACTGAAATTTCTACACCAGCAAGGTAATCAATATTTAAAGCGCTAGCCGCATCACGAGCACGTTGCTGACCACCTAATTCATCATGATCCGTTAGCGCCCATAAATTCACCCCATTTGCTTTAGCGCGCTCTGCAAGCACTTCAGGCGTTAGAGTGCCGTCAGAAACTACTGAATGGCAATGTAAATCGGCGTTAATGGAGGAAAGGCTACTCATGACCCTATTTTAGGTCAAGCTGGTATCAATTACCCGGCGCGGTGCATCCAGGTAGTCACGGGACTGCATTTCAATGAGGCGCGATACGGTTCTAGAGAATTCAGCGGTAATTTGGCCCTCGGTATACAAATCTGGCGCTGGAACCTCAGCTGAGATGATCAGCTTGATTTTATGGTCATATAAAACATCAATTAACCAGATAAAGCGCCGCGCCTCATTAGTCATTCTGGGAGGCATATAGGGGACTCCAGAGAGAATCACTGTATGAAACTGATTGGCAATCTCTAGATAGTCGTTTTGGGAGCGTGGTCCGCAGCACAAAGTCTGAAAATCAAACCAGACCACACCATTGGCCATATGCAAAGGACGGAGTTCGCGAGATTCAATATGTAAAACCGGCATATCTGCCTCTTTTTGATTACCAATGAGCGTCTGAAACATTTGCCCAAGTTTGGCTTGTGTTTCTGCGCTGGCAGGCGTGAGATATGCCTCGACTTGAGCCATCTGCACACGACGGTAGTCATTACCTGCATCAACATTCAAGATATCCAACTTTTCTTCCAATAATTTAATTGCCGGAATTAATCGATCGCGATGTAAACCATTGGGATAAAGTTGATCTGGCCGATAGTTTGATGTCATCACAAATTGCACACGATCCTCAAATAGCGCACTGAGTAGGCGATACAAGATCATCGCGTCAGCAATGTCATTAATATGAAACTCATCAAAGCAAATCAAGCGATAGCGATTGGAGATTCTTTTGGCCAGCTCATTCAAGGGGTCAGATAATCCAGAGAGCTCATGCAACTCGCGATGCACTTCACGCATGAACTCATGAAAATGAATACGAATCTTTTTCTCTAAAGGCGAGGCTGCATAAAAGCAGTCCATGATGAAAGATTTACCTCGACCAACTCCACCCCATAAATAAAGGCCTTGCGGTAAGTCAGGCTTAAAGATCGCTTTTTTGAAATTATTACTGCGAATCTCTTTATAGGAAATCCACTCGTCTTCGCACTGCTGAAGACGCTCCACAGCGCGGAGCTGCGCGGGATCGCTTTGATACCCGCGCGCTTTTAACTCTTGCTGGTAAAACTCAATGGTTTTCAATTACATATTTAATGCACGTTGGTCCGTCGCCAATGCTGCTTCGCGCATCACTTCTGACAAGCTTGGATGCGGATGACAGATACGTGCAATATCTTCAGCTGCTGCTTTGAATTCCATTGCTACAGCTGCTTCAGCAATTAAATCAGAAGCATTTGGCCCAATGATGTGAACACCCAGGATTTCATCAGTCTTGGCATCAGCCAATATTTTGACAAAACCATCCGCGCGACCCATACCTAAGGCACGGCCATTAGCCCCAAATGGGAATTGACCAGCCTTGTATGCAATACCAGCCTCTTTCAAGGCTTGCTCAGTCTTACCAACCCAAGCAATTTCAGGATCGGTATAGATCACCCAAGGAATACAGTTGTAATCAATATGCGGCTTTTGACCGGCAATCACTTCAGCGGCGAGAACACCCTCATCCTCTGCTTTATGAGCCAACATTGGGCCACGCACTACATCACCCACAGCGTACACGCCTGGTGCTGCTGTCGCGCAAGTATGGTCATCAATTGGAATGAAGCCACGCTCATCTACCTTCAGGCCAATCTTATCTAAACCTAATTTATCGGTGTTTGGAACGCGGCCAACAGACACAATCAAACGATCACATTCTAATTTAGCTGCTTTACCGGCGCTATCGGTGTAATTAACTACAACACCCTTCTTATCAGCTTTTACTTCGCCGATCTTCACACCCATGTTGATGTTGAGACCTTGTTTCACAAAAAGCTTTTGCGCTTCTTTAGCAATACTGACATCGCAAGCAGCTAGGAAAGATGGTAATGCCTCAAGCACAGTTACTTCAGAGCCAAGGCGGCGCCATACTGAGCCAAGCTCTAAACCAATGACGCCAGCACCGATCACGCCTAGCTTCTTGGGCACTGAATCAAACTTTAATGCGCCTTCGTTATCGCAAACCAAGACATTATCAACTGGTAAGCCTGGCAAATGACGTGCTTTAGAGCCAGTTGCAATAATGACGTTCTTTGCACTCACAGTGGATTTATCTTTGCCATCAATCTTCACTTGATAGCCATCAGCACCCTTACCTTCGAAAGATGCATGACCTTTTAGCAAGGTAATTTTGTTCTTGCGGAAAAGGTACTGGATGCCACCGGTCATCTTGGTAACGATGTCATCTTTACGGGCAACCATCTTCTTGGAATCAATGCTGACCGAGCCAACTTTGATGCCATGATCAGCAGCATGATGAGCAATCTTCTCAAACTCCTCGGAAGAGGCTAACAAGGCTTTAGAAGGAATACAGCCAACGTTTAAGCAAGTACCGCCTAAGCGTGGCTCACCTTTAGGATCGTCGTAGCTATGTGATTCTGCGCAAGCGACTTTGAAGCCGAGTTGCGCTGCACGAATTGCGGCGATGTAGCCACCAGGGCCACCACCAATGACGAGTACATCAAAAGCTTGGCTCATGATCTTCCCTTCTTACAAATCAAGGAGAAGACGTGATGGATCTTCTAAAGCATCCTTCATCGCAACCAAGCCAAGCACGGCCTCACGACCATCAATAATGCGGTGGTCATAAGACAAGGCTAAATAGTTAATTGGACGAACTACTACTTGACCATTTTCAACCACTGCGCGGTCCTTAGTAGCATGGATACCCAAAATGGCAGATTGTGGTGGGTTGATAATTGGTGTGGAGAGCATAGAGCCAAATACACCACCGTTAGAGATGGAGAATGTGCCACCAGTCAAGTCTTCAATCGACAGCTTACCTTCGCGGGCTTTAGCGCCAAACTCAGCAATCTTTTTCTCGATATCAGCCAGATTCATTTGGTCAACATCACGCAAAATTGGAACAACCAAGCCACGTGGTGAGCTCACTGCAATACCGATATCAAAGTAGCCGTGGTAAACAATGTCGTTACCATCAACAGAAGCATTGAGTAATGGGAATTTCTTCAAAGCGTGTGTTGCAGCTTTTACAAAGAAAGACATGAAGCCTAACTTCACACCATGAACTTTTTCAAACTGATCTTTGTACTTATTACGCATTGCAATCACTGGAGCCATATTGACTTCATTGAAGGTAGTCAAAATGGCATTGTTTGCTTGTGACTCAAGCAAGCGCTCTGCAATACGCGCACGTAAGCGACTCATTGGAACGCGCTCTTCTGGGCGGTCGCCCATCGGAATCGGGGCGCTTGGAATTGCGGCAGATTTTGTACCGCCAGCTGCAGCGCTTAAGGCATCGCCCTTAGTAATACGACCATCGCGACCAGAGCCTGCAACCTGAGCAGCGCTAATGTTGTTTTCAGCCAGGATTTTGGCAGCGGAAGGAGCGGCAGCGGCACTAGCTTTAGCGGCTGGAGCGGGAGCTGCTGCTGGAGCTGCTGCTTTTGCAGGGGCTGGAGCGGCAGCAGCTACTGCAGTGCTATCAATCTTGGCAATCAATTGCTCAGCAACAACGGTACCGCCATCGGCAATCACGATTTCAGTCAGAACGCCTGCTGAAGGGGCTGGCACTTCGAGAACAACTTTGTCAGTTTCAATTTCAATCAAGATTTCGTCTTGACCGACGGCGTCACCAACCTTCTTTTTCCATTGCAATAAAGTTGCTTCAGCAACTGATTCGGAGAGTTGTGGAACTTTAACTTCAAAAATAGCCATGATTAATCCTGTTTATATATGTATGTTGAGTTATGACGTCGATTATTTTGTAATCACATAACCTTTTAGTTTGGCAAATGCCGCATTCAATAAAGACTTCTGCTGTTCTTGGTGAAGATGAGCATATCCACAAGCAGGTGAAGCTGATGCAGGTCGCCCTGCATACGCTAGCTTCATGCCGTCTGACATGTTTTCTAGAATGTTGTGCTGAACAAAGAACCAAGCGCCTTGGTTTTGTGGCTCATCCTGACACCAAACAATCTCCTCGAGTTTTGGGTATTTCTTCAACTCAGAAGTCAGCGCCTTATGTGGGAATGGGTATAACTGCTCCAGACGAATAATGGCAGCGTCGCCAAGCTTCTTCTCGGAGCGTTGTTTAACCAAGTCGTAATAAACCTTGCCGGAACACATAATCAAACGCGTTACTTGTTTAGCATCGAGCGTGTCGTCACGCTCACCAATAACGGTCTGGAATCCACCTTTGGTAAATTCTGACAAGGGAGACGCAGCTTCTTTATTACGGAGCAATGATTTTGGTGTCATCAAGATCAGCGGCTTGCGGAACTGACGAATCATTTGGCGACGTAACACATGGAAGATTTGCGAAGCGGTTGTTGGCTGAACAACTTGCATATTGGTATCAGCACACAATTGCATGAAGCGCTCAAGACGAGCCGATGAATGCTCTGGTCCTTGCCCTTCATAACCATGCGGCAACATCATCACCAGGCCATTAGCACGACCCCACTTCACTTCGCCGGAGGCGATAAATTGGTCGATCACGACTTGTGCGCCATTAGCAAAGTCGCCAAACTGGGCTTCCCAGATCGTTAAAGTATTTGGCTCTGCTGAAGCGTAGCCATACTCAAAACCAAGCACAGCCTCTTCTGACAAGATTGAATCAATGACCAAAAATGGGGCTTGATCTTTAGCAATGTGACGCAGCGGAATATAAACACCGGTATCCCACTTCTCACGATTTTGATTATGCAAAACAGCATGTCGATGGGTAAAGGTGCCGCGGCCACTATCTTCACCAGATAGGCGTACTGGATAGCCGCTCGCTACTAGGGATGCAAAAGCCATGTGCTCGCCCATACCCCAGTCAATATTGGTTTCTCCACGACCCATGGCCGCACGATCGTTCAATACTTTTTCAACTAAGGGGTGAACCTTAAATCCTTCACGAGCGGTAGATACGCGTTCAGCCAATCGCTTCCATTCTGTCAATGGAATGGCAGTATCCGCTTCATCAGTCCACTTCTTGTTTAAGAAAGGTGACCAATCAACAGCAAACTTACCTTTGAAATTGCTCAGTACTGGATCAGAGGTTTGCTTGCCAGCATCCATCGCCGCACGATAATCCTTGACCATCTGATCACCGGTACCTGCGGGCAGAATACCTTGGGCCTCTAACTTATCTGCATACAGCTTGCGCGTACCAGGATGGGCCGCAATGATTTTGTACATCAGCGGCTGAGTCATTGCTGGCGTATCTTGCTCGTTATGGCCGAGCTTTCTGAAGCAGACGATATCAACCGCTACATCTTTATGAAACTGAGTGCGGAACTCAATGGCCAGTTGGGTTGCTAGAACAACTGCTTCAGGATCATCACCATTCACATGGAGTACTGGAGCATCAATCACTTTCATGATGTCGGTACAGTACAAGCTAGACCGTAAGTCCCGTGGGTCAGAAGTTGTAAAACCAATTTGGTTATTAATCACAATGTGCAGCGTGCCACCGGTTGAGTAGCCACGCACCTCAGCCATTGCTAAAGTTTCTTGCATCACTCCTTGACCAGCAATCGCAGCGTCGCCATGAACTAGTACGGGCAATACCTGTTCGCCTAGTTGATCTCCACGACGATCCATACGAGCGCGCGCAGAACCCTCTACTACGGGATTCACAATCTCAAGGTGAGATGGGTTAAATGCTAAAGAGACATGCACTGGACCAGCAGGTGTTGAAATATCGCTAGAGAAACCTTGGTGATACTTTACGTCACCAGCAGGCAAGGTCTCCGGACCTTTGTGCTCAAACTCAGCAAATAAGTCTTTTGGCATTTTGCCCAATGTATTGACCAAGACGTTGAGTCGACCGCGATGGGCCATACCAATCACAATCTCTTGAACGCCTTTAGCGCCCGCCTCATGAATTACCTCATCCATACAGGCAATAAAGCTATCGCCGCCCTCTAGGGAGAAGCGTTTTTGACCAACGTACTTAGCCTGTAGATAGCGCTCTAGGCCCTCAGCAGCTGTAACGCGATCTAAAATGTGGCGTTTTTTCTCTTGATTAAATTGGGGCTTTGAGCGAATAGACTCCAACTTCTCTTGCCACCACTTTTTAATCTTTTGATCGGTAATAAACATGTATTCGGCACCAATCGTGCCGCAATAGGTTTCGCGCAATGCTTGCAATAAATCACGCAAGGTCATTTCGGATTTACCGAAGAAGGTATTACTGGTATTGAAGACGATATCCATATCGCCATCAGTAAATCCATAGAAAGCCGGATCTAATTCTGGAATATCCTGGCGCTCAGTGCGCTTCAAAGGATCAATATTTGCCCAGCGATTGCCCACGTTACGATATGCGGCAATTAATTGCTGAACAGCAACGCGTTTACGTCCTAGCTCCGAGTCAGCTGAATCAGAAATCGTTCTGATAGGCCCCTGCTTAGCGCGCTCTGCAAAAGAAGCAACAATAGGAGCATGCGCAATATCGGCTCGAGAAGAACCATCCACAGCCGGGACTTGTTTTACGTTATCAAAATAAGCTCGCCAATGATCAGCTACAGAAGCAGGATCTTGCAAGTAGGATTCGTAGAGCTCCTCTACGTAGGGTGCGTTACCGCCAAAGAGATAAGAGTTATCTCTTGATTCCTGCATCATGATGCTCACCTTTCATCGGGTTTCCCGATTAAAAACTGTGGTTAAAACCATCCGTTACGCGGCTATACCGTTTTACGAATTGATCTGTGCAAATACTGTCACTACATCAGTAATTTAACACGATTGACCACGGCTACATAAAGGGCTTTCCCTGATTTTTGGAAGTTTGGGCTTATTTCCCTCTTGGGATGAACTTAATAAGAACTTTCCTACCCTGCTTTCAAGATTGGCCGACAGATTCTCTAAGGTTTGATTTTTATTCTCTAAATCTTCAAATGAATTAATGAAATTAAGGGAAATATGAAAACCGTTACCCCAGATATGGAATATCTCAGCACTAGACAAAGCGCCAAGATTTTGCAGGTATCCCTTGGAACTGTGCAAAAAATGGTGGAATTAGGTGAGTTAATCGCCTGGAAGACCCGTGGGGGCCATAGAAGGATATTGGCAAGCTCTCTTGAACAACAACTTCAACGCAGAAAACGGGCTATGCGACAAAAAACCAGCCAAAACTGCATTGCCATGGGGATATTCCGCCGAGCTGAAAATAGCCAGGACCTCTTGGAATCTATTCAAGACTGGCAATTAAAAGTGGAAATGGAGGTTGCCATTGATAGCTTAGAGGGCCTAATGAGGGCAGTCTCCATTGCCCCTGACTTAATCTTTTTGGATGCCCTCATCCCACCGGTAGAGCAGGTTCACTTAATCCATTATCTCAGTAAAAACAAGGACACACAGCGCATTCCTATTCTAGTAGATGAAGGTTTTATTAAGCTTCATCCTGGCGTTGTGGCCCTTGCAGATGAGAACAATGGCCATAAACCCCAGTTTACGGAGAACCTGGTTGAAGAGCTACAAAATGGCCTGATTGAGCATAATCCCCTCATCATTGGATACCCAGCGACCAATATCGAAGAAGACCAATCCTGGCCCCAGGGAGGCCGACATGAGCTATTGGAACCCATTTTTATAGAGGCCCTAGCCAAGAAATGCACCTAAAAGCCTGCTAACGATAAAAAAGGCCGCTAATGCGGCCCTTTTAAATATCAATCAAACCAATAACTTAGATCAAGTAGTTGCCACGATCTTTGCCATCAATCCACTTTGGAGCCTTGCCACGACCTGTCCAGGTTTCCCCTGTTGAAGGATTGCGGTATTTAGGGGCAACCTTGCCGCCACCGCTCTTAACGCCCGCTTTACGGCTAAATAAATCAGAAGCACTTAAGCTATACTGTTCAATGATTGCCTTAGCTTTAACAATTCCATCGGCTTTTTCACGTGCAATCGCCTCTTTAATCTGTTTATCTAACTGCTCGCGCTGAGCCAATAAGTCTTTATAGGAAGACATCTATATTTTTCTCCGAATAATTGATTATTTAAATAACTTAATTAAGCCATTTATTTCTTAATTATATATAAATTAATTAGAGAGTAAATATATTATTAACCTTTTATTTAAAGGTCTAATGGGACTTAAATTACATTAATCGATATAATTATTATAAATATTAATATCGATAATAGAAAATCTACTCGAAATACTACCTTCTCAGGGTAAATGTACCACTGGCTTTAGCCGTAATCTCGCCTGCGCCATTTAAAACCACTGCTTCACAGTAATTGACAGTTTTGCCAGCCTTTAAGACGCTACCCTCTACTACGATCTTGCCAGTACTAGGTCGCAAGAAACTGGTGGTCATGTCAATCGTAATAACGCCTAGGGCATGCTGAGCCGCACTTCGTGCCGCTGCAGCCATCGCAAAATCAAGCAAAGTCATGATGAGGCCGCCATGCGCAACCTGAAAGCTATTCGTAAATTCTGGTTTTAGCTCAAGACTAATGCGTGACTTACCATCCTGAGCATATTCTGGGACAACGCCCAAATGATCCAGAAAAGGAATATCTAAGCCAAAGAAACTGGTTCGCTCATGTATATGAGGTGTGTGATTTGGTACGGTCATCTTGGAGTCAATTAAAACACTAAAGATTGGTGGTCGGGGCGAGAGGATTTGAACCTCCGACCACATGCACCCCATGCATGTACGCTACCAGGCTGCGCTACGCCCCGACAAGAGACAAAATTGTATCAGTAACTATTTAGACAGAATTTGCAGAACCGCTTGCAATTCATCGCGCAGGCGGAGCTCGCCGCGCACTTCATCAAGGCGGTTTCTAGCGCCACTAATGGTAAAGCCCTCCTCATACAGAAGCGCTCTGATTTTACGAATCAACACCACTTCATGGTGCTGGTAGTAGCGGCGATTGCCACGACGTTTCTGGGGGCTAAGCTGCGTGAACTCCTGCTCCCAGTAACGCAATACGTGTGAACGTACGCCACAAAGCTCAGCAACTTCACCAATTGTGAAATAGCGCTTTGCCGGGATTGGGGGAAGTTGAGAGCTCGGCAGTGCCGAGCTAGCATCAAACTCGGTTTTCTCGAGCATGTGACTCCACTACATCTTTAAGCTTTTGACTTGCATGAAAAGTAACTACACGTCTTGCCGCTATCGGAATCATTTGACCTGTTTTTGGATTTCGGCCAGGACGAGCCGATTTATTGCGTAGCTGAAAATTACCAAAGCCAGAAATCTTTACCTCAACACCAGACTCAAGAGATTGACCAATACGATCAAAAAAAGCATCAATCATGTCTTTAGCTTCACGCTTGTTTAAACCAACCTGATCAAAGAGCGCTTCTGATAGCTCATTCTTGGTAACAGTGTCGTTATTCATTAATTCAGTCATTGCTAGTCTCTTCTGTAGCTTCTTGGTATTTCTCTAATACTAAACCTAGCGCAGACGGGCCGCGCACTTTTTTTCTACGGCGCCCAATAAAGCGGCCATAACTGCATCAATTTGAGGGTCTTGCAGAGTTTCCTGTGGATTTAAGAGAGTGACTCGGAAAGCCAAACTCTTCTCATCATCAGCCATGCTGCTAGAACCTGCCTTAGGCCTGAACTCATCAAAGAGCTCGATAGTACGGACAAAATTCTGCTTGCTTGCTGCCATGGCATCCAATAAAGATTGCGCAGAAACATTTTGTTTCACTACCAAGGCTAAGTCACGCTGTACAGCCGGGAACTTACTCAACTCTTCTGGTTGGGGCAAACCCAAATCTCTAATGACATCTAAATCTAACTCAAAAAGAACGGGGGCCTGCGGCAACTCATAAGACTGTTGCAAGCCGGGATGCAATTCTCCAATCCAACCCACTGCAGTTTTTCCTGAAGTTGTTTTTAAGAAGATCTGCGCTGAACGACCTGGATGCAATGCTGGGTGTTGTGTAGCCTCAGTAACAAAATGGAGCGGATCTAAAACTCGCTCGAGATCACCCTTCACATCAAAGAAATCGACCATTCGATTAGCACTTGCCCACTGTTCCGGAACAAACGCACCATAAGCTAAGCCACCCACTTTCTGGGGTTGATGAAAGCCCGCAACTTTACCAGACTGCTCTTGCACGCTGGAATCACGATGAAACACACGACCAGCCTCAAATAAGCGCACTCGACCTGCGCCACGATTTAGATTGGCCTTGAGGTTATTCAGCAAGCCACCCCATAAGGTACTGCGCATGACGCCATATTGACTAGCAATTGGATTGAGAACAGCAATAACATCTTTCTGAGCAACGCCAGTAAGGCGCTTTTCACTCTCAAGATCGGTAAATCCGAAATTGACCGCTTCTTGATAACCCTGGAGAGCAAAACGCTGGCGCAACAAATGAATGCCGCGCTTAGCCTCTGCCTTTGCACTCATTTTCAATGGGGCAACTGGAGGTATGTCAGGAATATTCTCAAAGCCGTACATGCGTGCGACTTCTTCAATTAAATCTTCTTCGATCTCAATATCAAAACGATAGCTTGGTGGTGTTACAACAAAAACATCACCTTCTTGCTTGAATTCAAATCCAAGACGCTTAAATACATCGGCAACAATGTCATTGGTCAATGGAATGCCAATCACCTTTTCAGCTCTAGCCAAACGCATTTTCACTACCTTACGTTCTGGCACATTTAAAACCTGGTCATCCACTGGGCCTGCTTGGCCACCACATACCTCTAGAATTAGAGAAGATAGGTACTCAAGGCAATTGACGGTATTTTGTGGATCAACACCACGCTCAAAACGATGCGCTGCATCGGTACTGAAATTAAAGCGACGGGCACGCCCCTGAATCGCTGAAGGCAACCAATAAGCTGCCTCTACATAGATATTTTTGGTGTCATCAGTTACGGCACAGTGATTACCGCCCATAATGCCTGCAAGCGCTACTGGGCCAGATTGGTCAGCAACCACACCAGCATCTTGCATCTTGCCCGCAGAGTCTGGGCCCTGTAAAGTCACAGTTTGGCCATTGAGCAGCTCCAGGGCTTCCCCTGCTTTGGCCCAACGCACAGTAATATCACCATTCAATTTATCAATGTCAAATACGTGGGTAGGCTGACCCATCTCTAACATGACATAGTTAGAAAGATCAACCAATGCTGAAATACTTCTTTGGCCAGCATGACATAGGCGTTGAATAATCCAATCAGGTGTTTTTGCCTGTGGATTAACGCCACGAATCACGCGACCTGCAAAGCGGCCGCAGAGCTCTTTATTCTCTACCGTGACTTTACGTTTGTCTTGTATGGATACTGCCGGGGGATTCCATTTGGGCGCACAAAGTGCTGCTCCAGTAATCGCTGAGACCTCTCTTGCCATTCCCATCAGAGAGAGGCAATCCGCTTTATTAGGGGTTAACTTAATCACAAAGATTTGATCGTCTAGATCAAGGTACTCACGAATATCTTTACCTATTGGTGCATCAACTGGCAGCTCTAAGATGCCTTCGTGATCATCACCAAGACCAAGTTCGCGACCAGAACACAGCATGCCTTGGCTTTCTACGCCACGGAGTTTGCCTACTTTGATCATAAATGCCTTGCCACCTGCTTCTGCTGGCGGTAATTCTGCGCCTACCAAGGCACAAGGGATTTTGATACCAGCACGTGCATTCGGTGCACCGCAAACGATTTGTAATTCTTGACCAGTACCAGCATCTACTTTGCAAACACGCAAACGATCGGCATCAGGATGTTGCTCGGCAGAGAGAATCTGCGCCACTACGATCTTAGTAAAGGCAGGGGCAACTGAATGCTGCTCTTCTACTTCTAAACCAGCCATCGTCATTGCATGGCCCAGTGCATCGCTATCTAGCGATGGGTTCACATACTGACGGAGCCAAGATTCAGAAAATTGCATAGCGCGATCTAAGTTTTAAAAAATATTGTTATGCAGGGAACTGCGCTAAGAAACGCAAATCGTTTTCAAAGAAAAGACGTAAGTCATCAACGCCGTAACGCAACATGGTTAAGCGCTCTAAACCAGAACCAAAGGCAAATCCGGTATAGCGTTCTGGATCAATCCCCATATTGCGCAATACGTTTGGATGAACCTGCCCTGCTCCAGAGATTTCTAGCCAGCGACCAGCAAGCTTACCGCTACCAAAGGCCATATCAATCTCAGCAGAAGGCTCAGTGAACGGAAAATAGGATGGGCGGAAACGCACTTGCAGCTCACTCGTTTCAAAGAAGGTTCTTAAGAAATCGGTATACACGCCCTTCAGATCAGCAAATGAAACACTCTCTGCAATCCATAAACCTTCCACTTGATGAAACATGGGTGAATGGGTGGCATCACTATCAACACGATAGGTTCTACCGGGTGCAATGACCTTAATTGGGGGCATTACATCGGCGTTGGCATATTTCTTGACATGCTCACTTGCATACCTAACCTGGATCGGACTGGTATGCGTGCGCAATAACAAAGGTTTGCCATTGGAATCTTTGCCATCAATATAAAAAGTATCCTGCATCGAGCGCGCAGGATGATTCTCAGGACTATTTAAAGCAGTGAAATTAAACCAATCGGTTTCAATTTCAGGGCCATCAGCTACATCAAAACCAATGGAGCGGAAGATCTCTTCAACGCGCTCCCAGGTGCGCATCACAGGATGCAAGCTACCTACTGCCTGACCACGGCCCGGCATTGAAACATCAATAGACTCTGCTGCAAGACGTTGCATTAATACGGCATCAGCCAAAGCTTGGCGACGCTCTTGTAACGCAGCTTCTACTTGGGTTTTGATTTGATTAATTTGGGCGCCAGCACTCTTGCGCTCCTCAGGCGACATTCCACCAAGCGCTTTTAAACGCTCAGTGAGAACACCTGATTTACCGAGATACTTGGCTTTCGCGTCCTCCAGAGCCGCCGCATCGGCAGCTCCGAGGAAATCACGTTTAGCATCCTCGACAATTTGGTCGAGAGAAACCATTGCAGCTTAGTTTTTAGAAACTAAGAATTAAGCTGCAGCGTTTACTACGGATTTAATCCGAGTAACCAAAGCGGCAAAAGCCGGTTTGTCAGCAATGGCCATATCAGAAAGAACTTTACGATCGAGATCGATAGATGCTTTCTTCATACCATTCATGAATACGCTATAAGTCATGTCATGCTCACGCACTGCCGCGTTGATACGAGCAATCCACAAAGCGCGGAATACACGTTTCTTATTGCGACGGTCACGATATGCATATTGACCAGCACGCATAACCGCTTGCTTAGCAATACGGAATACGTTTTTACGACGACCGCGGTAACCTGTTGCGGCATCAGTGATTTTTTTATGACGGGCTCTTGCTGTAACCCCACGTTTGACTCTTGGCATTGAATTCTCCTAATTTAGTCTGAGGTTAAGCGTAAGGAAGCATGGAGCGAATTGACTTAACGTCAGCTTTCGCAACTTCAGTGGAACCACGTAAATGACGCTTGTTCTTTGTGGTCTTCTTGGTAAGGATATGGCGTTTGAAAGCCTGACCTCGTTTAATCGTTCCGCCTGCGCGAACCGTGAAGCGCTTCTTAGCGCTACTCTTGCTCTTCATCTTGGGCATAAAGCACCCCTTCATTTACTTGTGCAACATAGGTGGTAACCGACGGTTACTCTTCCTGTACCCAGAAGCACTTCAAACTGCCAGCACTTTTCAGCGCCTCCCTACATAAGAACCAGGTAGAACCTAGTTACTTAGCCTTACGAATGGGGGCCAATACCATCACCATCTGGCGGCCTTCCATTTTTGGAAACTGTTCAACTTGGCCATGCTCTTGCAAATCCAACTTCAAACGTTCCAACATTCTCGCTCCGATTTCTTGGTGGGCCATTTCTCGACCCCGAAACCGCAACGTAATCTTTGTCTTATCGCCATCTTCCAAAAAGCGGATTAGATTGCGTAGCTTTACACCATAGTCACCATCATCTGTGCCGGGACGGAATTTCACTTCCTTCACCTGAATCACTTTTTGCTTCAGCTTGGCTTCATGCTGACGCTTGGCTTCTTGGTATTTGAATTTGCCGAAGTCCATGATGCGAACTACAGGTGGTTCAGCTGTCGGAGCAATTTCAACCAGATCGGTCTCTTTCTCTTCTGCTGCAGCCAAGGCTTCACTCAACTTAACTACACCGATGGGCTCTCCATCAATTCCAATCAAACGCACTTCAGGAGCAGTAATTTCCCGGTTAATGCGCTGCAATTTTTCAGTAGCGATCTTCTTAATTCCTTTAAAAAAACAATAAAAACCGCTCTACCCCTAGCTAGGCTCGGGTCCGACTTTATGGGATATATCCTGCTGGAGTCGGGCAACGAAGGCATCAAGAGGCATTACGCCTAAATCGACTCCGCCACGGGCACGAACGGCCACCGTATTACTTTCAGACTCTTTATCACCTACAACTAGCAAAAATGGGATCTTCTGTAATGCGTGCTCGCGTATTTTATACGTAATTTTCTCATTCCGCAAATCAGATTCGACTCTAAACCCTTGTTTTTTCAGCGATTGCTGCACTTGTTGTGCATATGCGGCAGAATTTCCAGAGATATTGAGGACCACTGCCTGGGTAGGAGCAAGCCAAACTGGCATGTTTCCAGCGTGGTTTTCGATCAAGATGCCGATAAAACGCTCTAAAGAACCCACAATTGCCCTGTGGAGCATGACCGGGGTCTTGCGACTATTGTCCTCAGCCACATATTCAGCACCTAAACGGGCCGGCATTGAGAAATCCACCTGAATCGTGCCGCACTGCCAAGTGCGTCCAATGGAGTCTTTCAGGTGATATTCGATCTTAGGGCCATAAAAAGCACCCTCGCCTGGCAATTCTTCCCATTCTTGGCCGGACGCCTTCAAAGCACCTCGCAGAGCCTCTTCCGCCTTATCCCAAATCGCATCGTCACCAACGCGTTTTGCAGGCCGTAAGGCAAGCTTCACAGCAACTTCAGTAAAGCCAAAATCTTGATACACAGCGCGGACTGCTTTATCAAAGTTGGCTACTTCAGACTGAATCTGATCTTCAGTACAGAAAATGTGTCCATCATCTTGTGTAAAGCCACGCACGCGCATTAGGCCATGTAATGCGCCAGATGGTTCATTGCGGTGGCATTGCCCAAACTCACCGAAGCGTAATGGCAACTCACGATAACTGTGCAAACCAGAGTTATAAATCTGTACGTGTCCAGGACAGTTCATCGGCTTTAATGCGTATGCACGATTCTCCGACTCAGTCGTGAACATGTTTTCTTTGTAGTTTTCCCAGTGGCCAGATTTTTCCCAAAGTGCACGATCCAAAATTTGGGGGGCTTTGACTTCTTGGTAACCCTCTTGCTGATACACGCGCCGCATGTATTGCTCAACCTCTTGCCAAATAGACCATCCTTTTGGATGCCAGAAAATCAAACCAGGCGCCTCTTCCTGGAAATGGAATAAATCAAGTTGCTTACCTAAGCGACGATGATCGCGCTTCTCAGATTCTTCAAGCATATGCAAATAGGCGTCTTGATCTTCTTTACGTAACCAAGCCGTACCGTAAATACGCTGCAACATCTCATTCTTGCTATCGCCACGCCAGTAAGCACCAGCAAGCTTCATAAGCTTAAATACTTTGAGCTTACCGGTAGAGGGCACGTGGGGGCCACGACATAAATCAGTGAACCTGCCTTCTGCATATAAAGACACATCCTCACCCTGCGGAATGGCAGCAATCAATTCTGCTTTATACTTCTCGCCCTGATCTTTAAAAAATTGAACGGCTTCATCACGTGGCATCACCGTACGCACGACTGGCTCATCTTTTTTGGCGAGCTCCGTCATTTTCTTTTCAAGGGCGACTAAGTCATCTGGCGTGAATGGTCGGTGATAGGAGAAGTCGTAATAAAAGCCATTCTCGACCACTGGACCAATAGTGACTTGTGCTTCTGGAAATAATTCTTTGACAGCGTATGCCAATAAATGCGCTGTAGAGTGACGCACGATCTCGAGCGCCTCAGGACTCTTGTCAGTAATGATGGCGAGTTGACTATCTTTGTCGATGACAAAACTGGTATCGACCATCTTGCCATCAACAATGCCGCCTAGAGCTGCTTTAGCAAGACCACTACCAATACTTTGAGCAATATCCGCTACGCGAAGTGGGGCCTCAAACTCACGTTTTGATCCATCGGGCAGAGTAACTACAAGCATGATGACTCCATCTTATTTACTGAACTTCCGTTTTACTACTATGACCTAAAAATAAAGCGCGGCAGCTTATGGGCATCCGCGCCTTGGGTTTCCCCATTGGGTCTTATTCGTTGGTAGGCTCGATTGGACTCGAACCAACGACCCCCACCATGTCAAGGTGGTGCTCTAACCAGCTGAGCTACGAGCCTATACAGCCATAGAGTTTATCACCGGCGGCGTACTTGGGTGACCCCTTTAACCTCTTCCAGGCTATTTTGAACAAAGCGCAATACTTCAGAATCCTTTACCTCAACCGTTAAAAGGATCTGAGCCAGGCCCTTTTTAGCGGATTTACGGAGATCAATGACATGCACCCCCTGCCGCGTCAGAATTTCAAAGAGTTCACGCATGAGATCTTGTCGATCTAGGCCAGTCACTACCAAATCTGCTGGAAATACCCGTTTTTGATCATTGTCTGTAGCTGTATTGGCATTAGCAGTCCACGCAGTCTGAATCACTCTTTCTGGGGCTCTCTCTAAAAGACCTCTGAAAGTCTTGCAAGAGCGCCGATGAATCGAGACTCCTCTACCTTGAGTGACAAAGCCTGCGATTGAATCTGGAGGCACAGGTCGACAACAACGTGCCAACTGAGTCAACAAAGAATCTACGCCAACCACCAAGACATCGCCACTTTGCCCAGTCTTGCGAGTGCTATTGCGGAGAACAATTTCTGGTGCGGGAGCTTTTTCTTCGGTACTGACCTCTGTTTTATTCTCTACAGGTTTTGCGGCAAGCCCCGCCTCCTCGTCATCAAGCGCATTGAACCAAGCGCGCACTCTAGATCTCGCTCTGTGTGAGCGCAAGTAATTCTTATCAGGACTAATCCAATCTCGTGAAGGGCCGCCATGCTTTACGGCAATGATCTCAATAGTCTGACCATTTTGTAATGAAGTCTCCAAAGGCACCATCGCACCATCTACTCGCGCACCTCTACAACGATGCCCGAGGCTGGTATGCACTGCATAGGCAAAGTCAACTGGAGTTGAGCCCTTCTCCAGTGAAATCACTTTGCCCAATGGCGTAAGTACATAGATGTGATCATCGATCTCATGATGCTTAAGCTGCTCCCACGCATCTTCCTTCCAGGAGATCAGTTGTCGTGCCCAAGCAATCTGCCGCTCATAAGCAACCTCAGCGCTATGCGTACCTTGCTGATGGGTAGAGATAGGCTTATTTGTTTTGGTGGGGTTGGGTGGTGTAGCCATCCCAATATAGGCACCCTCTTTGTAGCGCCAATGCGCTGCCAAACCATATTCAGCTTGTTGATGCATCTCTTGAGTACGCACCTGAATTTCAAAAGCTGTGCCGTCTTCATTCATCACCACGGTGTGCAGTGATTGATAGCCGTTAGGCTTAGGGCGTGCAATGTAGTCATCAAACTCACGTGGCACTGGTTGCCATACGTTATGGACAATACCTAAGACTGCATAGCAAGATTTGACGTCTGCTACTAGAACACGAAACGCCCTCACATCATAAAGATCAGCAAAGTCGAGTGACTTGCCTTGCATCTTTTTCCAGATACTGTAGATATGTTTTGGTCTACCTAGAACCTCACCATCAATCTGCGCTGCCTTCAGCTCATCTTGAAGCTGCAAAACAATGCGATCAATAAATGATTGACGCTCAATTCGTTTGGCATCTAGCATTTTGGCGATATCACGATAAGTATCTGGGGACATGGCTCTAAATGCCAAGTCCTCCATCTCCCACTTCATCTGCCAGATACCCAGGCGATTTGCCAAGGAAGCATCAATATTAAGAATCTCTTGTGCCCAAGCTGCAGGCATGGTCATTTTTTCTTGTGCAACCCAACGTAAGGTTTGCAGACGCGAAGCAAGATAGATTAAGACAACCCGCAAATCATCACCAAATGCCAAAAGCATCTTGCGTAACATCTCTTCTTGGCCGGCAACACTTAAACCGCCATCATCACGAACGAGCTTTCCCTGAGCCTGGCGTAAGCCTCGATAACCAATTAAGAGCTTTGCAGGTTCTTCGCCAATTAATTTACTGAGAGCATCTTTGCCATGCGTGCGGGCAATATTGCTAGCAGCCGTTAATGTGGCGTCATCTAAGTTGAGCGTTTGGAGTATTTGAAAAACGCCAGCAGCATGAGATTCTGCTGGCTCGCCATACCAAGCATCTGTGAATAATGCATTTGCAGATTTGTTAGAAGCATTTGCCATTAGCAACCAAGACTTAACTGAAGAATTCTTTTGCTAACGCTATTTGTTCTTTTTTCACAAATGCAGGTGCATGACCTACATTTGGAATCTCAATGCTACGCGCATAAGGGTTCACTTTGCACATCTCGGCAAGAGTAGTTGCAGAAAGCAAGTCAGACTCTGCGCCACGCACGATTAACATCGGAATATGGATTTGCTTAAATGCATGCCACATTGCCACTTCGCCGGCTTTCGCCATAATGGGATTCACCGAAGCAAATGGCACGGATATATTGGGGTCATAGTGCATGATCCACAAGCCATTACGCTCAATCAGCATAGGGCCGTTATAGGTCTCCCACTCCTCAGGAGTGTGCTCACCAAAGGTAGAGCAAATTGCGTTCAGTCTATTTAGCGCCTCGCTACGATTGGCAAATGAAAATGGCTGGCCAACATAGGAACCTAAACGCTTAATGGCGTCGGGTTCAATTTTGGGGCCTACATCATTAATCAGCATTCTTCGGATTGGGGAGTTTGGCATAGCTGCATACACCATACCAATCAGGCCGCCCATCGAAGTTCCAAACCAATCAATGTGCGCTACACCAAGCGTTTTGACAAGCTGAGCAATATCAGCTACATACTGAGGTACGGCATATTGCATTGGATTACTGAGGCGATCTGAATCTCCTCTGCCAACAATATCAGGGCAAACAACGTAATAGTCTTGACACATCACTTCAGCAAGCGTCTTAAAGTCGCTCCCGCGTCTGGTTAAGCCATGTACGCAGAGCAAGACTTTTGAATTTCTGGGATTACCCCAAGCGTGATAGGCCATGCGATGGGTACTCTCACCATCGACACACTGCACATAAAAAGTATCGCCCTGGTGCATCACTGGTGACGAATGAATGTCATCCTGCAAGCTCTCATCATGAGTATGCTCATCAAGCCCACCAAATATTTCAGGCTGCAGGGTCACATGGTCAATGCCATGCTTATCCAAAAGCATCTCATTAATACGAGACATAATTTCAGGCCACTCTTGAATTTCTGCAATTTCAATGTGACCAATCAAGGCTGGAAAACTCGGTGTCATCTCCCAAACATGGAGGTCATGCACCGCTAGTACGCCAGGAATACCTCTTAAGTCTTTACCCACCTGTAAATAATCAATGTGCAGTGGCACACCTTCCATGAGGAAGTGGTATGACTCACCCAAAATAGAAATCGTTGATTTAAGAATCAAGAGTGATACCAGAATGGAAAGAATTGCGTCGATAGGCATCCAGCCAGTCAACTGGATCACAATACCGGCAATTAAGGCTGCAATAGATCCGAGCAAATCACCCATCACATGAACGAGTGCTGCGCGGGTATTCACACTTTTCTTATCGCGCGACAAGACCCAGGCAACCACAATATTCATTAACAGGCCAATGGATGCCACTACCGTAACCGTAAAGCCGTCTACTTTATGAGGATCATAGAAACGAGTAATCGCCTCAAACACTATCCATGCAACTAAAGCCAGCATTGCGATGCTATTCACAAATGCAGCAAGCGCTTCGGCTCTACCAAAGCCAAATGAATGCTTTGGTGAAGGTGGGCGTCGGGAAATTATCTGTGCCAAGAGTGCTAAACCTAAGGCAGCAGCATCAGTCACCATATGACCGGCATCGGAGATTAATGCCAAGGAATTCGCGAAATAAGCGGCAGCACCCTCAACTCCTGCAAAACCCAGTGTGAGGACCAGCGCTATTAGAAGTAGGTTTTGATTTGAGACTTGTTTACTGTGAGTATGCCTTGCATCACCCTTTTTGTGGGCATGCAGCGAAGAATCTAATGCAGAGCTAGTTTGAACTCTAGGCTTGGCTGAATGTGAATGATGGGATCCCGACATGGTGATCCCATTATTTCATTAAATGGTGAGAAGGGTTAAAAACCGCTGGTATCAACAGGGGCGCCAGTTTTGGCGATCACTTCCTCTTTAGTCACACCAGGAGCCAATTCAACTAAGTTCAAACCAGAGCGAGTGATATCTAAAACACAAAGATCAGTAATGATCTGGCTGATTACACCTACACCGGTTAATGGCAATGTGCACTTAGGCAAAATCTTGAGCTCTTCTGAGCCATCTTTCTTTTTGGCAACGTGCTCCATCAAGACAACAACATGCTTCACACCTGCAACTAAATCCATTGCACCGCCCATGCCCTTCACCATTTTTCCTGGAATCATCCAGTTGGCTAAGTCGCCATACTCGCTGACCTGCATCGCACCCAGAATCGCAATATTGATTTTGCCGCCACGAATCATGCCAAATGAATCGGCAGAAGAAAAAATGGATGAACCAGGCAAAGTTGTAATCGTTTGCTTACCTGCATTGATTAAGTCTGCATCAATCGTTTCCTCAGTTGGAAATGGGCCAATGCCCAACAAACCATTTTCTGATTGCAGCCACACTTCCATATCTTTTGGCACATGGTTTGCCACCAGGGTTGGCATTCCAATTCCGAGGTTTACGTAGTAACCGTCTTTTAGTTCTTTAGCAGCACGTGCTGCCATTTCATCTCTAGTCCAAGGCATATCAATCTTCCTAAATATTCTGTTCTATTGCTCTTCTGTGTATGGTTATTAAGCTGTTGCAGTCAATGTGCGTTGCTCAATACGCTTCTCAGGGGTTTTGTGCAGCACCAAACGGTGTACATAAATACCTGGGGTATGAATTTCATCTGGGTGCAGTTGACCGTTCTCAACGATCTCTTCGACTTCTGCCACTGTGATCTTGCCAGCCATTGCTACAACTGGATTGAAGTTACGTGCGGTGTAGCGGTATACCAAGTTACCAGACTTATCTGCTTTCCAAGCCTTCACCAAAGAGATGTCCGAAATAATGGAGCGCTCCATAATGTATTTCTCACCATCGAATTCTTTTACTTCCTTGCCCTCAGCAACTAATGTGCCAACACCAGTTTTTGTATAGAAAGCAGGAATACCGCAACCACCAGCGCGTAATTTTTCTGCCAAAGTACCTTGAGGTGTGAATTCCAACTCTAGCTCGCCTGCTAAAAACTGACGTTCAAATTCTTTATTCTCACCAACATAAGAGGCAACCATCTTTTTCACTTGGCGAGAGTTCAATAAGAGGCCTAAACCAAAACCATCAACACCTGCGTTATTAGCAATCGCAGTCAAATTCTGTGCCCCCAAATCTTTTACCGCCTGAATGAGTGCTTCTGGAATGCCGCACAGACCAAAACCACCAACAGCTATTTTTTGTCCATCTTTTAAGATATCCCTCAAGGCATCAACTGCCGATGGGTAGGTTTTATTCATAACTTTGTCCTAATATTGCCAAAATGAGTAAAAAAGTAATCATAACGCCTCAGCGTCTCAAGCCTAGGCAGCTTAGCTACTACCTATGCACTAATTTGGTTTTTCTCTATTCGAACTAAACTAATGGGGCTGAAAAGCCTATTTTGAGGAAATTCCGGAGAATTTGAATGAATGCTGCAGAACTGCTAGAGCAATTTGGACCTAGAGAGTCCATGGACTATGACCTAGTCATAGTTGGCGGTGGTCCAGCTGGTCTATCAGCAGCGATTAAAGCCAAACAGTTGGCCAATGCTACCGGCAAGGATATTAGCGTCTGCGTTCTGGAAAAAGGTTCAGAAATCGGTGCGCATATTTTATCTGGCGCTGTCATGGATCCAAAAGCACTTACTGAACTCTTTCCTGACTGGAAAGAAATGGGCGCCCCACTTGAAACCGAGGTTACTCAAGATCAATTTCTGTTCTTAACCTCCGATAACTCATATCAAGTTCCGAACTGGATGTTGCCCCACTGCTTTAAAAATGAAGGTAACTATATTGTTAGCCTTGCTAACGTAACGCGCTGGTTAGGACAACAAGCTGAGAATCTTGGTGTAGAAATTTTCCCCGGCTTTCCGGCTGCTGAGATTTTGTACACCGAACAAGGCGCAGTTTGTGGCGTCATTACTGGCGCGATGGGCTTAGATAAAGAAGGTAAACCTACTGATCAGTTCCAGCTTGGCATGGAATTGCGTGCAAAGTACACGCTGTTTGCTGAAGGTGCTCGTGGCCATCTCGGTAAACAGCTGATTGCGAAGTTTGCCTTAGATCAGAATGTCGACCCACAAAGCTATGGCATTGGCATTAAGGAACTTTGGGAAGTCGAGTCCTCCAAGAGCAAACCTGGATTAGTTGTTCATACTGCTGGCTGGCCCTTAGAGAGCGATACCTATGGTGGTTCATTTCTCTATCACCTGGGGGATAACAAGGTTGCTGTTGGTCTAGTGGTGGGTCTCTCTTATAAGAACCCTTATCTCTCCCCTTTCGAAGAATTCCAGCGCTATAAATTGCACCCCAAAATTCGTGAAACATTCGAAGGCGGCAAACGCATTGCTTATGGTGCACGTGCGCTCACTGCTGGCGGTTTAAATAGTCTGCCAAAGACAGTATTTCCTGGTGGCGCACTCATTGGTTGTGATGCAGGCTTCTTAAATGCCTCCCGCA
Source organism: Polynucleobacter hirudinilacicola (assembly GCF_002192535.1). Classification (GTDB taxonomy): domain Bacteria; phylum Pseudomonadota; class Gammaproteobacteria; order Burkholderiales; family Burkholderiaceae; genus Polynucleobacter; species Polynucleobacter hirudinilacicola. The sequence continues at coordinate 680,504 of NZ_NAIA01000003.1, read as the reverse complement.
TTAAAGGCAGTCATGCAGCTATTAAGACTGGCATGCTCGCTGCGGAAGCAGCCGTTTCTGCCTTAAATGAAAATCGCTCTGCCGATGTTTTATCTGCATACCCAACTGCATTTCAAAATAGCTGGCTTCATACCGAACTCAATCAAGCGCGTAATTTCAAGTCTTGGATGTCTAAAGGGCTCTACCTTGGCACCTTGATGGTTGGCTTAGAGCAAAAACTCTTAGGCGGCAATGTGCCTTGGACGGTGCACCTCAAGCATGCTGATCATGAGTGTCTAGAGCCTGCAGCAAAACATCGGCCAATTGATTATCCAAAACCAGATGGCAAGATCACTTTTGACCGTCTCTCTTCGGTGTTTATCTCCAACACCAACCATGCCGAGAATCAACCAGTGCATTTAACTCTGAAGAATGATTCTGTGCCGGTTGATATAAACCTGAAGACTTATGCTGGACCTGAGCAACGCTATTGTCCTGCCGGCGTTTATGAATATATTGAGACTGATGGCAAACCCCGCCTGCAGATCAATTCACAGAATTGTGTCCACTGCAAAACTTGCGACATTAAAGACCCCAGCCAAAACATCATCTGGATCACGCCAGAAGGTGGAGGCGGCCCTAACTACACCTCAATGTAAATATGATGATCCTACACACTATGCTTCGCGTCGGCGATTTAAATCGTTCGATTGATTTCTATACCAAAGTACTGGGTATGAATTTGCTGCGTACGACCGAGCGCCCTGGGCAGAATTACTCCCTAGCCTTTGTTGGCTATGGCAAAGGTAATGCAGACGGCCAGGCGGAGATTGAGCTCACCTATAACCACGGAGTTTCTTCTTATGATTTAGGTAGCGCTTATGGACACATTGCTATTGGCGTTCCAGATGCTTATGCTGCTTGCGAGAAAATTAAGGTTGCAGGTGGCAATGTCACACGTGAAGCTGGTCCAGTTGCCGGTGGCGATACCGTTATTGCCTTTGTCACAGATCCTGATGGATACAAAATTGAATTAATCCAGCGCTAATAGTGATAGGCTCAGAACAATTCCAAATAGAAATCCTAGATCATCTCTTTGATGTATCTGCCGCAGACTGGAACGCCCTACTCAGCCCTGATGCCGGCCCCTTTCTGAGGCATGAATTCTTAAGCGCCCTCGAAGAAACTGGCTGCGTTGGTGGCAATACTGGATGGCAAGTTGCCCATTTGGCTGTAAAGCAAGATGGTCAATTAATCGGCGCAATGCCTCTGTATTTAAAGCAGCACTCCTATGGAGAATTTGTCTTTGACTGGTCATGGGCGCAAGCCTACGAGCAGCAAGGTATGAACTATTACCCCAAGGTACTTTGCGCCATTCCTTTCACGCCTGTGCAGGGCTCGCGCATTCTATGCAACCCTAAATCTGATGTGGTTGAAATTCAAAATGCATTAATTGGGGGGCTGAAGTCCTTGTTGCATGAGAACGATCTCTCTTCTGTACACATACTCTTCCCAATGACTAGTCAAGCAAAGGTGTTGAAGGAACAAGGCTTCTTACTAAGAGATTCTGTGCAGTTTCATTGGCATAACCAAGATTTTCAGAGCTTTGAACAGTTTTTATCTGCGCTAACCATGAAGCGTCGCAGGAATATTCGTCGTGAACGTGAGCAAGTAGCAAAAGAAGCGATTACGTTTAGGCATGTTCCCGGGAAAGAATCAACCGATCAAGACTGGGAATTCTTTTTCGATTGCTATCAAAACACTTATCTTGAGCACCACTCAGCTCCTTACTTAAATGAATCATTCTTTAAGCTATGGGCCAAACGAATGCCAGACAGTCTGCATTTAATCATTGCCGAAAAGGATGGAATTCCTATTGCAGCCTCTCTGCTAGTGGTAGATCGGCCATCAGGCAAGGTGTTTGGGAGATATTGGGGTGCCAAAGTCCATATTCCTTGCTTACACTTTGAGACTGCGTATTACCAGGCAATTGAATACTGTATCGCTGAAGGAATCCGGACCTTTGAAGGTGGCGCTCAAGGCGAACATAAAATGGCGCGCGGCTTTTTGCCAACCACCATCCAATCTGCACATTTAATCAAAGACCCTAGATTTGCGAAGGCAATTGAACATTTTCTCGACCGTGAACATCAAGGTATTGGCGCCTATGTCGATGAGCTTGCCGAGCATAGCCCACTGAAATCGACTAAAGTACAGCTATGAATTCTGATAGCGCCAACCCGCAAACTCAAGATGGCTCACATTCACTCTCTACAGGGGATGATGCATCTGACTCTCCCTGTATTGGAGTTTGTACAACCCTCTATGATGAAATCTGCCAAGGCTGCGGTCGCACTCTATCTGAAGTGAGTAATTGGGTTTTTCTCTCCGATGAAGAGAAGCTGTCCGTTTGGAAACGTATTCGCGAAGACGGAACTGCAATGCGCTTTCAGAGGCAGGCTAAAGAAAATAAGCCTGCGTAATCACTCACAGGCTTATTGTTTGCAAAGCTAGATGTTACTTAGCTAAAAGTTTAGCCCGTCAATTCCTGACTACGTAAGTATTCTTCGTAGGTACCAGAATAATCCACCACCGTACCGTCCATCTTCACTTCTAAAATGCGATTGGCCAATGCGGATACAAATTCACGGTCATGGGATACGAAAATCAAAGTGCCATCGAATTTCTCGAGAGCAATTTGCAAACTTTCAATTGACTCCATATCCATGTGATTGGTTGGCTCATCCATTGCTAGGACGTTATATTTTTGGAGCATCAATTTACCCCAAATCATTCGGCCCTTTTCTCCACCAGAGAGAACTTTGACAGATTTACCAATGTCATCACCGGAGAACAATAGACGACCTAAGGTACCGCGAATCACTTGATCATCGTCACCCGTATTACGCCACCAATTCATCCAATCCATGAGTAACTCGTCTTTAGCGAACATCTCAGTATTGTCTTGAGGCATTACGCCAACCTTAGCATTCTCAGCCCACTTCACATCACCGCTATCAACAGCAATACCATCAAAGCGCTTACTCAAGATGGATTTGAGTAGCGTAGTCTTACCAGCACCGTTTTGACCAATGATCGCAATCTTCTCGCCAGCACGAACACCCAGCTTAAAGTTCTTAAAAATCACACGGTCATAGGCTTTAGTAAGTGCATTGCACTCGACCGCCATGTTATGGAGCTTTTTCTCAGTATCAAAACGAATAAATGGGTTTTGACGTGAAGAAGGCTTCACTTCAACAATCTCAATTTTTTCTAACTGGCGTTGACGTGAGGTAGCTTGACGGGCTTTGGAAGCATTTGCAGAGAAGCGCGCCACGAATGCTGCTAATTCAGCAATCTTTTCTTTGGCTTTCACGTTATTACTTAACTGTTGGGTGCGCGCCTGCACAGATGCCAACATGTAAGAGTCATAGTTTCCTGGATAGACCTTCAGTGTTCCATAGTCCATATCAGCCATATGCGTACATACCTCATTAAGGAAGTGGCGATCATGGGAAATAATGACGATGGTGCTCTTGATTTGATTGAGAATATCTTCAAGCCAATGAATCGAGTGAATATCTAAGTTATTGGTTGGCTCATCTAGCAGCAACACGTCTGGATCCGAGAACAATGCTTGCGCTAGCAATACACGCAACTTCCAACCTGGTGCAACGTTACTCATTGGACCATCATGTTGCTCAGTCGGAATGCCAATACCTAATAACAGCTCGCCTGCTTTTGCCTCTGCTGTGTAACCACCGTACTCAGCATACTTGCCTTCGAGTTCAGCAGCCTTCATGTAATCTTCGTCTGTGGCTTCAGGATTTGCGTAAATCGCATCACGCTCAGCAGCAGCCTTCCACATCTCTTCGTGACCCATCATCACCACATCAAGTACGCGCACATCTTCATAAGCAAATTGATCTTGGCGCAACTTACCGAGACGAATACCGGGATCTAAGCTGACATTACCGCTAGTGGGTTCAAGCTCGCCGCCTAGGATTTTCATGAAGGTGGATTTACCGCAACCGTTTGCACCAATGAGGCCATAACGATTACCGCCGCCAAACTTCACGGAAATGTTTTCAAACAGGGGTTTAGCCCCAAACTGCATAGTGATATTAGATGCGGACAACACGGATGGTTTCTAGCTTTCTGAAATTCAATTCAACAGATACCCCCATCTTTGGGGGCAAAGACCGTTATTTTAACGGGTTCAGCTTAGAAAGGTCTAATTCAGACTTTGACCCTAAATGGGGTGAAATTCGTATGGATGTCGTAATAATCCTCATTTTCCTTGCGCTTCAGAAAATTGATGACCCAATAGGTCATTGGGGTAGCCAAGATCTCCCAGGAAGTTTTCAGGACATACTGAGCCAATGCCACCTGAATTAGCTCATGGGTAGGCCATATGCCATAGAAGGCCAGTATGTAAAAGAAAGATGAGTCCACCAACTCACCTACCACCGTTGAACCAATGGTGCGCATCCACAAGAAGCGTCCTTTAGTCCAAATTTTCATTTTGGCTAGAACATAGCTATTAACCAGACTACCGCACCAAAATGAAAACATCGAAGCCAAAGCAATGCGCCAGGAGTTACCAAAGACCGTTTCTAGGCCATGCTGATAGTTCGCCATATAACCCCCAGGCGCTACTGGGAGGGCAATCACAATTTGCGCCATGAACGCTGCAAATGCCAAAGCAGCAAATCCCGCCCAAACAGCACGGCGATCATAAGCGTAGCCGTAAACCTCAGTGAGAATATCTCCAAAGAAATAGGCAATAGGAAAGAACAAAATTCCGGCACCAAAAGGAATGGTTCCGAAGTAAGGTAGGTCGATCACGGCCGCTTTACCTGCGCCGATAAAGTTTGAGCAAAGCAGGACCACCACAAAGGCCGTCAAAATGAGGTCGTAATAGCGATGGTGTCGTCTGGGTGAGTCCATAAGCCTGGAAAAATGGATAATAGAAACAAGAATATCTGCATTCCTGAAAATTCGCAGGGAGCAGGAAATTTAACAATAGGATGACTAAGTAATGAGTAAAGCCAGTTTTAATTGGGCAGATCCCCTCCTCCTCGATACGCAATTAACCGAAGAGGAGCGCATGATCCGTGATGCGGCTGCTGAGTATGCGCAAGGGCGTCTCATGCCACGCATTCATGATGCCTTCCGCAACGAGACAACTGATCCTGCAATCTTTCGCGAAATGGGAGAGCTTGGTCTTCTAGGCATCACTATCCCAGAACAATACGGCGGTGCTAACCTCAATTATGTTTCTTATGGTCTGATTGCTCGCGAGATTGAGCGTGTTGACTCTGGCTATCGCTCGATGATGAGTGTGCAATCCTCATTGGTGATGGTGCCGATTAATGAATTTGGTAGCGAAGCACAAAAACAAAAATATCTTCCGAAGTTAGCTACTGGTGAATGGATTGGTTGCTTTGGTTTAACTGAGCCGAACTACGGATCCGATGCTGGTGGAATGATCACCCGAGCTAAAAAAGTTCCCGGTGGATTTTCTTTAACGGGATCCAAGATGTGGATCTCCAACTCCCCAATTGCTGATGTATTTGTTGTATGGGCAAAGAATGATGAGGGTGTGATCCGCGGCTACATCCTGGAAAAAGGGATGAAGGGCTTAAGTGCTCCTAAGATCGGCGGCAAGATGGGTTTACGCGCCTCCATTACCGGTGAAATCGTAATGGATGAGGTCTTTGTTCCCACCGAAAACGAATTCCCTGAAGTCAGCGGCCTGAAAGGTCCATTTACCTGCCTCAACTCTGCTCGCTATGGAATCTCTTGGGGCACCCTGGGGGCTGCGGAATGGTGCTGGCATGCTGCTCGCCAATACACCTTAGATCGCAAGCAGTTTGATCGACCTCTGGCCGCCAATCAGTTAATTCAGAAGAAGTTGGCCGATATGCAAACTGAGATCACGCTTGCTCTCCAAGGTTGCTTACGCTTGGGTCGCATGAAAGATGAAGGAATTGCCGCTCCAGAAATTACCTCTATCATGAAACGCAACTCTTGCGGCAAGTCCCTGGATGTTGCACGTCTAGCGCGTGACATGCATGGCGGTAATGGCATCTCAGATGAGTATGGTGTTGTGCGTCATATGCTGAACTTAGAGGTAGTCAATACCTATGAAGGCACCCACGATATTCACGCCCTGATTTTAGGGCGCGCGCAGACTGGTATTCAGGCATTTAGCTGATTCGCTAAGAGCTCAGCTTTGCAACGATGGCCTTTGCCGCTTTAGCAAATGCTTCGTCACTATCGTTTTCAAGTTGCACAAAATTTTCCATTTTGTATTGAGGAAAATTTCTGATGATCGATGATTGATAAGAAGGGTCGTAGTGCTTTACTAGCAACTCCTCAACCAACTCCGGAAAGTTGCCTGCATCAATGGCTTCATTCCATTTAGTGATCTGGACTTTTCCATAGTGCGCAGTGAGTAAGGCAAGTTTACTTTTAAAGTTATCTGTGTCAGTAAGGAAGTGATGGTATTCACGAATCAACCAAGATACTCGGGTTTGTGTACTGGAGCGTAATTCAATACAAGCGCCGTTACGAATTTTTTCCATTAAAGCATCCGGTATATGAACACCGCCCACTTTTTTACTCTCCGACTCCACTACGACAGGTTTTGATGGATCTAGATTGCGTAGCGCATTCCAAAGAGCCGTCTCAAATCCTTTTTGAGATGGTTGCTCGATATTAGGCTCATTGCCTAGTACTGAGCCACGATGAATCGCCAGGGCTTCTAGATCTAAGATTTGCGCACCATACTGTTGCACCTCTTGAAGCGCCCTAGTTTTACCACTGCCTGTCATCCCACAGATCACCTGGAATCTAAACATGCTTGCAGCATGTTCAAGGCCATCAATCACGGTACGCCTAAAGCCTTGATAACCACTCTCAAGCTGCATCGCCTTCCAACCAATGCGATTCAGAATGTGGGTAAATGCTCCGCTGCGCTCACCGCCCCTCCAGCAATAAATTAGTGGACGCCATTCACGCGGCAATTCCAGTAAGTTTTGCTCAATATGTAAAGCAATATTTTTAGATACTAGAGCTGCACCAAGCTTCTTAGCTGCAAATGGAGAAACTTGTTTATAGAGAGTGCCGATCTGGGCACGCTCTTCATTGTTAATGACCGGAAAATTCACTGCCCCAGGAATATGGTCTAAAGCGAACTCTGCTGGTGATCTGACATCAATGATGAGATCAAATTGACGCAACTCAGAAAGAAATTGATCCAGCCTTAAGATGTGTGGGTTGCTTGGCTGCATTCCGTTTACGCACGCACCTTTTGCAATATATCTTCAGGCCAAGGCACAGACCGATTTGTATTCATATCCACCCACACTAAGGTGCTACCACCTTCGGCAGCCAAAATATCAGGCTCAGTCCTCAGTGTCATGGTATGAAACACGTCCATACTGGTTCTGCCAATAGCGCCAACAAATGTTTTGAGAAGAATGTCGCCTGGATAGGTCAGTTGCTTAAAGAAATTACAAAAGGCATTGATCATGATCACTGACTCTCCCTCTGGAGCAACCTTGTATCCCAAAGAACTAATCCAATCAACTCGCGCTTGCTCCATATACCGAAAGTAGATGGTGTTATTCACATGGCCATAGGCATCCATATCACCCCACCGAATCGGTGAAATCATTTCATGAACAAGCTTTCGCTCTTCAGGAATAACAATGCGCATGCAATCAGACTATCGTCTTAAGCAACTTGCAATGCAAGATGATATAGATTGGTTGAGCGAGCTCCAGAACGACAGAATGCCAAAATAGGACCAGGCATTGTTTTTAAGAGACGCGCCATTTCTTGAACTTCAGCAGGAGTAAATGCACCAGGAACTACTGGTAGATAAACGTAGTTCAGACCAAGCTTTTCAGCTTCAGCTTGAATAGAGGCATTGCTTGGTTGATTCGGACCACCTTCACCATCTGGGCGGTTATTAATCACGCTTTTATAGCCTTGCTTGGCAATTTCCGCTAAGTGGCTAGCATCAATTTGACCCAGAGTGCCGAATTGATCGTTATGGCAAGTAATAGGAAGACTCATAAAACCCTCTACATTCAATAAATATGCAATAGGGTTGATTCTAAATCAGGCAGACTCAGGCTTGCTTGGGCTTATTTCTATGGGCCGTGAAGAATCGTTCGCAGATCTCCATACCAGCCAGCATGGCAGCCACAAATACCAGGGCTTTGAGATGGCCTGCACCAAGGGCAACCAATGCTGGTCCAGGACAAAAGCCAGCAATACCCCAACCAGCCCCAAAGATCAGACCACCAATAACCAAAGGTTTAGTGATATCGCGCCTAGTGGGAATATGCAAAGCCCCTCCAAAGAATGCTTCAGATCGTTTACTCACAACATAAAAACCCGCAAGACCAACTAGTACTGCGCCCAGCATCACAAACATGAGTGATGGATCCCAGTTGCCAGCTAAATCCAAGAAACCTAAAATCTTTTGCGGATTACTCATGCCGGAAATGATTAATCCCCATCCGAAGAGCACACCAATGGCATATTGACTAAAGAGGCCGTAATGTTTTTTCAACTTAGCCCCCGATCAAGTGACGAATCACAAAAACCATCATAAAACCAGCAGCCATAAAAGATAAGGTTGCAACCAATGAGCGCGGTGATAAGCGAGACAACCCACAAATGCCGTGACCACTAGTACAACCTGAACCATATTGCGCGCCAAAGCCAACTAAAAGACCCGCAATCACAATGGCCAACCAACCAGAGTCAACCTCAACGATTGGAAATATACCGAAAAATAATGCTGCCAAAAATGGAGCTGTAACTAAACCTAACACCAAGCTTAATCGCCAAGCAGAGTCCTCAACCTTGGGATGCAAGAGTCCAGAAACAATCCCACTAATGCCCAGAATACGGCCATGTAACAGCACATAGAGTGCTGCTGCAACACCCAGAATCATTCCGCCCAATAAAGATGGAATGGGTGTGAAGGAAAGCCAGTCAATTTGCATTAATGAATATCCAAACGATTGATAGTTAACTGCAAGGATTAGGGGCAAGGCGGAATTGCAAGTAGCGCAATCCTAAATAGGCGCCAAAAATAAATCCAGATAAGGCGAGAAAAGACCCGAGAGCTAGAGTAGAGATACCGCTTAAGCCCTGCCCTACTGTACACCCCAGAGCAGTAACGCCTCCAAAGCCCATCAAGGTAGCACCAAGCAAATGATTTGCGGTGTCTTCAGTGTTGCGGAAAGACTCCCAGCGGAAAGATTTGCTTGCAATAGATACAAGCGCCGAACCCAAGATCATTCCGATTACCGCAACTACGCCGACCGTAAGCACTTTAGATGTATCGCTATACATCATGAGCCAGTCTAGTGAATAGGCATAAGGAGCAACAAAAGATAAGCTCTCCATACGCCCAGAATTGGTAACTAAAAATACCTCTTCCAAAGTATTGGGGTCTTCTGCTACGTAACCGAGATTGCCAGAGACCCACCAAATAGCGCAGATAGCCAAACCAACGACAATGCCAGCGATGAGGTTCTCTGCTGTCCAAAATGCTTTGTTAGCCAAGGCATAGGCAATAAATGCAAAGCCAATGACCAAGCCTAAAGCTAGATGAAGATTGGCGCGAGCCATTCCAAAAGGGCCGCTCAGAAGGCTTGGTAAATCTTGCGGGGTACTGAAAGCGATAAAAACGGTATCCAGCGTATTGATGCGAATCACACCTAGAAAACCACGCATGGTCATATAAGCAGTTAGACCGAGTACCATAAAAACAATGATCGACTTTAAATTGCCGCCACCAATGCGCACTAAAGTTTTACTGCCACAGCCAGAGGACAAAACCATGCCAAAGCCAAACAAAATACTGCCAACAATAGTGGAAAGCCATAAAAACCGATTGCCGGTATAAAAGCTTTTCAGCGGATCGATCAACCCAAGATAAGACATCAAAGTAAAACCAACAATGGCAATACCAATCGCCAAGAACCACTGCCTGAGTCGATCCCAACTAGACATAATGAAGGCATCAGAGACAGCGCCCATAGTACAAAAGCCTGTCTTCTGCATCACTGCACCAAGCACAAAGGTAATGGCAAAAGTAGCCCAGAGCACTGACCTACTTAAAGAATTGATATCAACAACATCCATAGCGACTATATTTTGAAAATTTAAGGTTTGAATTTATAAAACTGCTTGTTGAGATAAGCAACAACATCTGCTTCATCCTCAGGAAATAGGTCTAAGCGAAGTTCGGTATTACACATAGCCACCATCCTCTTTAAATTGGCTACTGACTTCACTTTGCTATCGCTACGTGTGTAGATCATGTCGCCATTGCCAAATCCTGTTTTTTTGGCATGGCAGGCATAGCATTTTTGCTGATCAATAGCCTTGCCATTGGCCAAATCCGGCGCAGCGAAGGCTGGCGCACTTAGAAGCGTACTGAGTGTGAATGCAGGAAGGAATCGAGTAAGAAGCATTTTCATTACAAATCAAGGATTTAGCATTAATCCTCTATTTTAAGGCCCAATGAGCAAAATTGCCCTACTCAGCCTGAATTGAAAGGTAGACGTTATAGGCGTTCATCCGGTTGGCCGCTCTAAATAGTGGCATTCCTTCGTATTCCGACCAATCTGCCTGCTTATAGGCATCCTCAAAAGGATCCATATTGATCGCAGCTGCAGTCATGGAATCACGCAAATATTTCAGGTAGTTTCTAGTGAAAATAATGTCTTCGGCAGGCTTCACCGAGTAATTGCCATGCCCTGGAATCACGATATTGGGATTGAGTTTTTCAATCTCATCTAAAGCAATGAGCCAACCCTTACTATCAGCATTACCGACGAATGGAATTCGACCTCGAAATACAAGGTCTCCAGCAAAGAGTACTTTTTCTGATGGCACGTACACCATTAAATCTTCGGGGGCGTGGGCAGGCCCAACGCGACTAACAAAAAAATCTACTCCCCCAATGGAAAGTTTTGTTTTTTGATCAATCCAAACATCCGCTGAAACCAGCCTTGTATCGGCATTTACCCAAGGAGCAAAATCAATTCTTGAGGCAATTAAACGTTGCTTTGCCGTCTCTGAAGAAAGATAGTTTCTACCCTCACCTTGTGCATAAATCTTGGTACCGATCTTTTTAAATTCTTGCAGGCCGTAAACGTGATCAGCATGATAGTGACTCACAATCAGAGCAACTACTTTTTGGTTGGTGATCTTTTTGATTTCAGCAATCAATTTTTGCGCAAGAATAGGCGAACCTAAGGCATCAACCACGACAACGCCTTTAGGAGTCACCACAAATCCAGTATTTGAAATAAAGTTTTGATTAGTGCTATTCCCCATTTCTGGGTAGCCCTGTACAAAATAGGTATGAGGTGCAACCTGAATAGGCTTTAATTGAATTCTGTCGACAGGGTTTGTGATTTGGCCGTGAGCGCTACTGAAAAAGATAAAGGATCCCATTAGGATCCCTATCGAGCGCTTCACATAAGCAATGCTAACCTTGTAAATATTCATTTGAATATGAATTAAGGCTTAATGTATGCAAACCCATCTTTATATTGCAGGTCTGCAACACGCACTACGCCTGATGGCGTGAAATCTGCATCCATTGTAAATTGATCTTTCTTAAGATTACGATTTTTAAGAGTCATTTCACAGACCTCAAACTTCACACCACGAGATTTAAGTGCTCCTACTAACGGAGCATATTCCACATTATTCTTTTTATCTTTACCACCCTCCATCAGTAGGTCTACACCATTTGCGTGGGTGACAACAATGATGGTGGTTTGTGGCGAGACATCAAGGTGGTTGCGAATATTACGCAAACCTTTTAAGCCTTGAGTTTCGGCATCATCGATGTGATAAACCACTTTAGTCGATCCAGATGACTGCGCATTGGCAATGGACCCAAAACCAAGGGTAATCATGGCCATCAATACAAGCTGAATTAATTTATTCATAGCTGTAACTTTCATACGTTTTAAATGGGAGCCATGCCAGGATTATTGCTAACACCTTTAATAATTGGCTCATTGAGTTTGACAGCTTTTACAACCTTGACATCTCTTAAGTGCCTCTCCATCACATCCCAGATTGCCTCGCCACCAGCATTCTTAGCATCTTCGCTCACTGGTGCCCAGCCTGCAACCTTGTATGTCTTGCTAGCCTCAATAGGTTTGCCATTTAAGCGCATATCGGTAATCCGCTGACCAGCAGTTTGTGCTGGATCAATAGCGTATTGCATACCGCCTACACGCACCATGTCACCACCCTGCTGATAGTAAGGGTCGGGATTAAATAAATTGTCTGCAACATCTTCCAAGATTGTTTTAATCGTCTCGCCAGTCATATTTGTGACTGTGGTGTATGGATAAGTAATCGCAGTTTGATCTAAGAGGTTCTCACGGGTAATTGCCTGGCCTGGCAAGAGGCTAGTGCCCCAGCGGAAACCGGGCGAGAAAGCAATCTCTGCATTTTTCTGCGCCATCAAACCATCAAGAATGAGCTGATCAAAGCTGCCGTTGAAGTTTCCACGGCGATACAAGAGACCTTCAGTAGTGGCTAGCTTTTCATTGAGCTTAGCCTCATACGGAGCTCTGATCTTAGTGATCAATTTACTCATTGTTGGGTCCGCTGGAATCAGATTGGAGAAGATTGGGAAAAGCTTGTAGCGGAAATCAACCGGTTTGCCACCCTTCACATCAAAATCCAGAACACCCAAGAACTTGCTATTCGATCCAGCGTTAGTAACTAGGGTTACTCCACCAGCATTCTTCACCTTCACTGGAGTAGGAACGCCATCATGCGTGTGACCACCCATAATTGCATCTAAGCCACGAACGCGGGAGGCCATCTTTAAATCCACATCCATACCATTGTGAGATAAAAGCACGACAACCTTTGCACCCTTTGCTCTCACTTCATCAATGGTCTTTTGCATATTCTCTTCCTGAATACCAAAAGTCCAGTCAGGAGTGAAATAGCGTGGATTTGCAATCGGTGTGTAGGGAAAGGCCTGGCCAATGATGGCTACCTGTATGCCATTCTGCACTTTCATGACATAAGGATTAAAGACCATGTCGCCAAAGTCTGCTGTCTTAATATTTTGCGCAATAAAAGAGACCTTGCCCTTGAAATCGCCATTGACAATTTCCATCACGCGCTTCTCACCTAGGGTCATTTCCCAATGCGGTGTCATTACATCAACACCAAGAGCAAGCGCTGCATCAACCATATCTTGGCCATTAGTCCAGAGCGCAGTCCCTGAACCCTGCCAAGTATCACCACCATCAAGCAACAAGGCTCCAGGACGATTCGCCTTCATTTGCTTAATCAAGGTTGCCATATGAGCAAAACCGCCCATCTTGCCGTAGTTCTGCGCTGCTGCTACGTAGTCCAGGTAGGTAAATGCGTGTGCGTCACGGGTGCCCGGCTTAATGCCGTTTGCTTTTAAGAAATATTCGCCAACTAGGTGCGGGGTTTTACCCTCTTGAGCGCCAATACCAAGATTGACATTAGGCTCTCGGAAGTAAATTGGTAGCAACTGAGCATGACAATCTGTGAAATGCAAGAAATGAACGTTACCGAACTTGGGTAGGTCATAAAATTTTTGGGCAGTGCTTTGCGCATTAGCAAAGTTTGACTGCAAACTCATTCCGCCTGCAGATGCAATAGCCAAGGCCTGCAAAAAATCGCGACGACTTAAAGACATAACATTTCCCCTTAAGAAAACAGGCCTGTCGGCCTGTTCTTTATATTGCGTTTCTCTACTTACTGATTCACTGGAGAGGCAGGATCAAGCAATAAGGCCATGACATCCTGAATTTGCTGTTCATTCAAGAGTTTGAAGTGCGCAAATCGTGGCATATTGCTGCAAGCGTTATAAGCCTTGGAGTTATTAATGCGATTCCAGGTATAGGTCACCACTTCTTGTGAATAACCGCGTAATTTTCCGTAACCAGTCAATGAAGGACCGATATTTCCATAGGAGATTTCTTTTGCGTCAATCTGGTGACAGTTATAGCAACCGCCGCCAACGACAGCGTCAGCCTTGTCTGTCCAAGTTGCACCACGGCCACTTTGAGCAATCCTCTCGCCAGCCTTCCAGTCGCCAATATATTTTCCATCTGAAGGCTGCTTGATGGACTCCATATTGATTTTCTGAATCTTTTCGCGCATCTTTTCACCTTGCTTGCTACTAGCAAATACTGGATCAGAGCAAAACTTTTGGGTTGCATCCTGATTGATGCGATCTAAGCCAGCAATGCCCTCAGCTCTAAAGCTATCGGTCATCATCTTATTAAACTTTGGATCATTCTTTTGTTGAGCCACTGCTACGTTTTGCAATAAGCTTGAAGCAACAATGAATCCAGCAATAGTTAAGAGCTTTTTGATGTGTGTAGTTTTCATAATGTTCGTCTCTTATCTCTTAGCGCTTTAATCCAGGCGTTTCAACTGTTCCGCCATTGGCAGTCTTAGCCATATACATAGATAAAGCAATCGTTACATCTGAGCCATAGATTGGGAATGGGAAACGTTGTTGACGATAGCAATCATTCAAACGCTGTTGCATTGTCCAGAACTGACCGCTAGAAACGCGATACGCTGGCCAGTAGCCCCAGCCTAAGGCTGCGCCTTTTTGCTCTACCAGATTTGGTAGGTCTTGTAAGCGAATCCGTTTGCCATTTTCAGCATGGCAAGATGCGCAGGAGAAATCCATCGGGCCACCTTGGAAATAAAATGCGCGCTTACCAAGCTCATACATTTCTTTTTCTTTTGGATGATTGGTGCTCACCTTAATCTTGTCACCCTTAGATAGTGTGACTACGTAAGCAACAATAGCCTCCATATCCTTCTTAGCCCCCTTTTGAAAAGGAGCATCAATCATTTCCTGAGGATCACGGCCCTGTAGTGCTTGCATGCAGGTCATCAAACGCGATTCGAGATCTTGAACTTTATTGGTGTCCTTGAAGTAGCGCGGCAACTGAGCTGCTGCGCCCTTCACGACTCCAGGCCCAAGACCTAGATCACACTTCTCTAGAGTGGCATTTTTAGGGCCAGCTGGTTTTTTCCAGAGATCTTCACCAGCAGCTTCATAAAGCTCTGAAGGGTTTCCGTCTGCAATCATCTCGCGATATTTAGCAATATCGTCAGTTGCACTCTTTTGCGCATAAGACAATGAAGAAACTGACAACATCGTTGCCAGTAATCCTGAGGCTAAGCCCAAGGTATATTTACGCTGCATTTGTTACCCTTTCAGAACTATTTAGACGGTGAAGATGTTGGCATCAAGAAGCAGTTGCTTCGTCGGTGCGCTTATCACCCTTGCTATCTACCCAGCTCACTACAATCTTGTCGCCTTTAGCGCCTTTGTATTTGAAATTCAAAAATGGATCCTTAGAAACTGCTGGACCAAATTGACCATTCAATACATCTTTGCCATTAGCTTTGACATTAATCGTGCTGATGAACCATGCTGGAATGGTTTTGCCAGCAGCATCTTTGCGCTGACCAGATTCCATATCGTGCTTCATCAAAATCTTTACATCCACAATTCCACCGTTCTCAGCAGCTCTAACGCGCATTGGATCAGCCATGTTTTCCTCTTGTAATCTAGTAATTAATTAATGGTATTCAGATGAATTGGGGGGTTAACCGCCGCAACCACCCAAGGTAACTTTCACTTCCTTGACGGACATGCTCCATTTGCCATCGGCTTTTACCAAGGCGTATACATTGGAGGTCTGACCCATTTTGATACGTGTGGTAACGAACGGCTCTGTGCCTGCAGGAATAAAGAATTGAGCAGCTAATGCGCTTGGATTTTTCTCAACCAAAATTGCCATTTGCTCTGCTTTAAGAGTGGTAGTAATTCCAACTGGAACTACAGCACCATTCTCTGCAATATCAGGAGCGTTCAAAGTAACGGCGCCAGATTTATCAGGGGTACCAGCACCCAAGACCTTAAACACATCATCAAGGCTCTTGCCTTCAAAAGCGGCTTTATTCCACTCTTGAGCTTGGGCTACGCTAATGAGACCCGCAGAAGCCATTAAGCCGAAAACGGCTGAATATTTCAATAAACTGCGTCGCTGCTGATTCATAAAAACTCCTTTAATAATCTACTCTTAGTATCAAATATAGCGGTATTTCAAAAAACCTTCTGTAAATCTACTGTCCAGTAAGCATCCAGCGCACTAGAGTTGCCCTATCCTCATCCGATAGCTGTGCCTGTGGCGGCATTGGAATGGCTCCCCATACCCCCGAGCCACCATTTTTGACCTTAGCCATGAGCTTTTCTTGAGCCCCGCTTTGGCCTTTGTACTTATTGGCAATATCGGCAATGGACGGACCCACCAACTTGGCATTAGGAGCATGACATGCTGAGCAGTTCTCATTCTTAAATAATGCTGCAGGGCCCTTAGTGGTGGGCGCATGAGTATCAGCAGCATGCGCCAAACCCTCACCCGATGAGCCAGGCAACTTTGCTATTGGTGGCTTAGTTGAATCCGATCCACGATAAGGGCCATAGAGGCGATTTTGCTCTGCAATATTGCCGTGGGCATTTCTTGCGAAATCAGGTAATTCAGATCCAATTTGCACAAACTTGACGCAATTGTTCATACAAGAGGAGCCGTTGACATCCGGCTTGCCATTAATACTCCAAAAACCGTGGTTTCGAGTCATGCCATTACGGTTGGGCATCTTCTTTTGAACTTCTGCAATATTGGTATTGCTCAAAACAAAATCATCTGGAACGATTTCGCCCAAGCTTAAGATAAATGCAACAATGGCGTAGGTATCATCCGGCGTTAATGATCTTGGAGCATTCCAAGGCATTGCGCGATAAATGTAGTCCCATAATGTTGAAACCGTGGGAACCTTCATCAAGGTAGTGCGCTGAGGCTGCTTACGATCCGCCAAAGAAGCAACCCTTCCCGTCTTGACATCATCAACCGTTGTACCGCCGGCAATCGGAGTGAAAATTTCATTGGACTCACCAAAAACACCATGACAACTGGCGCATTTAGATTCCCAAATCACCTGACCTTGCGCAACAGAGCCAGATCCCTTTGGCAATCCTTTGAAGTCTGGGCGCACATCGATATCCCAAGCAATCACCTCAGCAGGTGTTGCGTTACGCCCAATGCCAGGAAACTTCGTAGACCCCTGAGTACTTTGCGCATAAGCCAACTGTGTGCAGAGTACTGCTAAAACTACAAGTGCTAAGCGAGCAAATAAGTTATCCGACTTGTACATTGCTCACCTCGCCGTTTGAATCCAATTTCCAAGACTGAATCGCATTGTTGTGATAAATCGAACGATTACCTCGAACATCACGTAGCATCTTGATGGATGGCTGAATATAGCCAGTGTCATCAATCGCCCTAGACTGCAATATTGCGGGCGATCCATCCCATACCCAATCAATATTGAAACGGGTAATCGATTTTGTGAGAACTGGCGTCTCTAAGCGGGCTGTTCGCCAGTTATTGCCACCATCAAACGAAACATCAACGCGCTTAATCTTGCCGCGACCAGACCAGGCCATACCGCTCACGTTGTAGAAGCCTTTATCAAGCAATTGCTGACCGCCTGAGGGTGTGGTGATGACAGATTTACATTCTTGGATAGATGCGTATTGACGATGCATGCCATCAGGCATCAATTCAATATAGTGAACAGCCTCGTCTTTAGTGTTCCAAGGCATATCGCCCACTTCTAGACGACGTAACCACTTCACCCAGCTAACGCCTTGCACGCCTGGAACGACTAGACGCAATGGAAAGCCATTTTCTGGGCGCAGCATCTCACCATTCATGCCCCAAGCCACAATCGTATCCTCAAGACAGGCCTCGAGATTAATAGTACGAGTCATCCCAGAACCATCGCCACCTTCAGCCAGTAGAAACTTTCCTTTTTTCAGATCAGCGCCACATTCTTGTAGCAAGACTTTGAGAGGTACGCCAGTAAATTCACAGCAAGACAACATGCCGTGGGTATATTGCACTGTTGGTACGGCAACGTTGCCCCACTCTAAACCCGTATTGGCACCACACTCAATAAAGTGTGTACGCGAGACCGATGGCAGTCTCATGAGGTCGTTCATCGTGAAAACGCGAGCATTTTTTACCAAACCATTGATCATCAAACGATGCGTTTCTGGATTAAGGTTGTACCAACCTTGGTGATGGCGCTCGAAATGCAAACCATTTGGAGTAATCGTGCCAAATAAACCTTGCAGAGGAGTAAATGCAACTGAGGCTGCAGACACGCGTGTTAAACCCGGAGATTCACGGCGAATTAAGTTCGCCTCATAGATTGATGGAACGCCGTAAGGCATTGTGGCAACGTTTTTACCTAAAGTGGTTTGCCACTCTTGTTTTTCCAAAATTGCTGGATCACCCTCACCGGCAGCAAAAGCCATGGGAGCTGCTAAGCCAGCTGCAGCGCCGCCTAAGGCAGAAAAGAATCCCTTACGTAAAAAGCCACGACGCGTCTCATCAAGACCATTGGCATTAATGTCAGCAATTAGCTCTTGAGAGATAAAGTGCTCTGGCGCTTTCACAAGGCGAACTCCATTGGCGGGCTTCTCAATCGCTGAGATATCCTGTGCGCTCAATTCAATTTGCTTCTTCGTCATTTGACCTCTACGTCAGAATAAATACTTTGTCATTAATGAATACCTTCAGCAATCTTCGCGCAGACTGTCTGACACATCTCTACCGTTGCGTTATCAGCAATCGAGTAATAAACGGTGACACCCTCTTTACGTCTAAGCAAAATGCCAGCCTGATGAAGTGCTAAAAGATGTCTGGATACATTTGCCTGACTAGTGCCGCACATCTCTACCACCTCTGATACTGACTTTTCACCCGAGCATACGGCATACATGATGCGCAAACGTGCTGGCTCAGAGAGAACGTTGAAATAAGCCGCCACCTGAAAAAACACTTTCTCCATCTGCTTGGGAGTTAAGTTTTTCGTCGCTTTTTGAACCTTAGCTTTCATGTGGACTATCTATATCAATATATGCGTATAAACGAATATTTAACCTACATTCAAGATCGTTTTATATAGAGAGATACCCTAGGGACATCAGCAGATACAATCAAATCATGGATATGGATGCCATTCTTCTCTCATTAAAGCTTGCTTTGTGGACTCTCGTCCTTATCCTTCCTTTTGGGGTCTGGGTGGCCCATTCCCTGCAAAAAGCGGGTAAAGGTAAATCCTGGATAGAGGCTGGCTTAGCACTACCCCTCGTTCTACCCCCTACGGTTTTGGGCTACTACCTTCTGGTTGGCTTGGGCGGCAAAAGCTTTTTGGGTGTTCCGCTAGTATTTTCATTTACGGGCATTCTTATTGCCTCCCTCATCGTCAATTTGCCGTTTGCCATACAGCCAATACAGCGGGCTTTTGAAGCAATCAATCCAGAAATTATTGAAGCTGCTCAAGTAAGCGGGTTATCGAATTGGCAGATCTTTCGTTTGATTGAATTGCCATTGGCCTGGCGTGGCATTACTAGCGCAGCAGTGCTGACCTTTGCCCATACCCTCGGTGAATTCGGAGTAGTTCTCATGGTGGGTGGTGCAATACCAGGAGAAACCAAAACAGTATCGATTGCTATTTATGACAAGGTACAAAGTTTTGATACTGCTGGAGCTGGGGCGCTTGCTCTACTGCTGCTCGGCATATCCTTGATAGCAATTGCAGTGTCCTATGGGGTCTTTGGTCAAAATCCATCTCGCAGGAAAGGCCGGAGAGCCTAATGCTAAAAATTAAAGTTTCGCAAACACTGCCAAATCCCCTGCAAATCAATATTGAATGTGCTCCAGGACAATTACATGCTTTGGTGGGCCCATCAGGAAGTGGAAAAACATCTGTTTTACGAACCATTGCAGGCCTGAGCAATGCCAGCCTTGGAAAGATTGAGTGTGACAATCAAATTTGGTTTGAGGCCAATGATTTACAAGGCACCGCAACATCACTCTCCCCAGCAGAACGCTCTTGTGGATTCTTATTCCAGCAATATGCACTCTTTCCGCATTTAACTGCTCTTGAAAACATCTGCATTCCTCTGCAAAACTCTGGACATGAACTTGCAATGCGCCAAACCATCGCAACGGATTGGTTAAATCACATGGGAATTGCAGAACTTGCGCAGCGTATGCCTCATCAACTTTCAGGCGGGCAACAGCAACGTGTCGCGCTGGCGAGGGCCCTTGTAAAAAAGCCTAATGCCTTGCTGCTTGATGAACCATTTTCAGCCATTGATGCGCCTACACGCCAAAGTCTTTACAAAATTCTGGCGGAGCTGCGTAAGGATCTCAATATTCCCATTCTGCTGGTGACACATGATTTGCGCGAAGCCGACCTATTAGCTGATCACATTACCGTTATAGACCAAGGCATTGGCTTGCAAACTGCAGCCCCACAGGTTCTCTTTCAGAAACCGAGAAACTCAAGAGTTGCAGAGCTTGTTGGTATCAACAATATGTTTGAAGGTGTTTTTAAAGCTGGGAAGTTGAGCTGGAATAACAGCAGTCATGTGTTTGAAGTACTTGATAAGGGCAAAATTCCACCGGATACTCCGGTTGCCTGGGTGGTGCCCGCCGATGGATTAACTCTGCACCACAGTCAAGTGGCTGGCAGCATTCAGGCTATGGTTCAGCAAATTAGTACCTTAGGTCAAATTGCAGTAGTTCAACTACTTACAAATGATGGTGGCCATAAAATCACCTGGGAAGCCTCTGCAGCAGAATTGAAAAGGCTGGAATTAGAGGTAGGCAAAAACACTCATGTAGAAATTGATGGCAACAAAATTCATATCATGCCGCTGCGCCCCATTAACGATCCACGTCGCTTTACTTCTTAGCCACCAGACCTAATAAAGCAGACATGCCGGCATGTCTTGCACCTTCATTCAGCTCTTTTTCATAGCAACATAAATCCAATACTTGGAATTGCTTAGCTAGATCCTGAATAAGCTCTTCCGTATAGAGGTGCTCTATTAAGGATGGTCCGCCTGTTTTATAAACCAGCTGCTTTGGCGTATAGCCCTGCAATATGAAGATACCGCCTGGCTTCAGAGCCTTATGGGTTTGCTGAAAGATACGCTCTCGCATCGAGGGATCAGCAAACTGAATAAAGATTCCAATCACAGCGTCGTATGTGTTGTCTTGCCAATCAAAGCTATCGGTATCTGAAAATGAATATTCAATGTCAACCTGATTCTCTTGCGCAAACTGCTTGGCTTTAGCGAGCGCAATATCCGATGCGTCAAAGCCAACAACTTGCATCCCTTGTTTGGCCAACCACACGCCATTACGCCCTTCACCATCAGCAATACAAAGTACCTTACTGCCTGGCTTTAAGTATTTTTGAGTTTGCTCAACAAGATATTCATTGGGCTCTTTGCCAAAGATGAACTCTGCCTTATTAAAACGTTCATTCCAGAACTGGGTTGCGTCAGAAAAGCCCATAGGTCGGCTTTGGTGGACTTGATTATTTTTTGAGTCCGCCAACGAGGTCGCTCTTGAGGTCGTTGATATTTTCAAGGCCAACCGCAATACGTACCAAGCCATCGGTGATGCCAGCTGCTTTTCTAGCTTCAGGCGTTACCCGGCAATGGGTAGTCGTCGCTGGATGAGTAATCGTTGTGCGTGTATCACCCAAGTTTGCGGTAATTGAGCACAACTTGGTTTGGTTAATCAGCTTGAAGGCAGCCTTTTTGCCGCCCTTCAATGTGAAGGACACAATTGCACCACCCGCTTTTTGCTGACGTTTTGCTAAAGCATGCTGAGGATGGGATGTTAGACCTGGATGATAAACACGTTCAACTCCAGGCTGCTTCTCTAGCCACTGGGCTAAGGCGAGCGCATTTTGACTCTGTTGCTTCATGCGAAGCTCTAAAGTCTCCAAACCTTTTAGGAATACCCAAGCATTAAAGGCAGAGAGGGTTGGGCCTGCAGTGCGCACGTATGGGAATACTTTGCCCATGATGAAATCTTTACTACCTACAATCGCACCACCAACCACTCTACCTTGGCCATCTAAATACTTAGTCGCCGAATGAATCACGACATCGGCACCCAAAGCCAAAGGCTTTTGTAGAGCTGGCGTACAGAAACAATTATCTACCGCAAACAAAGCTTTCGCTTTCTGGGCAATCTTCGAAATCGCTTTGATATCGGCAATCTCAGTCAGTGGATTAGATGGGGTTTCCAAATAAAACAGCTTGGTGTTTGGTTGAACAGCGGCCTGCCATGACTTGGTATCAGCCAAATCAACATAGGTCGTTGTAATACCAAAGCGACCCAAGATATTAGTAAACAATTGAACAGTCGCACCAAACACAGAGCGCGAGCAAACCACATGATCACCTGCTTGTAAGTGGGCCATTGCCATTGTCAAAATAGCGGACATACCCGAAGCAGTTGCAATACAGGCTTCACCGCCCTCTAAGGCAGCCAAGCGATCTTGAAACATGCTGACCGTTGGATTGGTAAAGCGAGAGTAGATAAAACCTTGGTCCGCATGAGCAAAACCATCAGCGGCTAATTCTGCGCTATCAAAACAAAAACTTGAAGTCAAAAACATCGCTTCTGAATGCTCTTGATATTCAGCTGTGCGACGAGTACCAGCACGGACCGCTAAGGTTTCGAGTGCCAGCTTAGAAAAATCTGGTTTTTTGCGTGTGGTTTTGCTTTTCATAATGCTATTTTGACACCGAATTGAAGAATTGCCTCGTGGAAGGCAAATTCTTGTCGCTTTTTAGTCTTCGGTGGCTAAATGCAGATGAAGCTGGGAGCGGGCAAAGTCGCTCGAATCGCGCTGACGATCTGCTTTTGCAGCCGAGGTATTTCTGGCGGCCTCTAAGGCATCCAGGTAAGACTCGGTGATATCGCCAGTAACGTAATGCCCATCAAAACAAGAGGCTTCAAATTGATGAATAGCAGGATTAATATCGCGAACCGCCTGCTTCATATCCTCAACGCTTTGATAGATTAATTGGTCTGCACCAATCATCTTGTTAATTTCATCATCGGTTCGGCCATAAGCAACCAACTCGCTACGCGTTGGCATATCAATACCGTATACGTTCGGAAAACGTACCGGAGGCGCTGCTGATGCAAAGATCACTTTTTTGGCGCCAGACTCACGAGCCATTTGCACAATCTCAAATGAGGTGGTGCCTCGTACGATAGAGTCATCCACAATCAATACTGTTTTGTCTTTAAATTCAATGCGCATTGCATTGAGCTTTTGGCGTACAGATTTCTTGCGAACAGCTTGGCCTGGCATGATAAAGGTACGGCCGATGTAGCGGTTCTTAAAGAAGCCTTCGCGATAATCAACGCCTAAATTTTTCGCTACTTGCATTGCTGCAGGACGACTTGAATCCGGAATCGGCATAACGACATCGATCTCATCGACATTTGTTTCTTTGCGAATCTTCTCAGCTAAGTAATCACCCATCCGCATACGCACGTTATAAACCGTCACTCCATCGATCGTAGAGTCTGGACGCGCCATGTAGACATACTCAAAGATGCAAGGTGTGAGTACGGCATTGGGTACGCATTGACGTGAGTAGAAGTTACCATCTAAATCGATATAAATCGCTTCACCAGGATTGACATCGCGGACAAAAGTAAAGCCCAGACCTTCCAGCGCTACTGACTCTGATGTCACCATCCATTCAGGACCTTGCGGTGTATCAATACGACCAATACACAGAGGACGAATACCAAATGGATCGCGGAAGGCTAATAAACCATAACCAGCAATGAGAGATACCACCGCATAAGAACCTTTTACGCGGGCCGTCACTCCAGTCACTGCATTAAACATAGCGCCCTCATCTAAGGCAACGCTATTGGTTTCTTTTTGGAGCTCGTCCGCTAGGACGTTTAGTAGCACCTCAGTATCGGAACTAGTATTAATGTGGCGGCGATCACGGTAAGCCATTTCAACACGTAGGCTTGGTGCATTTGTCAGGTTACCGTTGTGAGCTAAAACAATTCCGTATGGTGCGCTGACGTAAAAAGGTTGCGCCTCTTCTTCGCTACTTGCTGAACCAGCGGTTGGATAACGAACCTGACCGATACCAGCATTACCTACTAAGCTACGCATATTGCGCGTTCTAAATACGTCGCGTACAAGACCGTTAGCCTTGTGCATCGTGAACGAATTACCGTTCATGGTTGCGATACCAGCCGCATCTTGTCCGCGGTGTTGCAGGAGCAACAATGCGTCATAGAGAAGTTGATTGACTGGTGAGTGGGAAATAGTTCCGACGACGCCGCACATATCTCTAGATTCCTATTGTTAATTTAGGAGTAATGGTAGGTGTTACTTTGGGCATTGCCTCACCCAATTGCTTAGCCCAGTCAGCTGGCAGCCAACCTTTAATTAAACCGGTTGCCATATCCATAGCAGGTCTTGTAATGGCCTCTTTCCAGGCCACACTTTGCGTAATTGGCGTTAATGCTGCCAGAGTTGCCAAGATCACAACAACTAAAGCGCCGCGCGCCAAACCAAACACTAGACCCAAGAATCGATCTGTCAAACTCAAGCCCGCTGACAAGATAATTTTTTGCACTACCCCGCCGCACAATCCACAAACAATCAGCGTCAGTATGAAGAGAATCAAAAAACTCAAACCTAGACTGAGTAATTCATCTAGATGAAATGTTGAGAGCCATTCTGTAGAAAGATAATTTGCATAGTGATAAGCAACCCATGCGGCCACAAACCAAGATACTAACGCGAGCACTTCTTTAAAAAGGCCGCGAGAGATGCCCACCAAAGCAGATACTAAGAGCACAACTAGGGTGAAGTAATCCACCGATGTTAGCTTTAAGGTGGATAAGTATTCCATTACTGCTTACCTGTCTCGACGAGTCTTGGCGAGAGACCCATCGCCTTAATTTTCTTCTCTGCTGCTTCTGCAGCATCTTTATCGGTATAGGGTCCAGCCCGTAAAACATAGAGTTTGACGCCATCCGTACCAGTCTTATTTAAGACATAGTTTGGAATCTTTTGATCTTTGAGTTTTGCGATCCAACCTTTGGCACGCTCTTCAGAAGCAAAGGCGCCAATCTGAATGACATACTTTCCTGAACCATTTGTGGAGCCGTTGTCCGAATTGGTATTTGCAAGCTTGGTGGCGTCATCCACTTTAGGCTTGGCATTATTGGCAACGATGACCTCCTCACCAGCAGCCAATCCTAATCCAGACGCTTTATTCGGTGCAGGTGGTGGCTTAACTTCAGCCTTCACTTCCGGTTTTGGTTCTGGAGCAGCAACCACTTTGGGGGCTTCTTTTACTGGTTCAGGCGCCACCTCTGCTTTAGGCCTCTCTTCAGGCTTTGCTTCTGTTCCAGGAATTGGCAGACTAGTAACAATGTTGACAGCAATATCGTTAGGTGAAGATTTCGGTTTGTTGTCCAAAACACGCGGCAGGCCAACTACCGCGATGAGGACTAATACGGCAGCACCAATCAATCGATGGCGTGCTCTTTGTTGTTCTGGATCTTCTGTGAGAGCGAGTTCTTCTGCTTCAGCAGCGCGCTGGAAACTGCGGGGGGCAGCGCGTTTAGCGGAGCGCCTCCCTACTGAACCTAATTCAAGGTCATCAGCCTGTGTTTTTCGCTTAAAGAAGCTCGGTAAACGAATCATGGATCAATGGGCCTGGTTGTTTCGGTAAGTCATTACGCCTGCAACGGTATAGAAGGATCCGAAGGTCACAATTCTATCACCCTCACCCGCTTTTGATAGGGCTTTTTGATAGGCTGCAGCAGGATCCGGAAAGCATTCAATACCGCCATCAGCCCCGTTTTGAGGCCTTACGCCCGCGGCCTCAAGCCTCTTTGCGAGCGCCAAGGCGCTAGCTGCCCTCGGGGTCGGTAAATCCGTACAAAACCAGAAATCCACAATATCCAACAAGGGCTTAATCACCCCATCAATATCCTTGTCCGCCATGGCTCCAAAGATGGCATAGGTGTAAGGGTGGTAACCCATTTTCTCTAGGCCTTGACCCAAGGTAGCTGCCGCATGCGGGTTGTGGGCCACATCTAGCACTACGGTTGGCTGTCCTGGTAACACCTGAAAGCGGCCAGGCAACTCAACCAAGGCGAAGCCATTGCGAATATCTTGAGCGCTCACGGGCAAGCGCTGATGAAGTGCCATCAAAGCAGCAATCACTGCCGAGGCATTGAGAATTTGATTAGCGCCGCGTAATGCAGGATAACCAAGACCGCTAAAACGCCTCTTGCGACCAGCCCAACCCCACTGCTGTTTATCGCCTTGGAAGTTATAGTCGCGTCCCTGCAACCAAAGATCACAGCCAAGTTCTTGGGCATAGTCAATTAAAGACTGAGGTGGGACAGGATCACCACACACTGCAATATGTCCGGGGCGGAAAATGCCAGCCTTCTCCCGACCAATCGCTTCTCGGGTTCCACCTAAGAAATCTACGTGATCAATATCAATACTAGTCACGATGGCGCAATCGGCATCCACAATATTGACAGCATCCAAGCGACCACCCATACCAACTTCTAGCACTACTGCATCTAAATTAGCTTTAGAGAACAGATGCATGATGGCTAAAGTGGTGAACTCAAAATACGTTAGCGTTGGGGCATCCACCAAACTCACGCGCGCATTTTCAACAGCGGTGAAATGCTCCAACAAAAGGTTATCACTAACCTCTTGTCCATTTACACGAGCACGCTCGTTAAATTTTAGTAAATGTGGTGAAGTGTGACAGCCAACTCGGTAGCCAGAAGCTAACAAAATACTCTCGAGATAGGCGCAAGTGGAGCCCTTGCCATTAGTCCCAGCAACGGTAATTACTGGGCAATCAAACTGAAGACCTAATGCGGCTTTAACCCGATTAATACGCTCAAGCCCCATATCGATACCAACCGGGTGGGCTGTTTCGAGGTGACTAAGCCAAGCCTCTAGGCTAGAAAAAAGAATCGGAGATTGATGTGCTGTGCTCAAGCGCTTAAACGGCTGCGCTACCCGCAATCGCAGGCTCTGGAAGTTTTTGCAAGAGCGCCAATAATCGCGCAATCTCACCACGCATTTGGCGACGGTCAACAATCATGTCGATACCACCCTTTTGCATTAAGAACTCAGAACGCTGAAATCCTTCTGGTAATTTTTCACGAACCGTTTGTTCAATGACGCGTGGACCAGCAAAACCAATCAAGGCTTTTGGTTCAGCCATCACCACATCGCCCATGAAGGCGAAACTAGCAGAGATACCGCCCATAGTCGGATCAGTTAATACGCTGATATAGGGCAAGCCTTTTTTAGACAGCAGGGTCAACATTGAGTTGGTCTTTGCCATCTGAAATAAAGATAACAAACTCTCTTGCATACGCGCACCACCGGTAGCAGTGACACAGATGAAGGCGCATTTCTTATCAATCGCTTCTTGAGCTCCACGGGCAAAGCGCTCCCCTACTACAGAACCCATCGAACCGCCCATGTACTGGAATTCAAAGCAAGCAACTACTACTGGAATAGCTTCAATCTTTCCGCCCATCACAATTAAAGCTTCTGATTCACCAGAGGCATCGTTTGCTTCTTTGATACGGTCTGGATATTTTTTGGAATCTTTAAATTTCAGTGGATCAGTTGGATAGATATCTGCGCCGATTTCATAACGGCCTTTTGAATCGAGCAAGTTATCTAAACGCTGACGCGCTCCAATACGCATGTGATGACTGCATTTTGGACATACCGAAAGGTTCGCTTCGATATCTGTGCTGTAGAGAACCGTTTCACAGCTCGGGCACTTAACCCACAGCCCTTCAGGCACTGATTTGCGATTTGCAGGATCAGTATGTTGAATTTGGGGTGGGAGTAATTTATCTATCCAGCTCATTAGTTTTAACTATCCAATGCGTCGCGAATTTCACGAATGAAGGTTTCCAATGATTGTACTGCCTGCCCAGGGGGTGCATCCTCCAAAAGGCGAATAATACGGCTGCCAATCACCACAGCATCAGCGCTTTGGGATACTGCCTTAGCACTAGCAGCATCGCTAATCCCAAAGCCAACCGCGATTGGAATATCGGTCTCCTCGCGGATCTTAGGAATAATGCTGGCCACATCTTGCGTATTGAGGTGAGATGCACCTGTAACTCCCCGCATAGAAACGTAATAAATATAACCTGAAGCAATTTTGGCAGCCTCTTGAATACGCTCATGTGATGAGGTTGGCGCCAATAAGAAAATAGGATCAATGCCTGCAACGCGCATACATGCAGCAAAATCAACACACTCTTCAGGCGGGTAATCTACTATCAGCACGCCATCAACACCAGCAGCTTTTGCTTCGGTTGCAAAACGCTCTGCTCCCATTTGCTCGACAGGATTTGCATAGCCCATTAAGACAACTGGTGTGTTGGCATCTTTCTTGCGAAACTCTTTAACCATCTCTAAGCAACCATGCAATGTCACGCCGTGCGTTAATGCGCGCTCTGATGATCTCTGAATTACTGGACCATCAGCCATTGGATCTGAGAAAGGCACGCCTAACTCAATCACACTTGAGCCGCCGCGTACTAATGCATGCATTAACTCAACTGTCTGCTTTGGGTCTGGATCGCCCGCAGTAATAAAAGGAATTAATCCTTTTTTGCCCGATGCTTTTAACTCTTTAAAGAGCGCTGTAATTTTTGACATCGTTTTTCTTAACCTTCAGAACCGGTTGCTTGGGCAACAGTATGCATATCCTTATCGCCACGACCTGACAGATTAACTAGTATGGTTTTATCTTTTGGCAAGGTCTTTGCTAGTTTGCAAGCATAAGCAATCGCGTGTGAAGACTCCAGCGCAGGAATGATGCCTTCAATTTGGCAGCAATCATGGAATGCCTTTAAGGCTTCCTCATCCGTAATAGCCACGTAGTCAGCACGACCAGAGTCTTTTAACCAAGCATGCTCAGGGCCAACACCTGGATAGTCCATACCAGCTGATACAGAGTGGGTTTCTGAAATCTGACCATTTTCATCTTGCAATAAGTAAGTGCGATTACCATGCAATACGCCTGGCTTACCAACACAGAGTGCAGCTGAATGTAAGCCGCTACCAAGTCCATGACCTGCTGCCTCAACACCAACGAGTTTCACTTCAGGGAAATCAATATACGGATAGAAAATACCCATCGCGTTTGAGCCACCGCCAACACAAGCTAAAACATAATCAGGCTGTCGTCCAGTCATCTCTGGCATTTGTACTTTGCACTCTTCACCGATCACGCTCTGAAAATCACGCACCATCATTGGGTAAGGATGTGGTCCAGCCACAGTGCCAATAATGTAAAAAGTATTTTCTACATTGGTAACCCAATCGCGCATCGCTTCATTGAGCGCATCTTTTAATGTCTTAGTGCCTGACTCCACAGGAACCACTTTGGCACCGAGCAATTTCATCCGAAAGACGTTTTGTGCTTGACGGGCTACGTCTACAGAGCCTTGATAAACCGTGCAGTCTAGACCAAAGCGGGCACAAATAGTTGCTGTAGCAACGCCGTGCTGACCCGCTCCCGTCTCAGCAATGATGCGTGGCTTGCCCATGCGCTTAGCCAACATGGCTTGGCCAATCACGTTATTAATCTTGTGCGCGCCAGTGTGGTTTAAATCTTCACGCTTGAGGTAAATCTGTGCGCCACCCAGCATTTCGCTCCAACGCTTGGCGTGATAAACCGGGGATGGTCTACCGACAAAGTGTTTGAGTTCGTAATGAAACTCTTCAATAAATTCCGGATCGTTTTGATACTTTGCATAAGCCTCTTTGAGCTCATCTAATGCAAACATCAATGTCTCAGAAACAAACACACCGCCATAAGGACCGAAGTGTCCTCGTGCATCTGGCTTGTCGTACATAGCTACCTCTTTTGATTTATCTACAGCAAATTATTGGGATGATGATTTCTCATCTGCTGCGCGCACTGCTTTAACAAATTGAGCCATGAGCGCAGGATCCTTGACACCCCTGCTGCTCTCAACGCCACTAGAGACGTCAACCGCGCAAGGATGCAGACGAGCTATCGCCTCGCCCACGTTGTGCGTGTTCAATCCACCACTCAAAACGACCCGAGGCGCGTTTTCGCTTACCCATGTCTGTGGAATTCCTTGCCAATCAAAAGGAACGCCTCCGCCACCATAACCCTCGACGAGGGCATCCAGCAGAAAAGCGTTTGCTTGCCTATATTGTAGGGAAAAATCACTAAATGCGAAGTCCTGCCCCACTCGGGCGGCTTTCATCCAAGGTTGGCCATCTGCTAGCTCCAAACAGCGTTCTGGAGTCTCATCTCCATGAAACTGCCATAAAGTGATTGGGGCAGCTGCCTTAATTGCGGCAAACTCCTCATCCGTAGCGTTTACGACCAGTCCCACCGCGTCTACCCCTGCTGGAAGCCTAGAAATAAGCTGTGCAGCCACATTTGGGGTAACCGCACGCACACTGGGGGGATAAAAAACGAATCCGACCGCATCGACCCCTGCAGCAACGGCCGCATCAATATCTGCTGAGGTCTTTAAACCGCAGATTTTGACTCTGGTTCGCCCAGCTGAGTATGTCAATAAGCCCATAAATGAATGATAAGGCCTTAGGGCTTTGTGATTTGGGAGGGCAACCAGGAGTTTTCTAGCCAGGGAGCTGGAATACCAAATTCTTCTGGGTAAGTAATTTTGGCCAAATACAGACCATCAGGCATAAATGTGGGCGCCGCAACTTTGCGATCTTTAGCCGCTAAAACTTCTGCCATCCATTCTGGTTTTTGCCGACCCTGCCCGATTTGTAGAAAACATCCCACTAAATTACGCACCATATGGTGCAAGAAAGCATTACCGCGAATTTTGAAATACACCCATGGCTCTTGGGAAATAATTTCAACTGAGTACATGGTCTTTACAGGTGTCTTGCTCTGACATTCGGATGATCTAAAGGAGCTAAAGTCTTGTTCGCCAATCAAACACTGGGCTGATTTTTTCATACCCTCAATGTCTAAGTACTTATTTGGTGGCAGCAAGAGATAACCCGCGCGGCTATGGACCATCGGTGATCGACAAGGCCCTGCATGTAGCGCATAAATATAAGTGCGTTCAAATGCGGAGAAACGCGCACTAAATTCTTCTGGAACTTGTTTAGCCCAATTCACGACAATCGAGGACGGTAAAAATGAATTCACTCCCCTCACCCATGAGAAATCTTCTCGCTCAATATGGGTATCAAAATGAATAACCTGCCCTAAAGCATGAACACCAGCATCGGTTCTGCCAGCAGTAATCGTTTTAATTGGAGAATCTTTGCAGGCATCGCCAATAAAGGCTGAAATTGCACTCTCCAGCTCATCTTGCACCGAATGTTGATTTACCTGTGTTTGCCAACCAGAGTATGGGCTGCCATCATATTGCAAGCCAAGGGCTATACGCATCACGGGACCCTCATCGCCCTAGGCATTGCGATGCAAGATCTCAGCCAATAACCCCTGAGCCTCGATCGTAATAGTCGGGTCTACTGAATTACTCACTCGTAATACTTCTTCCAAAGAGTTCCTGGCAGAAGCAAAATCTTCGATGGTGATGTAAGCGCGAGCCAGATTTAATTTGACACGCAGCGTATCTGCCAAAGGATTCGGAATTGGCGCAGGCGGTACTTTGGGTACGTCTGCTGGCGGCTTAGAAAGATCTAAATCAATACCAGCAAATAGCGCTTTGGCACGCTCAGGCATTTCGAAATTGCTTGGACTTGCTTTTTGAGGTGCGTGACTAGTTGAAGCTTCTGGATCCTGAAAATTGGTGAGCTCAGAACGGCGAGCATTACGAGCGAAGCCCCATAGCAATAACCCAGTTAATACGATTAAAGTCAGCCCCACAATAGCCGGTGCAAGTCCACCCAAGCCAAAATTATCCTCAACTGATTTTTTCTCTTTTGACTTCCCTAGGAGTCGCTGCAGATCTGCAACATTCTTTTCTAGTTCTGCTACACGAGCTTTAGCTTGTTCCAATTGCTTCTCTTGAGCAACCAGCTCTTCTGTATAGCGGCGCTCTTGGTCATTACCATCAGCACTAGAGCCAATTTTTAGACGGTCTCTAAGAGAGGTTTCTGTAGTCTTAGCATTGCTAGACTTGGATTGATCTTGCGATCCACCAGCGCTCTGGCTCGCCTGCCAATCGGCATTGGCCTCTGCTACAAATTGATTAGCCTCTGCTGGACTAATTGAGCGCAGCAGAGCTTGGCTTGGCTTGTTTAACTCGGCACCAGCTGCTAAACGGTTAATGCTGCCGCTTGCAAAAGCATCTGGGTTAGCCTTGTACAAAGCTAACATAGTTTGATCTAGGGTAGCGCCATCTAACTGAGGCGCCATCATCGCTGCTATCTCTGAGAGAGTTTGGCCAGGCTTTACAAGAACCTTTTGAACATCGCCTAAGAGCAGAGTGAATGTTTTGGTGATACTACCGCTAGACCAATTGAGATTTACTAATACATCTACAAATGGATCTTCTGATACTGGCACAGCATTTACTGTCTCTACCAAAACCATCAGTTGCTCTTGACGATTACGGTAAACCGAAACTTGTGTGTTGAGATCTAAAACTTTGGGAGAGATTCCAAGGCGCTCATACGAAGTCTTGGGCAAAGTGCTTGCCTTGAGACTTGATAAGGCGATCTGCTCATCTGCACTAGCCCTAATCGGAATCTCAACCCGGAGAGGCTCCCCAGGTTTAGACTGCAACTGAGGCGAACCTAAAGTGATTGCCCAGGCTGCGCAAGACCAGCTCAGCCAAACAAAGCAAAGTGCTTTTACCAAGCTGCGCTGGTAATTTCTAAACATTATCTTTCGAGCAAAATTCTGAGCATGCGGCGCAATGGCTCTGCAGCACCCCACAAGAGCTGATCGCCCACAGTAAAGGCAGCCAAATACTCCGGCCCCATCGCCATCTTATGCAGGCGACCAATTGGAACAGTCAGAGTGCCACTGACTGCTGCTGGGGATAAATCACGCTCAGTAGTCTCACGATCATTAGGAACTACTTTGACCCACTGGTTATCGTTAGCCAAAATAGTTTCGATTTCTTTCAGCGGAATGTCTTTCTTTAACTTGACAGTGAGACCTTGTGAGTGACAGCGCATCGCACCAACACGAACACACAAACCATCAATCGGAATACTGCCTGGCGTGCGAAAAGCCGGACGACCCAGAATCTTGTTGAACTCAGAGCCACCCTTCCACTCTTCTTTAGTTTGACCATTTTCAACCGGCACATCAATCCATGGAATTAAGCTACCAGCCAATGCAGTGTTACGGAAATTTTTCTTCGGAAAATCTGGCGAACGCAGTGTTTCAGTAACCTTGCGATCAATATCCAAAATCCAGGATGAAGGATCTGCCAATTCAGTAGCAACGCTGTCACGCAAAGCGCCCATTTGCAAAAGCAACTCGCGCATATTTTGTGCACCAGCCCCAGATGCTGCTTGGTAAGTCATGGCGCTAATCCACTCCACCATATCAGCCTTCACCAAACCGCCCATCGCCATCATCATTAGGCTGACGGTACAGTTAGCACCAATCCAATTCTTGCCCCCAGTTGCCAAAGCCTTATCAATCACTGGGCGATTCACGGGATCCAAGACCAATACTGCGTCATCTTTCATGCGCAAGGCACTAGCAGCATCAATCCAATGGCCATTCCAGCCTGCAGCACGCAGCTTAGGGAAGATGTCATTGGTGTAGTCGCCACCTTGGCAAGTCAGAATGATGTCGCAGCGTGACAATGCCTGAATGTCATTTGCATCTTTCAGAGCGGTTTCGCTCTTACTCACTTTTTTGCCATTGATCAGTGGAACCTCACCACCTGCCTGACTGGTACTAAAAAATACTGGCTCGATTAAATCAAAATCTTTTTCGGCCAACATTCTATCCATGAGAACACTACCGACCATGCCACGCCAGCCAACTAAACCTACCAATGGTGTATTTGTATTTGCCATGATGATTAACTATCTAATAAATGATTAATTTCGATTTATGAAAGCGCTGCAACTACTGCATCACCCATTTGTACTGTAGATACTTTTTGAGTACCTTCGGTATAAATATCAGCAGTTCGTAAGCCTTGTGCTAAGACTTTTTGTACTGCTTTCTCAATTCGATCTGCTTCTGCAGGCATTCCTAAGGAATAACGCAACATCATTGCAGCCGAGAGAATAGTGGCCAAGGGATTAGCAATACCCTTACCAGCAATATCGGGTGCGGAACCATGACTTGGCTCATACAGACCCTTGTTATTCTTATCAAGAGACGCAGAAGGCAACATGCCAATAGAGCCGGTCAACATTGCGGCCTCATCTGACAAAATATCGCCAAACAGATTGCCAGTGACCACTACATCAAAGGCTTTAGGCGCTTTAACCAATTGCATCGCAGCGTTATCGACATACATATGGGACAGCTCAACATCTGGATACTCTTGAGAGATGCGGATCATCACCTCACGCCAGAGCTGTGATGATTCTAAAACGTTAGCCTTGTCAACGCTACAGATCTTCTTGCCACGTTTACGAGCCGCTTCAAAAGCAACGTGGCCAATGCGCTCTACTTCAGGCTCGCTGTAATGCATGGTGTCAAAACCTTCGCGCGCACCCTTAAATAATGGCAACTCAGAAGTACGTATACCGCGCGGTTGGCCAAAATAGATATCGCCGTTCAATTCACGTACGATCAAAATATCTAAACCGCCAATAATTTCTGGTTTCAAACTGGATGCAGCAGTCAACTCTGGATAGCAAATTGCCGGTCTAAAGTTCGCAAATAACTCTAAGTGTTTGCGCAATCCTAAAATGGCTTGCTCTGGACGCAGTTCGCGTGCAAGCGCATCATATTTCCAATCACCTACTGCACCAAACAAAATCGCGTCAGCTTTTTTAGCCAACTCTAAAGTTGCTGGCGGCAATGGATGGCCGGCCACATCATAAGCAGCTCCACCAACAGGAGCTTCCTCTAGATCAAACTTTTGGCCGAGCGCATTTAATACTCGAACGGCTTGAGCGACGATTTCCGGGCCGATACCATCGCCCGGTAGAACTGCAATTTTCATGAAAGGCCTTTAAATCAAAAGTTATGGCAATTGGGTTGCAAGCCAAGGCATTTTTAGAATGCGCTCAGCTTCATAAGCCTTGATTTTATCTGCATGGCGCAGAGTTAAGCCAATATCGTCTAGACCGTTGAGAAGGCAATACTTTCTAAATGGGGCCACTTCAAAGCTGTAGGCGGTGCCATCAGGGGCAATCACCTGCTGAGCCTCTAGGTCGATCGTCAACTGGTAGCCACTAAATGCAAGGGTTTCATTGAACAAGTGGTCAACCTGAATTTCTGTCAAAACAATCGGTAAAAGACCATTTTTGAAGCAATTATTGTAAAAAATATCAGCAAAACTAGGGGCAATCACTGCCCTGAAGCCGAATTGATCAAGTGCCCAAGGGGCATGTTCGCGGGAGCTACCGCAGCCAAAGTTTTTACGGGCCAACAAAATGCCCGCACCCTGATAGCGCGCCTGATTTAGGACGAAGTCTGGGTTAACAGGACGCGCACTGCAATCCTGCCCTGGCTCACCATGATCCAGATAGCGCCACTCATCAAATAAGTTCTGACCAAAGCCAGTCTTCTTGATGGATTTCAGAAACTGTTTAGGAATAATGGCATCGGTGTCGACGTTCTCGCGATTAAGCGGAGCAACCAAACCTTTGTATACCGTAAATTTATCCATGATTCTGACTTTGACTCTTAATGTTTACTTCACAGGGGTAACAACAACGTCCTTACCCTTAGTTTGTGATTGATTGTTTTGTGTAGTACTTGAAGAGCTGCTATCCATTGATTTGCCCATAGTCTGCAAATCCTTGCCCACACCTTCCATAGTGTTAGCACAGGCAGAAATGAAGAGGCCAAAAAGAGCCACTATAGCCAATCGAGCGATGAGAGATACCGAAGAGAATTTCATGTCTATATCCTTATGAAATCTTACGTACGTCAACAAAATGGCCCTCAATTGCAGCAGCAGCTGCCATTGCAGGACTTACCAAATGGGTTCTACCGCCATTACCTTGCCGACCTTCAAAATTACGATTGGAGGTAGAGGCACAACGCTCACCAGGTTCTAAACGGTCAGCGTTCATCGCTAGGCACATAGAACAACCGGGCTCACGCCACTCAAAGCCAGCAGCCTTAAAGATGCGATCCAAGCCCTCACGCTCTGCTTGCGCTTTTACCAAACCAGAGCCAGGAACCACCAATGCCAACTTGACATTAGCTGCAACTTTTTTACCCAGGCGATCAACCACCTTAGCGGCAGCTCTCATATCTTCGATGCGGCTATTCGTACAAGAGCCAATGAATACCTTATCAACAGAGATACTGCTCAGTGGCGTATTGGGAATAAGGTTCATGTACTCCAATGCACGCTCCATGGCGGAACGCTTGTTTGGGTCTCGCTCTTTTTCTGGATCAGGCACACGCTCACTAATGGCAAGCACCATCTCTGGTGAAGTACCCCAAGTGACCTGAGGTGCAATTTCTTCTGCGCGCAATTCCACTACGGCATCAAACTTGGCATCCGCATCGGAATGCAAAGTTCTCCAGTATTGCAGGGCCTGCAGAAGTGCTGGACCCTTCGGCGCATATGGACGACCTTGAATATATTCAATGGTAGTCTCATCGACAGCAACTAAGCCAGCTCGCGCGCCAGCTTCAATCGCCATATTGCAAAGGGTCATACGACCTTCCATCGACAGATTGCGAATCGCTTCGCCAGCAAATTCAATGGTGTAACCAGTGCCACCTGCAGTGCCGATCTTGCCAATCACAGCAAGAACGATATCTTTCGCAGTAGAGCCTGGTTGCAAGCGACCATCAACTTTGACGAGCATGTTCTTGCTCTTTTTCATGAGCAAAGTTTGTGTTGCTAATACATGCTCCACTTCAGAGGTACCAATACCAAATGCGAGAGCACCAAAAGCGCCATGGGTGCTGGTATGAGAATCGCCACACACTACAGTCATGCCTGGCAAAGTTGCACCCTGCTCTGGGCCAATCACATGCACAATCCCTTGACGGGCATCATTCATCTTGTACTGGGTAATACCAAAAGCATCACAGTTTTGATCTAAGGTATCTACTTGCAATTTAGAGATTGGATCTGTAATACCTTCTGAGCGATCTGTCGTTGGTACGTTATGATCCGACACTGCCAAATTAGCAGAAATACGCCACACTGGGCGACCCGCCATATTCAAGCCCTCAAACGCTTGAGGACTGGTTACCTCGTGCAACAGCTGGCGATCAATATAGATCGTCGCCGTGCCATCTTCTTCAGAGTAAACAACGTGGTCATCCCACAATTTGTCATAAAGCGTACGAGACATGAGTGTCCTTAAAACCTTTATTTACGAACCGAAATGTTAGGAACCTTGCGTGAAGTTTCACCAACATATAACTGACGTGGACGTCCAATCTTGTACTCTGGATCTGTAATCATTTCTTCCCACTGAGCAATCCAACCTACAGTTCTTGCCAAAGCAAAGATGCAAGTAAACATTTCTGTTGGGATGCCAAGCGCGCGCTGAACGATGCCAGAGTAGAAGTCTACGTTTGGATAAAGCTTACGGCTCACAAAGTACTCGTCTTCCAATGCGATTTTCTCAAGCGTCATTGCCAATTTAAATAATGGATCATCTTGTAGGCCAAGTTCATTTAATACTTCATAGCAAGTCTCACGCATTAGTTTTGCACGTGGATCAAAGTTCTTATAGACACGGTGACCAAAGCCCATTAAGCGAACGCTAGAGTTCTTATCCTTAACTTGAGCAATGAATTCATGAATCTTATCCACACCACCTTGAGCTTGAATCTCATTGAGCATCTGCAAGCAAGCTTCATTTGCGCCACCGTGAGCTGGACCCCAGAGGCATGCAATACCAGCAGAGATCGCTGCAAATGGATTTGTACCAGAAGAGCCGCACAAACGCACTGTTGAGGTAGAAGCATTTTGCTCATGGTCTGCATGTAGGATAAAAATGCGATCCAAGGCGCGAACCAATACTGGATTCACTTTGTACTGTTCGCATGGAGTTGCAAACATCATGCGCATAAAGTTAGCGGTGTATGACAAAGAGTTATCTGGATAGATAAATGGCTGCCCTACAGAATACTTATAAGACATCGCCACCAGAGTAGGCATTTTCGCGATCAAGCGAATCTGCGCAACCTCGCGCGCATGTGAGTCGGTATAGTCAATTTCATCATGGTAGAACGCAGCCATTGCACCAACTAAGCCAGTTAATACAGACATTGGATGTGCATCACGACGGAAGCCACGCAAGAAGAATTGCATTTGCTCATGAACCATGGTGTGGTGCATGACCATATCTTCGAAATCTTTTTTCTGAGTCGCGTTTGGCAACTCACCATTAATTAAGAGAAAGCAAGTTTCCAAGAAGTCGCAATTGTGGGCCAAATCTTCAATTGGGTAGCCACGGTAGAGCAACTCACCCTTATCGCCGTCGATATAGGTAATTTTGCTATTGCATGACGCAGTAGAAAGAAAGCCCGAGTCGTAAGTGAACTTACCCGTCTGACCATAAAGCTTACGAATGTCGATTACATCAGGACCAACAGTTCCTTTGTAAATTGGCAGATCAATATCTGGCGTGCCATCCGAAAACGAGAGTTTTGCCTTGATGTCCGATTCAATCATTTCTAATCCTTAGTCATTCAAAATTATGATTAATACATTGTTCGTTTACATGCTTTCACCGCTACTGCACCAAAAAGCTGAACTACTTCTCTTTCAGCCTTTGCAATACTGTTTTAAAGGAGTCCGACTGCATTTCCTTTTCCAGCCCCGCCACCGAATCTTTACGACCAATCAGCAAATCCATTAGGTCATTGTCATCTAAGGCCAATAACTGGCTTAATACTCTTCCATCTTCCACGCTTAATTGCGCGCCGTAACGCTCAAAGAAACGTTGCAGAATTAAATCATTCTCCAGTAAGCCCCTGCGAGCATCACTCTTTAAACGATATAACTCTGCGTTACCGAGGGTCATACCGCCCTACGAACCATCAACTCCTTGATCTTGCCGATTGCCTTCGTTGGGTTCAAGTGCTTAGGACATACATCCACGCAATTCATGATGGTATGGCAACGGAACAAACGATACGGATCTTCCAAATTATCCAAGCGCTGGGATGTTTCTTCATCACGGCTATCAGCAATAAAGCGATAGGCCTGCAATAGACCAGCTGGACCTACAAACTTGTCAGGATTCCACCAGAAAGATGGACATGAAGTTGAGCAGGATGCGCACAAGATGCACTCATATAAGCCATTCAACTCTTCACGCTCTTCAGGACTCTGGAGGCGCTCTTTTTCTGGAGGTGGATTATCGTTGACTAAGTAAGGCTTGATAGACAAGTACTGTTTGAAGAACAAAGTCATATCAACGATCAAATCGCGCACAACTGGCAAGCCAGGCAATGGACGCAATGTGATGACCTTAGGCAAAGTCAACATATTGGTCAAACAAGCCAAACCATTTTTACCATTAATATTCATTGCATCTGAACCGCATACACCCTCACGGCATGAACGACGATAAGAAATTGTTTCATCTTGCTTCTTCAAAGAAATCAAAGCATCCAACAACATACGCTCACCGGTGAGTTCTAGCTCATAACGTTCCATACGCGGTGCTGCATCGACATCTGGATCGTAGCGGTAAATTTCAAATATACGGATATCACTCATTTTCTATTTCTCTTCGCTTAGAAAGTACGTTCTTTAGGAGGGAAGGACTCAACGGTCAAGGGCTTTAATACAACCGGCTTGTAAGTCAACTTATTGCCTTCGCTATACCAAAGGGTATGTTTCATCCAGTTATCGTCATCGCGCTCTTGATAATCGTCATGGGAATGTGCGCCGCGACTTTCTTTACGCGCTGCTGCAGAAATCATGGTTGCATTTGCAGTCTCAACCAGGTTAGCCACTTCCAAAGCCTCAATACGTGCAGTATTAAAAATTTCTGACTTATCTTTAACCCATAAGTTCTTAGCACGCTCAGTCAACTTCGCCATTTGACGAACACCTTCATCCATCAATTCTTGATTGCGGAACACGCCTGCGTATTTCTGCATGGTTTTACGGATGTCATTGGCAACGTCTTGTGCATATTCACCTGAAGTGGAGTTATCCAACTTCGCAATGCGCTCCAAAGTTTGCTGACCGGCATTCTTAGGCAAAGGTTTGAACTCGCGATTCTTGAGATCCAATCCAACGATGTGGTTACCTGCTGCGCGACCAAATACCAAGAGGTCGAGCAATGAGTTCGTACCCAAACGATTAGCGCCGTGCACAGAAACACATGAACACTCACCAATCGCATACAAGCCATTTACGATTTCATTGTGAATTCCATTTGCAGGGACAACCACTTGACCATTGATATTCGTTGGAATACCACCCATCTGATAGTGAATAGTTGGCACAACAGGAATTGGCTCTTTGGTCACGTCAACGTTTGCAAAGTTGATGCCAATCTCATAAACAGAAGGCAAACGCTTCATGATAGTTTCGGCACCAATGTGCGTTAAGTCGAGTACCACATAGTCGCCATTAGGGCCGCAACCGCGCCCTTCTTTAATTTCTTGATCCATGCAACGGGATACGAAATCGCGTGGCGCTAAATCTTTGTAAGTTGGCGCATAGCGCTCCATAAAGCGCTCACCATCTTTGTTTCTCAAGATACCGCCTTCGCCGCGGCAACCTTCTGTCAACAACACGCCCGCACCGGCTACGCCAGTTGGGTGGAATTGCCAGAACTCCATATCTTCCAATGGAATACCTGCGCGTGCAGCAAGGCCCATACCGTCGCCGGTATTAATAAATGCGTTAGTCGATGCATCCCAAATACGGCCTGCACCGCCGGTTGCCATCATGACAACTTTGGCCTCTAGGATGTAGACCTGGCCCGTTTCCATTTCGAGAGCAGTGACACCAACAACATCGCCTTCGTCATCGCGAATTAAATCAAGCGCCAACCACTCAACAAAGAAATTGGTTTTTGCGCGGACATTACGTTGATACAAGGTATGCAACATAGCGTGACCTGTGCGGTCAGCAGCAGCACAAGCGCGCTGCACTGGCTTCTCACCATAGTTTGCAGTGTGGCCACCGAATGGGCGCTGATAAATCGTGCCATCTGGGTTGCGATCAAAAGGCATACCGAAATGCTCTAACTCGTAAACGACTTTTGGAGCTTCACGACACATGAACTCGATGACATCCTGATCACCTAACCAATCAGATCCTTTGATGGTGTCATAAAAGTGATAGTGCCAATTGTCTTCACTCATATTGCCCAATGAGGCGCCGATACCGCCTTGTGCAGCAACAGTGTGTGAACGCGTTGGGAATACTTTGGTTAATACAGCAACGTTCAAGCCGGCTTCAGCCAACTGCAATGAAGCACGCATACCTGAACCACCCGCACCAACAATTACCGCATCAAAACGGCGGCGTGGTAATGATTTTTGAATCCCAGTCATCGAATTACACTTTCCACAAAATTTGGACGGCATAGGCCGCACAGGCTACGAGATAGAGAACGGTCAACACTTGCAGTGTTAAACGAATGCTGACAGGCTTGATGTAATCCATCCAAATGTCACGGATACCAATCCAAGCGTGATAGAACAAACTGATGAACGCCAAGAGCGTCAATAACTTCATGAACTGGTTGGCAAACAAGCCTGACCAGCCCTCGTAAGTTGCGCTACCAGTAATGCAATAGTCAACGAGCAAAACAATCGTAAACACCACCATCACAATCGCTGTGACGCGCTGGATGATCCATTCTTTAAGGCCGTAATGAGCACCTACAACTAAGCGCTTTGGTCCAATTTGATAAATAGGCATGAAATTTCCTTAAATAATGTGCGCTTAGTACAAGCCAAATAATTTGAGACCAACTACCGCAGTCAAAGCTAGGCCGAGGAATAGAACAACGATGGCAGAACGATTCGCTTCAGACTTTTCCACTCCGATTTCTAAATCGAGTAAAAGGTAGCGAATACCAGCACAGAAGTGGTGCAAGAATGACCAAATCAAACCAAGGCAAATGATTTTTACTAGGATGTTGCTAGTGAAAGCCTGGAACTTTTGATAACTCAACTCAGAGGCAAGACTCTGATCAAAGATATAGAGGATAAATGGCAGCAAAAGGAATAATGCGGCACCGCTGATGCGATGAAGAATGGAAACTTTACCGGCCCAAGGGAGGCGATATTTAACCAGCTGGGCTAGACCAATATTTCGGTAAACCGGTCTATCTTTCTTTACATTTTGCTGTGTATCAACCATTTGCAATCTCTATGTTTGTGTGTAGGTTTAATGTAATTTTGTTGTGTCGCAACATATTCTATTGGAAACCTTAGGGGTGGTGTGGATTTTTTAGTGTTTAAATGCGTGAAATGAGGGTTTTAACGGATATTTTCAGTTCAATTTATTTTCGTAATGCTGCTCAGAAGTGTCGTACCTTGCGTGGCGAATTTCTACTGGTTTATTCCCGTAGGTGAAGGCCACACGCTCAACTGATAGGAGCGGCGCGCCTACTGGCAAGTGAAGGTGTCCAGCCAAGACTTCATCCGCCGCCACTGCCTTGATTTTTTCCTCTGCTCTGACCATATGCGTGGCGAACTGACTCTCGTAGAAAGCGTATACGGGACCATGCCAAACATTGAGCGCCTCTAAATCAAGGCCTTTAAAACGAGCCCCAGGAAGCCAAATCTCTTCAAAAACAATGGGTTTGCCTGCAAAGCTCTGAACCCGATCAATATGAATGACCGCATCGCCTGCCTTTAATTTAAGCAAATTGGCAATATATGGGCTCGCTTTGGTATTGGCGCAAACCAAGAACTGGTTGGTCAGGTGAAACTTCGCCCCAGAATCGGGAGCTAAGCGTAAAAAACGGTATTGCCAGTCGTCCTCTTGGTGGGTGGCCACAAAAGTGCCCTTCCCTTGACGCCTGACCAATAGGTTCTGAGCGGCTAACTCATCGATGGCCTTGCGAACCGTTCCTTGACTGACCGCATAGCGCGCAGCCAGCTCCATTTCGCTGGGAATAGCAGCCCCAGGCAGCCATTCAGAGGCTTGCAGGCTGGCTAAAATCATCGCCTTAATTTGCTCGTACAGAGGGCTAAATGAGGCTACAGGCACATTTAATTCTGACAAATTGACTCCAGTCGATATCAATTAGATAAAATTCAGGGTAATTCTAGTCTTATATAAGACGTCATTGACAGTGTAAAGCTAAAGTCCATACACTTGAATGGATAATAGAAATGTTTTGATTAATTAACCTTCCCCTGGAGTTATTAGTAATGGCAAAAGCCCCAATGCGTGTCGCAGTAACCGGTGCAGCCGGTCAAATCGGATATTCCCTTCTATTCCGCATCGCCAATGGCGATATGCTGGGTAAAGATCAGCCCGTGATCCTTCAATTGCTCGAAATTCCAGACGAAAAAGCTCAAAAAGCCCTAGCTGGCGTGATGATGGAGCTAGAAGACTGCGCATTCCCGCTATT
Source organism: Polynucleobacter hirudinilacicola (assembly GCF_002192535.1). GTDB lineage: Bacteria > Pseudomonadota > Gammaproteobacteria > Burkholderiales > Burkholderiaceae > Polynucleobacter > Polynucleobacter hirudinilacicola. Next base: position 636,818 of record NZ_NAIA01000003.1, on the reverse strand, counting down.
GGCAGGTATGACAGCCCACTCTGACCCAATGACCGCATTTAAAGATATCGATGTAGCCCTTTTGGTTGGCGCGCGTCCACGCGGCCCTGGCATGGAGCGCAAAGATTTACTCTCAGCCAACGCGCAAATTTTCACAGCGCAAGGTAAAGCATTGAACGCTGTTGCGAAGAAGACCGTTAAGGTATTGGTTGTTGGTAATCCGGCAAACACAAATGCTTACATCGCGATGAAATCTGCTCCAGATATTCCTGCGAAGAACTTCACAGCAATGTTACGCCTGGATCACAATCGCGCACTCTCACAATTGGCAGCTAAGTTAAACAAGCCTGTTGCAGACATTGAAAAATTTGTTGTGTGGGGTAACCACAGCCCAACAATGTATCCAGACTATCGTTTTGCCACCATTGACGGCAAGTCAGTCAAAGATACGATTAACGATGCCGCTTGGAATAAAGATGTGCACATCCCAACAGTTGGTAAGCGTGGCGCTGCCATTATTGAGGCGCGTGGCCTGTCTTCTGCGGCTTCTGCAGCGAACGCAGCAATTGATCACGTTCATGATTGGGTGCTTGGTACCAATGGTAAATGGGTCACTATGGGCATCCCTTCTAAAGGCGAATATGGTATTCCAGCAGAAGTGATTTATGGCTTCCCAGTAGTGTGTGAAAACGGCGAATACAAAATGATCGAAGGATTAGAGATTGATGAATTCTCCCGTGAGCGCATGACTCATACCCTAAATGAATTACTTGAAGAGCAAGCTGGCGTTAAGCACTTACTCGCTTAAGGAAAATAAATACATGAAGAAAAACCTTCTCACGATTAGCGTTGTACTAGTCAGTCTCTTTGCAGCTGCGCACGTCAGCGCTAGTGAGGAGGTGTTCACGTGGACATGTAGTGAAAGTAAACAGTTCAAAACCACTGGAACTACCGAGAAAGTTCGCTTAACTTGGGAATCCAAAACCTATGACTTAGAACGTCAAACTTCATTGCCAGGCAGCCTGCGTTACAAAAACACGAACAGTGGTCACGACCTGGTTGTGTTGGGCAATAAGGCGATGTTGTTTAACATCAAAGCAGGCGTCAGACTTGCCGACTTCTGCCAAACCGCAGAAATGAAAACTGGTAAGTTGCCGCATTTGTTTGCCGGTGCGGAGCCCTTTGTCCAGAACTAATTTTTCATCAACGCATTGATAAAAAAGCCGAGAACTTCTCGGCTTTTTTTATTGTTTATATTCTTAGTGAAATAAAGGTTGTTGCGTTGGCGAATCTTCTGGCATCTCTGCATGCACAGCCTCCCCTGATCTGTCAGGGAATAAAGGCGCGCCACAGTCATCGCACAACTCTGGATCAAAGAGCATTGCATGACGGAAAACATCTTCTACGCCAGCATCATGCAATGCGTCGCAGATTTTTTTAATTGGGCTTTCGTCATCCGACAAATCATTTAAGGCATCACTTGCCACGCTCTCGCGATCATACAAAGGCCAGATTACGCCGTACATGACTTCTGAAGAACCTTTTGCGCTAAAGGAGATGCGGTATTCATCAGCCTGCTCTTCGCCAAATGCGCCCACGACACACGATAAGCCAGCAGGAAGAATGCCTAAGCCACTCTCTAAGTAATTGACTGCTGCGCGAATGCTGAGGGGTCGAACATGTTTATCTGCTAAACGACAGTTCGTAAAATAAGACTCCGGTAATAAGAGCTCGAACTCGCAGCCAGGCAGCAAAGCAGCAATCGGTTCTTGCATGGCGTTTTGCCAACCGATCAAACTCACGCCACGCTCTTGACGTGCTGGAGACTCAGCCTGCCAACGGAAGATGGGGGTTCCACTCGGTGCGCTCAGGGCGGCAATGATAAAGCGCGGATCCGCTAAGACAGCTATCGTCTCAGACATATCCCGTAACTCTAGTTTCACATCTTTATTGCAGATTGCGGCATTAGCCAAGGCCTCCGTCAAGATGCGGGTTTGACAATGAGAATGCGGCATCTGATCAATGCTGTAGAGCCAAGGAACAATCGCAAGGCGCGTATCAGGCGCAGCAATTGCAGAATGCAAGGCTTGAGCAGTCGCCTCAACCATATTGGCCTGCAATGGTCCAGAAGGAATTTGATAACGCGTGTGCGCAACGATCGGCATTGCAAGCAAGAGTACATCCCACTCCTGCCCCTCATGTTCCATCTTCAGCGACTCCGCTAGGGTTTCAGCTGAATCCGCAAGCACTTCAAATGCCACTGTATTGATGCGAAAGGTTTGATCTAGGGCTGCATCAATGACATTTTGATTTTGACTTTTGAGCAAACGCATCAAGCGCACATTCAGGCGCTCTTCCCAAAAGCGATCTTCTATTTGACTGCCTGAGGCGGCCAAGGAGATTGCATCAGAAACCAGTTTTTCCACTTCAGGTGAACTGCGTTGCGAAGACTTAGTGCGATGTACGGCCATTATTTTTTCTCCGCCCTTCTAAATACTGGCTTATCTGGTTTAGATTCCGCAGCAAAATACTGATAACCATCCAAATTAAAGCCTTTTAAATCTGCCGGATCCGTAATGCGGTTCTCAACAACATAACGAGCCATTAAACCGCGGGCCCGCTTCGCATAAAACGAGATAATTTTGTACTTACCATCCTTAGCATCCTGAAATACCGGAGAAATAATTGGGCAATCCAATTCTTTAGGCTGCAAGACCTTGAAATACTCTTCTGAAGCTAAATTGAGCAGTACAGGCTTCTTTTGCTTTTCTAATATCTTCTTGAGTGCATCCGTCACCCTGCTACCCCAAAAAGCGTAGAGATCTTTGCCTCTGGCATTTTTAAAGGTCGTGCCCATTTCTAGGCGGTAAGCCTGCATCAAATCTAAGGGCCTCAAAGCACCGTAGAGGCCTGACAGAATTCGGACATGGTTTTGCGCAAAATCAACTGCTTTGGCATTAAGGGTCTTCACATCAAAGCCATCATAGACGTCACCATCAAAAGCGTAGATTGCTGGCTTGCTGTTTTCTTCTGTGAATTTCTTGGACCAATCGCGATAGCGCCCTACATTTAAGGCGGCCAATTGGTCAGACAAACCCATTAACTTCGATACATCCTGAGGGGAAAGCTTTTTCAGATCAGCAATCAATTTAGCGGATTCTGAAGCAAATTCAGGCAAGGTGGGCGCCTTGACCTTCACAGGGGTCTTGTAATCCAAGGATTTAGCGGGAGAAAGTACGATCAGCATGGCACAATTTGTTTATGTATTTTTACCATTCTAGCGACTACCAGATTTCTCTGCCCTAAATGACTGCGTCAGCCCCTACCCCCCCATTTCCGAGTCGGCTACCCAATGTGGGAACGACTGTCTTTACCGTGATGTCTGCGCTTGCAGCTGAACATGAAGCTATTAACTTAGGGCAAGGCTTTCCAGACTTTCCATGTGATCGCAAATTAATCGCTAGCGTAAATGAAGCGATGCTTGCCGATCGCAACCAATACCCTCCCATGATTGGAGTTGCCGAACTCCGAAATGGTATTTGCCAAAAGATTCAAAACCTTTATGGCCAACACTATGATCCCGATTCAGAAATTACGATTACTGGCGGTGGTACTCAAGGAGTTCTGACAACGATTCTGGCTTGCGTTAGTCCCGGTGATGAAGTGGTCATCATCGAACCTGCTTTCGATTGCTATCGACCTGCAATTGAATTGGCGGGTGGCAAAACAATCGCCGTATCACTTCAAGTCACGCGTGATGAGAATGGTCAAGTAGCTTCTTATGAAATTCCCTGGGATGCTCTTGCAAAAGCCATCAATCCTAAGACACGACTACTCATCATCAACTCTCCGCACAATCCTACTGGAATGGTGTGGCAAAAAACCGATTTAGATCGCTTAGCACAGTTGGTGAAAAATACTTCCACACTGATTTTGAGTGATGAGGTGTATGAGCATATGGTCTATGACGGCGCTGCCCATTACAGCGTGGCTTCCCATCCCGAGTTGGCCGCTAGAAGCTTTTTGATCTCCAGTTTTGGTAAGACCTATCACGTTACTGGCTGGAAAGTGGGGTATGTAGCAGCTCCTTCTGCACTATCAAAAGAATTCCGCAAGGTTCACCAATTTAACGTCTTCACCGTCAATACGCCAATGCAATATGGGCTTGCCTCTTACTTAGCAGATGCATCCCACTACTTAAATCTACCTGCCTTCTATCAAGCAAAGCGTGATTTTTTCGGAGCAGGTTTAGCTAAGACTCGATTTAAGTTACTGCCAACTCCCGGAACATACTTTCAGTGCGCCGATTACTCTGCACTCAATATTCCAGAGGCTCAATTAAACGAGGCTGATTTTTGTAAATGGCTCACTACTAAAGTAGGTGTAGCCGCTATTCCCGTTTCTGCTTTTTATGATCAACCTACCGAATCTGGTGTGATCCGCTTTTGTTTTGCCAAGCAAGAGCAAACTTTAGCTACCGCCCTACAACGCCTGCAATCCCTATAGAGAGTCCCATGACAAGCGATAATTCAAAAAATGTAATCGATGTTTATAGCTGGCCTACACCCAATGGTCATAAAGTGCACATCATGCTTGAGGAGTGCGGCTATCGCTTGGGTCGCGATTGGATCGCTCATCCAATCGATATCGGTGCTGGTGATCAGTTTGCTAAGAGCTTTTTAAAGATTAGTCCAAACAATAAGATTCCTGCATTAGTAGACCCTCATGGCCCAGATGGGAAGCCGATCAGCGTTTTTGAATCTGGAGCGATCCTGCTCTATCTAGCCAGCAAGACTGGTAAGTTTTTACCAAAAACCACTCGCGGTAAGTATGAGGTGTTGCAATGGCTCATGTTCCAAATGGGTGGCCTAGGCCCTATGCTTGGGCAAAACCACCACTTTCGACTCTATGCCCCTGAGAAAATTGACTATGCCATCAATCGCTATACCAATGAAGCAAAGCGTTTATATGGCGTTCTCGATCAGCAACTGAAAGATAATCCCTATATCGCAGGAAAAACTTACTCCATAGCCGATATGGCGATTTATCCTTGGACACGCAATTGGAAAAATCAAGGTATGGAGATAAATGACTTTCCTCACTTCAAGCGTTGGTTTGAAATGATTGGTGAGCGTCCCGCAGTAAAGCGTGGCTGCGAAGTATTAACAGCATTACGCAAGCCTTTGACTGACAACAATGCTAGAGAGCAGTTATTTGGTTCAACCCAGTATCAAAAGAGGAAATGAGATGAAGATTCAATCAGTCGGTGTGATCGGTGCGGGCACGATGGGTAATGGTATTGCGCAGGTTTGCGCGGTTGCCGGGATTGATGTCGTCATGGTTGATATTAATGATGCTGCTGTACAGCGCGGCTTAGATCAAATCAGCAAAAGCTTAGATCGCCTCGTGAAGAAAGAGACCCTGACTACCGATGAAAAAGTGGCGGCACTCAAGCGCATTAAAGGCAGCACCTCTTACACCGATTTGAAGGGCTTAGGTTTAGTCATTGAAGCTGCTACTGAGAACCAGGCAATTAAAGAAAAGATTCTCAAGCAAGTCGATGAGATCGTGAGTAAAGACACCATCATTGCTACCAATACCTCTTCTCTATCAATTACCAAGTTAGCCGCCCTTGACTCAAACCCAGCGCGCTTTATTGGCATGCACTTCTTCAACCCACCACCGCTCATGGCTTTGGTGGAAGTGATTCGTGGCTTACAGACTAGTGATGCAACGCATGCAGCCATTATTGAAATGGCTAAACGTGTTGGCAAAGAACCCATTACTGTTAAGAATTCACCAGGCTTTGTTGTGAATCGTATTTTGTTGCCAATGATTAACGAAGCATTCTTTGTATTGTCAGAAGGTCTTGCAAGTCCTGAAGACATTGATGCAGGCATGAAGTTAGGCTGCAATCAGCCGATCGGACCTTTAGCTTTAGCAGACCTCATTGGTTTAGATACTTGCTTGGCAGTTATGGAAGTCTATTTTGAAAACTTCAGCGATTCCAAATACCGCCCTTGCCCACTGCTTCGTGAAATGGTTGCGGCGGGTTATCTCGGTCGCAAAACAGGTCGCGGTGTCTATACCTACGATAAATAATTTTCACCCATTCATCTCAACCAAACTTTAAGTACTTGTGAACCCTATTCCACCCCTTGTAACCAAGCTGGCCTATGCCGGTCTCATTCCATTTGTAGGGCTTGCTTTAATGGTGCAGTTGGCGCCAACACCCCTCAATTATTTAAGCGCAGAATCACTGGCAGGCTATGGAGCGGTTATTACCTCTTTCATGGGAGCTTTACATTGGGGTGCTAACTTGCATACCATGGGTAAAGCGCCTATGGGTGATCGCTGGATTGATCGCAATGCTTGGATCTGGGGTGTCATACCTGCTTTGGTTGCCTGGCTAGCACTACATATCTATATTCCAGTTGCCTTGTTGATTCTGGCGTCAACTTTGATCATTCAGCGCAATATTGATCAGAACACTTATCAATACTATTTTTCGGATGAAGTGGCACGAAACTCCTTTATGGTGATCCGCAATCGCTTGACTTATATTGCTGCTGCTTGCCTAACTTGGGCAGCGATCGTCATTCTATTTATCCAAGCCTAACGATTCAATGAGCAGTCTTTTCGATAGCACCCCTCCGCCACCACTTGCGGAAGCCTTGCGCCCGAAAACCATTGAAGAAGTGATTGGGCAAACCCATTTATTAGCAGCAGGTAAGCCACTCAATCTTGCTTTTGCATCAGGCAAGCCGCACTCCATGATTTTGTGGGGCCCTCCGGGTGTTGGTAAAACGACCTTAGCACGTCTTTCTGCAAAAGCTTTTGATCGTGAATTCATTGCCATCTCTGCAGTATTAGCTGGGGTTAAAGAGATACGCGAAGCGATTGAGCAAGCTCAACAAAGTATGGCGCAATATGGCAAACAGACAATTTTGTTTGTCGATGAGATTCATCGCTTCAATAAGAGCCAGCAAGACGCCCTCCTACCTCACGTAGAGTCTGGTTTGTTTACTTTTATTGGCGCAACTACAGAAAACCCTTCTTTTGAGGTGAACTCAGCACTGTTATCTCGAGCGCAAGTCTATGTTCTCAAGTCCTTAAATGCCGATGAGCTTAAGCAGCTATTTGTTCGCGCCCATCAACATGCTATGCCGGATATCAAATTTGACGATGGTGCCATTGATACCCTGATCTCGAATGCTGATGGCGACGCACGCAGATTGTTAAACCTGGTAGAACAGGTTCGTAATGCAGTGCTAACGCCCGGCTCACACATTGATGTCGTTGACCAAGCCTTTATTGAAAATGCGCTTACCGTGCAAGCGCGCCGCTTTGACAAAGGTGGCGATCAGTTTTATGACCAAATTTCTGCATTGCATAAATCCGTGCGTGGGTCCAATCCCGACGCAGCCCTCTACTGGTTCTGCCGCATGCTCGACGGTGGAGCAGACCCACGTTACTTAGCACGCCGTATCATTCGTATGGCCTGGGAAGATATTGGCTTAGCAGATCCTCGAGCAATGCAATTAGCAAACGATGCTGCCCAAACCTTTGAGCGGCTAGGCTCACCTGAAGGTGAACTCGCTTTGGGTCAAGCGGTAGTGTATCTAGCGGTAGCTTCAAAAAGTAATGCCAGTTACAAGGCATTTAATGCTGCACGCGCCTATGTTGCACAAGATCAGTCCAAGCCCGTGCCGAATCATCTACGCAATGCTCCAACTAAGCTCATGAAAGAACTTGGTCATGGCAAGGAATATCGCTACGCACATGATGAGCCACATGGCTACGCTGCCGGTGAATCCTATTTACCCGAAGGAATGCCAGAGCCCCGCTGGTACGACCCAGTTGAGCGCGGCTTAGAGACACAAATTAAAGAGAAGATGGCTTTCTTACGCAAACTCGATGCAGAGCACAATCAGAAATAGGAATGAGTCGATGAGCGAGAAAACTCCCGCCACCCTCTACTACGACATCATCTCGCCTTTTGCCTATTTGTATATCAAGCAAAGACAGCGCTTAGAACATCAACTGAATATCACACCAGTGCCAATCCTTTTAGGTGGACTCTTTCGAGCTACAGACAATAAAGGTCCTGGTGAAATTGCTGCAAAGCGTCCCCATACTTATCAGTTCTGCGTATGGCAAGCAGAAAAATTAGGTATTCCATTTCGTTTTCCTGAGCACCACCCTTTTATGACTGTTGCAGCCCAACGTCTGCTTGTGCAAGAAAAAGCCAATTGGACAATGGTTGAGCGTGCCTTTGATTATGTCTGGGTAGAAGGTAAAGATCCCAATCTTTCTTGGTCAGAGTTTTGTACTTATTTAGGGCTGCCAGCGGAGACCGTAAAACCAGAGAGTCCTGAAGTAAAAGCGGAACTTATTGCCAATACGAATCAAGCCAAAGCAGATGGTGCTTTTGGCGTACCAGCCCTGATATTCAATCAACATTGCTTTTGGGGTGTCGACACCATCGATTGGGCGCTGGATTACCTTGCTCGTCCAGGCATGTTTGAGGAAACGTCCTATTCCTATGCTGGCAATGTTCCCAATGGGCTCACCTAATCCAGTTGCACAATACAATCTGTTGTATCAAATTCATTCAAGGAGTCTTTATGCGTAAGCTTTTTACTAACCTCATTCTGGTTGCTGCATGCCTTACCAGCCAAGCAGCTATTGCTGGGCCTAAAGTTGAATTTAAAACGACTATGGGAAATTTTGTAGTCGAGCTTGATGATGTTAAGGCCCCCAAGACTACTACCAACTTTTTGAACTATGTCAAAAGCGGTTTTTACAATGGCACCATTTTTCATCGTGTGATTGATGGCTTCATGATTCAAGGTGGTGGCTTTACTCCTGATTTAGTACAAAAACCAACCGATGCCCCAGTGGCATCTGAGGCTACTAATGGCTTAAAGAACAATGTGTACACCATCGCCATGGCTCGCACATCTGATCCTGATTCTGCTACTGCTCAGTTCTTCATTAACGTGAAAGACAACCCTGCTTTGGATTACCCTAATGCGATGGGCAATGGTTATACCGTATTTGGCAAAGTCATTTCTGGAACTCAAACTATCGATGCAATTCGTAAGGTGCCCACCATGGTTGCACCAGCGCCTCGTATGGGCAGAATGGCTGATGTTCCCTCCAAGGCCGTGACTATTGAATCAGCCACTCTTCTGAAGTAACTAGAAGACACTAGGTTAGCCGCGATGATTTTGCTCGACGACGCGCAAAGTACAGCGGCTCAGCCATCGAGTCGCCATTATGAAAATCCGCTACAGTACTGGCGCGTTCTTTCAAGTGATGATAATGCACTTGATTTGGATGCAGCCCAGACTTGTTTAACCCAGATTACTGAGTCTCTTGCTAGAGGTGAGTTTGTTGTTGCCGCATTTGCGTATGAACTTGGTAGACCCATTCATCAACTTCCACAAAGACCGCATAGCTCAAGCCCTCACCCCCTCATCGAGGCTTGGTCATTCAAGAGTTTTGAAAAACTATCTAAGAGCGAAGTAGATACTCTGATTGCAAATCGAATTGCAATGCTTGAAGAGAGTGAGAAGTCTGCTGGTGTACTCGATGTTCATGAGTCATTAAATGAAAAGCAGTTTGCTTCTGATATGGCCAATATTCAGGAATATATTCGTAGTGGTGATAGCTATCAAATTAATCATACCTACCGGATTTCTGGAAAGACGTATGGCTCACCCCTAGCCCTGTATGGCCGCTTACGAGGGCGCCAGCCTGGTAGATTTGGTGCCTATATCTCACACGCTGGTAATTATCTGCTATCGCAATCTCCAGAGCTCTTTATTGCTCGCGAAGGGGATACTCTAAAAGCCATGCCCATGAAAGGCACGGCCAGCGCTTTATCTGATGTCGCTAGCGCTTTATCTGAAGACCCCAAGAATCAAGCTGAGAACGTCATGATTGTCGATCTATTACGCAATGATCTCAGCCGCATTTCTTTGCCCGGCTCAGTAGTCGTGCCTCATTTATTCGAAGTCGCTAGGCACGGCGATGTATTGCAAATGACCTCTACCGTACAAGGCCGAGCTAAACCTCATACTTCCCTCTTTGATATTTTGTATGCGGTATTTCCTTGTGGCTCTGTCACTGGTGCACCTAAAAAACGTAGCATGGAGATTATTCAAGAGCTAGAGCCAGAAGATCGCGGCTATTACTGCGGAGCCTTAGGTTGGCTTGATCCCAGTGGGAACTTTGCTTTCAGTGTTCCCATTCGTACCATTGAGATTACAGAGGATGTGCAATCACATGCCTCCACTTTTACTTTGGGAGTCGGTGCTGGCATCACCAACGATTCAAATACACAGCAAGAATGGCAGGAATGTCGTATCAAATCTGATTTCTTGATGCATCTACCCTCCTCTATGGGTTTATTTGAAACGATTGCTATTGATCAAGGGATACCTCAGAAGCTTGTGGCGCACTTAGATCGCATGCAAGCCTCTGCTTTGGCTTTAAGAATTCCTTTTAATCGATCTGATGCTCAGTTCGCAGTTGAAAATGCTTGTTCATCACTCAGCCCGAAGACTTCTTGTAGGCTAAGACTTGATCTTGCCCCGGATGGTGATCTGTCTATCTCTAACGGAGTGCTTGAGATCTTGAGTGAGCCTGTCAAAATTTTCTGGGCTAAAGATATTCTTCCTGGCAATGTAGAAATGTTTTCTGGTGATGCCCTATTGCGTCACAAAGTGACTCATCGCAGTCTTTATGATCTAGCCTGGCAGACCGCTGTTCAATTGGGTGGCTTTGATGCTCTATTTACGAATGAACAAGGCTTTGTGACCGAGGGCGGAAGAACTAGCATTTTTGTTAAACCTCAAGGCAGCTCAGAATGGCTTACTCCACCAGTTTCAGCAGGCCTATTACCTGGCGTAATGCGCGCAAGCCTGCTGGCCGATTCAAAGCTCAATGCCCGTGAAGCTAACCTGACTATTAATGATGTTTCAATAGCAGATGAGATTATGCTTAGTAATGCCCTGCGCGGCGCTATCAAAGCCCATTTTTAGAAGGTGTTCATGAAGTATTGCCCTCACTGCGCTTCACTACTGACGATCAAGATTCCGGCAGATGATTCTCGTGAGCGTTACGTTTGTGAGGCCTGCGGCAGCATTCAGTATCAGAACCCACGCAATGTCGTCGGTAGCATTCCTATTTATCGTGAACAAGTCTTACTATGTCGCCGCGCCATTGAACCGCGTCATGGTTACTGGACGCTACCCGCAGGCTTTATGGAGCTTGGTGAAAGCACTAGTCACGGTGCTGCCAGGGAAACACTTGAGGAAGCAGGTGCCCAAGTTGAAATAGGCCCGCTTTACTCACTCTTAAATGTCCCCCATGCAGAACAAGTTCATTTGTTCTATTTAGCAAAAATGCATTCTCCTGAATTTTCTGCAGGTGAAGAAAGTCTTGAGGTTGCCCTCTTTTATGAGCATGAAATTCCATGGGCGGAGCTTGCTTTCCCAACAGTCAAGCAAACGCTCGAATGGTTCTTTGCTGACCGCGCTGCCGGCCTTTTAGAATCAGGCAAAGAATTTCATGTCCGCAGCCGCGACGTTCTGCCATCCGAAAGAATCTAGTGACTGATTTATGGGTCAAGGTATGAGTCAAATTACTTGGCTAGGTCCAAATGATTCCTTTCCAAATCCACTGATCCACCCGGATCCCGATCCTAGCGTTCCTGGGTTGATTGCAGTAAGCGAACGCATTTATCCTGGACAACTTTCTCAGGCATACCAACTCGGTATTTTTCCCTGGTACTCAGATAACCAACCAGTCTTGTGGTGGTCGCCAAATCCCCGTATGGTTCTGAAACCTTCAGAATTTAAATGCAGCGATTCTCTGAAAAAAAGCATTCGTCATTTTTGCCAAGATGCAAATTCAACCATTATGGTTGACGAAGATTTTGGCGCAGTGATCCGCGCCTGCGCGACGAGCGCTCGCAAAGATCAAGATGGCACTTGGATCACCCATGAAATCATGGATGCCTACACCGCATTACATGAACAAGGAAATGCCCATAGTATTGCCGTCACTGAAGATAATCAAATCATTGGCGGTCTTTACTGTGTATCGTTTGGCGGCATGGTTTTTGGAGAATCGATGTTTAGCCGTAAACCAGGGGCCTCTAAGATTGCCTTGGCAGCTTTGAGCGCCTGGTGTGTCCAGAGCGGGCTTGGGATGATTGATTGCCAGCAAGAGACTACTCATCTCCATTCTTTGGGTGCAGCCCCTATTTCTCGGGATGAGTTTTTAGAACAACTGCAAATATCCTTAAACCAAACTAAGATTGAGCTATCTTGGACTTTTGATAAATCGATTTTGACCCACTGGCTATGACAAGGCTCAAAGAACTTCCGCTCACCGCATTGCAGTTTTATGCCACGGCACCCTACCCTTGCTCTTATTTGCCAAATCGAATGGCGCGCTCTCAGGTTGCTACTCCGTCCCATTTAATCCATGCAGACATTTATAGCGAATTGTTGAATGCGGGCTTTCGTCGTAGCGGTCTTTATACCTATCGCCCCTACTGCGATGAATGCAGAGCGTGTATTGCCACTCGCATCTTAGTAAATCAATTCACTCCTTCGCGCAGTCAACGTCGCGCCTGGAAAAAACATATTGGTCTTGAGGTATCGGTTCTCAACTTGGGCTATCAAGACGAGCATTACCAGTTATATCAACGCTACCAGAACGAAAGACATGCTGGTGGTGATATGGATAGCGATGATCAAGATCAATACATGCAGTTCTTACTCCAGAGCCGTGTGAACTCACGTATTGTGGAATTTCGGGATGGCCCGCAGGATCCCCACCCTGGGCGCCTGCGTATGGTCAGCATGATCGACATCCTAGATCAGGGCATTTCTTCGGTTTATACCTTCTTTGATACCTCAGTACATGCCTCTAGCTATGGCGGCTTTAGCATTCTTTGGCAAATTGAGCAGGCAAAAACACTCAGCCTGCCTTACCTCTATCTTGGCTACTACATTAAAGAGAGTGAAAAAATGTCCTATAAAGCCAAGTATCAACCGATGGAAGGCTTGATTGATGATCACTGGCAGCCTTTGACTGAGTTAGCTGGGTCATAATATCTATCCATGATCGATCGTTACTCTTTATTACGCCCTTGGCTCTTTTGTTTAGATCCCGAACAAGCCCACAATCTCACACTCAGTAATTTAGATCGCGCACAACGCTGGGGTTTACTCGAGCGCCTGGTTAGCAAACCGATTGCTGATCCTCACACACTTTGCGGCATTACCTTTCCGAACCGGGTAGGTTTAGCAGCTGGGCTCGATAAAGATGGCAAGCATATTGATGCGCTTGCCGCACTCGGATTTGGTTTTTTAGAAATCGGTACTGTAACCCCTCTCCCACAACCGGGCAATCCAAAGCCTCGCATGTTTAGGCTGACAGAAGCCCAGGCCATCATTAACCGCATGGGCTTTAACAATGATGGTGTTGATGCCTGTGTTGCTCGGGTACGTCGCTCCAAGTTCTGGCAACAAGGTGGCGTTTTGGGAATGAATATTGGCAAGAATGGCAGCACACCCATTGAAGATGCTGCCAGCGATTACATTTTGGGAATGGAGGCTGTTTATGAAATCGCCTCTTACATCACGGTCAATATATCCTCCCCTAACACTCAGAACCTTCGAGCTCTACAAGGCGAAGAGATGTTGCGCTCATTATTGGGCGATCTAGATGAAGCCAGAAAACGTTTGAGCGATCGCTATGGAGTTCACAAACCACTCTTCTTAAAGATTGCGCCTGACTTAGATACTGCCGACATTAATTTAATTGCAGACTTACTCATGGAATTTGGTATCGACGCAATCATTGCTACGAATACAACGATTACTCGTGATGCCGTTCAAGGCATGCAGCATGGTGAAGAAGCTGGTGGATTATCGGGCGCCCCAGTTCGCGCTGCATCTACTCACGTTATCAAAACACTGAAGGCAAGATTAGGCAATAATGTGCCCATCATCGGGGTTGGCGGCATTCTGTCAGGAGCCGATGCTAGAGAAAAAATGATGGCTGGGGCCAGTCTGGTGCAGATATACAGCGGGTTGATTTATCGCGGTCCAGACCTTGTTAATGAGTGCGCTAAAGCCCTGCGACAGCCCTAGAATTACCCCGAAAACTGGGTTTTTCACTCATAGACTCTTAAAATAGCATTTCATAATATGCAATAGCATTTGGAATCGCTACAATAGCGCTCATGAGCACGAATAAGCCTGTCAAAAACGCTAAAAGTACCGGGGAAGTTGGTAAAACAGCTATCCAGGTGGTTGAGCGCATGATGAATCTGCTCGATGCCTTAGCCGAGCAAGAAGAGTCGAGCAGCCTCAAGAATTTAGCCGAGCAAACGAGCCTTCACCCTTCTACAGCTCACCGTATTCTGAATGACATGGTTGCCTGTCGCTTGGTTGAGCGTGGTGATGGTGGCACTTATCGCCTTGGACTAAAGCTCTTAGAGCTTGGCAATTTAGTCAAAGCACGACTCTCTGTTCGTGAAGCAGCACAAGTGCCAATGCGCACCCTACATAAACTCACTGGCGAGACTGTGAATCTATCAGTACGACAAGGTGATGAGATTGTTTACATTGATCGAGCGTATAGCGAGCGCTCTGGTATGCAAGTGGTTCGTGCGATTGGTGGTCGTGCTCCACTCCACCTGACTTCAGTTGGAAAATTATTCTTGTCTAGCGATGATCCAAGCCAAGTGCGTGCCTATGTCACACGCACAGGACTATCTGGACATACTCGCAATAGCATTACCGACTTAGCTAAATTAGAGACTGCTCTTAATCAAGTTCGCAAAGAAGGTAATGCTCGCGATGATGAAGAATTAGAGCTTGGGGTTAGCTGTTTAGCGGCAGCTATTCTGGATGACACTGGTAAATTAGTGGCAGGTTTATCGCTCAGCTCGCCAACAGATCGCATGCAAGCGGACTGGCTCAAAGCCTTACAGGATACCGCTCTCCAGATCTCTAAAGGAATGGGCTACAAGCCCAAATCGAGCGATCCAGGTTCAACTACTTAGTTACATCAAGCGACGTATCGGTTGCGCTCCAGATGGCATTCGCTCATACCAATCACGTACTCGTACCGCATCAGCAAAACGGGATTGAGTGCCGACAGAATCCAAAAAGACTAGCAACAACGGCGTATTATTTACTCTAGCCTGCATTACCAGGCACTTACCTGCCGCGTTAATAAAGCCGGTCTTTTGCAAGCCAATGTTCATATCGCCCGAGCGTACTAAGCGATTGGTGTTTAAGAACTTCTGTGGCCGATTGGCAATCACCATGGTTAAATCCGGCCATATTGAAAACTCACGAATCATTTTGTACTGATAAGCAGCGCCCAGCATACGAGTAAGATCTTCAGCGGAGGCAACGTTCTCGCTCATGAGGCCTGTAGGGTCAGCAAAACGAGAATGATCCATACCCAACTCTCTAGCCTTGCGATTCATTGCATCGACAAATGCCGTAACGCCGCCGGGATAGTTTCTACCTAAGGTATAAGCAGCACGGTTCTCAGAGGACATTAAGGAAAGCAATAATGCCTCCTCTCGTGTCATGACTGTGCCACCAGCGAGCCGGGATTTAGCATAGCTACGCACATCATCTGAATTAATAACGATAGTCTCATCTAAGGGTAGCTTGGCATCCAAAACAACCATTGCAGTCATTAATTTTGTAATCGATGCAATTGGCAAACTCACAGAAGAATTTTTTTCAAAATACACTTCCTTTGTATCTTGATTAACAACCATTGCCACGCTGGATTTGAGACTTAAGTCATCATGCTGACCGCGCAGACCAAGAGCCGTTGCAAATGATGGATGGGCTGGAGCAGCAGGCTCAGATGAACGAGTTACTGCAACCCGAACCGATTTTTGCTTTTTAGCAGCCTTAGTGTTTTTTACTACTACTTTGGTAGTCTTGGTTTGCTTCTCTTTGTCCTTGTTAGCAGCGATTGCTGGCGCATTTATGGCAGCGCCACAGACAAATGCTGCCATCAAGATCAAGGCCCAAAATCGATTCAAACGCATCCCAAAATACCTTCCAAAACTTTCAACATACGGAATGATAATTAATTTCAGGTATCAGCATGGATTTATTCGCCCTATATTGGACGATTAATAACGATTTACTCAGCAATGGTCGCCACCGCATTGGTTCGGCGGGCGTTTACGAGAACCACCCCTGTCATTGTCAAAGCAAGTCCTAGCGCCATCATTAAGGTAAAGGGCTCATCAAATAGAAACCAGGCCATCAGTGCCGTGGTTGGTGGCGTTAGATAAAGAAGGCTAGTCACTTTGGTTGCAGCTCCTTTACGAATCATCATATACAACAGGCTAATTGAGCCGATTGATAAAGGAAAGATTGCCCATAGCATTGCAATAACTACTGGTGTATTCCAAAGCATTACGCCAGATTCAAAGAAATACATACAGAAGAAACAAAGAACCGCAGAAACCCCAAACTGTATCGAAGAGCCCGCTCTTAAATCAAAAACTGGACAATATTTTTTCTGATAAAGCGTTCCAAAAGTGATCGAGAGTAAGGCGATAAAAGCCAACACGTAACTGGTAAACGGAATATAGGCAAAGCTAATTTTTGTCATGACGACTAAAGCCACGCCAGCAAATCCAAATCCTAAGCCAAGCCATTGACGCGGCGTAACCTGCTCCGATATCCACGCAGCAAACCAAGCGGTCAAAATAGGTTGCAAACCAACGATGATGGCTACCAAACCCGCAGTCATGCCCAGGCGTACAGCGAGCCAAACGCCCATTAAATAGCCGAACTGTAGCAAGATGCCAGCAACGGCAATATGCTTTATTTGCGGCCAACTTGGCCAAGTAATACGCCAGATCAAGCTGAGGGCACCCATGGCTACTAGAACCCCGGCGCAACGCCAAAATAAGAATGTCGCTGGCTCCACATAGGGCATTGCCAGTCTTGCAATCACAAAGCCTGTACTCCAAATCAGCACAAATATCGGTGCAATTGCGTTATCTAGGCTGAGCTTCATGGATCACTTTTGAGTTGAATCATTGATTTTAGGCTTATTTACCACCCCCTCCTAATAAGCGGGCGGCACTCTTAAGAAATGATTCTTCATGCTGCGATGCAATATTTGTACAGTAAAATGGTGCAAGAGGGATTAGAGTTAGACATCAGCGAAAAAACAAATAAAGCGTGAGCACACGCGAAAGGGATTGAAATGAACCTAACACCAGAACAATTAGCTGCAGCACAAAAAGCCAATTTAGAGACTTTGAGTAGCCTCACAAATCAAGCGCTCCAAAGCATTGAAAAATTAGTTGAGCTCAATATGCATATTGCAAAACAAAGCTTGAGTGACAGCATGACTAGCGCCAAGAAAGCATTAGAAGTAAAAGATATTCAACAGCTCCTCGCTCATCAAGCTGAAGCAGTTCAGCCAATGGCCGAAAAGATCATGGCCTATAGTCGTCATTTATATGATTTGGCTCATGAAACCCAAAACAACTTCACCAAGTCTGCTGAAAAAGAATTTCAGGCGGGTCAACAAAAGATCAATGCTTTAGTTGAAGAGTGGACTAAAAATGCCCCGGTGGGTTCCGATGCTGCTGTGCAAGCAATGAAGCAAGCCATTGCCTCCGCTAACAATGTATATGAAACTAGCCAAAAAGCTGTGAAGCATGCAGTCAATGTTGCGCAGACTAATCTCAATAGTGCTACTGACACCGTCATGAAAGCTGCTGAGACTGCCAGCAAAGCAACCAAGAAGAAATAAAGCGCTGCTCTAATGCAAAAGCCCCGAATATTCGGGGCTTTTTCTTTTGAAGCTTGGTTAAGCCTTCTTCTTCACCGGTGGTAAATCAGTGCAATGGCCATGTGCCGCTTCTGCAGCAAGGCCTACAGACTCGCCTAAGGTTGGGTGCGGATGAATAGTCTTGCCGATATCAACAGCATCAGCGCCCATCTCAATCGCTAAGCAAACCTCACCAATTAAATCGCCAGCATGAGTGCCAACAATGCCACCACCAATAATGCGATGGGTAGCTGCATCAAAGATGAGCTTTGTAAATCCTTCATCACGACCATTAGCAATCGCCCGTCCACTCGCAGCCCACGGGAATAGTCCTTTTTCATAAGCGATGCCTTGTGCTTTGCACTGCTCTTCTGTTAAACCAGCCCAAGCCACTTCTGGATCGGTATAAGCAACCGATGGAATTTGCTTCGCATCAAAGTAAGACTTCTCGCCGAATGCCGCCTCGGCAGCAACGTGACCTTCATGCACTGCCTTATGGGCCAACATGGGCTGACCAACAATATCGCCAATGGCAAAGATGTTTTGTACATTGGTACGCATTTGTTTATCAACCGAAATAAAGCCACGCTCATCGACTTGAACACCCGCTTTACCGGCATCGATCTTTTTACCATTAGGAGTGCGGCCAACTGCAACCAAAACTAAGTCATAAGTTTGTGGTTCTGCAGGCGCGTTTTCACCTTCGAAGCTCACTTGAATACCATCAGGCTTCACCTCAGCCTTAGAGGCGCGCGTCTTGAGCATGATTTTTTCAAAACGTCCGGCATTGAACTTCTCCCAGACCTTTTCGAGATCACGATCAGCCCCAGCCATCAGGCCATCCATCATCTCAGCAATATCAATGCGTGAGCCAAGCGTGCTGTAAACCGTCGCCATCTCTAAACCAATGATCCCGCCACCAATGACAAGCATTCTTTTTGGAATACTCTTCAGCAGCAAGGCACCAGTGCTATCGACAATTCGTGGATCTTCTGGCAAGAAAGGCAATTTCACTGGCTGACTGCCAGCAGCAATAATTGCCTTCTGAAAACGCACCACTTCTTTTTGACCTGTGAGGTCTTGTCCGGTACCGCTCGTCATTTCTACTTCGACGTGATGTGCATCCAAGAAGCGCCCTAGGCCACGCACTGTTTTGACCTTGCGTGCTTTTGCCATGCCAGCTAAACCACCAGTTAACTTTGCAATGACAGAATCTTTGTAGCCGCGCAATTGATCGATTTCGATCTTTGGTGCACCAAAGGTAATGCCATGCTTAGACATTGTCTTGACTTCATCCATAACAGACGTAGTGTGCAGCAATGCTTTCGATGGAATACAACCGACGTTTAGACATACACCACCTAAAGTGGAGTAACGCTCAACTAGTACAGTATTCATACCCAAGTCAGCACTGCGGAACGCAGCGCTATAGCCGCCAGGGCCGGCACCTAATACCAATACGTCGCACTCGTGATCTACTTTGCCGCTATATTGACCAGCTACTGGAGCTGGCGCCTTTACTGCCGGAACTGCTGACACTGGAATAGCAGTTGGGGCTGGGGTTGCAGGCTGAGCTGCAGCACTTGCTTCAATCTCAGCAATCGCAGAACCCTTACTGACTTTGTCACCAAGCTTTACGGCAATACTAGTAATTGTTCCAGCCGCATCTGCCGGAACTTCCATGGTTGCTTTATCAGACTCAAGTACCAATAAAGGCTGCTCTTTTTCTACAACATCACCAACCTTCACTAGCACTTCAATTACTGGCACATCGGAGTAATCGCCAATATCTGGCACGAGGATCATTTGCTTAGCCATAGATCCTCCTTACAGCGTAGCACGACGGAAGTCGGCTAGCAGTTGGGCAATGTACAAATTGAAACGGGTAGCCAATGCACCATCAATCACGCGGTGATCTGCAGAAAGCGACAGTGGGCAGATCAGACGTGGCACAAATTGCTTGCCATCCCATACTGGTTTCATAGCGGCTTTACTTACCCCCAAGATTGCCACCTCGGGAGCATTCACGATTGGTGAGAAGTAAGTTCCACCAATGCCACCTAATGAGGAAATCGTGAAACTCGCACCCTGCATTTGATCTGGCTTGAGCTTGCCGTCACGCGCCAAGGCTGCTAATTCAGAAGTTTCCTGGGCGATTTCGAAAATACCCTTCTTATCCACATCCTTAATCACGGGCACCACTAAACCGGTTGGCGTATCCGCTGCAAAACCAATGTTGAAGTATTTTTTCAGAATCAAATCGTCACCATCTAGTGAGCTATTGAACTCCGGATGCTTCTTCAAAGCCGCTACGGCAGCCTTCATTAAGAAAGCAAGCATCGTAATCTTGACGCCCTTCTTCTCATTGTCTTTATTTGTCTGCACACGGAATGCTTCCAAGTCAGTGATATCTGCATCTTCGTGATACGTAACCGCTGGAATCATGACCCAGTTACGACCAAGATTAGCTGCAGTCAGTTTCTTAATACGATTCAATGGCTGACGCTCAATCTCACCAAACTTCGTGAAATCGACTTTTGGCCAAGGAATCAAATTGAGGCCGCCTAAGCTTCCACCACTTGACGCTGCTGCAGGACTCCCAGCGCCACCACTCATGGCCGCTTTTACAAAAGCTTGTACGTCTGCTTGTGTAATGCGTCCCTTGAGACCAGAGCCTTTGACCTGACCGATAGTGACACCCAGTTCACGCGCAAATTTACGCACCGACGGACTAGCATGACTCAAGCTTGGATCTACGGCTGGCGCAGCATTGGAAACTGGAGGAGGCGCTGGAGCACGCGCAATGGGAGGCTCTACTGCCGCTGGCTTTGCTATTGGCGCTGGCGCTGGTGCAGCTGTCGGAGCCGCTACAGTTCCAGATACTCCGCTTTCCAGAATCAATACAACTGATCCTTCAGAGAGGCTGTCTCCAACCTTCACTTTAACTTCCTTTACAACACCAGAGTGTGATGAAGGCACGTCCATTGTGGCTTTATCAGACTCAAGCACAACAATCGATTGCTCTTTCTCAATCTTGTCACCAGCTTTGACCAAGACCTCGATGACCGGAACATCTTTGTAGTCACCAATATCTGGGACTTTAATTTCAATTGATGCACCGGCTGCATTTGAGGATGATGTTGCGGCTGGACTAGCCTGAATAGGAGCGGAGGCTGGTGCAACTGCAGCAGCACCCTCTTCCAAGGTGATCACTACAGACCCCTGAGAAAGGTTGTCACCAATCTTGACTTTAACTTCCTTCACAACACCAGAGTGGGATGAAGGAACGTCCATCGTGGCTTTATCAGACTCAAGCACAACGATCGATTGTTCTTTCTCAATCTTGTCGCCTGGTTTAACCAATACCTCAATGACTGGTACATCTTTATAGTCGCCGATGTCCGGAACTTTGATTTCAATAATTTGACTCATGAATTAATCTCGTTTAAACCGTCATCGGGTTTGGTTTAGTAGTATCGATGCCATATTTCTGAATGGCTTCAGCAAGTTTTTGACGATCCATCTGGCCTGCATCCACCAAAGATCTCAAGGCAGTTAACACTACCCAACGACGATCAACCTCAAAGAAGTCACGGAGATTTTCACGGGTATCAGAACGACCGAAACCATCCGTACCTAACACCTCATAACGACGACCCATGTGCTGGATCGCTGGACGAATCTGCTCTGCAAACAAACGAACATAATCCGTTGCTGCAACGATTGGGCCAGAAGTATCTTTTAAGCACTTCTCTACATGAGAAAGCGCTGGTACTGCTGTTGGGTTCAATAGGTTAGCGCGGTGCACTGAATTCCAATCACGCCCTAATTCAGTAAAGCTTGGGCAACCCCACAAATCAGAAGCAACGCCCCAATCTTTTTGGAGCATTTCTGCTGCTTCAATCACTTCACGGAAGATGGTTCCAGAACCGAGTAATTGGACACGCAACTTAGCGTTGCTATCGCCAACAGACTTGAGCTTATACATGCCTTTGATAATGTCATTTTCAGCGCCCTTCGGCATTGCTGGATGAGCATAGTTTTCATTCATCAAAGTAACGTAGTAATACACGTCTTCCTGAACTTCTAACATACGGCGCATACCATCTTGAATCACGACCGCCAATTCAAATGAGAAGGTAGGGTCATAGCTGATACAGTTCGGAATTGCTCCGCTCCACAGATGGCTATGGCCATCTTCGTGTTGCAAGCCCTCGCCGTTCAGAGTAGTTCTGCCTGCAGTGCCGCCCAATAGGAAGCCGCGGCTACGCATATCCCCTGCTGCCCAGGCTAAGTCACCAATACGCTGGAAACCAAACATCGAGTAGAAGATGTAGAAAGGCAACATTGGCACACCATGAGTGGAGTATGAAGTTGCAGCTGCAATCCAGTCGCACATACCACCCGCTTCATTAATACCTTCTTGCAGAATCTGGCCAGTCTTATCCTCTTTGTAGAACATCAATTGATCATGATCTTCTGGGGTATAGAGCTGACCTAGTTGATTCCAGATACCCAACTGGCGGAACATCCCTTCCATACCAAAGGTACGGGACTCATCTGGAACAATGGGAACGACACGTTTACCTAAAACTTTATCGCGCACAACAGTATTTAGCATGCGCACAAATGCCATGGTTGTCGAAATCTCACGACCTTCTGCAGTTGCCTCAAGCATTGGAGCAAATACATCCAGCGCAGGAACAGGCAAGCTTTCTGCCTTGGTACGACGCTGTGGCAAATAACCACCCAATTCTTGACGGCGTGCCTTCATGTATTCCAACTCAGGACTACCTTCAGCAAACTTCACCAAGGGCATATCGTCTAGATCCTCGTCTTTTACGGGAATCTCGAAACGATCACGGAAGCGACGCACGTCATCATCATTCATCTTCTTAGCTTGGTGAGCAATATTCATCGCCTCACCTGAACCGCCCATACCGTGACCCTTAATGGTGTGAGCCAAGATTACCGTTGGTTGATTCTTGTGATTGACCGCTGCATGAAATGCTGCATAGACTTTATGAGGATCATGGCCGCCACGATTCAGTTGCCAAATCTCGTCATCACTCCAGTCGCTTACTAAAGCTTTCAACTCTGGCGTGTTAAAAACTATCTCACGAACATAGCCGCCATGCTTGGACTTCATTGTCTGGTACTGACCATCGACAATCTCGCCAAGGCGTTGCATCAAAATACCTTTTTTATCACGGGCAAATAGCGCATCCCACTGACCACCCCAAACGACTTTGATCACATTCCAGCCTGCTCCACGGAATTCGCTTTCGAGCTCTTGAATGATGCTGCCGTTACCGCGCACTGGTCCATCTAGACGCTGCAAGTTACAGTTCACAACAAAAATGAGGTTGTCCAACTTCTCACGGCCAGCCATACCAATGGCACCCAAAGATTCTGGTTCGTCGGTTTCGCCATCACCCAAGAATGCCCAGACTTTACGCCCCTCACTCTTAATGAAGCCGCGGTCTTGCATATAGCGCATGAAGCGTGCTTGATAAATCGCCATGATCGGGCCTAAGCCCATAGACACCGTTGGGAACTGCCAAAAATCTGGCATCAACCATGGATGTGGGTAACTAGAAATACCTTTACCGCCAACTTCTTGACGGAAATTATTAAGTTGCTCATCTGAGAGTCGACCCAACATATAGGCACGTGCATAAACTCCTGGAGCAGAGTGCCCTTGTACAAAAATCAGATCGCCACCGTGCTCAGTTGATGGTGCATGCCAAAAATGGTTGTAGCCTACGTCGTATAGAGTAGCTGCAGACTGGAAAGAGGAAATATGTCCACCAACATTGGTGTCTTTGTTTGCGCGCAGTACCATCGCCATCGCATTCCAGCGAGTGTATGAGCGAATACGATGCTCAATATTCTGGTCACCCGGTAAACGCGCTTGGCCTTCAACTGGAATCGTATTGATATAAGGCGTCTCTGCATGGAAAGGCTGAACAACCCCGTTCACCCGTGCGTGAGAAATTTGTTGGTCAATTAGAAAGGCAGCGCGTTCTGGACCTTCGTTATGAATAACGCCATCAAGCGCCTGCAACCATTCTTGAGTCTCGCCCGGATCTACGTCCTGCGCGTTCTGTTTACCCAACACCTGCTCTGGAACTGCGGCCATAACTTGTCTCCATTAAATACTTCACTGAGTTATTCACTTTATAGGCAATATTTTAGGAAGGTATATGAGTGTAAACAAGCAATTTCCCACATAATGATAATATTTCTCATAATGTGGTATTTTGTTGCGCTGCAAATAAGATCTTGAATTGACACAAGAAAAGCCATTTTCAGGCGCGCATTAAGGCAAAATAGGCCTCATTCATGAAATTTACGGCTTTTTTGAGCTTGCTCCTCAGTCCATTCAAATGGCTCCGAAAAATACGGGGCTTTAGGCTCGTATACACCCCTTTAATTGCTATCGTCATTTTTACGGCCGTCATGGGCGTCATTTTGGGGACATTGCAATTACAAGACAAGAATCAGCAAGAGTCAGCACTATTTAGGGAGCTCTCATTTGCTAAGCAACGAATCCAATTGCGCTTTGCGAATAATCTGGATGCCTTCATCAGCATTAATCGCGAACTTGCCGCCAATGAAGATCAGGAGAGACTAAAAAGGCTGGCTTACGAACAAGCTGATGATCTAGTTTTAAATAACCATGAGATTGTCAAAATTGTATGGATCAATGCAAAAAATCAGAGGCAATGGACAGCGCCACTAAGTAACAATAAAACAGATTGGATCGCTAGAACTCAGAACGACGAGTTAGCTAATGAAGGACTTTCTACCGCAATCGAATTAAGTAGAAGCACCAGCAGAGCATCATTTAGCCAATTCATTAACTTGAATTTTCCAAGCAATGAACCCTTAGCAAGAGAAAGAAAAACTGTATTTTGGCAAGTCGTTCCTAATATGGTCGGCGGAGAAATTATTGGGTTTTTAGCAGCCCTCTATACCACTCAAGGTATTTTGGATGTTGTGCCAGGAGAGCTTAAGGCTTATTACCGCTTTACTCTTTTAACTGATAACGAGAGAGTGCTCTCCATCTCCTCTGATCGAGACACTCCTAAGAGGGCATTTAGTAATCAAACCAGTTTGGATATTGGCGTCCTGAGCCCTAACCTCACGTTACGAATTGACACCTATCCACCACCCACTAATCTCACATTCAGAATGTTGATTGGTGTAGTACTTGGATTGTGCGCCTTCGTAATTTGGAGTCTGTGGTCTGTCTTAAAGCAGATGCAAGTCCGTCAAGAAGCAGAAGCAAGCCTAAGAACCGAAACCAGCTTTCGTAATGCCATGGAAAACTCTACCCCAGTTGGCATACGCGCACATGATATGCAAAAGCGCATCACTTATGTCAACCGAGCATTTTGCGAGATGACGGGCTGGTCAGCAAAAGAACTGATTGGCCTCACCCCGCCATTCCCCTTCTGGCCTGACTCTAGACGTGATGAGCTGGTTGAGAAGATGAATCGCGCCCTCAAATCTGAGGTGATCGCAAAAACAGGGATTGAGGGTGTGATTTTGCGTAGTGATGGCTCCTTAATCCAAACGCGTACTTTCATTGCCCCCTTAATTAATGAAAAGGGCAAACAATCAGGTTGGGTCACCTCCTTAATTGATATTTCCGAGCCAAAGAAGATTCGTGAAGAACTTGCTGCCTCTCAAGAGCGCTTTGTAACCGTACTAGAGGGGTTGGATGCTGCCGTATCAGTAGTGGACTTGGAAAATGACAAACTTTTATTTGCCAATCGCTTCTATAAAGAAAATTTTGGGGATGATTCCAAAGGCCACTTCAAATTAGCGGGTAGTGACAATAATCTTGAAACACTGCACGATGTTGCTGAAGATTTACAAGATTCACCTCCGGGCATTCCAACTGCTTTCCTATATCAAGAGTCAGAGTCAGAAGAAATTCAATTGGATGACGGTAGCAATAAATGGTTTGAGGTACGCCGTCGCTTCATCCCTTGGGTGGACGGTCACTTAGCTCAACTCTTGATTGCTACTGACATCACGATGCGCAAGGAGGCGGATGATTTAGCACGTCAGCAGGAAGAACGTATGCAATTTACAAGTCGACTCACTACCATGGGTGAAATGGCGTCCTCTCTCGCGCATGAATTAAATCAACCGCTGTCTGCAATTTCCAATTACTGTATGGGTATCGCCAAACGCCTAGAGGGTAGTCTCGATCCATCCATGAGTAAAGATATCCTGCCTGCGCTAGAAAAAGCCTCTGATCAAGCGCACCGAGCTGGCACCATCATTCAGCGTATTCGTGGATTTGTGAAACGCAGCGAGCCTCAACGCAAATATTCCAATATCTCTGAGATCATTAACGATGCGGTTGGTCTTGTGGAAATTGAGGCGAATCGTCATCGCTTGAGCATTTCTTCTAATATTGCCAATAATTTGCCTGAGATCAATTTAGACCCAGTGCTGATCTTGCAAGTTCTAGTCAATCTCTTGAAAAATGGCTTAGACAGCGTGCGGGAGGCCTACCCTCTCTCTTCCCGCTGGTCAGCCGCACCGGTCAATATCAGCGCGGACTTAGATACCAGTACCTTCCCAGCCATGATACGCATTCAAGTCACGGATACTGGGGGTGGTATCGCCGAATCCGTCATGGAACGCATGTTTGAACCATTTTTTAGCACCAAAACGGATGGAATGGGCATGGGGCTCAATATTTGCCGCT
Source organism: Polynucleobacter hirudinilacicola (assembly GCF_002192535.1). Taxonomy (GTDB): domain Bacteria; phylum Pseudomonadota; class Gammaproteobacteria; order Burkholderiales; family Burkholderiaceae; genus Polynucleobacter; species Polynucleobacter hirudinilacicola. The sequence goes on along the minus strand of NZ_NAIA01000003.1, from coordinate 610,249 downwards.
CCATTATCGAATCCCACCACGGGCGCCTTTGGGCATCCAATACCATGGACTCGGAACGGACCAAGCTGGCCGGCTGCACCTTTACAATACTCTTACCCCTAGAATCTCCTGATTCAAAGGAAAATGAATAGATATCCTATTTTTAGATTTACCTTGCGAGACCCAATATGAACTTAGCTGCTGCCAAACCAAACCAAGCCGAAGTTGTTTACGTCGTCGATGATGATGAGGCTGTGCGTGATTCACTCACTTGGCTTTTAGAGAGCAATGGTTATGTAGTGCGTTGTCATGCAAGCGCCGAGCGCTTCTTGCAATCTTTACAAAGCACCGATAAATCAACTATTTCTTGCGCTATTTTGGATGTGCGTATGCCCGGCATGTCAGGCCTCGAACTGCAAGAACGCTTAATTAGCGAAAACCTCCCAATGCCAGTTGCTTTTATTACTGGCCATGGTGATGTCTCGATGGCAGTCTCCACAATGAAACGTGGTGCAGTCGATTTCATTGAAAAACCATTTAAAGAAAACGATCTCTGCGGCCTAGTAGATCGTATGCTTGCTAAAGCAAGGGTAGATTACTCACAAGCGAGCCAACGCAAAATTACCCATAGTTTGCTCAGCAAGCTCACTGGTCGTGAGCGTCAAGTATTGGAGCGCATTGTTGCTGGTCGCTTAAACAAACAGATCGCAGATGATCTTGGCATCTCTATTAAGACTGTAGAAGCCCACCGCGCCAATATTATGGAGAAGCTCAACGTCAATACCGTTGCAGATCTGCTCCGCTTGGCTTTATCTGATCCGCAACCTAATTAACCCCAATTAATACACTCGCAATGCCAGCACAATTACTAGACGGTAACGCCCTCTCTAAAAAACTACGTACTGAAATAGCTGCTCGAGGTGCGATTGTTACCGCCAAAGGAGTTCGCCCTGGACTAGCAGTCATCGTCGTTGGTGAAAATCCTGCCAGCCAAGTATATGTTCGCAATAAAGTAAAAGCATGTGAGGATGTTGGCTTTCATTCTGTTTTAGAGCGCTACTCTGCAGAGTTGGGCGAAGAAGAATTACTGGCTCGAATTGCCACCCTCAATGCTGACCCATCGATTCATGGCATCTTGGTGCAATTGCCACTGCCAGAACATATTGCTGCTGAGCGTGTGCTTGAAGCGATTGCCCCTGAAAAAGATGTGGATGGTTTCCACGTAGCCAACGCTGGTGCCTTGATGGTCGGCCAACCAGAATTCAAGCCCTGCACTCCTTATGGCTGCATGAAGATTTTAGAAAGTATTGATTACCCTATTCGGGGTGCTCGTGCTGTCATCGTTGGTGCCTCTAATATTGTCGGTAAACCGATGGCGATGCTCCTCCTGCAAGCGGGAGCCACTGTCACTATCTGCAATAGTAAAACCCGCGATCTAGCTCATCACACCAAAGATGCCGATATCCTTGTAGTTGCCACTGGTAAGCCTAAGATGATTTCAGGCGATATGGTGAAAAATGGTGCTGTTGTGATTGACGTAGGCATCAACCGTATGCCGGATGGCAAGCTCTGCGGGGATGTCGATTTTGATGCCGCTAAATATATCGCCGGCTGGATTACTCCTGTACCAGGTGGTGTTGGACCTATGACTATCACCATGTTGCTCATGAATACTTTAGAAGCAGCAGAAAAAGCAGCCAAGCCTTAGATCCATTAAGCTAGAGGGTATGACTACAGCCCTCTTTACCCTACCTGCCGCATTACAACATAATCCGCTCCTGACTTTTGGTCGTGGCATTGCCCCGTACTCTCAAGTAAAGCCCGAGCACATTGCTCCTGCAATTCAATTCTTACTCAAGCATGCACAGGATGCTGTAGATACTGCGACTGATCCTAAGACCCCATCGAGCTGGGATCAATTAGCAGAGCCTCTAGAAGATGCTACCGAAGCGCTCGGAAGATCTTGGGGCGTTATCTCCCATCTCAATAGCGTGGCTGATACCCCAGAGTTGCGTACCGCCTATGGAGAGATGTTGCCAGAGGTTACCGCATTCTTTTCTAGTCTTGGACAAAACTTAGCGCTCTATAAGAAATTTAAAGAACTCAAAAATAGTCCTGATTTTGCAAAGCTCAATCGTGCTCAGAAAAAAGTGATTGAAAACTCCTTGCGCGATTTTCGTTTGGGTGGCGCAGAATTAAGTGATGCTGATAAACCACGCTTCTCTGCCATTCAGGATGAACAAGCTGTTCTAGGCAAAGCCTTCTCGGATCATGTTTTAGATGCGACCGATGGCTTTGTTCATCTAGTAAGCGATAAAACTGATCTTGCTGGCATGCCTGATGATGCTATTGCTGCTGCGGCAGATACTGCTCAGCAAAAGGGTCTGCAAGGCTGGGCTTTTACCCTGCACTTTCCCTCTTACTATCCCGTGATGCAGTATTCCGAGAATCGAGCGCTGCGTCGCCTCATGTATCAAGCTTATGTCACGCGCTCCTCAGAGTTAGCACCACAATATGGCAAAGGCAAGCTTGATTGGGATAACACTCACAATATGTTGGATCAATTGCGTCTGCGCGATGAAGAGGCGCGTATGCTGGGTTTTGCAAACTATGCAGCCTTGAGTTTGGCGCCGAAGATGGCCAATACTGTTGATGAGGTAGATCTCTTCCTGACAAACTTTGCAATTAAATCAAAACCGTTTGCCCAGAAAGATTGGCAAGAGTTGTGTGAGTATGCAAAAGCAGAGCTAGGATTTACAGATGGACTTGAGCCATGGGATATTCCATTTGCTGCTGAACGTTTAAAGCAGGCACGTTACTCATTCTCCGAAAATGAACTCAAGCAATACTTTCCATTACCCAAAGTCTTAGATGGCTTATTCCAAGTTATTCAGACATTATTTGGCGTCAAGATTGAAGCTGCAGACTTGCCGACTTGGCATGCTGATGTGCAATCCTTTGCTGTTAAAGACCAGGCTGGAAAAATACGGGCTTATTTCTACCTAGACCCCTATGCTCGTCCCGGCAAGCGCGGCGGAGCTTGGATGGATGATGCCCGTGGCCGCAGAGAGTTGCCTAATGGAGAAATCCAGGTACCAGTAGCTTATCTCGTCTGTAACTTTGCTCCACCAGTGAAGGTGGATGGAGTGTTACGCCAACCGACCATTACTCATGATGATGTCATTACCCTCTTTCATGAAAGTGGCCATGGTTTACATCACCTCCTGACACAAGTGAGTGCTTTGGGTGTATCTGGCATCAATGGTGTTGAGTGGGATGCTGTCGAGCTACCAAGTCAGTTCATGGAAAACTTCTGCTGGGAATGGGAAGTGCTCGAGAAAATGACAGCACATGCAGAAACTGGTAAACCATTACCACGAGAACTCTTTGACAAAATTCTTGCTGCTAAGAACTTCCAAAATGGTTTAGCAACCCTACGTCAAATCGTAATGTCATTAACAGATTGGCGTTTGCATTCTAGCTTTGATGTAAAGGACGCTAAAGGACATGCAGTGCTCGATGTTTCTAGAAATATCGCCGATGAGTACAACATCATTCCGCAGCCCGAGATCTCTCGCTGGATTAATTCTTTCAGTCACATTTTTGCTGGCGGCTATGCTGCTGGTTACTACAGCTATAAATGGGCTGAGGTACTTTCTGCTGATGCTTACTCTGCCTTTGAGGAAGCTGCAAAGCTGACTGGCAGCGTTTTGGACGCCAAGACTGGCACGCGTTACCGTGAAGAAATCCTGGAAGTGGGTGGCAGTCGCCCTGCCGCTGAATCCTTTAAAGCCTTCCGTGGCAGAGAGCCCAGTATTGATGCCCTGCTTCGCCATGGTGGCTTATCCTAATCGCTAGCGAGTGACTGGGTCACTCTGAGTATCCTTGGCCAGTCTAAATCCTAAATGCGACATTGGGCTAAAGGGATCTGCTCCACGGCGAGCGCTAGGACGATAGGATTGGCAGTAATCTTCATTACATAAAAATGACCCGCCCCGAATGACTCGCTTCGGAGCATTGGGTGGAACACCATAGTCATCAGGGTCATAAGAGCTCGTTGGCCCCTTGGGATTATTAATCATGTTGTTGCCATGCTCTTTAGCCTGCAGCACAAAGTAATCAGCGCGATACCAATCAGCAACCCACTGCCAGGCATTACCTGTCATGTCAAATAAACCGTAGCCATTTTGAGGAAAAGTTCCTACGGCACTAGTGCCAATCGCTCCACCAGCTTTTGGACTCACCACAGGAAATGCTTGCTTTTTGACATCCCAAATATTGGTTGGCAGTTTTCCCTCCTGCTCTAGCTGATCACCCCACACATAGGTAGCCTGGTTTAAGCCACCGCGAGCTGCAAACTCCCACTCTGCCTCAGTGGGCAACCTCTTACCAGCCCACTTTGCATAAGCCAATGCATCTTCGTAACTGATCTGAACCACCGGATGATTCCCTTTGCCATCAATATTACTCTGAGGTCCAGTTGGATGCTTCCAGCTTGCACCCGGAATGTATGCCCACCACTGCGAGTAATCATTGAGATTTACTTTTGCTTTGGTACCAACAAAAACCATGGCGCCAGGCACAAAGACTGAAGCCGGTGGCTTCGGTGTTCCCGGTGGAAGTTGTACGCGAATGGTTTCCCAATCGGGAATTTGCTCTGCAGTCGTTTTGTAATTGGTCTCTTTTACAAATTGTGCAAATTGATCGTTGGTGACATGAGTCGTGTCCATCCAAAATCCAGATACTTTGACTTTATGAGTTGGCCGCTCGTTAGCTTGCGCTTTTTGATGATCGCTACCCATTAAAAATTCACCGCCAGGAATCCAGGCCATTCCTTTGGGGCCCTTTACGCCATCACCCAGAAGAATTTGAGGGGCTGCCTGCTGAGGTTTTGAAAAGAAGTTACTCCAGACAAGATATGCGCTGATTCCCAAAACTCCAACTACTGCAATCAAAATACCTATGCGACGCATATTCATCGAATTACTACTTTCCTAATGGAATGCTGATGGTTGAAATCATTGCGTATCCCTCAACCCGATTTTGAGCCCAAAACTCTTTGTATGCCCGTAGATTGATATAAGCCTGCTTTTTACCGATATTAAATAGATATCCAATTTGCGGACCAATAGCTGCAACCTGGGACTTGAAGGCACCCAACCTAGCCCCACTTCCGGAGTCGGCAGTGAGTTGATAGTAAACATATCCCGCTATACCAACCTGCCAGCTTTGCGATACAAATTGAGAGAGAGACCAATCCAAATGGGAGTCGATGCCGTTCTTATAATTGGTTTGATTATTCATCCAGTTATAGGTCGCACCCACTACGCTGGAGAATTCAAGACCGGTAGTGTTATTCAAGTAAGTGTAGCCACCGCCCGCATCCATTGCAGCATGACCAATGCCAATACTAGAAAGACTAGTTGAACTATAGGTGCCCACTGGTATATCGCCAGTCACATAGGTCATGAAATTATTATTGCCTTTGTTCCAAGCCAAACTGGCTAGGGGATATATATCAGTACTTCCCGTTACCGAATTTGCTTTATTAAATTCAGTATTAACACTCGAGACACTTGCAAATGCAGTAGTGGTATTCGATCCAGGGCCCCAACCTATTCCTACATAAGGCTGTCCACCCAAGATCTTTTCTTCTGCCGAGTATCCCAACTGAAATAAGAAAATGGATTCTCTAGCACTCAAGCCAGCATTAATGCTTTGACCATGTTGAAAGTTTTTTGACTTATCTGCACTACCGCTATAGATATAAGGCATCAATACCAATGACCATCCAGGTTGTGATGGCACTGCAGCCATACTGGCGTACTGACCCGACATCCAGAATGGGACGCCGCCCTCATCAGCCAATACTGATTGTGATGAAAACAAGCCAATTGAAATCAAAAGAAGTTTAGAGAAAATCCCTAAACTTCTTTCACGGAGGTGGCTATGCACTCAACATTCCCTCTTAACGCTGAATAAAGTTGGTTAAGTTAGCAGGTGGGGGATTAGGAAACTTATTAACCGAGGCAAGATACTCTTGAATTATTTTGAAAGCATTCACTGAAATTGATTCGTAATTTACCAACTGTAAATCTTCATGCGGATCCATTTCGATGTTATAAATCTTTGGGTAATACATAGGAACCGAATTAGCAGCGATGCCGCCCAGCATTTGCTGTCCAGTCCCCGTGCGATTCATATCCCTAAAATACATTCTCCACTGCTTCCAGCGAACTGCTACTAAATCTGCGCCAATAAATGACATTAAATGTTCGCGATTACCTATTTTGCTCTTACCAGTAAGCATGTCTAATTGATTGACTCCATCAATGGCTCGATCTGTTGGTAGCTTAGCGCCTAAGATAGCGGCAAAGGTCGGCATAAAGTCCATGATCGAGAACATGGCATATGAAGAGGTATTGGGGGCGATGTGACCTGGCCAGCGAATGAAGCAAAAAGTCCGAACAGCTCCTTCCGTGGCCTCGCCTAGATCCCCTCGAAATGGGCCATTTGATCCCATGTCAGGAGCACCAAGACCCAATCGGTCATAGGTCATCATGTATTGTCCGGTACTGCCATTATCGGAAGCAAAAACCAAAATAGTATTGTCCTCAATATTCATTTCTTTGAGGGCATCCATGATTTGGCCAACGTGATAATCCCCTTCCATCAATTTGTCACCGTATTGACCAATGCGCGACTTTCCTGCAAATTGTTTAGAGGAAAGATTGGGTGAGTGACCCATTGAGAACGGCAGATAAAGAAAGAATGGTTTACCAGCAGCATTCTCCTGCTTCATGAATGCAATTGATTTTTCAGTCAATTCATTATCAATTTCTGCTCTGACCTCCATCGTAAATGGCTTCACACGCTGAAGCGGTCCATTTCCCTTTTGCTGAGTAATCCAAGGTCCTTTTTCATATAAAACCTTATCGGGAACATTTGGATAGGAATGTGTTTGTATAGCTTGTGCGACGTAGGTGGCAGAATCCCAAGAGACATCCGGCGGTAAACCGTAATACTGATCAAATCCGTGAGCGCCAGGCAAACTCTGAGGTGATGCACCTAAATGCCATTTTCCAAAAATTGCGGTTGCATAACCAGCATCTTTAAACAATTTACCCATTGTGTAGGCTTTTCCTGGCAAAGTACTAGGAGTTCCTGTCTCTGCAACAAGTGATAAACCATTGCGAATGGAGTATTGCCCGGTCATTAATGCAGCACGAGATGGTGTGCATGCTGGCTCGACCAAATACTGGGTCAGCTTCAGTCCACTCTTAGCCAATTCTTCAGTGCGTGGCGTAGGAGCGCCTCGTAACTCACCACCCCCGTAGGGCCCCATGTCTCCATAACCTACGTTATCAGCAAGAATGAAAACAACATTCGGTTTTTTTGGTTTGGGGACTGATTGAGCAAATACGGTAGGCGCAGCGATTGAAATGGATAAGATACCAATCAACATTTGTTTTAATACCATTTATCTCTCCATACTCTCTAGTCTAAATACCTAGTCATTACTTTTTCGGGTAACCCTTGAAGTCTTCGCCGACCTTAATATTGGGGTACTCCTTCACACTGCGCTCGTAGCCGTCAATCCATTTAAAGTTCTGGGCATAAACCCAACCTAAGGTCAGATCCGTATACATGAGATTGTTATCTTCATGCGGATCGCTACTTAAGTCATAAATCATCGGTATTTGAGCCGTCACAAAGGGCTGCTGTATAGATACGGGAGACTGCGCATACCTGTAGATAGTTTTATAGATCTTCCATTTAATCGACATCAACTGACCATCAATACCAAAGAATGGATAATATTCACGACCCGTTGTTTTGCTCTTTCCGAACATGAAATTTGAGGCATCAATACCATCGATCGGTCGATCCTTAGGAACTAAATTAGATGAACCAACCATTCCGGCGATTGTTGGCATCCAGTCAACCGCAGCAAACATCTCCTCGGTAACCACGCCTGAGGGTACTTTTCCTGGCCAACGAATCATTGCAGGAACTCTCATACTTCCCTCAAATGGGGTGTTGAAGAAATCACCACGAAATGGTCCATTGGTTGCCCCACCAATTTGAGGGCTTGCGCCACCGCCAGCATTATCACTACTGAAAATAAAGATCGTATTGTCTTCTACGCCGGCCTCTTTAACAGCATCCATGACTTGGCCCACGCGATAGTCCATCTCGGCAATTAAGTCTGCAAAGACGCCTCCACGAGCTTTTGACTTTAAGGAAAAGTTTGGATTTGGCATGGGTGGCTCATGCATTTCTGAGTAGCCTACATAAACAAAGAAAGGTTTATCCGCTGCTGCATTTTTCTTGATGTATTCAACGGTCTTAGGAATGATGTACTTTTCATCAATGATTGGACGAATCTTGAGGTCAAGCGGCATCACTGGTTTAGATTGCTGCCCCTTCTTGCCTTCCCAAATCATTGGCACAGGAAGACCGCTCTCTTTAAATAATGGCCACTGTGTATAGCCTGCCTCAAACCAAGTATTTTGGATGCCCCACCATTCATCAAAACCTTGATCATTAGGAAGACGTCCTTGGGTATCTCCAAGATGCCATTTGCCATATAAAGCAGTGGCATAGCCAGAATCAGACAGTAGCTTAGCAATGGTGTATTCCCAAGGCGCCATGCCAGCCTTTCCTTGACCGGGCCAAGGAACTGAAGTAGTTCCTGATCGAACGGGGTGACGGCCCGTCATGATAGCGGAACGGGATGGCGTGCACTGAGCTTCAACGTTGTAGTTATTAAAGCGAATACCTTGACTAGCTAACTTATCAATATTGGGTGTGGCCACTGTTCCACCATAAACGCCAAATGACCCCCATCCAGTGTTATCAACAAGAAAGTAAACAATGTTTGGTTTTTTTGTTTTGGGCTCAGAAGTGGTCTGTGCAAATGCTGGTAAAGCTAGGATTGAAATAGATAGAACCCCAACTAGTATTCTTTTTAATATCACTTCTGTCTCCTGGCTTTTAATCTATATGGGGATGCAAATCCTGTAATCCATGCCTTATACCCCATGGAATATCACACTATATCAATACTTTATTCAATAACTAAGCTAATTCCTATAAGACAAAACCCCCACCATTGCTGCTGGGGGTTCAATTTAGACCCAAAAGATTGCCTTCCTAGGCAACAACCTAATCGACCCAGGTGGGATGCTTTTCCATGATGGAATTAAAGAGCTCAGACTCTATCTGTTGAGTTAGCCACTTTCTTGTTTTAGGAAGTGGCAGCGCTTCAAATGTTTTCGGATTGACACCTGCAAATTGCCGAATGAATGGGAAGATGGCTATATCTACCCAAGACAGCTTATTGCCTAATAAGTATTCATGATTGTGTAATGCACTCTCAATAGGTTTTAGCATTAGCTTTATTGAGGCACTGAGAACCTCCTCTGGATTGAACTCTGGGTATCGATTGGGGTACTTGTATTGATCTAAGAGAGTTTTGAAGGGGCCATCATTTTTCTCAATCCAACTGCTAGCAGCTTTCTCATCCACATGCTTCCAACCATCTGGATCGGATTTATCCAAGGCCCAATGCATGATGTCTAAGCTTTGATCAATCACTTGTCCATCGACACACAGCACAGGAACAGTGCCTTTAGGTGATGCCAGGAGCATCGATTTGGGTTTATCTCTTAATGCAATCTCTCGATGCTCAAGTTGTATACCGGAGTATTTCAATGCCATACGAGCCCTCATGGCATATGGGCATCTTCGATAGGAGTACAAAATGGCCATCATGGATGCGAGAGTAGCTTAAGTTGTCTTAACTTAAGTTTTTTGAATGGTTGCGATCACTGGCGCATGGTCTGATGGTTGTTCCCAGGTTCTGGGCTCTTTATCAACGACACTAGCACTGCACTTTTCTTTCAGGTCTTCGCTTAAGAGAATATGGTCAATGCGCATACCGGCATTTCTTCTGAAACCCATCATCCGATAGTCCCACCAACTAAATGTTTTGGGTGCTTGCTCAAACATTCTGAATGAATCAGAGAATCCCAGATTGATTAATTCTTGGAAAGCATTTCTTTCTGGTGGCGAAACGAGGTTCTGTCCTTCCCATGCTTTAGGGTCATGGACATCAGCATCTGCTGGCGCGATATTGAAGTCGCCCAATAAAGCCAAGCGTTGGTTTTGCTGTAATTCTTCCGTTAGCCAAGTTTGGAGTTTGCTTAACCAATCAAGTTTGTAAATGAACTTATCGCTATCGGGTGATTGCCCATTTGGGAAGTAGGCAGAGACCAATCGAATAGGTTTGGTGCCTGCAAACGGAATGGTTGCCGCCAATATACGCTGCTGCTCATCCGTATTTGCGGGAATATTTCTGATCGGCTTCAGAAAACTAGTGGCGGCATCAGAGGCAATGGATGCAAGGGCTGCCTTGCGCACGATGATAGCAACGCCGTTATAGGTTTTTTGGCCAGCAGCCAAGCTAAGGTAGCCCGCTGCTTCGAGTTCTTGGTGGGGATACTTATCATCCGTGAGCTTGAGCTCTTGTAAGCACAAAGCGTCAATCGGCTGTTGCTTAGCTTCCTGATCCTGCAACCAACGAATGACGTGTGGAAGGCGAACCTTTAAGGAATTCACATTCCACGCCGCAATTCGAATTGAATCAGTCATCTATCCCCAGTTCCTGCAATTTCCGTGTAATCGTATTGCGTCCAATGCCCAGGCGCTGTGCTGCCTCAACTCTGCGACCACGCGTTACTTCTAGCGCTGCTTGCAATACTGCTTTCTCAAAGCGTGAGCATAGTGCATCGTAGACCTCTTTGTCACCATCTTGCAGCATCTTTGCAGCCAAGCGTCCAAGCCCACTCTCCCAATCACCCGCAGCGACTTTTGTAGCTGCTGGGTTTGCCGGAGAAGACTCGCCATGCAAGATGACTGGCTGCTCACCAGCTTCTGCCATGATGTCTGCCGGCAAATCACTGACGCCAATAATATTTGCAGGCGTCATGACTGTCAGCCAATGACAAAGGTTCTCTAATTGACGAACGTTACCCGGAAATGGCATAGTCGCAATTTCTTTTAAGACTTCATCAGAAAGTTTCTTAGGCTCAACCCCTAAAGATTTAGCGCAAGTCAACATGAAATGTCTTGCCAATGTTGGGATATCTTCACTACGCTCGCGTAATGAAGGCATACGCAAGCGGATGACATTCAAGCTGTGTAACAAATCCTCGCGAAACAGTCCAGCAGCAACCCTTGTATCGAGATTTTGATGGGTGGAGGCAATGATGCGCACATTTGCTTTGATCGGATCTTGTCCGCCAATGCGATAAAAATGACCATCAGATAAGACACGCAAGAGACGTGTCTGTAAATCAAACGGTAAGTCGCTAATTTCACCTAAAAATAAGGTTCCGCCATCGGCTTGCTCAAAGCGACCCCGACGCAATGTCTGCGCACCCGGGAAGGCGCCACGCTCATGACCAAATAACTCTGACTCAAGCAGATCCTTGGGAACAGCTGAAGTGCTGAGCGATACAAATGGGCCCTTGGCTCTTGGGCTGTGCTTATGGAGTGCATGCGCTACTAACTCTTTACCGGTTCCTGATTCACCTGTAATCAAGACCGTAGCATGTGATTGAGCCAAGCGACCAATTGCACGGAAGATCTCCTGCATAGCAGGAGCTTGACCGATGATTTCAGTAGCATCCTGCCTCCAGGCTGCCAACTCCTTAGAGCCTGAATCATTGCGGATTCCCTGCTCTACTGCACGATGAATCAGCTCAACTGCTTTTTCTACATCAAAGGGTTTAGTCAGATACTCAAATGCACCCCCCTGAAATGAGGACACAGCAGAATCCAGATCTGAATATGCAGTCATGATGATGACTGGCAGATTAGGCTGACTCTGCTTGACGTGCTGTAGCAAATCCAAACCATTACCGCGTGGCATACGAATGTCGGAGATCAGCACCTGAGGAGATTCTTTCTCAAGCGCATTAAGCACATCATTGGGATTGGAGAAGCTCTTGTGCGGAATATTTTCTCGGGACAAGGCTTTTTCTAGAACCCAGCGAATTGACTGGTCATCATCGACGATCCAAATTGGTTTCATAATGTCTTCTCCTGCCTACGGTATGGAATTTGAATATGGAAATCGGTACATCCAGGGCGACTTTGACAAGCAATAAAGCCCTGATGTTGCTGAACAAAGGTTTGAGCCAAGGTCAGACCCAGGCCACTACCACCCTCTCTCCCTGATACCAAGGGAAAGAATATGCGTTCAATGATTTCTTCTGGAATCCCCGGTCCGTTATCAATCACATGCAAATCCATTGCTAACTTATAGCGTTTCTTTGCAATCGTGACGGAACGTGTTACTCGGGTTTTTAATTCAATTTGGGCAATACCTTGATTGATTTCTTCAGACAAGGCCTGCGCTGCGTTATGAACAATATTGAGCACCGCCTGAATGAGTTGCTCACGATCACCCATCAAATCTGGAAGACTGGTGTCGTAGTTACGAACAATCTTTAAGCCTTTGGGAAACTCAGCCAACACGAGACTACGAACCCGTTCGAGGGCTTCATGCACATTGAATGCTTCAATCACATGAGCTTTGCGATGTGGAGCTAGCAAACGATCTACCAGCGTTTGTAGGCGGTCAGATTCTTTAATGATGACTTGTGTATATTCACGTAAGCCTTTTTCTGGCAACTCAAACTCTAATAGTTGAGCTGCACCACGAATCCCACCTAATGGATTTTTAATCTCATGCGCTAAATTGCGCATTAACTGTTTATTGGCCTCGACCTGTTGTGTGACACGTTCATCGCGCTCACTGCGCAACTGTTGGTCAATGGGAAACCACTCCATCATGATGAGATCTGGATCATCCAGCGCGGCAATGACTACGTGCGCTGGAATCGAATCTTGATGAATACTTCCTGGCAATGAATGTAAAACCATTTCTTGACGTTGCGCGAATACATGACCCTTCTTTACTTCTGAAATCATCTCATTCAATGCGCCGTTATCACCAAATAAATCGTGCACAGACTGGCCCTCAAGTGATTTACGGGACAGATCCAGCGCCGTCTCGGCAGCCGGGTTCACATAAACCAATTGTTGGTTCTCAGCCGCAAATACCACAATGGCATTGGGCATCTGATCAAGCAATGTCGGAAAAAAAGGAGCAGCCGAAGCTGCTCCCTTGAACGAATTGCGCAACAGACCTGCGCTCAAGTTCTTTCCTTCGCTTACAGGGAGTAGTACATATCAAATTCGATCGGATGAGTAGTCATACGGAAACGTGTGACATCTTCCATCTTCAAATTGATATATGCATCAATCATAGACTCTGTAAATACTCCACCACGAGTCAAGAACTCGTGATCTTTCTTCAATGCTTCCAATGCTTCTTCCAAGCTTGCGCAAACGGTTGGGATCTTTGCATCTTCTTCTGGTGGCAAGTCATACAAGTTCTTATCAGCAGCTTCGCCTGGGTGAATCTTATTTTGTACGCCATCCAAACCAGCCATCAACAAAGCGGAGAAGCAGAGGTATGGGTTTGCCAATGGATCTGGGAAACGAGTCTCGATACGACGACCCTTAGGACTTGGAACGTGTGGAATACGAATTGAAGCAGAACGGTTACGTGCTGAGTAAGCCAACTTCACTGGAGCTTCAAAGCCTGGCACCAAACGCTTGTATGAGTTTGTACCTGGGTTAGTAATCGCGTTCAATGCTTTAGCGTGCTTGATGATGCCGCCAATGTAGAACAATGCGAATTCTGACAAGCCTGCATAGCCGTTACCAGCAAACAAGTTCTCGCCGTTCTTCCAAACAGATTGGTGAACGTGCATACCAGAACCGTTATCGCCAACTACTGGCTTAGGCATAAAGGTTGCAGTCTTGCCGTAAGCGTGAGCTACGTTTTGAACAACATACTTTTGCCAGATGGTCCAGTCAGCACGTTGTACTAATGTGCTGAACTTCGTACCCAACTCGTTTTGGCCTTGGCCAGCAACTTCGTGGTGATGAACTTCAACTGGAATACCCAATGATTCAAGAATCAAACACATTTCAGAACGCATGTCTTGGAATGTATCAACAGGAGCAACTGGGAAGTAGCCGCCTTTTTTGCCTGGACGATGACCTGTGTTACCGCCTTCGATTTCTTTAGAGGAAGACCATGGAGCTTCTTCGGAATCAATCTTCACGAAGCAACCTTGCATGTCAGCACCCCAACGAACGCCGTCAAAAATAAAGAATTCTGGCTCTGGACCAAAGTAAGCTGTGTCGCCTAAACCAGTGCTCTTCAAATACGCTTCAGCACGTTTTGCGATAGAACGTGGGTCACGGTCGTATCCTTTGCCATCAGCTGGTTCGATAACATCGCAAGTCAACACTAATGTTGGCTCTTCATAGAATGGGTCAATATAAGCAGCTGTTGGATCTGGTTTGAGCAACATGTCAGAAGCTTCAATACCTTTCCAACCAGCGATAGAAGAACCGTCAAATGCATGACCGCTCTCAAATTTATCTTCGTCAAAAGCAGAGATAGGAACTGTCGTGTGTTGTTCTTTACCCTTTGTATCAACAAAGCGGAAATCAACGAAAGTACATTCTTTCTCTTTAACTAACTTCATCACATCAGCGACGGTCTTCGTCATGCAAATCTCCTCTATTAACTAAATTCGGAATTCAAACCTAAGGCATACACCCTTGTTTATTCCAGGCACCAAACATGCCTAATGGATGTATGTAATTTACTGAAGCAAACAAATGGGAAGCTCCATTATTGCACTATTAAAGTGCTAGATTACCCCTAGAAATGGGTAAAAACACTCTTTTTGCACTACTTTAGTGCAAAATTAGGAGTTGATATCGTGGATTTCATAGCCGAGCTCTTGGGTGCCCGTTCTGAGGGCGATCCAAGCACTTGCTAGTAGATCGGCATTGCCTTTGATACCCAATTCAATATGCCGCTGGGCGTACACACCGCCCTTTTTAGCATCGCCCACCGAGGGCAGACTAAAGACCTTCACACCTGGAAAATTGGCCTCTATGCGCTCCATTAATGGGGTCAAGGTGGATTCAATTCCTTTGGGAACAATGAAGCTCTGCTCTGCCCAGTTCTCTTGATGAAAGAGATCTTGGTAATGCGTATCTAAGCACCAGGCCATCATGGGCGCTGCCATGACCGGAAAGCCTGGAACAAAGTGATGCTCTTTAATCCGAAAGCCCGGAATCTGGTTATAAGGATTAGGAATGATGTCACTGCCAATCGGAAACTCACCCATCTTGAAACGATGTTGATTCTCGGGTGTCTTTAAATCTGCTTTGATAGGGTCACCTTCTGCCATCGTCTGAATACGACCTGCAATTAATTCCTGCGCAGTTGGATGTAATGCAATAGTTGTTCCCAAAGCTAATGCAGCGCATTGACGCGTGTGATCATCTGGTGTTGCACCAATACCGCCAGTACTAAACACCACATCACCGCTTGCAAAACTTTCTTTGAGAGTTGCGGTAATTTGAGCAGAATCATCAGCAACATATTTTGCCCATGCCAAGCTTAAGCCGCGCTCATTGAGAAGCTCAATCAATGTCGCCATATGTTTATCTTGACGACGACCTGACAAAATCTCATCGCCAATCACAATCAAGCCGAAGCGGCGTTGCGCTGTATTGGGCATGTCTATTTCAACTACTTTTGTTACATCAACCATGGTAAGGAAGTTCCATATCAACTACACGCGATTGCACTGTTAAGGCTTTATCCAATTCTTCATCCCGCAACTCCTTTAAAGCATCTAGTAGGAAATGGCTAAACCAAAGACCGGCAAATACAAAGATGAGAGAATAAATCCAAAGCGCCACAAAGCTCACAATCGGAAATAAAACCAAGGCTAGTGCCGATGTAGCCCAGAAGAAAGTAGGCACTGCGCCAAGCATTCCAGAGGCAATCCCCATGCATAGCAGAGGCCAGCGATATTTTTCTAAGAGCTGATCGCGCTCCTCCACGCTAGCATGTTTAGCAAGTACATCGTAAGACATGAGGCGCATGGTTAACCAGCCCCAGAGCAATGGTGGCAGTACGGCTACCAGCGGAGGAACCCACCACACTGGCAATGTCAACATCACCAAGGCAAGGCAGATCAATGCTGACCACAGGGTATAAATCAAACTACCCAACAAACCGCCGCCACGCTTGCACTCTAAATCTTGATAGTGCGCCTGTCTCACCACAATCTTCACAATCGCTGGAACGGTTGAAAAGGCGATCAATACTAGCAAGCTAATGGTGATCAAGGGAATGATTAGCATGACAAAAAATAAGGGGGCAATCCACGCCCTGGCGTTTTCAAAGCCAGCCCAGATCAAGCCCTCTTGAATCCAATTAGTAAACAGGGAGTTCGTCAAAAATTCACTCAGCAGAGCAAGTGCCGGAGTCCATGTGAGCCAAATCAAGCAGCCCCAAAGAATCGATACGATCAAGAATGGTCGCAAGCTTAGCCACAGCATCCTTGGATGCATTGTTCCCACCAGAGCTAATCCAAAAGATTTAAATACTTGAGGCAGTCCAACCATAAAACTCCTATTGCATGCCACTTCGCACGCCTGACTTCATTGAATTACTTTGGCATGAACTCTTTAACTGAGTGCACAAGACCTTGCCACTGCTGAGTCAGAATATTGTGCGATACCTTTAGGTTTCTGACACCCGTAGGATAGACCTCTTTAGGGAAAATGGCTGTTTTAAACAATACATCCCACCACGGAAACAAAACGCCAAAATTACAACCGCCCAATACACCAGGCTTGCCTTGCGCTTCGTGACCATATCCTACCGCATGATGCATGCGATGAAACATGGGCGACACCAAAAGATATTGCGCTTTACCCAAGTGCACTTTGATATTGGCATGTTGCCAGCTCTGAATCAATTGACTCAACGCAATCAAGATAATGAATTGACCCGGGGAGACACCAAACAGAAGTGCAAAAAATGCTGTTACCGCTGCATCCATAATGTCGTCTAGGATGTGATTGCGGTTATCAGACCATGCAGTCATCACTGTTTGACTGTGATGAAGTGCATGCAGCTGCCACCACCAATTAAAAGTATGGGAGGCGCGATGATAGAAGTAGCCCACAAGATCCAACAGGATCAAGTAAACCAAGAAACTCACCATCGGAATAGAGGTCACCCCAGGCCACCAAGACTCGACGTTCAAACGGGCAAAACGAAAATCATGCAAGACCGAATCAATCTGAAAAAATAATCCTGACAATGTAATAAAGACTAATCCATGAAAGATACCTAGGCGATGGAATAAGGTATAGAGTACATCTGCCCTGCTCGTCTTAGCAAAACGCTCCTGGGTCTCTGCTGGGGCGAAACGCTCCCAGGTTCGGAGAACAGTCATAATCAGAAAAATCTGAATGCAACCAAATAAAAACCAATCCATGCCATCAAAGACATCTTCCGCCCAGGACATCAAATCAAATTGATATAGCAGCGGTCCAACAATCTTGGCAAACAAAAACTCCTGAACGCTACCGTAAGCGCTTGAGATTGCTGAGGTGATAGAACTCAAATCCATGCTTTATTTTGACTGATCTACCAATTTTTTGTTGACCTTAGGCAAAGTGCCAAAGCAAAAGCCGCGACCCTTGAGGTTTAGGATTAACTGCTCTAGTACTGCAGGCGCCCAAGGATCTTTTCTGGACCAAATGCCCAGGTGAGCCATGGTGATATCACCGTCTTTGATCTTGCGACTAGCTTTTTCTAAAAGATGGCTATTGGGATATTGATCAGAATTGAGCTCATCACCTAAAAATCCAGCCGGTGCCCATCCAAAGTGCTGATAGCCACACATATCCCCCATCCGAATCAAAGTATGCGAAGTTTTACCACCGGGGGCACGCCAGATCTTTTGCAATGGCTGTCCAGTTAACTCTACAAAGCGTTGATCCACCCGGCGAATCTCCTTACATATGGAGGCCTCGTTGTACAGAACCGTCATACCAGCTTTAGGCCCAAACTGAGACTGCACAAAGACTTCGCTTTTAGGGCCATCTTTTACAAAATAGGTGTGATCATAAGTATGGCTACCAAAGTGATGCCCCTCTTTAAGCCGCTCCTGCCAATAGGCTTTCCAAGAATCATCTAAAGCGAAGTCGCCTCGTAAAGTCTTTTCATTGGATAGGAAAAAAGTGGCTTTGACGTCTTGTCGCTTCAATATCTCAGCCACTTTTTCAGCAACTGCCATATTGCCTGTATCAAATGTCAGGTAAACCGTTTTATTGCAAGCTGTAGCTTGGGCAGTCGCACCAAATACAAAACAGCCGAGTATGAACGCGGCTGTTAGTTGAATGACTTGCTTGTACTTCATGGTGAATATTATTCCCAGGAAGCTCTAGGAGAAAAGAACACACCGTGGGGTGATTTTCCCACTGGAATCACCGTCATGAGTTTCATAGAAGGAATATCAATCACGCCTACCTTTTTAGAAAAACGTAAAGTAACCCATAAAGTTTTGCCATCAGGTGTAATTTCCATATCATCAGGCCCTGCAGGAAGCCCCGTAATATCGCCAACCTTCTCTAAGGTTTGCATATTAATTAGGCTGATAGATGATGCAATCCGATTACTCACAAAGACATGCTTTTTGTCGCCTAGGGGCCGGAAGTTATGCGCGCCCTTACCGGTTGTAATGCGCTTCACTTCTTTATGCGCCTTCCAATCAATCACCTGCACATAGTCTTCACCAGTAATACCCACCAAGAGATATTGATCTCCAGGGGTCATCCATAGGCCGGCGGGCACTTTACCTGTAGGCATTACCCACAGTACATTTTGCGTTTCTAAATCAATTGCTGCTAGCTCGTTAGAGTCTTGCAAAGTAATAAAAGCAATTTTGCTATCCGCTGTGAAAGCAATATGACTAGGTGTCTTAGCCAACTTTACTGTTTTGGCTAGTTTTAGATCAGCGCCATTTGCAGCATAAATATCGACACGATCTAAACGATTTCCATTGGCTACAAACCACTTATGATTTGGTGAATAACCAATTTGGTATGGATCAATAATGTTCGGGATTCTGCCAGTCAACTCACCGGTTGTGGGATTCATTAAAACAATATCATTCCCCACTGCATTAGCAATTAACAAGGTTTTTTGATCTGGGGTGATCATCAGATGATGAGGTTCTTTACCAACATGGACCGTCTTAATCACTTGACGGCTTGGCATATCAATCAAACTCACTGAGGCTTCACCTGAATTGAGAATGACTGCCAATTTTGGTTGGTTGGCAGCTGGCACGGCATTTGGAGCGCTAGCAGTTTGCGCAATGGCAGGGTTTACTAAAAGTAAGCTAAATATAGAAGAGGTAGCAATATTGCGAAAACCTCTAGTTGTAATAAATGTGTACATTCCCCTATTGTAAGCAATGAATGCTTGGCGAAAGACCTCTAAAGCTTGATGGATTTGACTTAGCGCAAGCTGGCTAAAACCTTTTCCAGTCGCTTTAAGGACATTGGGGTTGGGGTTTTGAGTTCTTGAGCATATAAAGCTACCCTCAACTCTTCCAGCTGCCACCGGAAATCGTGTAAAGCCTGATCCTCGATCATGGCATAAGAGGCCGAACCCTTGCTGCCTTGTAGCAATTTTTGCCAAGGCCTTGCAACTGATTCCCAATCTTTTTGACATTGAGCATCCCGGCCTGGATTGGAACGTAACTTATCGATCCTCATAGCAATCCCCTTCAAGTAGCGCGGCAGGTGAACCAGCTGGCCATAAGGAATCTCAGCTACAAACTTGGAAAAAATGAGTCCCTGCATTTGCGCTTGCATGTCGGTATAGGCGGCAGGTGATGCCGCTTTTGCGCTGGCCATCTTCTTTTGTAAATCAGTATGTGCTTGAAGTGCATTTAAGGCATGACGTGCGACCTCTTGAGCGATTAATGCCAATCGCGGCTTGCCTGCCTGTAAACGCTCAGCAAATTGCTCGGCATTGACCGGTAGTGGTTCTGTCATGAATGCACGCTCGAGCGCCAGATTGAGAATCTGCTCCAGCAATCCCTCTACCGAGCCTACATTGATAAAAAGCAATCCCAACTCTCGAATGCCAGGCAATTGTTTTTGCAATGCCTTGAGTGTGTCTTTATTACTCAGCACAAAAAGACGACGTAATCCTAGGTGATGTTGCTTTCTGGCTTCTAGTAGATCATCAAATACTTCTAGATCGCAATAATCGCCACGATCTACTAAAGCAGGGTAACCAAATAAGGTTTTATTACCTTTTTGAATTTCTAGAGTTTCTGGTAGCTCGCCAAACTCCCAGGAGCGATAGCCGCCCTGCTCAACTGCACGAGCCTTCTCTTCAGACTTAGCGCTAGACGCCCTAGGTGGTTCAACCCCCAACTCAGCCTGCGCAGTCTCTTGGGCGATCGCCCGAAAAGCACTGCGGGCAGTCTCTCCATACTCAGAACGCAAGCGAGCGAGATTTCTTTCGACTTCTAATTGGCGACCATGCTCATCAATCAATCTGAAGTTCATTGATGAATGTAAAGGCAGTGATTCAGGTCTGAAGTCGGTTCGTTTGATCTCTAAACCACGCTCTTTCCGAATATCACTAATCAAGCTATCTAAAAAGTCTCCCACTCCAAATTGTTTTTCTTCCAGCTTACGCTCTAAGAATGACTTTGCATAATCTGGCAGCGGCACACAATGGCGGCGAAGTTTTTGTGGCAATGATTTGAGCAATAACAATACTTTCTCTTCGCACATACCCGGCACTAACCATTCGCAACGGCGGCCATCCACTTGATTGAGTTGCGTCAGAGGCACCACTAGAGTCACGCCATCTTTAGGGCTGCCAGGCTCGAAGTGATAAGTGAGATTGAGCTCTGCGCCACCCACCATCATCTTCTTGGGGTAACGATCGACCGTAATACCAGCTGCTTCATGGCGCATGAGGTCGGCTTTTTCCAGCCTTAACTGGTTATCTAGGTCGGGCTCTTTCTTAAACCATGCCTTTAAGCCTTCGCGATTACAAACTTCTTTTGGAATACGTGAGTCATAGAAAGCAAACAGCAAATCATCATCGACCAGTACGTCAGGACGACGTGAACGATGCTCCAGTGCCTCGATTTCTTTAATCAGCCGACAGTTGTGCCAGAAGAAACCAAATAAACCAGGATATTTTTTCTTGGCATCTGCCTCAGTTTCACGATAAAGGGCTGGTGTATCCATGCGCCCAAACATTTCTTCCTGAACCAAGGCTTGGCTAATAAATAATTCTCTTGCTTCTTCTGGGTTATGAGCCTCATAACGTACTCGTCGACCGTGATAGATGGGTAAACCGTATAAGGTGCCTCGCTCAAATGCTAAGACCTCGCCCTGACGGTTATCCCAAAATGGATCGCTTAAGGATTTGATCAGACGATGAGCCGCCACTTTCTCAACCCACTGCGGCTCAATCTTAGCAATCGTTCGCGCATACATGCGATTGGTTTCTTGCAACTCCCCCGCCAGAATCCAGGCGCCAGCTTTTTTGCCAATCGTTGAGCCTGGCCAAATAAATGGTCGAATACCGCGGGCACCGACATAGCCGCCAGTCTTGCTATTGCGATCCTGAGACTTTTCATCCTCTTCTTTTTTGGCAACATATCCCAGTAAACCGGTTAAGAGCGACAAATGCACTTGTTCATAAGTGGCTGCAAGTCCATTTTCTTTCCAGCCCTTTTCACCCAGCATCGTGTGCAGTTGACCATGCACGTCACGCCACTCTCGCAAGCGACGTGGTGATAAGAATTTACTTCTGCATAAATTTTCTAATTGGCGATTGCTGTGTTTGTGTTGCAAGGCATCTTGATACCAATCCCATAGCTTTACAAAACTCAAGAACTCAGAGCGCTCGTCGGCAAATTGTAGATGCGCTTGGTCAGCTGCGGCGCCCTGATCCATCGGTCGCTCTCGTGGGTCCTGGGTTGCCAAAGCCGAAGCAATAATCGTGACCTCTTTTAAGGCATTCTGCTCTTTTGCCGCCAATAGCATCCTGCCAATTCGGGGATCTAGCGGCAGGTCCGCTAGCTGTTTACCAATTGCTGTGAGCTTAAAACTATTGTTTATGTCTTTGCCATCGGTGGCATCTGATTCATCAAACTCAATCGCACCCAACTCATCTAGCAGTTGCACGCCATCAGTGATTGCTCTACCCAAGGGCTTATCAATAAATGGGAAATGTTGAATCTTGGGCAAACGCAGTGAACTCATACGTAATAACACTGCCGCCAATGAGCTCCGCAGAATTTCTGGGTCGGTAAATTTAGGACGGCTTTGATAATCAAGCTCGCTATACAGACGAATACAGATGCCATCAGATACCCGGCCGCAACGCCCCGCCCTTTGATTGGCGGCCGCTTGGGAAATCGGCTCGATCTGAAGTTGCTCTACCTTATTGCGATAGGAGTAGCGTTTGACTCTTGCTAGCCCACTATCGATCACATAGCGAATATTGGGAACGGTAAGGGAAGTCTCAGCAACGTTGGTTGTCAGAATGATGCGACGCCCATTGCCTGGACTAAAGACTCTTTCTTGCTCCGCCACAGATTGGCGCGCAAACAGACTGAGAATTTCCGGATGAAAGCGTTGTTGCAACACATGATCTTTGCGAAGCGCTTCTGCGCAATCCCGAATCTCGCGCTCCCCTGGCAGAAATACCAATACATCTCCAGTGCCCGATGCACCCTCACGCCAAACATTGGCGATTTCTTCGGCGACGGCATCCGGAATTTCTTTTGCCGTTTTAGATTCCTTTTTGCCATCTGGTTTAGCGTCGGTCTCTAATGCTGAATAGCGCTGCTCCACTGGAAAGAGTCGTCCACTAACCTCAATCACTGGCGCCACTTTGCCATTGATTGCAAAGTGCTCCGCAAAACGTTGAGCATCAATCGTTGCCGAAGTAATGATCAGTTTGAGGTCGGGTCTTTTTGGAAGCAGTTGTCTGAGATAGCCCAGTAGAAAATCAATATTCAAGCTGCGCTCGTGCGCCTCGTCAATGATGAGCGTGTCATAGGCTTTGAGCTGAGGGTCGCGCTGTGTCTCTGCTAGCAAAATGCCATCGGTCATCAATTTAATCGAGGCGGTGTGACTTGTCTTGTCTGCAAAGCGCACTTGATAGCCAACATCTTGGCCGATGGGGGAGCCTAGCTCTTGGGCAATTCGCTTGGCTGTGGCAGTAGCAGCTATTCGGCGAGGTTGGGTATGGCCGATTAACTTACCGCCGTTGATGGTGCCTCTACCAAGGTCTAAACAGATCTTGGGCAACTGAGTAGTCTTGCCAGAACCCGTCTCTCCACAAACAATCACCACCTGGTGGGCTTGCAAGGCATCCTTGATGATTTGCCTTTGGCCGGAGACTGGCAATTCTTCCGGAAAGCGGATCTCCAGCCTGCGCGAGGTGTTGGAAGCAGGCACAGGCTTTGGCATTGCTTTGGGTTTTTGTTGGTTTATGGGCTCTTGCACCCTATAATTTTCTCACTATGCCAACAAATGCACCGAACCAGGCCTCAAACGCCGAAGAATCTACCTCCAACTTCCCTTTTGTAGGGTGGTTACGCGATGTTGCGCCCTACATTCATAGCTTCCGTGAAAAGACCTTTGTCATTGCTTTTGCTGGTGAGCTCGTCCAGGAAATTGGTCTTGAGAATCTGATTGAGGATATTGCGATGTTGCATGCCATGGGTATGCGCATTGTTTTAGTACACGGCATTCGTCCGCAGATTGAAGAGCAGCTCACCTTACGCAAGATCAAAAGTAAATTTGGTAAGAGTGCAATGCACAGCTATCGGATTACTGATGCTGCTGCCCTCGAATGTGTCAAAGAAGCTGCTGGTGAATTGCGTCTTGATATCGAGGCTGCCTTTAGCCGTGGTTTACCAAACACACCAATGGCAGGGTCACGCATCTCTGTGATCTCCGGAAACTTTATTACTGCAATGCCAGTAGGCGTTGTTGAAGGCACCGATTACATCCACACCGGTTTAGTGCGTAAGGTGGACTCCACCTCTATTACGCAGTCTTTAGATAGCAACAAGATTGTCTTGCTCTCACCCTTAGGCTTCTCTCCTACTGGACAGGCATTTAATCTCGCCTATGAGGATGTAGCTGCTTCCACTGCTGCTGCCCTGAAGGCTGATAAGTTGATCTTCTTGAGCCCTTATGCAGGTCTACACGATGCAGAAGGTGATCTGATTACAGAATTATCTTTGCCTCAGTTGCAAGACTATATGACAGAGAACAAAGAGCTAGATCTCGGCATGAGGAGTCTTCTCAATATCTCTGGTAGAGCTATCAGAGCAGGCGTGAGCCGTGTTCACTTCTTACCGTGCAATCAAGATGGTGCTTTATTAGAAGAGCTATTTACCCATGACGGCATTGGCATGATGCTCGCCTCTTCCGATATTGAAAACTTACGTGAAGCCAATCAAGATGATGTGGGTGGTATTTTGCAGTTGACGATGCCACTAGAAGAAGAAGGTATTTTGGCGGCTCGTGGTCAAGATGTGATTGAGCGCGATATTCAGCGCTTCTCCGTCATTGAACATGACCGTGTGCTCTTCGGCTGCGCTGCCCTCTTCCCATTCCCGAATGGCGTTGGTGAGCTTGCATGCCTTGCAGTTGATCCAGATGTGCAAGGATCAGGGGATGGAGAGCGCCTTCTCAAGCGTGTTGAAATGCGTGCTAAGCAAGAAGGCATTAAAAAATTATTTGTTCTCACTACCAGAACAGAGCATTGGTTCCTAAAGCGCGGCTTTAAGCGGGCAACGGTTGATGACTTGCCTGAAGAAAGAAAACAAATTTATAACTGGGACCGTAAGTCCATGGTTTTAACTAAAGATCTATAAAGATTTAAGAAAGGCATTACAGATGGCACGCATGGTTCAATGTATCAAGCTCAATAAAGAGTCTGAAGGAATGGATTTCGCTCCGCTTCCTGGCGAGCTTGGAAAAAAGATTTGGAATCAAGTATCTAAAGAAGCTTGGGCGGCATGGTTAAAGCATCAAACCATGTTGATTAATGAGAATCGCCTCAATATGGCGGACCCCCGTGCTCGCCAGTATCTTCTGAAGCAAGTTGAAAAATACTTCTTTGAAGGTGGTGCAGATATGGCGCAAGGCTACGTTCCACCGGCAGAATAAATAGCCCCTTGTTGCTTGCTGCGGGACAGCATAAATAAATTCTTAAAACTGGTTTCCAACTGTTGACAGTCTAAATTTGCAGGCATAGGATGTAATCGTGGTGAGACAGATTTTGTGTCCTACTACATTGGCGAAAGCCACTCAGAAATGAGCATATCTATATGCTCATAGGCTAAGGAACTAAATCTCTTCCGAGCGCCTGCGCCATGCAATCCATGGCAAACAACCCGATGGGGAAGCCCCGTCGGGTTTTTTATTTCCTTTTGCTAACTAGAGTGGAATGCGACTAACGCCAGAAGCGTTACTGACCAATAAGATGTTGGCCTTCTCTTTTGCAAATAAGCCTACCGTGATCACGCCAGCAATCTGATTGATTTGGGCTTCCATCTTGAGCGGATCTGTAATCTTTAAGCCTGCGACATCCAATATCCACCCTCCGTTATCAGTCACAAAGGGCTCGCTTGGGGTTTGATTTAAATCTGCACGGGTATTTTTAGCCAACCGTAGTGTGACCTCACCGCCGAATTTCTCTAACTCCCTACTGACTGCACCTTTTGCTAATGGAATGATTTCTACTGGAAGTGCAAAGTTACCTAGGACTGGCACTTGTTTAGAGGAATCGCAAATGCAGATAAATTGCTGAGCCATTGAGGCGATAATTTTTTCTCGCGTAAGCGCCCCGCCGCCACCTTTAATCATATGGCCCGCTGGATCAATTTCATCTGCACCATCGACATAAGCAGGTAAGCTGGCTACATCATTGGGATCTAAAACCTGAAAGCCATGTTTCAGTAAACGCTCTGTTGTTGCGTTAGAGCTCGAAACCGTTCCTGCAAAATGATCTTTATGTGGAGCTAAGGCATCGATGAAGCAATTAGCAGTCGAGCCTGTTCCAATGCCTAAAATTTGCCCTGCTGGCAGCTTTAAGACTTCATCGCGAGCTGCCTCACCTACCATTTGTTTAAGTTGATCTTGGTTCATAAGCCTGCCAAACGCCTTTACTGGAACAGAGTAGTTAATGCATCTATCATATGATAATCACAAGATATCCAATCAAGCAGACCCTTTATTTAGACCAATCTAGCCATGAATAGCACCTCTTCAGCCCTAAACCAACTAGAGCAACTCAAAAAGCTCACAACGGTCGTTGCCGATACCGGTGACTTTGAGCGCATGCAAGTATTTCAACCGCAGGATGCAACCACAAATCCTTCGCTCATTCTGAAGGCGGCACAGCAGAGCAATTACCAAGCCCTGGTGCAATCAGTGAAAGATGCTCATCCTGGTATGAGTTCTACCGACTTGGTTGACTATATCTTGGTGGCGTTTGGTTTAGAGATTCTGAAAATTGTTCCAGGACGTGTTTCTACTGAAGTCGATGCTCGACTCTCTTTCGATACCAAGGCAACAGTTGCCAAGGCAAAGCATATTATTTCCTTATATGAATCACATGGGATTGATCGTAAGCGAATCTTGATTAAGCTTGCTGGCACCTGGGAAGGTATTGCTGCTGCAAAAGAACTAGAAGCAGCTGGTATTCATTGCAATATGACCCTGCTTTTCTCTTTGGTACAGGCTGCAGCTTGTGGCGCAGCAAATGCAAAGTTGATCTCGCCATTTGTGGGACGCATTACCGACTGGAACAAGGCTAAGCTGGGGGCTAACTGGAATGATGCTAGCCATGGTGGTGCTAACGACCCTGGCGTGACTTCAGTTAAGACAATTTTTACGTATTACAAACACTTTGGTATTACTACCGAGATTATGGGTGCGAGCTTTCGCAATACCAGTCAGATCCTTGAACTTGCTGGCTGTGACTTACTGACAATCAGCCCAGAGCTTTTAGCAGAACTGCAAAGCAGCACTGCACCAGTCTGCAAAAAGCTAGATGGAGCTAGCGCTCACGCAGAAAAACTGTCCCCACTGAAGCTAGATGAGTCTAGCTTCCGTCTACAGCTTAATAATGATGCGATGGCAACTGAGAAATTGGCTGAGGGTATTCGTAACTTCTGTATTGATACAGAAAAACTAGAAGCCTTACTCGCTAAGTAAGACTTTTAGTTGCTTTGGCTAGGCGCTGTCTTAATGCCTCATACAGGCATACGCCACTTGCTACAGACACATTCAAACTAGACACTACACCTTGCATTGGGATGCGTACAAGCTCATCACAGGTCTCACGAGTAAGGCGACGCATGCCCTCACCCTCAGCACCCATCACTATTGCGATCGGACCCGTAAGGTCAAGATCATAGATTGACTTCTCAGCTTCATCATCAGTGCCCACTAGCCAGACACCAGCCTCTTGCATCTCTTTCATGCTGCGTACAAGGTTAGTTACTGTAATCACGGGCATAACTTCAGATGCGCCGCTCGATACCTTGCTGACGGTTGCATTAATAGATGCCGAACGATCTTTTGGTATGACTACTGCATCAACTCCTGCACCATCTGCAACCCGTAAGCAGGCACCGAAGTTGTGTGGATCAGTCACGCCATCCAACACTAGGAATAATGGTTTCTTCTGGGCACTCTCAGCATCTTCTACCACTTCCGTAATGGTGCGAGCCACAGTCATTTTTTCAGCTAAGGCAACAACACCTTGGTGACGATCATGACCAGTCAGTTTATGTAAACGCTCCGCATCCGCAGCATGCAAGCGTTCACCCAACATCTCTTCAGCTTGCTTTAAAAAATCACCCATTCGTCTATCGCGACGACTAGGATCAAAGTAAACCGCTTTCAAGCTATCAGGATCAACGCGTAAGCGCGCTTGAACCGCATGAAAGCCAACTAATATTTGTTTCATTGTTTTATTTACTCTTTATTTACGGCGAGCATTGGTGCTTCGCACCGGTGGCTTGCTACCAGCTGGTTTACCAACAGATCTTCCAGGTTTCGATTTGCCATTCTTGCGACCCGCTTTGCTCTTGGATTGGTTGGCATTCAAATTACCTGCAGACTTAGCAGCATTCACATTGATTCCGCTAGGCTTTTGTGGAACCTTGCTTGCAGGACGGCTCTTCTTGGAGGCTGCCTTTTTGTTAGGCCTGCCAGTATCAGTAGCCAAGAGCAGTTGACGACGACTAGAGACACCGCCAGCTTCTGCGCCCATCGACTTCACAAGACTAAATTCAATCTTGCGGGCATCTAGATCAACACGACTTACCAGAACATGCAAACGATCGCCTAAGCGATAACGAATTCCAGTTCTCTCTCCCCGCAATTCTTGACGAGCCTCGTCATACTGGAAGTAATCGCCACCTAACTCAGTCACGTGAACCATGCCTTCAACAAAGAGGTTCTCGAGCTGAATAAATAATCCAAAGTTAGCAACACTGGTTACTGTGCCTGCATATTCTTGACCCAAATGGTCACGCATGTAATAGCACTTAAGCCATGCCTCAACATCACGTGATGCCTCATCTGCGCGGCGCTCATTGGAAGAGCAGTGAACACCTAATTGACCCCAGATTGGCAAAGCAGCGTTTACCCCTTTTGGTGTTTTAGCACCTTTAGCAGCACCGGCTTTGGCATCACTGTGGGATTTCTTGGCGTTGACTGCATTCTCACGCCCTTTACCCTTGCGCGGCAGCGTGAGATTGAGCGGAACAGTAGCTGGCAATACAGGAGCGTATGGCTTTTTCTGCAGAATCGACTTAATGACGCGATGCGTCAGTAGATCTGGATACCTGCGAATTGGGCTTGTGAAATGCGAGTACGCTGGATAAGCTAAGCCAAAGTGGCCTTCATTATCCGGCTGGTACATCGCCTGTTGCATAGAGCGCAATACTACGGACTGCAACATATTGGCGTCAGGGCGATCTTTGATCTCGCGCATCAATTTTGCGAAATCACGTGGCTTTGGTTTTTCACCACCGCCCAATGAAAGACCTGAAGTTCTCAGCACTTGACGTAAGGTCACCAACTTTTCTTCAGAGGGCTCTCCGTGAACACGGTATAGGCTTAAGTGTTTATTTTTATCAATAAAGTCAGCAGCACAAACGTTTGCCGTCAACATGCACTCTTCAATTAAGCGATGTGCATCATTGCGCAAGCGCGGCTCAATGCGCAAGATCTTCCCAAGCTCATTACTGATGATTTGAGTCTCAGTCGTTTCAAACTCAATGGCGCCCCGCTTCTCACGTGCCGCCAAGAGAATCTTATAAAGAGAGTACAGATTACCCAGCAATGGGCTGAACTGAGCAAATCGCACAGCTTCAGGTCCCTTACTATTAGATAGGATCTCCCAAACCGTGTCATAAGTAAAACGCTGAGCAGAATGCATCACTGCTGGATAGAACTGATAAGCCAACACAATGCCGTTGTTGTCTACTACAGAGTCACAGACCATACAGAGGCGGTCTACTCCTGGATTGAGGGAACACAGGCCATTCGAGATCTTCTCTGGAAGCATCGGAATGACGCGTCTTGGAAAATAGACCGAAGTAGCACGCAGCAAACCTTCATCATCCAATGGATGACCTGGTTTAACGTAATGCGAGACATCGGCAATGCCCACAATTAAACGCCAAGCTTTGGTTTTACCGTACATGATGGGCTCGCAATACACCGCATCATCAAAGTCTCTGGCATCAGCACCATCAATGGTGACCAAAGGGATATCGCGTAAATCAACGCGACCCTCTAAATCTTCTTGTTGTACAGAATCTGGTAATGCTGCAGCCTCTTTCATGGCAGCGGCTGAGAACTCATGGGGTACACCGTACTTCCGTACGGCGATTTCGATCTCCATACCGGGATCGTCAATCTCACCCAAGACCTCTACGACGCGCCCCACAGCTTGGCGATAGCTATCGGGATAGTCAATAATCTCAACACTCACTACTTGACCTAATTTTGCTTGACCTTGTCCTTTTGGCGGAATCAAGATGTCATGGCCAATCCGATTATCTTCAGGCGCAACAATTAAGACGCCGTTCTCATTGAGCAATCTGCCAATGACCACTTTATTTGCATGTAGAACAACTTCAACAATCTGCCCTTCGGGGCGACCGCGTCGATCGGTTCCTAAGACCCTAACATTGACTCTATCACCGTGCATGACGCGCGACATCTCTCGTTCAGAGAGAAAAATATCTTCACCACCATCATCGGGGATTACAAATCCAAATCCATCTCGGTGGCCTTGGACTGTTCCTAAACGGTCAGCCTCACGTGGCACCAAGTCTTTTGCTTTACGCATTTAATTCCTTCGGCAATACATGCCCTTGCTATCTATCTATTGATATCTATTTTTGTTATGAATAAGCCTACTGTATCAAACCATTGAGTCTGCAGGGAAAAAGCCAAATTGGCTTAGAAAAGCCCTTGGAGTAACCATCCCCCTATAATAGAGGCATGCCCAGGTGGCGAAATTGGTAGACGCACCAGCTTCAGGTGCTGGCGATCGTAAGGTTGTGGGGGTTCGAGTCCCTTCCTGGGCACCAAACACCTCCTTGAATACTTCTACCCCTTATATGGGGTCAAATTAACCGATTGCAAGACCAGCATGCCAACCAACTGGCGTCATTGCTTAAGCTAGATTCCCATGGAGCGATGCAAAATCTTGGGTTTCATCTCATCCCAAAGACTTTCAAAGTCTTCTATCTTTGCTTCTGATAGGCTGACTGGCTCAAAGAGTTTTCCAAAAACAATCGAGCTCTTCTTTACTAAGGTTTTTTCAAACTCTGTAAGCGCAATGGGCTTGTCATCCATATCTCGCGTTAACTCTGCGGAGCAAACAATTGCCTCCTCATCATCACGATCTACAACTGCAAACTCGATGTATTGCTGATTCTTTTCAACAATCACTAGAGTGCCGCGCGCATAGGAAACGGCATCATGCTCTTTGACGATATATGCCAAGAACTGATCCTCTTCTTCCTTCTCCATTCCTAGATCATCAATAAAGAATAGAAATTGATCCCCTTCCCCATTTACCAAGGTAAATACCTTTGGCACCACCCCATGCCCTAAGGCGAGATTGCGGTAGTAAGAGGCGATTTCTACAGCGAGATTTTCGGAGAACAAATGCATAGTGAATTCTAGTGAGATAGTTAGGCTAAGTTCTTTTTAAAGAACTCCATAGTTCGCTCCCAGGCCAGCTTAGCAGCCTCGGCGTTGTACTCCAAAGGAGGCATGCCGCGCATAGCCGACTTCGGATTAGCAAAAGCATGTTTAGTATCGTAGCGATGAAAGTCATAGCTGGCACCAGCCTGTTTCAATTTCTCTTCTAGCTGGTCTACGCCCGCAATCGAAAAGAATTCATCGTGCATTGACCAATGAGCCATCATTGGTTTCTGAATAGCTGCTGCATCAACATACTCCAATGGAGGATACCCATACCAAACCACTGTGCCATCGAGCTCAGGAACATTACACGCCGAGAGAATAGTTAAAGCTCCGCCCATGCAAAATCCAGTAACAGCAACCTTCTGGCTACCTGTTGCTTTTAAATATTGAACTGCACCACGAATATCTTGGGTAGCAGCGTCACCAAAGTTCAACCCATTCATCAAGTGCTCGGCCTCATTTGCTTCGAGTGCTAGCTTGCCACGATAGAGATCAGGCACTAAGGCGCGGTAACCTGCTTTAGCTAAACGATCCGCTACTGACTTGACCTCATCATCCAGACCCCACCACTCTTGAATAACCACAACTCCTGGAGCATTGGATTGATCTGCAGGCTCTGCTAAATAGCCCTCAACCAAACTACCATCGGGTCTTTTAAATTGAATCATGGGATCTCCTTGTATTTTCTGAATACTTTACTTGAATGGTGCCGTATGCCATTATCCATCTGACGATGCCACCAGAAACCTACCAATTTACCTACTTAGCGCTTTTTCAGGACATCCTGTTAGGGGTGGCTGGCATGATTTTGATTTTGATATTCCATGGAACCTCAATCAATTGGGTCTTGATGCGCTTTGAAAGAATGACTGCCGCCAATCTTGCCAATCAAGAGTACCACTGGGTCTTTCTGCACTTCTACTTCTCATTTTCTTTTATCGCCCTGATTCATATTGCAGAAGTGCTACTTTGGGCAGCTTTCATCTATCAAGCCAATCTCCTGAAAGATGGTGTTGAGGCAATCCTGTTTGCAGGAAGTTGCTACACCACCCTTGGGTTTGTTGAGGATATCCTGCCTAATGGCTGGAAAAGTTTGGCTTTTTTCATCTCCTTTAGCGGTCTTTTCTCCTTGGCCTGGACCACCTCCATCATGATCGGGATGACCAATACCTACCGTGAAACCTGGAAGCTCAAGAACCACGTAACGAAGCTCTAATGAAGTTTTTTTGCTGCCTCGCAACATTATTATGAGATTAGGAGTATCATTAGGGTATACCCTTAAGGAGACTTCAAATGGCACATTCAAACTCATTTAGTTTTTCACAAAGCTCCAGCTTTGGTTTTAAGCCCCTATTGGCAATCAGGGACTTTTTTGCCCTGATTTCAGCAGCATGGGCGGAAGCCAAGATGATGGAACAGAAAAGTCATAAGATCAGCGGAAATTGGTAATTTTTTGCTGATTTATCGCTAAATTTAGCTGTTTTTCGCCAATTATTGGCAAAAGCCCTCGAGTACTGCTCTGGGGCTTTTTTATTGGTCTTTTTGGGTCTTTTTGGGCCTATTTCTTAATGTAATAGCCATAAACACAACGATTTCCACCTCTGGATGGATTGTGTGTATCTTGAATAACCCCATCAACTATTGCAGTTAAGTGCTTAGAAACCTTCACAATTAATATTCCATCTGGAAGTTCATTGGGCCTCAGGTGGACTTGACAACCCGCCCCCACCCTCATGGTTGGAACCCATTCAAATCCAAGACCTAGGATGTAATCATGAAAGACATTGCGATGGTTGCCGTTACGAGGTGAAGAACCCTTGCTATTGAGACGCCTAGCCAAGCGATCGTTCTTAAGCTCGGCATAGTGTTGGTTGGCACTTCTGAGGTCCTCATATACCTGCAGATAGGGAAGCTTGGCGGCAATTGCAATGGATCTGACAACGCAGTCACCTGCCCCACCCTTAAAACCAGCCTTCTCCCTGCCACCATCATTGATCTGCAATGGGAAGGTCTGCCGAGATTTGGAGAATGGATTTAGAAAACTAAACATGTGGATGCGCTAAATAAAAAAATGGATTTGCCTTACGACAAATCCATTCTAAGGTGAGTCTCACATCAGATTACTTTGCTTGCGCCTGCTTTACCTTCAAACGCCAAGCATGCAGTAATGGTTCTGTATACCCGTTTGGCTGCTCAAGACCCTTAAAGATCAGATCGCTTGCAGCTTGATAGGCATATGAATCTTCATAGTTTGGCATCATTGGCTTATAAAGAGGGTCACCGGCGTTTTGTGTATCAACAATAGTGGCCATACGTTGTAGGGCTTCATTCACTTCCGCTTTAGTCACATATTTATGCAGCAACCAGTTGGCAATATGCTGACTGGAAATACGCAATGTTGCACGATCTTCCATTAAACCGACGTTATAAATATCAGGTACCTTAGAGCAACCAACACCCTGGTCGATCCAGCGAACCACGTAGCCCAAAATACCTTGGCAATTATTGTTGAGGGCTTCGCGAATCTCCTCTTTAGTCCAATCTGGATATAGCGCAATTGGTACTGTTAAGAGCTCATCAGTTAAAGCCTCATACTCAGCTGCAGTATCTAATATCTCCATATCCGCTTGGATCTTTGCAACATCAACCTGGTGATAGTGCATTGCATGCAAGGTGGCAGCAGTAGGCGATGGTACCCAAGCGGTATTGGCTCCGGCTAAAGGGTGCGCGCCTTTTTGCTCAACCATTTCTTTCATGAGATCAGGCGCAGGCCACATGCCCTTACCAATCTGTGCACGACCACGTAGGCCACAATCCAATCCTGCTAAAACGTTACGGCGCTCATAGGCTCCGAACCATTTAGCGATCTTCATTCTGCCTTTACGAACCATGGCACCGCCATACATTCCGGTATGCATTTCATCGCCAGTACGGTCTAAGAATCCGGTATTAATAAAGGCAACACGAGCCCCAGCTGCAGCAATCGCAGCTTTAATATTGACGCTCATACGGCGTTCTTCATCCATGATGCCCAGTTTGACTGTGTTCTCAGGCAAACCCAGTAATTTCTCAACGCGTCCAAAGAGCTCGCTTGCAAATGCCACTTCTTCGGCGCTGTGCATTTTTGGCTTAACAATATAGACAGAGCCTTTACGGGTATTGCCAATCGCTTGAGTCGCTGGACGATTGATGTCATACAAAGCAATCAAAACAGTTACCACTGCATCTAAGATGCCTTCGTAGATTTCCTTACCTTCGCCAGTAATAATGGCTGGGTTAGTCATCAAGTGGCCAACGTTACGCAGAAACAGGAGTGATCGGCCATGCAATGTGACAACGCCATCTTTAGCATTAACAGCGCCAATGCCTGCAGTGTATTTGCGATCTGGATTGAGCGTACGAGTAAAAGTCTTACCGCCCTTACTCACTTCTTCAACCAAAGTACCCTTCAGAATGCCCAACCAGTTCTCATAGGCAAGGACCTTGTCATCACCATCAACAACCGCTACCGAATCTTCTAAGTCCAAAATCGTTGAGAGCGCAGCTTCAAGGACTACGTCATTTACTCCTGCTGAATCAGCAGCGCCAATCGTTTTAGTCTTATCAATTTGAATATCAATATGAATGCCGTGATTGCGCAACAAAACAGATGATGGTGCAGAAGCATCGCCTTGATAGCCAACAAACTGCTTTTCATCCACTAAGCCAGTAGTACTGCCGCCTTTTAATTTCACGGACAGCTTTTTATCTACGACGCTGTATGCCACTACATCGCCATATAAAGCGCCAGCTAAAGGAGCGGACTCATCTAAAAACTGGCGCGCATAGGCAACCACCTTAGCTCCTCGAATAGGGTTGTAAGCACCATCCTTAGTAGCGCCATCTGCTTCAGAGATCACGTCTGTGCCATACAAAGCATCATACAAAGAGCCCCAACGAGCGTTAGCAGCATTTAAGGCATAGCGTGCATTTAATACAGGAACAACTAGCTGAGGTCCGGCTTGGAGAGCAAGCTCATCATCTACATTCTGAGTAGTAGCGGATATCTTAGTTGGCACATCATCGATATAACCAATTTCTTTCAAGTACTTGCGGTAAGCAGGCATATCCTTGATTGGGCCTGGATTGGCTTTATGCCAGTTATCCAAAGCCAGTTGCAAGCGATCACGTTTTGCCAGTAGAGCTTCATTTTTTGGCGTTAAGTCCTTAACAATGTCATCAAAGCCTTTCCAAAAGTCAGCGCTCTTGATGCCAGTTCCTGGAAGGACCTTGTCTTCAATAAAACGATAAAGAGGTGTTGCTACTTGAAGGCTATTACAGGTAGTGCGTGCAGTCATGTTATTTATTTCTTATACAAAAGTTAAAAATGGGTTGAATCAGTTATGTTTATTAACCCTCGAAAGGGTGTTGTAACAAGATAGTCTCATCGCGTTCTGGGCCTGTAGAAACCATCGCTATGGGTTTGCCAGCCACTTCCTCAATACGGCGCAAAAAGTGCTGAGCTTCGATTGGAAGCTTGTCCCACTCCCGAATGCCGAAGGTGGTGCCCTTCCAGCCTGGGAAATCTTCATAAATTGGTTCGCAACGAGCAACTGTCTCAGCGCCGCGTGGCAATACATCAAGCTTTTTGCCATCTAAGTGATAGCCGACGCATAAGCGAATCGTTTCAAAGCCGTCGAGTACATCTAGCTTAGTGATGCACAAACCAGAAAGTCCATTAATCTGAATCGAGCGCTTCAAAGCCGCAGCATCCAACCAACCTGTGCGGCGTGGGCGACCAGTTACTGAACCAAATTCTTTGCCAACTTCGGCTAAACGTATACCAGCGGGGTCTTGCCTAGCTGGATTGTCATGATCGTAGAGTTCACTTGGGAATGGGCCAGCACCAACACGGGTGCAATAAGCCTTTGTAATACCCAAGATGTACTGCAAAGAATCTGGGCCAACGCCTGAACCAGCGGCAGCATTACCTGCTACACAGTTGCTGGAGGTGACATAGGGGTAGGTGCCGTGATCGATGTCGAGCAATGTACCTTGCGCACCTTCAAACAAGAGATTTTGACCAGCTTGCTCAGCAGCGTAGAGCGCACTAGAGACATCCACTACCATTGGTTTAATGCGCTCTGCGTAAGACATGGCTTCTGCCAATGTCTTTTCGTAATTTACGGGCTCAGCACCATAGTAATTCGTGAGCATGAAATTGTGATATTCCAAGTTCTCACGCAACTGCTCAGCAAACTTCTCTGGATAAAATAAATCTTGAACGCGCAGTGCACGACGCGCTACTTTATCTTCATACGCTGGCCCAATGCCGCGGCCAGTGGTACCAATCTTTGCTTCGCCGCGTTTTTTCTCACGCGCATGATCAATCGCAACGTGATACGGCAGGATCAAAGTAGTCGCCTCAGAAATTTTCAGGCGGGATTGAACATCTAAGCCAGCAGCCTCAAGTTCGCCAATTTCCTTAAAAAGGGCTTCAGGGGATAACACCACGCCGTTACCGATATAGCAGATCACATCCTTATGCATGATTCCGGATGGGATCAGGCGAAGAATCGTTTTCTTGTCGCCAACAATGAGGGTGTGACCCGCATTATGTCCGCCCTGAAAGCGCACTACTGCTTTTGCATGATCAGTTAACCAATCAACTACTTTACCTTTGCCTTCATCACCCCATTGGGTGCCAATGACAACTACGTTACGACCTTTAGCTTGCTGCTTTGAAGACATATTGAAATCCAAAAAGATAATTACAAAATAGGTTAACTGTTTACTTTTTCTTTACTTCCCAAGAGCTGCCCTGCTTTACTAGCTCTCGGTCACATTCATATTCGGCGGCATCTACTTTTTCTCCTGCCATGACCTGAATCACCACTTCGCCAGAATCACGTAAGGCGGCAATCGCTTTACTCAAAGCAGCGTCTTCAAGCCAAGGTGCAACTATCGCCAACTTGCGCGCTTTGAGTGGCGACAGGTTGACTAAAGTCAAAAGATCCAATGAGAATCCAGTAGCAGGCCGGGAGCGGCCAAAAGCCTGGCCTACATGGTCGTAGCGCCCGCCCCTAGCAATGGGTTGTGGCAGCTTATCTACATAAGCAGCAAACATCACACCACTGTGATATTGATAACCACGTAGATCCGCTAAATCAATACTGATCTCCAATCCACTGGATGCACTCACTGCAGCAACTAAACGCTCGAGATCGGCCAATGCTTGATCGATAGCAACATGCTTAGGCAATGCTTTTTTTGCATTTGCCAATACTTCAGCGCAAGGACCATTGAGTTCAGTCAGAGCCATCAGTGCTTCAGTTGTTTTTGTTGGCAAACAGGCAGCCCACTTACTCAGACGTGGACGATCCTTACTTTGCAATAAACCATACAAAGCCTCAATCGCCTCTTTATCTAACTTCTGGTCTGCCAAGATACCAGTCAAGATGCCAGCATGAGATAAATCGAGATACACCTTATCCAAGCCTGCAATCGAGAGGGTTTTAAGGAGCAAAGTGATTGCCTCAAAATCAGCCTCCCAAGTTGCGCAGCCATAAATTTCTGCGCCCAACTGCAAATCTTCACGGGCAGAGCTTCCAACTGGTGTACGAGCATGCGCGACAGATCCGGCATAACAAAGACGGGTAACGCCAGCGCGATTTAATAAGTGCGCATCAATGCGAGCCACTTGGGGGGTAATGTCAGCGCGCAAACCTAAGGTGCGGCCTGACATCTGATCTACTAACTTAAAGGTTTGAAGATTGAGGTCTGAACCAGTGCCAGTCAATAAGGAGTCTAAGAACTCCAAAATAGGAGGGGCAACTAACTCATATCCATAAGACTCATAGAGATCTAAGATCGCACGGCGCAAAGTCTCCACCTTGCGTGCCTGTGCTGGCAAAACGTCTGCAATATCTTCAGGAAGCAACCAACGATTCATGATCTGGAGAATTTACTTTCTTATTTTTTGTGCAGGAACTTAAAGAACTCGCCATTAGGCTCAACCACCATGATGTCTTTCTTATCCTTGAAAGAGCTACGGTAGGCTTCTAAGCTTTGATAGAACTGAGCAAACTGAGCATCACGACCAAATGCCTCTGCATATAAAGCAGTTGCCTTAGCATCCCCTGCGCCTTTAATCTTTTGTGCATCACGATAAGCTTCAGCCAAAATCGTATCGCGTTGACGCTCTGCATTTGCACGAATCTTGTCAGACTCAGCAGCACCGGTTGAGCGCAATTCATTGGCTACCCGTTTGCGCTCCGCTTCCATGCGGCGATATACAGAATCACTGATCTCAGCCAAGAGATCAACGCGCTTCAGACGCACATCCACAATCTCTACCCCAATATCAGCGGCATCATCAGCTACTTTTTTACGAATACCTTGCATCACCTCTTCGCGCTGATCCGAAATCAACTCACGGACAGTTCGCTTGGTGAACTCTTCATTCAAAGCAGAGCGCACTAATTGCGTCAGACGATCTTGCGCCAAGCGCTCATCACCCTTAAAGCTGATGAAGAACTTGCGAGGATCAACAATGCGCCATTTCACATAAGAATCCACCAAGAGATTCTTCTTCTCAGCAGTAATAAAGCGCTCTGCTTCCGGGTTATCAATGGTCAAAATGCGACGATCAAAAAAGCGTACGCTCTCAAATGGCGCGGGTAGCTTCATACGCAAACCGGGCTCTTCAATGACGCGAACGATCTGACCAAATGAAAACACCACTGCAAATTTACGTTGATCAACAATAAAGATGCTAGAAGACAGTACATACATCAAGGCAATAAAAGCAATGCCTGCAGCAATTAAGCGATTTGCGTTCATTGTCTAGACTCCCGATCACGACTGCGAAGCCCATCGCGCTTATCAGCGGAGCTTCCTGTTGATTGCACTGGATTGTTGATGCCGGTTGCACCACCTACTGTCACGCTTCCAGTTGGAGTTGATATACCAGATTGGTTTACTTGAGAACTAGCAGCTTGTGCACTCTCAGCACTAACTTGAGCAACAATCTTATCAAGGGGTAAATATAAGAGGCTATTGCTCTTAGTGGTATCTACCAAAATCTTAGTGACGTTGTTATACATTTCGCGCATGCTATCAATGTACATACGATCTCGTGTGACTTGCGGCGCCTTGGAATACTCAACCAAAATTTGTTTAAAGCGAGTAGCGTCACCTTCTGCAGTAGCTACCACCCTCGCCTTATAGCCTTCAGCCTCCTGAATCAAGCGAGCTGCAGTACCTTTAGCACGAGGAATGATGTCGTTAGCATATGCTTGACCTTCGCTCTTCAGACGCTCTTGGTCTTGACCAGCCTTCACTGCATCATCAAACGCAGCTTGTACTTGCTCAGGTGGTTGAACATTTTGTACCGTCACACTCGTGAC
This sequence comes from Polynucleobacter hirudinilacicola, assembly GCF_002192535.1. Lineage (GTDB taxonomy): Bacteria > Pseudomonadota > Gammaproteobacteria > Burkholderiales > Burkholderiaceae > Polynucleobacter > Polynucleobacter hirudinilacicola. The sequence continues at coordinate 570,605 of NZ_NAIA01000003.1, read as the reverse complement.
GTAAATACCGCTCTTGTAGCTATCGAGAATTTTCTGGATTGAGTTCGCCAGATCAATACCAATCTTTTCACGCCCTTCGTAGAGCACGGTATCCATCTTGCTACGCGCTACGATTTCACGAACGGCAGTTTCAGCCGCTTGCACTACTGTGGCATCTGGATCGCGATTATTAAACAGGTAATCCGTTGGATCTTTGAGGCGATATTGCACAGCGAAGCGCACGTCGATGATGTTCTCATCTTCTGTGAGCATAGAAGAATCTTTTTGATTGGTGGCCTTAATTAATACTGGGCGGCCAACTTCAACCGAACGAACACCAGAAAGATTGACTGTTTCTTCCGCCTGAATTGGCCAAGGCATACGCCAGTTAATACCAGGCTTAGCGGTGTAATCATATTTACCAAACGTCAGAATGACGCCAGCTTGGCCTTCTTGAATAATAAAAAAGCCACTGCAAACCCAAATGAAGAATACGGCTGCAGCGCTAATCAGGATGCTAGCTTTGGAACCAAATGGATTGGTGAAATTAAAGTTTGGCGCACTCATGCCACCATTTCCGCCTCCACCGCGCTGTGATGGCGGGGGAATATCAGTGCTACTTGGCTTATTGCTTGGCTTACTTGTTCCAGCGCCTGGCCTTTTCTTGCCACCAAATATGCCAGCAATTCGGTCATTGAAATCGCGCCAGAGTTCGTCCAAATCTGGAGGACCAGATGGCTTATTAGGCGAATTTGTTGGTGGAGTTTCGGTTGGCTTATTAGTATCCGGCTCTACTTTTGGAGCTTGATCGCCGCCCTGCCCATCTTTAGCATCTTTAGATCCGCTGTTGTGACTGTTGCCCCAACCTGGATCATTGACCGAAAAGAGGCCTAGAAATTTACGCATCATTTGAAAAGTAGCCTCGGTTTGGAATCGAATTAAATTCAGAAGTTTCTGGTCGTTCGGGTAATGGTTCTAAAAACTCATCCGGGGCCAACTGCTTCTTGGCACGGTTGTGTTCGACCCTTATTCTATCAGTCATTTGAGAGCATTCAGCCAGGGCCGAGCGGAGCAAATCAAGACCCACGCCCGTCCTGGCCGATAGGAAAACCTGGCTTGGAAAACCTAAGCCATCCCGCTCTAAAACCGCTCCACGGGTAAAGGTTTGGGGCATCTGGTCTATCTTGTTCATTACCTCAATCCTGGGAATCTCATCAGCCCCAATTTCCTCCAAAACCGCCTCAACTTCAGCCTTTTGCTCCCTGGCAACTGGGCTACAGGCATCAATTACATGCAAAATCAGGTCGGCATGGATGGTTTCATCCAAAGTAGCCCTAAAGGCCTCGACTAGCTGGTGAGGCAAATCTCGGATAAATCCCACGGTGTCCGAAACCACAATTGAGCCCACCCCCTCTAAATGCACCTTTCTGGAGGTGGTATCTAAGGTAGCAAAAAGCTGATCGGCTGCATAAGTCCCTGCTTTTGTAAGGGCATTAAATAAAGTCGACTTACCAGCGTTGGTATATCCCACCAAAGAAACCGAGAAGACATCTTTACGATTACGCGCCCTCCTCTGGGTTCTTTGTTGACGCTGGAGCTTCTCGAGTTCGTTTTCTAAACGCTTTGCTTTTGTTGCTAGCATCCGGCGATCTAGCTCCATCTGAGTTTCGCCTGGTCCGCCACGCACACCAATACCACCCCGTTGACGCTCTAAGTGGCTCCAAGCGCGCACCAAGCGAGACATGCGATAGCGCACTTGCGCTAACTCTACTTGCGTCTTACCAATATGACTTTGCGCTCTTTGACTAAAGATATCCAAAATTAAACCCGTGCGATCCATCACATGACGATCAAGATGACGCTCTAGGTTACGTTGCTGTGTTGGAGAAAGTGGATGATTAAAGATCGCCAACTCTGCGTTCTGCTCTTCCATCACACGCTTGAGTTCATTGGCTTTACCGGATCCAATAAATAAAGCAGGATCAGTTCTGCCTTTGCGAGCAATCACACTAGCTGTGGGTATAGAACCAGCACTATCAGCCAAAAGACTGAGTTCGGCCATGCTGTCTGCAAAATCTTCGCGTCCCGTGTCAACGCCAACGAGAACGGCGCGTGCCGCATCTACTCCAGTTTTATACAGGGCTAGCTTCTTCTATGCGGAAATCAATCGCACGAGCAGGAACGATCGTCGAGATTGCATGTTTGTAAACCATCTGTGTAACTGTGTTGCGCAGTAGTACGACATATTGATCAAAGGATTCAATATTGCCTTGCAACTTAATACCATTGACAAGATAGATCGACACAGGAATGTGCTCTTTACGCAGGGCATTGAGAAATGGATCCTGAAGTAATTGAATTTTGTTGTTCATACTGCTCCTTATTGGTTTTTTAATTAGGGAGTCTTGCTTTTTTTAATGAAATATTACTTTTACAAATTAACCTTACCGAGCCTTCTATATTGAGCTTAATTATAAAAAAATCAAGTCCAAATTTACCGCTTTTTACCTTTTTTACCCTTATCCGCATCCACATAGGGGTTTTTGGCGGTGTTCATCTGAATCCTTAAAGGGGTGCCCCGCAACTTGAATACATCTCTAAAGCGCCCTTCCAGGTAACGCTTATAACTATCGGTTACGCCACTCAATGATGTTCCATGAATAACCACGATTGGGGGATTCATGCCCCCTTGGTGTGCATAACGTAATTTCGGACGGCCCATGCCAACCCGTTTGGGTTGTTGATGCTCAATGGCTTCTTGCAGAATGCGAGTCAAACGTGGGGTTGGCAATTTAGCCATCGCGGCTGCATAGGCAGCGTCCACATCCTTAAACAACTCTTTGAGGCCTGTTCCTTTTTTCGCTGAGATCGGATGGACATTTGCAAAATCTAAGAAGCGTAATTTTTGCGCAATCTCTAAACGCGCACGTTCTTTAACGTAGGAATCAATGCCATCCCACTTGTTCACAGCAACGACTAATGCACGACCTGCTTCAACGATAAATCCCGCAATATGCGCATCTTGCTCTGAGATATCTTGCTGCGCATCGAGCATCAGGATCACCACATTACAGTCTGCAATCGCTTGTAATGTTTTAACCACTGAGAACTTCTCAATTGCCTCAAATACTTTGCCACGACGGCGCAGGCCAGCCGTATCAACCAATATATATGGTTTGCCATTACGCTCAAAAGGCACTTCAATCGCATCACGGGTTGTGCCGGGCATGTCAAATGCAATCACCCGTTCTTCACCGATCAACTTATTAATCAAGGTCGATTTACCAACGTTTGGTCGACCTACTACCGCAATTTTCATTGGGCGATTTGGATCGTTTGCCAATTCCTCTTCATCAGGCTCAGCAATGCCCAAAGAATCTAAGGCGTCATCGATTAATCCGCGAACACCGTCGCCATGGGCAGAAGAGATTGGAAATGGCTCACCTAATCCAAGTTCATGAAAGTCTGCAGTGACAACACCGGCCTGCATACCTTCCGTTTTATTGACCGCCAAAATGATTGGACGACCGGTCTTGCGTAAGAAGTCTGCAATAACGCGATCTTGTGGTGCCATACCTAGGCGACCATCTACCAAGAAGATCACAATGTCAGATTCGGCTACAGCTTGCTTAGTCTGCTTTGCCATCTCAGCAACAATGCCGGTCTTGGCAACAGGCTCAAAGCCACCGGTATCGACACAAATAAATGCGCGCTCACCGATACGACCTTTGCCGTAATGGCGATCCCTTGTGAGCCCTGAAAAATCTGCTACTAGGGCATCGCGCGAACGGGTTAGGCGATTAAAAAGTGTCGACTTCCCAACATTGGGGCGGCCGACAATAGTGATGACTGGATTCATTTAGGACTATACGCCGTGATTTTTCCACCTTGAGATTGAATCAAGATGAGTCCGCCTACCGCAATTGGAGCAGCGGAAATTTTGTTACTGTCGTGACGAATACGCGCGACCATCTCGCCATTCGCCTGTGCGAATGCATGCACATAACCCTGTGCATCACCCATGAGTAAAACTTTACCAACCGCCAAGGGCTCACCTAAATCACGGAATGTGAGCTGGGTATTTTCCCAAACTTGTGTACCGTCTTTAGTAGCAAAGGCAGTCACATGGGATTTTTCGTTAGCCGAGAAAACCATCTCAGTACTTTGAGAGGTGCCGGTATAGCTCGAGTAATCTTTAAACCATAAGAGATTTCCGGTACGCGCCTGACCACAGCCAATGCGGCCCTGGTAAGAGACTGCGCAGATAATGTCGCCTTCCATACTGGGTTTAGCAGTGACATCATTTAAGCGCTCGATTTCCGAGAAGCCTTTCGGAAAGGACACAGGGGTTTCCCAAACTAAACCGCCATTCGCGATTGCAATCATGCCAAAGCGGCCACCAGCAAAGCCGGTCACAATCACTTCATTCCCAATTGCCAGCATGCCGTAACCAACGCGCAGCGATAAAGCAGATTGTTGGCGCTGATAAATCCACTTACGTACACCCGTTTGCGCATCCAAACCGATAAAACGATTATCAAGTGCTCGCACAATCACTACTCCGCCAGCAACAATAGGCTCACTCAAGACTTCACTGCTAACACTGACTTTCCAAATCTGCTTGCCAGTATCGTCATAGGCATAGACGGTGCCACGGGTACTCACAGCAACTGTAGTACGACCATCAGATCCAGGGCCAATGGATAAGCGCTCAGGAACGGAAGCCTCCCAAACCTTATTGCCTGTGGCTAAGTCAATCTTTGCCAAGTTACCGCGGTGTGAAGCTGCATACACAGCATCGCCAGCCACGATTGGATGAAAATTAAAGCCTTCAGAAGAGCCAACGCTGGTTGACCATACCTGTTGCATGTCAAACTGATTGGTCACCGCTGCTAACTCAGAAGGCTTGCGGACGCGAGAACTGCCAGAACACGCAATCAATGCTGTCGCAACTACACCCACAAGGATAGTGGTGCTAGCAAGTCTTAGCAGACGTTTCATAGCCTTGATCTTTACAGTCATCACTTAGTCACCCCTCCAACGGCATCGAGCTTCACCTTCAAGAGACGGCGCGCTTCTTCTGGGAATTCTTTAGCTTGGTCTAATTTTTTCCATGCATCTTCGTAGCTTTTTTTAGCATCAGCATTTTTCTTCTGCGCTAAATACCAGTCGCCACGTCGCTCTAGCCATAAAGCTTCAAAGCCCGTAATTGGGCTTTCCTTCAGAACTAGATCAGCTTCAGCGAAATCTTTTTCACTACCCTGCTCAATGAGCTGAGCCACTAGGCGTAATTTTGCTAAGGCCAAGTAACCATCATTCGATGCATTCTTAGCAGCCCAACGTAAGTAATCGAGGGCCTTTGCACTATCACCTGCATCAGATGCAATCCGTGCAGCAATCAAACTCGACATTGCTGCATAAGGTGTGCGAGCAAAGTCTTTTTGCAAATCATCGGCAGCGCGCAAGGTCTGCTCTTTATCGCCCTTGGCAATGGCGCTCACCATCGTTTCGTAAAGCTTGGAAGCTTCCAAAGCTTGGTTATTACGCCACCATCCATAACCACTGTATGCAGCATAGGCAAACAAGACAACCGTCAGAACACCAGTAATCAAATTACGATACTTTTGCCAAAATGCTTTAAGTTGGTCTAACTGTTCTTGTTCTTCTAGATCTAAAGGCATGTGAATCCAAGCTAATTAATAAGGGTTTTATTGCGATTAAGTGCAATCAATAGACTCATTCTATTCGGAGGCGCCCACCAAGGCATCAATTACGGCCTCTAGTACCCCATCGAGAGGGACGGCCTTTTGCTCGCCACTAGCTCGCAAGTCTTTGATCTGAGCCTCATTCTTGGCTAATTCGTCTGGGCCAATGATGACTGCAAAGGCTGCTCCACTAGCGTCGGCCTTCTTCATTTGTGACTTAAAGCTGGCAGATTGGCCATCTGGTGGGCAGAACAGGATGGTATCGATACCAGCACTGCGGAGACGCTCGGCAATGATCATGGCAGCAGTTAAGGTTTCGCCGCCCTGATGCAAGACAAAGATATCGCATTGGGATTGCGCCTCTGGCAATGATCCTGAGACTTTCATGAGCTCTAAAACACGCTCCATTCCCATTGCCCAACCACACGCAGGGGCGGCTTTACCACCCATACGCTCAATGAGTGGATCGTAACGACCGCCGCCGGCAATCGTACCTTGTGCACCCAACTCATCTGTGACCCACTCAAATACAGTGAGGTTGTAATAATCCAAGCCACGTACTAAGCGCGGATTAATCTTGCAAGGAATATTGTTCGCTTTAATTAACGCCTGCACTGCATTGAAATGTGCAAGAGATTCTTCGCCCAAGAAATCTAATAACCTTGGTGCACCCTCAATCAATGCCTGCATCTCTGGATTTTTAGAATCCAAAATGCGTAGAGGATTGCTCATCAGGCGACGCTGTGAGTCTTCATCTAGCTGCGATTTATTTTTCTCAAAGTAAGCTACCAGGGCAGCGCGATGCTCTGCACGCTCATTAGCCTGCCCTAGAGAGTTAATCTCCAAGCGCACACCTTTTAATCCCAACTCATCCCAAAGACGTTGTCCCATGAGAATAATTTCAGCATCGATGTCAGGACCAGCAAAACCTAAAGCTTCAACGCCAAACTGGTGGAACTGGCGATAGCGACCACGCTGTGGGCGCTCATGACGAAACATTGGGCCGGTATACCAAAGACGCTTAGGTCCTTCGTACAGCAAATTGTTTTCAATCACAGAACGCACTAATGCAGCGGTACCCTCGGGACGCAAAGTGAGTTGCTCACCATTTAAGCGATCCTCAAAGGAGTACATTTCCTTTTCAACAATATCGGTCACCTCACCAATACCCCGCTGAAATACTGCCGTTGCTTCAACAATCGGTGTTCGTAAGAACTCATAACCATAAGCACGAGTTAAATCCCGCAGTACATGATCAAGATGAGCCCACTGCGCAGCATCGGCTGGCAGCAAATCATTCATGCCGCGTACGCCATTGATCTTTTGCGTCTTTTGGATTTTGTCTGGCTTGTTTTGATCAGTCATTTTTATTTTTATTTTGATTACGCTTTTGCAGCATAGTTTTGCTTGACGTATTCATCCACGATGACCTGAAAATCTTGCGCAATGTTTTCACCACGCAATGTTTTGACTTTGATGCCATCCACAAATACCGGAGCTGCTGGTGTCTCCCCTGTCCCTGGTAAAGAAATACCAATATTGGCGTGCTTGCTCTCGCCTGGGCCATTCACAATACAACCCATCACAGCCACGTTCATGTTCTCAACACCTGGGTGAGTTTTCTTCCAGATGGGCATTTGTTGACGAAGATACGATTGAATATCAGCAGCTAACTCTTGGAAAGTGGTACTGGTTGTTCTGCCGCAGCCAGGACAAGCAATCACCATGGGCGTGAAGTTACGCAAGCCCATGGTTTGCAAAATCTCTTGAGCAACAATCACCTCATTCTCACGAGGGGCGCCCGGATCAGGCGTTAAGGAAACCCGAATCGTATCGCCAATTCCCTCTTGCAACAAAATACCCATTGCTGCAGTAGAAGACACAATACCCTTGCTACCCATACCCGCCTCAGTTAAACCTAAGTGCAGTGGATAGTCAGAACGATTCGACAGATCACGATAGACAGCAACTAAGTCTTGCACATTACTGACTTTGCAAGACAACAAAATTTGATTGGGGTTCATACCCAGCTCAACCGCTTTTTCTGCTGACTGTAATGCTGACTGAATCAAAGCCTCAATCATGACCTCTTGTGCAGTCTTCGGGTCTACTAAAGCAGCATTGCTATCCATAATGGATGCCAACAGATCTTGATCCAAACTGCCCCAGTTCACGCCAATGCGGATTGGCTTGTCGTATTTGCAAGCTGCTTCAATCATTTGTGCAAACTGTGGATCACGCTTAGCGCCCTTACCCACATTGCCAGGATTAATACGGTACTTCGAGAGTGCTTTAGCGCAGTCAGGGAAATCGTTTAATAAGGTATGGCCGTTGTAATGAAAGTCACCAATCAATGGCACCAAGATATCCATCTTGTCTAGTTGTTCACGAATATAGGGAACGGCTGCTGCAGCTTCTGGTGTATTGACAGTAATCCGCACCATCTCTGAACCAGCGCGTGCCAGCTCTTTAATCTGAATTGCCGTACCTACTGCATCCGCAGTATCGGTATTGGTCATGGATTGCACGCGTACAGGCGCATCACCACCTACGGTAATGATGTTACTTTTCCAGGCAACTGTCGCCTGACGAGTTGCGCGCTTAGGAGATGGTCCTAGCGGGAGTTTTGCTGATGAATTATTAGAGCTCATAGGGATCTAATCCTTAATTTAACTTTTTGAGCCATTCGATTGGCTGCTCTGGTAATTCTGTAATGATGTCTGCATCGTGGACTGCACGTTCACGCACTCGAGTGCGATCAACAACATCACCAGCTAACTGCCCACAGGCAGCAGCAATATCATCACCACGAGTCTTGCGCACAGTCGCCACCATGCCGGCATCCAAGAGAATGCTAGCAAAAGCGTTTACCCGCTGAGCTGACGAGCGCTTCAGGCCAGACTCCGGAAACGGATTAAATGGAATCAGGTTGATTTTGCACTTAATGTTCTTTAGTAAGCGCACCAATTCTTTTGCTTGAATATCGGAATCGTTCACGCCATCCAGCATGCAGTATTCAAAAGTGAGGAAGTCTCTTGGCGCAAATGGCAAGTAACGCTCACAGGCATCGAGTAGTTCATGCAATGGATACTTTTGATTCAGCGGTACCAGCTGATCACGTAACTGATCATTGGGCGCATGCAATGACACTGCCAACGCAACTGGACAATCTTGTGCGAGTCGATCAATCATTGGCACTACACCTGATGTAGAAACGGTGACACGTCGACGCGATAAACCATAGGCTCTGTCATCTAGCATGAGACGTAATGCTGAAACTACATTGTCATAGTTGAGTAAGGGCTCGCCCATTCCCATCATGACCACATTCGAGATGACGCGACCAGTGTGCTCCCAACCTGGGGTTGGATATTTTTCAATTCTACGGACAGCTTCTGGATCATTGCGCAATAAGTGCTCTGCAAACCAGAGTTGTCCAATGATTTCACCGGAAGTGAGATTGCGCGAGAAGCCTTGATGACCTGTTGAGCAAAAACGGCAATTGACTGCGCACCCTGCTTGAGAAGAAATACATAAGGTACCCCGATCATCTTCAGGAATAAACACAGACTCAACCGCGTTACCAGCGCCCACATCCAATAGCCACTTACGTGTACCGTCTGCAGCGTGTTCATCTTTAATAATGGGAAGAGAGAGCACTTCCGCTTTGTCTAGCAATGTTGCTCTAAAGCTTTTTGCTAAATCACTCATGTCATTGATGTCGGATATACCCCGTTGGTGTATCCACTGCATGAGCTGCTTTGCCCTAAAGGGCTTTTCATTCAACCCCGCGACATACGCTGCCATTTGGTCAGCGTCAAAATCTAAGAGATTTACGCGCGGGGAGGTCAATGCGCCTACTTATGAATAAATAGCTAATCGATTAATCAGTGATTAACGATTAAAAACATTCATGCCAGGGAAGAAGAAAGCAACTTCCACAGCAGCTGTTTCAGGAGCATCAGAACCATGAACGGCATTTGCATCAATGCTGTCAGCAAAATCAGCACGGATTGTGCCTTTTTCTGCCTTCTTAGGATCAGTAGCGCCCATCAAATCACGATTCTTAGCAATCGCGCCTTCACCTTGCAATACTTGAATCATGACAGGACCAGAAATCATGAAGTTCACCAAATCTTTGAAGAAAGGACGGTCTTTATGAACGCCGTAGAACTGCTCAGCCTCAACTTGTGAGAGGTGTGCCATTCTGGAAGCAACAATCTTCAAACCAGCAGATTCAAAACGGTCATAAATTTTGCCGATGACGTTTTTAGCGACAGCATCAGGTTTGATGATAGAAAGGGTGCGTTCAATTGCCATGCAAGACTCCAATAGTGAATTCAAAGATATTTGCCGGATAGGGTCTGAATGGCTAAAACAGCCACCCCACCTCAGCGACCCCCAAATTATACATTGCCTGACCGTATTTACCCCTATGTCTGTAGGGCTAAGCCCTTGAATTTACAGGGCATAAGCCCTGAATTTGTAGGTCTTTTATTGGGGGGCTTGAAATTGGGGCATTTTGTCTATACTTACTGTCAACAGCCCTCCATGGGCTCATGTAATTACTTTGAAAGAAGGAGTCAATATGAGTGATCTCAACTCTTACGGCTTTGGCCAAACCGGCTCAATTAGCAATATTCAGGTACGTAACCGCGTACTACGCAATACCTATGCCCTCTTAGCCCTTTCCATGGTTCCAACAGTGATTGGTGCCTGGCTTGGTGTTGCGATGGGTCTTGATCTCTTTGGTGGAAGTCCATTTATTGGCTTCATCGTCTTCATGGCAGTTGCCTTTGGCTTCTTCTGGGCAATTGAGAAGAACAAAGAGACTGGTGTAGGCGTTCTGCTCTTGTTAGGCTTCACCTTCTTCATGGGCATCATGATGTCCCGTTTAGTAGGCTTTACGCTCAACAGCTACAGCAATGGTGCGACCCTAATCATGTTGTCCTTTGGTGGCACAGCAGCTATCTTCGCGGTGATGGCGACCATCGCTACTGTGAGCAAAAGTGATTTTGCAGGCATGGGCAAATGGCTGATGGTTGGTGTTCTGCTCCTGATCGTTGCTTCGCTGGCTAATATCTGGTTGCAACTACCTGCTTTGATGTTGACTGTAATGGTCTTAGCTATTGCCATCTTCTCTGCCTTCATCCTGGTTGACGTACAACGCGTTATCAATGGCGGTGAGACAAACTACATCATGGCTACTCTAGCGATTTACCTAGATGTCTACAACGTGTTTACCAACCTACTCGCTCTCTTGGGTATTGTTGGTGGCAATAAAGAGTAAGAAGACTAAGAACTTTTTAGTGTGATGTTCTCTAAGGCGCCTGCGGGCGCCTTTTTCATTGCGTAGCTTTTTGTCTGTGAACGATTAGTTCGCTACAAACATGCTCACCGCATACGATAGTGCTATCAAAATGAATATGATCGCAAAACTATCTGAGGCTCTCATGACACACTCCCAGTGTTTGATGACATGGTTAGCAGCTATCTATTGCTGCACAACTTCAATCTACCCGTCTAGGAAGCTGTCAAGAATCGCCATTGCACCGGGATTTAGCCTCATGCACTAAATTAGCGCCAACAATTGGGGAAAAGTTTCTAAATCAGGAAATTAGAGTGGCTTTGGGCGGTCAAAAACGGCCATTGATTCCACATGGGAGGTGTGCGGGAACATGTTCACGATCCCAGCGCTACTGAGTGTATAGCCGGCGTGATGGCACAAAATCTCGACATCTCTAGCCAAAGTCTTGGGATTGCAAGAAACGTACACGATGCGCTCTGGAAGAAGATTGCTATTTTCTGTATGCAAGTCTGCAAGCGATTTACAAATTTCCATTGCGCCTTCACGCGGAGGGTCCATGAGCCAGCGCTCTGCTTTGCCCCAAGATGCAATCGTTTCAGGAGTAACCTCGAACAAATCGCTTTTCATGAAGCTGGCTTTGTCAGCTAAATTGTTATGTATGGCATTTTCTTTTGCGCGGGTCGTTAAGGTTTCCAAACCTTCTATGCCCAACACTTCGTTTGCTTTTCTAGCAAGCGGCAATGTGAAGTTGCCAAGTCCGCAAAATAAATCGAGTACACGATCAGATGTTTTGACTTCTAATAAACGAATCGCCCTACTCACAAGCGCGCGGTTCATCATATGATTGACTTGCGTGAAATCAGCTGGCTTAAAGGGCATCTCGATTTCAAATTCAGGCAGACGGTAGCAAAGCTTGCCGGTCTCTGGGTAGAACGGCGCTACGGTCTCAATCCCCTTGGGCTGCAGCCAGATCCAGACTTGATGTTGATCTGCGAATTGACGTAGTAGCCGCTCATCATCTGCAGTTAATGGATTCAGAATACGAAAGACCAATGCCGTTACGGGTTTTGCTTTCTTGGGATCCTCAGAAAAGGGCTCTTCTGGCTCACCTACTGCAATTTCAATTTGCGGCATGCGATCTACGATGGATAAGCCCATGACTAATTTACGTAACTCTGGCAATAAATCAGATACATGCTTGGGCAAAATCTCACAAGCAAGCATATCGGCTACATAACTACTCTTGCCTTCATGAAAGCCAATGAGTACTGTGCCTTTTTTAATCGAGCGATTTACTGCGCTTAAGCGTGCACGGTGACGATATTCCCAGGTGGGGCCACCCATCGGTCGCAAAATTTCTTGTGGCTTAGTCTTAGCAATATGCTGCAGATCATCTTCGAGAACGCGCTGCTTCATGGCCACCTGAGCACGAATATCTAGGTGCTGCATGGTGCAGCCACCACAGACATCAAAGGCTGCGCACTTAGGCTCTGCCCTAAATACCGCAGGCTTGAGGATCTGCCGTACTTTCGCTTTACTAAACCGGGCTTTATCACTAGTGACGGTGTATGTGACCAACTCAGTAGGCAATGCACCCTGAATAAAAATGACTTTACCGCTTTGACCTTGAATCAGCTCTGCTTCATTTGGTGCCAAGCGGGCAATGCCTTGAGCATCTAAATCGAGGGCTTCAACTCTTACTGGCTCAGCCACTTCGATATTGACTGGCTTATCGCCTCTACGCATCCGCTGCAAAACCTTGGAGATATTCTTGCCACTGGCCACCATGAGGCTCTTTGGACTCTTTCTCTAAATAGGCTTTTACAAAGTCGATTTCTTCCTTATATTCATCTAAAGAGAAACCGCCACGCAGTAATTGAAAACGGCAATACATGAGATAAGTATTTACAACATCAGTCTCGCAATAGCGACGAATGTCGTCAATCTTGCCATCCTGATACGCAGGCCATACTTGACTGCCATCCATACCCATCTTGCCTGGGAAACCACAAAGTTTTGCCAGGCCATCTAGAGGCGCATTGGCTCTGCCATTGAATTTAGCCAACAGATCCATCATGTCGAGATGACGCATGTGATAACGACTGATGTAGTTATTCCATTTAAAGTCACGACTATCAGCCTCTTGACTCTCGCCCATCTCCCAGTAGCGTGGCGCTTGAATGTGATTGGCCAGCGCACGGTAATGCAGTACGGGTAGATCAAAGCCGCTACCGTTCCAAGAAACCAATTGGGGGGTGTACTTCTCAATCAGATCAAAGAAAGCCTGAATCAATACCTTCTCATCATCTTGCGGAGTGCCTAAAGTGCCCACCTTAATTTGTGGCGCGCCTTCTTTGGTGGTTCTACGAATCACACAAGAAATGGCCACAATTTTTTGCAAGAAGAGTGGCAGAAACTCACTGCCCGTTTTAGCCGCCCTCTCAACCATGGCTTTAGCTGCTACTTCGGCATCACTCATGGAATCTGGATACTCTTCCAGACGCCGTATCCCCGCTACATCAGGAATAGTTTCAATATCAAATACGAGAACGGTGGCCATACGCTCTTGCCGAACCGTTACTGCAGATAAGGTGTTGGATTGACTGGCTTACCGTTTACGCGCAATTCAAAATGGAGCTTAGGGGAATTGGTATCAGTGTCACCCATCTCAGCAATCTTTTGACCCTTACGCACACTATCACCCTCTTTCACTAAGAGCTTGCTGTTGTGCGCATAAGCGGTGAGATAAGTGTTGTCATGCTTCACGATGACTAAATTACCGTAACCACGCAAACTATTGCCAGCGTAGACTACTTTGCCATCCGAAGCTGCTAATACTGGCTCGCCAACCTTGCCAGCAATATCGATGCCTTTATTGGTTTCGTTAAATTCACCAGTGACCTTGCCTTTGGCAGGCCAAGACAAACGAATGCCAGGCTCCGCTACTACTTCTGGCTTAGCAGGTTCAGGTGTTGGTGCAGGCGCATCCGCTTTATCACTGCTTAGAGTAGATTTTTTATCAACTGGCTTAGCAGCTTTAGCACTTGCTGGTGGCTTAATCAAAATCAAATCACCTATTTCAATCACATTGGGATTGAAATTTGGGTTTTCTGCTTTATTCCACTGCGCTACATCCCGTGGAGCCTGGCCATGATCAAGAGCAATACGCGCTAGAGTGTCTCCTCTTTTAACTCGGTAGTACCCCGGTGGCGTTGACTCATTAGCAATGGTCCCGCCAGAGCGATCTGTGACGCTAGCAGGTTTGGTGCGAGGAGTAGTACAACCAATAGTCAGCGCCAGACTTGCAGACATCAGTGCAATGAGAAAGCTTTTAGGCATAGTAGGTCTTGAATTCGGCTGAGATTTCATATTACCCCTGATTGTAAGGGTACAAAAAAGACCTCGTCCAGGACAGTTCTTTGGTAGCGCTGGGAGCTCATTCTTTCAACCATGATGAGTTGCTGCTCTTTTGCATTTTTGGCGACTGGGGCAACCAAACGCCCTCCAATAGCCAATTGATCCAATAAGGCGTCCGGGATACCCAAACCCGCTGCCGCCAAGATGATCCCGTCAAAGGGTGCGGCCTGGGGCAAGCCTAAGATGCCATCACCGTAGATCAAGCGCAGATTATTAATCCGAAATGGGCGCAGCTTCGCTCTAGCCATGTCATGCAATGGTCGAATCCGCTCTATTGAATAAACCTCATCAGCTAGCAGACTCAGCACTGCTGCTTGATAACCGCAGCCCGTTCCAATCTCCAGAACTTTCCCAAGCTTATGCCTGGGCTTGTGTAATAACTCAATCATGCGAGCTACTACTGATGGTTTAGAAATCGTTTGCTCTTGGCCAATCGGAAGCGCTGTATCTTCGTAAGCTTGTACATGCAAACCAGCATCAATAAATGCATGGCGCGGAACGGTAGCAATGGCTTCTAAAGTTTTACCGTGCTTCACACCGCCAGCATGCACTTTGGCTGCTAGCGCTTGACGATAGGCCGCGAATCTTTCGGTGGGAGCCTTCAACCGCGATCCCAACCACTTGAGCGCATTGCTGCTAAGCGTGCGTGATGACTTAAATCTAATTGCATCGGAGTAATCGAAATACAACCTTCATCAATTGCATGGAAATCTGTGCCTTCAGAATTATCTTTAACGTGTCCCGCTGCACCAATCCAGTAAATCTTGTCGCCGCGTGGACTATCTTGCACTACCACTGGCTGCGAGTGATGGCGATTACCCAAGCGTGTTACACGCCAGCGATATAAATCAGCATAAGGACGGTTTGGGATATTGACGTTGAGCAAAGTCGCAGTGCCCTCTGTTCTAGCGAGCGCTGAAATCAACATTTGTGCAACTACATCGTGTGCAGCTTTAGCAGCATCCTCAATCCGGTTCCAGCCGCGATCAATTTGTGAGAAAGCAATGCCAGGAACACCGAACATCACTCCCTCAATCGCTGCGGCCACTGTGCCGGAATAGAGCACGTCTTCACCCATGTTCTCGCCCTGATTGATACCAGAAATCACTAGGTCGGGCTTTTCATCTAAGAAACCGGTCATCGCCACGTGCACACAATCTGTGGGCGTGCCGTTAATAAAGAAAAATCCGTCACGCTCACCACCAGCCACTCGGTGAATCGAAAGTGGTCTAGATAAGGTTAAGGAGTTAGATGCGCCACTGTGATTTTGCTCAGGTGCAATCACCGTAATGCGGCCCAATGGACGCACGGCATTCACTAGGGCGAGTAAGCCAGGAGCGAGATAGCCATCATCGTTAGAAATCAAAATATGGGGTTGACGTTCACTCATGACTATTGATTACTTTCTTAACTTAAATATTACTTGCTGGTGTTAATGC
Organism: Polynucleobacter hirudinilacicola; assembly: GCF_002192535.1. Taxonomy (GTDB): domain Bacteria; phylum Pseudomonadota; class Gammaproteobacteria; order Burkholderiales; family Burkholderiaceae; genus Polynucleobacter; species Polynucleobacter hirudinilacicola. The sequence goes on along the minus strand of NZ_NAIA01000003.1, from coordinate 554,757 downwards.
ACGTCCTCTGAACCAGCCATAGATTACAGGCAAGACCAAAAGAGTCAAGATAGTGGTTGTCACCATGCCTCCCACAATCACCAAAGCTAGCGGACGCTGTGCTTCAGAACCAATCGAGTGCGATAAAGCAGCTGGCAAAAGACCTAAGCCTGAGAGTGCTGCAGTCATCAGAACGGGACGTACACGCAAAGAGGCGCCCTCCACCATGATGTCCTTCATCTGGCCATGTTCCGTTGCTGCCGTCTTATTAATAAATGAGATTAAGATCACGCCATCCTGAATTGCAATGCCAAAGAGCGATAAGAATCCAAAAAATGCCGAGATGCTCAGCGTCTCACCGGCAAGATGCAAAGCAAGAACGCCACCAATAGCTGCAAATGGCACATTGATCATCACAATAAAGGCGTCGCGGAAATTACCAAAGGCACTCACGAGCAACAAGAAGATACCCAGTAAGGCCAAAGGCACAATCAACATCAGTTTCTTTTGCGCCTGCTTCATTTGATTGAACTGCCCATCCCAGCTAATAGAGTAATTCGGGGGCAAGGTGATGTTTTGCTCAACCAAGATCTGAGCATCCTCTACAGCGCTACCCAAATCACGATTACGCACGCTAAATTTAATCGCAATATAGCGCTTACCCGCCTCACGATAGATAAAGAATGGGCCATCTGATAACTGAACGGTAGCTACCATCGATAAAGGGATCTTAGCCCCGTCAGGAGCGTCTACTAATAAATGGCCAATATCTACAACGTCATTACGACTACCTTCATTTAGGCGAATCGCAATACCAAAGGTCTTTTCATCTTCAAGCAAATTGGTTACGGCTGCACCACCGATCGCATTAGCAACCACAGTCTGAATATCATTCACATTAATGCCATAACGAGCTGCACGCTCACGATCAATCTGGATATTGAGGGTTGGCTGACCAAGCTCTTTTAGGATGCCCTCATCCTCTACGCCGCGTACCTTTTTGAGTTGATCAATCACTTCATGTGCCTTTTGATCAAGGACCTCAAGATCGGTGCCATAAATCTTGATCGAGTTCTCGCCCTTAACGCCCGATAAGGCCTCATTGACGTTATCTTGAATGTATTGCGAGAAGCTATAAGTAATGCCCGGAATCTGATTTAACTCTTTCTCTAGATGGGCAATGAGGTCTTTCTTGGAAGAGCCTCTTGGCATCTTATCGGGACTCTTTAAATACAGTCCATATTCCTGGTTGAACACGCCTGTAGAGTCAGTGCCGTCATCAGGGCGACCAATCTGCGCCGCAACCTTATCAATCTCAGGCTGCTTTAAGAAAGTCTCGCGGAGTTGATTGGCAATCTTGACCGAGTAATCTAGATCTACAGTATTAGGCAAAGTGACGCGCAACCAAATATTGTTCTCTTCAAGGGTTGGCAGGAAGGCAGTACCCAAGCGCATCATGCTGAGTAAAGTCAGACCAAGAACAAAGACCGCTACAGAGAAAACTGTTAAGGGACGATCCATCCATTTTCTCAGTAAAGGTTTGTAGCTTTCGAGAATTTTGGTGATGAATGATGGTGGTTTGTGATGGATGTTCTCGCCAAACACTAAAGAAATCATTGCTGGCAAGAAAGTTAAACTCAAAATCATTGCTGCAATCAAAGCAAAGCCCATGGTGAAGGCCATTGGCTTGAAGATAATGCCCTCAACACCGCCCATAAAAAACAATGGGGAATAGGCAACAATAATGATGCCAGTTGAGTAAATCATGGCGCGCTGTACTTCACTAGTAGCCAGAATGATGCTTTGATTGAGGCGCTTACCACCCTCCTCTAAGTGACGCATGACGTTCTCCGTCAAAATCACCGCAGAGTCTACGATTACCCCAAAGTCAATTGCACCCAGGGAAATTAAGTTGGCTGGGACACTCCACAAATGCATCTGAATAAAAGATACACACAAAGCCAGTGGAATAACGGCAGCAACTACGGCAGCGGCACGAATATTACCTAAGAAGAAAAACAATACTGCCAGCACCAAAGAAATGCCAAAGAACAGAGTGTGCTTCACTGTGCCAATGGTGATGTCTAAAAGTACTTGGCGATCGTAGAACGGCTTTACTTCAATGCCTGGGGGTAATACATGCTTATTAATATTGTCGATCGTATGGCGCACTCTTGCTAATACTTCAGTAGCATTCTCACCGCGACGCAAATAGACAATGCCCTCCACTGAATCAGGATTGTGATTGAATTGAAACATCCCCAAACGAGGCGCATTACCTATATCAACTCTAGCAACATCACCAATTCGAATAGGCACGCCCTTATTTACGGCAACAACAACTTGCTTAATGTCATCAATACTTTTGAGAAGGCCAACTCCGCGAACCACAAATTGCTGCTCACCACTGGGTAACAATCCACCACCAATATTGCTATTGGCATTGGTAAGCGCCAAGATCAATTGATTTACAGAAACACCCTTGGCCTGGAGGCTTTCAGGGCTGACGATTACCTGGTACTGCCGCACCTTGCCACCGAATGAAGAAACGTCAGCTACACCGGGAGTTTGTTTGAGCTCTTTATAGATCTCGTAGTTTTGTAATGTCTTTAATTGTGTAGAGGATGCATATTCAGAACGAACCTCATAGCGCATAATCTCGCCGGTTGCATCTGAGTCAGGGCTAATGCTAGAAGTCACACCCGGAGGGAAACTCACGTTAGCTAAATTAGCTAAGAAAGTTTGGCGCGCCTTGAATGGATCTGTAGTGTCATTAAATTTGAGTGTGACTACAGATAAGCCAAATAGTGATACAGAACGGAAAGCTTGCAAGCCCGGAATGCCAGCCAATGCATTTTCAACGGGGATGGTAACTTGCTGCTCAACCTCAGTAGTACTTCTTCCTGGCCATTGTGAAATAGCTTGAATTGTTAAAGGTGCAACCCCTGGATACGGCTGAATTGGTAATTTGCTCAAACTGAGCATACCTAAGCCAAGCAATACGACAGAAGCAAAAATGACAAGCACGCGCTTCTCAACTACCCCTCGAATAAAGGAGGTGAAAACGCTCACTTAGTCCTCCTGCTTGGCAAAGCGATCATTCAACAATACAGCGCCCTCAGCCAAGATTTGCCAACCCTGCTCCACGCCCTCAGTAATCGCAAAGCTCTTACTGTTGAGGTCATAACCCTTCACCGGCACACGCCTGAAGTTCTCAGGACCGACTTTAATAATGGCAAAACGATGTTCACGAATTCTGACGATGGCTGATTGCGGGACTACTACTGCATCTGCGGTACCGGTAGTGAGCAACCCAGAAGCGAACATATCGGGACGCAGCAAATCATCGGTGTTTTCTACATCAGCACGAATTAATAAAGCCCGAGTTTGCGGATCAATTGCAGGTGCAATGTAATTGGCATAAGCAATAAACTCTTTCTCAGGATAAGCCTCGAGGTGTAAAACCATCTTTTGCCCCTGCTTAATCATTCTGAAATCTTGCTCAAATACATTACCCAAGAACCAGAGGTGCTTAGGGTCGGCTAGCGTGGCAATAACGTCTCCAGAGCTTAGCGTTGAACCAGGCTCTACATTGCGCTTCACTACAACACCCTTTAATGGTGAGCGCATCACCAAATTAGCCGTTGTCTTACCGGTAGCTTCAATACTCTTGATATCCCCATCTCCCGCACCTAGATTTCTCATACGGTTTGCAGCAGCTTGTTGAGTAATACGAGCATCCCCCAATAAATCACTCATGGTTTTACTGCCCTCTAAAACCTGAGCAGTTTTAGAAGAGAGTAAATACTCTTGCTGGGCAGAAATAAACTCTGGGCTATAAAGCTCTACGACTGGGGAACCAATCTCCACTTGTGCGCCATCAAAGGCATAAATACGCTCAACCCTACCTGGAGCACGCGCTGAAAGTACTTTTGCTTTTTCTGCATTAAATGCAAGACGTCCTGGCACTTTAATATTGACTGGCACCTGAACTTTTTCCGCCGACTGGAAAACATACACCTCTGGGTTGAGTTTGACGCCAGGCAACTTTAGTTCCAATACACCACTACTCTCTACCTTGAGCCCCTTGCTGGAACTTTCAATTTTCACAGCGCGATTTACGTTGGTCACACGACCCAGCACAATACCAATCGATAGAATTGCAAAAGCAAAAGCAGCCAAGCGAACACGGTAACGATTCGTTGGGGAAAGATTCCAATACAAGCCAACTAAGCCAGTAGCAGCAACTTTTGCATGATGTGCGCCATCGTGCGCCCCTTTGTGCAAATGTGGCTTTACCTTCTCAGGTAAACCTTTTAGAAACGCAATCAATTTATTGATCAAAACTACTCCTTAAAAAGGCTCTTTGCCTGCAGAAACCATTAATACTGCTTGCGCTTGCAATAGATTACTCTCCGCTTGCGCCAATGCAATCTCTAAGTTACGCAATTGAGTTTGCGCAGTCAATAAATCATTAAACCCTTGACCATTATTCGAGTACTGGGTCAGGCCCACCTTATAGGCAGCATCCGCCTGGGGCACTTGGCGGTCTTTTAAGAATTGGGTTTGGCTCTTAGCCTGCTCATAGGTGGCATAGGCTGTATTGACGGCCAATACAATTTGCTGACGATTAGAGATATTGCCAGCCTCAGCGGCCGCTTGATTACGTTGCGCCTGCTCTACCCCATACTTTTCTTTAGTAAAGAAATACAGCGGAATGATGAGATCTAATTCGAACTGATAAAACATCGCACCGTTGTTGGCAGAAAATGGTCCACGCGGAGTGTAGGAAGAACCAATCACCTGAAAGTCTGGAAGGTAGGCTTTTTTTGGCTAAGTCAACCCCCTTACGTGCAGCGTCGAGTTGTAGGGCTGAACTTTTTAAAGTAGGATGACTCGATTCTGCATAGTCTTCCAACTCCACTAAAGTAGGCACACTACTCGTGGCGCGGCGCACATCACCACGAAGAACTAACTTCTCTCGAGAATGACGGCCCACTAAAGTATTGATATTGTTCAAAGCAACTTGCAATTGACGCTCAACATTGAACTGATCAGCTTGGGCTGCACTTTGCGCCACTTGTGCGTTGAGGTATTCGACATATGCTGCGGCATTATTGGCGTAGCGTGCTTTAGCAACATTCTTGACCATCTCTAGGCGCATGACAGACTCTTTCAGAACCTGAAGCTGCTTCTGAGCCGCTAGCGCGTTGTAGTACAGGGTTGAGAGCTGTGCGCCCAATTGCAAATAAGTAGATTCAGAGCTTGCTAGGAGCGCTTCTGCATTGGTATTCGCAATATCCGCTGCCAAACTCCTCTTTCCAGGAAACTGAAATGGTTGCGCAACCGAAATAGCGTTATTGCTACTGATGCCATTAGGATTAGCAGCTGATGGTGCATTTGCACCACCTAAAGCAAATGGTGAATTGACTGGCATACCTGACCATACCAATCCAACTTGTGGATTCGCTGGTGCAGCAATCTGCGGCACGGTTGCCTTGGCAGATAAATAGGACTCACGCAATGAAGACAATTGTGGGTTATTCAGTTTTAACTCACTCCACAGTTGACGCAAATCCATTTCCGTTGGTCCGGATGAAATCGGTTTGGTATAAATCTTGGGTGTATTTGCTTTGGTAACTGGCGCAAATAATTCTGCTGCTTTTGGGCTTTGGTCTTGGCTACTGAGTTGCGTACCAATGGATGGTGGCGCTGTTAAAGAGGAGTCACTAGATTGCACAGTGACGCTGGCAGGAGCACTCTGACCACCTTGCGCAAAAGCAGAAATCGCAAAAGTTACCATTGCATATGCTGCAATGCTTTTGAGTAAATTTGCTACGTCTCTCTTACGTATGCCGTAAATCAACAAATGCGGCTACCTCTAAATCTATATAAATGCTATTTTTATAGCCCCTGATGCAGATTTAGATCCTAGAAATACCCATTTCAGGGGGCTTTTAGAGATTATAGGTGACTAAAGCCAAAAGTCTAAAAATTAGGAATAGCTATCTTATTGATTCTAAAGAAAATAATTAAAAGCTGGAACGACAGAACGCTTAAAACTCAGCGTGGATCCTGAAAGACAAGATGTTTAAAGGGCCGCGGGCAGCGTTATATGCAGGATTATTGATATGCTGAAAGTTCAAACCAGCGAGCACATTCTTAATCACCATGGCGTTGTAATACACCTCGCCAATTCTTTCTGGTCGATAGGATATTGTCTGGCCTGCACCAGCATAGTCACCAATAAAGTAAGAGACACCTCCAGCTTGTAAATACCCTCTTCTAAAACTCGAGAGTCCGTTTTGCATCATGGAGATGCCAATAGTGTCGCTCGGACGTTTCCAGCTTGTGCCATTCATACCCATACCAACCGAGATTGAGTTATCTGCTTCAGTGAATGACATCGTTTCAGTATGACCATCAGATGTGAATGCACGACCATAGATCCCTAGATCTTTTGTCAAGGCCTGCTCACCATGAATACCAACACCGGTTTTATATTGATAATTGCTGCGCACATTATTAATCGCTTGCGTACCTTGGGCATTATTAGCAACTACATAATTGGTTGCATCAGAAAAACGCGCCAGAATCATTCTGTTGCGATAAGCAAGCACACTGACCTTGCCAGGAAGGTCGGCAATATTGTGTTGCCGCTCAACTTCAATTTGGTCACCATAAGTATTAAAGATTTGCCAATTGAGATCACGGCCATTGGGATTTTTCGGTGCGAGCATACGAGAGGCTCGCAAGACCCAATTTTCTAGATACCATTCGCCCGCTAGGCCAGTACTGTAGCCGCGCGCATCAGCAGCGTAGTCATAGGCCAAGTAGGTCATATTGCCCCAGTTCATAAACTGAATGCGTGGATCTTTAGCGTAACGACTATCGTCAAAAATATCTAAAGTAGAAAACTGTCCGGCAGTCACAACAACACGATTACTGCTTACAGTTTGTGTAATTTGGTTAGCCTCATTCTCAAGAACAACTTTGTCGCCCTCTTGATTAAATGTCTGGCGTACAAAAGCACGTGCAGAATAAAATTTAGCTTGTGCTCCAGTAGCCTTACTACCTTCACCGTTGGTAAAGCCACCCAAACCCACTAAACCAGAGAAAGGCACACCAGAGATCACTTCGGGATTGAAATAGATATCGGTATCGGGTGCCACGCGAGCACCAAAGAATAAAGTGCCCGACCAGGTATAGCTCATGGAGTTCTGAGCATTCAAACTATTCGGACCAGAATAGCTGGATGTGAAATTGTTGTAACGCTGATTAATATAAGTAGTCTGACCGTGTATGTTTACTGGCAATCCAAAGAGTTCACCCTCTGTTGGAAAATCCTGGATAGGTGATGCAAAAGTCGCAATTTGGTCCGAGCCCGAGCCCGCCTTCTGCGCGAACGCGGTTGCTCCGAGGAAAGTGCAAATAATGCTCAACAGGAGGGGTAGATAAAACTTGCGGGTCATTCACAATTTCTAATTGGGATGCCAGTGCAATGCAATAGCAAGGTGCCGATAGGAAAAACTAGGCAAACACAGCTTGAGATTGAAGCCCAAGGGTGGTGCAGACCAAATTATCCCCAAAAAGGAGTAATTTACCTAGTCTTTATGGCAATGGAATGACAGATTAGTGATTGGGGCTTGATGCACAGGGGATGGCACTGTGCTCTGAAAACAACTTACTGGGTACTCAAGGGATATTTAGACAGGCTACCCAAAACGAAATTGGCTTAACTTATTGAGATTCATCTCTGCTCTACTTGCCAAAATATCCTGGATCATATCGACTTGTAGATCAGGATTGTCTTCACATGCCTTGCCTAGACGGGCCCAATACTCAACCTGCTCAGAGATGGTTCTTTTTGTAATACCCGAGGCAGAATTCGCATCATCAATTAATGACTCTGACAACTCGATAGAAACCAGCATGTTAGCGGCGATCCATCAAAGCTCTAGCCAAGGTTCCCGCATCAACATACTTAAGCTCACCACCTACCGGAATACCGTGTGCGATACGGGTGAAATGGGTAGTAGCTTCGCCCACACATCGCAACTTATTCAAGGCTAGGATTTGCTTCGATTAACTGAACTATCTGATCTTCCAAAACTGGGAGATTGATTTCGATGGTTTTCCAAATAATTGGCAAATCAACCTTAAAGTAACCATGAGCTAAAGCGTTGCGCATTTCATAGGCAATCATTAGCGGAAGTTCGGGATGAGCGGCCGCATATTCAGGAAAGGATCGTTCTATATTTTTACTTGCCTCTCCAATCACCTCAAAATTACGTATGACTGCATCTTGAATTCATTGACTCTTTAGAAAACCAAGCTCATCAATATCACTGCAATATTCTTGAATTCGTTTAATTGCTAGAAGAATATGTCTTAAGTAATCCTGCAGCCTCTGCGGGTCACGACTCATATTGCCAGAGCTTGAGAGATCACTACATTACGAAAATGATCTGGCAAAGCATTAGGCGTCAAAACATCTACTGGCACACCTAACAATTGCTTTAATTTATGTCTAATGCTGCCAATATCAAACAAGGTGGTATCGGCGCTGGGATCAATCAATATATCCAAGTCGCTACCATCTATATCGGTACTAGTGGCTACCGAACCGAAAACGCGGGCATTACTTGCGTGATGCGCTTCAACAATGGAGCGAATCTCAGCACGATGGGCATTCATGGCGATAGATGGTTTCATAACTCAGATTATCCAAAGATTTGGCCTAGATATCAATATATGCTGTATTTACTTAGTTTTATGAGGTTTTTTTGGAAAAGAACCTGCACTCATAGAGCTGCAATCGATATTTAGCGGCGATCCATTAAAGCTCTAGCCAAGGTTCCCGCATCAACATACTCAAGCTCACCACCTACCGGAATACCGCGTGCAATACGGGTGACCTTAATACCTTTAGCTTTGAGAACCTCGCCAATATAGTGGGCAGTGGCCTCACCTTCACTCGTGAAGTTAGTTGCCAGTACTACTTCCCGAATCGGTACACCGGTATCAGGATTTTCAATCCGAGTAAGTAAGCGATCAAAATGAATTTCATTTGGACCCATACCATCAAGTGGAGACAAACGGCCCATGAGTACAAAGTAGTTTCCTTTGAAACTTAAGGTCTGCTCTACCATCACTTGATCAGCAGGTGTCTCCACAATGCATAGCAAGGAAGGATCACGACGCTCATCAGAGCAGGTGCTACAGATTTGGGTTTCTGAGAATGTATTGCAACGAGCACAGTGGCCAACTGTCTCTACCGCTTCGCCCAATGATTGGGCCAGCACTGCAGCACCATTACGATCATGCTGTAATAGATAAAACGCCATACGCTGAGCAGACTTAGGCCCCACTCCTGGCAGCACGCGCAATGCCTCGATCAAACGACCGAGTGCATCAACAGGTACTTCTATGCGTGCCATTAAATAATGAACGATTAGTGAATTAAAACGGCAACTTAAAGCCAGGGGGCATCGGCATGCCAGCAGTTGCACCAGACATCATTTGTGCACTAGCGGCTTCGACTTGCTTAAAGGCTTCTGTGTAAGCAGTAACGATTAAATCTTCGAGCATCTCGCGATCATCCATTGCGCCTGGATCAATTTGTACACGCTTCAGTTCGTATTTACCAGAGATGGTTACCTTAACTAAGCCACCAGCAGCTTGGCCAGTCACTTCTAACGCAGCTAATTCAGCTTGCGCAGTTTTCATTTTCTCTTGCATCTGCTGAGCCTGTTTCATGAGGCCAGCAAGTCCACCTTTCATCATCGCTTTATTCCTTAGTGCTTGTGTTGATTATTTATAAATAGCTGAATTTAAATTAAAGAGGTGCATTAGAGTGGTTTAACAGAGCCGCCGACTACCTTAGCACCAAACTCTTTTTCTAATTGCTGAATAAAGGGATCAGCTGCAATCATCTGCTCAGCATTCATTCTTTTCTCTTGATGAATCTGCGCATCTACCTTGGCTACTGTCTTGCCCTCTACTTCACCTTTTTCAATCACAATCTTGACTGGCTTACCAAAGTGAGCAGTCAGTGCATCAGCCAAGCGCGCAACGGAAGCCTCAGAAGCTAGCTGCGGCATTGGTGTAACGATAGTTGCACGTACTCCCACTGCTGAATCATTCCAATCTTGCAACTCTGTCTGAAAAGCTAACTGCTGCACTAAGCCTTTAACCGGCAATTGACGCATCAAGCCATGCCAATCAGGACGCTGTGCTGAATTACCAGCTGGAGCGGAAGCAACCGGTGCGGCTGATTTAGCAGCAGGCGCAGATGCGGCTGGAGATGTTTTGGCAGCTGGGGCTGGTGCAGTCGCTGGACGTGCTGTATTTGCTGGTGGTGCTGTTGGAGTTGATGGCGCTGGGGCAGAGCCTCCTCCACCACTGCCTGGACGAAATGCCAACATGCGTAATAGCGTCATCGCAAAGCCAGTTTGCTCATCTGGTGCAAGTGATAAGTCAGGACGACTAGTAATGGTGATTTGGTAGAAGAGTTGCGCTTCTTCTTTAGTGAGCTGCGTGGCCAAGCGACGAATCTCGCCTGCTTCTGGCCAATCATCCAATACCGATTCTGGAACAACTTGCGCTGCTGCAATTTTTTGCAACAAGCTGGATAGATCTTGAAGCGCCAATGAGAAAGACATGCTGCGCTCACCCATTTCATTTGCTACTGACAAGAGGCTTGCACCATCTTTTGCAATTAAGCAATCCAGAATGCGGATCAGATAAGCATCATCTAATGTGCCGAGCATGCCACGCACAGATTCTTCAGTAACCTTGCCAGCAGCGTATGCAATGGCTTGATCTGTTAATGACAAAGCATCGCGCATGGAGCCTTGAGCTGCTTTAGCCAAAACACGCAAGGCATTCACTTCGCAGTCGACCTTTTCTGCTGCGAGTACTTTTTCTAAATGCTCAACGATGAGTGGTACTGGCATTTGCTTAAGATTGAACTGCAAGCAACGCGACAGAATCGTTACTGGAATCTTTTGTGGATCAGTGGTCGCCAGAATAAATTTAACGTGCTCTGGAGGCTCTTCCAGAGTCTTTAGCATGGCATTAAAAGCATGATTGGTGAGCATGTGCACCTCGTCAATCATGTATACCTTGTAGCGCGCATTGCTTGGTGCATAGGCTGCTTTTTCTAGGAGCGCAGCAATGTCATCAACGCCACGATTACTGGCGGCATCCATCTCGATGTAGTCAACAAAGCGACCGGCATCGATTTCCATACAAGCTGGGCATTTTCCGCAGGGCTCTGAAGTCATCTTGCCGGAACCATCAGCTCCAGTGCAATTAAGTGCTTTAGCCATAATTCGGGCGATAGTAGTCTTACCTACCCCACGGGTGCCCGTAAAGAGCCAGGCATGGTGCAGGCGACCCTGATCCAAAGCATGCGTTAGAGCCTTAAACACATGGTCTTGTCCTACTAATTGCGAGAACGTTTTAGGGCGCCACGAACGGGCTAATGCTAAGGCTGTCATGTTCTCCATTCTAACAAGCTAAAATGGAATCGGATGGGCCTCCCCGCATGGTGGGTTGGATAACCTGGTCAGGTCGGGAACGAAGCAGCCAAACCCAATTTCTGCCAGTGCCGGGGGTTTGGCTCATCCACCTTTCCCACCTTATCCGCCTTGCCCATCCTAATCACCAGACCCCCTGGTCGATCCCCCTGGCCTACCCCGCTTCTCTAGTCCCAAAGATGGATGGTGCTAATGCAATTAAGTAGTGCTTTTACAGCGAAAATCCACACCCTAGATTTAAAAGATTGTCATTCCAACTTCCAGGAGCAGGAGTAGAACCAAATTCATCACGCAAAGGAAACCTCCCAAGTAAAGAGCCCTGAAGATCTGCTTGTGAGTAAAAAGCTTCCGCAAGTGCAAATATTCTTTTGCCGGAGCAATCTAGTCGCACTTCAGTTGCTTTGGATAAATACGTTTTAGAACCATAAGCTTGCGGTTGATTAAAGTTCTCTACATACATTAAGGATGCAGATGAGCCATTTCTGACAATGGAATACGTCTCCAAATAAAGACTGCCGTCTCCGACATATCCAGGCACAGCCTGTAAGTAGGCATGGGCATTTTGAATGCCTAGCACTTGGTAAATCAAAATCAATAATCCTGCCAAAATCTTATTCATAAAGCCATCTCTTTGGATTGAAATATTAGGTAGCACCACAAATTATTTATAGATTACTTGAATTTCAAAGGGTGCATCTTGAATTATGGAAAGCTGTTGTTAAATCAGACCTATCGATAGTGTTTGCACATCCCTAAATATCAAAGAGGGCAATCTTAGAATATCTTCAGGACTCTAAAAATTCCCCAAATCACCCAAATAATCACCAAAACAAGGACGGTTCGCGCATCCAAGGAAATTCTGAATAGTTGCAGTTGTTTATGAGAACACTCAATAGAAACTCGCAAAGCCTACTCCCTTCTATATAGAAGATTTCAGCGTAGAGCCTTCAGATTGCAATAGCGATGGATTTTTGATGATTTAAACGTAGGAATAAGGCGAGCATTCCCAACGATTACAAAGCATTCAAGAATGATCAAAAATGCTGCAGGAGATCTTCAAAAAATCCGTATTAGTTATTTTTATTTTTCAGGGCTTCTTCTAGCTGATTAATTTTATTTTGCATTGCAGTCATCTTTGCGTTGAGTGCGCCTACATTTAAGAAGGTTTCATCGGCCACGGGTGCTTTCAGGTTATTACCCCACCCTAGCCATGCTGAGTCGTAAACTTTGACTTTCTTAAAGCCTAAGGTTTTTAACACGACTGCTGTTTCTGCTGCACGCACACCACTTTGGCAATACACCACGGTCTCCTTGTCGGGATCGAGATTGGCATACAGCCTCTTGAGATCTGTTTGATTTTTCAGGGCCATACCGGAGTTATCCGAAACTTGTTTTTTGCGTAACTTAATAGCAGTTGCTGGATCTTGCCAATTATCCTCATAGGGAATATTGACAGAATTCGGAATATGCCCACCCCGAATGGCTCGAACGTCTTTACCCGTAAATTCATCGGGCGTTCTCGTATCAATAATTTGCGCAGACTTAGATTGGACAATCTTCAGCATTTCCTCATTGCTAACGACCAACTGAGGCTGAGCTATAAGCACTACAGATACTGGCTCTAAAGTTTGGCGCTCCTTTTGAATTGGCAAACCCGCCTGCTTCCAGCCGTCAATACCATCATGGTAAATCTGCGCGTTTTTTCCGCCAAAATAGTTAATGGTGTACAGGCCAAAATAAGCATATGGATTACCGCGTGCACCATAGACCACAATATCCCGATTCACATCCAATCCAGCACTGTTAAAAAGCTTTTGGATCTGCTCTGTAGGAATGTAGTCTTCCTTATTCGGGTCACGCAGTACGCTACCAACCTCGCCGATATTGACTGCTCCCGGGATATGGCCCTCTAAGTAACTCTTTTCATCGCGTACATCCCAAATAATCGCGCCTCGAGCAAGCGCCTGCTGCATCTGCTCAGTCTGAATAATGGTCGTTTTTTGCTGGGCAAATGCCATCGAAAAAATAGACGCTAAGACGATAGCCATTAATGATCTCAATGTACTTCCTTTTTAAAATGGATTGATGCAATTACAAGAGGGTTCACATCAGAATAGCATTAACTGACGCCATAGAATTTCTTTGCACCCTCAAGCAGAAGTTCAAATTCTTTTAGGTTGGGCGTATTCGGATTGCCGCCTTCAACAAAAGTTCCGCCTACCACACCAAAATCTTGTGGTCCTGCATTGGCTAAACGCTTAGGGAAGATATAGAACGAACGCTTTACCTTTTGATTCGCCTCAGTACTTCCCTCTCCAAAGTAAACCAAAATCATGTAATTCAAGTTCTGTGGGATTTGATTCTTGAGCATGATCAAGTGCCCTTGTACAGGAATCACTTTAGAGTCGTTTGCAAGTTGACTGGAGCCTAAGCCACTGCAATTAAAAATAAATCTTTGCGACAAATCGGCAAAAGAATTAATTTTCTTTTTCACAATAGGAATATTGTGTGCACTCATGTATTTATGCAGCTCAACCATCAGAATGGCGGTATCCATATAAATACCATCATCATATGCCACCATTTTTCGAGTCGTACCATTACCAAAGTCGAGCACAACTTCTTTTGCAGGCTGCATTACTTTTCCAACATAGGGCTCTAAACCCGATTCCTCACGATCATTAAAGTAGGTGGGGACAATGATGGCGCCGCCCTTTAAGTCACTATTTTTATTTTTGGCAATGCTGTCATAAAAACGATAGGCATCTATACCAATTTGATCGATGGTAGCCTGCATGTCTGGAGCATTATCCATGGAGACTGGTGCTAATAAACCGCCAGCATTATGCGATGTTAGTGAGTCTACGCGATCAGCATAGATCGTGATATTGCGATAACCCCGTTTATTTAAGTCATAGGCAGTAAAAAGCCCAATGACACCAGCGCCAATAATTGCAATTGGTGTTAATTTATTTGATAAGGCATCACTATATTTAGAGTTAATCATCAAAGAGTTGACGTAACTTGCAGAGCCAGGCCCTAAAGTCCAACCGCTACCACCGTGACCATAATTATGTGCAACGACTTTATTGCCGTTTTGTACTACGCTTAAATTTGGTGAGCCATGACGCATGGGTCGATAGCACAATATTTTCTGACCCAAATAGGCTTCATCCAAATTGGGTGGAATAATTTTTCGAACTTCAGGGGCGCTTGATAAAGCCTCATTACTGGCAATGGTTGCAACTCCGATTGCTGTGGTTTTTAAAAATTTACGACGGGACTCTTGCGTCATGGCTAGCTTTCCATATGAGTGATATTTTTTAGGACTCCATTACTTTAAATACTTCGAATTACTACCCCAATAGGGCAAAACCCCCTGTATTTTTTGAAATTATTGCATGCTCTTATGACATTGCAAGGCACAATAACCTTGTCCGTTAAATCTCATAAAGCCACTCATGACACAAGCTATTATTTTTGATGTAGAAGCAACCGATAAGAACGATGCGGTCATTATTGAGGCAGCCTCTCTCGATGTCATCTCCCTCAATCCATTTGGGGTTAGTAACCCATGGGTACAGCGTTACAACCCAGGAAAACCCATTAGCTTGGGTGCGCTAGCCACCCATCACATCATGGATGAAGAGCTGGTGAACTGTCCCGCGAGTAGTTCTTTTAGACTACCCGCTGGCACTAAGTATCTAATAGGTCATAACATTGATTTTGACTGGGTGGCTATTGGCAGTCCAGACGTCAAACGTATTTGCACTTTGGCGCTGGCGCGTAGCCTTTGGCCCAATCTTGATAGCCATACTCAAAGCGCTCTCCTTTATCATTTTGAGCGCGATACCGCCCGCGATCAATTGCGCAATGCCCATAGCGCTTTAGCCGATGTGTGGATCTGCTCCAAAATTGTGAAGCAGATTATTGATCAATTACGCCCCGTTTCCTTAGATGCTTTGTGGGAAATGTCTGAGAAAGCCCGCATTCCGACGGTTATGCCCTACGGCAAACACAAAGGCGAACTAATTAGCCAGGTTCCAAGCGATTACAAGCAATGGTTATTACGGCAAGACAATGTTTCTGGATACTTACGTAAGGCCTTAGAAGCTAAATAAATAGCTGCTGGCATTGTTTGCTGCTGGTGAGCCATCGTCATGATGGCTTTTGCCCAATTAGACCCTGATCATTTTTCCGGGATTGAGAATATTCTTAGGGTCTAAGGCTTGCTTAATAGTGCGCATGACATCAATAGCGGCAGCACCATGCTCATCGACTAAAAAATCGATTTTATGCATGCCTACTCCATGCTCGCCAGTGCAAGTTCCTCCAAGACGTAATGCGCGCTGTACGATTGCGGCATTTAAACGCTCCGCCTCCTGAAAATCTTCTGGCTTATCAGGATCAATCACTAGCAGAACATGGTAATTACCATCGCCTACATGGCCTAAAATGGGTGCCTTAATCCAAGACCCATCTAAGTCCTTGCGTGTTTCATCAATACACTGCGCCAATTTAGAAATGGGCACACACACATCGGTATTGATAATTCGGCAACCCGCTTGCAACTGCAAGCAAGCAAAGTAGGCATTGTGACGAGCATGCCATAGGCGAGCTCTGTCTTCTGGGTGTATCGCCCACTCAAAATCTTGGCCTCCATGAGTCTTTACAATCTCTTGGGCATGTTGCGCCTGCTCTTGAACTGAGTGCGGTGAGCCAATGAATTCAAAAAACAGTGTGGGCGATGGCTTGAGAGAGAGCTTGCTGTGCTGATTGATTGCTGCAATTGCCAATTCATCCACTAGCTCGACCCTAGCAACAGGGATACCCATCTGAATGACTTCAATGACTGCATTGACAGCTTCGGTAACACTTGAAAAACTGCAGATAGCTGCCGCAATCTCTTCTGGCTGAGGATAGATCTTTAACGTAATCTCAGTAATGATCCCCAAAGTACCTTCGCTGCCTACAAAAAGTCTGGTTAAGTCATAACCAGCAGAAGATTTTTTTGCTTGAGTGCCTGTGCGAATAATCTCGCCTGATGCTGTAACAACCGTGAGCGCCAAAACATTTTCACGCATCGTTCCATAGCGTACTGCATTAGTACCTGAGGCACGCGTAGCGCACATTCCACCGATAGAGGCATCGGCTCCAGGATCTACAGGAAAGAAATAACCCGTATCCTTGAGTTCAGCATTGAGTTGCTTACGTCTCACTGCAGGCTCTACTGTAACCATCATGTCTTCTGGATGAATTGCTATCACGCGATTCATATTATTGAGATCAAGAGCAATACCTCCATGGATCGGCAAAATATGCCCCTCCAAAGAGGTTCCGGCACCAAAAGGAATAATCGGAACCTCAAAGCGATCACATATCTTTACTAAGGCAGCCACCTCCTCTGTGGTATTCGCAAAGACGACTGCTTGTGGAGCTAATAGTGGATAAGGAGATTCGTCGCGACCGTGATGATCCAATATTGGAGGGGAGATGCTAAACCGCTCGCCAAAGAGTGCTTTAATCTCAGCAGCACAATCTGCTGGAATTTCTTTTAAAAGAGTTTTGGTTAACATTATCAATACACCTTAAAAATACAATATCCTCATTCTGATCCACTCTTGATTCAATGTGTGGCTTGCCCTGCTCATCACCCACTTCCTAATTCACTGAATCAGGCGGACCATCTACATATCTTGTACCATATTTCACATGGTAACCGCCCTTTAAGCAAGCAAAATGCTCGACAGAACTGCCCCAGCCAAAATCAATGGTTTTCGCCAAGATCTCGCCATGCTGATCAATCATCATTTTCAGCAATTACTCGGTAGACCCCTTTTAAACGCTGCTGACTCTGATATTAGAGCACTTTTATACAAAGCCCCATTTGCCGTTCTTGCACATGATGATGAAGCGGAGCCTATCTTTTTTTACGCGAACCTAAAAGCCCAAGAAATTTTTGAAATGCATTGGGACGAATTCACCAAATTACCCTCTAAGTTATCTGCCGAGCCAATCAACCAAGCACAGCGACAAGAATTGCTAGAAAAGGTTAGTGCGCAGGGCTATATCGACAACTATTCAGGGACCAGAATTTCTAAAACAGGCAAACGTTTTCATATTGAAAATGCAATTGTTTGGAATTTATACGATATCAATAACAAGAGGATCGGCCAAGCGGCTACTTTTAACCTAGTGATCGCCTAGACTTTGCTATCTGCTGCAACTTTTGGCAATCCGGATTAAGTGATCCATCCTCGTTAATGATATTAAATTCTCTGCAAGGACTAGGACGTCTTTCATAAATTGAGCAGCGCCACCCCTCTTCAGTTGTATGTTTAAGGGCTATACAGGGTGCCCCACCCTTCTCCGTACCCTTCATGCAAGCCAAGTGGTCCGTGAGTTTCATTGTGAGCTCCCCAGGAACCACTCCAGTGCCATTACTGGCAATTTCTCCATGGTAAAAACTCACACGGAAGTGCTGACAGCACATGCCGCATTCAAAGCAGGGATTGGTAGTCATGATGGAGCTACTTCACAAGAATTTAGGGCTCTATAACTAGGTTGCCCAATCTTTTCTAGTCTTTAGTGTGGCTTATGGGCGGCTGTCACTATTTTTTCGGTATAGGCAATAGCAAGAGCAGACAAGACAAAGGTCACATGAATGAGGGTTTGCCACATCAAGGTTTTTTCATCATAAGACGCCGCATTAATAAACGTCTTCAGCAAATGAATCGATGAAATACCAATGATGGCGGTTGCCAACTTCACCTTGAGAACGCCAGCATTCACATGAGACAACCACTCTGGCTGATCAGGATGATTTTGCAACTCTAAGCGCGAAACAAAAGTCTCCCAACCACCAACAATCACCATCACTAATAAATTTGAGATCATGACTACATCGATCAGGCCTAAGACCACCAACATTAAGCCAGTCTCTGTCATGCTCTTATTGGCCATCATCTGAATGAGATGTACTAGCTCAATCCAAAACTGCCAGACGTATACACCCTGCGCTACGATGAGACCAAGATATAAGGGCGCTTGTAACCAGCGGGACATAAATATCCAACGCGGCAATGGACGCAATTTTTTATCTAGATAGGTTTGCTTGTCTTCAGTCATATTTGAATATTAACGAACTTTATGGCTTTGTGATTGTACTCAAACCCTTAAATGAATTAGGGGAATAAGAGGTCCGTGATCCCCCTATTCCCCGCAAAAACCGGCTACAACAACTGATTTTTAATTTGACCGCTTGTATCCCTTACTGGGATCTGCGATTAAATGCCTGTTTTGTGGCACTTTCATGACGCTTGGTATTTTTCAATACTGCGCAATACGACAGGATCATGATCACTGCCAATGAGATGCCATTAAAGTTATTCATCAAGTTACTAATTGTGTTCATTTGCTTCTCCTCTTATGTCATTGAGTTACTGCTTTTAGTTACCACTACGAATTCAGAATAATTGACTTAAAGCTCACGAAATGAGCTTGTAAAAAATCATTGGTTTTGCTGTTGTTTTTTTCTTTATTTTTCATCTCTAGCGCCCTAGCTCACGACCGGTAACTCATCCCACTTGGTGGTGTAGTTCGGTGATTTATTGCTTGATCTCATTTGCCATGCTTGCTTGGTACCGTTAGTTCCTGCAGCCGCAGATCGAATCGCTGCATTACCAAAGCGAGTATTGATCTCATCCATCGCTTTCATGAGATGTGCTGATTTGCCTTTACTTTCCATATCCTCAAAGAGTGATTGCTGTACTGTTGGCTTATCACCAATCAGATTCAGAATGACGCCTGCTTTCTTGTATCGAAAGTGAGGTTGATAGATTTGCTTTAGACCTTCTAGCGCTGCATTGGTTAAGGTCAGCGTGTCATCGCTAGGGTCAACCAATGGAATCGTGATGCTTTGATGGTGCTGTGGCTCGTGTTGCTTAAAGGGGTTTGTCTGAATAAATACTGTGAGCGCGCCCGTAATGCTGTTTTGGGTTCTGAGTTTTTCAGCTGCGCGCGCTGCATGAGTGGCAACGGATTGCGCTAGCTCTACTTGACTGGTCACTAGCTTTCCAAAACTGCGTGAGGCAATAATTTGTTGTTTGGCGGGGGCTACTTCCTCTAACTGCAAGCAAGAAGTACCGCGCAACTCATAGCAAAGGCGCTCCATCACGACACCAAACTGTTGGCGCATTGCTTGTGGTGAAGCTTGCAACAGATCAAACACGCTCTGAATGTTTTGGGCTTTGAGTTTTTTGGCGATTTGTCTGCCAACGCCCCACACCTCACCCACTTCAGTCTCACTCATCCACTGATATAGCTCTGGTTTTGCCATAGCATTCACATCACATACGCCAGCGAACTGCTGGTGTTTTTTGGCTAAATGATTAGCTAATTTAGCTAAAGTCTTGCTCGCACCAATGCCGACACAAACTGGTAAGCCAGTGGTGTCTTTCACTTGCTGCTTGATCTTTTGTCCCAGCTCAATCGTGTCTTGGTATTGCTTTAAGACAGTCTCAATTTGCAGAAAACTCTCATCGATGCTGTAAACCTCGAGGTTGGGCGTAAAGCCTCTGAGCACCTGGACTACGCGACTACTCATATCGCCATATAAGGTGTAGTTCGATGAGCAAGCCTTGATGCCGTGCTTCTTAGCCAACGCTTGTATCTGAAACCAAGGCGTTCCCATTTTTACGCCCAATGCTTTGACTTCAGCACTACGCGCTACTGCACAACCATCATTGTTCGAGAGCACCACCATTGGCACTTCTTCTAACTTTGGCTGGAATACGCGCTCACAAGAAACGTAGAAGTTATTGACATCCACTAAGGCGAACAATGTGTTTGATGGTGAATGTGCACTCATCACTTGCTCCCCTTGTTATATCTTGTGCTCGCATTGCTGTACTTGCGCACTACCCCAACAACCACGCCCCAGATTTGCAACTCACTACCCTCATTAAAGGTAATGGCTTGATAGTTCGGGTTTTCTGCTTGGAGTTCAACGCGGCCGCGCAATTGATAAAGACGCTTGATGGTGTATTCACCATCGACTACCGCGACCACGATATCTTTGTGTTTTGGTTTGAGAGCCTTATCAACCACTACCTTGTCGCCATCACAAATCCCCGCGCCCAGCATGGAGTCCCCCTTCACGGTAAACATGAAGGTAGCTGGCTTGTTCTGAACCAGGTAATGGTTTAGATCTAGGCCATCCTCGGCGTAATCTGCCGCTGGACTAGGGAATCCAGCCGAAATCCGGTGGCTTAGGAGTTTGAGCTCATAGGCAGCAAAATGGCCTGCCAAGGCTTGTGGGGCTTGGCTAAGGCTTGCTTTGGCGGGGTTCATTTGCTGCGTCATAGTCATTAATATACTGTATGTTTATACAGTATATGTAAAAATCGTAAAAATGAAGCTGTTTTTGTTGTTTTGATGCCTTTTGGGTGCTTTTTGGGGGCGGCTACTAGCCGTAAACCCCAAGTTCACCCCACCTCTATTCAGTAGCAATGGATTGCATAATGGCTTTAGAAGTTATTGCTGCATTGACCAAAGTAACTCAGATAAAAACAGTAGGAGACAAATGAAGACGTACAAGATAGCGTCGATTCCAGGCGATGGAATTGGCAAGGAAGTGATTCCTGAATGCGAGAAGGTGTTAACTGCCTTAAGCAAAAAACATCCTGAAGTCGCTTTTCAGTTTGAGCACTTTGATTGGGGTGGCGATTACTACCGCAAGCACGGCATCATGATGCCCGACGATGGCCTTGAACCTTTGCGCTCTAAAGATGCCATCTTGTTTGGTTCAGCTGGTGATCCAAAAATTCCGGATCACATTACTTTGTGGGGTTTGCGCTTAAAGATTTGCCAAGGCTTTGATCAATATGCGAACGTGCGCCCTACTCGCATCCTTCCTGGCATTGAAACCCCTCTGCGCAATTGCAAACCTGGTCAACTCGATTGGGTCATCGTGCGCGAGAACTCCGAAGGTGAATACTCTGGCGTAGGCGGTAGAGCGCACCAAGGTCACCCCATTGAAGTAGCTTCTGACATGAGCATCATGACTCGCGTTGGCGTTGAGCGTGTACAGCGTTTTGCCTTTAAGTTAGCGCAGTCGCGTCCTCGTAAGCACCTCACTGTCATCACCAAATCCAATGCCCAGCGTCATGGCATGGTGATGTGGGATGAAATCGCCAATATTGTTGCTAAAGATTTTCCGGATGTTACTTGGGATAAAGAATTAGTAGATGCGGCAACAGCGCGCATGGTCAATCGCCCTGAATCTTTAGATACCATTGTGGCTACCAACTTGCATGCAGATGTGCTGAGTGATTTAGCTGCAGCGCTTGCAGGCAGTCTAGGCATTGCACCAACTGCCAACCTGGATCCAGAGCGCCGCTATCCATCGATGTTTGAGCCCATTCATGGCTCTGCTTTTGACATTATGGGTAAGGGTCTTGCCAATCCCATTGGCACCTTCTGGTCAGCAGTCATGATGCTCGACTTCTTGGGCGAAAAAGCACTCGGAGCCAAGCTCATGGCCGCCATTGAAAAAGTCACCGCCAATCCTAAATTACATACTCGTGATTTAGGCGGCACAGCCATGATGAGTGATGTCACTAACGCAGTAATTGAGGAGATTTCTAAATGAAGCGATTTAAATTTCTGGGTGTTTTACTAGGCGCCTGTTTCATTTCTATTGGATTGCTGTCAGGAGCGAGCGCTCAGCCATTTCCAGATAAAACGATTCAGTACATCATCCCTTTTCCACCAGCTGGCGAGTCTGATTTAGTGGCACGCTATCAAGCAGATATTTCTGCCAAGAAATTCAAGCAGCCTATGGTGGTCATGAATCG
Organism: Polynucleobacter hirudinilacicola; assembly: GCF_002192535.1. Taxonomy (GTDB): domain Bacteria; phylum Pseudomonadota; class Gammaproteobacteria; order Burkholderiales; family Burkholderiaceae; genus Polynucleobacter; species Polynucleobacter hirudinilacicola. The sequence goes on along the minus strand of NZ_NAIA01000003.1, from coordinate 532,379 downwards.
TGCTGGTGCTGGTGGCGCATTAGTCTGGAGCGCCCTCAATACTTATCCAGCCGATGGCACTACAGTAGTAGGCGTCAATATTCCGCACACAATCTTGCAGCCACTGCAAGAAGGTATTCAGTACAAGACTGAAGACATTAATGCGATCTACTACTACCACTTCACTCCCGATGCTTTGATGGTCTCTGCTGATAGTCCTTACAAGACCTATCAAGAATTTATTGCTGCGGCCAAGAAAGATCCAGGCAAGATGTCTTTGGCAGGTTCGGCTCAGTTCTCAGCCAATCACATGGCTGTTGAGCGTCTCAATAAATTGGCTGGTGTCAAAATCAATTACGTTCCCTTTAAAGGCACGGGTGATTTGATTACGGCTTTGATTGGTATGCACGTTGATGGCGCCATGGGCTATCTGCCATTAGCCATTCAACAAAAAGGTAAGGTGCGTACCCTGGCGATTGCTACTGAGAAGCGTAATCCTGCCCTTCCAGACGTGCCAACTTTTAAAGAGTTAGGCCTGAACTGGGTAGACGGCGCCTATCGTGGCGTTGCTGTACCTAAAGCTACCCCACTAGTGCTGCAACAGAAGCTATCTGACTACTTCGCACAACTCAATGCAGATCCTGAAACTAAGAAGAAGTTAGAGGACTCTGGATTTGTGATTGTGGATGTACCTTTGGCAAAAATGCCAGCCTTCATGAAAGAGAAAACAGCCCAAGCCATGGAAGATGCCAAAAACGCAGGGATGATTAAGTAAGGCTTTTGAATTCTGCTCTTTATTTTTCTTTTGTCTCAAATAAAAAACCACCGAATACGGTGGTTTTTTATTTAGCAGAACACAAATGCGAGGATTACTGGATCGTCTACGAAAGCGTGCGATAGATAAATGCTGGCGCGGTACAACCAAGGCTGTACGGTTTCTATTAATTCAATCATGATGGGGAAACGTTCCATGATTCGATAATAGTGCTTTATTTAACATTCCAGCCCACTTTTCCAAGTAATCCCTTAATTTTTGTAGTTATATTAATTCATTGATGTTATGATTTAACGTAACTACAATATTTACGATGAAACTCACGTATGATTCGGCAAAAAATAATTCAAACCTTACAAAACATGGCCTATCCCTCTCAGATGCAAAACTGCTGGATTGGGATTCTGCCATTAGCTACATTGATAGCAGAAAAAATTATGGCGAGGAAAGGTGTGTAGCACTAGCACTTATAAAGCAACGCCTGTATTGCGTAGTTTATGTTGAACTAAAAATAGGCAAGAGAATTATCAGCTTACGAAAAGCAAATGCTCGCGAGGTAGAGAGATATGAAAAAGAAAATAATTAGACCCAGCGCTGAAGAGGATGCTGCCATTACAAAAGCGGCAATGGCAGATCCTGACAATACGCCATTCACGGATGAAGAGTGGGAGAAAGTCAAGCCTACGCTAGTGCGTGGTCGCGGCAGACCATTAGGTAGCGGAGCTAAAGAGCAAGTTACCTTGAGAATTGATAAAGATATTTTGGATTTTTATAAGTCCAAGGGTGAGGGCTGGCAAACTTTCATCAATCAAGTACTTGGTGAAGTGAAAAGAGAGTCTAAATCAATCTCAACCGTTGAAAAGAAATTGAATAAAGGAACCTTGATCACCAACAAGTACAAGGCGGCTGCTTAAGGGTTTACTTTACTTCCACGATCTCACCTTTAGACGAAATCAAGTAAGCCTTATTAGGTTTATCTTTCCGGATGCGGGTGAGCTCAGCTTGATAGCCCTGTAACTGCTTGCGGTATTTTTCATACATCTCGCTATCCTCTTTGGGAATGGTGAGCTTGTAATCAATGATTGCTAGATGGTCATCTAACTCCACTAAGCGATCCATACGGTAGCTCTTACCTTCTTGGCTAGCAATATCAAGCTCATTCCAAGCTGCAATCCAATGTACTGATGTGAGGTAAGGCTTGAGCGCTGATGCTTCTAGCACTGTCTGTGTACGCGTCACCAGTCTTTGCGCCTGCTCTTGATCTACCGATAGCCAATTCATAATCTCTTGCTCACTTGGCATCCCTGGCTTTGCAGTATTGCTTGAGTCTGGCGTCAAGAACTCCAGCAGCTTATGAAAGTTTGCACCCTCTTCCAATATTTCTGGGTCGGGTTCATTTTCTACTGCTGTTGGAGTGGATTGAACTGCTGCTTGAACTGTTGCTCCACTCTCAATATCGCGTAACTGTTGTTGATGACTTTGTTTTGCTTCTTCCCAGGCAATCTGGAAATCTTCAATACTGAAAGTGTCTGCAACTGGAGAGCTCTCTTTTGTCGTGCTTGACTGCTTGGTTGCACTGTCAGAATGAGTAGCGCTTGTCTTAATAGACTCTATAGTAGACAGCTTGCCAAACTGAGCTCTGGCATACCAAGATTTCTGATCAAGGCCAATGGAATTGTTTGTAGTAGGCTCTTTTGCTACTCCGCTAATCCAAAGGCCTTGTTTGGCACGTGTCATTGCCACGTATAGTAAGTTCCAGTTTTCATTCAGGCTAATCAGTTCCTCATCTTCCCGAATTTGAGTGCGTGGTGAAGTTAAGCCTGCCTTGGTATACATCGAGAGATGCGATGGACTTCTATCATTAGGCGACCACTCTAATAAAACGCCAGAATGATCCGATGCGCCAACCGTATGATTCGCATCCAAAATAATCACAAAGGGAGATTCCAGACCTTTGGCGCCATGGATTGTCATGAGGCGTACGCGCTTATGCTGATCTTCCTCTGACATCTCGCTATCTTCATCCACTTCTACTAGCTCGGTATCAGATTCAAGCTCAACATCACCTTCATCTGGCGTTTCATCGTCATCACTGCGACGCATTGCGTTGATCTCGTCAATAAAGCGACCTAGACTTGGATAACGACCCCCATCCTGATTGAGAGAAAGCTCTAAAAAGGCATCTAGGTTGGCAACCACCTGTGCACGAGCTAAAGGCTGTGCACTAACTGCGTACTCAAAACGCAAATTACTCTCTTGATAAATTTGATCCAATAAGTCATGAACTGGTAAATGTTCTGCTAATACACGCCAATGCTCTAAAAAGCGAGCTGCTCTTTGGGCTGATGCATCTTGACTATCTTGCAAGGCATCCCACCAAGAGCGATATTGCTGATGGGCTTTGGCAATACTCAGATACTGCATTTGTTGATCAGAAAAGCCAAAGATCGGACTTCTTAATACTTGCGCTAGAGGTAAATCATGACGCGGTGATAGCAATACCGTGAGTAAGGCTACCAAATCATCAATCTCAAGTGTATTGAGCAGCCCCCCAAGTCTGGAGCTGTCATAAGCTAAATCGGCTTCACGCAAGGCTCTTTCAAACTGCGGTAAATATTTACGGCGTTTGACGAGCAATAGGAAATCACTTTCTCTAGCGGGACGCCAAAACTTGCGGCCATCTTCTTCATCCATCACTTGGCGTGTGGCTATGACCTCATGAATCAGCTTACCGATCTCTTGGCCCTCTACATAGCGCTGAGTAGCTGCAACGGTTTGGTTCACATCAGTAATCGGCGCATCAAATGCATTGCCCTCTCGAGGGGCTAACTCTTCTTTGACGTATGGAATGAGCGGTAATAGTGCAGCCTCACCCTCTTTTGAATAGACCTCATTCGGTAAGCCCTCTACCAATGGCTCCCACAAAGTATCTTGCTCATGAAAGTCATAGCTAGGTGGCAATTGCGAGCGCGCAAAAGTATCGTTCACAGCCGCATTAATTTTGGGAGCATTGCGACGCGTTGTATCTTGATCTAGCGCTACCGCACCCATCTCCGCTTCCAGGAATGCTTTTGCGCTTGCGAATAAACGCGGGTCGGCTCTGCGGAAACGATAGATTGACTGCTTGGGATCGCCCACAATAAAGACGCTAGGCCGATCCTGAGTTTGACCATAAGCCTCGAACCAGGAGCGCAGAATCTGCCACTGCAATGGATTGGTATCCTGAAACTCATCAACCAAAATATGTTTGTATTTAGCATCTAAGCGTGCTTGGAGGTAAGCAGCGTTAGCGTAATCTGCCATTAACTGACTCACACCGATTTCTAAATCATCAAAATCACGTACACGCATCGCTTCTTTGGCTTCAGCAGCATGATCCATCATGCGCTCACTCATTGCAAACCAAGCAAGGTTTAATTCATAAACATCCTTTTCGGCTTGCCAATCCAAATACTCCATAAACGCTTGAGCCCAAGCTTGCTTGTAGGCAATGTGGCCTGACTCGAGATGACTTAAGCCTTCGTTTTGAAGATAAGTTTTAACGGCTCCAAGCGCTTTATTGTTATTAGAGCGGGATGCACCATCTCCATTTAAAAATACCAGCTGCAGATTGCTTGCAACCTCCATGACATCACCGCCTCGTTGCATACACTCTAGAGTAGAGACTAAGCGTGGTAAAAATTCAGTCTCTTGAGTACTGCTATGCGCAAAGCAACGCACCAGAAACTCAAGGTCTGCCCTTGCTGTTGGTGCATTCCACATCTGTAGCAAAGGATTATCAAGATGGAGTCTTGGTAAAAATTGCTTGAAGTGTTCAATCGGAGTAATGCCTTTTTGCTTGCAGGCCTCCACAAAGAAAGTCCAGGCGCCACGCTGTTTCATGAGGCCGTAATTGCCCATCAAGAACTTTTCAGTATTGCTTGCACCTAAGTGTTTCAGAAGAACGTCATAGTGCGCCCTGAGATCTGCTGGCAGATCTCCCCACCAATCATCTAAGCATTCGTCTAATAGTCTTTTGCCATCCTCGCGCAAACTAAAGCCAGGCTGTACTGCTGCAGAGATCGGGGCAGCATTTAATAACCTGCCAAACCAACCGTGGAAGGTATCAATCACAATTGACTGAGGGCTAGCGAGTACCTTGTTATAAAGCGTCTTAGCCTGAGGCAGCGAGGCTTTTGCCTCGCTATCACCTAAACCTCGTTTAGTTAATTCGTCTAACAGCGCTTCGTCACTCATGGTTGAGAATTGCTCAAGCAAACTGTAGAGGCGATCTCGCATCTCTTGCGCAGCTTTACGCGTAAAGGTTAAAGCGAGAATTTCTGATGGCTTAGCGCCAGCCAGTAAGAGTCGAATCATACGGGCAACGAGCAGCCAGGTTTTACCGCTACCCGCGCAGGCAGAAACAATGACTGACTTACTAGGATCACAGGCGATGGCGTTATCGAACTTTTTCACCACATCCCCTTTCTGCAGATCCCTCTTGCCTCACAGTATTTGCAGACACCATCCGGTGCAAAAGCAGTCATCTCTTTTCTAGACCAGAGATTTTGCATATCTTCGGTGATTTGCTGATTAAAAACGGGCATTAACTCTGGAACACCCACCACCTCTAAAGACCTCATGAGTTTTTTATCTCTCTTGATGTCCAGCTTGAGCGAAACCCACTGGGCATGATCGACTTGCTGGCCTTGGAGATGAGCGCTGGCAGGATCTTCATTTGCAGCACGAGCGTAAATGAGTAGCTGAGGGTCATCTAATACATGCTCAGCGCGCTTTTTAATCTTGGTCATTGACTGATTTTTGTAATCAATCACCTCAGACTGCCCTATGTTTTGAATATTGACATCAAAGCGATCAGCGCGTCCTTCAATTCGAATGATGCGATGCTCACCATCAAGATCAGCAAAATGTAAGTCAAAGCCGACCTTATGTTCAGCATTGTGATAACGCCATCCGCTAGCTTCTCTTTGGAGTTGCCAAGCTATAAAACTAGGGATTTGTTTTTGCCAATCTCGCAAGGTGCCAAGTACCCTGCTATCGCCTGCAATCAGTCGTTTAAATTCTTTTTCAGAAATTGCTGATAACTCACGCTCCATCCACATACGACGTGCCTGCGCATTGTTGATGATTTGAGAATCTGCTTTTTGCTCTTCAGTCTTGAGCGCTTGATAAAAATTGCGTAGTAACGCATGCAGTGACTGCCCTGCTAATGAAGCATCAAATCCATCTTCAAACTCTTTTGCTTCTCGTAAGCCCAATAAGCTACGCACATAGTATTTATAAGGACAATCTCTTAAGGCCTTATAGGCGCTGGGACTCATCGAGAGTGGCAAAGGCAAATCCGGATCGATTGTGGCAACTGCCTTTTGTAGGGGTTTTGCTTTTCCACTATAGGAATCGGGCTTTGCAACCACCGACTTCCAATACGGCAATTGCGTCTGCAAACGCTGTATCCAGGCTGATGGTCTGAGCGGCTCACCATTTTTACTTTTACTTTGCCAGAGCAAATCAACGCTTGGACAAGAAACCAGGAGTTGCGATAAGTCGCGTGCTTGCTGAATGAACTGCGCATTAATAGTAGATGTTTTGAGCAGTCGATTTAATGCGTCTGAGAAAAACAATGGTGGCTCTGAGAACGCAGGCAATTGCTGTTCATCACAACCCACTACTACCACCGCATCAAATTGACGTAATCGCGTTGAGCTTAATGGCAAGATACTTAAGTTTGCTTTTGCCTCTTTGCCAGTCTCCTCATAAGAAGCGTCTTCTAGAACAGATTTAATAAGACTAATCCACTCTGGCAAGCGCATAGCAATGCTTTGATAATCACTTGAGCGCAAATCAAAGGATTTCATCACCTCTAATAATTGCTTACCTGCAGCATCTTGCTCCAAAGCCTTGCTCATACCAGTATCTTGCAAGTTATTTTGCAAGAGCGCATACGCATTGGAGCAATTGAGATTGAGCTCTTGCCAGGCATAGTGCCGCTCCCGCACAAACTGGAGCAGCTTTAATAAGGCTTCATTGGGCGCAGCATCATGCGTGGCCGCATAGGCATTGGCCCGCTCAATCGCCATATAAAAGGTTTCCCAGCCAGACTTTGCCTGACTCGCAATCAAGATGTCTTCGAGTTGCGCAATTAGGCCAATACAAACCTCAGGAGATTTTTCTATACAAGCCGCTATATCTAAATAAGGATTTTGTAAAAACTCGAGCAAGGCACTAGCAGTTGGCCCTTCCTTAGGCGCACGAATCAACTCTAGCCAACTATTGATTGCCGCTGCTGCTCTAGTGGTATCAATCTTCCAACCTGTTTCATCACGAATATTTAAGGCTGGGCCTAAACGCGCTAACAATGCTCTCACCCGTCTTGCCGCCAGGCGATCCTGCGCTACTAAAGCAATATTCGTTTTACCAGCAATTAAATGTGACTCAATCGTTTTGGTGGCGGTCCAGGCTAGCTCTTCAAAGCGTCTGGCTGAGATCAAATGCCAATCTTGGTAAGGTGCTGTTTTAATATTGCTATTGAGTTGCTGCTCTTGCTCTGCATTTAATTCAACTAGCTCACCAGCTGGGCTCTCTCCAGCAAGCGCTTCAGACCATAAGGCAACCGGCTGCCAATCTAATGCAACCTGGATCACTGGAGCATATTGCGCATAGCTAGCCAAGTACTTGCCCATCACCTCTTGGTCAATCGGCTTGGGGTCTGCAGTCTGAACCCAAATAAATGGGCGAGCCTGCTCTTGATTGGATTTTGCTAAATCTAAGTGGGCTGCCATCGCAAACTGCTTTCGAAAAACGGCATCTCCAGCACCGCTGAGGTAGCGCCAGAAAGTTAACAACACTTCAGACTCTTGATCAACCACTTTTCGTGAAAGATCTGGATACGCTAGTGCGATTGTTTTCTCTAATAGGGCTTCTAATTTCTTGGTCCACGCTTCTGCATCAAGCGTGCTGGTATTAGTTAATTGATTTAACTCTTCATACAATTGCGGAATGATGGCTTCAGACAAAATATCGCAGGCATCAATCACAGACTTTGCCAAACCCCACGCGCCCGAATCACTCTCTGCTTTAAACCAAGCTTTGAGTTTGGGATGTTTGCGCAGATTGATATAGACCGATAACCATCTTTCTAAATCGGTTTGTTTCTTTGGAAACTGCCATGCACCTGGCGCTGCTTCTAACCAATCTGCAAAACTCATGACTTGCGGTAAGAAGGCAATATTGCTTGGTAGATCTTTTGGTCGGTTTTGCTCTAGAGCCGCCCTCACCCCAATCAGCGGCCCAGCTGTACTGAGCACCACCAAGGGGCGTTGCTTGGCTTGCATTGCGCAACCCCAAATCCCTTCTGCTAATTGGGTAAGCGCATGGCCATTGGGCGTTATTGCCCAGGCCTGTGGCTGCCTTTGATCAGAAATGGTGGGAAAAGGTTGAGGCATTAATTCAGTAATTTTTGTATTTTGAGCAGAACGTTCCGCTTATTGCTAATATAAGCGTTGTAACGCCATAATTAAATAACTCGCTAAATAAGTCTAAATAAGGAATTTTCATGAGTGCCGGCATTAAATATGTAACTGACGCCTCTTTCGAACAAGACGTCCTCAAGTCCGATAAACCTGTTCTGCTCGACTTCTGGGCCGAGTGGTGTGGTCCTTGCAAAATGATCGGGCCCATCCTGGAAGAACTCGCTGGCGAATATGGCGATAAGTTGCAAATCGCAAAAATGAATGTGGATGAGAACCAAGGCGTTCCAGCCCAATTCAATATCCGCGGCATTCCAACGCTGATCCTCTTCAAAAACGGCACTGTGGCTGCTCAAAAAGTAGGCGCTTTGGCCAAATCCCAGTTGTCTGCCTTTATTGATAGTCATCTGTAAATAGTCTCAGACCACAGGTTCACCCGTTGAGCCTGTGGTTTTTCCCGCTTTACTTACTTGTAAGACCGGTTTTTTAGTGTAGTATTGCGTTTAACAGTAGTACAGCGCCTTCAATAGAGCGCCCATTTTCAGCAATTTACCTCTCCCCCCTTTTTTTCTTAAGCAAATTCCCAAAATTCTGTTTTTCCACATCTGTCTGATCTCCTTCAGCACAGCGATACCCCAAAACCAATTGATCTAATCATCTTTATCAACACCCGAGAACCACATGCAATTAACTGAACTCAAAGTCCTCCACGTATCCGCTCTGCTCGAAATGGCAGCTAGTCTGGAGATTGAAAATACGCAACGGATGCGCAAACAAGAATTGATGTTTGCCATTCTGAAGAAACGTGCGAAGGCTGGTGAAACAGTATTCGGTGACGGTACTTTAGAAGTATTACCTGATGGTTTTGGTTTCTTGCGCTCCCCTGAAGCCTCTTATATGGCCTCCCCTGACGATATTTATATCTCTCCTGCGCAGATCCGTCGCTTTAATTTGCACACTGGTGATAGCGTTGAAGGTGAAGTACGCACCCCTAAAGATGGCGAGCGTTACTTTGCCTTGGTTAAGGTAGACAAGATCAATGGCTTGGCACCAGAAGCCCTCAAGAACCGCATCATGTTCGAGAACTTAACGCCATTGCACCCGAACCGTGTGATTAGCTTGGAACGCGACATCAAGGCAGAAGAAAATCTGACTGGTCGCATCATCGACATGATCTCCCCGATTGGTTACGGCCAACGTGGTTTGATCGTGGCATCACCAAAGTCTGGTAAGACCGTGATGATGCAGCACATTGCTCACGCAATTGCCGCCAATAATCCTGAAGCGATTTTGATTGTCTTGCTCGTTGACGAGCGCCCAGAAGAAGTTACTGAGATGCAACGCTCCGTGCGCGGTGAAGTCGTTGCCTCTACTTTTGATGAGCCAGCTGTTCGTCACGTGCAAGTAGCCGAGATGGTGATTGAAAAAGCAAAACGTTTAGTGGAGATGGGCAAAGATGTGATCATCTTGCTTGACTCGATTACCCGTCTTGCTCGCGCATACAACACCGTTGTTCCTTCATCAGGCAAAGTACTCTCTGGTGGTGTGGATGCAAACGCATTGCAACGTCCAAAACGTTTCTTCGGTGCAGCCCGTAACATTGAAGAAGGCGGCTCATTAACCATTATTGCTACTGCCCTGATTGAAACCGGTAGCCGTATGGATGACCTCATTTATGAAGAATTCAAGGGTACGGGCAATATGGAAGTTCACCTTGAGCGACGCCTGGCTGAGCGTCGCGTTTACCCATCGATTAACCTCAATAAGTCTGGCACCCGTCGTGAGGAGCTCTTGGTGAAAGCTGAGAACCTCCAGAAGATCTGGGTATTGCGTAAATTGCTGGCGGATATGGACGATATCGAGGCAATGAACTTCATAGTAGATAAGCTCAAATCAACCAAAAACAACGGCGAATTCTTCGACCTGATGCGTCGCGGAGGCTAATTTAGGGTCCTAGGGGCTGTTTTAGCCCCTTTTAGACCCCGAAAGTGCGCTTTGTTATTGATTTCATGGCATAATTTCGCCTTTGTTGCACCCTTTATTGCTTTTAACTTGGGAAAGTATTTAGGTTAATTAACTTAAACGGCTACCCGCTCATAGGACTCAAAATGAAACCTGGCATTCACCCCGAATATCGTGAAATCGTCTTTGTAGACGTTTCCAATAACTTCAGCTTCAAGACTCGCTCCACTATGTCTACTAAAGAGACAATCAAGTGGGAAGATGGCAAGGAATATCCTTTAGCCAAGATCGAGACTTCATCTGAATCACACCCTTTCTACACTGGCACCCAAAAAATCATGGATACCGCTGGTCGTGTTGAGAAATTCCGTCAGAAATTCGGTACTAAAGCTGTTGCTAAAGCTACTGGTGATGGCGCTGCTAAAACAGCTGAGAAAAAAGCTGCTGCTGCAGAAGCTAAAGCTGCTGAAAAGCCAGCTAAGAAGAAGGCTTAAATCACTTCAATTCGCAGGGTATGTGAAATACCTACCCTGCGAGATAATTAAGGCAGCGTTTGCTGCCTTTTTTATTTTTTGTTTTTGCTTAAATAGAGCTCATGGTCAAACTTACCGCCGCCGCTACTAAATCGATACCGCGCATCATTATTTTTGCGCTGACATTGGTTTATGGTTTTGCTGGCCTCTTCTTTCGGGATCCCTGGAAGAATGAAGATGCCATCGGCTTTGGCGGCATGTGGACTTTATTCCGCGGCAATTCTGTAGATTGGATCGTACCGCATATCGCGGGTCGCGATGCTTCTCTTGGTGCGCCACTTCCCTATTGGATTGGCGCGACCTTCATTGACTTATTTGGCTGGTTGATTGGTGCTGCCAATGCGGCACGTCTTTACTCTGCTGTTTGCTTCTTCTCTGCTGCCTTAGCAATTTGGTATGCCACCTATCTTTTAGGTCGTCGTCGTGAAGTGCAGCCAATGGCACTTGCTGTTGGTGGCCAACCGGACCTAAAGAGTTATGGCATGACTCTGGCGGATGGCGCACTGCTCATCTTCTTAGCTTGCGTCGGTCTAGCGCAACGCGCTCATGAAACCACGCCAATGATGGCGCAACTCATGGGCATTAGCATCGTGCTGTACGGAACAGTGCGTGGCTTAGATAAGCCATGGCAAGGCGGTCTTTGGACTGGTCTTGGTATCGCGATTGTTGCTCTCTCTAGTAATCTCGCCTTAAGTCTCATGGTAGTTAGCTCAACGATCATTGCCGTTCTCGCTAGCAACGCTAAGCTGCGTTTTCGCTGGACATTAACGAGCACTGTTTTGGGCTTAATTGGTTTCGCTATTTGGCCAATCATTTGGTATTTAGCGGATCTTCCAGTTCATTTGCGTCACATTGCTGAAGAAGGTTGGCGCAATGTTCCAGAAATGAGAGCGACCCCATCTATGGAATCCCTAGGGTTCCTGAGTGTGAACTTCTGGGCCTATGCTTGGCCTGTGTGGCCGCTCGCAATCATTTCATTAGCGCACTGGGGTCGAGTCAAAGAGGCTGGCGCATGGCGTGCCCCCCATCTTTGCATTCCACTGAGCTTATTTATTGGTAGCTTCATTTATGTTCTGTTCCGCCTAGAGGCCAATGAACATGACCTGATGATTTTGATTCCAAGTCTATCCATCATTGCTGCCTTTAGTCTGCCAGTTCTCAAGCGAGGCTTAATTAGCTTTATCGATTGGTTCGCGATGTTTAGCTTTACCCTCATTGCGATTGCTATTTGGATTATTTGGTTAGCAAAAGTCACCGGCTTCCCAGAATCGACTGCCTCCAATGTTAATAGATTACTTCCCGGCTTTGAAAGTCAATTTAATCTGCTTGGCTTTGTAGTTGCCATTGCTATTACTGGAGTATGGCTTGCAGTAGTGCGTTGGAGAACTTCTCGCGCCCCCAAAGAAATCTGGCGCTGCCTGATTATTTCTGCATCTGGCACTACCTTGATGTGGGTGCTCTTGATGACGCTCTGGTTACCAACCATTAACTACGCCAAGACCTATCGTCAAGTATCTGCTCGTTTAGCGCAGGTAGTTCCAGTTGGTGCTGGTTGCGTTAACACCAGTAATATCGGTGATTCTCAGCTCGCCTCTTTTAGTTATTTCACGAAACTTCCTCTGCGTGATGACTCCAATTGCCCTTGGATGCTCACCCATAATCAATCTGAAGCTAAAGCCTTCGCAAAGCTGAATAAGAAGAAGCTACATTTACTTTGGGAAGACCGTCGTGCCGCCGACCGCGATGAACGATTACGTCTTTACGAAGTGATCCCGGAATAAATAGTGCTGCACTTTAAACTATCGCGACTTCGCGAGGACGTTCCTGCTTTACTCAAACTCGCCGGCCCTCTTTTGATAGGCCAATTAGCAGTGATAGCCTTTGGCGTACTCGATACTGCCATGACTGCTCGCTACTCTGCCGAAGACTTGGCTGCCTTAGCAATGGCTTCAGCGATCTTTATTAGCGTTTATGTGGGCCTTACTGGTGTAGTGTCTGCTCTTGCACCAATCGCTGGACAGCTCTTTGGCGCTAAACGATATTCCGAAATCGGCGAAGAAGTCAGACAAGCTACCTGGCTTGCACTAGGACTGACTATTCTTGGTTGTTTGATTTTGACCAATGCAGATCATGTACTTGAGATTTCTCATCTGAGCCCAGATATAGAAGACAAAGCCAAGTTGTATCTCAATATTCTGGCGATTGGATTACCCGCCAGTATGGTGATGCGTGTCTTGATGGCCTTACACAATGCCGTTTCTCGCCCTGCCGTCATTACCGTCATTCAACTCATTGGTCTTGGGCTGAAACTACCCCTGAACTTGCTCTTTATCTACGGCGGCTTCGGTATTGAAGGTATGGGTGGGCCTGGCTGCGCAGTCGCTACTGTGATCATCAACTGGACCTGGATGTTATTAACCCTAGGCTTTGTTCTATTGGATCGTTTCTATAGACCCTTTATGATCTTTGCGCGCTTTAGCCCTCCTGACTGGCATCGTATTTGGGTATTGCTAAAACTAGGGGCTCCTATTGGCTTTAGCTATTTGATTGAAGTTACTTCCTTTACCTTCATGTCCTTGTTTATTGCACGCTTAGGAACAACCGCATTAGCTGGGCATCAGATTGTGGCCAATATGGGCACCGTCATTTATATGGTGCCACTCTCACTCTCCATTGCAACTATGACATTGGTATCGCAATCGATTGGTGCAAATAAACCAGAACGTGCTGAGGAGATCGGCTGGTCTTCAGTCTTCTTTACAACTGCTACTTGTATCACGATTGGTATAGCCGTCTGGCTTTTCAGAATGCAGCTATTAGATCTCTATGATCCGCCAGAAGAAGTGAAGATGTTTTCTATCCCCCTCTTTTTATTTATTGCTTTGTATCAAGTATTTGATGCCCTGCAAGTCACTGCTGCATTTATTCTGCGCGCGTATCGAATCGCGTTCTGGCCCATGGTCATTTATGCAGGATCACTTTGGGGCGTCGGCCTTGGCGGCGGCTACCTCATGGGCTTTAATATTTTTGGAAACGTACCCACCTTCTTACAAGGAGCCAATGGCTTCTGGGCTGGTAATAGCTTGAGTCTTGGATTAGCTGCCTGCTTCTTACTCTATTTGTTTAGAAGAACAGCGGAGCGCTATGAAAGAACGCATCCGCCGCTTCAGGTGTAGCGGCCTCCTGCTTACTTATAAACCTTTAAAGTAGAAGCATCATCATCCAGACGGCGCTTAAGATTGCGCTCATACCCAGCAGATCCTGGGTTATTAGTAATAAAATTCTGAGCTGCTAAGTTCTTGCGGACATCTTCTGCCAAATCTAAAGAGGCAAGCTTCATCAACTTTGCCGCACTTGGTTTATAGCCAGTATTTTTGCCATCAATTTGGACATCCTTGCCTTCACCAGAAGCGATGAATGAGGCAACAATTTGGGATGTCTTAGTGTCAACAATATTAAAGTCTACTGTTACCTCAAGCGTCATCTGATGAGAAGTCGATTTAGTTCCAGGAATGTCTGCCACATTATCTGTATTGGAGACTTCAGCTAAAACACCATACAGAACATAATCAGCGTCACCAAAATCACCCGCTTTAATACGCTTGACGATATCAAAATACTCATCGCCCTGGTTAGGCATGGCTACTGTTGATTTAGCTTGTACAACCTTGTAACCCGATTGAATCAATAAGCCACGAATAGGGTTGGCTAAGTAGCGTAACTCGCCATACTCCATCTTGCTCTCATAACCTGACTTCTTGGAACTCTGCGTTTCGGCATTAGAACTATTACCCGACGACTGAGGGTCTATAGGAGTGATCACTGGAGCAGTGGACTTCGGATCCGATAAATCGGTGAACTTGACTGGAAATGCAGATGAGTTGGGACCGCCAGTCAGAGCAGAAGCATCCGCCTTATCGGCGTCTATCTCAATTGTTCTAGGCGTAATGATTGAGCTAACGTTGTTATTGGTTTTTTGACGGGTCTCTTCAATGAAAACTAAGTTCTTACCTTCTTTCTTGAAGTAGATATCGGTTACTGCAATTGACTTAGAGTCGGCCTTCAGAGCCTGCGCATTAATCACTGGGTTCTTAGGAGGGTCCGCTGCCATCCTTCCAACAATGGCCTGCTCTGGTAGGGCCGCAGGAGGCTTAGAGGCACAGCCAGTCAATAAAACTAGACCCACTCCCGTACAAACTAGAAACGATTTTTTAAGCAATAGCATTAATTAAATTCCTTGATTAGCGGGTGGCAGTCTTGCGAATCTCTTTTTCATCAGCCCACTCGAGCAAGCCTGATTCGTTATTGATGAGATTTAAGTTAAAGACGTAGTAGACATCTTTCACATCTTTGGTGTTCTTCACAATAGAGGCAATTGAACCTTCAATGCGGTACTGGGCGCCCTGCATATTGCCAGTTTTAGCAATCGTACTGTTCTTATAGAGGCCTGATTGATTTTGGCGCTTTAACTCATCGGTTTGGTTTTGCATTTCGGTAACGCTTACGGCAAAACGGACTTGACCACTCTTCATGAGCTGCGTACGGATCTTATCGGTAATCACACGCGTATCAATATATTCAGAGGTCTTGTTCTTGACGTCTGCTAAAGTCACAATCGGCGCATCCTTACTTCCAGAAATCGCTTTTGATTGCAAAAGTGATCTCGTCATCGCTTCAGCAATGATTTGTAAGTCGGTTGAACCGTAATTAGCGTTGACAGTCTCAACCGCTTTAGCATCGCCATAACGAACTTGTGGGCCTGAGCACGCTGCCAACAAAACAGCTGAGAGTGCCAATGCAGATAAATGGATAGTTTTAGTGTAGATTTTCATGATCATTTTTTCAATTAAAGAGGTTTACTCTAAAGTTTATTTGTACTGATTTAACTCAAAACGAAAATCGGTAGCATCTGGTGTCGGCGCGATCCCCGTAATAATAGTCGACTGACCTTTACCAATGGTTACTGGCTTCCAGGCTTCTTCATCGCTTACAGCCATACCATTCTTGCCAAGCCATTTAAAACGATACGCAACCAAGTTTGACTTACTATCATTCTGAATAGTTACCTGCGCTGTTAAAACACCATTGCGCATTAAGCTACGCATATCCGTAATCTGAATACTGTCAGTGTCACCCATGCGAACTGTCATATCCTTCATCGAAGGGGTTGAGCTGCAGGCAGCTAATGCAATAGCTGCCAATAGAATCAAAAGGTATTTTTTCATTCTCGGTCTTTCTTAATTAAAAAGCTGCTGAAGGCTGTTGAGTAAATTGGGTGGCTCATAGGGCTTCAACCCATCCATATTAACGCTTGCAGGCTTGGGTGTGGGGTTTACGGCTGGGGCTGCGGCAGCAGATTCAAGCTCCACAGGCGGTGCAAGTACAGGGGCACTCAGAGTTGCCTCCTCTGGTTTTGGACCCATGAAACCACTGAATAACTTCTTAAATCCATCTAAGGTGCCCTCTTTGGGCTTAACCTCGTCTGAAGCTGCCCTTGGGACTGTTGAAATAGGATTGGTAATTGTTTGTGGTGCAACGACTTGTGGTGGAAGAGGAAGCGCTGCTGGATCATTTGACGTGAGAACAGTTGCCTTGTTTCTAAACATACGGATATAAATCACGTTATAGCCACCGACAAGGTTTACTGTTTGACTTTGGATTACCCCCGATGGCAAAGCAAATTTAAGAACGGTTGTTCCAATCGGCAATCCCATTCTGGCCATATAAGTTTGCGCTGGCAATGTTGACCAATGGCGTACGTCTGTCACATTAATTGCCTGTAAGCCATAACCAGTAAGCATCCCTGCTATAGCGCCAATAATTGCCGCATTATTATTCTGATTATTTTGATTATTTTTTCTAGCTGCCTGTTGCGCAGCTTGGTCTGCCGCATATTGAGCTGCCAAGGATACAAGGGCGCGCGAGGTAGCTCTCAGAACGTAAGCCGGCATCTCATCTTGAAGATTTTTCCTAGCCATAGCATCGATATTGGCCACCAACTCTGGATTGGCTATTCGATCACCAAGTTGAATATAGTTTGGCGCAAAACGATCACTTGATTTTTCGATTACAGGAAAAGTAAGGGTCACTAATTTTGAATTTCCACCAAAAGCAACTGACTGGCTAATCTGATGGGGACTAATTTTAGGCATATACCCTGTATCAATCATGATCAGGGTATCTGCAAAACTTTTTTTAGCTTGATTGGCAATATTGGAATCCAACTTAGCAATACTGGTCTTGAAAAAGTTGACTGAGGGTCGCAACTCAATTGCTAGGCGATAGCCGGGGGCGGCTAAGCTAGCCTCACCCTGAGATTCATGGATAAAGCCAGATAAATAATAGGCTGCAGGACTTTGATAAGCATTCTTCAGGCTACGCGTCTCCTCATCATCCAAAAGATTGATGGGATACCCACCAATGTCCTGAATGCGACTAGTGGCGCCCTTAGTATTCTGATTATTTTGTTGTTGTTGCTCTACTTTAGATACTGCTGTGACCTTACTTTGAATCAGTTCCTCGATCACCTTTTCTCGTTGCGCCATTTTTTTAGCCTCAACCATGGCATCATTCCAGCGACCCTGTGACAAATGATTGAGTGCAATCGTCTGACTCAATAAACTCACCTCATATGGCTTGGGGTCGTAATTACTACTCAAACCCTCGGATAAGATGTATGAGCTCATATTTGTAAAAGAGCGCTTGAGCTTGTCGCTAGTTGCAATCTCCCATTGCTCAACCAATTGATCTGCTACTAATAGGTTCTGCGTGCTATTGGGAATTTGCTTTGCGCCCTGTAGTCTTTGCACCCCACCTAACTCTAGGTAATACAGGGTATTTTTATCCTTAAAGACGCTTTGAATAGTGGCAGCAGCACTTTGCATGTCGCCATTCTTAAACTGATCTCTTGACTCATTCATCTTGAGTTGCTGAGTCTGGGTTGCACATCCAGTCAATAGGCAAGCGCCAATCATGGATGCTGCTGCTCCGAATTTAGAAAAGTCTAATGCTGAAAATTTAGGCAAATTGGGTCGATTAGAAAGGGTCTGATGAATAAGTTTTCAATCGAATATCTTGAATTTGTAGCGCCTGATCTTTGTCCTACCTATATAACGCTCTAAACAGATATAAGCTGACAAGAAAAGAGGATTTTAGGGCTCCACTTTGGCGCCAGACTGCTGAACCACTCTACTCCACTTTCGCGACTCTGCTGCAATCAATTTGGAGAGATCCTCAGGACTGCCAGGAGCAGGATCCAAGCCGCCCGACAAGAGTCTATTTTTGACATCTGGATTTTGCAGAGCTTGTCTAGTTAACTGGTTAAGGCGCTTTTGAATAGATGGAGGCAAATTTGCTGGAGCCATCAAAGAGAACCATGAAATCGCCTCAAATCCAGGCAATCCCTGCTCAGCTAACGTCGGAATCTCTGGGGCAGCAGGCGAACGCTTTAAGGTTGTCACCCCTAGAGCCTGTACCTCCCCCGCCTTAATCAAAGGTAGTGATGAAGATAAGTTATCAAATAGCATCGAGATGCGTCCGCTCACTAAATCTGGCAATGATTGTGCACGCCCCTTGTAAGGAATATGGCGAATATCAATTCCTGCCATTTCTTTAAACAACTCACCAGACATATGCAAAGAGGTACCAACGCCAGAAGATCCAAAAGTCAGTTGATTCGGCTTTGCTTTTGCAAGTGCAATGAGCTCGTTCACATTACTCACGCCCAGTTGTTTATTGACGATCAAAACATTGGGAGTGCTTGCCAAGAAACTAATCGGCGTGAAATCTTTTACAGGATCAAAAGACATCTTGTCATAAAGAGCCCCGTTGATCGCATGAATGCCTACAGTGCCAATCAGCAATATGTAGCCATCGGGATCACTCTTGGCAACTAACTCTGCGCCAATATTGCCACCATAGCCAGGACGATTTTCTACGAGCACTGGTACGCCCAAACTTTGCTGCCAATTTTCAGCCAAGATCCGCGCCAAGACATCGGGCGCCCCACCAGGGGTAAAAGTAACAATGATCTTGATAGCCTGCTTAGGCCAGACTGTCTTTACTTGTGAGTGGGCGTTTGATATACCCAAGCAAATGAAGGCAAGAAGAAAGAGGCTCTTCATTAGCCTAGAAAACTGCGTTATTGCCATCATTAAAAACCAAAGCGGTTACGCAACCAGAGCCAGCCCTCATACTTCACAGGATCATCAGCACAGGGGCCGACACCACACTCCAATAAGGTAGAGATCAAATTACCTGCGACTAATAGAATAAAAATAATGACCAAGGTATTTGCAAATATGGAGCGAGATCGCACATCGCGATTAGGTAACATAAGCAAAATTGCAAATCCCAATAGCAAGCCGATATAGGCTACAAAGGCCCAGGTATAAAAATGCAACTCTAAAAAGGTAGCGCCATATCCTTTATCTCCAGGCAAGATATGCAAAAGTACCTGACGCAAAGAAACCATCATCCCTACAAGGCCGCCAATAATGCCCCAACCATAATGTGCTGCGTGCGCACCACAGCGGATATTGAGAACTAAGGCAATGCCAATAATGACAAACCCAATACGTTGCATTAGACAGAGCGGGCAAGGCAACTCACCAAAATAAAGCTGATCAACAAAGGCGTAAGACAGAACTCCAATAATTGAAATCAGAGCCAGTTGATTGCCAAGTGCAGCCAAAGACGGGAAAGAAGTCTTACTCACAGGCTGAGATGAAGATGGGTGGTTGCATGAGAGCGGAACCAGACAAGCAAGATTCCAACGGTAATCGCCAATACGACCAAGCCAGCTAGACGCTTTTCAAACCAGACCAAAATAAGTCCGATCAACGCTGTCAGGAAAGGCAGGAACATATACATAGGTGAATTCTAGCGCAGGCCGCCGCCTAGACATCAAATTTGACGGCGTATTAAATACTAAATAACCTTAGTATTCAAATTGACTAAACCTTCAACACTTCCAATCAGTACATCGCCCTTCTTCACCGGACCAACTCCTGCAGGAGTGCCTGAGTAGATTAAGTCGCCTGGCTCTAATGTAAATAAAGTAGAAAGGTAGGCAATGGTATCGGGCACATTCCATATCAACTGGTTTAAGTCACCCTCTTGACGGACTTCGCCATTTACTAAAAGTTTGACAGCGCCTTTTGCTGGATGACCACACTTTGTGACCGGAGTAATTTCTCCACAAGGAGCTGCCTGGTCAAATGCCTTACCTGTATCCCAAGGGCGCCCCATCTTTTTAGCTTCCCCTTGTAAATCACGCCTTGTCATATCCAAACCAACGCCATAACCATAAACATGATCGAGGGCTTTATCAGCAGAAATATTGGCGCCACCTTTACCAATAGCAACTACCATTTCGATTTCGTGGTGCACATCTTTGGATAAATTAGGATAAGCCATATCTTTGCCGTCAGTCACGATAGAGTTAGCTGGCTTCATAAAAAAGAATGGTGGCTCTCGATCAGGATCATGACCCATCTCACGTGCATGGTCTGCATAGTTGCGACCAACACAATAGATACGATTTACTGCAAAACGACGGGTATCGCCAGTCACAGGTAGGGACACTACTGGTGGTGGGTCAATCACAAATGCTGAACTCATAAAACCCTTTCTATGGGATGCCGTGGATTAGCGTTTATTTCCGATGTTTAGAAGTATGACGCAATTTCAGCAACAAGATGCTCAGAGCCAAAGCAAAGGTCAAAGCATTCGCCAATATGAGGGGCCACTTCTCAATAATGAGACCATAAATCAGCCAAAGCCCCACCCCAGCAGCAAATAAGGAGTACATACCCAATGACACCCCCGATAAATCCCGGGTGCGCCAAGACTGTATTGCCTGGGGCAAAAAAGCGATCGTGGTCAAGAATGCGGCGCAATAACCAATGACTTCAATCTGGTGGGGCTCAAGGTTCATGGGCTTATTGTAATTAGTCAAATCTATCATTCCTTGATCTAGCACAGGAAGCCTAATTTTGGTCATAATACAAACTCGTATTCCAAACCTAAATTAAAAAAGATATGAGACAACTAATTCAAAAATCCCTTTTTATTGCACTTTGCACCACTGCCATTTTAGGCAATGCCTCAGCACAAACAGATGCAGCAAGCAAGAACTACCCGGACAAGCAAGTTCGACTGGTGATTCCCTTTCCTCCGGGAGGCGCAACTGATGTGATTGGTCGCATCATGGCGCAAGAGTTGTCCAAGTCACTAGGTCAGCAAGTACTACCCGATAACCGCTCAGGAGATAGCGGCAATATTGGCGCGGATATGGTGGCTAAGTCACCTGCAGATGGTTACACCTTATTAATGGGTGCCCTCACATCACATGCGATTAATACCAACCTTAACAAAGATGGCATTAAATACAACTTAGAAAAAGATTTCACGCCTGTAGGTGTCGTTGGTGTTGTGCCGCTAGTGTTTGTAGTGAACCCTTCTGTTCCCGTGAAGAATATGAAGGAATTTATTGCTTATGCCAAAGCCAATCCAGGCAAACTCACCTTTGCATCTTCGGGCGCAGGCGCACCACAACGCCTAGCAATGGAAATGTTCCGCGCGCAATTAGGCTTGGATCTCTTGCATGTGCCCTATAAAGGTAGTGGCCCTGCTATGACAGACCTGGTAGGCGGTCAGGTGCTAACGATGTCCGAGACTGTTCCGGCGGCACTGCAATTTATTCAAGCTGGCCAACTAAGAGCATTAGCAGTAACCACTGCTAAACGTATTAGTCAGTTACCTGATGTGCCAACTATTACCGAAGCTACTGGCTTACCCAACTTTGATGTTGTGAGTATGTTTGGAATCCTCGCTCCCGCAGGCACTCCAAAACCGATTATTGACAAACTCAATAACGATATCAAAGTGATTTTGCAGCGCCCCGATGTACAAGAGCGCATGTTAGCTGCTGGCGTATATGTGAACTACCTTACCCCAGCTGATTCAGCAAAGCGAATTCAAAGGGAATTGAATATGTGGGCTAAAGTAATTAAGGATGCTGGCATTAAAGCAGACTAAGCCATTGAATATTCAGCGCTAGGAGCACTTCTTAGCGCTGAATGCACTGATCGCTCTGCTGTCTTACTTCTTATTTAATCCTGCTTTGCGAGCCTCAACTTCTTTATTGATAGCTGCAATGGTTTGCGCATTCGGTGACTTCCAGTTACCACCTGAGTTATTCACCATATAAACTAAAGCATCAGCAAATCCTTCGATACTTAAATTAGGATTACCGCCTTTAGCAGGCATAGATCGCACCCCAACATAACCATGTGCCGTCAGTATTACTTGCCCCTCAGCAATAAGTGGCGCCCACTTTGCTTTATCTCCAAGCTTAGGTGCATTCAGAACGCCAGCCCCATGGCAGCTTGCACAAACTTGCTTGTACGTATTTTCGCCAGACTGGGCATGGGCAGATCCAACAAGAAAAATACCCAAGAAGCTAGATAGCAGAAATACAGTGGACTTTAGTTTCATGTAGAGGCCCTCTTAAACAATTGAATACATAAGACTGTAGCCTAAATTGAGAAAAAGGGCTCAAAAGGAAAAATTACGGGGTGCTGTAACCGTACTTCTGCAGAATCAATTTTGCTTGAGGGCTTTGCATAAACTGATAAAGGCTTACCGCCTCTCGAGGAGCGCCCTTGATTAAAACCATTCTCTGCTTAATGGGCTCATATAAATTACCGTCAGGAAGAATATAGCTTGTCTCTTTGGCTATTTCTGCAGACCTTGCTAAGGATAGCGCGGTAAAGCCCAAATCAGCCGCACCTGTTACTACGTACATCGTTGCAATACCAACATTATCTGCATAGATCAATTTATCTTTAGCAATATTCCATAGCCCTTCTGCCTTTAGATACTCCACAGCAGCCCTTCCATACGGTGCTAGCTCAGGCTTAGCGATGGCAATCTTATTGGCTTTATTAATTGCCTTGATCAGATCAGCCTTGCTATCCAATAATCGGATTCCAGTAGAGTTTTTGGAGATGATCGCCAACTTACCAATAGCGTATACAAGACCATCATCGATTGTCTTACCCTGTTTATAAAGCTCAAGCGGAAAATATTCATCAGCAGATACGAATAACTTGAATGGGGCGCCATTCATAATCTGCGCTGAAAAATTGCCTGATGAGCCATACACAATCCTAGGTTCAGAATTACCTGCGGCCTTGTAGGCTAGACTGATTTCGCTAAACGCATCCTTCATATTGGCTGCAACCGCCACGGTTGTCGTTTGTGCCCATGCAAGATTTGCACAGAAAAATAAAGGGGCAAGTAAATACTGGAGACGGAATTTCATAGCAAAACTATTCTAGCCCTGCTATGAATTTATAGCCAGCCTTCAATCTGGCGGTTGAGACTAACTGCTTTATAGCCCGGCGTCTCACCAGAGTAACTCCGAATCTTCCGAATCAATTTTGAAGCATCGGACTGAGAAACCATATCCCTATGCATGGCGATAAAGAAAATTTCATCCTTCAAAGGCACAAATCCCAAGCCATTCTCCATGGCGACATTTTTAACTCCGACCCCTACATCTGCTTTACTTGCCAAGATGGCATTCGCTACTGCAGAGTGAGTGAACTCCTCATGTAAATAACCATTAATGTCAGAAGGCTCGATTCCCTCCTCCATGAGCAGCGTATCCAAGAGCAGTCTAGTGCCAGAACCAATTTGTCGATTAATAAAGCGCACCTTTCGGTCCACCAAATCATCTATTGAACGTATCCTTAGAGGGTTGCCTTTTTTAACAATCAGCCCCTGCGTGCGCTTCATCACAGGATAGATTTGTATTTCACTTTTCGATAATCGACGATGAATAGCTTGTGAACTTTTTTCATCTGAGACATGGTAGCCAGCAATATGCGCTTCATTGTTCAATAGCTTTTCTAGAGATTCTCCTGACCCAGCAATTTTTAAATCAAAACCTTTAACTTCTGTCACTGCTCTTTGAATGATCGAATCGCTACTCGATAAAAATTTCCATCGAGCGCTTTCTGATTTTTCAATTTTTTTAATTTCTTTTAACAATGCATCCTGATAAGCATTGCCGCTCTCATGATGATTGGCTTGCATCTCATCAATAAACTGAATGAAGAAAGTTCCAAATTCAGTCAGGATTGATCCGTGCCCCTTAGTCCTGACAATCAGCGGCATGCCCAAGCTGGCTTCAACTTGATTTAATTTCCCCCAGGCGCCTCTATAAGAGATGCCAGATTTTTTACTGGCAACTACTAAAGAGCTGCCACGCCCTATGTCCTTAAGGAGGCGCGCAAGCCAAATCAAGTCTATAGAGCCCCTACCCTCAGCCCGGGATTGAACAACTAGCGTAGGACGGATCTCAATTTGCATATGTAATTTTTTGCATATTCAATAAGTATTAATGTATGCGATCATGTCGTTTTAATCAACTACTTTTTGAATCCTATGAAAAAGCTAATCTCAAATCTATTTTTTGGCACCTTGGTAACAGTCTTGATGGGCAGTTCTCAGGTGTATGCCCAAGAAAAAACTATTGTGGTGTCCTCCACCACCTCCACTGAACAGAGCGGCCTCTTTAACTTCATCCTGCCTATTTTTAAGATGAAAACGGGGATTGATGCCAAAGTCGTTGCAGTAGGCACTGGTCAGGCTCTCGATATTGGACGTCGTGGCGATGCCGATGTTGTGTTTGTTCATGACAAGGCTGCTGAAGAAAAGTTTGTTGAGGACGGATTCTCCACAAAACGCTATGAAGTGATGTACAACGATTTTGTCCTCATCGGACCTAAAACAGATCCTGCAAAAGTAGGTGGCGGCAAAGATATTCAAGTAGCACTTCAAAAGATTGCCGCCGCTCAAGCACCATTCGTATCGCGTGGCGATAAGAGTGGCACACATGCTGCTGAACTGCGTTACTGGAAAGGCGCTGGCATCGCTATCGCTCCTGGCACTGCTTGGTACAAAGAAACAGGTTCAGGTATGGGCCCTGCCCTCAACACTGCTTCTGCTATGAATGGCTATATCTTGGCCGATCGTGGAACTTGGATTAGCTTTAAGAACCGTGGCGATTTAATGATCCTAGTGCAAGGCGACCCTAAGCTGTTTAATCAATATGGTGTGATGCTGGTCAACCCAGCTAAGTTTCCTAGCGTGAAGAAAGCTCAAGGACAAGAGTTTATTGACTGGTTGATCTCTAAAAATGGTCAAGAAGTAATTGCCAGCTACAAGATTGATGGCGAACAACTCTTCTTCCCAAATGCTAAGAAATAATTGGATAGCTAAATAAAATGATCTCTTCACGATTATGGAAATATCTGCTAACTAGCATTATTGCTAGCGTAGCGATGCAAACCACAATGGCACAAACCAACCCACTCAAATCCGAAGCTATTTATGGGCAAGGAAATAAAAGTTTCAAGCTAGCTACAGGTAGCCCAGGTGAGCTTGGCCTCTTGCAAGCACTCGGCGAAGCCTTTGATAAAAAAGAAGGTGCTCGTCTTATTTGGATTAAGGCTGGTAGCGGAGCGTCACTGAATCTCCTAAAGACCCAACAAGTCGATATGATCATGGTGCACGCTCCTGAGGCAGTGAATAAAGCAATTGCCGAGGGTTGGGCCACCGATCGCACATTAATTGGCTCCAACGAGTTTTATATCGTCGGCCCTAAAAATGATCCGGCTAATATCAAGAGTGCCACGAGTGGAGCAGATTCCTACTCTAAGATAGCTAAAGCTCAGGCTAAGTTTATTTCTAGGGGTGACAAATCAGGCACCCACCAAAAAGAAATGGATATCTGGAAGAAGGCAGGCATTACACCTGAGGGTAATTGGTACATCATTACCAATGACTTCATGACTGCCTCTCTCAAGAGAGCGAATGCGGAGAATGCTTATTTCATGTCTGACAGCAGTACGTGGGTGGCAGAAAAAGATGTGGCGCCTAATTTGCAGATTCTTTATAGGGGCGATAAGTTTCTAGTGAATACCTATGATGCGCTTGCGGCCCCTGCTGGTAAAACTTCAGATCGAGATATTGCAGTCAAATTCATTCAATTTGTCGCCTCAGATGAGGGCCAGGCCATTATTCGCAACTACGGAAAGTCTCAGCACAAAGAGTCTCTTTATAATGATGCGGCATATGCCAAGCAGTACGTTTATTAGGAGAAATCATGGAACTTAAAGTCAAACTTAGCGCACGCAATACCCTGAGCGGGAAAGTTGTTGAACTCAAGATGGGTCAAACCACTTCACACGTTAAGTTGGATATTGGTGGCGGCCATATTGTTACCGCTTCCATTACCAATGAAGCTGTGGATGAATTAAATCTCAAAGTTGGTGATCAAGCCTGGGCAGTCATTAAGGCATCCGATGTCATGGTTGCTAAAAGCGCTTAAGTAGTCAAGATTTACGATAAGAAAAAGCCCGCATCTGCGGGCTTTTTTACTAGCTTCTGGCGCTGTGCCAGAGATGCTGTATTACTTCTTAGGTGTTACAAAGCCAATGGCTGTATCGTCCACAAACTCAACGATTACGTCATCACCAGCTTTGAATTTCTCAAGACCGAGAACTGCTGGATCAACTTTAACCTTTTGCTTCTCACCACTTGGCATTGTGAAAGTAACGATACGTGTTTTTGTATCGATAGTTGAAATCTTCACAGTTGCATAGATAGTGTCAGTTATTTCTTCAAATGGCTTAGCAGAACCTTTGCCTGCTACTGTTACAGAACGCACACCAGAAACACCAGGCTTAGCATCTTTAGCAGCAGCTGTTAAACCAACGGCAATCGCTTGCGCATGCTCAACCACAAAAATATCGCCCTTCTTTACTTTATCTAGATCATTGACTGATTTAGCGACATTCATTTGCGCTGTATTACCGTTTGCATCTTTTAATACAACGATGCGCTTTTTCACATCAACAGAATCAACAGTTGCAGTCAGTACAACAACTTCGGCTGCCAATGGCAACATTTTTGCAGGCGCCTGAGCAAAAGCAGAAGCTGCAAAAGCTAAGCCCGCTGCAGCGAATAAACCAGCAAGTAACGATTTTTTCAAGATAACTCCTAAACAAGTAAGTAGGTTGGATTGAGCCCTAATTTGGACCACAAATCATTGTAACCATGACCTATGTAGTTTCCTGTGCATATTTGGTAAATTAAACCTATACCCCTACTAAAACTGACTATTAATTGCCAAACCCTTTGAATACCCTAGAAATTCTGATCAAACCCTGGCAGGTAGCCTCCCAAGAGGCCTACCTCATTCGAGAGAAGGTATTTATCCAAGAACAGGGTGTCCCTGAGAATATGGAGCTAGACGAGCATGACTCTTTAGCAAGGCATGCTTTGGCCTACCAAGATGGTCTCTGTGTAGGTACAGGGCGATTGGTGAGCTTAGACAATCATCATGCACAAATTGGGCGCATGGCAGTCTTAAGTGCTTATCGCAATCAACATATTGGCGCAGCGATTTTGGGCAGCTTAATTACTCTGGCTAAAGCAGAAGGAGTCTTAACCCTGGTGCTGCACTCCCAAATCTCTGCAGCGCCCTTTTATGCAAAGTTCGGCTTTATAGCCGAGGGGCCCATCTACGACGAAGCAGGAATTGCCCATCGTAATATGATTCTCTTATTAGAAAAAACCATTTAACTATCACCCACCTCTTATGACTACAAGCCACTCTGCATTTCCATACGTTCATCGTGTGTGCTACTCCGATACTGATGCCGCTGGCTTTGTTTACCATGGCCGCTACCTCGAAATCTTTGAACGCAGTCGCGCAGAATGGTTGGCGCAGCGTGATCTCAGCCCCAGTAAGCTCATCAATGACTTTGGCATCTTGCTGCCAGTGAGAGAGCTATCAATGCACTTTTATAAGCCTGGACGTTTAGATGATCTTTTATACATTGATCAAGTCATTGAGCATCGGGGTCGCACGCAGGTAGTAGTCAAACAAAATGCGCAGAGAAAAATTCAGAATGGCGATGAGCAAGAAATGCAAGTAATCGCCAGTGCCACACTACATATTGTTTGTGTTGACACCACTACCCTGAAGCCCAAGGCCTTACCAGATTGGCTCTTTTTAGCCAATTAGCCTAGATGACTTAAAATAGGGTTCTTACTGCAAACGCTCTAGCGTGGCAGCTCACCCCATTGACCGGGATAGTCGTTTAATTGAATACGGGTCAATACTTTATTGGCCCCTATGTTATTTACAGACCTCGGATTATCCGAACCTATTCTTCGTGCTATTGCTGAGGAAGGCTATACCAGCCCCACCCCAATTCAGGCGAAATCGATTCCTGCAGTGCTGAAAGGCGGAGATCTTCTCGCCGCAGCACAAACCGGCACTGGCAAAACTGCCGGATTTACCCTCCCCATTTTGCAGCGCCTTAGCACTACAAAACCAAGCTCAGGCAAACGCCTCTTACGTGTACTCATTCTGACTCCTACTCGTGAACTAGCAGCCCAAGTTCAAGAGTCAGTTGTCACCTATGGCAAATACACAGGCCTGAAGTCCACCGTCATTTTTGGTGGTGTTGGTGCCAATCCACAAATTAAAGCCATCGCTGGTGGTCTCGATATTTTGGTTGCTACGCCAGGACGCTTGCTTGATTTGATGTCACAAAAATGCGTCTCACTCAACGATATTGAAATTCTCGTTTTAGATGAAGCTGATCGCATGCTCGATATGGGCTTCTTACGAGACATCAAAAAGATTTTGGCTGCCTTACCTAAGCAACGTCAGAACCTCCTGTTTTCAGCCACCTTCTCAACTGAGATTAAAGCACTCGCAGATGGTCTCTTAAATTCACCGGCACTGATTGAGGTAGCCCGCAGCAATAGTGCTAACGAAGCGATTGCTCAGCTGATTCATCCGGTAGATCGGACTAAAAAGCACCCGCTATTAGCCCATTTGATTCAATCGAATGACTGGAAACAAGTGTTAGTTTTCACTCGCACCAAGCATGGCGCCAACAAGCTGGTAACTCAATTGGAAAAAGATGGCATCACTAGTATGGCCATTCATGGAAATAAGAGTCAAACAGCGCGAACAAAAGCATTAGCTGATTTCAAGGCGGGTAAGTTAACCGCATTAGTAGCAACCGATATTGCAGCACGTGGTATTGATATTGATCAGCTGCCCCATGTAGTGAACTATGACTTGCCAAACGTATCTGAAGATTATGTCCATCGTATTGGAAGGACTGGGCGTGCAGGATCGAATGGTGTTGCTGTGTCTTTAGTCTGTATTGATGAGTATCAAATGCTCAGAGATATCGAAAAGTTGATTAAGCAAAAATTACCGCAAGAGGTTATCGCAGGGTTTGAACCTGATCCCAATGCAGTCGCTCAACCTATTCAGCTGCGCAGTCAACAGCACCAGCAATCCAGAAAGCCTAAAGCTGCTACTGGTGGAGCAGGTCGAGCGCCAGCCAAGAAAGCTCCAGCAAAGCGCTCTAGCCCACCCAAGAGAAGCTTCAATCGGTAGAACTCCTTCGGATAAAATATTTTCATGACTCAAGATATTCAAACTACTGAGCCGCGTCTCACATCCCTCTCTCATGGTGGTGGCTGTGGCTGCAAGATTGCGCCTGGCGTTCTTTCTGAAATTCTCAAGAACGTTCCGCAACTACCACTCCCTAAAGAATTACTTATCGGAATTGAGACTTCTGATGATGCGGCTGTTTATCAAATCAATGAGTCTCAAGCGATCGTCGCAACAACCGATTTCTTCATGCCGATTGTGGATGACCCGTTTGACTTCGGCAAGATTGCTGCGACTAACGCAATTAGTGATATTTATGCAATGGGTGGTACACCTTTGTTTGCCCTGGCCTTAGTTGGAATGCCCATTAAGGTTTTATCCAATAAAACAATCGCTCGCATTTTGGAGGGTGGTGCTGAAGCCTGCCGTAGCGCGGGAATTCCGATTGCGGGAGGCCACACGATTGATTCTGTTGAACCGATTTATGGTTTAGTTGCTATTGGCTTGGTGGACCCGAAGCGCGTTAAGAGTAACGCGAGCGCAAAGCCTGGTGACGTGTTGATACTAGGTAAGCCACTTGGCGTAGGCATTCTTTCTGCCGCCCTGAAAAAAGATGTCCTGGGTCCAGATGGTTATCGCGAAATGATTTCTAACACTACTAAGCTCAATGCTGCAGGTCCAGACTTAGCAAAGCTTGCTGGCGTTCATGCATTAACAGATGTCACTGGATTTGGATTGGCGGGTCATACTCTGGAGCTCGCCAGAGGATCAAACTGCACTGCCCATATTGACTGGAGCCAAGTTCCCCTGCTATCTAATGTTCAGACACTAGCGGATGATGGTGTTATTACTGGCGCATCAGATCGCAATTGGCAAAGCTATGGATCTGATGTTGGCATTCCGGCAAACTTCACACCAGCGCAGCTGGCCTTATTAACTGATCCACAAACGAGTGGTGGTCTCCTCGTTTCTTGCGCCCCTGAATGTGTTCAAGAAGTTCTTGATATCTTTAATCAACATCACTTCTTGGGTGCACGTGTCATTGGTCAGATGAGCAAAAGACAAGATAAACCTTTAGTAGTTTCTTGAGGCTAAATAGGTCACTCCAGTAGGCCCGTAGCTCTCTGAATGAGGCTCTTCAAACTCAAGCTCAAAGACATCTCCAACGGAGTATGTTTTGCGATTACCTTGGATTGCAATCTCGATACTTCCATCAATCACTAAAGCTTTAACCGCGAATGGATGAGTGTGCTCACCTAGTGAGCCATTGGGAATTTGCTTGACTTCAACAGGATCGGGATAGCCCTCCTGCTGCAAGATCTGAATAAACTCTGCCCTGTTCATTCCACAACTATATCTTAGATATACACTTCTCTTATTGATCACTAAAAGAGAATATATGACAGCAAAAGTAATTGGGCTAATGGAATTGACAGATCAAAAAGCCTTTGAACTATATCGCAGCAAAGTTGGTCAAACGGTTGAGCTTTATAAGGGCAGTATTCAAAACCGTGGTACTGTTACCGAGGTATTTTGGAATGAATTAAATTGCACTAGATTTGATGCGTTCGTAGAGCTTACTTTTCCAAACCAAGAAGCTGCAAAAGCTTGGGCTCATAGTCCTGAGTATCAAGCTTTGGTTGCGATACGCAATAATGCAATGAAGTTGACGCTCTTTGCGGTAGCCATTTGAAGCTAATAAGAAAAAAGCCTAGCTGATGAAGGCTAGGCTTGCGGATGAATGTGCTTGAGAATTACTTCTTAGCTTCCATTGCCTCTTTTGTAGCGGTAATTTCTTTGCGACGCTCTTTGCATGCGCCGGCGATTTCTTGTAAGGCCTTACGAGCACGTGCTGCAGATGCCTTAATACCTTTTTCAATGAATTTTTCGTTTTCAGCTTTGTATGTTTCAAAAGCAGCCAACAATGTATCGTGTTGTGACATCTTGTCTCCCGTTATCAAATAAATATTCCTACCTACAACGGAGTCAGTATATCCCCATAAAAACAGCGGGAAATGGCCTTTTTTATCAGGGATAACGCTTAGAAACGGCACTTAGGCCAAAATGATTCAATTACAAAAATACATCACGGAGATATTCAAAATGCTCAAAAAAGTCCTGCTTTTGCTGATTACTAGCGCCCTATCACTAGCGGCAAGCGCCCAGACCACCTCCTGGCCGTCTCCTAGCAAACCAATTACCTTCATAAACCCCTTCCCTCCAGGCGGGGCTGTAGATGCTTTTGGGCGCCCCTTGGCCAAGCAGCTCTCAACCCAATTAAATGACTCCATCGTGGTCGATAACCGCGGCGGCGCTGGTGGCACCGTTGGCGCTGCAGCTGCAGCAAAAATGGCACCCGATGGCTACACCTGGCTTCTTGGTGCGGTGCATCACTCTATTGCCCCGAGCATGTATGTCAACTTGCCTTATGACATCACCAAAGATTTTGAACCGATCGCCATCATTGGTAGCGTTCCCCACGTCATCGTTGTAAACCCAACAAAGTTTCCGAAGAATGATTTGAAATCAATCATGGAAGAAATTCGTAAAAATCCAGGTAAATATAACTACGCTTCTACTGGTAATGGCACCTCACAGCATTTAGCAGGCGAGCTGTTCAAGATGCAGAACAAATTATTTATCACCCACATTCCCTATCGCGGTACTGGTCCTGCATTACAAGACTTAGTAGCGGGCCAAGTCGATATGATGTTTGATACTTTGGCAGGTGCGGCGCCTTTCATCAAAAGCGGTCAACTCATTGCCGTTGCGGTAGCTAGCAATAAACGTAGCGAAGCCTTCCCGAATGTACCAACTGCTCAGGAGTTAGGCATCTCCGGCTTCATCGTTTCTAGCTGGTATGCGATGTGGGCAATCAAAGGAACACCTAAAGACATCGTTGAAAAAATGAGCAATGAAGTTCAGATCGCCCTAGCTTCGCCCGAAATCAAAGAGCGCTGGGCAGGAATGGGAGCAAGCGTTCCGAAAATGACTCGTCCTGAGCTAACGGCTTATATCAATCAAGAAATCGTACGCTGGAGTGAGGTTGTTAAAAAATCTGGTGCAAAACTGGATTAACCAAGAAAAGATATGAGCATTCCAACTAAACACTATGCGTTTATCCGCAACAAGCTCCTCAATGAAGAAGAGATTGCTTTTTTAGATGTGCGTGAGGAAGACCCTCATGCACAAGAACATCCTTTGTTTGCCGCTAATGTTCCTCTCTCCCGCATTGAGATTGATGCTTATGCCAAGCTACCTAGAAAGAATGTTCCTATCGTTACCCTCGATGATGGCGAAGGTGATGCCACCCTTGCAGCACAGCGATTAATTGCGCTTGGCTATACCGATGTATCTGTGTTCGAAGGTGGAGTTCAGGGCTGGAAAGTTGCTGGTGGAGAATTATTCCGAGATGTCAACGTACCTAGCAAGTCTTTTGGAGAGCTAGTGGAATCTAAGCGTCACACCCCATCTCTATCAGCCCAAGAGGTTAAAAAACTCTTAGATGATCAAGAGGATGTTGTAGTGGTAGATGTACGTCGCTTTGATGAATACAACACGATGAGTATCCCAAGTGGCATTAGTGTTCCAGGTGCAGAGTTGGTATTGCGTGTTCCCGAGCTAGCACCTAATCCAAAAACCAAGATCATTGTGAACTGCGCCGGTAGAACTCGAAGTATTATTGGCACCCAGTCATTAATTAATGCCGGCATTCCGAATGAAGTCAATGCGCTACGGAATGGCACGATTGGTTGGACTCTTGCCGGACAAGAATTGGACAAGGGCCAGAGCCGTAAATTTAAAGAAGTGAGCGAGAGCACGGCAAGCGAAGCATCAGATCGTGCTCGTAGTGTTGCCGATAGAGCAAACGTGAAACGCGCTAGTCTTGCTGAAATCGAAAAATGGAAATCTCAAACAGAGCGCACTACGTATTTCTTTGACACACGGACACCTGAAGAGTATGAAGCTGGACATCTTCCCGGCTTTCGTTCTGTGCCTGGCGGTCAGCTTGTGCAAGAAACGGAGATGGTCGCACCAGTGCGTGGTGCACGCATTGTCTTAGCAGACCCGAGTAGTAGCGTCAGAGCCAATATGCCAGCTTCTTGGTTGGCACAGATGGCATGGGATGTTTATGTAGTTGATGGCATTCAGAGTTCTGATCTTACCGAGAAAGGAATCTGGAAAACTCCATTGCCTTCACTTCCCCAGGTGCAATTTGTGGATGCTGCCACTGTCTCTCAGTGGCTAAAGTCTGATAGCAATACGATTGCCGTGGATTTCAGTACCCACGCTAATTATGTGAAGGGTCATATTCCAGGTAGCTGGTATGCATTGCGCTCACAATTAGCTGATGCAATCAAACAGATTCCGCAAGTAGATCGCTATGTACTCACTAGCACTCCAACTGAATTAAGCATTTTTGTTGCGCAAGAGTTTCAATCTCTTACCAAGGCTGAAGTATTGGTATTGGAAGGTGGCAATGCCGCCTGGACTGCTGCCGGTCTTGTCCTCGAGAAAGGCCCTAGTCACTTAGCCTCCCCACCACTAGACCGCTATAAGAGGCCTTATGAGGGCACTAGCGTTGATCCTGCAGCAATGCAGGCTTACCTAGATTGGGAGTTTGGCTTAGTCGAGCAACTGGGCAAGGATGGAACCCATCATTTCTGGGTTTTGTAGTCATTCGCGTAGGCTGCGATAGTTTTCAGAAATTTTGCATGTCGGGCGCAGATTTACAATATTGGCTATGCTAGGTACATGTATCAACAACTGATTCGACTTAGCATCCTGACTCTCGCTCTTCTGGGCTTAATAGCCTGCGAGCGTGAAACTTATACGAGCTGGAGTTGCAACTCAGCTACGGAGATGAAAATTTCTATGGTGCTTAGAAAAGCGCAGATGGAATTTAAAGATCTTCGTCTGGACTATTGCGGCAGCCTGGGTAATCAAAGCTACTTTGATGAAAAATGTCCGCCAGTGATCCAAAATTCAAGTCATATTTTTACTCCTTCCTCTGGTGAACTCATTACCAGAGAAGGGGGCTACCAATGCAATGCACTCTAAAACAGCGATGAATCCACTGAGCCCCAAGAAGCTATTGCTGACAAAATGGACAGCGGTTAAACCCATTGCTAAACAGAAGCATTTTTTGGTCAGCAAAGTTATCCTTCCAGAGCCACCAAACGAAAAAATTGAGTTTGTTGAAATTGAGGCGGTCTATACAAAGCAGGTTTCGCTAATTGCCTGGCGCGACCTCACTAATAGCGAGCTATGGATACAGGGCTGGCAATAAAAAACCGCCCCAATATTTGAGGCGGTTTTGACTGTTGATAAAGTACTGCGTTAGCTCATTAGTCAGACTTTTTCTTTGAACCCGAAGATTTCTTAACCATATCGTCAATATTCTTTTCAGCAGCATCTGCAACTTCATTTACGATACGACGACCTTCTTTGAACATCTTCTGTCCAGTGGTGGACATCTCATGAACCACTTTTGATAACTTATCTGCCTGTGCAGGCATTTTGTTTTCAGCGTCTTCAAGCCAGGTTACTAAAGAAGCGCGAACTTTCTCTAGATGCTTTTCTGTCTCATCTGCAGCGCTATCACCGAGATCCTTTAAAACAGATTTCACTTTCTTCTGATAAGTGGCTGCGCGTTTAGCAGCCTCTTTAGCAGCCTCTTCCTGCAAGTCTTTTAGCTTTGCCAAATCATTCTTAGCAGCTGACTTAGCGCTCTCCAAGGCATTTTTCATGCCCCACTCCATCTCTGCAAGATGATGCTCGCTGAGCTTCTTCGCAGCCTCTAATAGCGTATGCGAGTAATCAAACATTTCTTTAGCTTTTTCACGTTGCCATTTTTGCAATTCTTTTGCATCCATTTTTGAGCTCCTATCAATAAGGGTTTTTGAAAGTCTTCACTTCAACTCTATACCGAAATTAGCAAACTGCCAATTTCCCCCTAATTTAAGGCATTAAAATGACAATATGACAGAAAGACAGACAATTTATGAGGCAATCGGTGGCATCGATCGAGTCGATGAGATCGTCGACCGCTTCTACGATTTAATGGCTCTAGAGCCTGATTTTTCTGATTTGAGGGCTATGCACCCTAAAGATCTTTCCAGCTCTCGAGAAAAGCTGAAGCTCTTCCTAACCGGTTGGATGGGTGGCCCAGATGTTTATTCACCCAAATATGGCCACCCCATGCTGAGAGCCAGACATCTCCCCTTTAAGATCGGCTTAAATGAACGAAATCAGTGGCTAGCTTGTATGTATCAAGCACTTCAAGAATGTGGCATTGAGGGTAATGTCGCTAAGCAGTTAGAAGAGTCGCTCTTTAATACTGCTGACTGGATGAGAAATCAGGCTAATTAGTTAATCTAATTTAGCGCCAGCCTGCTTCACTACTTTTGCCCAGCGTGGCATTTCTGCAGTTAGAAATTTCGTAAACTGATCTGCGTTGAGATAGGCTGGATCAGCTCCCTGCTCAATCATTTTCTTTTGTATATCGGGAGACTCTAGCGTCTCTTTAAAAGCTTGACTTAATTTCATTGTGACATCTGCTGGCGTGCCTTTGGGCGCCAAAATTCCATAAAACCCAACCACCTCTAAATTAGCGACACCTGTTTCAATCACGGTTGGAGTATTTGGTAATGCAGGATTGCGTTTGGCACTAGTAACCGCCAGCGCCTTTACCTTGCCTTGTTTGGCATAGTTTGCAGCTTGAGGAACTGACTCTGCCATAAATTGAACATGCCCAGCAATTAAGTCTGTGAATGCTGGCGCGCTTCCCTTGAATGGGATATGCACCATGAAAATACCAGTTTCACTTTTTAGCATCTCGGGAACAAGATGAGAGATCCCGCCATTACCAGCCGAACCGTAGTTGAGTTTTCCAGGATTGGCTTTAGCGTAAGCAACAAATTCTTTTAAAGAATTGGCAGTCACATCTTTATTCACAATCAAAGCCAAAGGCTGTTGCGCAGTTCTGGCAATCGGCTGAAAATCTCTGAGAGTGTCGTATGGCGCCTTAGTATAGATGGCTGGATTAATCACCATTGTTCCAGTATTGGCCAACAGAAGTGTGTACCCATCTGGTGGAGACTGCGCTACAAATTGTGCGCCGACCGTACCACCAGCCCCAGCCTTGTAATCCACAATGACGGTTTGCCCTAAAGCAGATTGCAAGCGCTCAACTAAAAGACGAAGATGAGCGTCTAATGGACCACCCGCTGGGAAGCCAATAATAATTTTGATGGGTTTATCAGGATAGGCAGCCTGCGCATGAAAGGTCATTGCCAGCATAACGCTGAGCAGCAGTGTCTGGATCATTTTTACAGGCTTAAGCATAGAGTTCAGATATTAAATTTTCTTAGATACACTTTACATTAGGCCTACTAAAGAAATAGCAACTTATAGCGCTTGGGCACAGACAAAACCACTGGCCCAAGCCCATTGAAAGTTATGCCCACCCAAGTGGCCAGTAACATCAACACACTCACCGATAAAAAATAGCCCCGGATGTGCACGTGACATCATGGTCTGACCATCCAGATCTTTAGTATCTACACCACCTAACATGACCTCGGCCTTTTTCCAGCCCAAAGTCCCAGCAGGCTTCACGGACCAATTGGTGAGTAACTCCTTCAGGGCTTGACGATCTTTCTTGGATACCTCAGCCCATTTGCGACCACCGAGATTTCTTTGCTCAGCAAAGGCTTTGGCTAAGCGCTGCGGCAAAACAGAAGACAGTATGGTCTCAGCAAGTTTTAAACGATTGTCATCATCATTAAATAACGCATCACAATTAAATCCACCCTCCACCTCAATGGCACCGAGCCAATCAATATGAATCGGTTCACCCTCAACCCAATAGCTACTTGCCTGCAAAACCGCTGGACCCGATAAGCCCTTATGGGTCAAGAGCAAGTCTTCATTAAATCGGCAGGCGCCATAACGATGGCCTTTTGAGCCCGAGGCAATTCTGACGGGAACGCTTAGGCCAGCTAGATCATTCAGATTGCCGAAGGTATCTGCAGTAAAGGATAGCGGCACCAATGCAGGTCTTGGGTCTACTACCTCAAGCCCAAATTGTTTTGCGATGTCCAATGAGTAAGCAGTAGCGCCAATTGCTGGAACCGGCAAACCACCTGTAGCCATCACCACTGCCTTAGTTTTTTCAATTCCCGCATTGGTATGGACATTCCAGCCAGTTGCATCTTGGGCAATAGACTCAACCGAAACGGGATTACGGATACTGACCTTACCCTTAGCGCACTCTGACATCAGCATCTCAATAATTTGCTTGGCAGAGTCATCACAAAAGAGTTGCCCCTGATGCTTTTCGTGATAAGCAATGCCGTAGGTGCTCACTAGCTTGATAAATTCTGTTGATGAATATTTAGCAAGCGCACTTTTGACAAAATGGGGATTTAAAGAAAGAAAATTTGCCGGACTACTGTGTACATTAGTAAAGTTACAGCGACCACCGCCACTAATGCGGATCTTCTCACCCAATACTGGAGCATGATCAAGAACTAATACTTTTTTTCCTAGTTGACCTGCTACCCCGGCACAAAACAAGCCGGCTGCTCCTCCGCCAATGATGACGGCATCCCATGTCTTAGTCATGCTCTATTTAAAACGATCAATGATTTCAGAAGAAATATTGAGTTTTTCCATGTGATGCTTGGTATAGGCTTGCCGAAAGTTTTTTGTCATGGAGATCATGACCGAGGCAGTCCAGGCAAAAGCAAACATACCAGAGAAGGCAATAATGACAGCCAACATTTTCCAGCCTTCAGGCAGGATATCTTCCATGAACCCCATAGCGGTATAAGTGCTGCCGCTAAATAAAATACTTTGACCTAAGGCCGGGACTAGTTTGAAAGCATACAGAGCAATACCCCAAATAATAATTTCAGCGATATGCGTTAAGAATAAACAAAAAATGCTGATGTAGAAACTAAGACTAACTTCTGAATACTTCTTTTCAGCCAAATACAAAAAAGATTTGACTTCGTATCGTTTGGCAATTTGCAGCAGTACAAGGCCATGAAAAATCATCACCAGCAATAGCATGACAGCACCTAGTAAGTAGCTGGGTAAATCTAGAGAGGAGGCGATGCTGGCGTCTTGTGGAGTCATGATTAGGCTTTAGCGTATTTTACAGGCGAAGTGATTGACTGGTTAGGCTCTATCAACTTAATTGATAGTGATTTCTGATAATTGCCCAGGCCTCTTCTGCCGTCTCAGCAAAGTGGATCACTTTCATGTCGCCCTCATCAATTACGCCAAACTCAATCATCTCTTTAAAATGGACCATCTGACTCCAAAACTCTTTACCTATCAGAATGACTGGAAAGCGCGTTACCTTTTTAGTCTGCATTAAGGTGAGTACCTCAAAGAGCTCATCAAAGGAGCCAAATCCGCCTGGGAATGCAACGATTGCTCTTGCCCGCAGCATGAAGTGCATCTTACGCAAAGCAAAATAGTGGAAACGAAAACTTAAACCTGGACTGATATATGGATTAGGGTGCTGCTCTCGTGGCAAGCTAATGTTAAAGCCAATGGTTTTATCCCCTGCCTCAAATGCGCCGCGATTAGCAGCCTCCATAATTCCGGGTCCGCCACCAGTACAAATATGTAATTTATTAGAGTCCTCAGTCTGGACGTTGTTGTACTGGGCAACCATGGCACCAAACTCACGAGCAGATTCATAATAGCGAGAATGCAGTAAGGCTTTATTTGCTTTAGCTTTCTCATCAGCAGTCTGAGCGCTCTTTTCCATTTCCAAGGCTTTTTCATGGCTAACAAAACGCGTTGAGCCAAAGACTGTGATGGTGTGATCAATGCCGTGCTCGCTGAGTAAAATTTCTGGCTTCAATAACTCCAATTCAAAACGAATTCCAATCGTTTCTCTGCGCGCTAAAAATGCTTCGTCATCAAATGCAAACTTATAAGACTCTTCCGAACTCTCTTCCGAGATTTGATGTGGCTCTAGACTTAAAAAATCCGTAATGGTCTGGGCGTTATTAATGGGGAGCTTTGAACTCATATGCTTACCTTAGGTATCAGTGTCATGCCCATCTTACCCCTTACATTTATGGCAATAAGACCCAATCACCCTGCCCAAAACTTAGTATTAATACCTAATAAAGCCCGCTGAAGAGGCTCTTAGGGCTAGTTGGGATTTACCCCGGCTTCAACAAGGGTTAATATTGGGCTAATTTCAACCAAACTGAAGGAAAAGCAATGAGCAACCGTGCAATCATCATCATGGTACTGGTATTAATTAGTGCCACAGCCTATTTACTCATCAAAGGCGACGGCGACATTGATATGGGCGGCGAAAAGCATGGCGCAGAAGCAGCTCACATGGAGGACGCTAAGAAAGCAGCCGCTCCAGCAGCTCCAGCAGCCGCTCCAGCAGCTCCAGCAGCCGCTCCAGCAGCTCCAGCAGCAGATGCTAAGAAGTAATTTTTTCTTCAGCCAAATCAAACCGCGGTCCGCCGCGGTTTTTTTATGCCAATCAATATAAGCAGGATCTGATCATTAGCCTAACAAGAGTAGGTATGTAGGCGTTCGGGGATGATGACGTTTTTCCAGCCCAATTCATCTCGGATACATTCAGCAAATACCGAGGAAGACTCGGGCTCACCATGAACTACAAAGACTGATTTAGGCGGAACCTCAAATCCCTTCAGCCAATCTAGCAAGCCAGCCTGATCCGCATGGGCAGATAATCCTCCGATGGTGTGGATAGATGCCTTCACGAGCACCTCCTCACCAAATAAGCGTACCTTCTTAGCTTTATCCACCAGGCGTCTACCTAGACTTCCATACGCTTGAAATCCCGTAATGATGATGGCGTTTTGCTCGCGCGGTAGATTACTAGCCAAATGATGAACAATGCGTCCAGCATCGCACATGCCACTTGCCGAGATAATGATAGCGCCGCCTTTGATTTTATTAAGCGCCTTAGATTCCTCAACATCAGCGATAAATCGTAAATCGACAGATTCTGGATTGGCCTTGAACCATTCAAATGTTGCCTGAGACTGACTATCTAACTGTGAAAAGAAATGCTGAGTCAAATGAGTGGCAGCAGTTGCCATAGGTGAATCTACCCAAATACTTAAATGTGGCAGGAGCCCTCTTCTCACAAGATCAATCAAGAGGAATAAAATTTCTTGTGTACGGCCAACCGCGAAGGCAGGCATTACAATATTGCCGTGTGCAGTCATTGTGGATGAAATGACCTGCACTAATTCATCTTCAGTATCTTGCAAGCTACGGTGCTGTCGATCCCCATAAGTTGACTCAACAAGTAGCACATCAGCATTTGTAATAACGTCGGGGTCAGGCATCAGAACTTTGCCCTTCATACCAATGTCTCCCGAAAAAACACAGCGTTTTTTCTGGGCATGATCTTCAGCGATATCTATGATGGCTATTGCTGACCCCAGAATATGCCCTGCATTGCGAAACTCTAATTGAATACCTGGGATTGCCTCAACTACTTGCCCATATTCCAAAACTGTAAATTGCGATAAAGCGAGATCTACCTCTTCACGAGAATATAAGGCTATGGGCATTTCCCCGCGCCACTTTCCAGCCTTCTGCTTGCGCTCTGCTCTCTCAACATCAGCACGCTGTAAATACGCGCTATCCGGT
Organism: Polynucleobacter hirudinilacicola; assembly: GCF_002192535.1. GTDB lineage: Bacteria > Pseudomonadota > Gammaproteobacteria > Burkholderiales > Burkholderiaceae > Polynucleobacter > Polynucleobacter hirudinilacicola. The sequence goes on along the minus strand of NZ_NAIA01000003.1, from coordinate 491,492 downwards.
AGCAAAATTTTTAACAACTCAAAAGTGGCGGTAGTGCAATAAATAGGGCCGCTAAATCCCTGGGCGCACAAACGGGGCAATAAGCCACTGTGATCAATGTGTGCATGCGTCAGCACTATAAAATCAAGATCTTTGGGTGAGAATGGTAAGGGCTCTATATTTTTATTCGTAGCCTCTCGCCCACCTTGAAACATTCCATAGTCAACCATAAAGCGCCTCTGCCTTTTGGCAAGAGTGATCTCTACAGAATGACGTGAACCAGTAACCTCACCAGCAGCACCAAGAAATTGGATCTTCATACTTTCAGCATACTCTCTCTTACAATGAGTTCAAACACCCCAATCAGGGCGACACTACTAATATGACCTCACCACCCTCAAAACTGGACACTTTTGCATTAGCCAAGCTCTTAAAACGCGGTACTAGTGAACATAAAGGCAATGCAGGTAAAGCTCTTTTAATAGGCGGTGCTCCAGGGATGGCAGGTGCCCTTTTACTTGCTGGCAATGCCTGCCTGTATCTAGGTGCGGGCTGGACGATTCTAGAAATGTTAGATCCTGCATCCGCAAAAGCGTGCCCAGAGTCTCCTGAACTAATGATTCGATTAGCAAGTGCACAGATTGATGAGGTCTTAGAAATTACTAAGCCTGATGTCATCGCCATTGGCCCAGGACTTGGTAAGTCTGCTCTTGCCTCTATATTACTCATGGGAGTACTTCAATACCCAAGTATCCCTTTAGTAATTGATGCAGATGCACTCAATCTGATTTCAGAATCAAAAGATCTTTTATCGGCATTACAAAATCGTAATCAACAATTTCCCGATCAAGTTGTGCTGACGCCGCATCCAGGCGAAGCAGCTAAACTACTCGGTATTGCCACAGAGAATGTTCAATCTGATCGCTTAGCCACTTTAGAAAAGTTAATTACACTGACGCAGTGTATTGTTGTCCTCAAGGGTCAGCACACTTTATTTGGCTCGCCCAAACACCCTGCCCTCCAGTGCCAAGAAGGCAATCCAGGCATGGGCACTGGAGGTATGGGAGACGTTCTCACGGGAAGTATTGCCGCGATCGCAGCCCAGGGGGTTCGCCACCAACTCAACTTATGGGAATCTACGGGTATTGCCATACAACTGCATGCAACAGCAGCTGACAGTCTAGTTCGTCAAGGTGTTGGCCCAATTGGTTTAACCCCCTCAGAAACCATCTTGGAGATGAGAAGCTTATTAAATAAGCTGCTATAAAGTCTTATGCAATCAGCAAGCGCAGCATATCACCATCGTCGCTACCTCTATGGCATCTTGATGGCTGGAGTTGGCTCAATGCTCTTCTCTGGAAAAGCTGTTCTCATCAAACTTGCTTTTGGCTATGGCGCTAATTCAGAAACGCTTTTAGCCTTACGAATGCTGATGGCACTCCCCATGTTCTGGATAATCTATTGGTGGGAGTCTCGCAGAAAAGTAATGAGCCCCCTGATATGGCTCGATCGATTGAAGTTAGTTTTCTTAGGCTTTTTAGGTTACTTTCTGTCGAGTTACTTAGACTTTCTTGGACTGCAATATATCTCTGTTGGTCTTGAGAGAATTGTGCTGTACCTCACACCAACGATCGTGCTTCTCATATCGTATTTTGTCTTGCATAAAACGATCTCTCGATTGCAGTGGTATGCGCTAGTAGTAGGTTACCTTGGTGTGTTCATTGTCTTTATTCAGGATGCAAGTTCTACCGGCATGAGCGCATGGCTCGGCATGATCTTAGTATTCGGGAGCGCCTGCTCCTATGCAACCTATATGATTGGCTCAGGTGAAATGGTTCAGCGTATTGGCAGCGTGCGCTTAGTAGTCTATGCGAGTACCGCTTCTGCATTTTTTAGCTTAATACAGTCATCGTTTTACAACCCAAGCGCGATTTTCGAGCAAACCCAAGAAATTTATTGGTTAAGCCTGTTCAATGCCGGTCTGTGTACTGTGATCCCGATGTTACTGATTATGGTGGCTATAAACCGTATTGGCTCACCGCTAGTAGCGCAAGCCGGAATATTAGGTCCAGTATCAACTATCTTTATGGGTTATTTTATTTTGTCAGAACCCATCACCTGGATTCAGATTAGCGGAATGACTTTAGTAATTGCGGCAATGTGGTTGTTGGTTCGCAAAGATAGTCCAAGAAAAAAGTCACCGAACTCTAGTGAACTCGATGACCTTGATAAAACAGAGCCCCTAAATTGATGAAGGGGTAAATGATTGCTAAGTGGCTGTGTCTGTAGCAGACTTCGATTTCTTCTTTGACTTCTTCTTTGGTTTTTTCTCGGCTTTCTTTTCTTTCTTGGCTTTTTTCTGAGCTTTTTTCTCGGTAGCCTTATTTGCCGGAGCTTCTGTTGGAGCAGTTGCGGGTGTCGCTCCAGGGGCTGGATCAGCAGCCATCACCGAAATCGGAGAAATGCTAATAGCTACAGAAATAAGAGTGGCCAGACACAAGCGGACAATACGAGCAATCATGGAATTCTCCAAGATGGTTTATGGATAATTTGATAATACTCAAAAATTTACTCTAAATGCTTCATTTTGAAAGGGTCTGTAATGCATGATTTTCCAAAGGATATCTTCACCGAACCACAGGGATACTCCATCAATACCCTAGAAAACCTGGGACCCTTTACTGGTATGGCAGGCATATGGGAAGGTGTGCGAGGAACGGACCTCAAACCCAAAGCAGGTGGTCCAAAAGAACAAGCTTACGTTGAGCATATTGAACTCCAGCCCATTGACCCCCAAACCAATGGTCCACAATTATTTTATGGTTTGCGATATCACACTCACATCACAAAGCCCGATCAAGTCAAAACCTACCATGACCAGGTCGGCTATTGGCTCTGGGAGCCAGCAACCGACAGCATCATTCATACGCTCACGATTCCTCGGGGTATGACAACAATGGCTTGCGGCAAGGCAAGGTCTAGCGATAAACAATTTGAGCTACATGCCAAAGAAGGTGACCCATGTGCGGGAATTTCTTCTAGCCCCTTTTTAGACTACGCTTTTAAAACAGTAGAGTTTCATATTCAAGTAAAAATTAATGCGGATGGGACTTGGTCGTATGAGCAAGACACAGTCTTAAAAATCAAAGATCAAGAAAAACTGTTCCATCACATTGATAAGAACACACTTTATAAGATTGGCGAAGCCACTCCCAATCCACTGGCAAGGTAAAAAGAAAAAGGCCATCATCAGATGGCCTTAATTGAACGCGGAAAGCTACTACGCAGGCTGAGCTTCTGCCTCGGTAATCTTCTCCAAGGCTGCTGAGAGATGGCCAAGCGTACGATCTACGTGGGCTAACTTCTCCAAGCCAAATAAGCCGATACGGAATGTACGGAAGTCTGGTCTTTCGTCGCACTGCAAAGGAACGCCTGCAGCAGTTTGTAAACCCAATGCAATAAATTTCTTACCAGATTGAATATCTGGGTCCTTGGTATAGCTCACCACTACGCCAGGAGCTTGAAATCCTTTAGCAGAAACAGAGTGATAGCCTTTAGATACCAATAAATCTCGCACTTTAGTGCCCAACTCTACTTGCTTTGCCTTTAAGGCTGCAAAGCCTAGTGACTGAGTTTCTTTCATGACATTGCGTAAGATCTTGAGCGCATCGGTAGGCATTGTCGTGTGATACACATGGCCACCCTTTTCATAGGCTTCCATAATCTGCATCCACTTTTTGAGATCCATCGAGAAGCTAGTGCTTTGAGTAGCATCAATACGCTCGCGCGCTCTATCACCAAGTGCGATCAGTGCGCAGCATGGGGAGCTGCTCCAGCCTTTTTGCGGTGCTGTAATCACCACATCTACATTACAGGCCTTCATATCTACCCACATTGCACCTGAAGCGATGCAATCTAATACAAACAAGCCATTTACAGAGCGAACGGCTTCACCAACTGCCTTGAGATAGTCATCCGGCAGGATGATGCCTGCTGAGGTTTCTACGTGAGGCGCAAAAACTACTGCTGGTTTTTCTTTCTTAATGAAAGCCACTACCTCTTCAATCGGTGCTGGTGCAAATACACCCTGAGTAGATGCTTCCAACTGACGACCTTTGATAACGGTAACGTCATTCGTAATATTGGCTAGGTCAAAAATTTGTGTCCAACGGTAGCTAAACCAGCCATTACGTAGAACCAAACACTTTTGGTTGTTGGCAAATTGACGGGCTACAGCCTCCATGCCAAATGTACCGCTACCAGGAACGATTACAGCAGAGCTCGCGTTATAAGCATCTTTGAGCACGCCTGAAATATCAACCATCACCCGCTTGAACTCTTCAGACATGTGATTTAAGGAGCGGTCGGTATAAACGACTGAGAACTCTAATAAACCATCTGGATCAACGTTGGGGAGTAAACCTGGCATAGTAATTTCCTAGGAATTGTGTAATTAGCCCTAAATGATACTGATTTAGAGGCCTTTTTGGGCAATCCTCAAAAAACCGCATTAGGAAGGCCTTTTTTGAGCATTTGCCGCTTTTTACTGCTGCTTTTTTCTCGAAGAAATGACAATCCCAATCACGATCAAGGCAAATGCCAGACCATGAGAGAGCCTCGGTGGTTCACCCAGCATAGCGGTAGATAGGATTGCCGTGAATAAAGGAATGAAGTTGGCAAAGAAAGCGGCAACCGTAGGCCCTGCCCCATTCACACCCAATCCCCAACAACGATAAGCAATCAGTGAAGGGCCAACTGCGACAAAGAGAATCAATGATGCTGTCCAAAGATTGAGCTCTAAATATGCCTGACCAGCGGCAATCTCAAAAACGTCAAAGAATCCAGTCCACAATAAGCCCACAAAAACCTGCGCCATTAAAAATTCAGCCCAAGGCCATTGGCGCTCAGTGCTCACACCAGGTCGACTTAACATCCAACTATAAAAAGCCCAGGTAATCGTCGCCAACATGATTAATAAGTCGCCAAGCACCATCTCCATTGAAAGCAAAGTCGACAAATCACCTCTCGTTAATACAATTGCCACACCAAATAGCGAGACAACTGCACCAACTAACTGTAATAGTCCAGGTTTGGTTTGATAAAAAAAGGCGCCAATCAGCAACATCCAGATGGGCATGCTGGCGCCAATTAAGGTGACATTGATGGCTGTTGAAGTTTTTAGCGCTAGATATAAAAGCACGTTGTAACTTCCAACACCAAATAAGCCCAACAAGACAAAGCGCTTCTTGTTTTGCCATAAAGCACTACTAGGTGAAAACACTCTCCAGCCCAATGGCAGCAACAGTAATGCCGCTAAACCCCAACGCACTAAGCTGAGGGTAATAGGTGAAACAGCGGCACTAGCTACCAAAACACGCCCAGCGATCGCATTACCAGCCCATAAAGCAGTGGCAATCAGTAAATAAGAGATGGTTGCGAGATTCAGTTGAGGCATGAAGGAGGTGGTGGTTAGGGATTTAGGGTCCCAATCGAGGGATACCATAGCATTGTAGAAACAAATCCTTGGTATTGCTAAGATAGAGCTTAATTAGATAAATGTCTCATATAAAAGGCATTCAACCGAAGGATACATTGTGGCAATCATTACCAATATCGAAGACTTGCGGATACTCCACAAAAAACGCACCCCCAAGATGTTCTATGACTATGCAGATTCAGGATCTTGGACGGAATCTACCTATCGTGCCAATGAATCTGATTTTCAGAAGATCAAGTTGCGTCAGCGCGTTGCCGTTGATATGACTAACCGCACAACCAAAACAACCATGGTCGGTCAAGAAGTCACGATGCCAGTAGCGCTTGCGCCAACTGGACTTACGGGGATGCAGCATGCTGATGGTGAAATTTTGGCCGCTAAAGCTGCAGAAAAATTTGGCGTTCCTTTTTGTTTATCCACGATGAGCATCTGCTCTATTGAAGATGTGGCAGAACGTACAACTAAACCATTTTGGTTTCAGCTCTATGTAATGAAAGATCGCGGTTTTATTGAGCGCTTAATTGAGCGTGCAAAAGCTGCGAAGTGCTCAGCCCTAGTTCTGACTCTCGACCTCCAAATTTTGGGTCAGCGTCATAAAGATCTCAAGAACGGCCTCTCGGCCCCTCCTAAGCTTACGATCACCAATATGATCAATATGGCCACTAAACCACGCTGGTGTCTTGGAATGGCGATGACACCACGTAGAACTTTCCGCAACATTGTGGGGCACGCAACCGGCGTAGGAAATATGTCCTCCCTTTCTTCCTGGACTGCAGAACAATTTGATCCAGGATTAAGCTGGAGTGATGTGGAGTGGATTAAAAAACTATGGGGCGGAAAACTCATTATCAAGGGTATCTTGGATGAGGACGATGCGCGCATGGCTGCAAACTCTGGGGCTGATGCCCTAATTGTTTCCAATCACGGTGGCCGTCAATTGGATGGCGCTGTCTCTAGTATTCAAGCTCTTCCGGGAATAGTGGAAGCTGTTGGTAAAGATATTGAAGTATGGATGGATGGCGGTATTCGATCTGGCCAAGATGTTCTAAAGGCATGGGCTTTAGGTGCTCGCGGCACTATGATTGGTCGCCCATTTTTGTATGGCTTAGGCGCCATGGGTGAAGCTGGCGTTACCAAGTGCCTTGAAATTATTAAGAATGAATTAGATATCACTATGGCATTTACCGGCCATCGTGATATCCAGAATGTCACTAAAGATATTTTGTATCCAGGAACTTTTTAAATTAGCTCCATACTCAATAACCCTCTACTTGTTTTCGGAATTGCATTCCTAGTATTTGCATTTTGCGTTTGGTTTGGCAACGTAGTCCTCAGTCGCTATCGGACCAAAGATACTGAAACCTCTGAAGATCTGGGCATCATCCAAACAGCCACATTAACTTTGTTGGCACTTTTGATTGGCTTTACCTTTTCCATGGCAATTGATCGTCATGACCTACGGGAGACTCTGGAGGAAGGTGAAGCAAATGCGATTGGCACAGAATATTTGCGGGCAGACCTACTTCCCCCTAAAGCAAGCCAGGTTACTAAAGATTTACTCATGCAATACTTAGATCAACGTATTCTGTTCTATTCAAAACAAGAGCGCGAAAAAATCAAGGTCATCCGTCTAAAGACGGATCAACTACAGAATGATCTATGGAATGAGATTTTACCGACTGCTCGCAGCAACCAAACTGCAACGATTGCACTGGTGGTCTCGGGCATGAATGATGTTCTCAATTCACAAGGATATGTGCAAGCTGCGTGGTGGAATCGCATTCCTAGTACCGCCTGGATACTCATGGCGGCCATCGCCGTCTGTGCCAACTTATTGGTTGGATTTGGAGCGCGTAACTTTCAGAAGAATATTGCCCTCTTTATGATTTTCCCTTTTGTTGTTGCTGTCTCGTTTTTCTTGATTGCAGACATTGATAGTCCTCGAGGTGGCGTTATTCGGATTGAGCCACGAAACTTGATTACACTGAAGAAGGCATTAAGCATGCAGACTAAGACTGAAACCCCCTCCCCAGCCAGCAATTAAGCATCACCACAAAGGCGGTACATATGAAACGTGTAGTTGATGTCTTTAAGAACCGTGGTCGTGAGCTTGTCTGGACCTATGTGATCGACTTACAAAACGATGATCAATTTCATCCCGGCCAGCTCGACTTTGAAACTGAAGCTCTCAGACTATCTCAGGTCGATAAAAGAGGTGCTGCCAACGAACTCAGCGCTAAAGTTAGGCTAAATTAGTGGCGAGCTGCTCCACATTAAACCTACTTAAAACCACAGACTTTTTAGCTGCCATAAATAGCTTGACGACTTTATGGCAACATTACATCTTCAAGAACGATTCACTTCCTTGTATGTTAAAGAAAGTTAAAGCGAATACTTAAGGGTTAATAGAATATGAAGCCGCTCTCAAAAAAAGCGAAGATGGCCGTCGGCTGGACAATTTTAATGACTGTTATAGGCACAGCAATGCTGCATCAATGGCAGTTCTTTGCCATGGGCTGCGCATCCATTGCTTTATTGCTAGTTGCCAATCACTATGATCTGCTAAAAGATCCTGAAGACAAAAAATAAACCCCGCTACTAAAAGCAGGGTTTATTGCGTCAAATCGAATTGACTTAAAGCGCTGGGTAATCGGTATACCCAGCTTCTTGACCGCCATAGAAAGTTGCGCGGTTATATGGATTCAGGGGAGCATTCAATTTGAAGCGCTCTACTAAATCAGGATTAGCGATATAAATCCGGCCATAGGCAACCGCATCAGCCAAGCCCTCCTCAAGCACTTTTTCACCAAGAGCCTGATCGTAACCGCCCGCAGTAATAAATTTACCTTCATAAATTGCGCGGAAGAGCTCTGATGTGACTGGTGCCTCATCATTCATCTTATCTCCACCGCCAGCTCCAGTTGCTCTTGGCTCGATCATATGTACATAAGCCAAGTTGTAGCTATTTAATTTTTTGATTGCCGCAGTAAACAGGGCAATCGGATCACTATCAGCAATATCATTAAAGCTGCCGTAAGGGGAGAGACGAACACCTACGCGATCGCTCGAGAATACCTTGCTGACAGTCTCTATCACCTCGCCCAAAAGGCGCAGGCGATTTTCTACGGAGCCGCCATATTGATCAGTACGTTGGTTAGTCTTGTCTTGCAAGAATTGATCTAATAAATAACCGTTAGCAGAGTGGATTTCAATACCATCAAAACCGGCTGCTTTAGCATTTTGTGCAGCAGCCTCAAACTCTTTGAGCAAGCGAGCAATATCCTCATGACTCATTGCCTTGGGAGTCTCATAGTCATGTAGCTTCCAATCAGCGCCATAAGTTTGTCCTGCAGCAGCAATCGCAGAAGGTGCTTCCGGAACACCTTGCTCTGGGTGTAATGAAGAATGAGAAATACGACCCACATGCCATAGTTGCGCAACAATCACCCCACCCTTAGCATGAACCGCTTCAACGATCTCTTTCCAGGCAGCAGTTTGCGCTGGAGAATAAATACCCGGTGTTGCTGGATATCCCATGCCTAGCTGAGAAATTTGCGTTGCCTCGGTAATAATTAAGCCAGCACTCGCACGTTGGGCGTAATAGGTCTTTGCCAAAGGATTTGGAACATCGCCAGCGACTGCGCGCATCCGCGTTAATGGTGCCATTACGAGACGATTTTTTAACTGAATTGCACCAAGAGCAATCGGGGTGAACATGATTTCTTTACCTGACATCTGAATCCTTTTGCGAATAAGTATGAGATCGGTCACTCTAACAAGAATTGATGATTTTTGCTGAATTTGGCTAAATCAACCATCTCAAGAAAAAAATTCAGATTAAATTTAAAATTGAGGCCTGATATTAAGGAAATCAATATGAAAACTTGGCAATGTATCGTGTGTGGCTTTATTTATGATGAGGCTCAAGGCTTACCAAGCGAGGGTATTGCGCCCGGCACCGCTTGGGCTGACGTCCCTGATAGCTGGGAGTGTCCAGATTGCGGCGTATCAAAGTCTGACTTTGAGATGGTTCAAGTAGGCTAAGATCAGTTGATACTGCACTTCTGACTCATCCTTTATCCGCCTGGAGCTTAGCTTTGACCCAAAATACATCTCAATCTTCCAGCATTGTCATTATTGGCAGTGGCTTGGCTGGATACACCCTGATTCGTGAAATTCGCAAACTAGACAAAACAGCACCCATCACCTTAATTACCCGAGAGCCTGGTTATTTTTACTCCAAACCAATGCTCTCCACTGCTCTTGCAAGCAATAAAGAAGCTGCTCAACTCATCTCTACGCCGTCCGAAGGCATGGCAACGCAATTAGAAGTTAATATTCTTGCTGAGACTGATGTCACCGCAATTGATGTCGCAACTCAAACATTGCAAACAAGCAAAGGCGTCCTCTCTTATGACAAGCTAGTGTTGGCCTTAGGTGCTGATCAAATTCAGCTGCCGTTGGAAGGTAGCGCTGCCAATGAAGTTCTCACTGTGAATGACTTAGAGGATTACGCTAAATTCAGAGGCGCCATTGCAAATAAAAAGAAGGTAGCAATTCTTGGGGCTGGCTTAATCGGCTGCGAGTTTGCCAATGACTTGGTATTGGGCGGCTATGAGGTTGATGTAATTGATTTGGCATCCCAAGTACTAGGCCGCTTATTGCCTGAAGCCGCAGCAAAAGAATTACAAAATAAACTCAGTACTGCGGGAGTACGCTGGCACTTCTCCACCACTGCTCAAGCCATCAATCGCAATGGAAATGTTATTGAAATTAGTCTTGCTAATGGCAACTCTATCTCATGTGATGTTGTACTGTCTGCGGTTGGCCTAAAACCACGGATTGACTTAGCCAAAGCAGCCGGCATTAAGACAGGCCTAGGTATTCAAGTGAATCGTGAGCTAGAAACTAGCCACAAAAATATTTACTCACTTGGTGATTGCGCAGAGGTTGAAGGTTTAGTGCTCCCATATGTCATGCCCATCATGCAATCTGCAAGAGCGCTGGCGCCAACACTACTTGGACAAGTGACGGCGCTTAGCTACCCAGCAATGCCCGTCATGGTAAAAACCCCCGCCCTACCAACTATAGTTTCACCACCGGCTAAAGGCGCCCAGGGTCAGTGGAAGACTACCGCAATAGAAGGTGGTATCGAAGCCCGCTTTGAAGCTGCTGACGGCAAGCTACTAGGCTTTGCCTTAATGGGTACGGCCACCTCGCAACGAGCAAGCCTAACAAAAGAGTTACCGCCAATACTCCAGTAGTTTGATGAACTTACTTTTGAAGCTGATGAAATAAAAAGGCCCGCAATGCGGGCCTTTTTATTTATCACAACGAGGTGATTAAGAAACGATCACAAACCAAGTTGTGTTGTGTGACTGAGCAACCATCAAGAACAACATTGGTACTGAGAGTACTGTATTCAAACGGGAAGTCAGCATTGCAACACGAGCAGATTTTGCCTTCACATCTGGTTCAACAGCAACGATTCCAAGGGCGCGTTTCTGATTTGGCCAAATGATGAACCAAACATTGAATGCCATCACTAAAGCGATCCACATGCCCAAACCAATTGCGCGGAATGGAGCTTGCAATGTGAAGGCTTGATGTGCATAGCCATTGACGATTGCCACGATTAAACCAGTGAGCACAGTAAGGAGCGCCGCCCAACGGAACCAAAACAATGCAGTTGGAGCAATAACTTTACCAATTGCTGGCTTTTGCTCGTCAGGAATTTTGGGCATTGAAGGAATTTGCACAAAGTTAAAGTACCAGAGCAATCCAATCCACATCACACCAAACATCACATGCAACCAACGGAAGATGAATGGTAATTCGGCAGAGCTAAAGTTGCCGCCCAAAGCAAGGACGATGAGAATGAGAAGTACGAAACCAGCTAAAACAGTACGTCCCAAAGAGGTCAAGATTGAAGTCATATGATTTTCTCTATAGATCTCATGAATTAAGCAAAATTTTTGCTAGCAAAATCCCAGTTAACCAAGTTCCAAAAGTTTTCCAAATATTTTGGACGAGCATTGCGGGTATCGATGTAGTAAGCATGCTCCCAGACATCACAAGTCAATAAAGGCTTTGAATCGGTTGTTAAAGGTGTAGCAGCGTTGCTTGTTGAAACAAGATCGAGACTTCCGTCTGACTTCTTAACTAGCCAAGCCCAACCAGACCCAAAGGTACCAACGGCGCACTTTGTAAACTCTTCCTTAAATTTATCGAATGAGCCCCACTTAGCATTGATTGCGTCGGCCAATGCGCCAGAAGGCGCACCCCCTCCATTTGGCTTCATACCCATCCAGTAAAACGTATGATTCCAAACTTGAGCGGCATTATTAAATACGCCACCCGCTGATTTCTTTACAATTTCCTCAAGGGTTGCAGCTTCAAACTCAGTCCCCTTAATCAAATTATTTAAATTAGTTACATAGGTCTGATGATGCTTCCCATAGTGATACTCCAGGGTTTCCTTAGAAATATAGGGTGCCAAAGCATCAAGAGCGTACGGCAACTGCGGTAGGGTGTGTTCCATTTGCGTTCCTTCTAATTAAATTAACCAATAAAAATGCGGTATTTTGGGGTAACTATAGACTATTCTGACTTTTTTGTTTGGCCAGGCAAATTTTCAGAAATCATACTTAAAATAGAGGCTCAGCCCAGTTTGGGCATCAAATCTGTACTTCAATATGACTAGCGCCCTATCCTCCCAAAACCCAAAACGAATCTACATTCAAGAGGTAGTCACTCGGGATGGATTTCAGGCGGAGAGTCAGTTTGTCCCTACCGAGGAAAAGATTGACCTGATTAATCGCTTAAGTCGTGCTGGATACGCCAAAATTGAAGTGACCTCCTTCACTAGCCCTAGAGCCATTCCGATGCTTGCTGATGCTGAAGCAGTCATGCGCGGCATTGATCGAGTACCCGGTGTTGAATACACCGTTCTTATTCCGAACCTCAAGGGTGCCGAGCGTGCATTGAGCGTTGGCGTAGATGAATTTAATTTAGTCATGTCAGTTAGCGAAGCGCATAACCAATCTAACCTCAAAATGAGTCGTGAAGACTCGTTCAAAGGGCTCGCTTCTGTGATTGATTTAGCCCATGCGAACAATACTGCTGCAAACATTTCTCTATCTACTAGTTTTGGTTGCCCCATGGCAGGCATCACTTCTTTATCAGAATTAATGCACTGGGTGGATCGTTTTGCTGATGCTGGTGTACGCGGCATTACCGTCTGTGACACTACAGGCATGGCCAATCCTGCTCAGGTACAAGCCGTTTGTGAAGCAGTACAAATCAAATATCCAAAGCTGCAATGGACACTTCATTTCCATAATACCCGTGGGATGGGGCTCGCTAATGCTCTCGCTGCTGTCAATAGCGGCATTGATCGCTTTGACTCTTCACTAGGTGGCTTAGGAGGCTGCCCTTACGCACCAGGAGCCACCGGCAACATCTGTACTGAAGAGTTGGTGCACATGTTAGATCTCATGGGCTTTAAGACCAATATGCAGATCGATACATTGTTAGCGTGTTCAAAAGATTTGCAATTATTGTTCGGCCGCACATTACCAAGTCAACTATTAATGGCAGGTAAAGTAGATCGCGTTTATGAGGCGCCCTGCCAAAGCTGAAGTTTCAAAACAAAATGCCAGCAAGATGACCTGCTGGCATTCGTAGGTGAGGCTTCTTACTAGGCTTATTGCGCAGCCCAGCCACCATCCATATTCCAAGCTACCCCACGCACTTCAGATGCATCTGAACCGCAGAGGAATATTGCCAAAGCAGCCAATTGCTCTGGAGTCACAAACTCTCCAGATGGTTGCTTCTCAGAGACTAAAGCAGTCTTCGCTGCATCGTTGGAGATGCCTTCTCGCTCCGCTCTTGCATCTACCTGCTTTTGAACCAAGGGGGTCAATACCCAGCCTGGACAAATTGCATTACAGGTAATGCCAGTTCGCGCATTCTCAAGAGCGGTGACTTTGGTCAAACCAATAATTCCATGCTTAGCTGCAACATAAGCAGATTTTTGCGTAGAAGCTACCAAGCCATGTACAGAGGCAATATTAATAATGCGGCCCCAGTTTCGTTTTTTCATACCAGGTAATGCATGATGGGTTGTATGAAATGCAGAGCTCAGGTTGATCGCAATAATGGCATCCCACTTATCTGTTGGAAACTCTTCAATATTAGATGTGTATTGAATGCCAGCGTTATTGATCAAGATATCTAACGAACCAAAACGTTTTTCAGTTTGCTGGATCAGATCCGCGATCTCGGCTGGCTTGCTCATATCTGCACCGTGGTAATCCACCTCTACACCACAGGCTTTGATTTTGGCGATCGCTTCATCTTTCTCACCAAAACCATTCACCATGATGTTGGCGCCCTGCTTAGCCAATGCAATTGCCATACCTAAGCCAATACCGCTAGTAGATCCTGTTACCAGGGCTGTTTTACCTTTTAAAGAAGACATATCAATATTCTCAACGATTGAAATAATAAAAACGTAGAATACAACGAATAGATTTAGATCAGATGCAACCAATGCCCCAATTGGTGCCAATAGCTATCCGGAACTAAGGTGAGTAGCCACGTCATAGTGAGGTAGCGCAGTAGTTTTCCAATGAACATGTAGATCAAGCACGGAAACCAAGCCAAGCGGAGCCAACCAGCCGCAATACAAAGAGGGTCTCCAAAACCGGGCAGCCAAGAAAGCAAAAGCATCTTAGGACCCCGCTCTTCAAGCCAAGATTGCATTTTGCTATGGGTAGGGCCTTTTAGGGATTCAAAGCTATTTCGAGAAATCAATCCAAGCCACCAATCAAACATTCCACCCAAGGTATTACCAATGGTTGCAACAAAGATTGCAACCCAGTACAAGTCTGGATTAAGAGTGGTGTATCCAAAAAGAATTGGCTCGGAACCTACGGGAAGTAATGTTGCTGAAACAAAGGCGCTGATGAATACGGCAGGCAATCCAACGGATGGCAAACCAAACCATCCGAAAAAATACTGGAGTGCTTGATCCATTAAGCGAGAACCCCAGATTTTTTCAGAGTCGTAATTTGTTCTTCAGTGAGGCCAGCAGATTTAAGCACTTCATCAGTATGCTCTCCTAATGTAGGAGCGCGATAACGAATGAGTCCAGGATTTTGAGAAAGCTTCGGAATAATTCCGGGAACCTGAACTTCTAGGCCATCAGCAGCCCGAACTGTCTCAATCACCCCCCTTGCTTGATAGTGAGAGTCTTCAGCGATATCTTTAGCGGTATAAATCTTGCCTGAAGGTACTTCTGCTTCAAGCAGGCCTTTAAGCACTTCATCAAGAGTTAAGGTTTGGGTCCAGGCATTAATCGCTGCATCAATCTCAACCACTCTTTTGGCGCGGCCATCATTAAAGGCCAATGCAGGATCCTCGCCCAAATCTGATCTACCAATTAAAGCCATCAAACGCTTGTATATCGAGTCTCCATTGCCGGCGATTAATACATACTGCCCATCAGCGCATCGATAAGCATTAGAGGGTGCGATGCCTGGCAAAGCGCCGCCTGCAGGCTGACGTATGGCACCGAAAGCTGAATACTCCGGCAGTAGGCTCTCAGTCAAATTAAATACCGCTTCATACAAAGCGACATCAATCATTTGACCTTGGCCACTGCGAGCATCTCGCTCGTATAAAGCCAGCAATACTCCAAGTGCGCCATGTAAACCCGCGATCGTATCGCCAAGAGATACGCCCGCTCTCACCGGCACCTCATTTGGGTGGCCAGTGATATAACGCAAACCAGCCATCGCCTCTCCAATTGCAGCAAAACCTGGCTCATCACGTCTTGGGCCATCCTGACCGTAACCAGAGATGCGTAACATAATTAACTTTGGATTTACTTGATGCAATTCTTCCCAGCCTAAGCCCCACTTCTCTAGCGTACCTGGGCGAAAATTTTCAATCACAATGTCTGCCTCAAGTGCTAACTTTCTGGCAATTGCCTGGCCTTCTTTAACGCGTAGATCCAAGCAGATAGATTGTTTGTTACGGGATTGCGCCTGCCACCAAACTGAGGTGCCCTCATGAAGCATGCGCCACTTACGTAAAGGGTCGCCAACGCCCGGTGACTCGACCTTGATGACCTCAGCTCCAAAATCAGCAAGCGTCTTTGAGGCAAAGGGTCCGGCAATGAGTTGACCCAACTCTAAAACTTTGACTCCAGCAAGGATTTGTTGGCGATTCTTTTGCATTTGAAAGTTCATGTCCCTTATTTATCTATCTATACAGAATATTTAGTTCAGAATGAGGCTATTTTCGCCTGATTTTGATCATTCTCCAGGATTTTCAAATCTTGCTTAAACTAGTGCCTAAATCACAAAATAAACCATAAAACGAGTCCTCCATGAATCACCCTATTCCTAAACCAGATCAATATCAGGATATGCGCGAGGCCTTACGAGACCTCTGCGGAACGTTCGACTCAGCCTACTGGCAAAAGGTAGACCACGAGCGGGGTTACCCAGAAGCCTTTGTAAAAGCAATGACTGAAGCAGGCTGGTTGGCCGCGTTAATTCCAGAAGAGTATGGCGGTTCTGGATTAGGTTTAGCAGAAGCCTCTGTCATCATGGAAGAGATTAATTTCTCGGGCGGCAACTCTGGTTCTTGCCATGGGCAGATGTACAACATGGGCACTTTGCTGCGTCATGGGTCTGATGCGCAGAAGAAAATGTACTTACCAAAAATCGCTAGTGGTGAATTACGTCTACAAAGTATGGCCGTTACCGAACCGACTACCGGCACCGACACAACTAAACTAAAAACTACTGCTGTCAAAAAGGGTGATAAATATGTTGTGAATGGTCAAAAAGTTTGGATTTCTCGTATTCAACATTCCGATCTCATGATTTTGCTAGCTCGTACCACCCCCATTAGCGAAGTGCAGCGTAAATCTGAAGGGATGTCGATCTTCATCGTCAACCTTGCAGATGCTATTGGCAAGGGCATGGAAGTCAGGCCTATCGCCAATATGGTGAATCACGAAACCAATGAAGTGTTCTTTGATAACTTAGAGATACCTGCAGAAAACCTGATTGGTACAGAAGGTCAAGGATTTAAATACATTCTTGATGGTCTTAATGCTGAGCGTGTGTTGATTGCAGCTGAGTGTATTGGTGATGCTTATTGGTTTATTGATCGTGCCCGGCGTTACGCGAACGATCGCGTGGTGTTTGATCGTCCGATTGGAAAAAATCAAGGCATTCAGTTTCCGATTGCAGATAGCTATATTGAAACTGAGGCAGCTAATCTCATGCGCTTTAAAGCCTGTGAGCTGTTTGACAACCATGAGCCTTGCGGACCCGAAGCAAATATGGCGAAGTACTTGGCTGCCAAAGCATCCTGGGAGGCTGCTAACGTATGTTTACAAACTCATGGTGGCTTTGGCTTTGCCAATGAGTACGATGTGGAACGCAAATTTAGAGAAACACGCCTCTATCAAGTAGCTCCAATCTCAACAAACTTGATCTATTCATACATAGCCGAGCATGTTCTTGGTCTACCAAGATCTTTCTAATAGACCATTATGAGTATTCGCCCGCTTGATGGAATTACTGTTGTTGCACTAGAGCATGTCATAGCTGCCCCCTTCTGCACTCGTCAGCTAGCAGACCTGGGGGCACGCATCATCAAAATTGAACGTCCTGGAGATGGCGATTTTGCAAGGGGCTACGATACTCAAGTCGATGGACTTTCATCACACTTTGTATGGGTTAATCGGTCAAAAGAAAGCTTAACCCTCGACCTGAAACAAGATTCAGCTTTAGTAATACTCAAGCGCCTACTAAAGACTGCCGATGTCTTTATTCAAAATCTTGCTCCAGGTGCGGCCGCTCGGATGGGGCTTACTGCCGAAGCATTACAAAAAGAAAATCCTGGTCTCATCTTGTGCGCTATTTCAGGTTATGGCAACGACGGCCCCTATCGCGATAAAAAAGCCTACGATCTCTTGATACAAAGTGAGGCGGGCTTTCTTTCTATTACAGGAACACCCGAAACACCCAGCAAGGCTGGAAACTCCATCGCCGATATTGCAGCAGGTATGTATGCCTATACCAATATCTTGGCAGCCTTATTGCAAAGAGGAAAAACTGGCAAGGGTACAGTCATCGATATCTCCATGTTAGAGGCCCTGGGTGAGTGGATGAGTTTTCCGATGTACTACGCCTACAAAGGCGCGAACCCACCAGCAAGAAACGGTGCGTCTCATGCAACCATTTATCCCTATGGCCCTTTCAAAGCTGGTGACGGTAAGACTGTCATGCTGGGCCTTCAGAATGAACGTGAATGGGTGCAATTTTGCGAAATAGTCTTAGAGAACCCATTACTTGCTAAAGATGAACGCTTTGATCGAAATTTCAAACGCAATGAAAAACGTGTCGAATTACTCGAGATTATCAATACCTGCTTTAGCAAGCTGAGTTCAGAACAGCTGATTGCGAGACTGGAAAAAGCTCAGATTGCCAACGCCCATCTGAATGATATGAAGGGCCTTTGGAAGCATGAGCAGCTGAGAGCTCGCAATCGATTTACAGAGGTTGGTACACCCAATGGTCCCGTTGCGGCGCTACTACCTCCGGGACTCAATGACAGTTACGACTATCGTATGGATCCTATTCCAGCTGTAGGCGAACATACCGACTTCATCTTGAAAGAGTTAGGCTTAACAGAGGCCGATATCGCCAGCATGCGCGCTAGTGGCGCAATTTAAAGCAGCGGAGATGTGAGATGGGCAGCATTTTCAAGGTAATGATGCCAGCGTGGCCGCTTTATCCAATCAGCAAGTTCCACATAATCTGATTTCTCTAAATAAGAGTTAATAAGCTTTTGGAGCTTGATGCAGAAGTCTTCGTTATACACAATGAGGCTGATTTCAAAGTTCAAACGCAAACTTCTTTGATCAAAGTTAACCGATCCAAAGATGGCGGTTCTTTTATCAATCAATAGACTCTTAGTGTGCAGTAATCCACCATGAAACTCAGCAATCTTTACTCCTGACCGCAACAAATCACCGTAATAACTCTTACTACTCCAAGCTACTAATGTTGAGTCATTTAACTTTGGAATAATCAAAGTGACATTCACACCCCTTCTGGCGGCTGCCATGAGTGCTTGTAGCAAACCATCATCCGGTCCAAAGTAAGGGGTCGTAATGGTGAGTTCTTCTTGTGCATCAAGAATTGCGGAGAGTAGAACTTGATACAAGATATCGTCGCGATATACAGGTCCAGACGCTAGCTTCTGAGCTAAAACAGCACCCTTATGTGGCGCTTTGATAGGAATGCACTCATTAAAGTGAGTAATGCTAGGATTATCTACACTCCAATCAAAAGCAAAGGTCAGCTCAAACTGCGCGGCAACTGGACCCTCAACACGCACCATTGCATCAACCCACTCACCCACTCCTGAGTCTTGTTTGAATGTACGTGGATCTACTAAGTTCATGCTGCCTGTCCACACAATCGCGCCGTCCACCACAAATATCTTTCGATGCAAGCGCAAATCTGCACGCCTAAATTGAAATCGACCAATCTGAACTGGCAACGCCTCAGTGACTTGAATGCCAGCATTACGAAAACGCCGCGGCCATTTCGATTTAAACCAATCTTTACTCCCCAATGAGTCCAGAAGTACACGACATGCCACGCCTCTTTTGGCAGCGGCTATCATTGCCTCCCCCACCTCATCGGCAGATCCACCTAAAGCCCAAATATAAAACTCTAGATTTAAGCTTTTCTTGGCTTGATTTATTTCATCAATGAAGCACTGTAAGATCTCTAAGGAATCGGTGTGTAGCTCAAGCTTATTTCCGGCAACCACAGGAGATCCATTCTTAGCTTCCGCCAAAAGACTTAAGGCCCTGCCCTCCAAAGGTATCTGCTTCCTGTCCTCGGCATAGTCTTGACATGCTTTCTCAGTAATACTTGTGTACTCACGATTCATGCGGGTAATTTTTTTCGTTAACTTACGGCCAACTGGGCGTTCGCCAATGAGAACATACAAACTAATTCCTAAAACTGGGAAAGTCATCACAATAAAAATCCAGGCAAACGCTACTCCTACTGGCCTTCTAACAGAAATAATGACGCCGATAAAGTACGTGACTAATATGAAGTGAATATATAAGAGCCAATTGATGTTGAGCTCGAAAATATGCTTCAAGAAAATACTGAGTAGGTCGTTCATTTGATTTCCAGTTCTGCCGCTATACCCAAATGATCAGATAAGCTCATCCAATCATGCAAAATTTCTGCAGAATGAATCTTCATCCCGCGTACATAAATTCGATCCATTGCCAATAGCGGTCTAATGCTCGGGAAGGTTTTGGCGGGTGAGCCAGTGAGGGTCTCAAATACTTCCTCAAAGCCAGCTTCTTTCATGGGTGCACCTAAACGATTACGCCAATCATTAAAGTCTCCCGCGACAATGGTTGGACCATTCTGCGTCAAATCCGCAATATATCCAATGATTTGCTCTAGCTGGCGCTCTCTACCGCGCTCAAATAGAGCTAAGTGCACACAGAAGCAGTGAACTGGCTGATTCACTCCATCTAGTTGAGTGACGCTATGTAATAAACCTCGTCTTTCAAACCGATAGGCAGAGATATCGTAATTTAGACCCTTGCGCAAAGGATGCTTCGATAAAATCGCATTACCGTGGTGACCATCCGGATACTCCATATTTTTTCCATAATGCCAATCATGCCAAAAATCTTCGGACAGAAAGTGAGTTAGCTCTGTTAATGGCCACTGCCCAAATCGCCTAATCCTGCCTCGGTGCTCTTGTTGTAATTCTTGAAGAAACAATAAGTCGGGATGATGGCTTCGCATCCTTTGGCGTAACTGATAAATAGTGGAGTGCCGATGCAAAGGAGAAACGCCTTTGTGCACGTTCATACTCATGACCGTGAAACGAGCGCTTCTATCTTGAGTCATTAAAACTGTCCTGCTGCACGCTGACGTCTTACCCGGGCTAAATAGATCTCGCCCTCAACCAATTCTTGGCATTGCATGCATTTATTACAAATAGATGCCTGATCCCGCAACTCCTCTATTGAGTCGATAGGATGGGTATCAAGGTACTCTCGCAGGTCCTCATCAAGAACCTCGTTACAGAGGCAAACTACTTCAGCCATAAGTCAGAAATTAGGGGTATGAATTGCATTAAGCTCATTTTGCCATTGCCTTGATAGAATCAAGTACATGTTGACCGCTTTTCAAGACGCTATTGCCCTGCTCGCCCACCTAGATCGGGGAGTTTTAGGAATCGTCCTGGTTTCTCTCCAGGTCAGCTTAACTGCCCTATTTTTTGGGACGCTCATTGGCCTACCCGTTGGAGCCTTACTCGCTACAGAAGAATTTAAGGGTAAGAAGTGGATCATTGTTGTCTTAAATACCTTGATGGGGGTCCCTACAGTCATTGTTGGGGTACTGGTGTATCTCATGCTCTCTCGTTCAGGACCCCTGGGAGCTTGGGGCTGGCTATTTACTACCAAGGGCATGATCCTTGCCCAAATTCTACTGACAACCCCTTTAATTGCAGCCCTAAGCCGTCAAATTCTGGAGGACTCCTGGAGAATTCATCGAGACTCTTTCCTAAGCCTCAGATTGCCATCCTTCTCACGATTCAAATGGCTTATTTGGGACTGCCGCTTCTCTCTCACGATTGCTATCCTAGCCGGTCTTGCCAGAGCAATTTCTGAGGTTGGTGCCGTCATGATTGTGGGCGGCAACATTGATCACTCGACTAGAACGATGACTACAGCCATCGCCTTAGAAACTAGTAAAGGTGATCTCCCACTAGCGCTAGCACTGGGCATTGTCTTATTAGGAATTGTTCTATTGGCAAATCTATTTACATTTGCTGTTCGTCAAATTGCGGAGCGTCGCTATGGGTAATATGACTGAGCAATTTGAGAGGTATATTGAACTCAAAGATATTACGGTTATCAGCAACGGCAGAACCATACTAAATATTCCTCATGCCACTATTCCGGCTGATCGTATCACCGCTTGTATTGGCCCAAATGGTGCAGGTAAGACTACTTTATTAAAGCTATTGGATGGACTTATCAAGCCTGATACTGGAACAGTGAGCTACTCCTTCTCCAATAAGACTGCATTAGTTTTGCATCACACTCCGATGATTAAAGCCTCTACAAAAGCTAATATGAGCATGGTTATGGATACAGACTCTAGTATTAGCACTTTAGAGATTGAACAAGTGCTAGAGCGAGTCGGGTTGAAAAGTCTAACATCTACACCCGCTCATAAACTCTCTGCTGGCGAGAGGCAAAAGCTATGCCTAGGCCGAGCAATTTTGCAAAAGCCAAACTTAGTCTTGCTAGATGAACCCACTGCTAACCTAGATCCCAACACAACCGAGCAAGTTGAAGAAATGATTCGTGAGTTTGATGTGCAAGACACTGACGTGATTTTTTCTTCACATCAACTTGCTCAAGTACAAAGACTTGCGCAATACATCATCTTTATTGATCATGGCGAGATAAAAGAAAAGGGACCCGTAGGCCCCTTCTTTTTAAATCCCCAAACACAGGCAGCTAAACGCTACCTACATCAAGAACTTCTAGCAGACTAATTACTTAGCTGCTGGTGCTGCTGGTGCTGGTGCTGCTGCTACAGGAGCAACAAATGGTGGTGGCGCAGTGCAAGCGGCAGGCGCTGGTGTACCCGGAACTCTATATTGATCAGCCACTTTGTTAATTGCCTGGCAAAGTTGATATGCACCAACCCGACCCGCATAAGCAGTCTTTGCATCAGCCAACGCCTTGGCCTCTTTCGCCTCCGGAGTTAATGGAGGTAATGCAGCCATAACCGAGGTCGCAGTAAATGCACAGAATGTAAAAGCGATGATTTTTTTCATGGCCTTGTCCTTATTTGTTCAATTTGTCGTACCAGAGCTCATGGTGCTCTTTAGCCCAAGTAGCATCAACATAACCAGTCTTCATGCCATCAATAGAGCCTTGCATACCAATGGTGCCGATATAGATATGCCCCATTGCTAATGCACTCATCAAGATTGCAGCACTGCTGTGAATGATGTTCGCAATCTGCATGGTTCCGCGGGTGTATTCAATAGTCATGAATGGCACGATCATGTCAAGCACAAATCCAGATGCAGAAATCACCAAGCCCAAGAAGGTCATGCCGAACCAGAACCAGAATTTCTCACCGAAGTTAAAGAACCCTGCTGGTATATGCTTACCATTCAAAAGCCCGCCGAAGTTTAATATCCAATTGAGATCGCCTTCGCCTGGAATATTCTTACTTACGAAGAGCAAGAAGAAAATCACAATACAGATCGTAAATAAAGGGCCGGAGAAGTTATGGATATTTTTACAAACATCCAAGAACGAACCGTATGCCACTCCACCCATGATCGGCATTGCAAAATATTTGCCATACAAAATCAATAGACCAGTAAACGCTAAACCTAAAAAGCTCGCTGCCATAGTCCAGTGAACAAACCGATCAAAGGCACTGAAGCGCTTAATTTTGACGCCTGACATTGGTTCATGCAATTTGATTGAACCTTTAACCATGTACATTGCAACTACGCCGAAAAAGGCCAGTGCCAACAGCCATCCACCATAAACGGTAATTACGCCGTTACGAATGACACGCCACTGCTCACCAGAACGCTGAATCAGAACGCTAGACTCTTTGTCTGGGATGCTAACGTAGTTATATGGATCGCTATTAGCAGATGTAAAGATTGATGGATTGGCTGGCTGAGCCTGAGCTTGAGTCCCATTAGCTAGGCTATTGGGATTGGCTGGGACTGATTTAGGGGGAATATCAACTCCGCTAGGAGAAGGCAAAGGTGCCATTGCTGCACGCTCTGCATAAGTCATTCCGCTTGCCAGAGTCAGCGACAAACCAGCAGCCACTACCAAAGTGCGTAGAACTTTAGAAAATGATCGTTTCATACACATGTCCTTAAACGTTTTCGTTTTATTTATTGTTGTTTAGTTGATCACTTAACGCGACTGTATTCGTTTTGACCCTGAGTGCGCTTATCAACGGATTCAGTCCAACTGGTTTGATTCTTTGGGGTCCAGTTTTTAGTCATGAAACCATTATCAGCACCCATGTATGGGGCAACGTCAGGACGCTTTGCCACCTTAGCTGCGATTTCTGGTGGCTCAGAACATGCGGCCAACAGAGTTGCTGCTGCAAAACATAAGCCGAGAGTTTTGAAATTGAATTTCATTATTTAGCTCCTGGAATTTTTGCAGCAGGTGTTGGAGTTGGCGCCGGAGTATCTGGCCCACCATAAGCAGTAGTCCAACCAAACGCTTTAGAACCCGCATACTTGCCATTCTTCTCGCGTGTTGCAACTCGGTTATTGAAGATTCCCGAGATAATATCGCTGTCACCACCAATCAATGCCTTGGTAGAACACATCTCCGCACAGAGAGGCAACTTACCTTCTGCAAGGCGATTACGGCCATATTTCTCAAACTCAGCAACACTGCCATTCTCTTCTGGGCCACCGCTGCAGAATGTGCACTTGTCCATCTTGCTGCGGGAGCCAAAGGCGCCCTTGCTAAGGAACTGTGGCGCACCAAATGGGCATGCAAATGAGCAGTATCCACAACCAATGCAAATATCCTTGTCATGAAGGACAACGCCTTCATCGGTGCGGTAGAAGCAATCTACCGGGCACACAGCCATACAAGGAGCATCGGTACAGTGCATACAAGCAACTGAAATAGACTTTTCTTGACCGATGATGCCGTCGTTTACCGTAACAACACGGCGACGATTCACGCCCCAAGGTACTTCGTTATCGTTCTTACAAGCAGTCACACAGCCGTTGCATTCGATGCATCGCTCTGTGTCGCAGATAAATTTCATTCTTGCCATTGTGTTCTCCTGACTTTATTTTTTGACTTAGGCAAATTTCTCGATTTGACACATAGTGGTTTTAGTCTCCTGCATCATCGTCACCTGGTCATAACCATAGGTAGTTGCAGTATTGACCGCCTCACCCAAAACGACTGGAGCAGCACCCTCTGGATAATACTTACGCAAGTCATTACCTTGCCACCATCCTGCAAAGTGGAATGGGATAAAGGCAGTTTCTTTGTCAACGCGCTCAGTGACTAATGCGCGCACTTTGATCTTGGCACCAGTTGGGGACTTCACCCAAACATAATCCCAGTTCTTAATGCCGCGATCTGCTGCTGCCTTAGGATTAATCTCTACGAAGTTTTCTTGTTGTAACTCAGCCAACCATGGGTTGGAACGAGTCTCATCTCCACCGCCCTCGTACTCAACCAAACGACCTGAGGTCAGAATAATTGGGAACTTCTCATAAAGCTTGTTGTTCAAGTTTTGATCTTGGACAGTCTTATAGAGAGTTGGCAAGCGCCAGAAATTCTTCTTATCTGCAGACGTTGGGTACTTGCGCATCATTGCAGCGTTAGTACTGTAGAGCGCTTCACGGTGAATTGGAACTGCATCTGGGAAGTTCCAAACAACTGCGCGAGCTTTCGCATTACCAAATGGATGACAACCATTCTTCATCACAACTCGCTGAATACCGCCAGACAAGTCAGTCTTCCAGTTCTTACCTTCGGCAGCTTTTTGCTCATCTTCAGTCAACTGATTCCACCAACCGAGCTTCTTCACGAATACGTGATCGAACTCTGGATAGCCGGTCTTGATTGCGGAACCCTTTGAGTAAGAGCCATCTTCTGCCAGCAAGGTCTTGCCATCTTTCTCAATACCAAAGTTGGCACGGAAGTTACCACCACCCTCCATCACACTCTTACTGGTGTCATAGAGATTTGGTGAACCTGGATGCTTGATTGCAGCTGTTCCATAACAAGGCCAAGGCAAACCGTAGTAATCGCCAGTAGTGTCGTAACCAGTTACTGGGTCAACACCACCTCGTGATTTAAGGGTCTTCGGATCAAATGTAGCAACCATTCTCATGTGAGCTTTGAGACGCTCTGGAGTTTGACCGGTGTATCCAATCGTCCAAACGGAGCGATTAATCTCACGCAAGATATCTTCAATCTGTGGCTCTTTCCATTGCTTACCAGCAAACTTGGTGCTCAGCATCTTGTAGTTCTTTGACAACTCTTCGCCGAAACCTAGGCGATCAGCAAACGCTTGCATGATCACATGGTCAGGCACAGACTCAAACAAAGGATCGATGACCTTCTCGCGCCACTGCAATGAACGATTAGATGCAGTTGCAGTTCCGCAGGTCTCAAACTGAGTTGCAGCTGGCAGCAAATAAACATTGCGATTCTTGTTTACTGACTGACCTTCTGCTGAAGGCATTGCAGCCATTGCAGCAGTTGCGCTTGGATATGGATCAACTACAACGAGCAGATCCAAGGTGTCCATTGCGCGCTTCATATCAAGGCCACGAGTTTGTGAGTTAGGAGCATGACCCCAGAAGAACAAACCTTTAACGCTGGTTTGCTGATCAATCATGTCGTTCTTCTCAAGCACAGCATCAACCCAACGAGAAACGGTAGTGCCTGATTTCTCCATCATGTCTGGTGCATAACGACCTTTGATCCACTCGTAATCAACACCCCAAACTGTTGCATAGTGTTTCCATGACCCAGCAGCCAAACCATAGTAGCCAGGCAATGAATCTGGATTAGGACCTACGTCAGTTGCACCCTGAACGTTGTCGTGACCACGGAAAATATTAGTTCCGCCACCAGACTTACCAATGTTACCTAGGGCTAACTGCAAAATGCATGACGCACGAACCATAGAGTTACCGATGGTGTGCTGCGTTTGGCCCATACACCAAACAACCGTGCTCGGACGATTCTTGGCTAATGTTTCAGCGACTTTATACATTTGCGCTTCAGGTACACCGCAAGCTTCTTCAACGTTTGCAGGAGTCCACTTTTCCATTACTTCTTTGCGGATCTCATCCATACCGTAGACGCGGTCATTGATGTACTTCTTATCTTCCCAGCCATTTTTGAAGATGTGATACAGAAGACCAAACAAGAAAGGAATGTCAGTACCAGAACGAATGCGTACATACTGATCTGACTTAGCGGCAGTACGTGTGTAACGTGGGTCAACCACGATTACCTTGCAACCATTTTCTTTTGCATGCAACAAGCTCAACATCGAAACTGGGTGTGCCTCTGCAGCATTTGAGCCAATATACATGGCAGCTTTAGAGTTCATCATATCGTTGTAGCTATTGGTCATCGCACCATAGCCCCAGGTATTTGCTACACCGGCAACCGTTGTGGAGTGACAAATACGAGCTTGATGGTCTGTATTGTTTGTACCAAAGAAAGAAACCCACTTACGGAGTAAGTAGGCTTGTTCGTTATTGTGCTTTGATGAACCAATGAAATACATAGCATCAGGAGAATATTTCTCACGAATGCTCTTCATTTGGGCAGTAATTTCAGTAAGAGCTTGATCCCATGAAATACGCTGATACTTTCCATCAACCAACTTCATTGGGTAGCGCAAGCGATAGTCGCCATGACCGTGCTCACGCAAGGAAGCTCCCTTGGCACAGTAGGCGCCCATATTAATTGGCGAATCGAATACAGAATCTTGACGAACCCAAACACCATTCTCAACAGTAGCATCTGTAGCGCAACCAACTGAGCAGTGGGTACAAATCGTTCTTTTAACTTCGATCTTGCCTTTGCCATCGAGCATTGCCTTGCTTTGCTCAGCAGAAACCTTTTGCACCATCGTCAGCTGGCTTGCAGCGATACCAGCACCAACGCCAACACCTGAACGCTTTAAGAATGTTCGGCGATCCATAGTTGGCACCGCCGCTTTTAAACCGCGCGACAAGCTACCAATCAAGTGAGATGTGGAGCGACTGCTTTGTGGGGTGTTTGATTTACGAGTCAGACTCATATGTTGTCCCTGAAAAAGTTTTTTTATTTATTTAGTAACAGTTAAAACAATATTTAGTAATGCAACTATTTACAGCATGGTGCTTTCGTAATACTTACGCATGTGAGCAGTAATCGTTTGGCCTTCGCCCTTACCTTTTACAGTGCTGCCAATTTCTTGGATGACGGCTTTACCAATAGAGGTTTGAGAGGCAACAGCAACAGCCCCTACAGTAGCGCCTGCACCAATAAAGAACTTACGGCGTGAAGGCTTGTTTTCTTCGCTTAAAGCAACTTTGGATTTTGTGCTCATGGCATGCTCCTTTTTAATTATTCTTGATATGGGACAAGTGTAATTCGTATTTGCATTTTTAGCATATATGTATATTCAATTGCACCTAAGGGTTTTCCCTCAAAATGATGCAACATCAAATCATGTCGAAGCTCTGTCCCTCGATTGCCAGGAATTCTCTAGTCAGCGCAGCGATTGGGCGATAGAGATGCATATCGGGAATACCCTCGATGGCATTACAAAAATCGTCACACCAAGGACGAATGTGGTCATTGAAAAAAACCCTTTGATTTGTAAGGTTTGATATCTCGACATCATCACCAGCAATCAAGTAGCGCATCACTTCACACAGAGCTGAGATATGGTCTTCAGTCTCAGTCACCTCCTCGGCAGCCTCAAGACCAAACTCCTCAAGTGCCCTACGAATATTGACGAGCGGCTTCTCGTTTAAGTGTCCTGCCATGTAATAAGAGCCATTGAGAACAACGTTAGGCTTACCAACACTAATGAAATTCAAATCAAACTCATCATGCCAAGCTTTGGCAGGATTATTTTTAGCTACCTCAACCACATCCATCCAGACTTTAGCTAAAGGCGCCTCATCAGCAGCCTCCTGCTGATTGGCGGTTGCAGCAATTTGATCCAAAAGCTCTTGATCTGGTGGTAATTGAAAAAATCTGGCAATTAAGCCATAGAGGTCAGCCCTAGCTAAATCCTCTGGTAAACCGATATCGCCAACCTCTGTTGAGGACTGCTCTTTTACTTCTTTTGAGATTTCGCTCATGTTTCTTTCTTCACCATATCAACTACTCGACAATCACCGCACATCTTGAGTCTATCCATTGCCGCGCCCGCAAATGCGCCATGAGCACCTAACTTAGTCAACATGAGATCAACCATCTTCAGAGTTCCAAAGGCTTTACCGCAGCTAATGCAATGAAAAGCCTGGGTCTCGTTAAGCGTTGTTTTTTGCTTGCGCTGTTCTACAGTTTGCAAACGGGGGTTTAATGTCAAAGCTTGCTCTGGGCATGTCTGAGCACAGATGCCGCATTGCACGCACTGCTTCTCAATAAAAGAGAGGATTGGCTCATCTGGGTTATCCAGGAGCGCGCCCTCAGGACAGCTGCTGACGCAAGACATGCACAAAGTGCAGGCGTCTTTGTTGATATTTAAACCGCCCAACAAAGATGAATTGGGTAGAGCGACGCCCGCCTCTGGCAATGGAGTCTTGGCTTGTTTTTGCAAATGCTCAAGCACTGCCTCAATCGTTTCACGCTTTTGATTAGATAAACCAAAGCTGGCAGGGGTGCAAATCGTACTCAAGGCGCCTCGCTGACGCATAGCACCCATTGCATTAGATACTGTTTGTAAATCGTCAGTGGATTGAGCCGCGATTAAATGAATGCGCTCATCAAAGCCATAAGCCTTCAATATTGCATTGGTAAGATGAGCCTGCTCTTCAAGAGTTGCGCGATAAGCGGGATCCTCGTCACCACTTAATAGCAAGACCACTTCTGTAAAGCCGTAGGTGAGAGCGCCAAGCCATAGATCTAAGCCGGTAGACGCAATATGCTCAATCCCATATGGAATAACAAATGACGGCAAAGCCTCAAATTGTTTAGGCATCACGTGGGCAGTGCGGCCCAAGCCATCAATCATTTGAGTGCCAGCTTTTAAGGTATGCAAGAGCAGACTTGGCGCGGCAGCTTGATTAAGCTTTTTAGCCTCGGCAGTAAATACTGTAGCAAGCGTTTTTAATTCTTTTCCTTGGTGGGGTACGCTAGGGTAGTTGTAACGCATTGCACCTGACGGGCAAGCTGTGGAGCATGCTCCACAGCCCATACAAAGATTCGGATTGACATCAACACTGCCTTGACCATTTTTGAATATAGAGCCAATGGCACCTGTCGAACAAACATCAATACAAGCGCTACAACCTACTTTACCGTTGCGGCCATGCGCGCAAATTTTTTCGTTATAGACAAAATATTTTGGCTTCTCAAACTCACCTACCATCTCCAGCAATTGATTTACTACCATCGCCTGATCTAGCGGATCCTTACCCGGTGCGAAATATCCCTGAGGTGTTTGGCTCATACGCATCTTGGGATCAGTGCGCAAATCCAAAATCAAATCAAACTCTGCATTACGCGCACGCTCCTTACGATCAAACGAGATTGCGCCAATACTTGCGCACGCAGTGACACATGAACGATGCGACTTACATTTATTTAAATCAATCTGAAAGGAGAGATCAATCGCACTCTCTGGGCAAGCTTCAACGCAAGCGCCACAACGAGTACACATCTCTGGATCAATTGGGTTCTCGAGATCCCAATCAACAGAAAAATTGCCAAGGTAACCATCCAGCTTAGTCACTTTACCTGTATAGATTGGATAGTTACGTACCAAAGGTAAGTCACCAGGCTCGGTACACAAAACAGAAATATCTAATGAAGCACCGAGCTTTTCTGCCCAAGGCAATGCCAAAGATCCTGCGCCAACAATTAAGAGCCTACCTTGGCTTTGATAATTGACGACGGGAACGGGCTCAGCTTCCGGCATGTCAGCCAAAGCAAGTAAAGATGCAATCTTCGGCCCTGATAGTTTGGCCTCTTGAGTCCAGCCAGCAACCTCACGAATATTGACAAAACGCAGAGGAGCCACCAAAGGCTTTTCTGACTGCTCAGCTAACTCATTAAATAGCGCACCCTCTTGGGTGCAGGCAACCACTAATGAATCAGATCCATCAAGCGCCTTTAAGAAAGTGCTGACCTCTTGTCTACATAAGGAGTGATGCACTGGAACGCCAAGCGCCTTTGTATCCAAAGGCATGGTGCCATTGCAGTTACATACTAATTTTTGACTCATGCACTATCTTCTTAAGTTTTTTTCTGGGCAGGCTCTATGGGTACTTCATCCAAATGAGCAGATTTTGTCTGCGCCGTTGAATCTGTGGATGTTAAATCAGTTTGGTCTTGAGCCTCCAAAAGCTTCTCATTGGGTTGAGAGGACGCTATTTGCTCTTCTGCCTGCTTTTCCCCTTCGGCCGTAGCATCAGGCTTACTGAAAAGCCCGAGCATATCGCTTTGCACCATTCGTTCGAGCATGCCTGGGGGTAAAGGATCAGGCTTGGAATAGTCATCTATATAGATGTCTAGGCCATCCATCACATTGAAACGTGGATCGGTAAACATCTTTTTGAGCGCAGCCTGCTGCACAGCAGGATCTACATCTGGCCTCATGAAGGCGGAGAAATCAGGATCAAAACGATCAATCTTCTCCACATCCTCCAAGGTTACCGGTGGAGGAGCTGGTTCCTCTGGAGAAACTGGCGTTGGGCTCTTAGCAACTTCTTTGGGCTGCTCTACCGGATCATCTAACTTTCCAGCCTTACGCTTTGACCAGCGACTTAAGAAACCCTCAGCCATTATTCCTCCGCTGGGCGCTGGGCACCCTTGAATGAGGCTGGCTTATGTCGCTTCTTTGGCTCAGGCCGATAGTTTTCATTAACGTACTCTTGCAACCAAGAAGCATGCTCATTACTCATTGGGATGGTATCAACTGACTCTCCACCATCAAGTAATCGGGCAGCCTCGTTATAGCTCACGCAAATTCGATGTGGCACTGCTAACGTTATTTCAGCTTTAGCAAGAGAAAGAGATTGCTCATCAACATAATGCTCAATGTCTTCCTCCAATCTCCACATCACAAACCATGCCGGTGTAGTCGCTGAAACATTGAGATAGTAGCCTTCAGCTTCGTCAGGAAAAAGATTTAATTCAAAGCCGGTAAACAACCAAGACTCACCATCGTCATCTCGCCCCAGAAATTGACCTGATATAGAACTACTTTCCAGGCTTTGTGGATTGAATTGTCCAAAATCAGGCAAGACCTCCCGAGGCACCCATCGATATGAAACCCATGGGTTATCCAGATTTTGTTTACGCATTAATACTGCAAAGCGCATAAATACTCAGGACCTCAAGTGTTTTGAACAACAATGCTTGGAAATTTACTACTCATATCTTTAGACAGAGTAGCAACACGAATAGCAACTTGTCGAGCGATGTTCTTATAGATCGCGCTAATAGCGCCATCAGGGTCGGCCACTACGGTTGGACGCCCAGCATCAGCCTGCTCACGGATCGATAAGTTGAGTGGTAATGCGCCTAAGAAATCAACGCCATACTCTTTACACATTTTTTCACCACCACCGCTACCAAAAATATGCTCTTCGTGTCCACACTTTGTACAAACATACGTACTCATATTTTCAATGATGCCAACAATGGGCACGCCCACCTTCTCAAACATCTTCAAACCCTTGCGAGCATCTAATAAAGCAATGTCCTGGGGAGTAGTCACAATCACCGAACCAGTCACAGGCACTTTTTGTGACAGGGTTAACTGAATATCACCAGTGCCTGGGGGCATGTCCACAATTAAATAATCTAAATCACGCCAGCGAGTTTGACGAAGCAGTTGCTCTAGAGCGGAAGTGACCATGGGACCGCGCCACACCATCGGCGCATCTTCCTCAATCAAGAAACCAATAGAGCTAGCTTGCAAGCCATGACCTTCCATTGGCTCAATCGTGTTTTCTTCAATAGATTCTGGTCGACCAGTAATGCCAAGCATCATTGGTTGACTTGGCCCATAAATATCAGCATCCAATATTCCGACTTGTGCACCCTCTGCAGCAAGAGCCAAAGCTAAGTTCACAGCGGTAGTGGATTTACCTACTCCGCCCTTACCACTAGCAACAGCAATAATATTTTTAACGCCAGGCAATAACTTCACGCCACGTTGCACAGCATGCGCAACAATTTGGCTGCTCACATTGACGCTGACATTTTTAACGCCGGGCAATTCGCGCACAGCATTAATGACAGACTTACGAATGGCATCAAACTGACTTTTAGCGGGATAACCCAAAACGATATCAAACGTGACATCGCCATCTTCAACACGCAAATTCTTGAGATTCTTGGCTGTTACAAAGTCAATCTTAGTATTAGGGTCCAGCAAATTCTTAATGGCACCTTGTACAGCTTCTACAGTTACTGACACTACTTTCTCCTATACCCAGCTATTCCGAATGAATACCCAGAATTACTTTTGTTAATTTTATTGAATAGCGACTAGATTAACCGCACCAGCAAAACCTTGCTTAACAAGCGGTTATGGCCTACCTGGCAGTTTATTGAGTAACTGGAAAACCTGCGTCCGCAATGATCTGGCTAGCTTGCGCAGCCGACAAAGAAGTTTCAAGATCAACCACTTGGGATGCTAAATCAGCCTGTACCTTGGCTTGCGGATCCTGGGCTTGAATTGCCCGAGTAACAGCATTAATACAGCCCCCACAAGTCATTCCAGACACTTTTAAACTCAACATATAAGCCTCTTTTGCTGTAAATATGGTCCTATGCAGTAGATTATCTTCTATATGAGCACCCCAAAAGAGATCCATTCTGAGTTATTTACTCTAGATATCGGTGGAATGACCTGTGCATCCTGTGTAGGCAGGGTTGAAAAAGCCCTAGATAGGATCCCCGGCGTGGAAGCTGCCAGTGTCAATCTGGCGACTGAACAAGCCAGAATTCGTCTGAATGCATCATCGCCCACAAAAATTGGAGAAGTCATTGCAGCAGTCCAAAAGACTGGCTATGAAGCCCAATTAAGTGAACCCCATGCAATTACTGCACTGAAACCCTCACAATCCTTTTGGGGCAGCGATGGCTTGGGAAGAGTTTTATTAGGCTTTGCTCTTGCCGCCCCATTATTTTTACCAATGCTTCTCATGCCGTTTGGAATTCATTGGGCACTCTCACCAAAATGGCAATTACTGCTCGCTAGTCCAATTCAGTTCTTTTTAGGATGGCGTTTTTATAAAGCCGGATTTAAATCACTGATGTCTGGCGTTGGCAATATGGATCTACTAGTTGCACTCGGTACTAGTGCCGCCTATGGTTTAAGTATTTATCAAATGCTAGTCTCACCCCATGCATCACATGAACTGTATTTCGAGGGATCAGCAGTCATCATTTGTATGGTGCTTTTGGGTAAGTGGCTAGAGGCTCGTGCCAAGCAGCAAACTAGTGAGGCAATTCGAGCGCTGCAAAAACTATGGCCAGCGCACGCCAAAGTTCTCGACTCTCACATCGAAGTTGCAGATGGTGCCCCACTAGATCAATATCGCGAACTCCCACTAGAGCAGGTCTTTCCGAAAGATCGCGTATTAGTAATGCCAGGCGAACGGATCCCTGTGGATGGCCTGATTCTGCTTGGCAGCAGCCATGTAGATGAATCCCTCCTTACTGGTGAAAGCGCACCAGTTAAAAAATCCGTTGGTCTAACAGTCATTGGCGGATCTCTCAATGGCGAGGGTGTCCTAGTCATTGAAGCCCAAGCTGTTGGCGTTGAGAGCGTCCTTTCTAAAATTATTTCTTTAGTAGAAGATGCGCAAACTCAGAAAGCACCAATTCAAAAATTAGTAGATCAGGTTAGCGCAATCTTTGTACCGAGCGTCATTGTGATTGCCATCATCACGGGATTAATCAATTGGTTTTATTTGGATTCTGCATCGATCGCAATTTTAAGAGCAGTGTCTGTACTGGTGATTGCCTGCCCATGCGCTCTTGGTTTAGCAACACCTGCAGCCATTATGGCGGGTACTGGCATTGCTGCCCGCTTTGGCATTTTGATTAAAGACCCCCAAGTGCTTGAACTTGCACATCGCTTAAATATCGTTGCCTTTGATAAAACAGGAACACTGACGATTGGCAAACCCAGACTTCTCAATTTAATTTCATTTACTAGTTCAGCTGATGATGACGCCATCTTGGCGAGTGCTGCAGGTTTGCAATTAGGCAGTGAACACCCTTTAGCTAAAGCTTTGCTGAATGGAGCCAAGCAAAAAGGAGTGAATCCCATCCCGCCTTTAGAAAGCAAGGCGCTACCAGGCATCGGCATTAGTGGCAAACCTAGTAATGGCCCATGGGCGGGCGAGGCCCTCTGCTTACAAAGCGTTGCATCACTCGAGTCAAACACACATCAAGCGGAGGTTATTCAAAAGGCTCAAACTTGCTTTGAGGCTGGGCAGACTGTCTCTGTATTAATGAATGTATCGACGTCATCACCGATTGCGATCATTGCCTTTGGCGATGAACTGAAAAGTAATGCCAGTGAGGCAATCGCATCTTTGCATCAACTACAGATTCGTACCGTCATACTCTCTGGAGACAATACTGCAGCAGCAAATCGTGTAGGTCACCTCATCGGTATTGATGAAGTCTTTGCACAAATCTTGCCAAACAACAAGGCAGACATTATTCGAAAACTGCAATCATCTAATAAGAATGGGAAGCGCCAATGGGTAGCTATGGTAGGTGATGGTGTGAATGATGCTCCGGCTCTTGCTACAGCAGATGTTGGCATGGCCATGTCTACTGGCACAGATGTTGCCATGCAAGCCGCAGGAATTACTTTAATGCGCGGAGACCCTAGCTTAGTTGCTGATGCGATCGATATCTCCAAGCGAACCTGGAAAAAGATTCAGCAAAACTTGTTTTGGGCCTTTATTTTTAACTCCACTGGAATTCCCCTCGCAGCTCTAGGCTACCTATCACCAATGCTGGCAGGTAGCGCTATGGCGCTTTCCAGCTTTTGCGTACTCAGTAATGCACTGCTACTAAAACGCTGGCGCCCTTCTCATGCCTAGGTAATTTTTATTTCGGATTCTTGCGAATGAGTTCAATATCGCCGTAGATGGCACGCGCTTCTGATTTTGTGTTGTCAGTATCAGTCAGCAATGCGATTCCAATAATCTCTCCCGGAGTTTCGCCATAGGCTCGCTTGTAATCAGCGGTAAGGTCACGTTGATGGTTGTGCCAGCTTCCTAAATTTTCCCAGCCAGAGTCGACCACAATCATCTTGATACGTGAGGTATGCGCATTAGTAATAATTGTGTCTACAGGAGATTTACCCGACCAGATATACATCAGTGTTGCATAAGGCATTTCTTGACCGCTAATGAGGCTGGCCATCTCAAAGTTCATTTTTTCCTTCAACGGCAATTTAGATTTATTGCCATCAAACGCAACCAAGATTCTGAGGGGCGCATCATCGTTATAACGCTCTGCATTATCGGCCTCGGGAATAGAACTCAAAGCCTTCCACTCCCACTGTAGCCATAAATTATTTACTTGCCTTGGGCGCAGTTTTACTGCCAAACCCGATGCAGATGTTTTGGAATTAGCACTCAAAACAGTTCTGCCTTGGTAACTCTCAAGACGGTAAACGGTATTCTTTTTATAAGGCGCTATGCGATAAAAATTCCAGCCATTCGGCATGCCGCTACGAGCAGTCTCGGCAGAAAATTTAGGTAATTCGTCCTGCGCTGGAAGCTTATTAGGATCAAAAGCCTGTCCAAACTCATCCTGAACTGATCCGCCACCAAAACCTGCACAGCCAGCTAATGCAAGCAGCGTAAAGAGCATCAAGAGATATAAAACACGTTTGAACATATTACTAATTGTCCCAAAGAATTTCCCGAGTAAGTCTAAAATCGGTTTATGCGCCATCAATCACCTTCAAGCTGGGCGGCAATCTGCATTTGTATAGCAGCGCTAGTTCATTTTGCCCTAGGTTTCTCAATTGAATTTTCGGTTGATGAAGCCCACTACGCCTTATATGCTCAGCATTTAGCTTGGAGCTATTTTGATCACCCACCATTGGTGGGCTGGATCCAGTGGCCGCTGGTTGCCCTTACTTCTTCAGAGGGTTTAATTCGTCTAGTGCCTGAATTTCTCTGGGCAATCGCCTGTTTTCTAGTTTACCTAGTCACACTAGAAATTCACCGCTATATCCAAGGCAGAAACTCCGGCTATCTCACTAGTGCACTACCTTCTGCTAACGCTTGTGGTTTGATGGCTGTTCTCGCCATTATTGCTGCGCCAATGCCCCATGTTCTGGCAATTGGTTTATTACCAGATACTTTATTGGCGCCCTTAAGTCTTGGTCTGATGTTAATGGCGCTGCGTTGGTTAATTCAAGATCACTTCACGATTGGTGATTGGTTATTGACTGGCGCATTACTTGGATTAGCTGGCCTGAGCAAATACACCGCCATCTTTACTGCCTTTGCTCTACTTCTCGTATTAATTAGCGCCCGTAGAAAACCCTGGATCGGAAAAATAGGTTTTTGGTTAGCCGCTATTCTTGCTCTACTCTTAATTAGCCCTGTCCTGTATTGGAATTGGGTCAATGACTGGATTTCATTTAAATATCAGATCGCCCATGGCAGCGGTGGTGAATGGTTATGGCGAAGATTAGGCGCATTCCTTGGAATTCAGATTATTGCGTTCGGCCCGCTACTCATCATAGGTAGCTATATCTTTCTCAAAGACTGCATGCATGGAACCAAGCTATCTTTAT
Organism: Polynucleobacter hirudinilacicola; assembly: GCF_002192535.1. Classification (GTDB taxonomy): domain Bacteria; phylum Pseudomonadota; class Gammaproteobacteria; order Burkholderiales; family Burkholderiaceae; genus Polynucleobacter; species Polynucleobacter hirudinilacicola. The sequence goes on along the minus strand of NZ_NAIA01000003.1, from coordinate 454,364 downwards.
TGTCTTTGCTTGGATTCTTTTTTATTCCCTTTGTTATTTTTGCAAGTCTCTCTGGTGGCGGTAGCCTACCCCACTGGACAACACCTGCATGGTTTTGTTTGGCACCGTTTGCTGGCATTGGTTTAGCAAAGGCTTGGTCTATTCAGCATCGCACTGTCATACGTCTTTTATTCATATTACAAATTGCACTTTGCCTAATTGGCTTTGGATTTGTTTTATCTGGTGGCATTAGCTCAGCATCCATTAAATCCAATCCAATTGCTGATCTTTATGGCTGGAAGAGCGCAGGCCAAAAAGCTGCTGAATTAACTCAAGCCACCAAAGCTGATGGTATTGCCGTGCAAAATTGGACTTTAGGAAGTCGAGCTGCCTGGTACGCAAAACCGATCCCTGTATTTGTACTTGATCAAAGAAAAGATCAATTTGACCTCTGGTTTGGAGAACTTCCTTCGGGGGCAAATATCCTGCTGATTCATTGGTCAGGCATGTCATTTCCGCCTCCCATTGCTACGAAAGCAGGCTTTGAGCGCTGTGAGCCTCTGGATAACCTAGAAATCCAGCGCTTTGGCCGGGTATTGTCTAAATTTGACTTTAGCCTTTGCAGTAATTGGCAAGGACCATCCGCAGCAGAGTAATTCCCCTCAAATTCAGGACCTTAGGCGCCCAAAGCATTATCCTTACGCCTATGAGTTCAATACCCCAATCCACCCCCAAAACCCCTTCTGGGTGGAAATCAATTCTGAAGCGCGCATGGCCCACCATCCGTATTCTGCTTTCGATTGCACTTCTCTGGAAAGCAACCAGCGGAATTGACTGGCATACCTTATTAGATTCAGAAATCAAAATGGAGCCAATTTGGTTTTTGGCTGCCTTAGCTAGCATGATGACTGCATATGTTTGTGGCGGTTACCGCTGGGGATTATTTATGCAGGCAGTCGGATTTCCGCGTCGCATTCATTCCTATATTGGCCTGTATTTTGCTGGTGGGCTCATTAACCAAGGTCTTCCAAGTACATTGGGCGGAGATAGCTATCGCGCCATCACAGCAACCCACCTTACTACCTCAGGAAACTTTAGTGACCGCAAAGAGTTAGATGAAGAGCTTCACCACTCAGTAGACCTGGGACTTGCGACCCCCAAACTACGCCTTAGCTTTGCGATGACCTTAGTAGATCGCCTTCTGGGCCTAGCGGGTAATAATTTATTAGGCGGTATTGGCTTAATCATAGGTGGTGCCACTCTTGCCGCCTGGGGACAAGATTTAGGCTATGCCGTAATAGGCATCATGCTTTTGTCAGGAGTTCTCATTGCTCTCCTCTTAGCTTGGTCCAAAACCAGGCAGCTACTACAAACATTATTAAACCGACTCCAAATGAATAATGCAATGCCAGGAATTCAATTGGCATTTTCTTGGCCAACCAATATTGCACAAGCTTTTTTAGCCGTTGGAATTCACTGCCTGACTATTCTGACGCTACTGTTCTGCATGAAGGCATATGGAGTTAATGCGCCAATTGAGGGTTTAATGATTGGCCTGCCAGCCTTAAGCCTACTACTGATGTTGCCCATTAGTATTTCCGGATGGGGATTGCGTGAAGCCACCCTATCCTCCGTATTGGCACTCTGGGGTGTTAGTCCCTCATTAACTGTATTGGCATCTATTAGCTACGGCGCAATTACTGTTTTATCAGTGCTGCCTGGTGCATACTTTTTACTAAAACGAAAATAATTCCTTTAGAGCAAAACTATGACTATTAGCGTCAATACCATGCGTGCCATCGATCATTGGGTCGGTGTGCCACTCTGCGCAATCGCTAGCCCATTAGTAGCCCTCATGGATGGTGTAAAGAATATCTTTGGCCGCGAGTTGGAGACTCCCAAGAAATTACTTTTCATTGAGCTCTCAGAAATGGGTAGCGCGATTTTGGTTGATCCGGCTATGCGTAATGCACAGTCTCGTGGCGCTGAACTTTTCTTTCTCATCTTTAAGAGCAATCGTGCCAGTCTGACTCTACTCAATACCGTCAAACCAGAAAATATTTTTACAATTGATTCCTCTAGCTTGGGTGGTTTGATTAAAGATACCTTACGTTTTTTAATCATCGCACGCCGTCATCGGATTGATACTGTCATTGATCTCGAGCTATTCTCACGCTTTACCGCCCTGCTCACCGGCCTATGTGGCGCTAGACGCCGCGTGGGTTATCACATCTTTCATGGCGAAGGCTTGTGGCGTGGCTTCATGCTCACCCGTAAGGTGCACTACAACCCTCATATTCACATCACTAAGAACTTTCTTTCTTTAATTCATGCGGCCTTTGCAAAACACATTGAAGTGCCGTTTAGCAAAATTCAGATTCCAGACTCTGAGGTACGTTTAGTGCAAGCTGTCATTGACCCAAAGGCACTTATTAACGTTCGCGAGCGAGTTGAAAAATTGGCTAAGGAATCTGGGGTTGAATATATTCATGGTAAGCATCGCTTAATTCTGATTAACCCAAATGCCAGTGATTTACTACCGCAACGCCGCTGGGCGCAGCAGCGCTTTTCTGAATTAATTCAAGGTGTTCATCAACAATATCCGAGTGATCTGATTTTGATCACAGGCTCCCCTGCTGAATTTGCATATGTAGAAAAAGTTCGTACAGTAGCTAATATTAAAAACGCTTTGAACTTTGCAGGTCAAGTGAGTTTTGCAGAGTTACCGCCGCTTTACACCCTATCGGATGTCATGGTGACCAATGACTCTGGTCCAGGTCACTTCTCAGCAGTTACTTCGCTAAGAACTGTTGTTCTCTTTGGACCGGAAACTCCCGCTCTATATGGCTCCGTAGGAAACTCGATTGCAATCACGGCAAACTTAGCATGCTCTCCATGTGTCAGCGCAGCAAATCATCGCAAAACGCCTTGTCAGGATAATGTTTGTATGCAAGCAATTACAGTTGCTCAAGTCTTAGAGAAAGTCACCATTCAGCTACAAGATGCAGATAAGACTAAAGGTCAGTAAGCAGGATGGACAAAAAGGCTATTCCAGTATTAGCTTGGTTCATTCCAATAGCCCCGCTAGCACTCGCATTTGCAATCTATTTTGGCGAATTCCAAAGCAGTAGCTTTCTATTTCTGAATCAATTAGCAAGATCACTACCGGACACACTTTGGGCATGGCTGACATTTCTAGGGAATGGATGGGGCGTGTTTGCTCTTGCCTTTCCACTTCTATTGTTAGCACCTCGCGCTTTCAGTGCAGCAGTTTTTGCAGGCTTTATCTCTGCTATTACCAGTCCTCTTCTCAAAAATTATTTTGATCTTCCAAGGCCTGCTGGGGTTTTAACAGAGGGTAGTTACTACCGCCTTGGCGAACCCCTGCTCCACAAGGCCTTTCCCTCTGGTCATACACTAACGGCTTTTGCTATTGCTGCAGCCTTATATTTTGCTTTTGATAAAGATAAGCGTAAGCTTTTATTAATCCTCTTTGTGATTGCAGCTTTCGTTGGGCTATCGCGCAGCGCCATTGGGGCCCATTGGTTAACTGATGTATTGGGTGGCGCAGGATTTGGAATATGGTGCGGGATGTTAGGGGCTTTATTTGCTAATCGCCTTCCTGAAAAATATCTTTCCCCTCGGAGTGCCTGGCTACGTATTGTGGCGATTGGTGGAGTTGCCGCAATCTATGCTCACCTAACGCAAATTATGGATCATGAGCTAAACCAGCCGCTGCAGTATGCCTCCGTGGTCATTTTGCTCATAACCTTAGTTTTATTTATTAAAGCTCAGTTTAATAAATCACTCACCAGTTCAGAGTGATTCACCATGTTTAGCTATCGACACGCGTTTCACGCTGGCAGTCATGCCGATATTCTGAAACACCTCACACTGATTCATTTAGTTGAATATCTTCAGGAAAAGCCTGGCGCACTAACGATTGTTGACACCCATGCCGGTGCTGGTATTTACAGCCTAAAAGATGGTTTTGCTGCTGTGAGCAAGGAAGCTGAGGGTGGAATATTTCGATTGCTCAAATTTATTGAAGCAGGCAATCCAACTGTAGAGAGTATTAGTAAGTATTTGGAGTTTATTTATGCAGAAAATATGGGGGGCGATCTTGCCACCTATCCAGGATCTCCTTTTATCTTGGCTCGCTTACTGCGACCACAAGATCGACTCAAGTTATTTGAACTTCACCCCAAAGAAATTGACATTCTTCGACACAATATTGGTGAGCTAAAACAAGCTAAGCAAATTGATATTTACGCCGCAGATAGCTTTAGTAGACTCAAAGGTTTGCTTCCCCCGCCCAGCAGGCGAGGCCTTGTTCTCATTGATCCCTCTTATGAAGATAAGCAAGACTACCGTTTTCTTGAAGCGGCGATGGAAGAGGCTCTGCAACGCTTTGCTACTGGCTGTTATGCAATTTGGTACCCCGCCCTCTCTAGGAGAGAATCGGCAGCGCTCCCAGATCGCATGAAGAAAATTGCTGCGAGTCATAAACGCTCATGGCTTCATACAGAATTGAGAATTGAGAATGCGCCTGGCGAGCGACGTCTTCAGGCTAGCGGAATGTTCATCATCAATCCTCCATGGACCTTAGAAAAGCATTTATCAGAGGCGCTACCTATTCTGACTAAGGCCTTAGGAGTAGATGGAGGTGCCCAATTTTTACTAAAGAGTTTTGAAGCTTAAGTGATTTACTGAAAGGCCTCTAGTCACGAACATCAATCATGATTTCGTTACGGCGCATAAAGGGTATCGACCAAGGTGGGTTGTAGCGTGCAAACCTCGGCACGCCAACTGCTTGAAGATTTTTACTCCGCATCCACTCTTCTAGCTCTAGTGTTTTTTCGGCGACTTTATTCTCGCTATTAAAGCCAGTAAAAACAATCACTGCGCGCTTTACAGCTGGGATCTGGCGCAACTGAACTCTTGGATTAAGCGGCTTAGGCAGGCTTTCCATAGTGTATTCAGATGGCATCACAAATGAAACTGTCCATTTCCCAGCATTTGATTCAATATTGACGGGTGCGGTCATCGCAATCTTTGCACTCTTAGGTGCCTGCTCTTCAACAGCTACTGGCACGGTCATCGCAATCTTTTCGCTCACCTGGTTCTGCCCAAAGATGTAGCCAGCAATTAGTCGAAAACCCTGGCTTGAGGCCTCGTCTAGATCACCTTCTGTTTGGGCTTCGGCCAATATCATCGGGGCATATGACCTAAGCTCAAATGGTGGATTTTTTTCTAAAACTGAAAATTTAGGCTCTTCGATTGCCATTACTGCCCCCATAAAAGTCAGCGTAATAGTGCTTAGAATAATTCTTGCAAAAAGATGTCTTAAAACCATTTACCAGCTTGCTTTAATAGTAAATCCACTAGGGCTGTAATCAAGAGTAGCTTGAGCACCCATTGGTAGTGTGAGCTTATTGGCTTGATGACCAAATGGTAGATCCGTCAAAATAGGAATGCTCTCAGGCAAACGCTTACGAATAGCTTCAATTGCGCGCTCTAATGAATACCCTTTGTCGTTGTCGTACAAACGATAGGCGGAGAAGCCTCCTAGAAGGATGGCCGACTGGTTGCCGAGTATTCCGGCATCCAGTAATTGCATCAGCATGCGTTCTATACGATAAGGATGCTCATTCACATCCTCTAAAAATAAAATGCCATTTTGGGTTTGCTGCTGAGAAGGTAGATAGGGAGTTCCCACTAGACCAGCTAAGACTGTCAAATTACCGCCCCATAACATCCCTGTAAGCTTATTGCCGCCGGAGTTCGCCAGAAATACTTGTGATGCGGATACGCTGCAATCGAGTTTTCGCTCTTGAATAGCAGATTGAAAGTGTTTCCACATAAAGCCATCAGGCTCTATTGCTTTGCCGGTATCATCGATCTTGCCAAAATCATAATTCAGCATTGGTCCGGATAAAGTGATGGCACCGCTCTTAGCCAACAAGCCCAATTGAAATGCCGTGAAATCACTGTGCCCGCAAATTTGCAATCCACTAGCAACTGCTTTAGAAATGCCAGTCCAATCAATATTGGGAAGCAAGCGATGAATACCATAACCACCCCGCATCGCCATTACTAGAGTCTGAGGATTGAGTGTCGCTAGAGTATTGAATTCATTTAAGCGTACCTCGTCGCTTCCTGCAAAACGCTCATGAACACGCTGCACACATTCTGCATTCTCAATAGCAATGCCTTGACGCTTTAGCCAATCGATCCCAGCTAAAGGACTTTTATCATCGAGACTTGCTCCAGAAGGGGCAATCAAGTGAATGGCTTTCAACGTCGTTCCTTAAAGAAATCACGCAGCAATTGACCGCACTCCTCACCCATCATTCCGCCTTCAATAACGGTCTGATGATTGATTTGTTTTGATGAGAATACATCTAAAACGCTACCAGCGGCACCGGTTTTGGGGTCTGCAGCCCCATAAACAATACGATCTACTCTAGCATGCAACATTGCACCAGCGCACATCGTGCAAGGCTCTAAGGTGACATAAAGGGTGGTGCCCGGCAAGCGATAATTCTCTTCAGATAAAGCTGCCTGTCTAAGTGCCAACATTTCGGCATGGGCACTTGGATCATGATTGGTGATGGGCTTATTAAACGCTTTAGAAAGTACTGCTCCATTGCGTACGATGACAGCACCCACAGGGACTTCACCAGCAATAGCAGCTAACTGAGCCTGCTCTAGAGCCTGCTCCATAAATTGGCGGTCAAGCTCTGCTTGGTTCATTTAAGGGTGATGTACGTCAGCCCAACAATTGGGAGTTTCATATAAACGAAGAGCAGAAAGCTCAAGGCGTCCACCAAAATTCTTGCTAAAGACTGGCTGCAAAATAGCAAAGGCGGCATTAGCTAAATTCTCAACAGTAGGAACATGCTCCATCACAACCGTTTTATGATTAGGTAGTGTTGCTAAAAATGCAACTACACTTTCATCCTCTTTAGCCACCAAAAATGCATGATCCCAAAGATCAACAATATATTGATTGGTGAGGCGTTTAATATCCCCAAAGTCGAGCACCATACCATCGTCAGCTTTACCAGGATGGTCTGCAACTTCTCCAGTGAGCGTAACTTCAATAGCATAGCGGTGCCCATGCAAATGCTTACATTGCCCATCATGATTGGGAATGCGGTGTCCTGAGTCAAATTCAAGACGGCGGGTAATGGAAATTGCAGGTTGTTTACTTGTCATTTAGATCTAATCAATACATTACTGGGCTTAGCTAGATTATCAAGCACCTTAGCGAATGCCTATGAGTTTATGAGATTGGAGACTCAATCTCCAAAGCGGGCGTTTCTGGCAAAGACTAATGGCTAATTCGGTATTCGTTTTAAGGTTTGGCCCATCCATAGGCTGCAGAAAGCGATTGCGGTAGTCCATCTTCTCAAAACGAGCCAATAACTTTTCCAATGAATCCTGCCCTTCTTGAGGAATCACCAACTTGAGTTCATTCGCTTGAAGAACAATTAAGTCAGAGCCAGCTTTAGGGCTGACGCAAACCCAATCAACCCCTTTGGGAACCTTGATAGTACCGTTTGTTTCAATTGCAATCTCGAAACCTTTTTCATGTAGCTTAGCAATCAGCTCGTCATCTAATTGCAAAAGCGGTTCGCCACCCGTGAACACGACATACCGTTGCTGAGGTCCTGCTGAGGTACTTTTCCATGCAGACTCGATTGCATTTGCTAGATCTATGGCAGATTCAAACTTTCCACCACCGTCACCGTCGCTACCTACAAAATCGGTGTCACAAAATTTGCAGATAGCAGTCGCTCGATCCTCCTCGCGACCACTCCATAAATTACAACCAGCAAAACGACAAAAAACCGCAGCACGTCCAGTGTGAGTGCCTTCGCCCTGAAGCGTAGGAAAGAGTTCTTTAACGGTATACACAATGCGTCTATTTTAAGCGCATTGCTACTTCCAGGAGACTAGCTCCCATTGCAGATAGTCTTCCCAGTGAGCGTCGGTCCAAAAATCACCAGACATCAAATAGCGTCCATACCCCCTGCGTATGACCCAGCGGCCAATTTCAGGGGCAAGCCATATATCCTCTTGACGATAACTTGCCATCCTAAAGACGTCGTTACTTTCAAAAGAAGGCATTTCATTATGGTAATGAAAGATTAGAAACTTTCCCGCCGGAACTTGAATTTGCTCCCAAGCGGCCCCTGCCATACTGAGCCCCCAATAATAATTGGCGTTTGGATAGTTCAGCACTTGATACTGAGTGTTATAAAACCGAGACCAACCTACTTGAAACTGCTCTGGCCAAAGAGGGATTCCCTTTTGAAATATCTGCGTAGGATTCCAATGCGGATCTTGCACAATCATTCCCCAAGATGATTGAATCTCGTCTGGAAGCTGGCCAGCATTCAGTCCTGACCTTTCAATACGAATTTCACTGCCAACTGAGACCACTCTCTCAGTTACGGTATCAAGAATTTCTTGATTAAATACATTGCGCACCTGATACACCCACTCCTGCCCAACTTTGGGCGCCCTAACGACAGGTGGTGATACTGGCTGGGCTACATTCACACCCTCAGGAAATGGTTGCGCAGATATGCACCCCGCCAAAATGATTGGGAGGAGCGAAACTAGAAATATTCGTAAGCGGTCTATTCTCATTACTTATAAGAGGTAAGTTGCCACTGATAGCTTCCCTCTTGAAACACAGCACCAATTGAACCTTGTATTTGATAAGAGCCTGATGCCTCTCTTGCGACCCAACGGCCAATTTGAGGAGCGAACCAAACTGTTTCCCTGCGAATGCAATCAACGATGTTGGGATCCGAATTTTCAAAGTTAATTAGATTCTGAAAACGGAGTGCAATAAAAACTCCTGCAGGAACTGTAATCTGCTCCCAACCCTGAACGCTCATATACTCCTGCCAATTCATCCTTGAATCTGAATATCCAGGAATACTGTATTTGGTAGTAAATTGCTTGCTCCAAGCAGTCGAGAGCTCAAGCGGCCATAAGGGTAATGAGGGGCTAAAGTTCAGTAAGCGTGGCCATTGCGTATCAGTAGCAACCATGCCCCAAGAAGTTTGAATCTCACTAGGGAGCATCCCACCATCCGCAGAACTGCGATCAATGACAATCGTCGAACCAATCTTCGAGACACGCTCGGTAATAATTCCAAGTGTCTTTCCGTTAAAAACATCTTTCTTGATATATGTCCACTCCTGACCAATCTGTGGCGGGCGAATATTGGGCGCAGGCTTCGGAGCGGGGACAGGGATACCTTTTTCATAAGATAGAGGAACGCCACACGCTACCGGAGCTAATGCGGCTGATGTAATGAATGTTCGACGAGATAAATTCATATGTTCTCCAGACGTTTTCTAATTATGTTCCAAGTAGAGTTAATTCTTCAGTAGTAAATCCCGCTTGTTTGCGAGCCTCTAAATTAAATGGCCCCTTTAATACTGGCGCACGATAGGCTTTGGCTAAGTCCTGATATGTCTTGATTGGAGATAAACCTTCCTTGGCGCATAAGAAATTAAACCATTGATTGCCAATCAATACATGCCCTACCTCATCCCTGAGGATAATTTCTAAAATTTCAACAACCTGAGCATCCTTAATCTGTTTAAAACGATCACGAATGGCGGGCACCGCATCCAAGCCTCTAGCCTCCATGGTTCTGGGGACCAGGGCCATTCTGGCAATGACTGCATCTGCAGTTCTCTCAACCATCTCCCACAGACTGTTGTGAGCAGGAAAATCTCCATACGCAACACCAACAGACTGTAAATGATCTTCTATCAAACTAAAGTGGTAAGCCTCTTCTTTTGTAACCTTTAACCAATCTGCATAGTATTGCGTTGGCATATCAGCAAATCGCCAAATTGCATCAAGCGCAAGATTCATCGCATTAAATTCAATGTGGGCCAGTGAGTGCAGCAAAGAAAGTCTGCCTTCAGCGGTATCCATCCTTCTTTTGGGGACTGTTAATGGCGGGACTAACTCTGGCTTTTGAGGGCGTCCAGGAAGCGTGAGATCTTTTGAATTTAAAGTAGCAGAAACGTCTAGAGTAATGTGCTCCTGATGGTAATCAGCAAATAATTGTTGAACCCGATTAACCTTCGTTTTCGGATCTGTGATGACTAGTATTTCAAGGGCGGTTTGACGTAACTCCAGCATTTACTACAGAGATCTCAGTTCAATGGAAAAATACTTGCACAAGTCTAACTAGTGCAATTTTACAATTGAATGTGTTCTGCGGTGAATCAATCGACTTAAGGTATCTAGAAAAACCTTAAACCAACCATGTAAAGCCAATTGATGTAGCTTGTACAGGCTGATGTACATTAATTTAGCAAAGAGCCCCTCAACCATCAGGCTTCCGCCAATCAGGCCGCCCATCATGCTACCGACGCTACTATATTCCCCAAGCGAAACCAAAGAACCAAAGTCTCGATATTGATAAGGCTTCAGGGGTTGATGATGAATAATTCGGTTGATTTGTTTATATAGATGCGATGCTTGCTGATGGGCTGCTTGGGCACGTGGTGGCACAATGCCTCCCTTGCCGTTGTTTGCCTCAGGCCAAGGGCATGCAGCGCAGTCGCCGATAGCAAATATATTTTGATCTAAAGTGGTTTGTAGTGTTGGTAAAACTAAAAGCTGATTGACATGATTAGTCTCCAAGCCACCGATACCTTTTAGAAAATCGGGTGCCTTCACTCCTGCAGCCCAAACAATCAGTTCAGCTGGAATCTCCTGGCCATCGGCAAGCACTACCTTATCTGCTTGAACTTTTTGTACCTTCGCATTTGTCATCACCTTAACGCCAAGGTCAGTCAATAATTTCTCTGCTGCTAGCGAGATCCGCTCTGAAAGTGCTGGCAAAATTTTAGGAGCGGCTTCGATGAGGACTACTTTCAAATCTTTTTCAGGGTCAACTCTATCCATTCCGAAAGAAATGATGGCACGCGTTGTGCGATGTAATTCAGCTGCCAGCTCAACCCCAGTCGCCCCCGCACCAATAATCGCAACCTTTAATTGATGTGGAGCCAATGTACTAGTTTGAGCTTGCGCTCTTAGGCAAGCATTTACCAGGCGTAGATGAAAACGTTTAGCATCGCCCAAGGACTCCAGTCTTTGAGCATATTGCTCAACACCCTGAGTTCCAAAGTCATTTGTGAGGCTGCCAATTGAAATGACTAGGGTGTCATAAGGAATGGCTTGGGTAGGCGTAACCAGCTCACCCGACTCATCTATATAGGGGGCAACCTGAATTTCTTTCTTATCTCTATCGATGCCAACTAGCTCACCCAATCGAAACCTGAAGTGGTGCCAATGGGCTTGAGCAATGTAATCTAGCTCTTGATCGGCAAGATCCATCGATCCCGCCGCTACTTCATGTAGCTTTGGTTTCCAGATGTGCGTTCTATTTTTATCAACTAGGGTGACAGCTATCTTATCGGCACTATAGCTATCGCCCAGCTTGGTGGCTAATTCAAGCCCGCCTGCCCCACCACCTACAATCACTATTCGATGCGCACGAGACATATTAAGATTTTGTACTAGCGCAATCGCTCAACGTAAAAAGTGGCTTTCTCCAGTGCATCCTCAGCATCCATTCCCACCATATCTGCACCTAGATCATCGACGAGCTCAGGAAACTGATTAAATACCGGGCTGCCAATGATGACACCTACATTGGGATTTTTTGATTTAGCCTTGATGCTCTTAATCAACTCTTTGAGCTGCGGAAATTGCTCCCGAACACTGGCTGATAAACCGACAACATCAAACCATTCATTGGCGGCCATCTGAATAATTTCTTCTTCTGTCGCAGCCAACTCGCCCCAAATACGCCATCCAGCTTTGGCAAAGAATTCAGAAACCATAAACAGGCCTAAGTTGTGCTGAGAGCCAGGCAACGGTACCAGCATAATGCTAGAGCCCGTTTTATTTTGCTCTGCATACTGTTGAAATATCGGGCTCAAGTCATACATCAACTGCTTAATGCGCCAAAGCGCGATGGTGACTTCTGTGAAGCTAGATTCATCTTCCTCCCACATTGCTCCAAGCTTTCTGGCAACTGGGGTTAATAAGAGCAAATAAATATCTTCTAAGCTTGTTCCAGAAGCATGAATCTCTTTTACGAAATCAACCGAGATGCGCGCATCCTCCTGGAGAACCAAATTAGTTAATTGAAGGATATTGTTTTCGTCAATGGTTGCTTTTGCCAGCAAGTCTTCTGGAATGGAAGACTCGAGATGCTGCTCAATAATATGGGGCAGTATTTTCCCCTCGATTGTCCTTACCAGGGACTCGAGGTACTCAGCTTCTGTACAAGCTTTTTCAAGTGGATGGGTATCTTGTTCTTTTTTAAAAGTCGCCTGCGATGGCGCATTAGATACCAGACAATCCTCCCACATCCTGTCTGATGACTTAGATGACTGTTGTTGGTCCAACTTAAAGTCATCCTGCTTGGATTTCTTCTTAAATCCTGCAATGCTCACCAGCCTAGATAAATTCATGAACATCACCAGATCAAGTCACGGTCTCAAAAGAACTTTTGAAAATTACCGTGGCTGCCTAAGAGCCTCTTAATTAGAATCCTTACGTTATAAATTCTTTCCGGGAAATTCACAAACACTTAACTGTAGGTGCTTTCCCTAGAGTCCTTGATTTCATCGTTTCTAGGCTCTAATCCATACTTCCGGACAACTTGCCAAACATGATTTGGCACCATGTTCTTGATTTTGTGCGGCGCAGTATTGCGTAAATGAATGACGGACTCAATAGCCTTCATTTCAACCCTTGCTTTTGCAAACTCCAGGCCACGAGGTCCAAATCTGGGCATCACCCAGGCAAAAATACTTCTCATAAAATTCGGCATTCGCTGCAGGGGTAAGCCTCCAGCAGCCAACTCGACATTCTTCATAAAGCCTTTTACTGGCCCCAAACGATTTCCAGCTGACTGCAAGGCTTCAAGATGGATTTCTGGGCCTAATAACTTAGCCAGCTCCTGCCCACGCGCATTCCGCACAATTAACCATTGCTCTCCTGTGCCGGCCATATACCCAACTGTAATATCCGAAAGCGAATTGACGTAGTCAACACAGGTCTTACAAGTGGTCGGGAAGAAATCACCTGGCAAATCTGAAAGCGGCAGCTTCAAGAAAGGAATCTCTTGAATACGTCCATCTGCAAAACGTAACTCTACGTGGTAATCGGCTCTAAATTCTAAGTAAGTGATTTCTTCTGGCTTGTGAGATAGCAAACCTAAAAAATGATGGAAATTTTCTGTGGTTGTGTTGTCTGAGCAAGGTGAGCCAATAATGAATAGTTTTTCAAAGCCCAATTCTTTCTCAAGCGCTCTGGCGGCGTAAACCTGACAAGGTATGCCAACCATCGCAACCCTTTGGTGGCCGAGCTCTTTGGCTTGTTCGAGGTATTGAACAATGGGTGCGTAACCCATTTTCATTCCCCTACAAAGCTGCATATCCTGAGCGCGATTAATAATTACCGGCTGAGGGCGCCACTTATCCTCTGGATCAGATGCCATTGTAATCACCGCATCCACAAGGTCTTGCTCTAACAATAGCTCACATAATCGAGTAATAATCCCCGTCCACTGAGCGCCTTCTAGAGGCTGCTTTAATCGCGCCCTATACATCTGCAGATAAGTCCCAAAGAAGACTTCGTCTGAGTCGCCTATATTACGGACTCTGCCGTGCGTAGAGATTTCAAATTGTGGGTAATTTGGCTGAATGAATTGACAAGCAGTAGCACAACGCTTGGGCTGTTTTGTTCTAGATACTCCACAATCGGTACACAACTCGCGAAATGGGGCAATCTCAATAGACTCCATTGTCGATTGATCCCTAGAGGAATCGCGCTGTAACTCTTTGCTTCATTTTCTCGGAAGAGAGCCCATAGAGATCTAATAAGAAATTGACATCGCCATGCTCAACATATTCATCAGGCAATCCCATTTGCAAAGATTCAATTTGAATATTTTGATCGGCCAGAACCTCAAGACAGGCACTACCTGCTCCACCCTTCACGGCACTGTCCTCGACAAACACCAAGGCATCGTGGGTGCGGGCGATATCGCACAACAATTCCTCGTCCAAAGGCTTCACGAAGCGCATATCAATAACCGTGGCATTGATCTCTTTTGCAACTGAGAGAGCGTTATATAGCAGTGGCCCGAAGCAAATAAAGGCAATCTTTTTCTGAGGGGGAAGTTGTTCAGATATTGATCTGACAACGAGGCCCTTGCCAATTGGTAAAGACTCTAATGCTTGGCCAGTAGTCTCAAGTCCAATGCCAGATCCGCGAGGATAACGAACAGCAGCAGGACCATCATGCTTAAAGGCAGTGGTAAGCATTGCTCTGCACTCTTGCTCATTCGCGGGTGTCATGAGAATCAAATTAGGCAGGCAACGTAAGAATGCGACGTCAAATGCGCCCGCATGCGTTGCGCCGTCTGCGCCAACCATGCCAGCACGATCAATTGCAAATACTACTGGTAAGTTTTGTAAGGTGACATCATGGATTAGTTGATCGTAGCCTCGCTGTAAAAAAGTCGAGTAAATTGCAACGACTGGCTTTAATCCTTCACAAGCAATGCCCGCAGCGAATGTCACAGCGTGTTGCTCTGCAATACCAACATCAAAATATCGTTCAGGAAAGCGCTTTTCAAATTCCACCAATCCAGAGCCTTCGCGCATCGCTGGAGTAATTGCCATTAATCGCTCATCCGCCTCACCCATATCGCACAACCATTCTCCAAAAATTTGGGTATAGGTTTTTTTACTGGCAGGCTTGGCTTGTATACCCACGATTGGATTAAATGGACTCGGGCCATGGTAGGCAATAGGATCAGCCTCAGCTAGTGCATAGCCTTTACCCTTCTTGGTAATCACATGAAGAAATTGTGGTCCTTCTGTTTGAGCAAGAACCTTAATGTTTTGTAAGGTCGATACCAATACATCCAAATTATGGCCATCAATCGGGCCGTAGTAATCAAATCCAAACTCTTCAAAAATCGTTGCTGGTCCCAGCATTCCTTTTGTGTGGCCCTCAAGTCTTTTGGCAAATTCACGAATCGGCGGAGCTACAGAAAGAACTTTATCTAACCCTCTTTTAGTAGCAGCATACATAGAGCCAGAAATTAATTTCACCAAATAGCGATTCAATGCTCCGACTGCCGGAGAAATCGACATCTCGTTGTCATTAAGAATCACAATGAGGGGAACTTTTTTATTGACGCCAGCATTATTCATAGCCTCAAACGCCATACCGGCACTCATTGCTCCATCGCCAATAATAGCTACGACATTGCGCTGCTCATTCTTATTTTTTGCAGCTACCGCCATACCCAAAGCAGCTGAGATACTGGTAGATGAGTGAGCTGTACCAAATGCATCGTACTCACTCTCACTTCTCTTAGGAAATCCTGAAATACCGTCAAACTGGCGCAGTCCTGACATTGCCTCGCGGCGACCCGTCAATATTTTATGAGCATAACTTTGATGGCCTACATCCCAAACCAAACGATCATAGGGTGTATCAAATACATAGTGAAGCGCTAGGGCTAATTCCACAGTTCCCAAATTGGATGAGAGATGGCCGCCCGTACCTGAGACAGAAGTTAATATGAAATTACGCAGCTCTTGAGCAATTTGGGGCAGCTTGGAAACCTCCAACCCCCTTAATTCATCGGGGGCTGATATGGTCTCAAGGAAGTTTGTCATTTTTAACATAGCAACCTCACTTCGACGAGTAGATTTTGGAAATAATTTTTTTGTACTCTTCTAAATTTTCATCAGAAGACTGCTTCAAAGCATGAATCGGGGCATGCATAAACTTATTAGCAAGTGCAATAGCCATATGGGAGAGAACCACCATCGGATCATCGCCGTTTGCAATTCTTCTGCTTGCCTTTTCTAGCTCAATCTTTTGATATTGCTCACCCACATCTTGGATTGACCTAATAATCGGCACTACCGCCCTCTTCCCTAGAGTTTCATAAAACTCTATAACCCCTTTTTCAATAATCTTTTCTGCTTCACCGATTGATTCAAGTCGGTTAGCCTTTCCAGCATTGACGATTTCACCGAGATCATCGATGGAGTAGAGATAAGCATTTTTTAAACTCTTAATTTCAGGCTCAAAATCTCTTGGCACCGCTAAATCAATGAGTGCTATCGGGCGAGACTGCCGAGCTTTCAGTGCCGTTTTCACCATCCCCATGCCTACAATCGGCAAGGAGCTCGCTGTACAGGAGACCACAACATCATATTGATGAAGATGCTTGGGCAAGTCAGCCAAAGGGAAAACTTCGGTCTGTAAATTTTGGCTAGCAAAAGCCTGAATTAATTCACTTCCGCGATCAATGGTACGGTTGGAAATGGCAATCTTTTTAGGATTTTTACCTGCAAAATGATTTGCGCACAGGCTAATCATCTCGCCAGCACCAATGAATAAAACATTGCATTCACTAATTGGTCCAAAGATACGCTCGACCAACTTGATGGAGGCGCCTGCCATTGAAACAGAATTCGAACCTATTTGCGTATTTCCTCTAACCACTTTTGCTACAGAGAAAGTCTTATCAAATAGAGGCTTTAAATAAGTTCCTAAGGTTCCTACTTGGTTTGCGTTCTCAATCGCTTTTTTCATTTGCCCTAGGATTTGAGTTTCACCTAAGACCATCGAATCTAAGCCACTGCCCACCCTAAAGGCATGCTTGACTGCATCGCTCTCCTTGGCAGAGTAAATGTAAGGACGCAGTTCATTTTTATGGACATTATTCTGAGCAGCCAACCATTCAAATGCACGACTCTCTAAATGATGATCCTCATAATCAACATCATTGGCAGCACAATAGATTTCCATGCGATTACAAGTAGAAAGAATTGCCACCTCTGGCTGGTGCTCTGCATTCTCTCTGTGCAAGTACTTACGTAAATCAATTAAGGAATCTTGCAAAACCTCAGGCGCAACTGCTACGCTCTCCCGAATATCAATCGGGGCAGTATGATGATTCACACCGAGATTGAGCAGTTTCATGCTTGGCATATGCTTAGTAGGCCCCAGGATTCAGAACCAGCGTTTCCCAATTGAGGCACATTGCAATCGTTACCCAAATCAAGTACGGCATCATGAGGTATGCAGCGAGCCTACGGATTGGCCACATCACCAAAATAATGGCAAGCACAGAACCCCAAAGGAAAAATGCCTCTATCAACGACCAATCGGGATGCTGCATCCGGAAATATAGGACGCTCCAAAGCACATTGAAAAAGCCATTCAACCAAAAAAGCATGGTGATTTTGTTTTTCTGAGACTGACTAGCGCCACCATTGAAAGCAACCATCCATGCCAATGCAGAGAGAATAAAAATAGTGGTCCAAACGATACCAAAGGCCCAATCTGGTGGTTTCCAAGGCGGTTGAATCAAAGAAAAGTACCAAGGCCCCAACTTCGTAGCCAAGCCACCCAAGACTGAAGTGGTCACCATCCAAGCTGCAATTAGCCAGAGATACTTCTGTTGAAAAAACATCTTCATACTTTAGCTAGGCCCAATAAGTGCCCCATATCCTTAATAAATATTTTGAGATGCGCCATCGGTTTCTTGCGAACGAGCTTTTTGTTCATATAAGACTCAAATGTGAGTTTTTGAACGTCTTTGTCCTCACACATCTTCACGAAACTCTCACGTCTTTTATCGGTCGAGTACCAAAAATATTGCATGATGCCCAAAACAATAAAGGTCATACGGTGCTCTTTCATAAATCGCTTGCGAGCCAATTTCAGTTTTGCTGGATCATTGCTTTCTACAAATTCAGCAACAGCTTCACCAGCCAGTTGACCACCCAGCATCGCATAATAGATACCTTCACCAGATGCTGGAGCAACCACTCCAGCAGCATCACCTGCTAAAACTACTTGCTGGCCGTCATCCCATTTCTTTAAAGGCTTCATTGGTAGTGGCGCCCCTTCATGCCGAATCAATTCAGCGCCTTCTAAGCCAATATCAGCACGTAACTTTGCCACTGCATTTCTCAGAGAGAAGCCTTTATCAGCACTACCAGTGCCAATACTGATAGTGTCGCCATGAGGAAAGACCCAGCCATAAAAATCAGGGGAAACTGGCTTTTGGTATAAAACATCACAGCGACTGGCATCAAAAGAATTTGGTGCATTGGATGGAGTTTTAATAATCTCGTGATAGGCAAACACATAATTTGCCTCAGCACATCCCTGTACGCCTGCACTTCTTCCCACCTGGGATTTAGCGCCATCGGCACCAATGACTGCTTTGGCCAAAACACTCTTTAAGCTACCATGATCGCCATCGCGAGCACCTCGCGTGCGATAGTAAATACGTGCATAAGGACCTTCTCTGGTGAGGTTCTCGAATAAACCATCCTCACGAGTAGCTCCTGCCGCAACGGCACGCTGTCTTAACCACTCATCAAAGTGAGATCGATCGACCATCCCTACAAAGCCGTTCTCAATAGGTATATCCACTGTTTTTCCTAATGGAGATACCATCCGGGCGGATTTTGCTTTCGCTACCAGCAACTCATCTGGGATCTGAAAATCTTTGATTAAACGCGGAGGAATCGCACCACCACACGGTTTAATACGCCCACGCTTATCCAGCAGCAAGACCTGCTTCCCTTTTTGCGCAAGCGTTTGAGCCGCAGTAGCCCCAGCAGGACCACCACCAACAACTACTGCGTCATAAATAAATTCAGTTGTCATGTTTCACCTCACTCCACTAGAACTACCAGTTTTGCTCTCAACTTGAGATGCCATATATGCAGAAGCAACAAACAGAATTGCTTCAATGAAAAAAACAGATGCGTATGCGTATGCAGGGCTTGTAAAAATAGATCGCGCAAGATCACTAGCGCCAGCGCCTAAAAGACCACCTAAGCCAAAAGCAATTGCTTGAGCTCCACCCCAAAGGCCAATCCTGACGCCCTCTTTTCCGCCACCACCCACAACTGCCAAACGCATCATTGAAGCGATAGCAGCAATAGAGAAAGCACCATTCGCTAACCCCAAGATAAATACATTGAGTTTTAATGGCCAGTTACCTTCCAAGATTCCAGCAATCACTAAGCCAGACATTGCTAGCGCAGAGGCGAGACAGCCATAGATCATCCAAGACCTCAAGGATCCAAAGTAAGGCCGCAATCTGCTAGATCCACAAACTGCCACTAATAACATGCCGGTGAGTACGCCTGAGTGCTGAATGCCAGATAGACTGGTTGTCTCACCTAAAGAATAGTTAAAAATCATTCCAGCAAAAGGTTCCAAAATCAAATCCTGCGCACTAAATGCAAACATTGATAAGAAAATGAAGATGGTGAATTTCTTGGTATCAGGATCAGCCAAAATATCACTTAGCGCCTTTCTGAAGGGCGCCTTTTGAGTGTTGCTTGCAGCGGTATTTTGTAGCTCGCGCCCCTCTAATCTATAGAGCGCTATCACTGTAAGAAAGCATGCTATCGATGAAATGATCCCGGAAATGAGAATGACTTTTTCTGGCGAGTAAGGGTCAAGAAATTTACCTGCAATACCACTCGTCAGAGCAAAGCCAAAAATCATCATGAGCCATACCGTGGTCGCAGCCGCGGCTCTTCTCTCATCGCTAACGCCTTTTGCCAACAGCGCTAGCAAAGAGGTGCCACTCATACTCACGCCGATACCAATGAAGAAGAAGGCGACGATTGCTGCTGCAATACCAAGGATTAAGTGAATACCCATGAGTGATGTAGCAATGGCCGCACCAAATCCACCCAAGGCTAGTAAACCTACACCGCCAATAATCCATGGGGTTCTTTTGGCTCCGCTATCAGACTCAAATCCCATCCGCGGTCTAATCACTTGGACAAAATAATGAATTGCTACTAACAAGCCAGGCAGACTGGCAGGCAGTGCTAACTCAACCACCATGATGCGATTTAAAGTAGAGGTCGTCATCACGACTATGGCGCCGATGCATGCCTGTACTAAGCCAAGGCGCACAATACTGAGCCAGCCAAAAGTTGATGACTGATAGAGTGACTGTGTCATAGCAATACTCATGACTCAATCCCCATACTATTAACTGCAAATGCAGCCACCATCATTCCGGAGACCAAGATTGGAACGCCAAAGCCACTGTAAAAGAGTGCTTTCTCAACTGGTCTTTTCAGGAAGTCTCTTAATAAAACGATTTGTCCTAATATCAACCCACCAATCACGATTGCGTAGATAGGCTTACCCCACATCAGTAGCAAAGCCAATACGATCACTTGTGGGATCAACATAAAGGCTGCAGATACTTGGGCGGCTTTCATTGCGCCCAGTTGCACGGGTAAAGATCGAACACCCATTTGTCGATCACCTTCAATCGCCTTGAAATCATTTAAGGTCATGATTCCATGTGCACTAGCGCTATATAAACCAGCAAGTAAGAGTGATGGTTTGCTTGGCAGAACTCCACCGGAGAGTAAGGTTGCTCCAGTAATCCAAGCCAAACCTTCATAACTCACACCACATGCAAGATTGCCAAGCCAACCGTTATTTTTAAAACGCATTGGTGGCATGCTGTAAAACCATGCCAACACTAAAGCAAGCAAGGTAGCTAAAAATCCAATGGGGCCCAAGTAACTTCCAACCCATAATGAAATCAGCGACCACAGTATTGCAATATAGAGACCCCATCGACCAGGAATACGACCTGACGGAATGGGTCGATTAGGTTCGTTAATCGCATCAACATGTCTGTCGTACCAATCATTTACTGCTTGACTGGAAGCACATACCAGAGGCCCAGTAAGCAATAAGCCGAGGAAAAAGATTGGTAGATTTTCAGCAATCTTGTCAGTGCCAGTAATAGATCCGCAGGCAAACGCCCACATTGGCGGAAACCAAGTAATCGGCTTTAAAAGCGTCAAAATTGCTCGTGGTTCTGGCAGATTCATGTAAATGATTTTGTCATTGACATATTAAAGTGTCAATTAAATTTGACACTTTTAAGCCTGATTTTTACCAGTGAAAACCCTTATATATCAAGGGAAAAGACGAATTTCGGGGGTTTAGGCTGCTTCCAGCAAACCCTTGGGGAGGGAAAAATTCACGGTTTCCTCAATCCCAGGCATTGGGACAACCGTACCTCGATAAAGACTATTAATTGCTTCAGTAATTTGGGCTGTCAAAGCCTCAGGCGCAGATGCGCCCGCTGTAACACCAACGCTATTCATTGATTGAAACCACTCAGCCTGAATCTGCTTTGGATCGTCAACTAAATACGCCGGTACATTCATGCTGCTTGCCAATTCTTGTAGTCGCTTTGAGTTGGAGCTATTTTGACTACCTACAACAATCACCACATCTACATGGGGAAGCATCGCCTTCACTGCATCTTGTCGATTCTGAGTGGCATAACAAATATCCTGACGCTTAGGCGCATGAATCTGTGGATATTTCTTCATCAGGGCAGCCGTAATTTCTTGTGTCTCATCAACAGATAATGTTGTTTGAGTGACATAAGCAATCAGTTCATTCTCTTTAAAAGAAAGTTGATCTACATCTTGTACATGCTCGATCAAATGAATTGAGGAATCCACTTGCCCCATAGTGCCCTCCACTTCTGGATGACCACGGTGTCCAATCATGATGATCTGATAGCCGCGCTCTTTTAGGCGAACGACTTCTGCATGCACTTTGGCTACCAATGGGCAAGTAGCATCAAAGACCTGAAATTGGCGCTCATCTGCTTCAAATCGAACAGCCTTGGATACACCATGCGCACTAAAAATCAGAATTGCACCCTGAGGCACCGTATCTAGCTCATTAATGAAGATGACGCCACGCGACTCAAAATCTTTCACGACATAGGCATTGTGAATAATTTCATGTCTCACATAAATAGGGGCGCCATATTTTTTCAGCGCTTCTTCAACGATGAGAATAGCCCTTTCTACTCCTGCACAAAAGCCACGCGGCTGGGCTAGATAGATTGTTTTATTCGAACGCATTGATTATGATTATTCAACGATGGTTCTTATAACCCCACTTCCACAACAGCTCACTGGGAAATGGCATGATCAGGAATAAGTGCTCTAACAATCCAAGCGCCAACAACGTACCAAGTAGCGCTGACGAGGTCATCTCATAGACTGATGACTCAGACGCCGCATGCGACCAAATAGGTACTAAAAAAATAACTGAAATCAAAATGGAGAACGGCATCAGCAAGTTCATTGCCTTACGTCTAAAGTAAGTAATGAGATATTTCAGATGCTGAGGCAAGAAGGCTTCATTGAAATTCAGGACACCTAAGAAGATATTAATCTTCGTGCTTTGCCTCATTCCCCAGAGAATGATGTAAGTCCAAAAACCAGTCTGATTGACAGCCTCTAGGTTCATCAAGAACAAGACAATACCGAGACTGAGCAAAGTTAGCTCATGATAATTAATAGTTTGGAATGCATACCAAGCACGTCTCATTCCACTCAGGCCATGAGGACAATCCGAACGTCTTGATCCAGTAATATATCCAAGTAAAAAAGCAAGCTCTTGCCAACCCCAAATCACAATTGCACAAGTGAAGGAGCAATAGGCTCCAGCAACCGTAGCTTGTTGACTCGAGATTTGCAATCCCCAAAATGCCAACAATAAGACGCCAATGGAAAGCGCAAAGATTACCTTGAAGTAATGTCTTGGCAAGCTATTAATCTTCAGAATAAGGCCGGTACTAAACCACCATACAAAGATGGTAAAGATTAAGGGGCTTATCCAAAAATACATAATGACTTACCAAACAGGCACTAAGCGAATATCTGTTGGCAGCTCATTAGGAACCACTGGCAATAGATAAATACGCAAGAAGGTGGTAGCCGCAGCAACCGCTAATCCGCCACGCTTAATCGCAGACAGAACTCCGCCCTTCTGCTTAAGCTCTTCCACCTCATCCGATATCTTTCTCAGTTTTTCAAAGCCTTCCCAAACCCTTGGATCATCCAAGTTTATGGTGAAAGGGAATACTTGCTTAGAAATATCAGAAGTAATTTGCAGAACTTGACGGTCATAGTCTGTTGGAGAAACGCCTAATGCCTTATGAAATTCTGGTCTGGAATGATCGCGAACATACATCGTTGCGTAAACAGCGATCAGGAAAAAGCGGATCCATAGACGATTCACGCCACTGAGCAACTTCGGATTAGAGCGCATTAGCAATGCAAATGCTTCGCCATGACGGAATTCATCATTGCACCATTTTTCAAACCACAGGAATATCGGGTGAAAACGCAACTCAGGTTTCTTTTGAATAATGCGATAAATCATGATGTAGCGTGCATAACCAATCTTCTCAGAAAGATAGGTTGCATAAAAAATAAACTTAGGCTTAAAGAATGTATATTTTTTTGTTCTTGCTAAAAATCCTAAATCCACGCCGATGCCAAAATCTTTTAGCCATTGATTGATGAAGCCAGCATGCCTGCTCTCATCGCGGGCCATATAGGTAAATAGACTTTTAAGCTCGGGATTATTGATGGATTTCTTAATTTCTGAATAGAGAACACAGCCTGAGAATTCAGAAGTAATCGAGCTAATTAAAAAGTCTAAGAATTCTTGATATAGACCTTCTGGAAGATGGGAGTAGTCCTTAGACATATCTTCAGGACGCTGAAAATGGGCTTGATTAATATCCTGGTCAAACTCCTGCATGAGGCGATCCCACTCTGGCTTTACAGAGGAGATATCAAAACGGTCCATTTCGTCAAAGTCCGTTGTATAAAAGCGTGGGCTCAGAATGGTATTTTCAAGAGCCCGGTCAGTTGACTCGTTAATGGGACGTCCCATTGGCATGGTTGGCGCGTTTGCACTCATACCTTCACTCCTTCATTCAAAATAATTGGGGCAATCTCTTGACTGGGTGCTGGGCGAGGATATTTCTTAGCCTTACTAAATCGAGTGGTCGAGAAACTAACCTCATATAGCATAGTGACCTCTAGTCTTGCAGTGAGATACACCCAGAGTCGTGAAAAGATACCTGCTTTAGAAACAGTGGCGGTTCGGTCGTAACTCAATACTTCACCAAATGAGATATCAGTAATAGGGTCATGAACTAGAACCTCATCTCCTGGTCCTACTTGAACCCCATTCAAGTCTACGTGAGCGTACAGAAACTCAGAGGTATTCGACATATCAACGTGACATTGAACCTTTTGCTTTGACATAGTTATCTCGCGCTAGTTAAAAAAGCAGCGAACTCAGCTGCGTTATCTTTTCCGAATGACTCCAAATCAATTCGATTATTCGTTGCTAAATCAATCAAGGTCAATCTTCCATCAGAACGACTAACCAGTTCAAACGCATCATCGCTAGAGATCTGACGAATCCGACGATCACGAGCTAATGCTCTCAAAATTCCCCTCACAAAGCCAGCCTGACCCTCAACCTGGGCAATCATTTGCCCATTATCCGCAGAAATCACGCCAACCGCACCATTCGGAAGGTCTCTAAAGTGCAGGGTTTTCTTAGTAATTACAGCAGCATCAACTTGAGGCTCTGACTTTCCAGACTGAACATAATTTGCGATCAACAGAATGATTGCCATCAACAATGAAGCAATAAACAATGCAATATAGTTTTGCATCTGAGTGGCATTCATACGCAGAATCATGCTGTTTCAATCCCAGAGTAAGGGTTCTTTGAATTCACTTCTTTTGACTCATTCTTCTGCACTGTACGAGCAATGACATTATTTTGGGCTGCCCATGCATCTACCAAGATTTGAGCGACTTCAGAACAATTTTTAATACTTCTGAAGGTTGGCTGAGGGACGGCCCACTTCCCCGGTCTTGCATGAGGCCATAAGTGGAAAATCGCAATTTTGGTTCCTTTGCTTAACTTCAGATATATATCACCAGAGCCCTGCTTAGCGACACCACAATCCGCTGATTCAATCATCTTGAGCGGAAAATTAAAGGTCATATTCAGCACAATTCCAATACGCATCACAACGCGCTTATTGGTAATCGTATAAATCGCTGTTGAAGCCATTAAATAGGCAATCAGTGCAACCAAACCCAAGCCCAAACCTGAAAGAGCCACAATGTTGAGTGCAGCAAACAGTATCTCAGTGAAGGCCTCACCCTCACTGAAACCAGTCACCAAACGATAAGCCAATAACAGACCAAAATAGATGACTAACATTTTGAAATGAAAGACTCTAAACAAGAGCGCCTTAGTATCGGGCGAGCCCTGCCATAAAATACGCTCTCCCTGTGGCAATCTTTCTGGAAGACCTAGCTCAGGTTCGAACTCATGCTCTGGACTGTTATGGATATCGAGACTCATGCCAATGGCTCCTGACGCTCAGGTGTGGCATACAAAGTACCTGCTCCAAAGTAAGCCATGATTTTTTCTTCTTCCAGCAAAGTAACCTCTTCTGGATGCTTGGTTTTTGGAACCAGTGCAAATTGGTCTGACAAAATCGATTGCACCTGAATATCATGCTTACCAATACGTGAGAAGTTAATTGGTAACAGCACCTTATTGCCATTAGCATCAAGCTCAAGATAGCGAATCATCATTTCCATATGGTCTACCCATACGTCAGTTACCTTACCGCCTTTATTGCCATCTGCACCGATAACATCTAGACCAATCGGATTGATATCGATGGTTGAGATAGCAATATGCGGAAGCTTGCGCAATGGTCGAATACGCGCATGACCCTCTAAGTCGTAATCCACATGATCGGCACGATTTGCATAAGAGCCAGGACCAACGCCTGCTAATAACGGATTGCCAACTGGAGATAAAGGAGCGCCATTCCATGGATGAATAGGAACTGCAGAGACTTTTTCTGGTTCTGGAGGAGTTTGAAGTGGGGCGTAGTATGTCTTGCCAAACTCCGTCACAAATTTTTTCACTCTTGGCATACCTAAAATGCCGTCTTCACGACGCACTTGGCCATAACGCTCAGTTTCCAGTGGAAATCCTTCGCGCTTACTTTCTAGTGTTAGATAGATGATCAATCCAACAAAGAAAAGTAAAAAAATATAAAAAACGACTTGAGCCACGTCGATATATTGTGTAATTGCACCCGTACCCATATTTCTCCCCTTCCTTAAAAACTAGCCTGGAAAATCAGCTAGGCCAAACTTACCGATTTTTGAAACCCCTAAACTTGTCCTTATAGCAACTAAAGGACCTAATGCAATCAGAGTAATAAACAACAAATAAATCTCAATGTGATAAACAAAGCTATAACCAATGGCTGGGCTCATTAAGGCGGAGCCAATTGCCCCACTCGTTGCCAATTGACCGACGAGATCCCTAATTCCACCGCCCAAGGACATGCCAATACCTGAACAAGTAGCAGTTACAGCACCCCAAGCGCCTATTACCATGCCACTCATATTGTCTTGCTCCATGCTCATTGCGATGGTTAGAGTGCTGACAGCAAATAAACCTCCACTAAAGCCAATCAAGAGTGCGCCTAATCTAAATAGATTTGGGGAGCCTAGAGGTTCAGAAAAGATCACCATACTGAATGCGATTAAGCCGAGTAATAAACCTAACGCAGCAATTCTGTGGGCATTGTGGCCACGACTTAACCATCTGGCCGAAAGCGAGAAAGCCAATAAAGATCCAAATGCAATAAGGGCTGTTAAGAAACTGGTTGCAGAAACATCAAGCTGCAATATCTCACCGCCATAAGGCTCCAAAATAATGTCTTGCATGCTAAAGGCAGTTGTACCGAGACCCAGCATGACTAAAAACCGGCGTACGTGCGGCTTTCTGATGAACTCATGCCAGCTCTGAGTAAATTTAGGCTGAGGAATTGCGGGAGAGGTATTTCTTGGCTGCCGAGCTTCTTGTTTCCACAAAGCAAAGAGATTGAGCAATAAAGTGAGGATGGCCACGCCCTGTATCACCCTGATTAATTGCATAGGGCTAAAGGGATTCAAAAATACACTGAACAAAATTCCGCTAAACACCATGCCCACCAGCAACATGACATACATCATGGCAACAACGCGTGGTCTATTTTTCTCATCCGCTAAATCAGTGGCTAAGGCCAGACCAGCAGTTTGGGTGGTTTGCATACCTGCACCAACTAGCAAAAACGCCAAGGTGCTACCAAGATAACTGAACCAGATAGGCCAGTGGGTGTCGCCAGATAACAAGATGAGGGCAAATGGCATGATGGCAAGACCACCAAACTGCAGCCAGGTACCAATCCAGATATAAGGAACCCTTCTCCAACCCAATATCGAGCGGTGAGTATCAGACTTGTGGCCAATCAAAGCTCTAAAAGGGGCAAAGACCAAAGGTAAAGCCACCATTAAGGCTACTATCCATGCTTCTATATTCATCTCAACAATCATGACTCGATTAAGAGTGCCAACTAGTAATGAGGTGGCCATACCAACAGACACCTGAAACAAAGATAGTCTGAGCAGGCGCCCCAAAGGCAAGTTAGGAGTCGCCACATCAGCAAAAGGCAAATAGCGAGGATTAATCCTCGTCCATGCTTTGGCGATCTTAAACATGCCCATCATGATTTCTTTTGCAGCTCCATTAATTGAGATTTATAAAACCCACTAGAAACTAAATGTGTAAAGGGTACTTCCCAATCAACAAACCAAGGGGACTCTTTGATTGCTTGATGCAGCCTGGTTTGACTAATAGGCTCAATGAATGGAGCCCTGTCTCTTCTTGGAAATAAGCGGCCAACCCGAATCATGAGCTCAAGCGGCAATGTGCTTGGGGCAAAGGTAAAGAGAATTTTTTCACTAACGCGTGAGGATAATTTCTCCAAGACTACCAACATGTCCTTGGCGCAGTAGTGAATCATGGAGTCCATGCCAATGACATAATCGAAGTCACCATAAGCCTCATCCAACATATCGCCAGCATAGAACTGAATGTTCTGGCGGTCAGATTCAGGAATTCTGCTTTTTGCAAGCTCAATCAGATTGGGTGACAAATCAACTGCAGTAACTAAAGCCCCTTTATTAGCAAGCTCAAGCGCTACAGCGCCGGTGCCACAACCTGCATCTAGAACTCTTTTGCCAGTCAGATTTTCTGGCAATCGACTAATAATGCTATTGCGCATTTGGTCGCGCCCCGCTCTCACGGTTGCTCGAATACCGCTTACTGGAGCATCTGATGTCAGCTTTGCCCAAGCATCGTTAGCAGTACGATCAAAATAGTCCTGTAACTTACTGCGTCTATCTAAATAGGAAATAGCATCCATGATTAATCAAATCCTAGTAAGTCAAAGATTTCACGATCTTTTAGAGATTCCATCAACAAAGGATCATCATCTAAAAGTAGGCTGGCTGCCAAGCGGAGGTACTCCTCTTTCACCGCCTCAATTTCAGGCGTAGATTCCATTTCAAAAATCGTGCATTTCTTTAAACGGCTCTTACGAATAGCATCTAGATCAGGAAAATGAGCCATTTTCTTCAGACCAACTCGATCATTGAATTTATCGATCTGATCGGTATCTTTGCTGCGATTAGCAATCACGCCACCTAAGCGCACGTTATAGTTTTTTGCCTTTGCACTAATCGCTTGAACGATACGATTCATCGCAAAGATAGAGTCAAAGTCATTAGCAGCCACAATCAGTGCGCGGTCAGCATGCTGTAATGGAGCAGCAAAACCACCGCACACAACGTCACCTAGCACATCAAAAATGACAATGTCAGTGTCTTCTAGTAAATGATGCTCTTTTAAGAGCTTTACAGTTTGACCGACTACATAACCACCGCAGCCAGTTCCCGCTGGAGGGCCACCAGCCTCAACACACATCACGCCGTTAAAGCCTTCGTAGACAAAATCTTCTACGCGTAATTCTTCAGAGTGAAAATCGACTGACTCAAGAATATCAATCACTGTTGGAACTAACTTTTTAGTGAGCGTAAAGGTAGAGTCATGCTTTGGATCGCAACCAATCTGAATCACTCGTTTTCCTAATAAGGAAAAGGCTGCGGAGAGATTAGAAGAAGTTGTACTTTTCCCGATCCCACCTTTGCCATAGATCGCGAATACTTTCGCATTGCCAATTTTCTCGTTTGGATCAAGGTGAACTTGCAAACTACCCTCACCGTCCAATGGCTTACTTCGAGAATTAATTGAAGAAATTGGTACGTTAACCGTTTCCATTAAATAGGTACTCCCTCATATACACCTTCAAGTCGATCTTCAAAGTCATTGGCAACGCGACGTAATGTCTCTAATACCGATGGCTCTGGCTTCCAATAATTTCTTTCTGATGCTTCTAATAAACGGCTTGCTACTTTCGCTGATGATGCAGGGTTAAGACTCATTAAACGCTCACGCATTTCTGGATCTAATATGAATGTCTGAGTAAGGTGTTGATACACCCAAGGCTCTACTTGACCGGTGGTTGCAGACCAACCTACCGTATTTGTAAGATGACTCTCTAATTGGCGCACGCCCTCGTAACCATGCTTCAGCATGCCCTCATACCACTTAGGATTGAGCATGCGTGAGCGAGTTTCTAATGAGACCTGCTCATTGAGGGTCCGAACTACTGCGTCACCCTTGGTTTGATCGCCGATATATACCGGAGCTGCTTTGCCACCTTTAGCCCGACGCACTGCACGACTCACGCCGCCTAAGGTATCAAAATAAGTATCAATTGTGGTTACACCCAATTCAATGGAATCCAGATTTTGATAGGTCAACTCGACATCCGCAAGAATGGAATTTAATAATTCACTTTGCACCACTGGTCTACCAGATCTTCCGTATGCAAAGCTTTTACGGCGAGTATAGGTTTCTGCTAATTCATTTTCGTCTTGCCACAAGCCGTTATCAATCATCATATTGACGTTAGCACCATAGGCACTCTCAGCATTACCAAATACACGCAATGCAGCTGTCTCAAGATCGCAGCCATTACTAGCTTGATAAGCAAGAGCATGCTTACGAATGAAATTCTGCTCAACTGGCTCATCTGCTGCTGCTGCCAAGTAAGCAGCTTCGGCCAGAATCTTAATTTGCAAAGGCATCAGGTCTCTGAAGATTCCAGAAATTGATACCATCACATCGATTCGTGGACGACCTAACTCTTCTAGTGGTACAAGTTGTGCACCTGCTAATCTACCGAAGCTATCAAAACGTGGTTGCGCACCCATTAAGGCAAAGATTTGCGCAATTGGGCCACCTTCTGTTTTTAAGTTATCAGTGCCCCAAAGAACCATGGCGATCGATTCTGGCAATGGATTTCCATCGGCTTGATATCTTTCCAAAATTTTATTAGCCTGGTATTCGCCATCCTTCATCGCAAACTTACTAGGAATTCGGAATGGATCAAAGCCATGAACATTTCTGCCAGTAGGAAGTACTTGAGGATTTCTGAGTACATCGCCACCTGGCGCAGGACGGATATAGCGACCCTCCAGGGCCTTCAGAATACCTTGCATTTCGCTATCGGAATGTAGATCACGATGCATATTCATTGCCTGACTTAACTCCTCTTGTAAGCTAGGTGTTAAAGCAAGCTTTTGCTCTTTAGCAAACTGTTCAATACTTTGGCAATGCATCAGTGCACTCATCGACTCTCTAGATAAATCTTGAATCTGCCCTTCTTGAACAGACGCATAGCTCATCAACATATCCAGGCTTTGCTCTTCACTCATTTGGCCGCCCAATATATGCAAGCCATACGGAATCAATGTGTACTCTAATTCTAGGATTTGCTCGCTTAAATGCATCACTGCTTTATTGACTGTGTCTGCATCCAAAGTCTTCCATACCGGCTCTGCAGATACAAACTCCAATTCGACCGCCTGTGCTTGTAGAGAATCCAACAGTTCCTGTGCATTAGCATCCCAAACTTGAGTATTGGCTTGATCATCATCCTTAGGTACTGCTTTACGCCAATGTTCGACAGCTTCTTTGAGCTCTAACAAGCCTTGATAAAGGCCTGCCTGAGAAACTGGTGGAGTTAAGTAACTGATGAGTGTTGCACCAGCACGTCTCTTTGCAATCGCCCCTTCTGAGGGATTGTTTGAGGCATAAATATATAAATTCGGTAAATCATGAATGAGGCGATCTGGCCAGCAAGAACCCGACATACCAGATTGCTTGCCTGGCATAAACTCAAGCGCACCATGCGTACCAAAATGCAAGACTGCAGAAGCAGCAAAATCTTCTCTTAGATAACGATAAAAGGCTGAGAATGCATGAGTAGGTGCAAATCCTTTTTCGTAAAGCAATCGCATTGGATCACCTTCATACCCGAAGCCAGGCTGAAGGGCCACAAAAACATTGCCAAATTGCTTACCCAGAACAAAAATGGATGATCCATTGGTGAGGAGTTTGCCTGGAGCTGGGCCCCATTGAGCTTCAATCTCTTTTAACCAAGGCTCGCGCTTAATATGATCATCGGTGCTAATTTGGCTATGCACATTGGCATCTGTGCCAAATTGCTTGGCATTTCCGATGAGGATCTGATCCCTGAATTCGTCTAAAGAGTTGGGAATATCAACTGTATAGCCCTCTGCTTTCAAGCTCTTCAGAGTATTAAAGACAGATTCGAATACGCTCAAATGTGCAGCTGTACCAACTCTTCCCGCATTGGGTGGGAAATTAAACATTACTAAAGCTACCTTGCGATTAGCGCGCTCAGATTTGCGTAATGCAATGAGTTTGCTAACACGTGCCGCCAACATCGCAGTGCGCTCCACACAAGTATGCATATCGTGGCGATTAATGCTGGCTTCAAATACGCATGCTTTATGGCATCCAGTGCACTGCACATCTGCTTCACCAGCACGACCACCAAATACCATGGGGACAATCGCACCATCCAACTCCGGAATCGCGATCATGAGGGTGTTCTCAACTGGTAATAGGCCACGATCTGAACCGCCCCAATCATTTAAGGTTTGGAACTCAAGAGGTTGCGCCGCAAGATAAGGCACATCCAGCGATGCCAATACCTCTTCTGCTGCCTTCGCATCGTTGTAAGCAGGGCCACCTACTAGAGAAAAACCGGTCAAGGAGACCACAGCATCTACAGTATTTTTTCCGTTTTGGAAGAAGAATTGCTCAATCGCGGGTCGTGCATCTAGGCCGACTGCAAAAATCGGCAACACTTGTAAGCCTTGTGCCTCTAGCGCAGCAATAGCTGAATCATAGTGAAGAGTATTACCAGCCAAGATATAAGATCTGAGTAGCAACAGGCCTACTCTGCCTTTGGATTTCTGATCACTTACGAGCTTTGGTAGATCAGCTATCGATTCACTCATGCGACCCTGAAGCCGCGGATGATAAATACCATTGTCTGGATAGATTACTGGCTCAACTAACTTCTCTTTAGTTTTAAATACCTCACGCTCACCAGTAGCGTAACGATTCACTAAATTCTTGACCATGTGGTAAAGATTCTCTTCAGAGCCACCCAACCAATATTGCAAGGTTAAGAAATAGGCTCTGACATCTTGAGCACCACCAGGAATAAAACGCAGAATTTTTGGCAAACGACGCAACATTCTCATTTGCGCTGCGCCACCGGTCTGAGATTTTTCTTTATTACCTCTGAGGCGCTTGAGCAAACCAAGCAAGCCACTAGCAGGCTTGCCCATATCAAACCCACCCATGCGGGTTAGACTCACTACCTCGCCTGCTGACATTGCACAAACCATTGCATCACAATGCTCTCGCCTTGCTTTGAGTGCATCGATCACTGGTTTAAAGTGGTCTTCCATAAACAGCATGGTCACAATCAAGATATCGGCTGATTCAATATCCTCAATACAGCTTGCCAAAGCTTTGCTGTCTACTGTCCAGCTTGATGCGGCATGAATCGTTAATTCCAGACCAGGCATTTTCTTTTTAAGTGCGTAGCGAGCCCGCTCGGTCGCGCTAGCCAAGTGCGTATCCATAGTCACGATAGTGACTCTCATTGAAGTACGCTTATCTGCCATAGTGAGCCTTTGCGTCATAGAGAGTTTCGATCGTAATTTGACTAATGCCATGCTCTACTGCAAATTTTTCAGTATTACGTCGCGCCTTACCTCTCACAAAGAATGGAATCTTTCCCAATTCTTTTTCAGCAGCTGCATCCCAAAGATTGGCTGGATTAGCGCCATTAAAGACTTCAGCGTTGACTTGGGCTGACTGAGCAGGAACTGCATCGTTAGTATTCGCTACAGCCGGAGCATGCTCTTTTGCACTAGGGCTTCCATGACCTAAGTGAGATGGCGCTGCTTTAGCAGTAAATTCAAAGTCATCGCGGAACATCATGATGAGATGCTCTTCTAGACCCATCATCAGAGGATGAATCCAGGTATCAAATAAAACATTGGCGCCCTCAAAACCCATTTGAGGAGAGTAGCGTGCAGGGAAATCTTGCACGTGTACTGGAGCTGAAATCACTGCGCAAGGAACACCTAATCTCTTGGCGATGTGGCGCTCCATCTGAGTTCCCAAAACTAAGTCTGGACTTAACTCAGCAACCTTTTGCTCTACTTCTAAGTAGTCATCGGTAATTAGCGCTTCAACATCGTAATTTTTTGCAGCTTCACGAACTTCACGTGCAAATTCACGACTATAAGTTCCCAGGCCGACTACTTTGAAGCCAATTTCTTCAGCAGCAACCTTTGCTGCTGCAATAGCATGGCTGGCATCGCCAAAGATAAATACCCGCTTATCAGTTAAATAGGTTGAATCAACCGACTTGGCATACCAGTGAGCTCTTTCTTCTTGATCCGCTAAGGTGGCTTCAGGATTGAGATTAGCAAGCTGCGCTACCTCTTGAATAAATGCCTTAGTTGCTTTAGTACCAATCGGGATAGTCTTTGTGAATGGCTGGCCGAAAGTTTTAGTGAGCCAAGTAGAAGTCAGCTGACTGATTTCAGGATAAAGAGATACGTTGAAGTCAGCTTCTGTGATCCTAGCGAGATCAGATACGGATGCATTTAATGGCGCTACTACCCTCACCTCTATGCCCATAGATTCGAGTAGGCCTCGAATCTCCTGTACATCATCACGATTTCTAAAACCTAAGGCTGTTGGTCCTAAGATATTGCAGCTAGGTTTTTGGCCTTCCTGCTTGCTCGCAACACGCTTCTCTTGATACTGTTGCGCTGAAATCGATTTATCGACACTCACTAAGCCACGAACAATATGATAGAAAGTTTCTGATGCTCCCCAGTTTTCCTTTTTTTGATACGAAGGCAATTCCAAAGGGATAACTGGAATAGGCAGGCTTAATGCTCTTGCCAAACCACCTGGATCATCTTGAATCAACTCAGCAGTACATGAGGCACCAACAATCATTGCCTTTGGTTGAAAACGCTGATACGCATCATTGACTGAATCTTGAAATAACTGCGCTGTATCGCCACCCAAGTCTCTTGCCTGAAAGGTAGTGTAGGTAACTGGAGGACGCTTACGTGAACGGCCAATCATCGTAAACAGCAGATCTGCGTAGGTATCTCCTTGGGGGGAGTGCAGAACATAATGCATATCTGTCATTGAAGTTGCAATGCGCATTGCTCCAATGTGAGGAGGGCCTTCATATGTCCACAGAGTTAATTGCATAGGATTCCTTAAGCAGCCAATCTCATACTGCGGTTCAAAGGACGTGCAAATAGCTCTGCTAAGTCTGCAGCCTGCTCATAGCCGTGTACGGGACTAAACACCAACTCAATCGACCACTTGGTTGTAATGCCCTCTGCTTCCAGTGGATTGGCTAGCCCTAGACCACAAACCACAATATCGGGCTTATCACTACGACATCTATCTAATTGCTTCTCGACATCTTGGCCTTCCACAATTCTGGAATGCTCAGGCAATAATTCCAGCTCTGCCTCAAGATGCTGTTTATGCAGATAAGGTGTTCCAATTTCTAGCACTTTCATACCGCATTCTTGTGACAGAAAACGCGCCAATGGAATCTCTAATTGAGAGTCTGGAAAGAAAGAGATGCTTTTGTTTTCTAACATTGGCAAATAGCGCGCCAAACTCTTTCTAGCGCGTTCGATTCTGGCTTGCGTGACCTGCTCGAAATGGGGTGAGGTAATACCCCACTCATTCGCTGCAGCCTTTAACCAAGCTGTAGTTCCCTCAACACCAAATGGGAATGGTGCAGAAATTCTTTTAGCGCCCCGCTCTTCAATCAATCTGGCTGTTTCAGCCAAGAATGGCTGTGCAAGTAAGTATTGAGTGTTGCCATCAATCTCAATTTTTTGCTGAGAGTTCTTAGGCGGGAAAAATGAAACTTGACCAATGCCAAGCTCGGTAAAAAGACGCTGAAATTGATCTTCCACAACATCCGGCAAACAACCGACAACTAATAGTTTTTTCTCGCCTACTGCTGTTGGCTTTGGAATCTCATTCACCAAAGAGGCCAGGCATGCATCCTCTCCCTGGGTGAAAGTAGTTTCAATACCGCTACCCGAGTAACTCAAGATGCGACAGTGATTCAAAAACTCTTTGTTTAATCGCTGCGCAGCTCTCGAAAGGTCCAACTTAATGACTTCAGAAGGGCATGAGCCTACTAAAAACAGCATTTTGATATCAGGACGACGTGCAAGTAAGGCCTTTACAACACGGTCCAATTCTTCATGCGCGTCTGCAATCCCCGCAAGATCACGATCATCAATAATGGCAGTAGCAAAACGTGGCTCTGCAAATATCATCACGCCAGCAGCAGATTGAACCAAATGGGCACAGGTGCGAGAGCCGACCACTAAAAAGAATGCGTCTTGTATTTTGCGGTGCAGCCAAATAATTCCGGTAAGTCCACAAAACACTTCTCTTTGTCCGCGCTCTTTATAGATGGGAATATTTTTGCCCACTAAGCCTGCGTGATCTTTTGGCAAGTCTACGATGGCATTCATGCGGCAACCCCTTTATTCATCTGCAAACGAGCGATACGCAGTTTGTAAATGAATTGACCTGCATTAATAAAGTAAGAGGCGTAGGCTGCCAAAGCAAGATACATCAAGCCACGCTGACCCATATCTCCCAAGATAAGGAAATAGAGATAGAGGGTATGCAGAAAAATAACCAACATACTAAAAACATCTTCCCAGAAGAAGCTTTCTGCAAAAAGATATTTTCCGAAAACCACTTTTTCCCAAATGCTTCCTGTGAGCATGATTAGATAGAGAAATACCGTTTTAATCACTACGGAAATAGTTGCCAATTCATAACCATTTCCAGTAACGAGATATCTCAGCACCAAACAAAGGCTCACAAGGCAAACCAAAAACTGAATTGGGGCCAGAATTCCCTGAACTAATGTCCAGATAGTGGCATCGCGTTTTGCGCGTTGTTCTGGGTTGTAAAGGGGCTTACTAGTCTTCATTTTTTGAGGCTGCCTTGTTGGCTATGTGTAAACAAAACTTTACGCCAAATTTGCCTTACAAAAACTAGTATTTACCCTGATATTTATAGGTATAAACCCTATTTATAGCAAAATAATTGCCTTATTCTGATTACAAGTGTAATAATTATTTTACATTTTCATTATCGCTCATGACGCAATTACTATCCTAAGGGCTATTTAGTGAATACATTAGCTAAGAAAGAACTCATCAGGGAAGTTGTCAGCACTCAATTACCAGTATTAATTGAGGAGATTGAACGCAAAGTAGACGGCTCAGCGTCTAGGACCTCCTCTAATCAAAATTGGCTTCAGCCCCCGTCAGATAAGCAAGGCAAAGCCTCTAACGCTCTCGATGAAGAAGAAGTTAATAGAATTGCTAACCTTTTACTCAATGCTGAAGAAGGCGCATTTGAACTTGCGATCACAACCCATAAAGCCCATGGAATAGCAATTGACTACATTGTTTTAGAGCTGATACCAGAGCTTGCAAGAAAATTAGGAAAGCACTGGGAAGAAGATAGCCTGAGCTTTGCAGACGTATCCATTGGCGTCAATAAGCTTGAAAGAGTCATCTACAAACTAGATTACCTCTTTCAGGCAAATCAGCTAGAGCGACAACAAAATAAATCCATCTTTATTTCTGGCTGTCCTGGCTCACAGCACACACTTGGCACGCTCATCTTCGCCAACTTTCTGACGTATTCTGGTTGGCAGGTGCATCGGCCCAATAAAGCCAATATTGACTCCATGGTTGAAGGAGTCGAAACAAAAATGCATCAAGCACTTGCGATTTCAGTTGCAACGAATGAGCAGCTTGAAGAACTTCCAAACTTGATAAATTTACTCAGACAAAAATCGAAGAACCCAAAAATCGTTGTTCTCATTGGAGGGCCGCTCTATAATAAAGCGCCCGATGCTTTTGACCATATTCAGGCAGATGTTAAGGCGTTTAGTCCTGAGGGGTCCGTTCAACAACTTGAGCAGTATCTCAGCCAATTAGAACAAAAAACTTAGAAGAATAAGTAGAAGACACTGTGACCAAAATTTATCATTCAGATTCTTCAAAACTAAATAATATCGATATTCATTTAGCAGCCGAGCTGCTTGCCTACTCAGTTGACATTGCACTCATCATCGATAAAGCCGGTGTGATTGAAAAAGTCATTGATGGTACCAAACCCATTTCTAGTAATACAGCATCTTTAACCAATAAAAAATGGTTAGATACTGTTGCGATTGACAGCCAACCAAAAATCAACGCCCTTCTCAAAACCAATGAAGATCGTGATGAGCAAAAATGGCGTCAAGTAAATCAAGAGATAGATGGATCCAATTCAATTCCCATTCAATACAGCACCATCTTTTTCCCAAAAGAAAACAAGTCGGTTGCGATTGGTAAAGATCTCAGCAGCATTTCTACTCTGCAGCAAAAATTAGTTGAGTCCCAACAGGAAATTGAGCGTGATTATGCAAATCTTCATGCGATCCAGAATCGTTACCTGCAGCTTTTTAATAGTATTGACCAGGCTTATTTAATTGTAGATAGCCAGACCTTAAAAATTATTGAGGTCAATAAATCAGCCGGTTTCTTAGTGGGTGATCTGAAGAAAATTCAGGGCAAACTCTTTGTCAATTTATTTCCTGCAAAAGATCATGAAGCGATTCAAAACTACCTTCTGGAATCCAAGTCTGGGATATTGCAATCATCGATTCAAACAACCCTTGAGAATCTAAAAGAGAATGTAGAAATTTCGAGTGCGCTTCTGCGCGAGGGAAATCAAAATATATGCCTTGTATCCATTAAGCCAAAATCTCAAGCTGCCCATCTTGGGACAGTCAATGAGCAGGCAACATTACTTGCCCAAGCAATGGAGGATTTTCAAGACGGCTTTATCGTTTGTAGTACCAACGGGGTTGTCCTTACTACCAATAACACGTTTGTGTCGATGTCCCAATCTACCCAAAAAGAGGGCATCCTAGGAAAGTCACTAGAAATTTGGCTTGGAAGAGCTAGCATTGATCTCAAGATTATTCTGGGTACAGTTCGTGAATACGGCTCCATCAAAGATTATGCAAGTACGATTACTGCGGATGATGGCAGCTCGCCTTTAGATGTCCGCATTTCTGCTGTCGGTTTTAATAGCGGGAAACTTTCACTTGTTGCAATTGGCATCCATCAAGTTTCTAAGGCCTCGAATCAACCAACTGATAAGCCAGAAAATCTTGGCAAGAACGCCAAAGAATTAACTCAATTAGTTGGTAAGGTGCCACTCAAACAAATCGTTACCGAGACCACCGACATCATTGAAAAACTTTGTATTTTGGCTGCGCTTGACCTCACCATGACAAATAGAGCATCGGCAGCTGAGTTGCTTGGCTTATCACGCCAGGGTCTGTACATCAAAATGAGACGTTTTGGTATTGTTGACAGCAATGCCAACGATGATGCTGACGCCTAAGATCGAATGAATGAGCAGACAGCAGTATTAGGCTTAATTGATATTGCTCCCAATGCCAGAGGATGGGGATTTTCTCGGTACATCTTAGGTAAGCTCCCTTTTAAACACATTCCCGGTTTGCAATTTTGTAAAGTGCTGGGCTCTGGTTTGAATGGTGGATTTAGCACCACACCTAGCCTTACTAAACAAGGCTTCTTCTGTGTCTTTGATTCTGCGCAAAATGCCGCACGGTTTGAGGAATCATCATCGATTCTGAAAGCGTATCAAGATCACGCTAAAGAGTTTTTTCTGGCCACTGTTCAGCCCTACTCCAGTCGTGGCTCTTGGTCTGGCTTCTCCTTATTATGCTCAGACCCGAATCCTCCGAAGCTAGGTCCCATTGCATCATTGACCAGAGCTTCTATTAGACCAAGTAAAGCAATGCAATTTTGGGCAAAGGCAAAACCTGCAGAAGATGCTATTAATCTTGCTTCAGGAAAGATTCTGACAGCGGGAGTTGGTGAGGCCCCCTACTTTCGTCAGGCTACCTTCACTATTTGGGATAACGCTCAGTCGCTTGATCAATATGCTCAGCAAGGCGCGCATCTATCAGCAATTAAAGCGGCTTACGGACAGGCGTATTTTTCTGAATCAATGTTTACGAGATTCAGGGTAATTAAGGCGCAAGGTATTTGGCAAGGTAAACATGTCCAAATCCCCTAAGATCCTTGTTGTTGGGGCAGGTATTGGTGGACTCACTGCCGCACTTGAGCTTGCGCATCGCGGTCTTGATGTCACTGTATTAGAAAAAGGCAATGCCCCTGGAGGGAAGATTCGGGCCATTAAAGTAGATGATGCACCGATTGATTCTGGGCCCACCGTATTTACGATGCGTTGGATCTTCGAACAACTCTTTGCTGACTGCGGTGAAAGTTTTGATGCGGAGTTTGAGTTAGAGGCGCTGGATATTCTGGCTCGGCATAGCTGGGGGGATGCGCCACTTGATCTCTATGCGGATACTCAAAAAAGCGCTGATGCCATTGCACAATTCTCTAGTCCTAAGCAAGCTCAGTTATTTTTAGAGTTTTGCAAGACAGCGAAAAAAGTGTATGAGTCACTAAAAGATCCATTTATTGAATCTCCGCGTCCAAACTTACTCGGCATGATGTCTGCACTAGGTATCCAAAAGAGCAAAGTACTTTGGGATATTGGGCCATTTAGTAATCTTTGGTCTGCGCTTGCAAACTATTTTCCAGATCCGCGTTTACACCAATTATTTGGTCGCTATGCAACCTACTGTGGCTCATCTCCCTACCTGGCACCAGCTACCCTCATGCTCATTGCTGAGGTAGAAATGAAAGGGGTATGGTCCATCAAAGGTGGCATGACTAAAATCCCAGAGGTTATAGCCCGCTTGGCCCAAAAAAAAGGGTGTCATTTTCAATATGGGGCTGAGGTTCAATCGCTCCAATTTTCGGGATCCAAGATAAGCGGCGTTCAACTCACTTCTGGCGAGGTCATTGAATGCGATTACCTGATCTTTAATGGCGATATCAACGCGCTGCAACATGGCTTACTGGGTAAGCAGGCAAATGCTGCCATTCCCCAGAACTTAAAGCAAACCGATTCACTTTCAGCAGTGACCTGGTCTATGCGCGTCAAGGCATCAGGCTTTCCATTGGTAAGACATAACGTATTCTTTAACCAGCCCTACCAAAGTGAATTTACCGATATCTTTGAAAAGAAAAAATTACCTAGCAATCCTACTGTCTATATTTGCGCCCAAGACAGAAGAGACTTTGCAAGTGAAAATAATGACTATGAAAGAATTTTTTGCTTAGTCAACGCACCTGCCAATGGCGATATTCAATCTGATGATGAGGAAATAGAACGATGCGAACAAAAAGCTTTTTCACTCATGCGCCAGTATGGCCTTCAACTGCAGGATGCACAGATCACGCGAACCTCACCCCAGCAATTTGCCAAACTATTTCCGGGGCGAGGTGGAGCTCTTTATGGCCAAGCAACTCACGGCTGGATGAGCTCCTTTCAACGGCTAGGTTCTCAATCTCAAATTCAGAATCTACTTCTAGCGGGGGGCAGCGTTCATCCGGGTCCGGGAGTTCCAATGGCAGCTATGTCAGGACGACTGGCGGCCGCAACCCTGATGGAACGCCTCGGTTTGATCAAGCAGTAGATCCTGGCAACTATCTCTGGTGGTACATCGACGGCCTCAGCGATGATGGGCTCTATGGATTTAGCATTATTGCTTTTGTAGGCAGCGTCTTTTCACCCTACTATGCCTGGGCTAACAAAACAAAACTAGCGCCTGCGGATGATTACTGCGCAATTAATGTAGCACTCTATACCCCCACAAAAAAATACTGGACCATGACTGAGCGCGGTCAAAATGCGATTGAGAGAACAGCCCATCAATTTACTGTTGGGCCTAGTCATTTACGCTGGGAAAATGATGTGCTCACCATTCAGATTGATGAGCGCGTTCCTCTATTAGGGACAAAAGTTCAAGGAAGTATCAAAGTATTTCCCGAGCAACTCTTTCATCATGTTGTAGCACTAGATGATCATCAAAAGCACCGCTGGGGCCCTATCGCACCATCAGCAAGAGTGGAAGTTTCCTTTACAAACCCTTCTCTTCAGTGGCAAGGAAATGCTTATTTTGACTCTAATGAGGGCGATGAGGCCATCAGCAAGCCTTTTAGTGAATGGGATTGGTCAAGAGCCCATCTCAAAGATGGCAGCACAGCAGTCATCTACGATGTCAGACAAAAGAATGGCAATGAGCGCATCATTGCGAGCAAATTTAATCCTAACGGAACTGTAGAGTCCTTTGAGCCACCAGCAAGAGTGTTACTTCGAAAAACGGGCTGGGGCATCAAACGCAATATGCGTTCCGAACAATCCGGGGGAGAGCCTAGTGTCACCCTTCTGAATACCTATGAAGACACGCCCTTTTATGCGCGCTCAATGATCCAATCCCACTTACTGGGTGAAGAGGTCGTTTCAATGCATGAGACACTCAATGTCAAGCGCTTAGAGTCTAATATTGTGCAATTGATGCTGCCCTGGAGAATGCCCAGAAACCCAACTCGCCTGTTTTAAATTGGCAGTGCGGGAATATTGTTAATGCTGGGCTAGGGAGTTGTAGGACTGTACTTTGCGCCGCTCAATCTTTTCCATCAGCCCAACAACCCAAATCAACCGATCTTCTACTGAACCACTGTAGTGAGCATAAGGCGCCTCAGGCTCAACCGCATCCACTAGAAATTGAATTGATGGAATTTTACTGAGGCTATGATTTAATTTTGAGCTATAGATAGTCGATTGCAAAGACTTTAGCAATAGCAATATTTTTTTCCGCTTAGAAACTACTGCCCTATTGCTGATGCTATCAAGCCCTTGCCGCTCAATTTGTCGACTAATCTCTGAGTAAATTAAGCTGGCAGCAGAAATGGCGGAACGACAGTTGCGTGGTAAGCCAACGATGCCATATGAAGCGCGCTTATACATGTCATCTGCTTGAGATATGAGTCTTTGAATCACTCTGGAGATTGCATCGTTAAACACTGGATTTTGTAACCAAGCATCTGGATCAATATTTTCAGCTTTAAGCCACTCTCTTGGTAAATATAAGCGATGATTTCTGGCATCTTCACCTACATCCCGAGCAATATTGGTGAGCTGCATTGCTAAACCAAGTTCACATGCACGCTCTAAGATATCGCGGTCGCGTACGCCCATGATGAGGGTCATCATTGCGCCTACTGTCGAGGCAACTCTTGCGGCATAGTCACACAGCTCATCAATTGTTTGATACTGACGCCCAGTGCGATCCCATCTAAAACCTTCCACCAAGGCTTCTAATATGTCACGGGGAATTAAAAACCGTGAGACCACAATCGCTAAAGCTCTGTCAGCCGGAATATCTACTGGATTTTGTGCATAGATACGATCAAGACGATATTCGATTTGCTTAATCACATCCTCAGGGGCGTGTTGATCATCCACCATATCATCAAGCATGCGACAAAAAGCATACAAGGCTATGGCTGAATCACGAATCTTCGTTGGAAGTATTCTGGCTGCAGAAAAAAAGGATTTGGAACCATCCCGCATCAGATTCTCGCAAGTCTCTAAATCTATCTGAAATCCATATTCAGAGGTAATCGCTCTATCTAGCATGATTGGATACCATTTTTGCGGGAGTAATAAGTGAATCCAGTGCTTTTGCAGAAGACAAGACTCCCGGAATTCCAGCCCCTGGGTGCGTACTTGCACCAACCATATAGAGGCCTTCAATATCTTCACTGCGATTATGGGGTCTGAACCAAGCACTCTGCGTCAAGAGTGGCTCAAGGCCAAATGCAGCACCCTTATAAGAAAGCAGTCGATCCTGAAAGTCTTGTGGCGTCATCACAAATGATTCCACCAGATTCTCTTCTAAACCGGGTAAAACAGTTTCGCCTAGCATTTTGGCAATTGATTTTCTGTATGACTCTGCCACTTCGCTCCAATCAGTTCCGCTATCTAAGTGCGGCACTGGCGACAAGACGTAGAAAGTATCGCAGCCCTCTGGAGCCAAACTAGGGTCTGTAGCAGTAGGACGATGTAAGTAGAGACTAAAATCTTTAGCCAAATGATGGCGCTTAAAGATATCGTTTAATAATTCTTTATAGCGCTCACCTAATAACATCATATGGTGTGGCACTTGAGGATATTGCTTTTTGGTCCCGAAGTACCAAACAAATAAACTCATTGAGTACTTACCATTTTCAATTTTTTTATCTGTCCATACTTTACGATATTCAGGATCAATGAGATTTTTATAGGTCCAAGCAGTATCAGCATTGGATACCACTTTATTGGCGTATAAAACGTCGCCATTTTCCAAGGTCACACCAGTGACTTTATTGTCAACAATATTGATTTTCTTGACGGTACTTGCATAACGGATGCTTACGCCTAAGCCGTTTAATAAACCAACCATTCCTTTAATGATGGAGCCCGTCCCACCCATGGCGGAATGAACCCCCCATTTACGCTCTAGAGAGTTAATCAGTGCATAAGCAGAGCTGACAGAAAAAGGATTTCCGCCAATCAATAGAGGATGAAAACTCATTACTTCACGTAATTGCGGGTCTTTAATATACTTTGCTACCACGCTATACAAACTCTTCCAAGCGCGCATCTTAATTAAATTAGGCATGGCTTTTACCAAGTCCTGAACATTATCAAATGCAACATCGCCCAGGTCTTCAAAGGCCAGCTTATAGCAACTTTCTGCTTCATCTAAAAATCGGAGATAGCCCGGTAGGTCTTTTGGACTAAATTTAGCGACTTCTACTTTCATGCGCTCCAAGTCGCCGGTGTAGTTAAAAACACGTCCATCAGCAAAGCGAATTTGGTAAAAAGGATCCATTGCCCGAAGGTCAACATCATCTGACATCTTTTTACCGCACATATCCCATAACTCTTCTAATAAGAATGGTGCAGTAATGATGGTTGGACCCGCATCGAATGTGAATCCATTACGACGATGAACATATGCACGCCCACCTGCGCTGCCGAGTCTTTCAAGGACCTGAACATCGTAGCCTTTGAGTGCCAATCGAATAGCTACCGCAAGGCCGCCAAATCCTGCGCCAATCACCAAAGCGCGCTCAGAATTATTGACATGGCTATATGCCACTACATTTTCTGGAATCTTAAAGTGATCGACCTTTTGGTCCATCAAGCGCCCTTTAAATTAAATCTCCATCGATCAGATTGATTGATGGAGATTTGGTCATTAGTTCTTAGCAAGTTGATTGCCATCTTTTGGCTTGTTGTTACTCGGAGCCAAGAATGGGTAATCTTGCAACATACTCTTGCCTAAAAGTGGTTTATTAACACCCTGGTGACAAGTTGCACAGTTTGCTTTACCAACATCACCATCAGGCCCCTTCCGGTGCACAGGCGATATGGAAGCCA
This sequence comes from Polynucleobacter hirudinilacicola, assembly GCF_002192535.1. Lineage (GTDB taxonomy): Bacteria > Pseudomonadota > Gammaproteobacteria > Burkholderiales > Burkholderiaceae > Polynucleobacter > Polynucleobacter hirudinilacicola. The sequence goes on along the minus strand of NZ_NAIA01000003.1, from coordinate 409,553 downwards.
AAGGACTGATAAAGGTCGTATTGACATCTTTCAGCATCTGAATTCCTTGCCAAGCCTGGATACGTTGTGGAGTGCTCTCTTCCCAACTATTAAATGCACGACTGTTATGGCAATAGGTGCAGTTCACTCCCAGCGAATGGGACATATGTGACATCACACCATAAATATTCTCAGTGCTTTGCAAGGATCCTTTGTTACCTGTAGGTAATGCCGTATCCCCAATGATGCGAGCGGCACCAGCATTGGCTACAAAGTAACTGGCAAAGGGCTGATTCGGTAATGAAGAATAGCCATTTGTTTTTTGCGGATCATTTTGACCATTAGCATTACCCAACATATTGCCACCCCGTTTTTCAACAGGATTAAACCAAACGTTTTGCGGAACATTATTGCCACGGTGACAGGTGTAGCAGGTTACCCCGGTAGTCTTAACGTGATCGCCCCAATTACCGTTAATACTTTGATTCATCTGAATCATTCTTCTAGCAACGTTTTTGGTATAAAGCGAGTCATCAGCAAAATTTTGAACGTTATGACAGTAAGCACAACCCTCATTAGGCGCAACCCAAGCAGTCATAGAAACCATAAAGGTACTAAATTGAGCAGCGCTCAGATTATTCAAGACCTTGACGTTCTTATAGACCGCCCCTGCCTTTGGACCATCTGGTGATGAAGGTAGTGCCGCTGGCATCTCATTGATCTTGGCTAACTGTTCATCAGTACGTGGATTATTGATTTGATCCATACCAGTTCCACGATAGCCCGTTTGCTTTGCGTCTATCGGCGGTCTTTCGCAGGCCGTCAATGTCACCATTGCAAAGATACTCAATGCAATCGAAATTTTATGAGTCAAATTTTTCATTTTTTGTCCCCTTTAGCTACTGGGGCTGCCGGTGCTTTCAAAGCTGGGTCAGCTACAGTCCCATAAATCGCTGGATAGGCAGGAGCAATATTGTGTTTTACTCCCCATAAATACCAGTTCTCCACTACCGTACCGGTTAACAAGATTCCAATACCGCCAGTCAATGGAGTTAAGACTGCAAACCACCAAGCCCAACGATGGATAGATTCCATGGTTGCATTAAAGCCCATCGTCCATCTCCAGAACAACGCAGCTCTTTCAGATGCGGTTCCGCGATCAACAATCTGTTCAATCTCTCGTTCACCACCAAAGCGGCTTACCGCAAGAATGGTTGCACCGTGCATTGCAAACAACAGCACTGAACCATAGAGGAAAACAATTGAGAGCATGTGAAATGGGTTGTAAAACAGATTTCCATAACGAATGGATAAAGCAGATGTCCAATCTAGGTGAGAGAAGATTCCAAAGGGAACGCCTTCACTCCAGCTGCCCATCAATACTGGACGGAATAAGCCGAGTACTAGAAATAACCAAATGGCAGAAGCAAATGCCCAAGGTACGTGGGTACCCATTCCCAATGCTTGCGCCCTACGGAAGGTACGCAACCACCACAACATAATGGAGATTGTGGTGAATAAGCCCACAATTAACCACCAACCCCCTTCATTCAATGGCGGAAATGTCAGTCCATATTTAGGGGCCGGTGCATCAAGCGATAACCAGAATAGTTTTTTCACAAACTGTAGTGGATTCCAGTTCACTTGCGCCAGCATATTCATGCCAATAATGAAAAAGGCAGTCATACCAAACATCAATGATGCGACACCAAGGCGCCCAAGGTAGATGGGGCCTAGTTGTGCATTACCCAGTCGCCCCATGAGATGACTAAAGCCAATGGTTTTAGTTCTTTCGCGCATATCGTATGCGTTAATAGGAACGCCATGACTAGCGGGGCCGGTTACTTGCGTTTGTGTAAATAGGTTTTGATATTCCATCATGCTCTCCGCATTTTCAATTGAGCTAAAACTATCCCCAGATTGGTAAATTCAACCACCATGTCCACCACTCCGGCCATCCTTTAGTCCAAAATGGTCCGCTAATGACAATACATACTGCGCTCCAAAATACTGCTGCTAGAGCTAGAAATAAACCTAAGCGATGGATACCCAGTGTTCCAACGGAGTAACCCACAATATCTCTAAAGAATGTGTCTTCGTGCTCTGGTGTTCTAACCGTATGCCCAGGTTGAGGATTGGTTGATGACAAAATCAATGCGCCATGCAATGACAGCGCTAGTGTTGTTGTAAAGAACAATGTCACTGCAATCATATGTGCAGGGTTGTAATGAAAGTGTAGATACTGATAACCAGTATTCGACACCCAATCTAAGTGGCTGAGGATTCCATACGGAAAACCAAAATGCCATGCACCCATCAAAATAGGTCTGATGACCACTAGCGTGAAGTAAGCAAAGATCGCCATACTAAAAGCAGCCGGTACATGTAAGCCCATACCCAGTTTGCGTGAGATCTCAACTTCGCGCATCGCCCAGGATCCAAAAGCACCTAAGGCACAAATGGTAATCAGCTGCCACAATCCGCCCTCCATTAATGGCGCTACCCCAAGTCCATATTTAAGGTCTGGCGGAGCAATATTGATTTGCCAGATATTCCAGACTCCCATCTGAGAAGTGCCCCATAAAATCATCGCGGTACCTAAGAATGCGAAAAATATGGTTGTTACACCAAAAAATCCAACATAAAAAGGACCTACCCAGAAATCAAAAAGATCTCCACCAATGAGGGTTCCACCGCGAACGCGGTATTTCTTTTCAAAGTTGAGCATGGCCATTTTGTGCTCCTAACATAATGAGAATTTTTCTCAAAATAAATTAATCGTACGTAGACGAATGGCTATTTCTAGATATTCGTCTACGGTTTTCACTTCTAATTACTTCTTCGCTGCTGAGATTGCTGCTTTGTACTGCTCTTGACTCATTCCATCCAACCATTTGTATTGAACTGTGCTCAATAAAATGAGATGAATCATGGCCGCCAAAGCAAAAAGAAAAACGCCCTGTGCAACCATCGCACGTAACGGGTCGTATAACTTCCATACTCTCCACATAATATTTCTCCTAATTTAAGTAAGACATAAAGCTGTAAACGCCTGACTCAACTGACTTTAAAAATGATGCACCGTCAGATTCGGAAAATAACCAACTTTTCTGAGAGGAAGGCAACACAACCAAAATGAGGGCAACGATAAAGATCACCACATAACTAACTAAGAAAATGAACTTGAAGGACATGGTGTCCTGAAAATCATTTTTATTGATTAAATCTGTATTGGTCTTCATATTCACTACTCCTTTTAGCTGCGCTATTTACTATGTACTTACTACTGCATCAAAAGAACCATGGACGCCATGCCCATACAAGTATGTGCGCGACGACTGCGATAGCAACAAACCCTAAAAGACCTTGCACATAAAATGCATGGAATTCTTGAGCCTCTGCATCGGTAAGCCCAGATATAGATCTGTTTTCACTCATGATGACAACTCCTTGAAACTGACCTTGCGGTCTTTTCTACATCACCCCTGTAGATTTGAGGATATGACCTGGAAAAGTCATATTGGTTTAACCCTTGGTCAGGGTAATTTCTTTGTGCTGAGCTCATACAACCTCTCCCGCTGTAATGGAGAACGATGACTTCTGCACACAATCTACTGTGACTCTTTCGATATTCTGTTTACGTGCCTCAAGCTCTGCCTCATCTCGCATTCTTTTGGCTGCAGAGATTTGAGTTAGCACAGGTTGATTGCTAATTAACTTATTGAGTAGCGTTTGCGCTTCTTGCTCCCAAGGCATCGTCTTAATTGAGCTCTGTACTTTGGCAGGTGTTTTATCAACCTTATCCATCTCTGAACCTAGCGGGAGAATATTGAATAAGGCATCAAACAGAGAGTTACAAACTTCTTGGATCAAATAGACCGAACCTGCATAGCCCATAAAAGGGGTACCGGTATGCCGACGAATAATTGCTCCAGGGAATGAAGCAGGAATGTAGGAAAAACGTGCGCCGATTTCACTGCCATACATGCGCTCGTTATAACTTCCAAACATCACTAGCGGTGTTTTCTTCTGCACTAGTTCACGAATCTCAACGTTATTTGTTTTATTACCTGGCATCCTAGGAACTGCAAAATTACAAGGAAGTCCCATTTCCTCTTCGAGGAAATTTCGAATTCCTCGGGTATAGGTTTCATTAGCAACAATGGCAAAACTGGCGGTGCCAAAAAAGTCCTGAGTAACAGAGCGCCATAAATCCCAAATAGGCTTGAGTGTGGTGTGTTTTTCTTTTTCAATAAACTCTTCTACATCGAGTTCACAGAGCTCGCCCAACTTTCTTAGGAAAGCCGTTGTAGATTGCATGCCAATTGGAGCCTGTAGATAAGGGCGCTCTAAAGTTTCACAAAGTAAACGTCCATATTCACGATACATACAAACGTTGACATCGGCATCAGCTAGCTTGGGAACATCGGCAAGATGCGATCCAAGCGGGAATACCATATTGACTTCTGCACCGATACCCTCAATGAGGCGTCGTATTTCGGCTAAATCACTATATAAGTTAAAGCTGCCATAGCAAGGACCAATAATATTGACTCTCGGCTTTTCGCCAGCAACTCTTTTACGTTCTGGGATTTTTTTAAGACCGTACTCTGTCCATAACCAATTCATGGCACGATTTGCGCATTGCCACTGGTCTTCATCAATTGTTCTGGGTAAGAAGCGCTTAATCCCTGTGCCCTCTGGAGTCACACCGCCGCCAATCATTTCAGCAATCGATCCTGTGACTACTACCGCAGGTAAATCCGGATCCAATACTTTATGGGCACGCTTCATTGATTCTTCTGTGCCCTCTCTACCCAACTGCTCCTCAGCTAAACCCGTTACTACGATAGGCAGCTCATGCGGAGGTAAAGCATCGGTGTAATGCAATACGGATGTCACAGGTAAGTTTTCGCAGCCAACAGGACCGTCAATCACCACCTGCAAACCCTTCACAGCAGTGAAAACATATACTGCACCCCAATAGCCGCCAGCGCGATCGTGATCAAGAACTAGCATTAGCCCATCTCCTCAGCTTTTTGCTTGGCCTTCGCTTTTTCCATGCGACGTCTTACATCCGCTTTAAATTCAGGACGATCGACGGGCACAGACTCCCAAACACCCGTTGCATGATCTTTACCAACACCTTCAAAGAAGGAGTTCATCGCATCAAAGCGATTTTGATTTGCTAGGGCAGCATTAATGACTTGAGCTAATGAGCCAGCACCAGCTGCTCCCATTAATGGTCTTGCAGAAATCAAGTTCGTGAAATACAGAGAAGGAATTGCTAATTCTTTGGCTTTTTGTACAACCGGGGTTGTACCGATCACCAGATCTGGCTCAAACTCTTTCATAGCAGCAAGATCTTGCTCGAGAGATGCGCGATACTGTACATGCACACCATGCTGCTCTAGCCAATCTAGGTCGCTACTGCTCCAAGCTGTTTTTGGACATGCACTACCAACATAACGAACATCTGCCCCACTCTCAACTAATAAACGGGCTACCAATAACTCTGAACCTTCGTAGCCACTAAGGGTGATCCTACCTTTGATCGGCTTGGCCTTGAGTGCCGTTTGGATCATCGGTAAAAACTTGTCTTTTGCATTCCCAATTTTTGCTGTACTAACACCAGAGGCAGCTCCGATATTCTCGAGCCACTGCGCTGTACCTTCATATCCAATTGGTGCTGATCCTACGATTGCGCGACCAGCACTTTCAAACTCACGAATGCTAGCGGTATAAAAAGGATGTATTGCAGCCACTACTTTGGAATCCATGGCTTGGTAGAGTTCACGCCATTCTCGAGTTGGTACTACAGGACCAACCGCCAAATCCATTGGTTCTAACATCATGCCGATACTAATTGGGTCAACTGGGAACATCTCACCCAACAAGGTGATAGTAGGCTTATCGGAAACTCCATTGCGTGGCGCAGAAACTGGGCCGCTTTCAATTTCTGTGCGGGCATAACGCAACATGGCGCTTGCTAAAACATCTTTTGCTTCTGCATGGGTTGGCACACCGAAGCCTGGAACGTCAATACCGATAATGCGTACGCCATTAATTTCTTTTGGCAGCAGCTGCAGTGGCACACCACTAGCAGTCGGAACACATAGATTGATGATGACAATCGCATCATAAAGCTCTGGATTCGCTTCCTTGTATACCGCATCTCGAATATCTTCGAAAAGTTTTCCGGTAACCAATGACTCGGAGTTAAATGGCACATAGCCAACACTTCGGCGCGCACCATAAAAATGAGAAGTAAAGGTCAAGCCGTATACGCAACAAGCGGATCCCGACAAGATTGTCGCTGTCCGACGCATTCTCAAGCCAACGCGCAATGATCCAAATGCTGGACACATGCTTTGCGGCTGATCATGCGGGCCCTTTGGATAGTCTTTGGCGTACTGACCTAAGATTTCACTCTTATTGGCTGATTTAGCAGCCGCTAATAAATCCTCCGCCCCCGAGTGGCAGGAAATCCCAGACGTATTATTTGTCTGGTCTTGTATCGGGATGACTTTATTGGATTGCACGATGAGTTCGCTCTTTAAGCTTTGTCGTAAATCACTTCGAGGGTTGGCTTAATAACTTCATTTTTGCCAACCATGTCAAAAATCGTTGCAGGCTCAAGAACTACATCTCTACCGACTTGATTAGCCGCAAATAAACCCAGCAAGTCATCTGGAGTCATCGGCTTAGGTCTAACAGGCGGTGCCGCAGCAACATTGCTTGCTAAACCTTCAAAGAGAGGGCCCCACTGAGAATCAGGCTTGCCAATAATTTCATAGCTCGCACTCTTTCTGCGAATGTCATCATTTGCAGGAATCACAGAAAGGACTGGAATCCCAACCTGCTCTGCAAAGGCTGTTGCCTCACCAGTACCATCATCTCTATTGATGACCATACCTGCCACGCCCACATTGCCACCTAATTTACGGAAATATTCGACTGCGGAGCAAACGTTGTTAGCAACATACAAGGATTGCAGGTCGTTACTAGCAACAACAATTACTTTTTGACACATATCTCTAGCGATAGGCAATCCAAAGCCGCCGCAGACTACGTCACCCAAGAAGTCAAGCAAGACATAATCAAAACCCCAATCATGGAAGCCTAGTTTTTCTAAGGTTTCAAAACCGTGGATGATTCCGCGACCACCACAGCCCCTACCCACCTCTGGGCCACCAAGCTCCATGGCATACACGCCATCTCGTTTAAAGCAAACATCCCCAATCTTGACTTCTTCTCCAGCCAATTTCTTTTTAGAGGAGGTCTCAATAATGGTTGGGCAGGCTTTTCCACCAAAGAGTAATGAGGTGGTATCGCTTTTCGGGTCGCAACCAATGAGCAACACTTTCTTGCCCTGTTGAGCCATCATGTAGGACAAGTTGGCAAGCGTAAAGCTCTTACCAATTCCGCCCTTGCCATAAATGGCAATGATCTGAGTCTCTTTTTTGATTTCGCCGGTATGAACCTTATCAGGTTCAATTGCAGCCTCTTTTTTCAATTGTGCAAATTGAATTGTGATTTCTTTTGGGACATTTGGCGCATTCATAATGCTTCTCTCCAATCAACAACCATTTTGAGACAGCTAGGATCTTCAAATGCAGTCCGATAGACTTCATCAATTGAAGACGGCTTGCGATGATGGGTAATCAAGCCACTGAGGCTTAACTTTCCATGTGCAATAAGTTGTTTTACATCTAGTAAATCTTGAGGGGCCCACTGTGCAGCAATCCGGAATTTAGCTTCCTTCATAAATGCCTTGGGGAAATTAAACTGAATGTCTTTATCGTAAAAACCTGCGAGCGTAATCTCGCCACCAAATTGCAATTGGCTAATTAATTTATTCAAGACGCTTACTTGTCCGCTAGCATCACAAATATTTTTGTATTTATTTTCTTGATCATCGCAAGGATGTAGAACGGTGTAACCTTCCGCACCGCCCATACGATCTGTATCAATCTCCCAAACCACAGGCTTATGACCTAACAGCACAGCGATTCTGGCAATGAGTCTTCCCAATACACCATGACCTACTATGAGATCAGGCTGCAATGCTTTTTTACCTTGAGTGACGTGATAGGCTGTTGCTGCTAGCGCTAATAAAACACCTTCTTCACCAATGGCTTCTGGGAGTGCGACTACTCTGTCACCTGGCACTACAACATGAGATGCAGCTCCACCAAATAAACCTTTGACATCTCCAAAACATTTCGCGCCGGGCACAAACACTCGTTGATGAAGATCTAACTTAGAATTTTTCCCGGCTCTAGTCACTCTTCCGACCGATTCATAACCAGGCACTAAGGGGTAACCCATTCCTGGAAAATCGGGCATCGTTCCATTCCACAGCATCTTTTCAGTTCCTGTGCTGATGCCACTCCATTCAATTTGCACGACTACATCTGCATCTGTTGGTTCATCCAACAAAAGACGTTTGAGCCTGAGTTCCCGGGGGGACTCAAGCAAAACGGCGGTTGAATGTAGTTGACTCAGCATATGTATATTTTAATTTACTCTCTTTATGTAAACTAATTTATACACTAATAGAGTTCTAGTCATTAGTAATTACCCTGATTTATTTACTAATTAGTAAAACTTGGGCATTAATTGGCATGCTGCAGCGCAATACTTCTACTCCCTTAAATCCAGCGTGTACCGCTAAATTGCTAATTTCTTGAATAGTTCTGGGTCTGCCCCTACCCATAGCTAGTAAATAGAAGCCGAAATAGGCATGCCCCATGGCGGGGTGCTCGGGTGTATCGGCCATCGGCTCTGCTACCAATAGCTTGCCACTCGCAGGCAAAGCCTGGAATATTGACCTTAATAGAATTTTGACTCGCTCATCATCGTGGTCAAAAATCACGCGTATTAAGGTAATCAAATCTGCGCCAGTTGGCAGTGAGTCTTTGAAAAAATCTCCTGAGTGCACCTCAATACTCTGATGATCGGGAGCGACTAAAAAATTATCTTTAGCCAGGTTAGCAACACCTGGAAGGTCAAATAGTTTTCTTTGCAGTTCTGGAGCGCTTGAGAAAACCCGCTTTAAAAACGTTCCTTGTCCACCACCAACATCCATTAAGCATTGATGCTGAGAAAAATCATATGCATCTACTACTTGGTCTGCCACTAATGGCAAAGAAGCTGACATCAAATCAGAATAATTCTTGACACGCTCTTTATCTTTCAATGCCTCTTGATCTTGTTGATCAGGAGAAACATAAGGCCAAAATTTCTCCATCTTCTTAATTTCAACGTCACCAGATAGAAGCAGCAGTGGATCACGCAGATCTTCATAGAGAACAGTATGGTGTTCGATCATGGCAGATAGCGCAGTGTTACCCACCATCGGAGCGCCTAATGTACCCAAGCCATATCGTTGCTGCGAACGTATCTCTAACAATTGAATCGAGACAGCGGCATCCAATAATTTTTTTAAAGGGATCGCATCAAGACTACAACTCTTTTTAATATCCACTAAATCTAATGGGCCATCTTTTAAAAGATTAAAGAGATTTAAACGTACGCATGAGAGAAGTATTTGTGTGTACACAAATCCAGCCATGACATCAAATAATTGATTCGCTCTTTTCTTGGCAATATTTTTTAAGAAAGGAATTTTTGCAACACGATTTTGAAATCGAGTGTCTGCAATCAACCGATCTCGAAGAATACAAAGCCTCTCCCAAAGACTGTAGTCGTGTTGACTATCTGGAATCGACAGAGATTGAGTTTGGGCCATTCTTACAAAGTGTTTTTTAAGCTGCTTGTCTTTGAACGGCAATCGCGACTTGTCTTTCTCCGCGCTCAAACCAAGAGGAAGGCAATAGTCTTTCAGCTTCAAAAGTAACCAGTTTCTTGAGATAGCCATCACCTGGACAATTAGGAATAGAGCCAATTGCCTTGCTAACGAGAAGATCAAAATGTTCGACGGCGCCATTTAAGCCCAACTCTTTAGCTGAGCTTGGGCGATGATGTTCTTGATCTTGTCCAGAAGGCTTTCCAAGAAACTGTGCATCACCGAGTACATCGCGAATGTCATCCGCAACTTGGTATGCTTCTCCAAGCCACTCACCTAAGCCTTTCCATGTCTCAGCGTCTGACCCTGCTGCTTGAGCACCCGCTGCCGTTGCTGCAGAAAATAACGCACCAGTTTTTGCTCTCTGATAGTCACTCAGAACTGCTTGATTCTCACATTCCCAAGCCTGTCCAGCGATGATCCCAAATGGAGCACCGACACCTTGTGAAATAGTTTGAATGATCGGTGCTAAGCGCTGAGAAGATCGTCTTGAGGCTGCGGCAATCGTTTGATACGCCATCACAATGAGTGCATCACCGGACAGCACTGCCAGTCTTTCGCCGTATTCTTTATGGACTGAAGTTTGACCGCGACGCATATCTGCATCATCAAAACAAGGTAAGTCATCATGTACCAGAGAGGCGCAATGAATCATCTCCACCGCAATCGCACTAGCCATCGACAACTGTGGATCATCATTGCCACAAGCTTGGGCTACTGCTAAAGTGAGCTGAGGTCGAATGCGCGCACCCCCCGGAAATACTGCGTGCCGAATTGCTTTACTCAGTAGCGCTGGACCCTTGTCTGACTCATGAGATTTCAAGGCGTGCTCAAGAGCTCTCTCTAAATGCTTGATGGGTGACATGGCTTTTACCCCTTTAAAAGAAATAGGTTTCTTTGTCTAATTTAAAATACAATTTACTATGTAAAAAAATATAGACACTATTTCTGTCACTGTCAAACCAAAATACAAGGGTTTACCCTGATAAAGAATGGTTTTTAAAGAAGATGCTTACTGGAATTCCAGAAAATTGGCCCAATAGATCCTTCAGCCGCACTATTCAGACTGGAGATTTATCTTGGCACGTGCAAATTGCAGGCAACTCACCTGTTCATGTCCTTCTTCTTCATGGCACTGGATCCTCCGCTCATACCTGGGGAAATTTATTTACCGAGCTGGCAAAAAATTACACCGTAATTGCGCCCGATCTGCCGGGTCATGGATTCACCAAAAATCATGGCAAGAAAGATCTCAACCTAGATGCTCTAGCTGACAAGCTCTCAGAACTCAGAGAGGCTCTCAAGATTGAGTATTTCGACCACATCATCGGTCACTCAGCAGGAGCTACCTTAGCTCTGAGTTACACGCTCAAAAACAAGCAAGCAAAAACCATTGTGGGCCTAAATCCATCGCTCATTAGTTTGCCGAGTTTTTATCATAAATTTGTCGCGCCATTTTTAAATCCGATAGTGACTTCCTCATTCTTTACTGCCGTACTGAGTGACCTCCTACCTCACACCAAAATGATCGATAGCCTCATTGACTCAACCAATACCAAGCTCGATGCTGAGAAGCGAGAGAGATACAAAACCTTATTTAAGAATGCTCATCATCTCAATGGATCTATGAGCTTCATGGCAGGTACGGATATACCAGGCCTACTTGAGCAATGCAGTCAAATTAAGTCTGAACTGACTTTCATCTTGACCGAAGATGATGGCTGGATTCCAGCACCAGCTTTACGTCAAGTGATTCAGGAGTTTTTCAATCAAGCAAAGATGATTGAAATTAAAGGAGGGCATATGTTTCATGAAGGGAATGAAAAACTTGCTCTTGAATTAATTAAAGAAGCTTTACACGAACAAGGGGGAAGCCATGTCCACAGTAGTTAATATCTTGTTGGGTTTAGGTGTTCTTGCTGGCTTAGGACTTTTTGCCAATGCTTATTTCAGAGGTCAAAAAGTTCTTAAGAAATTATCGCAAAAGAAAATACATTAATAATTTGCCAGCTGAATCGCTGCCTGCGATATTTTTTTACCAGAGCTCGTAAATGGCAATGGAAAATATTGTGCAGCCATAGCACTAGATAATTCTTGAGCCAACACCTCTGGCTTAGGCGAGGTATCGACAAACAAAAGTCGATGGTTTTTAAGACGCAATTCTTTGGCCGCCATCAAAGCGTCACTGTGAGCGCCCGCCCTTCCTCCAACACCATTGAGATTCACATTGGCCTTACCATCACTCATGATGACAATAATGGGCGTTAAACCTTTGCGCTCAAGCGAAATGGCCATCTCATTTGCAGCCCGAAAACCTGCAGCCAGAGGTGTGCCCCCTCCACCTGGAAGAGTTGCTAAATTTCTTTTGGCTCTAGCGAGTGATCGTGTAGGCGGTAGAACAATTTCTGCTTTAGCTCCTCGCATTGAAACCATGGCAACCTCATCGCGCCGGATATAGCACTCAGCTAATAATTCTTCTAAAGCGCCTTTGGCTTCAGCCAAACGCTGCGTTGCAGAAGATCCAGAGGCGTCAACCAAGAAAATAGTAACGGTCCCTCGCCTTCTTAAATACTGCTTAATGTGAAGGTCTTCTGATCTAAAGTCGATCTTGCTGCGGACTGTTTTCTGCTGACTATCACTAAGCGCCATGCCTCGTAATCGCTGCCAAGGTATCGCCGCTCTAATGCTTTTGAGAATATCGAGACGTCTGCCATCATTGGGCCTGCCCTTAGAAGAACTGAGCGGCCTTCCACTGAAGAAGCTTTTCTGAACGGCTCCCGACTTTCCTGAGCTGTTTGAAGCAGACTTACCAGACCGCGTACTTTGTTTCACTTGACGTAAAAACTGAGGCGGAATTGAAGCCTTAACGGCCTCTACAATAATGTCTTCTAGATCCTCTTTAGATGGCTGCTCCTGATTCTGCTGATCCGATGTTTCTGGCTCATTTTGAGGATCTTCAGGTTGCTGTTCCGAATCGCGGTCATCTTGATGATCATCGGTATTTTGATCCGCTTGATCATTCTGCTCCATCTCGGGAGGAATTTGCATACGCTTAGAGGGGGTGTATACCAAACGTGCAGCATCAATCACCTCACTCTGACCAACCTCCTGCAAACCTCTCAATGCAGCCAAGGTTTTTGCCGTCTCTAGCGCAAATAGATTGGCCCTTAAGGAGATCACGCCAAGACTAAGGCCTGCTTTTGTCATTACCTCGACATACTCATCATCACACTTAACTGAAGGTAAAAGCTTTCTTGCCTCATGAATATCCTGCGCGTCAACCTCAAGAGATTGGCTGATATCAGCCATGGCAAATTGATCTAAGTAAAGCTCAAAGGCCAATCTATCTAAAAGTCGTGGACTAATAAACTCATCCGCACTGTCGGACTCATCAAATGCAATCACTCCAAAATGAGTATCCCCATCAACAGTATTTTTTTCATCAAGAGCTTGGGAGATCAGCGCAATGGCCTGTAAATCCATGCGCTCTACCATGGGGAGCAAAAGGAGATTGCCCTCTACTCTCTTTAAAAGACCCTTACTCATGATTAATGAGCCTGCCTGAAGGCTAGCCTCAATATCCAATGCACCCATGAGTTGCTCTGCTGAAATATTGGCGGGAGCTTTGAGTATTTGCATGCCGCACGCTGCAGACAAATCCTTTGCATACCCAAGCCATGCATCTCTTACTGGGCCAAATTGACTTTTGACCGTAACTCCCTTGAGACCCCTAGGATTAATTGCCACCAAAATAGCAATTAAATTGGCATCAAACCAAGCTGTCTGATCTGGTTTCACTTTGTTGCAAAGAACTCTTGCATAGCACGATCAATACGCGCTCCTGAAGAACTATCATCAAGTGGATTACGTCGTAATCGATGACCAAGAGCAAGGGGAGCAATTTTTTTCAGGTGATCGAGATTGGCCTTCTTCTTACCCTCAAACGCAGCTAAGGCTCTAACTCCTCTTAATAGGGTCAACTCACCTCTTAAGCCATCGGTTCCTAAATGGGCACAGAGTTTGGTAGCAACCTCCAGCAAGCTATCGTCTACTTCGACTTTATCTAACAGTTTTTGAGACTTCAGAATTTTTTTCTTGAACTCTTCTTCTGCTTTACTCCACTTAGCAATAAAGAGTTCTGGATTTTTTTCAAATTCATCACGTCTTTTAATGATCTCTACTCGCTCTTTAAAGTCACTAGGTGTCCTTACTTCGGTAGATAGACCAAAGCGATCAAGCATCTGTGGGCGCAACTCACCCTCTTCAGGATTACCACTGCCAATCAATACAAAGCGCGCAGGATGACGAATACTTAAGCCCTCACGCTCAATAATATTTTCACCGGAAGCAGCTACGTCAATCAATAGATCAACTAAGTGATCTTCGAGTAAGTTAACTTCATCGATGTACAAATAACCACGATTAGCTTTTGCAAGTAGTCCTGGTTCAAAAGATTTAATGCCTTGTGTCAGAGCTTTTTCAATATCCAATGCGCCGACTACCCTATCTTCCGTCGCGCCAAGCGGTAAGTCCACGACCGGCACAGCAATGTTCTCTACCTTTAACTTGATGCCCTGCGCTATTTTTGCCTCACACTCGGTACAAAGATTTTTTGATTCTGGGTTGCAGTGGTACTGGCATCCAGCAATTGATTTCATGGAGGGCAATAGCGCCGCCAGGGAACGAATAGTGGTGGACTTTCCAGTTCCGCGATCGCCAAAAATCAGAACACCACCGATCAAGGGATCGATTGTGCACAGCGTAATCGCTAGCTTCATTTCTGCTTGTGAAACAATTGCTGTAAAAGGAAAGTTCAGGGGCATTGCTATTCCAAGACAAATTATTATTGAAGATCAAATTTAGTTTAGTCTAACTAAATGTTAATGTTGCACTTACCTATTAGTAATATCCTCTAGATTAAGAAAAAAATTAGCGGTATTTATTTAAATGCTATGTCCCAAACCCTAAATTCCTCCTCTGGCACTACCCCTGTGGCCCCCAAGCGCCTCGTGATTGCCTCCCGCGAATCTCGCCTAGCCATGTGGCAGGCCCAGCACTTGCAAGCTTGCCTACAAAAGCTCTATCCGGGCTGTGATGTCCAGATTCTGGGGATGACTACCCGGGGGGATCAGATTTTGGATAAGGCCTTATCTAAAGTGGGCGGTAAGGGTCTGTTTGTCAAAGAGCTCGAAACGGCCCTAGAAGACGGCAGAGCAGATTTGGCAGTCCACTCGCTCAAAGATGTCCCGATGGTCATGCCAGACGGTTTTGATCTCACTTGCGTGATGGCTAGAGAAGATGCCAGGGATGCCTTTGTCTCCAATGACTATGCTAGTTTGGAAGATTTGCCAAAGGGTGCCATTGTGGGCACATCAAGCCTTCGCCGTGAGTCGGTACTACGAGCCCGTTTTCCTCACCTAGTGATTGAGCCACTACGCGGTAATTTAGATACCCGCATGGGTAAGCTAGATCGTGGTGAGTACCAAGCTATTATTTTGGCGGCGGCTGGTTTAAAGCGTTTAGGACTCGAGAGTCGTATTCGAGCCTTCTTGCCGTACGATCCCTATACCCCGGCTGCTGGGCAAGGAGCCTTGGGTATTGAGACCTTGAGTGCCCACCCGCATATCAAAGACTGGTTAGCCCCCTTAAATGATATGCCCACGCTCTTGGCAGTATCTGCTGAGCGCATGGTCTCTCGTCAATTAGGAGGCTCTTGTGAAGTGCCCCTAGCAGCGCACGCTACTTGGGATCAAAACCAACTGCAAATCCGCTCTTTTGTCGCTAGTACCGATGGCAAGGCCATTTGCCTGGCTAATGGCAAAGGAGTAGTGCAATCACTTGCCGATGCAGAAGCACTAGGCTTAGCTGTGGCTCAAGATTTACTAGCGCAAGGTGCGGCGGATTTGATTCCGAAGCCCCTATAAAATCGCTAAAATTAAACCTATATATCAACTTTGACTCACCCCAACATTAAAAGGTAGACATGTTCTCCAAAACAATTATTAGCCTAGCTTTTCTGTTCATCATGTTGCTTGGTCTCATCCTAGCGATACGAGATCAGGAATACACCCTCTTTGTTATTGGCCTAGGCGGGTATTTTCTTTCTGCTATCACTCCAAGTTTATGCAAGTGCTACAGAAAATTAAACTCATCTCATGAGTAGTTGATAGTATGAGTAATACCAAAAATAAATTTCATTTTTGGCGCTTCATCCCCTACTTGCTTGCCAGTATTATTGGGTTTGGCTATGGGTTTAAGTTTGGTTACGAAATCAGTGGAACGGGTCTCGCCGTTCTGACCGGCATAGTCACCGCACTCATTTGTAATTTCATGATGGAGTATGTGGTGCACAAAATATCTGGCCCACGATAAACACCTCACATATCAACATGAGGTGTCTCAAGTAAATCTTTTACTTATATTTGCTAGTAAGGCGTTTTGCCATTGATGCAAGAGTGATAAGGCAAACAATTACCCAAGCTGTTAATAAAATTCCAGTTACATTCATCTCTGTCTCCTCGAATAAAACGCATACTTCGTAAAATAGATACAACGGCTAAAAGCGATTTTATTTCCTCTTCGGCAAAAGCGTTGTCATGGAAAAAATTGTAGCAATCAATAGGCCAATTTCCAAGAAATATACGAAAGAATAGCCTGTGGCTGGGCCTATTACCCCCTCAGGGAGCCAATTTGTTGCGCCAATTGCAACAACAATATCTCGAATGACCCCGCCCAGGCCAATTGCAATCCCGGCCGCAGTTGCCTGCACTGCGCCCCATGCCCCCAATGCAAGACCCCTTTGATTGGAAGGTGCCAACTGCATCGTTGCAGTTAAAGTTCCGTGGCTGAAAAGGCCGCCGCCAAAACCAATCAAAAAAGTACCTAACAAGAAAAGTACCGTCAAAGCCAGTGGTGCAGATAACGCAATCAATAGAAATGCTGGAATACCCACTAGTGCGCCAATAGTGGCCATATAGAACGGATCAGTGCCTTTACCAAGCACACGAGATGCCCAGCTGAATCCAATTAATCCCCCAAGCGCTAGGATTGCAGTGAGCATGGTGGTATCACTCACACTCATACCTAAAATCTGCCCGCCATAAGGCTCCAGTAAAACTTCATTCATACTAAAAGCCATCGTTCCAAACCCAACAGCAATCAGCCTTCTTTTAGCGTTGCCACCTTGGGCAAAAGTGCGCCAAGAATCTAAGAACGAAGGCTCTCTAGAGGATTTCTTTTCTACTTGACCTCTAGGCTCTTGTTTCCACAAGGAGATGACATTCAGTAGCAGCGTAATAATTGCAGCAGCTTGAATGACCTGAATTAATTTGCCAGGGCTAAATTCATTTAAAGCCAAACCAAATACCAACGCACTCACAATCATGCCAAGCAGCTGCATGACGTACATCAACCCAACCACTTTCGGCTGATCGACTTCAGGCGCCAGATCTGTCGCTAGGGCCAAGCCTACTGTCTGAGTAATATGGATACCAGCACCTACCAGTAAAAATGCCAGGCCAGAGGCAGCCCAACCAATCCAAACTGGCGCTTGTGCAGATTGGCCAGCGCCCGATAAAACCAGCAATGCGAATGGCATGATGGATAGTCCGCCAAATTGAACTAGCGTACCCATCCAGATAAAGGGCACTCTTCGCCAACCAAACGCCGATTTATGTTTGTCCGAACGAAAGCCTATGAGAGCTCTAAAAGGGGCAAAGATGATTGGCAATGAAATCATCACTGAAACAATCGAAGCTGGCACATGCAGCTCCACAATCATCACGCGGTTTAAGGTACCAACCAGCAAAACCAATGCCATCCCTGAGGAGGCCTGAAAAAGAGAGAGTCTTAGTAATCTTGATAGAGGTAAGTCATCTGAAGCAGCATCCGCAAAG
Source organism: Polynucleobacter hirudinilacicola (assembly GCF_002192535.1). Classification (GTDB taxonomy): domain Bacteria; phylum Pseudomonadota; class Gammaproteobacteria; order Burkholderiales; family Burkholderiaceae; genus Polynucleobacter; species Polynucleobacter hirudinilacicola. The sequence continues at coordinate 391,868 of NZ_NAIA01000003.1, read as the reverse complement.
GGAAGATATCGAGGCCCAAGATTAGACCAGGACTGCATGAGCATTTTTGTCACTCGCTTCATTTAATAAATTCTACCTTAGTGGCATAGATATACATGAAGTAATGCTGATGGTTTTTATGTAATCGTAGAAACTAAAAAGGCTGGTATTAAGCCAGCCTTGATAGTGGTCTAAAGCGCTTTACTTTTTAACCGGTGCCGCGGGTGCCGTTGCTACTGCCGCCGTCTTGGCGCCACCCTCTAAGAAACCACTAACCCAAGTTGTATGAGTCAAGATTGCTAAGTGCACACTAAAAGAACCGATTGCCACTGCTGCTAGCATGATCGGAACTCCAACTGTAGGCTTCACTACCGTCCACATTTTTCCGTAAATCATATTGATCTCCCTTTTCCTTATTTAAGCCAAGGCGAATAAATATAAGCAAGCAAATGTGCTAGTGCTGCAATCATCCCAAAAAACTGGGTCCCCTGAATCAGATTCCGATGCAACTCCTCTGATTGTTCCTCCGTCAGGCCGGTAAGGCTCATTTTTCCATCTGACATAGTTTGCGTCTCCCTATAGAAAAGACTAACTAAACGTGCAACCCCGCACGCAGGGTAGTGACCAAAATCACTGTTTCCAATTACTACATATGTAATCTATTAAATACACTTAGAAATGTCAAGGTTAATGTACATATTTAATTCAGGGTTAGTAAATTTTCTATAAAAATCATATACCTATAGAAATAATTAATTTCCGATTGATTTTTGATTGTTGTAAAAATATATACAAAATTAGTATTTACCCTAATATAAAAGTCGTCAAGATTTCTATAGCGATAAATGCCTATCAGTGGTGACTGGTCGCTTTATAACAATGGGAATAACCGGTAGCCGCGCTTCGTAGATCTGAGGCTAAGTTGTATGACTTTTAACTCAGCCATGCATTCGTTGGGCTGAAGCCAACGATGAATATCAAGAAGTCTTTAGGTAGTTGCCAAATGCAAATACTGAGTTTGGACCTAAGCGTGGCTTAGCCTTCTTCAACGCCCTCTTCTTTTGTGGAATAGCTAGAACCTGAGTAACGTGACTAGGTTTAACGTGGTTAAAGCCTTTTGTACTTTGCTCAATCGTAATGGATAACTTTTGCAATGCCTCAGATAGCGTCATCTGCTGCATTTGAATACTCATATGTTTATCAAGATCAGACCAAAAAATGGAGCCTAAATCCTCACGAACTATTTCATTTCCGCCCATTAGGCATACAACGTCATACAAGGAAATGTCTTTTGATTCTTTACTCAAAGAGTAACCACCACCAGGACCACGATGACTTCTGATCATTCCAGCAACCCTTAATTGAGAAAAGATAGTCTCCAAATAAGAATGAGACAGCTTGTGCCGATGACACATGATCGGAATTGAAATGGCACGGCCGTGTGCAGTATGGGCTGCAATGTCCAACAGAATTTGGAAGGCAATTTTGCTTTTACTAGAGATTCGCATGCTTTCAATATACCTCTAATAGGTCCAAAGTAAAACCCCCCAATATTTCAGCAGGGGTTTATTTAGATCAAAAATCTGGCCAGAGTAAAAAAGGTCATTCCCAATAATATGGTCGCCAAGATGCTGTTGGTGACCAAGAATCCAATCGTCCCACCAATAGCTCCAAATAGCTGGGGTGAAAACAGGTTTAATTCGAATAGTTGCGTTGCTGGATCTTTTACAAACAATACATCTGGAAGAACAATTGCAATCAGTGCAGCGGTAGGTGCATAGCGTAAGAACTCATGAACAGTTCTAGGAATAGGGAATTTTGAGCCAGCCAAAAGAAAAGAGCCTCTGCTCAGCATGCTGACTAGCATCAGTCCAAAAAAAGCAATCCATAGGTCTACTATATTCATACGATCTTCCTTTGAGATTGTTTATCCACCAATACCGCAGCCATCACGCCAGCAATCACTGAGCAAACAATCGTTAAGCGATATGGCAGATTGATTGTTAAGGCGCAAGTAACTGCGGCGGTTAATGCTGAGATAACCGCAGTTTTATGTTTAATCGCGGGAATGATCAAGGCTATCAATGCGAGAGGTCCAGCAAACCCAAGTCCCCAAGAGCTCGGAATATAAGACCCACCAAAAATGGCGATTAATGCACCGATCTGCCAAAAAAACCAATGTGCTAAAACCATCCCCATGAAATAGAGCAGTTGAACCTGACTCCCTTGAGGATTTTCTGGTGATGGAAACTTTTCAATGAATTTCGCAAAACTCATATCGGTGTTTAGGCCTCCGATACCCAACCTTTGCCAGAAAGAATAACGTTGGAAGTGAGGCTGAAGGACAGCGCTAAAAATGACAAAACGGGACATCACAATTAATGCCGTTAGCCAAACAGTCCAAAACGGATAATCTCCGGCAAGCAATGGCATCACCGCCAACTGGGATGACCCAGCATAGACCAGAATATTGAACCAAAATGTATTTGCTGGGCTAAGTCCAGCGCTGAGCAAACTAATACTCGTGACTAACGACCAAGCAATGATGCCCGGAGATGACTCGAGCATCACTTTGCAGCCCTGAATAAAAGGGGGTTGTTGGAAAAATTTCAAAAGGGTTATGCTTTGATCAAATTAATAGACTACGGCCTGACCATCACGACGAGGATCGCTAGCAGCAATATAGCCATCGCCAATATCATCCGATAATCTCCAAATAAATTGTCCTGCTCCAAAATCCATATATGGATCCTCTATTTTTTTCAGCGTGTGCCCCAGTGCAGATAAACCCTGGACGGTATCTGGATTCATATTTGACTCAACATCTAAACTGAAGTCGCGGTTAACCTTCCAGCGAGGAGCATCACAGGCTGCCTGAGGTTGTTGGCGATACGAAAGCATTCTTAAAACGGTTTGTAAGTGGCCTTGAGGCTGCATGTCACCCCCCATCACACCAAAACTCATTTGCGGGACACTACAATTTTCCTCTTTGCGCATTAGAAACGCTGGAATGATCGTATGAAATGGATGTTTACCTCCTGCCACCACATTGGCTGACTTGGGATCCATCGAGAAACCAAATCCACGATTTTGCAAGCTGATTCCCCAGTCGGGAACAACTACACCAGAACCAAATCCCATGTAATTACTTTGAATAAATGAAATCATGCGACCATGTTCATCAGTAGCAGTTAAATAAATTGTCCCTCCAGACTGCGGCATACCAAAATTAAAGTGAGTAGCCTTGTGCGGGTTAATTAACTTGGCACGCTCTGATAAATATGCTGGGTCTAACATTTGCATAGGCGTTACCATCATTGACTTAGGGTCTGCAACATATTGATAAACATCTGCAAATGCCAACTTCATTGCCTCAATTTGCAGATGCTGACTCTCAACACCGTCTACAGGCAAACTAGCAAGGTCGAAGTTTTGCAAGATGCCAAGAGCTATCAACGCACCTATACCCTGACCATTTGGCGGAATTTCATGCATGGAATAGGTTTTTCCATCTGCAGCATAAATATCCTGAGAAATTGTCCCGACCCACTCTGGTTTGTAGCTGGAAAGATCATGCTCCGTCATTGATCCACCATGATTTTTTGCATGCAAGGCAATCTCTTGAGCAATCTCTCCTTCATAGAATTCACGAATTCCAGAGCGTGCAATTTTTTTAAAGGTCTTAGCTGCCGATGGAAAACGAAAGGCCTCTCCAATTTCTGGAGCGCGTCCATGAGGCATAAATGTCTGCGCAAATCCGGGCTGCTGCTGAAGATCGGGTATGGCGGCTGCCCACTTATGAGCAACTACGGGCGCCAGAGCATATCCCTTTTCAGCAATTTCAATTGCAGGTTGTAATAAATCTTCAAACGGAAGTGAGCCAAAACGTCTATGCAGCTCTTCCCAGCCTGCCAATGCTCCTGGCACCGTCACAGAATCCCAACCTCGCATAGGTTTATTTGCTAAACCATGACTATCAACTCCATATTTACGTGAAAAATATTCTGGACTCCAGGCTTGTGGGGCCACTCCCGATGCATTCAAACCATGCAACTCCTTGCCATCCCAAATGATTGCGAAGCAGTCACTTCCCAAGCCATTTGATACCGGCTCCACAATCATTAATGTTGCCGCAGCAGCTATGGCAGCATCAATCGCATTACCGCCCTGGTGAATAATCATGAGGCCAGCTTGTGCAGCCAAAGGATGTGAAGTAGATACGACATTTCGCCCCATCACCGGCACCCGAATACTTGGGTATGGATTATTCCAATTAAATTTCATAAATCAATTATTCCGCGTTAATTTGAGCCTTTTAATTCAGATTACTCCAACACATCCGCTTTTTTGTAACCCTCAATGACATTTCCCGAAAAAACCCAAAATAGGCTCCGAGCCATCTATTTCTATCAATCTAATATCGTATATGATAATTTTTTAAAATCTCTATTCAATATTCCAATACTCCGTGAATCAAAACCATCTTCAAGAATACTCTTTTGACCACTTAGTGATCATAGGTAGAGATAAGCTTCATGCGCTGAGTCAAAAATTTTCTACCCAAGGGTTTCAATTAACGCCCATTGCTCACCATAATTTAGGCTCAATCAATCAGCTCATTATGTTGGATAGCGCCTATATTGAGCTACTAGGGTGGGAGCCTGACAAGCCCGTCCAAAGAGTAGAAATTGCCAATCAATCACTTGGTTTAAACGCTCTTGTGTTTCGCACAGATGATGCTCAAAAAACCTTTGAGCAACTATCAAGAATGGGATTTTCTGTAAACCCAGTTCAAGACCTCAGTCGTGAATCCGAATTTTTAGGTAAATCAGTACTAGTTCAATTTAAAGCAGTACGATTTTCTAAACAACCGCTTCCTGGTATTAGGATCTATTTTTGTGAACACCTGACACCGCAGTATGTTTGGCAGAATAAATGGCTAAAGCACTCTAACCAATTGAGCCGTCTACAGAAAATTACGATTACAAGTCCTGATATTGAGGACAGCAAAAAAGTTCTCAGTAGACTACTAAATCTCAGTGAAGAGCACATCATCTCCGAAGAAGAGTCTATTCAATTAATTCTTCCGAATATTGAATTAAACATTCAAAAAACACCTCATTTCAATGAGGCACAAATCCTAAGTGTACAGATATGTAAAACTTCCTTAGATCCTGTAGACTTCAGCATTGATAGTCATTTCTTCCAAAATCTCTAGAGATCAGACAATGAAAATTACTTTTAAATTAATTTCGAAATTACTTCTCTCCAGCTTAACTATTTGTGCTCTGTCGAGTGCAAGTTATGCTCAAAGTGATAAACCCCTCACTTTAGTTGTGCCATTCCCTCCGGGTGGCAGCACCGATATCACTGCGCGCACCATTCAGTCTAAGCTTGCAGAGCGAATTGGCAGACCTGTAGTGATTGAAAATCGTCCTGGAGCTGCCAGTCAAATTGCTACCCAGCATGTATCTCGATCAACACCTGATGGAAATACCTTATTAATTAGCTTTGATAATCACTCCATTAATCCAATTGTTAAACCCAATCTTCCCTATGACACTTTTAAGGATTTTGTAGGAGTAAGTTTACTAGTACGCTTTCCTCTTGTGATAGCAGCTAACCCATCCGTGCGTGGAAATAACTTAGCAGAATTTATTGCTTCAGCGAAAAAAAATCCAGGTATGTATAGCTATGCATCAACTGGAATAGGCTCACTAAACCAGTTGGCTATGGAAGATATAAAACGTAAAGCGGGAATATTTGTGCTTCATGTTCCTTATGGCGGCGGCGGTCCTGCTATTGCAGCAGTCGTCGGCAATACTACCAGTATGACCCTACTCAGCTATGCCGCACTGAAGGGTCAAATCCAGGCTGACAAGCTGAAGGCGCTTGCCGTTACAGGAGCGCAACGCTTACCAGAACTACCAAATACTCCAACTGTTGCAGAATCAGGCTATCCAGGATTTGAGGCTTACTCATGGATCGGAGCTTTTGCTCCGGCTGATACTCCAGGTGCTACTGTGAAAAAACTGACTGCTGATTTTCAAGCGGTATTAAATGATCCTGAAATTAAGTCCAAACTGACACAAGGGGGCTTCGACGTGCAAGCTAGCGATGGTCCCACCTTGGATAAACATGTTAAGCGCGAGTTTGACCGGTGGCAGCAATTTGTAAAAAATACTCGGCTTAATTTAGAAGATTAATATGCATGACAAAATAAATGGCGCTGAGGCTCTCGTGCGCATGCTCCAAGAATACGATGTCAAACATATTTTTGGATTATGTGGCGACACTAGTCTCCCGCTTTATGATGCGCTTGCCACTCTTGATCACGGGATACAACATATTCTCACTCGAGATGAGCGTAGCGCTGGATATATGGCCGATGCTTATGCAAGAGTAACGCACAAGGTTGGCGTCTGCGAAGGACCTAGCGGTGGTGGTGCAACCTATCTATTGCCAGGGTTGGTTGAAGCTAATGAATCCTCTATTCCTATTCTAGGAATTACATCTGATGTGCCAGTCACATCCCGTGGCAAATTTCCTCTGACTGAGCTTGACCAGCAGGCCTTATATAGACCACTAACAAAATGGAATACCACTATTGATTTAGCTGAGCAAATACCTTCAGCTGTTCGCAATGCTTTTAGGGCAATGACAACTGGCAAGCCGGGTAGCGCTCATATTTGCCTACCGCATGATGTACAAAAGCATCCCGTCTCCTCCAGTGATATCTGGGCTCAAAAAGAACATTCTCACTATCCATCACAACGCTATGTGGCAAATGATGAAGATATTGAGAAAGCAACAAAGGAAATCTTAAGCGCTAAATTTCCTGTATTTATCTGTGGTGGCGGCATTATCAATTCTGGCGCAGAACAAGTCCTTCAAAATATCGCAGAATTACTGAATATTCCTGTTTGCACCACCGTGAGTGGCCAAGGCAGCTTATCTGACACCCACCCTCTCAACGTTGGTGTTGTAGGAGCCAATGGCGGAGTCATGGCAACCAGAGAAGTGGTTAATAGTGCTGATCTTGTATTTTTTATTACGTGTCGCGCTGGATCGACAACTACTGAGAATTGGCGCTTCCCCAATAAGACAATCCCCATCATCCATTTGGATATTGATCCAGAAACCATTGGTGCAAATTATCCAACCAAGGTAAGCCTGGTTGGTGATGCCAAACTAACCCTTGAAGAACTTCATGGCAGATTAAAGGCAAGCATCCAAAATAGAGTCAATGGCTGTGTCGACGGAAAAGCGATAGTTGCTAAAGCAAAAGCACTCAAATTTGAGCCTTTTCTTAAACTAGCTAATAGTAAGGACACGCCGATTCTGCCAGAAAGAATCGTGCATTCCTTAAATAAACTTTTACCTAAAAATGCTATTGTTTGTGCAGACCCTGGCACCCCATGCCCCTATTTTTCTGCTTATTTTCAAAGCGAAATATCAGGAAGACACTTTATTACCAATCGCGCTCATGGCGCATTAGGTTTTGCAATGTCCGCGGCCATTGGGGCAGCCGTTGGTCAACCTCAATCTAAGTGTGTCGCCGTTATGGGCGATGGAAGCTTTGGTTTTACAGTTGGTGAATTAGAAACTATCACTCGTTATAAGCTACCAATTCTGATGATTGTGATTTCCAATTCAGTATATGGCTGGATTAAAGCGAGCCAAAAATCAGGATATAACGAACGTTATTATTCCGTTGACTTTAATCGCACCAATCATGCCAAAGTCGCTGAAGCTTATGGGGTGCGCTCTTGGAGTGTTGATAACCCTCAAAAATTAGAGGCAATCCTTAAGGCTGCAATTGAATGTGGTGAACCAGCATTAGTGGATATTATTTCCCAACCTCTACAAGATGCAGCTGCGCCTGTAAGCCAATGGATGGGCTAAAGAGTAGCTAAGAGAAACGGTTGGACTATTCCCACTCAATCGTTGCAGGTGGCTTGCCACTGATGTCGTACACCACTCGATTGATGCCACGCACTTCATTGATGATGCGATTAGAAACTTTGCCTAATAACTCATGGGGTAAATGTGCCCAGTGCGCCGTCATAAAGTCTTGTGTTTGAACTGCTCTGAGCGCCACAACATATTCGTAGGTTCTGCCATCACCCATCACACCAACCGATTTGACTGGGAGAAAAACTGCAAAGGCTTGACTCGTTAAGTCATACCAAGACTTTTGGCTCACCTCATCAATGGTGTTACGTAATTCTTCAATAAAGATTGCATCAGCACGTTGCAAGAGATTTGCAAACTCAGCCTTCACTTCACCCAATATACGCACACCTAGACCTGGGCCAGGGAATGGATGGCGATAAACCATCTCACGTGGCAAACCCAATGCCACGCCGAGCTCACGTACTTCATCTTTGAAGAGCTCGCGCAATGGCTCTAGCAGCTTGAGGTGCATATCCTCCGGCAAGCCACCGACGTTGTGATGACTCTTGATGGTATGCGCGCCCTTTTTACCCTTACCAGCAGACTCAATCACGTCTGGATAGATGGTGCCTTGAGCAAGCCACATAGCATTCTGAATCTTGCCAGACTCGCTCTGGAAAATTTCTACAAATTCTTTACCGATGATCTTGCGCTTTGCTTCAGGATCAGAAACGCCTGCCAACTTACCCATAAAGGTATCTTTTGCATCTACTCGAATCACTTTGACGCCGAGATTGCGGGCAAACATCTCCATGACCATGTCGCCTTCGTTCAAACGCAGTAGGCCGTGGTCAACAAACACACAAGTTAATTGATCGCCAATCGCACGATGAATCAGAGCAGCAGCAACGCTGGAGTCAACGCCGCCCGATAAACCCAGAATGACTTCTTCATCACCCACTTGCTTACGAATATTTTCAACAGCCTCACTGATGTAATCACCCATCACCCAGTCAGGCTTGCATTTGCAAATCTCATGCACAAAGCGCTCAATGATTGCAGTGCCTTGAATGGTATGAGTAACTTCTGGATGAAATTGGAATGCATAAAAACGGCGATCTTCATCTGCCATTCCAGCGATAGGACAAGACTCAGTGGAGGCCATCAACTTGAAGGCTGGAGGCATAGTGGTAACAGAGTCACCATGGCTCATCCACACCTTGAGGATGCCATGTCCTTCGCTAGTAGAAAAATCCTGAATACCTTTGAGTAAATTAGTATGGCCATGAGCACGCACTTCTGAGTAACCGAATTCACGGGCCTTGCCTAGTGACTCGGCAGACGCTACTGCGCCACCCAATTGGGTTGCCATCGTTTGCATGCCGTAGCAAATACCCAATACAGGCACACCTAATTCAAAAACGATTTGAGGGGCCCGAGGGCTACCAGATTCTGTTACCGAGGTTGGACCGCCAGAAAGGATGATTCCTTTACCGCCCTGCTCTTGGATAAATTGGCGAATGAATTCTGGATCGCAATCATAAGGATGGATCTCTGAATACACTCGTGCATCACGCACACGTCTAGCAATTAATTGAGTTACCTGAGAACCAAAGTCGAGAATCAGTATTTTGTCGTGCACGAAAGAAACAGCCCTAATCAATGTGGTAATTCGGCGCTTCCTTGGTGATCTTCACATCATGAACGTGTGACTCGCGTACACCTGCTGAAGTGATTTCCACAAAATTGGCTTTTTCATGTAACTCGTCAATCGTTTTGCAACCAAGATAACCCATCGAGGAACGAATACCTCCAGTGAGTTGATGCAAGATTGCCAGAACGCTGCCCTTGTATGGCACTTGACCTTCAATGCCTTCTGGAACTAGCTTCTCTGCATTGGCAACAATATCGTTTTGGAAATAGCGATCTGCAGAACCATCAGCCATCGCGCCCAAGGAACCCATGCCACGATAACTTTTGTATGAGCGTCCTTGATACAAGAACACTTCTCCAGGGGCTTCTTCGGTACCAGCAAACATACCACCCATCATGACAGAGCTTGCGCCAGCAGCGAGCGCTTTTGCAACGTCACCAGAATAACGAACGCCACCGTCTGCAATTAATGGAATGCCTGTACCTTTAAGTGCAGCAGCTACATTCACGATCGCAGTAATTTGCGGAACACCAACACCCGCAACAATACGAGTGGTACAGATTGAACCAGGACCAATACCAACCTTCACACCATCAGCACCATGATCTGCTAAAGCTTTAGCTGCATCACCGGTAGCGATATTGCCACCAATCACTTGAACATGAGGGAAGGTTTTCTTGACCCATTTAACGCGATCGAGAACGCCTTGGCTATGACCGTGAGCAGTATCAACGACGATCACGTCAACGCCTGCACGAACTAAAAGCTCAATACGCTCATCATTATCAGGGCCAACGCCAACAGCCGCGCCCACGCGCAGCTTACCTTCGCCGTCTTTGCAGGCATTAGGATGTTCGGTAGCCTTCAGAATATCTTTAACAGTAATTAAGCCGCGTAATTCAAATTTGTCATTGACAACTAAGACTCGCTCTAAACGATGTTGACTCATCAAGCGTTTTGCTTCCTCTAATGAGCAACCCTCTTTAACGGTTACTAAACGCTCACGTGGAGTCATTTTTGTTTTTACTGCAGCATCTAAGTCTTCTTCGAAGCGCAAATCGCGATTGGTAATAATGCCGACGACTTCTTTGCCAACCAATACTGGAAATCCAGAGAAACCATGTTCACGAGAGAGCTGAATCACTTGACGCAGAGTGACTTCTGGCGCAATCGTAATTGGATCACGCAGCACACCAGATTCATAACGCTTTACTTTTGCTACTTCGCGCGCTTGTTCAGCTGGTGTTAAGTTTTTATGAATGATTCCTATACCACCTTCGCTGGCCATGGCAATTGCCAAACGACCCTCGGTCACGGTATCCATAGCAGCAGATACGAGCGGTGTATTAAGAGAAATTTCTCGAGTTAACTTACTTGCCAGACTGGCATCTCGAGGGAGTACCGAAGAATAGGCCGGTACGAGGAGCACATCGTCAAAAGTGAGTGCTTTTTGAATGAGTCGCATGCAAAACCCCTAGTCGCAAAAACAGATTATAGCCTCCTAGCCTTTCTTTTAGCTGCGGCAGCCTGGAATTTGGCATCCTGATTCTGATTAGCCTTCTTTCGCCTAACGCTCTTAGGGTCTATTAGTAGCGGGGAATAGAGCTCTAAACGGTCCCCCGAGTAAATTGGGCTATCCCAGTCTTTGCGCTTCCCAAAGACCCCAAAACAGCCTTTTCTAGCTAGAGCGGGATCATCCTGACCGGTCGCAATGCCCGCTCTCACTAAAGCCAAGCCTACTGTTGGAAGCTCACCAGCTTTCAGAACTAATTGAAAAGGGCGCAGAGCTGGCTCTCCCTTCCTAGCATCACATAGCAAGAGATCTAGACTAAGACTTGCCATCAAGGTCCTCCGCCCTTTTCACAAAGCAATCTATGAAGGTCCCGGCAATATGACCAAAAACGGGGCCGATGATCTTATCTAGGATGACACTCTTAAATTCCCAATGGAGCCTAAATTCGACTTTGCAGGCGTCTTCACGCAGGGGAATGAAATTCCACTGCCCTGAAAAATGCTTAAAGGGGCCATCCACAAAGACCATATCGATGGTTTCTGGGCGGTGATTGATATTTCGGGTATGAAAGAACTGATTAATACCCTTGAAATTGATATTGATTTTGGCGTCCAAAACGGTCTCAGTCTGCTCAAAAATTTCGACCCCGCCACACCAAGGCAAAAACTCAGGATACCGAGCCACATCAGTCACTAAGCCATACATTCGGTCGGCTGATTGGCCAATTAAAACGGTCTTGTGGACGTCTGCCATAATCGATCTTGGAAGCTAAATAACTATGAGTATCGTCGATAACAAAAAAGCCTTCTTTGATTATTTTATCGAGGAACGCTTCGAGGCTGGACTTGTTCTGGAGGGCTGGGAAGTCAAAGCCATCCGCGCAGGTCGCGTGCACATCAAGGAAGCGTATGTCGTCATTCGCAAGGCGGAGCTTTTCCTGATCGGCTGCCATATTACCCCCCTGCTTTCAGCATCTACTCATATCGTTCCCGAGAGCACTCGCACCAGAAAACTTCTACTCAATGCCATTGAGATTCGCAAGTTGATTGGCAAGGTCGAGCAAAAGGGCTATACCCTGGTCCCGCTAAACCTCCATTTCTCCAAAGGGAATGTGAAATGCGAAATTGGGCTTGCCAGAGGTAAAAAACCAGCATGACAAACGTGCTGCCACCAAAGAGCGGGAATGGGAAGTTCAAAAGGGTCGTATTGCAAGAGGCGATTTAAACGCCTAGTAGGTCAAGAACTGGGGTAGACTGCCCACAGCGTCAATATCTGAGCATATATGCACTTTTATAGTGCAATACAGCACCAAGCCGCTTCAAATCCCCAAATCCAGTTTTTTTAAAGGCATTAGTTTTAGAGCTATGAAATTGCCTTTTGATGAAATGCTCGACGCTGCAGGTAAAGCGCGTCCCCACTACCAAATTTTTCATAATTGGTTAAAGCAGCAGAGCGATTCCCTGATGGGTCTAAAGCGTGCTGAAGCAGATCTCATCTTTAGACGCGTCGGCATTACTTTCGCAGTCTATGGTGATGACCTTGGAGCTGAGAGAACCATTCCCTTTGATCAAGTACCCCGTATCTTTACCGCCAAAGAATGGGAGCAACTAGAAGCCGGTTTGCGTCAACGCGTTAAAGCACTCAATCGATTTATCTATGACGTCTATCACGATGAAGAAATCATCAAAGCAGGCATTGTTCCGGCTGAACAGATTTATAACAATGCGCAATACCGCCCAGAAATGCGCAACGTTAGTGTGCCACGCGATATCTACGCGCAAATTGCTGGTATTGATATTGTTCGCGCAGGTGAAGGTGAGTTTTATGTACTAGAAGATAACTTACGTGTTCCATCTGGCGTGTCATACATGGTTGAAGATCGCAAGATGATGATGCGACTCTTCCCGGACCTCTTTCAAAAATATCGCATCGCTCCTGTTGAACACTATCCAGATCTTTTATTGGAGTGTTTGAAATCGGTTAAGCCCAATGATATTAAGAAACCAAACGTAGTCGTTCTAACGCCAGGGATGTATAACTCTGCATACTTTGAGCACAGCTATCTTGCGCAACAAATGGGGGTTGAACTCGTAGAGGGCAAAGATTTGTTTGTGAAGAGCGAACAGGTCTTTATGCGGACGACTCAAGGCCCCGAGAGAGTAGATGTGATCTATCGCCGCGTAGATGATGACTTCTTAGACCCGCTTGCCTTCCGCTCTGACTCTACCCTGGGAGTTGCTGGACTTTTGTCAGCGTATCGCGCTGGAAATGTAACCTTAGCTAATTCAATTGGTACCGGCATTGCTGATGACAAATCGATCTACCCATACGTCCCAGAAATGATTGAGTTTTATCTTGGTGAAAAACCGATTCTGAATAACGTACCGACCTTCCAATGTCGCAAAGCTGACGATCTTGCATATACCCTAGCCAATTTAGAGAAGCTCGTTGTAAAACTCACTCATGGCGCAGGTGGCTATGGAATGCTCGTTGGACCCGCCTCTACCAAAGCTGAAATCGAAGAATTCAGAAAGCATTTAATTGCTAATCCTGATAAATATATTGCCCAACCTACTCTGGCCCTCTCCACCTGCCCTACTTTTGTCGAGTCTGGCGTTGCCCCAAGACATATTGATTTACGACCTTTTGTGCTCTCTGGCAAAACCATCAAGATGGTGCCAGGCGGATTAACTAGGGTTGCCCTCAAAGAAGGTTCTTTGGTCGTGAACTCCTCCCAAGGCGGCGGAACTAAAGATACCTGGGTACTAGAAGCGTAAGAGGGATAAGAAAAACATGTTAAGCCGTACCGCTGATTGTCTCTACTGGATGGCCCGCTATACCGAGCGTGCAGAAAATACTGCCCGTATGCTCGATGTCAATCATCAAACCTCCCTATTGCCACAACCCAAAGAGTTCCTTGAGCAAAGCTGGAAGAAGTTACTCACTATCTCCAAGCTGGAAGATGCTTTTTTAAGTAACTATGATGTCGTGAATCGCGAGAATGTTTTGGATTTCATGATTTATGAAACCAGCAATCCATCAAGCATTGTTTCCTGTCTTTATGCTGCACGTGAAAACGCCCGTGTGATTCGGGGGAAAATTACTTCCGAAGTTTGGGAAACCCAAAATACTACTTGGCTAGAGTTACAACGCATTCTGGAGGCAAGACATCAAGCTGACCATAGCAGACTACTTGAGTGGGTAAAACACCGCTGCCACCTCTTTAGAGGGGTGCTGCATGGCACTATGCTAAAAAATGAAGCCTTCTACTTTATTAATGTCGGCACGCTCCTGGAACGAGCTGACAATACTGGCCGTATTCTAGAAAACAAATATGAAGATCAAGCGGCACTGAAGGTCCTCAACCCTAAGATAGGCTCTGATGAGGGTACCGATGGTCAGTTCTTTGATTTCTATCACTGGGCTGCATTACTGCGCTCAGTTTCTGCTTTTGAGATCTATCGTCAAATCTATTCTGATCAAGTAAGCCCTCAGCAGGTTGCTGAACTACTGATTTTCAATAAACAAATGCCGCGCTCATTAGTCTGTTGCGTCAATGAACTCATTCCTTTGATTTCTGAAGTGAAGAACCAACAATCTAAAGAGATTGAACGTTTATTGGGTAAGCTCAAGGCTAGTCTAGACTTCTCCGATATTGATGAAGTCTTTGAGCAAGGTTTAGAAGAGTTTATTGAAGTCTTTCTAGAGCGCATTAATCATATCGCCGATGAGTTTAGTAATGCTTATCTAATCCCATTAGCAACTAACTAAGAGTTAGTAAACTATGCGCTTAAAAATTCGTCATCGCACTGAATATCGTTATGAGACTCCGGTACGCTACTCCATCCAGGAGTTGCGTCTGACGCCACCATCTATTAAAGGTCAAGAGATTCATAAATGGAAGGTGAGCACCCCCATTAAATCTACAAGCTCAATCGATACTTTTGGAAATGTGTGCAACGTATTTGTTCAAGAGAGTCCTTACACCTCAATGATGATTGAAGCTGAGGGGGAAGTGCACACCCAAGATGCCTTTGAGTTTATTGATGATGCAAAGGCGGTTTCACCCTACTATCTTTTACAGCAAACCCATTTGACCGAACCTACCGAAGAGATGCTGAAATATTTTTCAGCCAACCTGCCAAAGATGAACTCTGTGGATGAAGTTTTAAAGTTAGCTGCTGCAATTCAAAAAACCATTGAATATTCACCAGGTCAGACAAACTTTGCTACTACTGCTGCTCAATCGTTTGCCATGAAATCAGGTGTATGCCAAGATCATGCTCACATCATGCTCGGACTATGCCGCGCATCCAACATTCCAGCCCGCTATGTCAGTGGATATTTCTTTGCTGAAGAGTCCCCCAATCTTGCGAGTCATGCTTGGATAGACTTTTGCAGCGATATTGATCAGGGCGTTTGGATCAGCGTTGATATCACTCATGCATGTCTGGTGGATTCACGCCATATTCGATTGGCTATTGGTCGCGATTACTACTCTGCAGCACCCGTCAAAGGCGTTCGCTCTGGCGGTGGCGGCGAGGAACTGAGTGCCAGCATCTCTATCCAACAACTAGCCTAGCAGCTCTATCGAGATATTTAAGGGATAATTTCAGAAATGATGAATAAGGGCTAGGGTATGACGTACTGTATTGGACTTTGCTTAAAAGACGGCTTGGTTTTTCTCTCCGATACCCGCACTAATGCTGGTGTAGATCAAATCGGCACCTTCAGGAAAATGAGCATTTTCCAAAAGAGCAATGACCGCTTCTTTGTAATGATGAGCGCCGGCAATCTAGCAATTACTCAGTCTGTTAAAGAGATACTGCTTCAAGGACAGCTTTTCAAAGGCAAAAATCTCTGGACAGCTAAAAACTCGTATGAAGCAGCAGTGGTAGTAGGTGATGCCATCAAGCAAGTGTATGACCGTGATCATGTGGCGCTTGAAAAAGCTGGTCTTGACTTTAATTGCAATATGATTTTTGGTGGTCAGGTAAAAGGTGAGGCCCCACGCCTATTTAATATTTACTCTGCTGGTAACTTTATTGAAGCCACCCCCGAGACCTGCTATTTCCAAATTGGCGAATCCAAATATGGCAAACCAATTTTGGATCGCGTACTCAATTTCACTACACCACTAAATCTAGCAACTAAGTGCGCCTTGATTTCTATGGACTCCACTCTGAAAAGTAATATTTCAGTTGGATTGCCATTGGATATGTTGGTTTATGAAAAAAATTCTCTCAAGGCCACTAAGCTTGTCACCCTAGATGATAGGAACCCCTATTTCGCCATGATTCATCAATCCTGGGGTGAGAAGTTGCGTGAGGCCTTTAATTCGATTCCCGAGCCCAGCTGGAGCGGCGCAAATAAATCGAGCGCCATCTCCATTCCTGCCAAGAAAATAGGGGCTGTTCCAATCAACCATCCACCATCGATATCGCGCGCAAAGGCCACAACCAGCAAACCCGCTAAGAAAGCGGCAATTAAAAAGGTAGTAGCCAAGAAAAAGTAAATTGAGTGGCCCCAATAAAAAAGCCTAGATTCAATCTAGGCTTTTTTAACACTATTGATTACTGTAACTTGCTTAGGCTTTTAAACTCTTACCCAACATTTCCCAGGTTTCGACTACGCTATCTGGATTCAATGAGATGGAAGTAATACCCTTCTCTACCAACCAACGCGCAAAGTCTGGGTGGTCTGATGGGCCTTGGCCGCAGATACCCACGTACTTGTTTTGCTTGCGGCAAGCATCAATTGAGCGCGCAATCATAAACTCCACTGCTGGATCACGCTCATCAAAGTCAATTGCAAGCAATTCCATACCAGAGTCACGATCCAAGCCCAGGGTAAGCTGAGTCATATCGTTAGAGCCGATAGAGAAACCATCAAAATACTCGAGGAATTGATCGGCCAGAATGGCGTTCGATGGAATCTCGCACATCATGATGAGGCGCAAGCCATTCACACCACGCTTGAGACCAAATTTCTCCATCATATCAATCACACGTTTCGCTTGATTGATAGTGCGAACAAATGGAACCATGATCTCAACGTTATCAAGACCCATATCTTCGCGGACGCGCTTCATTGCAGCGCACTCAAGGGCAAAGGCTTCACCAAAATCCTCGGATACATAACGTGATGCGCCACGGAAGCCCAGCATTGGATTTTCTTCATCGGGCTCGTAACGTGAGCCGCCAATCAACTTCTTGTACTCATTGGATTTAAAGTCTGACAGGCGAACTATCACCGGTTTTGGATAAAAAGCGGCTGCAATCGTTGCTACACCCTCAACCAATTTATCTTCATAGAACTGGCGCGGGCTAGCATAACCACGAGCCACACTCTCCACTGCGCGCTTGAGATCTGGATCAATATTTGGATACTCAAGCACCGCACGCGGATGAACACCAATGTAGTTGTTAATGATGAACTCGAGACGGGCAAGACCTACACCTGCATTAGGAATTTGGCAGAAATCAAATGCCAACTGAGGATTGCCAATATTCATGGTGATCTTCACTGGAATCTCTGGCAATACGCCACGAGATACTTCAGTCACCTCAGTCTCGATTAAGCCATCATAAATATGGCCTTCATCACCTTCGGAACAAGAAACAGTCACCATCATGCCATCCTGTAAATGCTCGGTAGCATCGCCGCAACCTACAACCGCAGGCACGCCTAACTCACGCGCAATAATTGCAGCGTGGCAAGTACGTCCACCACGGTTAGTAACAATGGCAGAGGCACGCTTCATTACCGGCTCCCAGTTAGGATCCGTCATATCAGCTACTAAAACGTCGCCTGGCTGAACGCGATCCATTTCGCTTGGGTCACGAATAATTCTGACGGGGCCAGCACCAATCTTTTGACCAATCGCACGACCTTTTGCCAATACCTTTGAGCTACCTTTGAGTTTGTAGCGCATCTCGACTTGGCCAGCCGCCTGACTCTTCACAGTCTCTGGACGGGCCTGCAGAATATAGATGCGACCATCTTGGCCATCTTTACCCCACTCGATATCCATTGGACGGCCATAGTGTTTTTCAATAATGACTGCGTACTTAGCCAATTCAGTGATGTCAGCATCCTCCAAAGAAAAGCGATTGCGCTTTTCTGGAGTGACATCGACTGTTTGCACTTTCTCAGCAGAGCCCTTGGGTGCAAATTGCATCTGAATGAGCTTAGAACCCAAAGAGCGACGAATGATTGCTTTTTTATCTTGAGCTAATGTGGTTTTAAATACATAAAACTCATCAGGGTTTACCGCGCCCTGAACCACTGTCTCACCTAAACCGTAGCTTGAAGTGATAAAGACTACATCTTCAAAGCCTGATTCAGTATCCAAAGTAAACATCACACCTGCAGCGCCAAGGTCGGAGCGAACCATGCGCTGAATACCTGCAGATAAAGCTACTTCAGCATGGGCAAAGCCCTTGTGCACGCGGTAAGAAATTGC
This sequence comes from Polynucleobacter hirudinilacicola, assembly GCF_002192535.1. GTDB lineage: Bacteria > Pseudomonadota > Gammaproteobacteria > Burkholderiales > Burkholderiaceae > Polynucleobacter > Polynucleobacter hirudinilacicola. The sequence goes on along the minus strand of NZ_NAIA01000003.1, from coordinate 373,361 downwards.
GCGATCGTTATAAAGAGAAGCAAATACTTCGCGGATCTTCTTTAAAACATCGTCAATACCTTCAACGTTCAAGAATGTTTCTTGCTGTCCAGCAAAAGAAGCGTCCGGCAAGTCTTCTGCAGTGGCAGATGAACGAACAGCAAATGAACCTTTACCAGAATCATCCAATACAGCAAATCCCTTACGAATTTCTTCTTCAAGCTTTGGCTGAAATGGTGCCGTCTCAATCCAGTTGCGGATTTCAGCACCAGCTTCAGCTAATGCACGCACATCATCAATATTCAAACCTTCCAAACGCTTTTGAATGCGCTCCGTCAGGTTGTTATGCGTCAGAAAATCACGAAATGCTAATGCGGTAGTAGCAAAACCAGTTGGCACGCGTACTCCTGTTGAAGCCAGCTGAGAAATCATCTCACCCAATGAAGCGTTCTTACCGCCGACAGATTCAACATCTGTCATGCGAAGTTGCTCAAAAGGCAAAACATAGGCATCTACCATACTGCTATTTTGTTGCTGTTGGTTGGACATAAAATACTCTCTAAGGATGGAAAAACTGGTCAGGCAGCCACTCAAAATGGGGCATACTTCAATAAATCCTATTGTAGTGCTGACCCTGACCCCTTAGGCCAAATCCATGTCTACCGAAATGCGTATTGTTTTTATTGTTTCCGACGGAACCGGCATTACCGCCGAGAACTTCAGCCAATCGATTTTGGCCCAATTCGAGGCCAGTTTTAAGCACATCCGTATCCCTTTCGTGGATAGCGTCGATAAGGCTCATGATGCCGTTAGCAGCATTAACCAGGCGTTCAATAAATATGGGGTACAGCCTATCGTATTCACCACTTTGGTGAATACGGAACTCAACAATATTGTCGCTAAGGCGAATGGCCTTATTTTGGATATGTTCCAAACTTTTGTGGCGCCACTAGAGGCTGCCTTGGGCTTGAAATCTACTCACGCCATGAACCGGCTGCACCACAATGCCGATACCGACGCCTACAAAAATCGTATCGAGGCTATCAACTACTCCTTAGCTCACGATGATGGGCAATCCAATCAAAATCTTGCGGATGCTGATGTGATTCTAGTTGGCATCTCACGGGTTGGAAAAACACCGACCAGCCTTTACTTAGCAATGCAATATGGATTGAAAGCCGCAAACTATCCATTGATCCCTGAAGATTTTGAACGCGGGCAATTACCTAAAGACTTAGTACCGTTCCGCCAAAAGATTTTTGGCCTCATGATTGATGCTGAGCGACTTTCAGAGATTCGTAATGAACGTCGTCCGGGCAGTAATTACGCCAAACTCGAAAACTGTCGCTATGAAATTAATGAAGCGACTGCGATGATGAAAAAACAGTCCATTCCCTGGGTTTTAACAACGAGTAAGTCAATTGAAGAAATTGCGACTACCGTTTTACAGGCTATCAAATCCGATAAAACAATACTGGGTTAGTTTTACTTAGCTGCGCCTGACACGCATCGTCTCAAATAAGCAGACGGCTGCTGCGGTAGAAACGTTAAGGGATTCAACTCGTGGGTCTATTGGAATTGATACCCCTTTAGCTTGAGCCAGAAGATCCTCAGAAACCCCTTGCCCTTCGCTGCCCATGATCCAGGCAACTGGGTGGAGTAGGTCCTTTTTAAGTGAGAAGAGCTCTTCTTCTGCATCTGCAGTGGCAGCCAACATCGGCGCAGTTACCGCACTCAGTGCTTGTTGATTAGACCAACCCTCATATAAGTCCAATAAGCGGTGTGCGCCCATCCCAGCACGTAGAACTTTACTTGACCACAAATGCGCACAACCCGTTGTAGTAATCACTTGGGTGAAGCCTGCAGCTGCAGCAGTGCGCAATATCGAACCCACATTACCGGCATCCTGAATACGATCCAAGATGACAACATCGCCATCCAATGTTGCGATCGATTGTGGTGGAGCCAAATAAGCTTTTGGAAGATCTAGTAGACCCGCAATATGTGGCGCATTCACTAGATCACTTAACAAATCCCATAAGGCGCTATCCAGTTGGTAAACTTTGGTATCTGGACATATTTCTATATGCTCATAGACTGCCTGTGAGATTTCTACATTCTTCAGGCCCAGCTCAGAGGTAAGCAGGATCTTCAAAGCAGGATCTCCAACCCAGGTCTGCACAAGATGAATACCTTCTAATAAAGCCTGGCCGCTAGCCAGTCTTGCCTTCTGCCCCTTAGAACCGGTCGCTTGGAGATTGCGAATCTCCTTAAATAAAGGATTCTCTTTGGAGGTAATGAGATCAAAGTTCATGTTAGCTCACTATACCCTCGAGCACTTTTCGCACAGGCGAAAAGCTTCTACGATGCTGATCACAGATACCAAACTCCTTTAAAGCTGCAAAGTGAGCTTCAGTTGGATAGCCCATGTGCTGTGCGAACCCATATTGTGGATAGCGATTGTGCAATTCTTGCATCTGGCGATCACGCGTTACTTTTGCAATGATAGATGCCGCTGAAATTGCCTGCTCTTTAGAATCCCCTTTGATGATTGCCTCAGAAGGTATTGGTAACTCAGGGCAACGATTGCCATCAATCAGGGCTTTATCTGGCCAAGAGCCTAGTCTGCCAGTTAAATCCTCAACGGCACGACGCATCGCCAACATCGTGGCTTGCAAAATATTAATATCGTCAATCTCTGCAGGGCTGGCCTCACCAAGACCCCAGGCTTTTGCCTTTTCCATAATCTGCTCGTACAGAAACTCTCGGCGCGCGGCCGTCAGTTTCTTGGAGTCTTTTAAACCAGCGATTGGATTATTGGGATCAAGCACCACCGCCCCTGCCACAACCGATCCAACAAGCGGTCCACGTCCTGCTTCATCAACACCACAGACCCAAATCAGACTCACGAATTGACTCTTTTCTGACGACTATTAGCAATGGTTTGAGCAACCGCTTGCGCAACCAAAAGGCCAGTTGGTCGACGAAGTGTCTCGTGCATTTGTGCAAAGCGTGCTTTTAGCTCGGCAACTTTTCCGGGATTGTCTAACCACACTTGCAATGCCTTGGCCAATTTTTGAGGAGTAGCATCATCTTGCAAGAGCTCTGGTACTACAAACTCACCACATAAGATATTGGGCAATCCTACATAAGGCAGGTACCCTTGGCGCTTCATGATTTGCGCAGTAAGCCAGGGTACCTTATAAGAAATCACCATTGGCTTTTTCCATAAGGCTGCCTGTAAGGTGGCTGTGCCACTGGCAATCAGTACTACATCAGAGGCTTCTAATACTTCATCCGCCATACCATCAAGTAAATGAATCTCAATATCTGGATTTTTGGTTTTAGTCTTAATGAGAAGCTCTTCGAGGGGCGCACGTAGTCTTGGCGTTGCTACTGGAATCAAAAAATGGAGCTTGTGACCCTTGAGCCGTTCTGCTAGCAGCTCTATCGTTTCAAAAAAGACCGGCGCTATCAATTCAATCTCTGAACTACGACTACCTGGTAAAACGGCAATCACCATTCCATCAAGCGTATCGCTGGGGAGCTTTTGTATATTCGTAATTTTTTCTCGAGCCTGATTTGCATTTGGCTCAAGTGGAATTTCACTTGCAAGAGGGTGACCTACATAGGTTGATGCCACACCTGCACGATCGTAAATCTCAGTTTCGAACGGAAAAATACATAACATTCGCTCGACAGCTTGAGAAATTTTCTTAATGCGCCCCGCTCTCCACGCCCAAATGGATGGAGAAACAAAATGTAAGGTCGGAATACCTACTTTACGCAATTGCAGCTCTACGCCTAAATTAAAATCCGGCGCATCGATTCCCAAATAAACGTCGGGGCGCCTCTCACCCATCAGATTTTGGATGAGCTCTTTACGAAGCTTAAGAATGGCGGGAAGCTGTTGAATTGCCTCAACGTAACCCCGAACACTCAAGGTCTCCATCGGCCAATCAGAGCGCATGCCCTCAGCTTGCATACGAGGACCCCCAATGCCATAAACCTCTAAGCCAGCCATATCCGGAATTTGATTTAAGGCACTAAGTACTGGTGCAGCAAGTAAATCACCAGAAGGTTCGCCAGCCACACAAGCTAACTTAGGCAAAGCAGAACCTTACCGAATGATGCCGCGCGTAGAGGCGGCAATAAAATCATGAAACTGGGTCAGTTTTTCCGTAGTGGCAACATCGGCTGCATTTGCAGTAATCATTTTTTTGATTTCTACCTTAGCATCCTCAAAACTTAAGCCATCCTTGTAGAGAACCTTATAGGCCTGACGTAATGCAGAAATTGTTTCACTGGAGAACCCACGGCGCTTTAGACCCTCAACGTTAATACCGTGTGGAGTAGCCTTATCGCCAGCAGCAATGACAAACGGCGGAATATCTTGAACTAAAACAGAAGCCCCACCAAGCATGACATGCTGTCCAATACGGACAAATTGATGAACTCCAGACATGCCGCCCATAATGGCCCAGTCTTCCACTTGGACATGACCTGCAATTTGAGCATTACTAGAGAAAATAGTGTGATTACCGACTTGGCAGTCATGTGCAATATGCACATAAGACATGATCCAGTTATCGCTACCAATACGAGTGATGCCGACATCCTGCGCCGTACCAGTGTGAATGGTTGTAAATTCTCGGATGGTATTTCGATCACCAATAATGAGTTGAGTAGGCTCGCCACGATATTTCATATCCTGAGGGGCGCCACCAATTGAGGCGAAATGGGCAAAATGATTATCTTTGCCGATCGTAGTGTAACCCTCGATGACGGTATGTGAGCCCACTTTTGTGCCGGCGCCAATCTTTACATTGGGGCCGATGACAGAATATGGACCAATCTCAACATCGCCAGCCAGCTCGGCTTTGCTATCAACAACGGCTGATGCATGAATCTGATTCATTACGCACCTTTCGAACGAACTGCACAGGTAATATTTCCTTCAGCAGCAATCTCACCATCTACAGTTGCCTGAACAGCAAACTTATAGATGCCTGCACGTCCCCGCTCTAGCTTGGCAGTCATAATCAACTGGTCACCTGGCAATACTGGCTTTTTAAAACGCGCACCATCAATACCAGCAAAGTAATAGATAGCGTCTTCGGCACGCTCTTCTGAAAATGTCAGCAAGGCAGCAGTCTGAGCTAGTGCTTCAATAATGAGAACGCCTGGCATTACTGGAAAATCTGGAAAATGCCCCTGAAAGAATGGCTCATTCATCGTTACATTCTTGAGAGCGGTAATCGTTTCACGAGGAGTAATTTCAAGCACGCGATCGACTAATAAAAACGGATAGCGATGCGGCAATAACTTCAGAATCTTATTGATATCGATCGCATTAGTTTTACTCATAAATTACCTGCTTAAAAGTGAATATGAAATTTCCAAGAGCTCTATGACTCTGAATGCTTGCCTTTGTCCAACAAACGCAAGCGTTGACGTATTTTATCTAGGCCACGCAAAATGGCAGCATTTTTCTCCCAAGCACTGTGGGGCATCGAGGGGTAAACCCCCGTGAAATGCTGTCCTGGCTCAGTAATAGAGCGAATGATGGAGGTATTGCCCGAAACGGTGGTTCTATCGGCGATAGTAAGATGTCCTGCAAAATTGGCTGCTCCGCCAATGATGCAGAAATGACCGATTTTTGTACTACCTGAAATAGCAGCGCATCCGGCAATCACACAGCACTTGCCAATAAGGACATTGTGCGCAATTTGCACTTGATTATCTATTTTTGTTCCAGCGCCAATCATGGTGTCACTCATCGCGCCACGGTCAATCGTAGTTGATGCACCAATCTCTACATCATCACCAATGACTACCCGACCAGTTTGCGGGATCTTGACCCACTCACCACCGCTAGCAGAAAAATCTGGAGCAAATCCGAAGCCATCTGCACCAATAACGGCACCACTGTGAATAATGCAGCGCTCGCCAATTTGAGTCTCATGGTAAATAGACGCCGAGGGGTAAATCAGCGTATCGCTTGCAATCTCGGTATTCATTGCGACGCTAGTGTTACCTAAAATTGCCACGCGCTCACCTAGTTTTACTCCAGCGCCAATCTGCACAAAAGGGCCAATATGGCATGAAGCAGGAATCGTTGCCGTGGCATCTATTACGGCGCTTGGATGGATTCCTGGGGCATATTTTGGCGCACTTGCTTTTGCAAAATACTGGGCGATTTTGGCAAAAGTTGCGTAAGGATTTTGAGCAACAAAGTAAACCCGTTTCGAAGTGTTCTCAGTCGGATTTGCCTGCAAGAACTCTAAATCAGCTTTATTAACAATCAATGCACCCGCTGCGCTATCACTCGCCTGCTGGCGATACAGTGGATTAGAAAGAAAGGAGATTTGGTTGGGCTGCGCCTGTTCTAAAGGGGCGAGTCCGATAAATGCTGTGGAGGCCTCCCCCACCAAGCTTGCTTGAAACTGTTCGGCCAGCTCGATGGCGGTGGGCATAAAACTTACTTAAGACTATTCAAAGCCTTGATGACATCATCAGTTACATCGGCCTTAGGGCTAACATAAGCTGCTTCTTGAACAATGACGTCAATTTTTCTTTGTTCAGCAATTTGGCGTAACACTAGGTTTGCTTTTTCAGCAATCTTGGCGCGCTCTTCAAACGTACGCTGATTAAGATCTTCTGTGAATTCGCGTTGCTTACGTTGTAATTCACGATCTTGATCAGCCAACTCACGTTGACGACGAATACGCTCTGCCTCATTCATGACTGCAGCATCACGATCTAATTTTTCAGCTGCTGATTTAATCTTTTGTGCACTGTCACGCAAATCATTTTGGCGCTTAGTGAATTCATTTTGCAAACGGGTTTGCATTGCCTTTGCCAGATTGGACTCATTAAATACTTTTTCAGAGTTCACAACCGCTACACGAGTACCCGCATCTTGTGCATAGACTTGTGCGGCTGACATCGTTGCTAGCGTAGCAACTAAACCGATTTGAATGCATTTAGAAAAATGATAAAACTTCATAAAACTTTCCTCAAACAATTAGAACGCTGTACCAACTTGGAACTGTAAACGCTGCACGTTAGCAGTTGGATACGGCTTATACGGTATACCGTAGCTAAACTTGAGCGGTCCCAAGGGTGAAATCCATGATATACCCAATCCATAAGAATAACTCAAAACGAGATTGATATTCTCTCCAAAGGCATTACCGCCATCGATAAACGCAAAAGTACGCAATGTCTTATCAATACCTGAGCCAGGAACTGGAACGGTATATTCCACATTGGTTACGATCTTCGATTGCCCGCCTGTTGGCTGGTTGATACCAAGTGTCGTGTTGTAGAACTGTGGTCCAAGCGATCCGGGCGAATATCCACGCACAGAACCGATGCCGCCAACATAGTAGTTTTTGGTAATTGGGAATGGATTACTTCCATAAGCCTCACCGTAACCAACCTCACCATTAAAGGACAGAATATTTCCTTTTGAGAATGAATGGTACTTTTGATACTGCCCGAACAAACGATAGAAAGTCATATTACCTGCCGGGGTGCCTACTTCTGCAGACAACTGCTGCAAAGAACCTGCGGAAGGAATCAAGGCACTATCGCGACCATCGCGAGACCAACCTGCGGTCAATGGAATGTTATAGGTAGTCAGCGTTCCAGGATATCCCGGTGGTGCAATGCCATAGCTTTGCGCATAACTTAAATAAGGTTGAGGAGTATTCGATGTAGTTTGAATCTGATAAGCCTCAAGACCCGTTCCAAAGAAAATTCGATCCACTTCAGTATAAGGAACACCAAACTTAAGGTTTGAGCCAACGGACTTAATTTGATAATTGGTATCGCCAACATAATAAAGAGGCTTTGAAGACCGGTAGAACAAGTCGGTGTAGCGACTAATACCATCTTCAGTAAAGTATGGATCGTAATTAGATAGGGTGAGATTTTGATTAATCTTTCCTAAAGAAAAATTTAAGCCAACTGCCGTGCCTGTACCAAATGCATTCTCTTGATTAATACCCGCTGACAGAATTAACTTTTCTGTAGATGAAAAACCAGCACCAATCGTTACCGCGCCAGTGGGCTTTTCAGTAACCTTTACCTTCACATCCACCTGGTCAGGAGATCCGGGGACATCCTCGGTAGTGATATCGGTCTCGGTAAAGTAACCCATGCGACCCAAACGCTTTTTAGATAAATCGATCTTGTCACTATCAAACCAAGAGCTTTCAAACTGACGCATTTCTCGACGAATCACAATGTCGCGAGTTTTTGCGTTACCAGAAATAGCTACTTGACGAACATAGATTCGACGTCCTGGGTCAACCACCAACGTTAAATCAACCTCTGACTTGTCACGACGCACATCAGGCTGTGGATTAATGGTTGCAAAAGCATAGCCATATGAACCTAAAATCTCGGCGATTGCCTTGGTGCTCTCCGTCAATTTCGCAGAAGAAAAAGTATCGCCAGGCTTTAGCGTAACCAACTGCATTAACTCGGCCTCTTTACCTAAAGCATCGCCAGCTATACGAACATCTTTTACTGTGAACTTTTTACCCTCATTAATACTGATAGTGAGGTAAATGCCTTTTTTATCCGGAGTGATCGATACCTGGGTGGATTCAATAACAAACTCAAGATATCCACGATTCAAATAATAAGAGCGAATAGTTTCCAAGTCAGCAGTCAGCTTTTGCTTGGAATACAAGTTATCTTTGCTATACCAGGATAACCAACCACCAGTTTTAAGCTGCATCTCTCCCTTGAGGGTACTCTCGCTAAATGCCTCGTTACCGATGAAATTGACCTCTTGAATTTTGGCAACAGGACCTTCATCAATATTAAAATAAATGGCTACTTGATTACGCTCAAGCGGGGTAACTGTAGCTACTACTTCAGCCGCATACATACCCTTTCCGACATACTGACGTTTAAGTTCTTGTTCGGCCTTATCAATTAAGGCCTTGTCATAAAAACGTGCTTCTGACACGCCCACAGCCTTCAATGACTTTCGTACAATCTCTTGGTCAAACTCCTTCATTCCAGTAAATTCAATACGAGAAACTGTTGGGCGCTCTTCAACAATCACAATCAGAACGTTACCCTGAGCCTGAATTTGTACGTCTCTAAAAAAACCAGTGCTATACAAAGCCCTAATTGCTTCCCCACCCTTTTCTTCTGTGAAAGTATCTCCAACTTGCACAGACAGATAACTAAAGACCGTACCTGGCTCAACGCGCTGCAATCCCTCTACGCGAATATCCCTAACGACGAAAGATTCAGCTGCATACACATGCAAACTGAGTGCGACAGAAATGACCAACAAAAGCTGGGCTACTAGACGGGATGGGATACGAAAAGGTGAGATCAGAAAGTTCAAGGCGAAAAATAACGTTGTAAATCATTAAACAAGGCTAGCAGAGACAGGGAAATCAGCAGTAGAAAGCCCACTTTCTGGAACTGTTCTTGTACCGAAATCGATAGTCTCTTACCAGCGACTAACTCCCATGCATCATACAGTAGCTGACCCCCATCAAGCATTGGGAACGGGAGCAAATTCAGCAAGCCAATGCTAATACTCATAAGTGCCAAAAATGCAAAAAAGGGCTGCCAACCTACCTGGGCAGACTTGCCCGCCATATCCGCAATACTGAATGGCCCCCCGAGCTGCTTTAAGGAGGTATTTCCGGTAAACAGTCCAGCCATCAGCCTTACCGAGACCTTGGTAATAAGCCATACCCTCTCGGCCGCAAACCCAATAGCGTCAACTGGCCCCAATTTCAAGTTAATCCACTCTGCCAGAGGTAGCGGCTGAGGCAGAACACCAAGAGCTAACATCGGGTCATTTTCTGGGCCTGGCTGAGCCATATCTGAGGCTAAAAAGGTCTTGACGTAGCTATTGCCAGAGGGGCTCAGCATTTCCAAGGAAAATCCAGATTCAGCGGTAAGGGCATCCAATAGAATCCAGCGCAAAGCATTCCAACTAGGCACCGGCTCAAATTCACCAGAAATGGGCACAGAATTTGGGCTCGGTAGTCTCTGCCAACCAATCACACGATCCCCTTCTAAAACACCCAATTTAGCGGCCACTGAATTTTCAGGTGGCGCTTTCAAGATCGCAGGTAATTGTGGCGCACCAGAAACGTAAATCACAGCGAATAAAACTACCGCTAAGAAAAAATTAGCGAATGGGCCAGCTGCAACAATCAAAGACCGCTGCCACAGCGGTTTGCAATCAAAAGCTTCTAACTGGTCTGTGGTAGTAATCGTTTGCTGACGATCTCGCCCATCTAGCAACTTCACATAACCGCCTAAGGGAATGGAAGCGAGAACCCACTCTGTTTTATTCTTGGCAACATAGGTAAATAAGGGTTTACCAAATCCAACAGCAAATCGAAGTACGCGTACGCCACACAAGCGCGCCGCTAAAAAATGTCCAAACTCGTGAAAACTCACGAGCACACCCAGGGTGACTAAAAATGCAGCGAGGGTAATAAGTGCCTGCAAATAAATTCCTAATAACTTTTTAAATTAAGAGTTGAAAGTTTTAATGAAATCACGCGCTACTGTTCTAGCTTGCGCATCAATCTCCAAAATAGATTCGATTGAACCTGCATCTGCCACTGGAATAGCGCTTAGGGTTTTCTCAACCACCTTAGGGATTTGCAAATAAGGCATACCTTCATCCAAAAATGCTGCCACCGCAATCTCATTAGCTGCATTCAGAACGGTAGGCGCTGTGCCACCTACTTTTGCAGCGGCAAATGCTAAAGACAAACAAGGGAAGCGAGCTAAGTCTGGCTCGTTAAAACTCAACGCCGCTAATTGGGTCAAGCTTAATGGCGCAACACCCGCATCAATTCTCTCGGGCCAAGCTAAACCATAAGCAATTGGAGTGCGCATATCCGGTTGACCTAATTGAGCAATCACAGAGCCATCTCGGTAGCGCACCATGGAATGCACCACGCTTTGCGGATGAATTAATACTTTAATTTTTTCTAAAGACATGCCGAATAGCCAAAAAGCCTCAATCACTTCGAGACCTTTATTCATCATCGTTGCTGAATCAACGGAAATTTTTCTGCCCATCACCCAGTTTGGATGGGCGCAGGCTTGCTCAGGAGTAATGCCTCCCAATTGATCCAATGGAGTATTGCGAAATGGGCCACCGGAAGCAGTTAACCAAAGCTCCTCAACACCCAAGCCTGGTGATGGCGCTTTCGTATATTGGTTCGGTAGACACTGAAAGATGGCATTGTGCTCACTATCAATGGGTAGCAACTCGCCTCCGCCCTGCTTCATAGCCTGCATGAATAGATTGCCAGACATGACTAAAGCTTCCTTGTTTGCTAGCAAGACTCTTTTACCTGCTTTGGCTGCTGCTAAAGTTGGCACCAAGCCTGCAGCACCCACTATGGCTGCCATGACGGTGTCGCATCCGGAGTCTGTAACCGCAGTTACTAGAGCCTGGGGACCATACAGTACTTGTGTATTAATTTTCTGTTCGCGCAATAACTTCTCTAGACGAGCTGCGCCATCGGCATCGGCAAGCACTGCAATTGCAGGCTTAAATTCTATGCACTGCTGTGCTAATCGATCTACTTGCTTGCTTGCTGTCAGTGCGACCACCTTAAACCGCTCTGGATGCGCACGAATCACATCCAGCGTATTAACACCGATAGAACCGGTAGATCCCAGAATAGCAACTTGCTTTATTGCCATCAGACGAATCCCGCCAATATTGCTGCAATCGGCATCGCTGGAATTAAAGCATCCACCCGATCAAGGACGCCGCCATGCCCCGGCAATAGTTGACTGCTATCTTTCACGCCAGCTAAACGCTTTAACTGAGACTCGAAGAGATCCCCAAAGATACTAAATGCAGTCAGCACAGTCACCATCACAAACATAGGCACCCAACCAAACCGAATCGCCCAAGCGCCAAACAGGGTAGATTCAAAAGGTAAATAGATTACGCAAATTAAGGCATAGCCATAACAAAGCACTAGACCGCCAAGAGCACCTTCAATTGATTTTCCTGGACTGATTTGTACTGCCAATTTATGTTTGCCAAACGCCTTACCAACAAAGTAAGCCCCAATATCAGCCACCCAAACCAAAGTGATGCTAGTCAACAAAAACGTTAAACCTAGCTCACGCAAGAAGACCAATGAAAACCAAGTTGCTGGCAAGAGAATTAATCCAATAACCACATAGAAGGGACGCAACTTTTGCAAAGACAGGTTCATGCCCCTAGCCAATATAAATGGTGCAATAAAGAACCAAAAGAGAACGGCTAAAAGCAGTAAACCAAATTGCCAAGAGGCATTTTGCATACCAAGCAAGAGCAAAATAATAGCCAGGCAGAACAATGCATACAGCCACGCCGCCCGAGCTGACTGTGGCGTCAACAAGCGACCCCACTCCCAAGCAGCCGCTAATAAAGCCACCAAGAAGAAAGCGCCGATATATACCGCTGGCAATAAAAATAAGGTCGGCAAAAATACTGCCAACAAAACAAGGGCAGTAATGATTCTGGTTTTCAACATTTTAGATAGCTTGAGTAATTAAACAGGATCGCATAGGACTTGCGATGCAAGTTGAGCGCTAGTCCGCCCAAAACGACGCTCACGCTGACCAAACCAATCAAACGCTTTATGAAGTTCAGCCTCATCAAAGTCTGGCCACAAAACGTCTGTGAAATATAACTCTGTATAAGCTAATTGCCATAATAAGAAATTACTAATACGCTGCTCACCACCAGTGCGAATAAACAAATCTGGCTCTGGAGCATAAGCCATCGAAAGATGGGGCTGCAGTAAATCCTCGCTGACATCCTGAGGCTGTAAGTTCGGGTTAGCAGCCAAGCACTTACTCATTGCTTGCAGAATATCCCAGCGACCACCGTAGTTCGCAGCGATAGTCAGAGTCAGCGCCTTACAACCCGCAGTCTTGTCTTCAGAAAAGTTCACCATTTCCTGAATGGCGCCATCAAAACGACTTAAATCCCCAATCAAACGTAAGCGGATATCGTTTTCAGCAAGGCGCGAAACTTCACCCTTGAGCGATTTAAGAAATAACTTCATCAGAAAGCCCACTTCTTCAGGTGGACGACGCCAGTTCTCTGAACTAAATGCAAATACCGTTAAGTATTCAACACCAATTCGACGACATTCTTGAACAATTTTGCGCACAGACCCCAAACCTTCAGAGTGGCCTGCGACTCGGGGCATCATGCGCTTACTGGCCCAGCGACCATTACCATCCATGATGATCGCCACATGGCGAGGAATGGCGCTTACCTCTGGAATATCCTTGGTTGAGCTAAGGTGTTGGGTCATAAGAAGCAAAAATTCAATCGGGTCTTTAAACCGTCATGATCTCTTTTTCTTTTTCAGAGATGATCTTATCGATATCGACAACTGCTTTGTCTGTCATCTTCTGAATATCGTCAGTCGCACGACGCTCGTCATCCTCAGAAATTTCTTTATCTTTAGTGAGGCGCTTTAAATGCTCATTAGCATCACGGCGCAAATTACGGACTGCAATCTTGGCATCTTCACCTTCGCTCTTCACCACTTTAGTAAGCTCACGACGACGCTCTTCAGTCAAAGCAGGCATTGGTACGCGGATCACAGTGCCTTGTGATGCCGGGTTTAAACCTAAATCTGAATCACGAATTGCTTTTTCGACCGCAGCAACCATTGTTTTTTCAAATGGCTGAACATTAATAGTGCGAGCATCAGCCAACCCCAAGCTAGCAACTTGACTCAAAGGGGTTGGATTACCGTAGTACTCCACCTGAATATGCTCCAAAATTCCGGGATTAGCACGACCCGAACGAATCTTTGCCAAACTGCTCTTCAAAGACTCAAGAGACTTTTGCATCTTTTGATCGGTTGTGGATTTAATTTCTGCTGCAGACATCAGGCCTCCTATTAAACGTGTACCAAAGTACCCTCAGATTCACCTTGCACTACGCGCATGAGTGCGCCTGGCTTCAGAATCGAAAACACTTTGATTGGTAACTTGCGATCACGACACAATGCAAATGCAGTTGCATCCATCACTTGTAAGTTTTTGATGATTGCTTCATCAAAAGTAATAGTCTTGTAAAGCGTAGCTGTTGGATCCTTCACTGGATCCGCACTATAGATACCATCAACCTTAGTGGCCTTAAGCATGACATCAACGCCCATCTCAGCACCACGCAAAGCAGCCGCAGTATCAGTGGTAAAGAATGGGTTACCTGTACCAGCAGCAAAAATGACGACCTTACCTTCGCTCATCGCACGAATAGCACGCGGACGAATGTAAGGCTCAACTACTTGATCCATGCGGAGTGCGGATTGCACCCGTGCCTCAACCCCTTTTTGTCGCAATGCATCTTGCAAAGCAAGGGAATTCATCATAGTCGCCAACATACCCATGTAGTCTGCAGTAGCGCGATCCATACCTGCAGCGCCTCCAGCAACTCCTCGGAAGATATTTCCGCCACCAATCACGATTGCCAATTCCACACCACTACTGACTACCTGAGCGATTTCTGAAACCATGGAATCGATAGTGACTGGATTGATGCCAAAAGCATCATCTCCCATCAGGGCTTCACCAGATAATTTGAGGAGGACACGTTTGTAGGCTGGCATGTTTTTATTTTTCCGTAATTTGCCAAGTAATTTGCTTACTTAGCTTATTGATCTTTAAGCACTTTTTAATATCTCCGCCAAATTATAAAGGGCTTGAGAAAGATCAAACAAAAGGGCATAGAAACTCAGGTTTCTATGCCCTTTTGGGGTAATACAGGCCATCTGGGGTGAACCCCAAAACAGCTATTTAAGCAGTAGCTTTAGAGGCAGCAGCTACCTGAGCAGCAACTTCAGCCGCAAAGTCGTCTTGACGCTTCTCAATGCCCTCGCCTACAACAAACATGGTGAAGCCCTTTATTGTTGTATTTGCAGCTTTGAGCATTTGCTCAACAGTTTGCTTATCGTTTTTCACGAAAGTTTGGTTCAATAAAGAAACCTCTTTGAGGTATTTCTGAATTGAGCCTTCAACCATCTTTGCAACGATCTCTGGTGGTTTGCCAGATTCAGCAGCTTTTTGAACAGCAACGCTACGCTCAATCGCAATAGATTCAGCAGGAACATCGGCTGTAGATAGAGCCACTGGCTTCATCGCAGCAATATGCATTGCTACGTCTTTAGCGGCAGTCTCATCACCTTCGAACTCAACCATCACACCAATACGTGTGCCATGGAGGTAAGAAACCAACTTACTGCTACCAGCAAAGCGCTTGAAGCGACGTGGCATGATGTTCTCGCCGATCTTACCGATCAATGCGCTACGAACTTCATCAACAGTTTGACCATTCATTGGCAATGCCAACAAAGCAGCGACGTCAGCAGGGTTTTTTTCAGCAACCAACTTCACGCACTCGTTTGTAAACGCCAAGAAGTCATCGTTCTTAGAAACGAAATCAGTTTCACAGTTCACTTCAAGCAAAGCACCGGTAGTTCCATTGATAGTTGAAGCAACGATACCTTCAGCAGTTACACGAGAAGCAGCTTTACCAGCTTTGCTACCCAGTTTTACACGCAGAATTTCTTCTGCGCGTGCCATATCACCATCAGCCTCGGTCAATGCTTTTTTGCACTCCATCATTGGAGCATCAGTTTTGGCGCGTAACTCGCCAACCATTGCAGCGGTAATAGCGGCCATTATTCAGCTTTCCCTTCTTCAACAAACTCTTCTTCACCTTCTTTTACAGCGGTCAAGATTTCTTGAACAGAGTTAGCTTTGCCTTCGAGGATTGCATCAGCAATACCACGTGCATAGAGGGTTACAGCCTTGCTTGAGTCATCGTTACCAGGGATGATGTAATCAACACCTTCTGGTGAGTGGTTGGTATCAACAACAGCGATTACTGGAATGCCGAGCTTGTTAGCTTCAGTAATAGCAATCTTGTGGTATCCAACATCCACTACGAAAATCGCATCAGGAACGCCATTCAAATCTTTAATACCACCAAGTGCTTTTTGTAATTTGTCGAGATCACGGTCATTAGTCAAAGCTTCTTTTTTAGAAAGCTTTTCCCAGTCGCCAGCTTCTTTAGCAACTTCCATATCCTTCAAGCGCTTGAGGGAACCTTTAACAGTTTTGAAGTTGGTGAGTGTGCCACCCAACCAACGGCTGTCGATGTAAGGCATACCAGCACGAGTTGCTTCTTCAGCAATGATCTCGCGTGATTGACGCTTAGTACCAACAAATAAAATCGTGCCACGATTAGCAGCAACTTGTTTTGCGAATTTCAGGGAGTCCTGAAACATTGGCAATGTTTTTTCCAAGTTGATGATGTGGATCTTATTGCGATGACCGAAAATAAATGGGGCCATCTTTGGGGACCAGAAGCGCGTTTGGTGACCAAAATGGCAACCGGCTTCCAGCATTTGACGCATAGTTACTGACATAACTTCTCCTAAGGGTTGGTTCTAAAGTTGAGTCCTAGCTGCGCTAAAAAACGCCACCCTGGAAGGCTCAACTCGCGATTTCAAGTCCAAAATAGACCTGAGACCAAAATTATAGCTTAAATATCAATGCTCTAGCTAGCCCAACCCCAGATTCGGCGTAGGGTAACGGACGTAAAAATACCCTTGGGGACCCTTCAAAGGGCAGTGATTGCCTAAATTTTAAGCAATCACGCTCACCCAAAACTGTCCAAGTCGTTGATAATCAAGGCATGAATAGTGTATTTACCGCAGAAAAAGACATCCTTGGGATGCGAGAAGCTGGCCGCTTAGCCAGTGAAGTTTTGGATCATGTGGCACCCCACGTCAAACCTGGAGTCACCACTGGCGAATTAGACCGCATTTGCCACGAATACATGCGTGATGTTCAAAAAACTATTCCGGCCCCACTTAACTATCAGCCCCCAGGCTACCCCCCATTCCCCGCCTCAATTTGCACCTCTGTAAATGATGTGATCTGCCATGGCATTCCTGGTGACAAAGTTTTAAAAGCTGGTGATGTGGTGAATTTAGATATCACCGTCATTACTCCTGATGGCTACTACGGCGATACGAGTCGTATGTTTATGGTGGGTGAAGTTTCGGTCATGGCAAAACGTCTTACCCAAATCACTTATGAATGTATGTGGCTTGGTATTGCCCAGGTCAAACCTGGCGCATCTCTTGGCGATATTGGTCACGTCATTCAAACGCATGCTGAAAAAGCAGGCTACTCAGTTGTTCGAGAATATTGCGGCCATGGAATTGGAAAAGTATTTCATCAAGACCCACAAATTCTTCACTATGGAAAACCTGGCACCGGTGAAAAGCTTGTAGCCGGGATGACTTTCACAATCGAACCCATGATTAATGCTGGTAAGCGAGATATTCGTACGATGCCTGATCAATGGACTGTAAAAACCAAGGATCGCAGCTTATCCGCTCAGTGGGAACACACCTTGCTCGTTACGCAAACCGGCGTGGAGGTTTTAACCTGGTCAGAAGGCAGTAACCCGCCGCCTGATTGTGTCCAAGGTCTTTCTTTCAGGCCAGCACTAGCAAGCGCCTAAATCCATGAGTGATTTGCAGCAAGCGCCAAACAAGATCACCGATGCAGCAAGTCTGCGCGCTGCAAGAGAAATTGCATACACTGAGTTTAAAAAAACCCAAGCTGTTGGCAAACTCACCAAGCAGTTAAGCAAAGTCACAGATCAGCTTCTCATCCAGATCTGGAATGATTGCGGCTTAAATAATGACGCTACTTTAGTTGCAGTTGGCGGATACGGTAGAAGCGCATTATTTCCTTATTCAGATATTGATATTCTGGTTTTGCTGCCTGCCGAAGAGGATTTAGCACGAGCAGTATCAAAAAAGGTTGAGCAGTATGTTGCTAGCTGCTGGGACACTGGTCTAGAGATAGCATCTTCCGTAAGGACGGTGGCTGAATGCATATCAGAGTCAGAGCAAGATATTACGGTACGAACTTCTTTACTTGAAGCTCGCTTTTTGTGCGGTAAAAAACAACTCTTTAAAGAATTTGCCAAAGCTTTCGAAGGCGCCATGGATCCTAAGGCTTTCTTCCAAGCTAAATTAGCAGAACAAATACAACGTCACTATAAATATCAGAACACGCCCTATTCCCTAGAGCCTAATTGCAAAGAGAGTCCTGGTGGATTACGTGATCTACAAGTCATTTCCTGGGTCAGCAAAGCAGCACTACTGGGTAATACTTTTAAGGATCTCAATGAAGCAGGTTTAGTTACCCAACGGGAGTTAACTGAGCTCAACCGTAATCAGCGTTTTCTAGAGACACTCAGAGCTAATCTCCACCTACTAGCCGGAAGAAGGCAAGATGTTTTAGTCTTTGATTTACAAACTGCCTTAGCGAAAACGATGGGTATCGAGCAAGAATCATCGCGCGAAGCCAGTGAGGCAATCATGCGTCGCTACTACTGGGCAGCTAAAGCCGTGACCCAGTTAAATGACGTACTTTTACAAAATATTGAAGCACTTCTCTTTCCTCAAGAGTCGAAAACGACTCACCCTATTCCCGGTGAAGGTAATGAGCATTTTATTGAGCGGCAAGGTGTTTTGGATATTACCGACCCCCAGCTTTACCAAAAACATCCCGATCAGATTCTGCGCACCTTTTTAGTATTTGCCCAAACATCCAATGTCAAGAGTCTTTCGGCAACTATTTTTAGAGCGCTTTATAACGTGCGCCAAAAGATGGATAGTAAATGGCGTGCTGACCCTGTAAATAAAGCGCTCTTTATGGAGCTACTCAAACAGCCAGAAGGCGTAAGCCGCGCATTCCACCTGATGAATCGTAGCAGCGTCTTGGGTCGCTACCTCCCTGCCTTTAGAAGAATTGTTGGTCAGATGCAGCATGACTTATTTCATGTATACACAGTTGATCAGCACATCTTGATGGTATTGAGAAATGTGCGTCGCTTCATGGTGGTTGAACATACCCATGAATTTCCATACTGCAGTAGTCTGATTGCCCACTTTGAAAAACCTTGGCTACTGGTTATTGCGGCACTCTTTCATGACATTGCCAAAGGACGTGGCGGTGATCACTCGCAACTTGGTAAAACAGATATGCGAAAGTTTGCCAAAGACCATAGCTTAGATAAAAAAGATACTGAGTTATTAGTATGGTTAGTTGCTGAGCATCTCAATATGAGTCAGACAGCCCAGAAGCAAGACATTACTGACCCAGATGTGGTTAAAGCATTCGCCAAAAAGGTAGGTGACGAACGTCATCTCACCGCCCTGTATTTGTTAACTGTAGCGGATGTCCGTGGTACCAGCCCTAAGGTCTGGAATGCCTGGAAAGGCAAACTCCTGGAAGATCTCTATCGCGCTACATTACGAGTGTTAGGTGGCGCTAAACCTGACGCCTCTTCAGAACTCGCACAGCACCAAGAAGAATCGAAAGCAAAATTGCGTCTCTATGGCATTAATGACGAGGCTTATGAGGACCTGTGGAAACAGTTAGATGTCGCCTTCTTCTTGAGGCAAGATTCATCTGACATTGCCTGGTTAACTCGCCATCTCTATAACAAAGTAAATAGTGAGCAACCTATAGTGCGTGCAAGGCTGTCACCCATTGGTGAAGGCTTACAAGTTGCTGTGTACGTTAAGGACCAAGAAGATCTTTTTGCCAGAATTTGCGCCTACTTTGAAAAACATGGGTTCTCTATCTGGGATGCACGTATTCACACAACTCGTCATGGTTACGCTTTGGATACCTTCCAAATCTCTGGTAGTAACTTAGTAGATGAGGGCGGCAGCTATCGCGACATCATTCAACTGGTGGAGTTTGAGTTAAGCGCTGCTTTAACGAATGCCGATCCATTACCTAATCCAAGCATGGGTCGCCTATCGAGACAATCGCGCACCTTTCCGATCCAGCCACGCGTCCATATGGTTCCTGATGAACGCGGCAGATATTACACGCTCGCACTATCTGCCAGCGACCGCACCGGCCTGCTTTACACCATCTCTAGAGTGCTAGCGAAACATCAAGTATCGATCCATACTGCACGAATCAATACGCTTGGTGAGCGAGTGGAAGACGTGTTGCTGCTTGATGCAGCGAACCTAGGTAAGAATCCAAAACTCCAGATCCAGCTAGAAACGGAGTTGCTTGAAGCCTTAGGAGCCTAGCTTAACCAAGGCCCTTCGAATGCGGGCGCTTTGCACTTGTTCAAAAGAAAACCAATCGAAAGCAATATCCTCTGGAGATTTCTCCTCTCCAATGAGCTTTAGGCGATAAAGGAGGTCTATATGTAAATGAGCATCTTCGCCCTTCTGGGGATTGGCAGGGATTTCATGAATATCGATATCTAACGGATCAAGGCCGCTCGAGTCCAAAAGGCACCTAAAACCAGTTTCTTCATATACCTCGCGAATAGCCGCCTCAAAAGGTGACTCACCTTCATCAATGTGGCCACCAGGTTGAAACCAGGATTTGATATGGGGATGGAAGATGAGTAACACTTTGTTATCTTTAATAACTAAACCGCTTGCAGTAATGTGGCCGACTTGATTGGATCGAGAGTAAGGATTACCAGATTGCATAATCAACTCTAAAGTGGAACTTATATTTTGATTGCCCATAATTTATTAACCCAAAAAATATGAGCTTATCGAGCATACTGAAAAAGGAATACCTGAAACTATTGTCAGAAATGGATTACTCCACTCCTTACTGCAGGCAAAGTTGCCTGAAGACAGTTCAGGCTGAAAACCCCACAGGAAAGTCCTAAGACTTAGTTATATAAAAGCCATCTCTTGATGAGACTGCTCATACTTGCCCATCCAAGCTAGGCCTGCAGCAGTGTTCTTGAGAGGCTTGTATTCACAACCAATCCATCCCTTGTAGCCGATCTTATCCAAGAATCCAAATAGGAAGTCATAGTTAATTTCACCAGTGCCAGGCTCATTACGTCCCGGATTGTCTGCTAACTGAATATGTCCAATTCTGGACAAGTATTTTTGCATGGTGTTTGCTAACTCACCCTCCATGCGCTGTGCATGATAGATGTCATATTGCAAGAAGAGGTTATCTGCACCTACTTCATCCATGATTTCAATTGCTTGCTGGGTTCTGGATAAATAGAACCCAGGGATATCGAAGGTATTAATAGGCTCGATTAGGAGATTCAGATTGGCTTTTTTTAACTTTTCTGCTGCATACCTTAAATTGCCGACAAAAGTATCGCGCAGTGTTTGAGCATCAACGCCAGCGGGCGCCTTACCTGCCAAACAATTTAACTGTCCAACATTTAAAAAGGTGGCGTATTCAATAGCCTTATCTACTCCAGCACGAAACTCTGCTACGCGGTCAGGATGACATGCAATACCTCTCTCGCCTGCATCCCAATCGCCAGCTGGTAAATTATGCAAAACCAACTTTAGAGCATAAGTATCTAAGCAAGACTTAATTTCTTCTTTGGAAAATGCATAAGGGAATAAAAACTCGACAGCCTTAAAGCCACCAACCCGAGCAAGCGCAAAGCGGTTTAAGAATGCATCCTCCGTGAAGAGCATGCTGAGGTTAGCTGAGAAACGAGGCATTCAATATTCCCTATTTATGGATCAATTAAGACTGCAGTACTGCTACTGGTGCATCTTCGATAGATTTGGCGACAGGCTCAAATTCATTCACGCTGTCAATCTCTGCACCCATCGCAATATTGGTAACTCGCTCAAGGATGACCTCTACGACTACCGGCACTCTAAATTCAGCGATCCATGCCTCTGCTTGAGCAATTGCTGGAGCCAATTGATCTTCGCGCTCTACTCGAATTGCTTTGCAACCAAGGCCCTCAACCACTTTCACGTGATCTACGCCGTAGCCCTTCACAATGCCAGCACTTTCCGGAATATTGACGTTATCAAAGGCTAATTGCACGCAGTAATCCATCTCAAATCCACGCTGCGCTTGACGGATCAAGCCAAGGTAACTGTTGTTTACTAAGATTTGGATGAAAGGTAATTTAAATTGCGCACCAACGGCAAGCTCTTCAATCATGAATTGGAAGTCATAGTCGCCTGAGAGCGCAACAATCTTACGAGTCGGATCAGCAGCGCGTACACCTAAAGCAGCTGGCACTGTCCAGCCTAACGGGCCAGCTTGTCCACAGTTAATCCAATGACGTGGCTTAAATACCTTCAAGAACTGAGCGCCGGCAATCTGTGACAAGCCAATCGTGCTCACATAAGTTACATCTTCACCAAATGTCTGAACCATCTCTTGATAAACGCGCTGCGGCTTCATTGGAGACTCGTTGAAGTTTGTCTTGCGCTGATAGTCGATAGAATTTTTTCTACCCAAGCACTCGGCTGCCCACTCTGATCTATCTTTGAGCTTGCCAGCTTTTTTCATCTCTGTCGCAACTTCAATGAAAAGATCTAGTGCAGCTTT
The DNA here is from genome assembly GCF_002192535.1 of Polynucleobacter hirudinilacicola. Lineage (GTDB taxonomy): Bacteria > Pseudomonadota > Gammaproteobacteria > Burkholderiales > Burkholderiaceae > Polynucleobacter > Polynucleobacter hirudinilacicola. The sequence goes on along the minus strand of NZ_NAIA01000003.1, from coordinate 350,942 downwards.
CGCATCGGACACGATACCAAAGTCAGGAGTAAAGATTCTGCCAATTTGGGTGGGCTCAATATCAACGTGGATAAACTTGCGGCCTTTACAGTAAACCTCAGTTGAACCAGTATGACGATTCGCCCAACGGTTACCGATACCCAGAACAAAATCACTAGCTAACATGGTGGCGTTACCATAGCGATGTGATGTTTGCAAACCGACCATACCGGCCATCAAAGGATGGCTATCAGGGATTGAGCCCCAGCCCATCAATGTTGGGATAACAGGAATACCAGCAATTTCTGCAAACTGAACCAACTGATCTGAAGCGTCAGAATTAATCACGCCACCACCAGAAACAATTAATGGACGCTCTGATTCATTGAGCATTTCCAGCGCTCTTTCAATTTGCTTGCGAGTTGCCTGTGGTTTATAGGCAGGCAATGGCTCATAGGTATCGATATCAAATTCAATCTCTGCCATCTGTACATCAATTGGCAAATCGATCAAAACTGGACCCGGACGACCTGAGCGCATTAAATGAAATGCTTGCTGAAAAACTCGGGGAACTAATGCTGGCTCAAGAACAGTAACAGCCATCTTGGTTAAAGGTTTAGCGATCGAGGCAATGTCCACCGCTTGGAAATCTTCCTTATGCAACTTAGCGCGTGGTGCTTGGCCAGTAATACATAAAATTGGAATGCTATCAGCCTGTGCAGAATACAAGCCGGTAATCATGTCTGTGCCGCCTGGGCCTGAGGTACCAATACATACGCCGATATTTCCTGGGGCAGCTCTGGTATAGCCCTCTGCCATATGAGAGGCGCCCTCTACGTGCCTTGCTAATACGTGAGCAATCGACTGACGCTCGCGCATTTGGGCATATAAGGGATTAATTGCAGCTCCTGGTACGCCAAAGGCTTGAGTAACGCCTTCTTTTTCCATCACCAACACTGCTGCCATTGCTGCCTTCATCTTTGCCATGAATCATCTCCTCGTATAGATATGGACGAATCATCCTCAAATTCATCCCTATTGAGAACCTCACCAAATCTATATCTAGTATTCCGCCATGGAATAGTGTAAAAATCATGTATCGCCACTGGAAAAACCCCTGAATGGATCGCGTACAAGGCATATCCCTCTTTATTCGAGTAGTGGAAACGGGCTCATTTAGCAAAGCTGCTGAAGACCTTGGCATTACTCAGCCTACTGCCACTAAATTTGTTGCCTCGATGGAGAAGCGCCTGGGGGCATTATTGCTGCATCGCAGCACGCGCGGAGTGACCCCTACCGAAATCGGGAAGATTTATTACGAAAAGTGCAAGTTGATTGCCCGTGAGATTGAAGAAGCTGATGACATTGCCTCATTAATGCAATCAAAAGTGCGTGGGAAGTTAACAATAAGCTCCTCTGTTGCTTTTGGACGTCGGGTTCTAACGCCTTCGATTCTCGAATTTATGTCTCAACATCCAGAACTAGAAGTCAATCTCAATATGGATGATCGATATATCAATCTAGTTGAACAAGGTGTTGATTTGGCAATCCGCATGAGGCGACTGCCTGACTCTTCTCTAGGTTCCAGATTTTTGGGGACTAATCCCTGGGTCTTGGTAGCTACCCCACAATATCTGAACGATCATTCCGTACCCCAGGCACCGGAAGATATTCAGCGACACCGGGCACTCATCTATTCCACCGTTCAGGCTGACCATCGCTGGAATTTCACCGGTAAATCAGGCCAGTCGGAATCTATTGAGGTGAAAGGACCATTCACGTCCAACAACCTCTCGTCGATCTTATCTGCCGCAAGAGCCGGCATGGGCTTAGCTGCCCTGCCCTCTTACGTGGCTCATCAGTCCATCAAAGATGGGATATTGAAACCCATCCTTGAAGATTGGTCCTTACCAAGCCAAGAAATTCATGCAGTGTTCTCATCCCCCAAGCACGTGCCGACTAAAGTGGGTCGATGCATTGATTGGCTTCAAGGCCAATTTAAAGGGGAGTGGTGGAAGGGATTGCCCGCAGCAAAGTCTGAATAAAAAAATCCCGTCACGAAGACGGGAAAACACAACATAGAACTACAGGACTTCTTTGGAACTAGTGCTCGAGAGCAAGTTCGGGTAGCGCTAATCTACCTTGTGAGGTTTGAACCTTGGTATTTAATAGCTTCGTCAAGGCAAATACTGTACTTAAACAAGGCATTGGCGTCTTGGTGATGTGTCCAAGCTCAATCACAGAGCCAAGCAAGGCATCAATTTCTAAACTATTGCCAGCCTCAAGATCCTGAAGCATCGATGTTTTATGCTTGCCGACCTTTTCCGCTCCAGAAATTCGTCTCTCAATATCTACTCGAAATACAACACCCAACTTTTCGGCAATAGTTTGCGCCTCTTGCATCATGCAGCGCGCTAAATCTTTAGTCAGAGGATTTTTGCAAATTCCCTCTAGATGCTCATGGGTGAGTGCACTAATCGGATTAAAAGTCATATTGCCCCAAAGCTTGAGCCAAATTTCTGAGCGAATGTCTTCCAAGATCGGAGACTTAAAGCCAGCATCAGCCATGACCTGAGAAATTTTTTGAATACGTTCAGACTGAGAACCGTCAAGCTCACCCAATGGGAAACGATTACCCTCAACGTGACGGATAACACCTGGGGATTCAGCATAAGTAGCTGGGTACACAACGCAACCGATCACATTGCGTGGATTAATTTTATTCATAATCTGCCCACCAGCATCTACCGTCTCTACTGGCAAGTCTTCAAATTGGCCCGGCAGATTTTGGAAATACCACCAAGGAATACCGTTCTGCATTGGGATAACAACCGTCTCAGGACCAACGATGCTTGCTAAGTCATCGACGATAGGCTCAATTTGATGCGCTTTAACGGCCAAGATGACAACATCTGGTGTGCCAGCATCACGAATTTTCTCTACTGCGGTGACGCGAGCAACAATCGGACGAGGCTCGTCTTCCATAAAAAGGGTTATGCCATTTTTATGGATGGCCTCTAAGGTTTTACCTCTAGCCACAACCGTTACTTGATTTCCTGCTCTAGCTAACCTAGCGGCTAAATAACCACCAATTGCTCCACCACCCCCAATGACGCAGATTTTCATACAGCCCCCTCAGAAATAAAAAAATTAGATTAGGGGCATCTTCCGCAAAGTCTTCAGCGTTGTGAATACCAGGGATGCAATATGACATATTCCTATAAGGAATATGTGCGCTTTTACTAGCTAGGAATCACTCCACAACTTTCCTGCAGTTGCCCAGTCGGACTTTTTGACATCCTGATAGATCACATCAACTGATGCTGCAGTGCAACCCATAATGTTTACCGCAGCCTCTGTAATGGCCTTGGCATATTCGCGCTTCACGTCATCGCTACGACCCTCAAATAATTGCACCTGAATTAATGGCATTCTTTTCTCCTCTTAGCTAGCTAACAAAATTCTTTGATACGCAGGCCATTCAAGCTGACCCTCTTCATCACCATCACTACAAAGCTGTTTATAAGTTAATTCGAAAATCTTTTGAGATGGGCGGATCAAATCTGTACTAGATCCTGATAAAACTTGGATCTTGCAGGCTTTATCTAAAACATCCATCAGATAAAAGGCTTGTTGCACAGACGATCCACACACAATGCTCCCATGATTATGCAAAAGGATTGCTTTTTTATGGCCTAAACTTTTCACTAAATCCGCTTGCTCATCAGAAGATAGCGCCAGGCCTTGATAGTGGTGATAAGCCATATCTTCATAAAAACGCAATGCATGCTGTGAAATTGGTAAAAGACCTTGAGTTTGGGCTGATACAGCGATTACTGAATCTACATGCAGATGCAATACACACTTGGCATCTGGGCGTGCAGCATGGACTGCGCCATGGATTGCAAATCCCGTCTGATTTACAGGCCCCTCTCCTGCCAATATCTGACACTGAAGATTTACCTTCACTAAATTTTGCGGAGTGACTTCATTAAATCGCAAACCAAATCGATTCAGCAGATAGGCGCCATCTTCGCCTGGGACTGAAGCTGAAATATGCGTATAAATACCATCATCCCAATTTTTTAAACACGCCAATTGATAAGCAGTGGCTAAATCAATTCGAACCTGCTTCTCCTGATCGGAAATAGGACCTAAGCTAACCCAGTGTTCTGAATTGAGATGGAATGTTTGCTTTAGTGAGTTCATATCAAATGCGATCTACTTCAATAAATCGAGCATTGCTGCTTCGTCAATCACCGGCACGCCTAAATCTTCAGCTTTGGTTAGCTTGCTACCAGCATCTGATCCGGCCACAACATAGTCGGTTTTCTTAGAAACTGATCCAGCCACTTTAGCGCCCGCTTTTTCTAGGAGATCTTTGGCCTCATCCCTTGTCATCGTTGGAAATGTACCAGTTAATACAAAGGTCTTGCCTGCTACCGCTGCACTAATCACCCTTTCCTCTACTGCGAGTTGCATGCCTGATGCTAGGAGCTGCTCAATCACCTCGCGGTTATGGGCCTCTTGCATAAAACTCATAATGGAATCTGCCACGACTGGCCCAACATCTTTCACGGTGAGCAAATCCTCCATACCTGCGTCCATTAATGCATGCATAGATTGGTAATGATTGGCCAAATCCTTTGCGGTGGTCTCGCCAACATGACGAATACCTAGAGCAAAGATAAATCTGGCTAGAGTCGTGTTTCTGGATTGGTTGATTGCCTGAATCAGATTATCAGCGGATTTATCGCCCATACGCTCCAGATTGGCTAGAGCCGTAAATCCTAATTTGTACAGGTCTGCAGGAGTTCTCACTAGATTTTGATCAACCAATTGATCAACAATCTTTTCTCCTAGGCCTTCGATATCGAGCGCTCTTCTGTGGGCAAAGTGAATTAATGCTTGCTTGCGCTGCGCCCCACAAAATAGTCCACCACTACAACGTGCTACTGCCTCATCTGCCAAGCGCTCTATGTGCGAATCACATACTGGACAGTTCGTTGGCATTACAAATTCTGTTGTATTGGCAGGTCTACGATCTTTAATTACCGAAACTACCTCTGGGATCACGTCACCAGCTCTTCGCACAGAAACGGTATCGCCAATACGTACATCCTTACGCTTAACTTCATCCTCGTTATGAAGAGTGGCATTGGTAACGGTGACGCCACCTACCTCTACTGGCGCCAGTCTAGCTACCGGAGTAATTGCCCCTGTGCGGCCTACTTGAACATCAATACCCAAAACAGTGGTAAGCGCTTCTTGTGCCGGGTACTTATGGGCCAATGCAAATCGTGGCGCCCTGGATACAAAACCTAATTTAGCTTGTTCTGCAAATGAATTCACTTTGTAAACGACGCCATCAATATCGTATGGAAGAGAATCCCTCTTTGCGCCAATCTCATTGTAGAAATTAAGAATCTCTTGTACGGAGTTCAGCACTCTTCGCTCTGAGCAAACAGGCAATCCCAGCTCTACATAATCATTCAGTAACTCTTCATGGGTTCTTGGTAGCCATGACTGTGGCTCAAGAGCACCTAAGCCATAAGCAAAGAAAGAGAGTGGTCTTTTGGCGGTGATCTTGGAATCTAATTGGCGCAAGCTACCGGCTGCAGCATTACGGGGATTAGCAAACTCTTTTTCTCCCAGATCTGCTGCCTGTCTATTCATTTTCTCGAAGTCTTTCAGATACATAAAGACCTCACCGCGCACTTCCAATACCTTTGGAATGTTCTTACCAGTCAATTTCAATGGAATAGCACGAATAGTTTTAATGTTGGCGGTAACATCTTCGCCGCTAGCACCATCCCCCCGAGTTGCCGCTGTGACTAGGGAACCATTTTCATAACGCAGCGAGATAGCTAAACCATCAAACTTCAACTCACCGGCATAAGCAACGTGCTCTAGATGTAAGCCTTCACGACAGCGCCGATCAAACGCAACCAGCTCTGACTCTTCAAAAGCATTATTGAGAGAGAGCATCGGTACTTCGTGCGTTACCGAATCAAACTCTTTTAAAGCGGTACCACCCACTCTTTGAGATAAAGACTCTGAAGTAATCCACTCTGGATGTGCCGCCTCAATATCTAATAACTCACGATAAAGGCGGTCATACTCAATATCAGGTAAAAGCGGATTATCAAGTACGTAGTAAGCATGCTCTAAGCGTGCGAGCTCTGCCTGCAAGAATGCGTAACGCTCCGCTAAATTTGTCGGACTGTTGGACGACAAGGCAATTTCCTAGCTAAATAGTCTGCTAGCTGCAGAAGATCCAGCAGCAATACCGGATTTCTCAAGATTGGCATAAAGGACATCGAGATGCTGATGAATACTCACCACTGCAGTCTCACTCAGATTAATTCCATTGTCATCCACTAAGCGGCCATGAGCGGCCTGAGAAATCTCAACACCTTCACTTAGCATTCGTTCGAATGCACGCTGCTCCTGGGAGACTAATGGAACCTCGAGTAATAAAGTGAGTTGTGAAACAGGCGAGTTGGGATCTAAATCGGCACTATTAAAAATGAGTGTCCCATTGCTATAGAACTCATATTGCCTGCCATTGCGAGCCAACTTGAAACCACGTTGACGCATCAGAGCATCAAAATTACCCCACGGGCATGGCTCATCAAATAAAACGTTAATACTTAATTGGATATCGCTATCAGCCGCCATCACATCCAATTCTTTAGCGCTTTCTAGCATCGTGTTCACGCTCGGCATATCAATCTGAGAGCCCAAAGTTTCAGCAAGCGCTTGTGCGCGTGAACAGAAATCTGATAACTCCAGTACTCCAATCGCTCCACGACGACTTGCCAATTGAATTGCTAGCTGCAGCTCGGCATAGGAGGATTCAGGCTTGAGCTCTTCCCAGCTCTCAGCAGCATCTTGGTCTGCATTTAATCCCTCACAAATCCATCGTGCATTGGCCTGTACCTGCGAGTCAGTCCAGTCATTCAGCTCTTCCAAGATCTCTGATCCAGCGATGGCCTCGTCAAATCGAAGAGTAATGACGCAGTCGATACGAGGATCAATGGTAAATTTCTCTGGGGCAGAGCTTGCTATTGAGGCGGCCCCGAAACTTGGCTCAGCTCGCTCCGCATCTGACTCAGTAAAACCTGGTTCACGACGAATACGATCATCGGAAAATTCAACGTGCTCATTTACTTTACGGCGAGCGCGGGCGTATTTAAAATTCAGAATGGCTACTGATATCACAATCAGTAGTCCAATTGCGGCCAAAGCGAATTGCAAATCAGACAAACCTAATGTTGTCATGATTTGTTCTACGTACACTTAGGCAGCCTCCACCATCGATACAGCAGATGCAATATCTACCGCCACAATTCTGGATACACCCTGCTCTTGCATGGTGACGCCAATCAGTTGATGAGCAATTTCCATAGTGATCTTGTTATGAGAGATAAACAAAAATTGTGTCTTATCTGACATTTTGGCAACTAGCTGTGAATAGCGCAAGGTATTTGCGTCATCCAATGGTGCATCCACCTCATCTAGCAAGCAGAATGGTGCCGGATTCAAAAGGAAGAGTGAGAAAACTAAAGCAATTGCTGTCAAAGCTTTCTCACCACCAGAGAGTAGGTAAATAGAGCTATTCTTTTTACCTGGAGGCTGTGCCATTACCTGAACACCAGCATCCAAAATCTCTTCGCCAGTCATGACCAGCTCAGCGTGTCCACCACCAAATAATTCTGGGAAGAGTTTGCCGAAGTGACCATTGACCTGGTCAAAAGTGCCCTGCAATAAATCCCGTGTCTCAGCATCAATCTTGGCAATCGCATCCGTCAAGGTTTGCATTGCTTCATTCAAGTCAGCAGATTGCGCATCCAAGAACTGCTTACGCTCTCTTGAACTGGCTAACTCATCAAGGGCCGCCATGTTCACTGGACCTAAAGATTGAATTTCAGTATTCAAGCGATTCACTTCAGTTTGAAGCGCGCCTACTTTTAAGTCTGGACTGAAATTGGCCTCGAGCGCACTGAGATCAGCCTCTGCATCCGATAACAAAGTTGCAAATTGCTCAAAGTTCAAGCGGGCAGCTTGTTCACGTAATTGCAAATCAACAACCTTATCGCGCATTGGCTGCAAGCCACGCTCAACTTGCATACGAGCCTCATCAGCCTCACGCAATTGATGCAATAAAGCATCTTGTTCTGTACGAGCATTTGCTAGGGCAGCCTCACGCGCACTTCGTGCTAGCAACAAGCCTTGTAATTTATCTTGCGCCTCTTCATCACTCAAAGTAGCTAATTCTTGGGTAGCCAAGTCATGCTTATCCTGAATCTCCATGATCTGAGTACGCGCTGTACTTTGATCACGTTGCAAATCAGCAATGCGTTGCTGTAATGAGCGAGTTGCAAATGCTGCTTCTTGTGCAGCCATCTCGGCAGCACGAAGAGATTCACGTAAACGATCACGCTCTTGCGTAGAGAGCTCTAATTTATCTTGGGCTGCCTGAAGAGACTCTTGAAGCTCCTGCTTAGATTGCTCTGCTTGAGTCAACTCTGCAGCAGACTGCTCTTTATTTGCGCTGAGCTGCGTCATTTGTTGATTCAGCTCTGATAACTCACCCTGAATTTGAGCAGCGCGTTGGCTATATTGCTCTTCAGCCTGGGTAAGCTGCATTCTCTCTACTTCAAAACCATGCGCTTCTTGAACAGCATGTTCAGCATGAATACGCGCTTGCTCTGCTGCCTGGTGCGCAGCTTGATAATTTGCAGAACATTGATCTAGTTCGCCCTGCAACTCACTTTGCATAAGTTTTTGTGCGCGCAATTGCTTTTCAAGACTCTCCATCTCCTGCGCACGAGCCAACATACCGGCTTGCTCAGAGTCTGCAGCATAGAGCTGAACGCTAACGCGACTAACTAGGTGACCCTGTTGGGTTACAAAAGCACCGCCCGCTGGCAATTTCTCGCGACGATGCAAAGCATCCTCTAGGCTGCTAGAAATATAAATATTGTCCAACCACTCTTGCAACACANNGGTGTTGCTGCTCCAGTAATCTTGATTGCATTACGTATGCTTCAAGGTTTAGCTTTGGGCGGTGAGTACGGTGGTGCTGCTACTTACGTTGCAGAACATGCGCCTCATGGTAAGCGTGGTGCCTACACAGCTTGGATTCAAACAACTGCTACTTTAGGTTTGTTCCTTTCCTTGCTCGTGATTTTGTTCACACGTGAATTTACTGGTCCAGACTTTGATGTTTGGGGCTGGCGTGTTCCATTCCTCCTCTCCATCGTATTGTTGGGCGTTTCTGTATACATCCGTTTATCGATGAACGAATCCCCAGCCTTTAAGAAGATGAAGGAAGAAGGCAAACTCTCCAAAGCTCCTTTGACAGAGTCATTCGGTCAATGGAAGAACTTGAAGATTGTTATCTTGGCATTGTTTGGTCTGGTTGCAGGTCAAGCGGTGGTTTGGTACACAGGCCAGTTCTATGCCTTGTTCTACCTGACTCAAGTATTGAAGGTAGATCCTAAGACTGCAAACTTGTTAATTGCTGCTTCATTGGTAATCGGCACACCATTCTTCGTGATTTTCGGTACCTTGTCTGACAAGATTGGCCGTAAGGTCATCATCATGGGTGGTTTGCTAATCGCTATCATTCTGTATATCCCGAACACACCAGTGTCCTTGTTTAACGGCTTGACTCACTTTGCTAACCCAGCGTTAGAAAAAGCGATGGCAACTGCACCAGCAAGTATTACTGCTGATTTGAACGAATGTACTTTCCAGTTCAACCCAACAGGTACTGCGAAGTTCACTAGCTCTTGCGATATTGCAAAGCAGGTGATGGCCTCTAACTCTGCTAGCTACACAACTATCGCCGGCCCTGCTGGTGGAACTGCGGTTGTGAAGATTGGCGATACAGAGATTCAGGGCTACTCTGCTAAGGGTATGGCTCCAGCTGATGCGAAAGCAAAAGACGCTGAGTTCAAGAAAGCAATTCGTGATGCATTGAATGCTGCTGGTTATCCTGCAAAGGCTGATCCTGCTGCGATCAATCACGCTGCAATTTTGGGTATCTTGGTAATTTTGGTGATCTTGGTAACCATGGTTTATGGTCCAATTGCTGCGATGTTGGTTGAGATGTTCCCAACCCGCATTCGTTACACCTCTATGTCCTTGCCATACCACATTGGTAACGGTTGGTTCGGTGGCTTGATGCCAACAATCGCCTTCGCCTTGGTTGCGCAAAACGGTAATATTTACTATGGTCTCTGGTACCCAATCATCATCGCTACGGTGACATTGGTAATCGGTACACTCTTTATTAAAGAAACCAAAGACGTAGATATCTATGCACGTGACTAATTAGATGTAAAGCATCTTTAGTCTGCAGTATCTAAAAGCCCGATCACAAAATGATCGGGCTTTTTTATTCCCACAAATCTTTTTGATTTCGATTGTTTAGCAGCTTTTGATTTTGCTGAGCAATGGAAATATCTCTTGCTCCAGGCGCAACAGTAATCTGTGCTCCGGCAGCCAAGACACCAGTCTTGATGACCCGAAGGTACCAGCCGCTAAAGCCAGATTGCAACATCGCCTTGGAAGCGCCTTTGTAGCGCATAGCAGCGTTGAATTTGAAGCAGGGCTCACGCAATTTGACGACGACAAATTCGAGGTCGCCAATTAACAATTTATCCCCAACAAAGACTTCGGTTTCGAGCAGACCCTCGATCGTAAAGTTCTCGCCAATGGCACCATGCATTAGCGTAGTCGGCTTTTTAGTTTCGCGAGTTAGTAACTCGTTCCAAAAACCGTAGTGTTCTGCTGGATACATATAGATCGCTTTTTCAATACCGCCATGCACATTTAAGTCTGCTTGCTCGTCACCCCGCACCCCAAGAGCGGTAATTTCAACTGGACTTGGGTTTTGCAAATTGCTCACGCTCTTTTTGTGAATTGCTGACGCAACGGTTTTGTAATCGGGATGGTGATTACCAAGGAGGGGTAATACCTTGCCACTAGAAATTGATAGAAGACGCATAAGTAAAAATGCCTGATAAGATCAAACGATAAATTAAAGAGAGTAAATGATGCACCTATATAGGGTAGTTACCATCATATTTTTTAGCGTATTCCTGAGTCAAGGGGCTCACGCTAAATGGGATGAAGAGCGCGATGTCACTACGAACGGTAAAGATGAGTTAGTTTATTACTTCAAGACCAATGAGCAGGGGCAGAAATTGGTTTTAGATAAATATGTAAAGCGTCTGATTTTTATCCGCTCTGATCGCTTTTATAAACGCTCTATTCGACAAATCAGGATCGATGGGGTGGCTGTAGATGTTACAAGCGACCCCTTCTCACGACACCCTGAGCAAACGGCGATTATTTTTGACAATAAGGATGAGATTCTCAAGAAACTGTTTTTGGCTAAGAAAATTGAACTGGATGTGCGTTATGGCCGAGAACAAGAGGTAAGTACTTTTCTGGTGAAATAAATTTGTTAAAAGGAGTGAAACAATGTCAGATCACAATAATGATGTGCTAAGTCGGCGAAATGCTATCAAGCTAGGCGTTGCCTCACTGTCCTCCGCGGGCTTGGTTGCTGGAGTTCAGGCGCATAAGACTGATGACGTAGTGAAGACCCCATTTGTTGTAGCGCAAACCTTCATACCGATTGCAGGTGGCAATGCTGAATTTCCTGTGCGCCGTATTTACTGCATTGGCAGAAATTATGCAGCGCACGCTCGCGAGATGGGATCTGATCCTACGCGTGAGCCACCATTCTTTTTTCAAAAGCCAACGGATGCTATTCAGTTTGTAGCACCCAACAAGATAGTGGACCATCCTTATCCAACGCTGACTAAAAATTATCATTACGAAGTTGAGTTAGTGGCAGCATTAAAAACTGGTGGGAAAAATATTTCCCCGCAAAATGCACTGGACCATGTTTATGGCTATGCCTTAGGTCTTGATATGACGCGTCGTGATTTGCAGCGCTTTATGGGTGATCAAAAAAAGCCATGGGAAATTGGAAAATCTTTTGATCACTCTGCACCTATTGGTCCAATCTTTCCTGTTGCGCAAGTGGGCCACTTTACGAAGGGCGCCATCTCACTCTCCGTGAACGGAGTGGTAAAGCAAAAAGCGAATTTGGATCAGATGATTTGGTCTGTAGCGGAACAAATCGCCAAACTATCAGAAGCCAACGAACTATTCCCTGGAGACATCATTTACTCCGGAACGCCAGAGAATGTGGGGCCAGTTGTGCGAGGGGATGTAGTTCGTTGCAGCATCGATAATTTGCCTGATTTAGTCATTAAGATCGTCTGATTCACGGTATTGCGAGATCTCAAGTCGGCAAATTGAGCATTTGGAGCAAATAAGCTAAAATCTCAGATTCGGCGAATTAGCTCAGCTGGTTAGAGCGACGGAATCATAATCCGCAGGTCCGGGGTTCAAATCCCTGATTCGCCACCAAATCTAAAGGCCATTGCCCACCAGCAGTGGCCTTTTTTCTTAAGCTGGCTAGAATTGTCTTATGGCTAAATTTTGGAACTTTGTCTTTTTTCAAGTAGGCTGGTTTGCTTGCATTTTGGGCGCCGCTTATCAGCATGAGCTCTGGGCGGTAATCGGAACCCTGGCCTATATTGCTATTCACATCTGGCGCTCCCAAACCCCAAAGCTAGAGTTAAGCTTGCTGCTAAAGGTTCTGTCTTTTGGGATCTTGACCGATAGCCTTCTGATGTATTCAGGGTTCCTCGACTTTAAGGGCACATGGCCCTCTCCTTATCTATCGCCAGCATGGATGTGGGCGCTCTGGCTTTTGGTGGCTAGCACCCTCAATAGCTCCCTGTCTTGGCTAAATGGTAAGCCTGTACTAGGAATAGTTTTAGGAGCAATTAGCGGTCCCTTATCTTACGAGGCTGGTATTCGAATGGGGGCGGCAAACTGGGGTTCTGGGTCTCATATCCTTGGTTTGGGCCTCATTAGCCTAGTCTGGGCGGTAGCAATGCCTCTCTTTTTCTACTGGCTTAGACCTGTAGCCAATCCTAGCCTAGTAAAAAATACGTAAATTCCTTTAAAAAGTCGCTTGCAAATACTACTGTTTTTATATACAGTAACTTCTAAGTTGTGAAACAGTAGATAAAACTTCGGGAAAAAGCCCAATACAAAGCGAAAAGGAATTAAAAATGGCCTTGGATGACAAAAGAAAATCAGCCTCCTCAGAATTTGAGGGAATGAGTGGAGACAAACAAAAAGCACTAACAGCAGCCTTAGCACAAATTGAAAAACAATTTGGCAAGGGCTCGATCATGAGATTGGGCGATGCTGAAATCAGTCAAGATATTCAGGTGGTATCAAGCGGCTCACTCGGTCTTGATATTGCGCTTGGAGTTGGTGGACTGGCACGTGGTCGCGTGATTGAGATTTACGGACCAGAATCTTCTGGCAAAACAACATTAACTTTGCATGCGATTGCAGAAATGCAAAAGCTTGGTGGTACTTGTGCGTTCATCGATGCTGAGCATGCATTAGATGTTCAGTACGCATCACGCCTTGGTGTGGATGTAAATAATTTATTGATCTCTCAGCCAGATACAGGTGAGCAAGCTTTAGAAATTGCCGATGCTTTAGTGCGCTCAGGCTCAATTGATTTAATTGTCATTGACTCAGTAGCAGCTTTAGTTCCTAAGGCTGAGATTGAAGGCGATATGGGCGATTCATTACCAGGTTTACAAGCTCGTCTCATGAGTCAAGCTCTACGTAAGTTGACCGGCGCAATTAAGCGTACCAATACAACTGTGATTTTCATTAACCAAATTCGCATGAAGATTGGTGTGATGTTTGGTTCCCCTGAGACCACTACTGGCGGTAATGCATTGAAGTTCTATGCTTCTATGCGCTTGGATATTCGCCGCATCGGCAGTATTAAAAAGGGTGATGAAGTGGTTGGCAATGAAACCCGCGTGAAGGTAGTTAAGAACAAGGTTTCGCCACCATTCCGTGAGGCGATCTTTGACATCATGTATGGCGCTGGTATTTCAAGAGAAGGCGAAATTATTGATATGGGCGTTGAGGCCGACCTTGTTGAAAAATCAGGTTCTTGGTATAGCTATAACGGTGATCGTATTGGTCAAGGCAAAGATAATGTGCGTGACTTCTTAAAAGAGAATCCAGCGATCGCTAAAGATATCGAAGCCAAGATTCGTGAGAAGTTAGGTGTTAAATCTGGTTCAGCAGTAGTCACTGATGTGCTGAGCGAAGAAGAGGAAGTCGAATAGTTCGATGTCAGAGCTAGACAGTAAAAGCAAAGAAAGAACTAAACAAAGCCCGAGTCTCAAAGCTCGGGCTTTGCGTCTTTTGTCGCTCCGAGAATATAGTCGCAAAGGTTTAGCTGCAAAACTTGCGGAGTCAGAAGCAAGGTGGGCAAAGCTAGGTGGAGATCAAGCTCAAGAGGCGTCAGACACTAGGCGCTTAAGTATTGAGGCCGTGCTGGATGATTTTGAGGCTAGGGGCTGGCTCTCGGACGAGCGTTTTGCTGAGGCATTAGTGCGCAGGCGCAGTGAACGTTATGGAATGAGAAAAATTCAGGGTGAGCTAGAGAGGGCTGGAGTAGATTCCAAGCAATCTGCCAAACTTCTGGAAGGGCTCAAGGAAACGGAATATCAACGTGCTTATGAGCTCTGGACTCGAAAGTATGGTGTAGCCGCTCCAGATCAGAAGGAACGAGCAAGGCAATACCGCTTCTTGGCCTCTAAGGGTTTTAGTTCTGAAGTCGTGGCAAGAGTGATTGGCGGCCAGCGGCCCGATTAGGGCAATTACGGATCGGAAATAGACAATTGCGGCGTTGCAGCATGATAGACTTACGGGGTCGGTCAAGCCGTTCGCATTTATTCAAATTTAGCTAATTTAGCTATATCTCGGGTAAGTATGGGATGAAGGCAACATCGGTTTAATTAATCCTCATTGCTTGCTAAAAAAGATACCGTTTCGGAGTAATTATGAAAATTCACGAGTACCAAGGCAAAGAACTGCTTCGCCAATTTAATGTGCCTGTTCCAAACGGCATCCCTGCGTTTAGTGTTGATGAGGCAGTGAAAGCTGCTGAAAAACTAGGCGGCCCAGTATGGGTTGTTAAGGCACAAATTCATGCAGGTGGACGCGGCAAAGGTGGCGGCGTAAAGTTGGCAAGAAGCATGGACGATGTGAAGAAATACGCTTCTGAAATTTTGGGCATGCAGCTCAAGACTCATCAAACAGGACCAGAAGGTCAAAAAGTCAATCGCCTCTTAATTGAAGATGGCGCAGATATCAAAAAAGAGTATTACTTCAGCATCGTTACAGACCGTGGCACACAAAAGAATGTGATCATGGCTTCTAGCGAAGGTGGTATGGATATTGAAGAGGTTGCTGAATCTCATCCAGAAAAAATTATCAAAGTATTTGTTGATCCATTAATTGGTTTGACAGATGCTGATTGCGACACTATTGCTAAAGGTATTGGTGTGCCTGAAGCCTCTATTCCAATGGCGCGGGACGTATTTAAGAACTTGTATAAAACGTATTGGGATACTGATGCTTCATTAGTCGAGATCAACCCATTGATTCTTGAAGGTAATGGCAAGATCAAGGCTTTGGATGCGAAGTTCAACTTTGATCCAAACGCACTGTTCCGTCATCCGGAGATCGTTGCTTACCGTGATATCGATGAAGAAGATGCGGCTGAGATTGAGGCTTCTAAGTTTGATCTTGCCTACATCTCTTTAGATGGCAATATTGGTTGTTTAGTCAATGGCGCTGGTTTAGCTATGGCAACCATGGATACCATCAAGCTATTCGGTGGTGAGCCAGCAAACTTCTTGGACGTTGGCGGTGGTGCGACAGCAGAAAAAGTGACTGAAGCATTTAAGATCATGCTCAAGAATAAGAGCGTTGAAGCAATTTTGGTTAACATCTTCGGCGGCATCATGCGTTGTGACGTGATCGCTGATGGTGTAGTTACAGCATGTAAAGCGGTAAACCTCACGGTACCTTTGGTTGTGCGTATGAAGGGCACAAACGAAGATCTGGGCAAGAAGATTCTTGCTGACTCTGGTTTGCCAATTATCAGCGCCGATTCAATGGCTGAAGCTGCTACTAAGGTAGTCGCTGCTGTTGCCAAAAACAAATAATCCAGGAATTCCAATATGTCTATTTTGATCAATAAAAACACCAAAGTCATTACACAAGGTATTACTGGTAAGACGGGTCAGTTCCATACTGAAAAGTGTCAAGAATACGCAAACGGCAAAAATTGTTTTGTTGCTGGTGTGAATCCTAAAAAAGCCGGCGAGTCTATTTTTAACATTCCAATTTATGCGACTGTTAAAGAAGCCGCTGCCCAAACTGGCGCCACAACTTCTGTAATTTATGTTCCTCCTCCAGGTGCTGCTGCAGCGATTTGGGAAGCAGTTGAAGCTGACCTCGATTTTGTGATCTGTATCACTGAAGGCATCCCTGTGCGTGACATGCTTGAAGTGCGCAATAAGATGCATGCTAAAGAAGCTGCTGGCGGCAAGAAAACCTTATTACTTGGCCCTAACTGCCCCGGTATCATCACTCCTGATGAAATTAAGATTGGCATCATGCCTGGTCATATTCATAAGAAGGGTCGTATTGGTGTTGTGAGCCGTTCAGGTACCTTGACCTATGAAGCAGTTGGTCAGTTGACATCGGTTGGCTTGGGTCAATCTACTGCGGTTGGTATTGGTGGCGACCCAATCAATGGCTTGAAGCACATCGATATCATGAGAATGTTCAACGAAGATCCAGAAACGGATGCAGTCATCATGATTGGTGAAATCGGCGGGCCAGATGAGGCTGAAGCTGCTCGCTGGTGCAAGGACAATATGAAAAAGCCAGTAGTTGGCTTCATTGCTGGTGTTACAGCGCCCCCTGGAAAACGTATGGGCCACGCCGGCGCATTGATTTCTGGCGGAGCGGATACTGCTGATGCCAAGCTTGCTGTTATGGAAGAATGTGGCTTCAAAGTAACAAAGAACCCATCAGAAATGGCAGCTTTATTGAAAGCCATGTTGTAATAGCGACAAGTCAAAAGATACTGCTATAGCAATAGTGTTTGGCAGTATCTTTTTTGCAGTAATTTGTAGTTAAAAAAAGTAGTTAAAACATAAAAAACGTAGGGAGACAAAATGGATTTTGCAGCTTTTTCTGATGCCACCTTCTGGGCGGCACTTCTATCAATCATCGTAGCTAATATTTTGTTATCGGGCGATAACGCAGTTGTGATTGCATTAGCATCACGCAACCTGCCGCCTGAGCAGCAAAAGAAGGCCATTTTCTGGGGTAGTGCTGCTGCAATTATTTTGCGCGTAGTGCTCACTATTACTGCAGTTGCCTTACTCACATTGCCATATCTCAAAATTGTTGGCGGCTTATTACTTCTCTATATTGGTATTCAGTTGTTATCTGATAGCGGTGGTGAAGAGCATATGGAAGCTAAAACTAGCATCTGGGCAGCGATTCGTACGATCTTGATTGCTGACTTAGTGATGAGTTTGGACAACGTCTTGGCTGTGGCTGCTGCGGCACAAAAAGGTCCAGAAGAAACTCGTCTCTTGCTCTTGATTATCGGCTTAGCAATGTCTATTCCTTTGATCATTTTTGGTAGCGCAATGCTATTAAAAGTGATGGAGCGTTTCCCGATCATTATTACTTTGGGCGCAGGCTTACTGGGCTTGCTGGCAGGTGGTATGTTGGTGGATGATCCTGCGATTAAAGACAGCATTCAAGAGGCTTTGGGTGATGCAAAATTAGCCTTTGAGGTCATCGGTGTTGCCATTGTTATTTTGGTAGGTACGTATATGAAAAAACGCAATTCTGGAAAACAAGCGCATTAATCCGACTTCAAATAAATCAGAAAAGCCGGCCTCTAAAGCCGGCTTTTTTAACGCCTAGATTTCTTGTGCAGAACAGGTATAGACTGGATGATGAGGCATTTCACCTCAGGAGCAAGAAGATATGCAAAGTAGAAATCAGGAGTCGGGATTTACATTAATCGAAGTGATGGTGGTGGTTGCCATCATTGGTATTTTGGTGGCCGTTGCAGTACCTCAGTATCAGGATTACATTGCCCGTAGTCGGGTTGTTGAGGGGATGAATTTATCGTCCAGTGCAAAGCTTGCAGTAACAGAGGCATTTGCAAGTCGTGGCACTGTAGCCATGGATGAGGCTACCAGCGGTTCATTTACCTTTGGGCCTACCCGTAGTGTGAAGTTGATCGAAATTACTCCATCAGGAGCCATCGCTATTGACTATCAAGTAAGCGTTGCGCCAGAAGGTAAAAACACACTACATCTCATTCCAACAAATAATCCAGACACAAATGTGCCGAAGCCCATTGACCTATCAAAAGCAGAGGGTGCAACTTGGGCGGGTGGTTGGTCTTGTAGATCCACGGAAACAAATCTACTCCCCCAACTCCTACCATCTGAGTGCAGAATTAATAAGTAAAGATTTAAGCAAGAAGCTAGCTCAACTAATTGGTCACTCTAGAGCGGCCAATTTTAAAGAGCCCTCCACTCCCCGCTCTTGCCACCACTCTTCTCTAAGAGTTTCACATCACCCATCACCATGCCACGGTCTACTGCTTTGCACATATCGTAGATTGTAAGGAGGGCAACCTGAACTGCGGTGAGGGCTTCCATTTCGACGCCAGTAGGGCCTGTAGTTTCGGCTTTTACTTGGCAAGTAATGCTGTTGTCATTTGCGTTGATTTGAAACTCCAGACTAACGTGGGTTAGCGCAAGGGGATGGCAAAGTGGAATAAGATCCGAGGTCTTTTTTGATGCCTGAATGCCAGCAATTCTGGCGATACCCAATACATCTCCCTTTTTGTGACTTCCCGCTTCAACCATCTTGAAAGTATCGGGAAGCATGCTGATCTTGCCTGTGGCAATAGCGATTCTTTGGGTAGAGGCTTTATCACCCACGTTTACCATATGGGCTTGGCCACTTTCATCAAAATGAGTTAGTTTGTTCATGGGATAAGTTTTACCATATAGACATGCAGGATATAAAGTTCCATAGAAAAACCTCATTTTGGCAGCGTCTTTTAGCTATTCAATTAGCGCTAGCTTTGTCATGCTGGGGCGTTGTACCTGCTTATGCCGCAGCACCTGTTGGTGATGTTTCTGTGGATGGTAATTCTGCGGCTGTCCAAAATATCGGTCGAGCGATGCAGTCTCCAGAGGCTCAGTCCTCCAAGTTGCCGGCTCGCAACACCCTAAAGGTACAGCCTAATATTATCTTGCCCGATATGGGTGATCCTGGAGGGGACTCTCTTAGCCGAATTGACGAACGAAAATATGGCGAAATGATCATGCGTCAAATTCGTCCTGACCCTGATTTTTCTAATGACCTACCGATCTATGATTTTTTAAATGCGATGGAGCGTCGTTTATTGCAGGCTGCTAAACAATTGCAGCTTGGCGGCGCCAATGAGCAAGGTAGTGGCGCTTATAACTTTGAAGTATTCGCAGTCAAAGACAGTAGCATCAATGCGTTTGCTTTGCCCGGCGGCTTCATTGGATTTCATACGGGTTTGCTGGTGAGTGCAGAAACAGATTCAGAAGTGGCCTCAGTCATGGGTCATGAAACTGGGCACGTATTACAACGTCACCTCGCACGCCAAATGGATAAGCAATCTACCAACACGATGATTGCTATTGCGGGTATGGTGCTTGGGGCATTGGCGATGTCTCGTAACCCTTCGGCCGCCGCAGGTTTGATGCAGGGCGGACAGGCAATGGCCATCGATAATCAACTTTCTTATTCTAGAGATGCTGAGCGTGAGGCAGATCGTGTCGGCTTTCAGATTTTGGAGGCTAGTGGATACGATGTCAACGGTGCCCCAGGCTTCTTTCAGCGCTTACAAAGAGCAACTGGCGTGATGGATAAAGGCGTTCCAGCTTACGTACGAACCCACCCCTTAACAACCGATCGCATTGCTGATATGCAAGATCGAGCAAGACGGGTTGCTACGCGTAATGTTCCGACAGCAGTAGAGTTTTATTTCATTAAAGCAAGAGCTCGTATGGAGCAGTCGGGCACTTCTAGCGGTATGTACGATCTTAAAAATACCTTTGAAAGCTTGAGTAAGCAATCTCAAGCTGGTAAACAAATGGAGGGCTTTTATGGTTTAGCTCTTATTGCACAACGTCAGGGTAAGATAGATCAGGTAGAAGGATATTTGCAGCAAGCCCGTAATTTAGCCCAGGCCTCTAGTGCCCCAGGTTCACCGATTCAACGGCAAAGCTTATCCTTGGACATCACTGCATCTGAATTGGTTTTGGCTAAAGGTAAGGGTGAAGAAGCTTTGCAGATTGCACAAGCCACCTTGCGAGCTTATCCCCAGTCCTATGCCGCTGGAGCAGCCATGATTAATGCCAATTTAGCGCTTGGTCGAACCAATGAGGCAATTACCTGGCTCAAAGCACGGACTCGAATTCAGCCAAATGAGATTGTCTGGTGGAGTTTGTTATCAAAAGCTTACGATCAGGCTAAGAATGTGCCAATGCGTCATTTTGCACTTGGAGAAAAATATGCGCTTGAAGGAGCTTGGCCATCAGCCATTGAACAATTAAAGATTGCTCGTTCAGCAGGTGGCTCTGACTACTATCAAGGCTCTAGTATTGATGCTCGCTTACGAGAAATGCAAAGACAATATCAAGATGAGCTCAAGGAGCAGGGCAAAATTCCGGGCTAGAGCTGGATATCGCTTGGCTTTGTAATGAAATCAAAACGATCGGCAAGCTCTTCCGAATGGATTGGATCTAAAGGTAATTGTTTGTCTTGCCAAAGCCATGATCCACCAAAACTACAAGCTTCTTCATGCAGTGTCGCCAGCCGAGAAAAATGATCTAAGTCGTGATCATGTAAAAGTGCTACGGTTTGACAATCTTCTGTAGAAAACTGCCCTGCATTTTTCTCTTTGTAAGTGAGTTGTTTCAGTTTTCCAAGGATGTAGATATTTCCGCTCTCATCACTGAAGGCGCCACTTGCTTCTATTGCAGTATTGCATTGTGTGAGCAGCTCCAAGCCACTGTTGCTTGGTGTGATGCGGACAACCCAGGGTGTAGCATCGAGTGTGACAAATACACGTTGCGGACCATTCTGGAAAAAGTACCTTCCTAAGCTATCGCAGGCATAGTTTCTGGAGATAAATTCATTTAAAGCTATATGAGTAATTACTTGGCCAGGCAATTTATTTTGCTGCGCGAATTCATCACGCATGCGCCACTGTCCTCGTCGATCTAAGGCAAGCCAACCAAAGCAATCCGGTACATTAGGCCACTTGATGAGCGACCGTAATACTTGCTCATCCATTTTGATTTTTAATGCAGGCCGTGAGGGGTGGAGGGTGCGTCAAAAGTATCTTCGGTAGAGCGGCTGGCGTGCAGGTGTGCGATGCGCCAGCCTTGACTGTCTTGTAAGAGCACGAGAGTGATGTTTAAGAAAAACTCGGCTTCTACCTGATCGGCTCTGAGATGGACTGCTTCAGTGGTATCGTAAATAGCAGCCCCTGGAATGGAGTGACTAATACAGGCAATCGGCTCTAAAAATAATGGCTGCTTAGATAAAAGTCTCTCTAAGCCTTTACGAATTTCTGCATGACCACTTAGACGATGACCTTCCGGCAGCACGCAAGTAATGGAGTCATCATCAAGCCAGATATCTAATGCACTTTTGACATCGCGATGGCGCAATGCATCTCGCCAGGCGTCTACAACTTCATCAGCATTGTGAAAGAGTCTTGCAAGTTTGGTCATCACTTACTTTTCCGAGTCATTATTTCAATGTATTGAGTGTAGCTAAAACTTGTTCCGGCAGTATGTCTTTTAGGCACCGCAAGTGACCTAATGGACACTCTCGTTTATGGCATGGGCTGCAAGGCATATTCAGCCAAATAACCCGAGCCCTATCGGATAAAGGGGGCGTATGGGCAGGGTCACTAGAGCCAAAGATGGCAATCTGGGGGGTATTGAGCGCGGCTGCAATATGCATCAAGCCTGAATCGTTGCTGATCACTGCTTTGCTCATACCAATCAGGGCGATTGCCTCATCTAAGGAAGTATTGCCACACCAGTTATGAATATTGCTGTTCAGTTGTGCCTGGGAGGTAATTTCTTGGCCAAGGACATGATCACTTTTGCTGCCCAAAAGTACTATCTGAATATTTGGATTTTCGGCGATGAGCTTTTGTGCGAGTATCGCGAAGTGCTCAGTAGGCCAACGTTTCGTGGGCCCGTATTCCGCGCCTGGGCACATTACATAAATTAAGTCACTACTGATGTTGGCGCTTTGTAATTTATTTTGAACAGACTGTTTTGCTGAGCTGGAAACGTTGAGCTTAGGAGCTAACTGAGTCAATGGAAGCGATTCGCTATCTTTGAGAAGTTCGCTGAGCGCCGAGTAGTGCTCTACCATTGGGGGACGGTTAATTTTGCTTGGATTATCTAGTGCTAGATTAATGAGCGCAAAACGCAATTCTCCGCGATAGCCAATTCGAAAAGGGATATTGGCAAGCCAAGGAATAAGTGCAGACTTGAAGCTATTCGGCAACACAAAACAGGCTTGATAATTTTTAGCTTTAATCTCTCTAGCTAATTGCTTGCGTAAGTCCCATTGCAGTTTGCGGTGCTCAAATTTTACTTCAGTTACTTGATGCACTTCTGCGCAGGCACGATAGATCGGAGCCACCCAACTACTGGCAAGTACATCAATTTTGGAGCCTGGATAAAGAACTTTGAGATTGGCCAGCAAGGGCTGAGTGGTTACCGCATCCCCAATCCAGTTAGGGGCGATGATCAGAATACTGTGCATGTGTTGTATCCCGACTCAGCGCCTCTTGAAGAGGCGCTGATAGGGCTTAATGTCCGTGGGGCTCAGTGCCAGGAATCAATTTGTAATCAGCGCCACAGTATGGGCACTTGGCTTCACCAGTTTTGGTGATGTCCAAAAAAACTCGTGGGTGCGAGTTCCAGGCTGGAGTTTGATTGGTGGGGCAATGCAATGGTAAGTCTTTGCCATTCACCATAACAACTTGAGCTTGAGTCATATTTCTATTCCTGATTACTTAACGTAGGTGAGCCAAGATTTGTATTGATCATTTCTGCCATATACCGCATCAAAATACGTTTTCTGAATTTGCTCAGTAATCGGACCACGCTTGCCATCCCCAATAGAGCGATCATCTAATTCGCGAATTGGAGTTACTTCAGCTGCGGTGCCAGTGAAGAAGGCTTCATCTGCAGAATAAACTTCATCACGTGTCAATCGTTTTTCACGAACTTCATAGCCAAGATCCTTGGCAATTTGAATGACAGAATCACGAGTGATGCCGTCTAAGCAGGACGCTAAGTCAGGCGTATACACAATACCATTACGAATCATGAACAGGTTCTCGCCAGAACCCTCGGATACATAACCCTCGGTATCTAGCAATAGCGCTTCGTCATATCCATTGGCGGTTACTTCCTGATTGGCCAAAATAGAGTTGATGTAATAGCCAGAGGCTTTAGCGCGAACGAGTGAAGAATTTACAAAGTGGCGAGTAAATGACGAAGTCTTTACGCGAATACCTTTATTCAGACCATCCTCACCTAAATAAGCACCCCATTCCCAGGCAGCAATCGCAGTATGAATACTATTGCCTTTAGGGGAGATGCCAAGCTTTTGGGAGCCGATGAAAATGATTGGGCGGATATAGCAAGCCTCGAGCTTATTGCTATTAACCACTTCAATAATTGCCTTGGTAATCACCTCTTGGCTGTAAGGCATATTCATTTGGAAAATCTTGGTGCCATTGAAGAGGCGCTTTACGTGCTCTGGGAGGCGGAAAATAGCTGTGCCTTGGGGGGTTTTGTAGGCGCGAATGCCTTCAAAAACGCCCATGCCGTAGTGCAAACTATGGGTTAGGACATGAATATTGGCCTCACGCCAGGGAATAAGCTTCCCATCGGACCAAATAAAGCCATCGCGGTCAGACATCGACATTTTCTCTACCTTTTTGTATCTGGTTAATCGGGTCGCCGAGGGAGGGTTTATGGCCCCAGACCCAAAATGCGTCCAAGCCCCTATTGTAGAGCAGGCAGGCCCTTACGTGGCTTAGATCCTTCGGGGTAGTTGGGCTAGACGATTTAGAATGGAGTATTCCCCTTAAACCACCTCATTTGCCCAATCTCATGCCGGAATCCTTATTTCAAGTTAAACGTCTAAGTGAATTAGCTCAATCAGGCCAATTGAAGGGAAAGCGGGTTCTGATTCGTGCCGATCTCAATGTGCCTCAGGATGAGGCTGGCAATATTACTGAAGACACTCGTATTCGGGCTTCGATGCCTGCGGTGCAGATGTGTCTAGATGCTGGCGCTGCTGTGATGGTGACTTCGCACCTTGGTCGTCCAACTGAAGGCCAATTTAAATCTGAAGATAGCTTGGCTCCAGTAGCTGACCGCATTGCTAATTTGCTTCATCGCAAAGTTCCACTCATCAGCAATTGGGTAGATGGCGGATTTGAAGTTAATCCAGGTGAAATAGTTCTTCTAGAAAACTGTCGCCTTAATGTGGGCGAGAAAAAGAATAATGATGAGTTAGCAAAAAAGATTGCTGCTCTATGTGATGTATATGTGAACGATGCATTTGGTACTGCGCATCGTGCTGAGGCAACTACTCATGGTGTTGCAAAGTTTGCGCCAGTTGCTTGCGCCGGCCCTTTGATGGCTGCTGAGTTAGATGCATTGAGTCGTGCACTTGCAAGTCCAAAGCGTCCATTGGTGGCAATTGTTGCTGGCTCTAAGGTTTCTTCTAAGCTTACTATTTTGAAAGCGCTCTCTGAAAAAGTCGATGAGTTAATCGTTGGCGGCGGCATTGCTAATACTTTCATGCTTGCCAAAGGTTTACCAATTGGCAAATCGCTTGCCGAGCCAGATTTAGTAAATGAGGCTAGAGAAATTATGGATCTGATGGAAAAGCGTGGTGCACACGTTCCTATTCCTGAAGATGTTGTGGTTGCTAATGAGCTCTCCCCCTTGGCGCGTGCAAACCGGGTAGCCTCAGACCAGGTGGCGGAAGATGACATGATTTTGGACATTGGCCCCAAGACTGCCGCGCGCCTTTCCACAATGCTTGCACATGCTGGCACGATTGTGTGGAATGGCCCATTGGGCGTATTTGAAATTGATCAATTTGGCGGTGGCACGAAAATGCTGGCCGCAGCCATTGCGCATTCACCCGCGTTCTCAATTGCAGGTGGTGGCGATACATTGGCAGCAATTGCTAAATACGGTATTGAAAATCAAGTGGATTACATCTCAACTGGTGGAGGCGCTTTCTTGGAATTCCTCGAGGGTAAAACTTTGCCAGCCTTTGCGGTACTTGCTGAAAGAGCGAAAGGGTAAATATGTTACGAGCTACAAAAATTATTGCAACACTGGGACCTGCATCTGAGAAGCCTGAAGTATTGCGCGAGATGATTCGCGCAGGCGTTGATGTCGTACGCATGAACTTCTCGCACGGTACAGTCGCAGACCACAAGGCACGTCATGATTTGGTGAGGAGCATATCTGCCGAGGTGGGTAAAGAGGTTGGCATCATGGCTGACCTGCAAGGACCCAAAATACGTGTAGGTAAATTTGTAGAGAGCAAAATTCTTCTCAAAGAAGGTGAAAAATTTATTCTGGATGTTGCTTGTGAGCTTGGTGATCAAGGCCGTGTAGGACTCGATTACAAAGAGTTGCCTAGTGATGTGAAGCCTGGTGATCGCCTCTTGTTAAATGATGGCTTAGTTGTTCTTCGGGTTGAGAGTGTCAAGGGCGGTGAAATTTTTACACTCGTTGAGCAGGGCGGCCCACTCTCGAATAACAAGGGTATTAATCGTGCTGGCGGTGGCTTGACTGCACCCGCCCTCACCGAAAAAGACATTTCTGATTTGGATGCTGCAATCGCCATGGGTGTTGATTTCTTGGCGATTAGTTTTCCAAAAGATGGTGCTGATATGGCATATGCCCGAAAACTGGCTGATGCTGCTAGTGCTAAATATGGCGTTGGTAAGGTAAGAACCATCGCTAAAGTTGAGCGCGCGGAAGCAATTGAGCCTGAAGCGCTCAAAAGCATCATTGCTCAAAGTGACGGCATTATGGTTGCTCGTGGCGACCTTGCAATTGAGGTTGGAAATGCCGCAGTGCCAGCATTACAAAAACGGATGATTGCTTGGGCTCGTGAGGCAGATAAATTTACGATTACTGCAACGCAAATGATGGAGTCCATGATCAATGCTCCAGTGCCTACCCGCGCTGAAGTCAGTGACGTAGCGAATGCCGTATTGGATGGTACAGATGCAGTAATGCTTTCAGCGGAATCTGCAGCAGGCTCCTATCCAGTGCAAACGATTAAAGCGATGGCAGAAATTTGTGTTGAGGCCGAGAAATCAGATCCTGTGAAATTAGACACAGACTTTTTAGATCAAACCTTTGCCCGCATTGATCAAACGATTGCTTTGGGCGCTTTATTTACTGCGCATCATTTGCATGCAAATGCTATTGCCGCTCTCACGGACTCTGGATCAACTGCAATTTGGATGAGTCGCCATAACATTCATGTGCCTATCTTTGCTTTAACTTCAAAGATTGCGACCCAAAGAGCATTGAGTACCTACCGTAATGTCACGCCGATTGGTTTGGATTACACCAAGGACCGGGATACTGCCTTGCAGGAAGTAGAAGCTTGTTTGAAAAAGGCTGGCGCCGTTAAAAAGGGCGACGCTGTGGTATTGACATCAGGTGAGCCAATGGGTGAACCCGGCGGCACCAATAATCTCAAAATTATTCACGTGAAGTAATTTGTACATCGATTAACTATTTATCTATATCTATTAAGAGAACACCATGGCTTTAGTATCTTTACGACAACTCTTGGATCATGCGGCTGAAAATGGTTATGGCTTGCCAGCATTTAATGTCAATAACTTAGAGCAGGTGACTGCGATTATGGAAGCAGCCAATGAGGCTGACTCCCCAGTCATCATGCAGGCATCAGCAGGTGCACGAAAATATGCTGGTGAAGCCTTCTTACGTCATTTAATTTCTGCAGCAGTGGAAGCCTATCCTCATATTCCAGTGGTGATGCATCAAGATCATGGCCAAAGCCCAGCGGTCTGTATGGCAGCAATTAAGAGTGGCTTTACCAGTGTCATGATGGACGGCTCGCTCGAGGCTGACGGTAAAACAGTTGCAAGCTACGAGTACAACATCGATGTTTCTAAGGAGGTCGTGAAGTTTTCTCATTCAATTGGGGTTACTGTAGAAGCCGAGCTTGGCGTATTGGGCTCTTTAGAGACGATGCAGGGTGACAAGGAAGATGGTCATGGCGCTGATGGCAAGATGACACGTGAGCAGTTATTAACAGACGTAGAGCAAGCTGCTGACTTTGTAAAAGCTACTCAGTGCGATGCTTTGGCAATCGCGATTGGTACAAGTCATGGTGCATACAAGTTCACCAAAAAGCCAACCGGTGATATTTTAGCAATCGATCGTATTAAAGAAATCCATACACGTATCCCGAATACACATTTGGTAATGCACGGCTCCTCAAGTGTTCCACAAGAACTGCTTGCTGAGATTCGTCAATTCGGTGGTGATATGAAAGAGACTTATGGCGTGCCAGTGGAGGAAATTCAAGAGGGCATTAAGAATGGTGTTCGTAAGATCAATATTGATACCGATATTCGTTTAGCAATGACTGGCGCAATTCGTCGCTATTTCATTGAGAACCCAAGTAAGTTTGACCCGCGTGATTATCTGAAACCAGCACGTGAGGCAGCCAAGAAGGTCTGTATTGCGCGCTTTCAGGCCTTTGGGTCTGCTGGGCAAGCATCCAAAATCAAACCTATTCCCTTGGAAAAAATGGCTGAACTTTATAAGAGCGGCAAACTAACTCAGATCGTGAAGTGAATTAAATATGCCCTCTTTGTACGCCACCTCCATAAAGTCTTTGCCTTTGCTATCTAAAGGTAAGGTGCGTGATGTCTATGCCTTAGGCGATGACAAACTTTTGATGATTACTACCGATCGCTTGTCTGCATTTGATGTCGTGATGGGTGAACCCATTCCAGAGAAGGGTGTTGTGCTGAACCAAATGGCTAATTTTTGGTTTGATAAGTTAGCTGAAGTAATTCCTAATCACTTGACTGGAATTGATCCAGCCACAGTAGTTGCACCTGATGAGGTTTCTCAAGTGAGAGGTCGCGCAGTCGTTGCTAAGCGCTTAAAGCCTATTTTGGTAGAGGCAGTTGTGCGTGGCTATTTAGCTGGGAGCGGCTGGAAAGACTATCAAGATACAGGTAAGGTTTGCGGAATTTCATTGCCAGCTGGTCTTGAGAACGCCCAAAAATTACCTGAACCTATTTTTACTCCCGCTGCTAAGGCTGAGTTTGGTCAGCATGATGAAAATATTTCTTTTGAGAAGGTGGTGGAGTTGATTGGTGAGAAATTAGCTAATCAAATTCGTGAAGTCAGTATTCGCCTCTATCAACAAGCTTCTGAATATGCCGCTACCCGCGGAATCATCATTGCCGATACCAAGTTTGAGTTTGGTTTGGATGATGCCGGTCAATTGGTTTTGATGGATGAGATTCTCACTGCAGATTCTTCCCGCTTCTGGCCAGCAGAAACCTATTATGTCGGCTCAAACCCACCCTCATATGACAAGCAATTTGTGCGTGATTGGTTAGAAACTGCTCAAGTAAATGGCAAGTTATGGCCTAAGACCGCTCCTGCACCCCAATTACCTGCTGAGGTAATTAAAAAGACCGCTGAAAAGTACCGTGAAGCCCTGAATCGTCTAACTCAGGGATAATAGAGTCCTTAGACAATATTTAGGGCATGTGGAGAGGCAAATGAGTAAGAAGCCAATAGTCGGAATCGTGATGGGCTCCAATTCAGATTGGGACACCATGCAGCATGCCGCTCAAATGCTCGAGCAGTTCGGCATTGCTCACGAGGCTAAAGTACTTTCCGCGCATCGTATGCCTGATGACATGTTCCAGTATGCAGAAAATGCTCAATCAAATGGTTTGCAAGCCATCATTGCTGGTGCAGGTGGTGCAGCTCACTTGCCAGGTATGCTGGCCTCAAAAACAATTGTTCCGGTATATGGTGTTCCAGTGGCAAGTAAATATTTACGCGGTGAAGACTCGTTGTATTCAATTGTGCAAATGCCAAAAGGTATTCCGGTTGCTACTTTTGCAATTGGTGAAGCTGGCGCAGCCAATGCTGCTCTGCATGTGATTGCAGGCCTTGCCTTGCATGATGTAGATCTTGCTAAGCGTCTTGGGGAGTTTCGTGCCAAGCAGTCTGATACTGCACGCTCCATGAATTTGCCGGGATATTAATTACATGGCAGATCGTATGGAGCCCATTTTGCCGGGTTCATATTTAGGAATATTAGGTGGCGGTCAATTAGGTCGCATGTTCACCCAGGCTGCCCAAGCTATGGGATATAAAGTGTGCGTTTTAGATCCTGGATCGGATAGCCCCGCTGGCTCAATTGCAGAAAAATTTATTCAAGCTGATTACATTGACTCTGCTGCCTTAAAAGAAATGGCAGCTTTATGTTCATCAGTCAGTACTGAGTTTGAGAATGTTCCCGCACAGGCTTTAGATGAGCTTGAAGCTTTGGGTGTTTTTGTGGCGCCGCGCAGTAGTTGTGTCTCGCTAGCGCAAAATCGCATTGCTGAGAAAAAATTCTTAGCTACTTGGAAGTCTGAAACTAATATTGGCCCTGCGCCTTATTTTGTGATCGAGCATGATGCTGATATTGCTCATGTTCCGGTAGATCTCTTTCCCGGAATTTTAAAGACCGCCCGCATGGGCTATGACGGTAAAGGTCAGGTCACAGTTTATAGTCCGTCAGAATTGACTACTGCCTGGAATGAATTGGGGCGCGTGTCCTGTGTTCTAGAAAAGCGTATGGAACTCGATTTTGAGGTTTCTGCTTTGGTGGTACGAGGGCATGATGATGCGGTTGTGGCTTATCCTGTGTCGCAAAACATCCATCGTGACGGAATTTTGCATACCTCTACCGTACCGGCTCCATCGCTAAAGCCTGCTCAAGAGAAAAAGATTGTTGATGCAGCAAAGGCGCTGATTCGTAAGATCGAATATGTTGGTGTTCTTTGCGTTGAGTTTTTTGTACTCAAGAATGGTGATATCGTTGCGAACGAAATTGCCCCTCGTCCTCATAACTCTGGCCACTACACCATGGATGCTTGTGTGACTGGTCAATTTGAGCAGCAAGTCAGAGCGATGGCACGTCTACCTTTGGGTGATACGCGCCAATTAGCGCCAGTTTCCATGCTCAATTTACTGGGCGATCTCTGGTTTGAAGGTAGCGAAGATAAAGCTAAAGAACCTGCTTGGAATAAAGTTCTTGCTCATCCAGACGCAAAGCTACATCTCTACGGTAAATCAGCTCCACGGATTGGCAGAAAGATGGGTCACATTAATTGTCTAGGTGAAGCATTAAATGAAGCTCGCCAAAATTGCTCTGCTGTAGCAATTGAATTAGGTATCGAGCCCTAGAAATGTCGACCGATAGTAAGCCGCTGCAATCTTCAGCGGTGATCAACGAAGCAGTGCAGACCCTTCGAGATGGCGGTTTGGTTGCATTTCCGACTGAGACTGTTTATGGCCTTGGTGCAGATGCAAAGAATCCAGCAGCAATCAAAAAAGTATTTAGCACTAAAGGCCGCCCTGCTAATCATCCATTGATTGTGCATTTAGCGGCACCGAATAAATTTGACCAGACCCAAGTCGATTGGATACCAGTTTTGGCGCCTTGGGCAAGACATGTATCCGAAGATGCTTTGAAGTTAATCAATGCCTTCTGGCCTGGTCCTCTAACATTGGTCTTTAAAAAAGATAAAAGTGTTCTTAATGATTTAACCGGGGGGCAGGATACAGTAGCAATACGTGCCCCCGCGCATCCGATGGCACAAGAGTTATTGCGTAAATTTAAGGGCGGTGTAGTCGCGCCCTCTGCCAATCGTTTTGGCAAGGTATCGCCCACCAGCGCAGCGGATGTTCGCAATGAATTTGAGGATACTCTTGATCTGATGATTTTGGATGGCGGCGATTGTGAGGTAGGCATTGAATCAACCATCGTTGATATGTCTTCTGGTGATCAAGCTGTTTTGCTCCGTCCAGGTGTAATTACCCCTAAAGAAATTTTTACTAAGACTGGGATTAAGGTATTGCAGCCAGGCGAGTTAAGTCTTGCTACTGCGGAGAATGCAGAACCTACCCCAAGAGTATCCGGTAGTCTGCGTGCACATTACGCACCTACTACCCCCTTACGTTTGTATGCTCCTGGCCGAGTATTGGATGCGCTAAGCGAATTTCCGGATACAAAGTCTCGCGTTGCTGTAGCAGTTTGGGATTCTGAATCTTCTTTAGGTGAGGATGGTCATCCATCAGTTCACTTTGAAGAGGTTGAAGTACCAAGCGACAGCGGAGAATTTGCTAGTCGCTTGTATCGTTCATTACGTGATTTAGATCAGCAGGGCTGGGATTTGATTCTCTTTCCTGAACCGCCGAGCGGCGAGGAATGGGATGGGGTTAGAGATCGACTTCAGCGTGCATGCTTTGGTTCTGGACCATCTTCCAGTAGCCACGATAGTAATTGATCGTGCGCATCTAGGCCCCTCCAAGCATTGGGGTGGTTGATGAAAGAGGTAACTGCATACAGCTTTCCTGATTTACTCATGACATAGCCAGAGATGGATCGCACGTCTGCTAGTGAGCCCGTTTTAATTCTGGCTTCAGGCTTTTTCTTCAGGTGTAAAAATTTACGGAGTTGTGCCATGAGACGATTTCTCATCGTGCCATCAGTTCCAGCAATTGGAAGACTGTTATAGAAAATATCGCCTACCGACAGGTTACGTGCAGCGAGTAAGAGTTGGTTCAATTGCTCAGCAGTAATCGCTTCATTGCGTGATAGTCCTGAGCCATTTTCAATCACAAGCCCCGGAAAATCTAAACCATTTTGTTTTAGCCAACTTTGAATCACTAATTCACCATTGGCAGTTGTTGCTGGCTTTCCTATTTTTTCTAAGGCTAGAGTTAAAAGTAATTGGCGTGCCATGACATTGTTTGAGTACTTATTAATGTCTAGAACATCATCGCTCAGACTGATTCCTTCAAACTGGAGAAGGAGTCTTGCAGCAAGCGGCACATTGCCATTTTTCCCAGTAGGAGGTCGTGTCCATATGCCGCCTGATTGTTCCCAGGCGGCGGCAAAGCCTTGTGTCAGAAAGGTATTTGCATCAAGGGCAACCACGTTGTAGTTCACCCCCTTGCAGGCGCTGGGAAACGCCCCTGAGAATTGCGCTACGAGCAGCTGATCTGTTTTCGTTGTGCTTTCAGGATCTAGGTTAAAGCGAATATTGCTTTTCCAGTTGTCACAAGGGCGATCAACCAGCTGCATCTGATTATCAATCTTCAGTTGCGAGAGTGCTGGCGTATAGGCAATATCAATGAAGTCTGCTGTACGTGATTTGCCTAGCTGAAACGAGAGGGTTCTAAAGGCGTAGAGCAAAGGATCGGGGGGCACATTGTAGGCGCGTAAAGCTTCGCCATCGATAGTGTTGTGCTCCATTACATTTGGAGCATATGCACT
This sequence comes from Polynucleobacter hirudinilacicola, assembly GCF_002192535.1. Taxonomy (GTDB): domain Bacteria; phylum Pseudomonadota; class Gammaproteobacteria; order Burkholderiales; family Burkholderiaceae; genus Polynucleobacter; species Polynucleobacter hirudinilacicola. Next base: position 318,251 of record NZ_NAIA01000003.1, on the reverse strand, counting down.
TCGATCAAAGAATAAGTTGCCATCAATCTTTTGAATACCGAGCGCTTGTAAGGATTTCATGAGCTTGGCTAATTCTTCAGGAATTAACTTTGGATCACCAGTGCCCTGCAGGTAAAGGTTTCCCTTCAGAGTTCCTTGGCGAATTGCACCATCAGTATAAATATTGGTACGCCAGCGATACTGCGGCCCCAAGATATCTAAACCCGCGAGCGTGGTTAAGAGCTTCATGGTTGAGGCGGGATTCATCGCTTCAGTAGATCGCCAATTGAGAATATTTTTAGCAAGATGCTTGCCTGGACGGGCGGACTCAATTTCCATTACTGAAATACTGACAGCATCCTTTGGGATTTGATTGCGTTCTAAGCTTGTTGCAACAGCTTGGGGTATGGTTAGCAGCACCCCTTCAGCTCTTGCTGTAAATGTAAAAAGGCAAAATCCAGTCCAGAGCACTGTAAGGACTAAAGGAAAAAGATGGTGTATAGATCGCTGCATGCCCAATAGGATAAACCCAGGGCGCGAGAAGGCAAAGGATGCCTTAATTACTTACGTACTTTGCCTTATAGCATTCAATTAGTCGGTTTTGATCTTCCAGTAATTGAATCAATGCGCTCACTCTGTCAGGAATCGGGCCTATCGTTTCAAGGGCTTCACAGCAGGCAATAAAGCGCTGGGCGCTTAATAGTTGAGCGCCACCTTTAATTTTATGAATCATACTTGCCAAAATAGCTTCATCTACAGTTTCGACTTTCAGTATGGCAACGGTATCGTCATGTACCTTTTTAACCTCATCCAATATGAGAACGATATGACCTGGGCTTTTTTTCAAGAGATTAGAAAAGAGTTCGAATGAGTATTCTTGAAAAGCACCTGATCCCTCACTTTTCTCTGAAATGTCTTGAGTGTTGAAGTAACGAGCCAATTCATTTTCTAAGGTCATTAAGCTTAGCGGCTTAATGAGAACCCCATTCATGCCGGCAGCAAGAAATTGGTGCCGAGCATCTAAAGCATAGATATCCGCAGTGATGCCAATGATTACGATCTCACGATGACCTAGGGAGCGTACACGTTTTGCTAACTCTGAACCTTGCATTCCGGGAATGGATTGATCTGCAAGCAAGAGGTCGAAATATTGTTGGGATATCAATTCAAGAGCTTCGTTTGCACTTTCGCAAACGCTCACCTCAATACCTAAGGCCTGTAGTTGCAAGGATATGATTTGCCTACTAGCAGGATGGTCTTCAACCACTAAGGCTTGGAGTGACCTATCTTGATTTTGGATATTTCTAGAAAATAGTTTTCTAGAGGCCCAACTTCTATCGGCAAGAGAGTTTCTCGATGCGGCAATGCTGGTGCGAGGAAGTGCCACGCAGAAATGAATATTGCTCCCGAAGCCGGGAGCGCTCTCAAAATTGAGTTGACCACTCATCGAGTTGACCAAATGGTTGGTAATGGTGAGGCCCAAACCAGTACCATTTTGCTGATCTGCTTTACCAGGTACTTGCTCAAAGGCTTGAAGGGCTAGCTTGATTTCCTCGGCACCCATACCAATGCCGGTATCAATAATTCTGAACTCAATTAACTGCCCAGCATGATCATCCGCCAGCACGCTGATGGAGAAATAAACCTCACCTCGATCGGTAAATTTAATCGCATTGCTCAATAGGTTCTGTAAAATTTGACGAAGTCGCAAAGTATCAATCATTAAGACAGCGGCAATCCGTGGATCTTTGGAGGTATGCAAGATGAGGCCTTGCTTATGCGCCACAGTTGAAAATGCTGAATGAATATCATCAATGAGTGTATTGAGGCAACAGGGCTCTAAATTGAGAGTGAGCTTGCCAGCCTCAATTTTTGAAAGATCTAATACTTGATTCAGAATACCTAGCAATGATTCAGCCGAAGAATGCGCACTCTTCAGAAGCGATTTTTCATTATCGGGAAACTGCCGACTGCTCAGTAATAACTCTTGCACCCCTAAGATTGCATTCATCGGAGTGCGGATTTCGTGGCTCATCGTTGCTAGAAAGGCAGATTTCGCTGCATTTGCTTTTTCAGCTAAATCTTTGGAGGCCATCAAATCTTCCGCTGCTTGCTCCTGTAAATGCTGTCTCTTTTGTAGACGCCAAAATACGATACCTCCTAGCGTGATTAAAGTGAGGGTGAACAGCCAAGGTAGTTTTGCCCAATAATGACTCTGGCTGTTTGCAACACTCGGATTTCCAAGCGCAAATAATTGACTTGATTCAATGGGATCTAAGTCGTTTAGGAAGCTATTGAGCAGATTATGTAAAGCGCTGCTTTGGTTTGCAATAAGCCAGCGATATTCAAAAGGCTCTCGCTGGTACAGTCCATCTACACGAAGCTCTGATGTATTGAGATCCTGGACTAGCTGATGTGCGAGTCGAATGGGTAGTACTAAGGCCTCAATATCATTTTTCAGTAAGTCTAAAACCAGTTTCTGAACATTATTAGAAATTTTTGCTTGCGGGTGTCTTGGTAAGGGTTGGTTTTCGTATCCGCGATCAAAGTAAGCAATATTGGCAGGAGCAATTATTTCAATGCTTGTTGGACTCGCCGTTAGCACAGCATCATGCCCCCAAAAGATTGCCTCTGATAAAGAGCCAAATCGGAGATATTCATCATTGAGGCTGGGTGGGTCGATCATAAAATCTACTTCACCAGCAGCTAATTGCTTTAATCCCTCATGATCAGTTTTTCTCCACTTGGGTGAAAATTCTTGTCCAGTAAATTCACCTAGTTTTTTCAAGAGCCCATGAAAGACACCAGAATTTTTAGCATCATTTTTTAAATAGTGTGCATATTTTTCATGAATGCTGAAGTGAACTACAGGATGCTGGTCGATCCATCGCTGTTCTGCTGGGCTCAGGGCTTGTGCGTGAGCTATCTCACTTGCCTGATTCAGTAGCGGGCAAATTAGTAGTGATGTACAGACGATGAATCGACGCATATTGCTTTTAGCTTTCGATGATCTTGTTCATGCGGCAGAACAAGATTAAGTCGGCAATGTTGTTAATACCAAGTTTGTCAAAAACTCTGGTCTTGTAAGTAGCTACCGTTTTATTACTGATATGCAGCATGTCTGAAATCTGCTGATTGGTATTCCCCTTTCCGAGATACTTCATGACTTGTAACTCACGATCAGAAATCAGCGCTAATTTATCGTTATCACTTAATGAGCTGTTGCCATTCTTTCCATGAGTGAAAAAGTTATACCCTTGTGAGATCGCTACACAGGCTGCCAAGATCACATCAGCCCCTGCAGTTTTATTGACAAAGCCATGCCCACCAAGTGATCGAACTCTTCCGCCATAAACCGCCTCATCCATGCTAGATAGAACCAGCACTCGCACATCGGGATACATCAAGCCAATACGCCGAATGACATCAAACCCATCGGTCTTGGGCATATCAAGATCCAGAATCACCATATTAGGATTCATCTCTTTGATGGATCGAAGGCATTCTTCGCCATTCTGAGCTTGACCTGCGATTTCAAATAACAGCTGGTCTTGCAACATACTTTTTAAGGCCATCAGCATAGCCGGATGGTCATCTACTAACATCACGCGTTTTCTCATTACTGGTCTCCATTTTGGTTTGGTTGTGGATGAGGGTGCAGCGAAAAAATAGCCTTAGCGATACGGCTATCATTGATTTGAAGAATCTGATGGCGACTGAGTGGTGATAGCATGAGGCCGCCGTAGCCATGATCTACTTGCATTACAGATGCATTCTCTAAGTCTTTGACAAGGTTGATATTGCTTGCATAAATTTGTGTGGGTGAAAAGGGCGACCGTTTTAATTCTCTAATCACATCATTTGATAGGACTTCATCACGAAGCTGCCCCATATCAATATGAATTCCCTCTATTTGCATCTCATTGATCCAGTGCAGTTGCTCTACCGTCCCCGTGAAATTCATGAAATGCAGCAAGACACCTAGTCGGCGCATGCGTAGCAAACCCTCTTTGTAAGCATCGGCAATATCCGGCTCAGGCAGTGATGGGATTCCTAGTGCAATCAACCCGACTGGTAGTCGTGAGTTCAGAATCAGATCACTCAGGGCATCGATGTAGCCGCTAGAGGCGATTGCATGAGTTGGCATTGGCAAAATGCCAGGAATAAAACGACCACTGCGATACCAGTAGGAAATTGCATCCAAGCCTTCCATGAATAAACGCAGTAATTGCATATCGGAAGCTGTTAGCAGAGGTCTAAATAGTGAGCCGGTCAGTTTTGTTCCCTTGCAGTTAAAAATGGGTTCATGGCTAATCGCTTGTCGCTTGGACCAGGATTGGTGTTCTTCGAGGGCTTGGCTACTCATGCCAAGCCAGGGCGCGCCACAGGCGTCGCGGACTTCTTGGAAGGGTTTGTTCTTCCATGCCTTTACAAGCGTGTACAGCCGGGATTTCGGGCTCATCAGCATTCTCCAATCGGTGACTGTCCAGTCTAGGCAGGACGGATTGGAGCGGTAAGGGCTTTGGGCTGATTTATCTGTAGGAATCGACCTACCAACCTGTCCCCATTATAAATAAGGGCCCATTTCTCAGGAATTTATGCTCCTGCCCTTGAAATCTCAGGAATCAGACCTATATAATCAGCACTCCCTACACGCGAGTGCTAAAAAGCTTAATTTAGCAGTAAATAGCCCTTAGTTTTCACGTGAAGAGATTATAAAGCATTGATTTATATAGATATTTAAATAGTTAACACTTACTAACATAGGAGAAGAGATGAATTTGCGTCCCTTACATGATCGCGTAATCATCAAGCGTTTAGATCAAGAATCAAAAACTGCTTCCGGAATCATCATTCCTGACGCTGCTGCAGAAAAACCTGATCAAGGTGAAGTATTGGCAGTAGGCCCAGGCAAGCGCGATGACAGCGGTAAATTAAATGCACCTGACGTCAAAGTTGGCGATCGCGTGTTATTTGGCAAATATGCTGGTCAAACAGTTAAGGTCGATGGCGATGAACTTCTCGTAATGCGCGAAGAAGACATCATGGCTGTTGTACAGAAGTAATTTCGGTACTTAAGAGAGGAATTCAATCATGGCAGCAAAAGACGTTGTATTTGGAGATAGCGCCCGCACCAAGATGGTGGAAGGCGTAAACATTCTCGCGAACGCAGTAAAAACTACTTTGGGACCAAAGGGCCGTAACGTTGTAATGGAGCGCTCATTTGGCGGTCCTACTGTGACTAAAGACGGTGTATCCGTTGCAAAAGAAATCGAACTCAAAGATAAGCTTCAAAACATGGGTGCGCAGATGGTGAAGGAAGTTGCTTCTAAAACTGCTGATATCGCTGGTGACGGTACAACTACCGCTACTGTGTTGGCTCAGTCTATCGTACGCGAAGGTATGAAATACGTTGTTTCAGGCCATAACCCAATGGACCTCAAGCGCGGCATTGATAAGGCAGTAACTGCTGCTCTCGAAGAGCTCAAAAAAATCAGTAAGCCTTGCACAACCACTAAAGAAATCGCTCAAGTTGGCTCAATTTCAGCTAACAGTGATCACAGCATTGGTCAGCGTATTGCTGAAGCGATGGAAAAAGTAGGTAAAGAAGGTGTGATTACCGTTGAAGATGGCAAGTCATTAGAAGATGAGCTTGAGGTAGTTGAAGGTATGCAGTTTGATCGTGGCTACCTCTCTCCCTATTTCATCAACCAGCCTGAAAAACAAGTTGCTGTATTGGAATCACCTTATGTTCTCTTGTTCGACAAGAAAGTTAGCAACATTCGTGATTTGCTCCCAGTACTCGAGCAAGTAGCTAAATCCGGTCGTCCATTACTCATCATTGCAGAGGATGTTGAAGGTGAAGCGTTGGCAACCTTGGTGGTGAACAACATCCGCGGCATTATCAAGACTTGTGCCGTGAAGGCCCCAGGCTTTGGCGATCGTCGTAAAGCAATGTTGGAAGACATCGCGATTTTGACTGGCGGTACAGTGATTGCTGAAGAGATTGGCCTCACACTAGAGAAAACAACTCTTGAGCACCTAGGTCAAGCAAAGCGCATTGAAGTTGGCAAAGAAAACACCATCATTATTGACGGTGCTGGCGATGCTAAAGCAATCGAAGCTCGCGTGAAGAACATTCGTGTTCAGATCGATGAAGCTACTAGCGACTACGATAAAGAAAAATTGCAAGAGCGCGTTGCCAAGTTGGCAGGCGGTGTTGCAGTGATTCGTGTTGGCGCTGCTACTGAAGTAGAAATGAAAGAGAAGAAGGCTCGTGTTGACGACGCATTACACGCAACTCGTGCTGCTGTTGAAGAAGGCATTGTTCCTGGCGGTGGCGTAGCGTTGATACGTGCAATGCAAGGTATCAAGGGCCTGAAAGGTGATAACGCCGATCAAGATGCTGGTATTAGCATCGTATTGCGCGCTATGGAAGAGCCACTTCGCATCATTGTTTCTAACGCTGGTGACGAAGCAAGCGTTGTTGTAAACGCGGTATTGGCTAGCAAGGGCAATAACGGTTACAACGCCGCAACTGGTGAGTATGGCGACCTTGTAGCTCAAGGTGTGATCGACCCAACTAAGGTAACTAAAACTGCATTGGTAAATGCAGCTTCTGTGGCAGCCTTGTTGTTGACTACCGATTGCGCAATCTGCGAAGCACCAAAGGATGAGTCTGCTGGTGGCGGTATGCCTGATATGGGTGGTATGGGCGGCATGGGTGGTATGGGCGGTATGATGTAATAGCCTCTCTCCAGCTTCTCGCTGAAGAAACTAAAGCGCCTGGTTCACAAGACCAGGCGTTTTTTATTTGTTACAGTAGGTTAATGAAAAAAATCTATTCATTGCTTTTGATTGCTATCTGCCTCGGTGCTGGAATTGTTAATGCACAACCAATCTTTGAAAAAAGTGTTTCTAATCTTCGGAACCAACGCTATTGCGAGATCCTCTACGGTAAACGTCACTGGCTGAGTTTGGAGGTCAAAGTTTTTAATACGCAGGGTCTTAATTTATGCCCTGAGGAGCAATGGAAGGCAATTACCAAGGAATCTATAACGAGTAAGTACGACGCATCTTTTGCGTTGTTAAACGGCCCGCGTTATTGGGTGATGGATGAGATTCATGCAGCTGGCGCTACTGTTAATAATGTTAAAGAGTCTTTTAGCGGTATGGAAATGAACTTAAGGGCAACAATTGAGCTAGGGCTCTTGAAACAAATACTGGGTAGCAAGCATTTCATGCCCAATCAAATTAACCGTACTACTAATTTTGTTTATAAGGCAGGTAGCTCGATCTATGAGCTCACTTCTCCCGCGGGAGAGATTTATGTCATGCAGTCCTACTCGCAAATCGTCAATCCCAGTCTGATGATCGAGGATCTTCCGGATTTGGAAAAACAACTCAAGCTACCTTCAGGCTGGATATATCAAAGCAGAGTGCTGGATAAAGATTTATCTTTGATCGCAAATGGTATCGCCCATGTTTTGCAAGATAACCTCGCCAATAGTTACCAAAGGCGTTAAGAAATAGCAGTGAATAAAAAACCGCCCGAAGGCGGTCTTTAATGAGTTTAAAAGATCACTCTTTTACTCCACAGCCTTGACCATATCCTCAACTACTTTCTTCGCATCACCGAAGACCATCATGGTTTTATCCATGTAGAAGAGTTCATTATCCAGACCAGCATAACCTGCAGCCATTGAGCGCTTGTTAACGATGATCGTTTTGGCTTTGAATGCTTCCAGGATTGGCATACCAAAGATTGGGCTGCCTGGAGTGCGTGCCGCTGGGTTCACCACGTCGTTAGCGCCAAGCACTAACACTACGTCAGCTTGACCAAAGTCACTATTGATGTCTTCCATCTCAAACACTTGATCGTAAGGAACTTCAGCTTCAGCCAAGAGTACGTTCATATGACCAGGCATACGACCTGCAACTGGGTGAATCGCATACTTTACGGTGACACCATGATGAGTCAGTTTTTCAGTTAACTCTTTCAGAGCATGCTGGGCACGGGCAACTGCTAATCCATAACCAGGAACAATGATGACTGTGTCTGCGTTTTCCATGAGGAAGGCAGCATCTTCTGGGGAGCCAGTTTTGTAGTTCTTAGGAGCGCCATCATCGGCTCCGCCAGCAGCAGCTTCAGCACCGAATCCGCCAAGCAGAACGGCAACGATTGAGCGATTCATAGCCTTACACATGATGTAAGAAAGAATCGCACCTGAAGAGCCTACGCAAGCGCCAGCAATAATTAATACAGGGTTGTTCAATGTGAAACCAATACCCGCAGCAGCCCAACCGGAGTAACTGTTGAGCATAGAAACCACAACTGGCATATCAGCGCCACCAATTGGGATGATCAAAGTAATACCTAATACCAAAGCAATTGCACACATGGCCAAGAAGGCTGCGTGGCTATCGCCCATGTAATAAGCAATGCCTGCACCAACCATCGAAATCGCTAAGATCAAGTTCAGTAAGTGCTGACCAGAGAAGGTAACTGGCTTACCGCTGACCTTGCCAGACAATTTGCCGAAAGCAATCACAGAGGCAGTAAAGGTAATTGCGCCAATAAATGCGCCAATGAATAGTTCAATCTTTTGGGCGCCAGTATGGGCTTGTGCAGGATTAAATACTGCAGCAATCGCAATTAATACTGCTGATAAACCAACAAACGAGTGCATCAAAGCAACGAGCTCCGGCATCTTAGTCATCTGCACGCGTTTAGCAGCAATCGTACCGATAATTGCGCCGCCAACAATTGCAGCGATGATCAGCGAAAAGACTGGCTTAAAGTCAGGAATCAGGAAGGTGGTAATGACTGCTAGGAGCATACCAATCATGCCGAAAGTATTGCCTTGGCGTGAAGTAGTTGGTGAAGAAAGTCCACGCAAAGCGAGGATGAACAACACCGATGAAATGAGATAGGAAATTGCAGTTATGTTTGACATTATTTGGTCTCTTTAAATCTCTATGAGGATCTTGTTCTCGTTTTATTTGGTTCCAGCCGAATCTGCTTTAGGAGCCTTCTTCTTGAACATCTCCAGCATGCGACGGGTGACCATAAAGCCACCAAAAATATTGATGGAAGCCAGGAATACTGCAACAGCGCCAATAATGCTGGTGAGAGTGATCTCATCGCCGCCAATGACTTCGGTTTGCAAGAGTGCGCCAACAATGATGATGCCGGAGATGGCATTAGTAACCGCCATCAGAGGGGTATGCAATGCTGGAGTAACGTTCCAAACCACGTGGTAGCCAACAAAAATGGCTAACACAAACACAGTGATGTTTTGGACTGTGAGGATGCTTTGAAAAGCAGCGAGATCCATGATATTTCCTTAGTCTAAATTTGTTCTATGAGTTTTTGCGGACGGCTTGACCATCGCGACACATTAAGCAGGCAGTAACGATATCGTCATCAGTAGGGATGAGCAATTTAGCATCTTTATCAACAATGAGTTTCATGAAGTCGATCAAGTTACGTGAATAAAGTGCTGACGCATCTGCTGCAACCATGCTAGCAAGGTTGGTGTAGCCCACAATCTTGACGCCATTGACTTGAACAATCTTGTCAGCTTGAGTCAGTGGACAGTTACCGGAGCCGTTATCACCACGACCAGCAGCAATATCAATCACGATAGAGCCAGGTTTCATATTAGTAACAGTGTCACTATGCAATAAGACTGGTGGCTTGCGGCCTGGAATCAAAGCAGTGGTAATGACAATGTCAGCTTGCTGAGCGCGTTCAGCAACTAAGGCTGCTTGACGCTTCATCCAAGCCTCTGGCATTGGGCGCGCATAGCCGCCAACGCCTTGAGCGATTTCGCGTTCTTCGTCAGTTTCGTAAGGCACATCAACAAACTTAGCACCCAAAGATTCAATTTGCTCTTTAGCGGCTGGGCGAACGTCAGATGCTTCAATCACAGCGCCTAAGCGCTTGGCGGTAGCAATAGCTTGCAAGCCTGCAACACCGGCACCCAAGATGAGTACGCGCGCTGCTTTGACAGTTCCTGCTGCAGTCATGAGCATTGGCATAAAGCGTTGATACTCATTAGCAGCAATCATGACAGCTTTGTAGCCGGCAATGTTTGCTTGCGATGACAGTACATCCATACTTTGGGCGCGAGTTGTGCGAGGAGCAGCTTCTAATGAGAATGCTGTTACGCCTTGCGCTGCCATTGCAGCAATATTGTCGTTATCAAATGGATCGAGCATGCCAATGAGCACGCTGCCAGATTTAATTTGTTTGAGTTCAGCTGCTTCGGGCGCACGCACTTTGAGAACAATTTCTGCTCCAAATGCGTCAGCTGCGCTGCCAACAGAAGCACCTACAGCTTCGTATGCGGAGTCTGGTTGACTTGCGTGGACGCCGGCGTCTTTTTGAATGACGACGCTATGACCTTGGCTAATCAGTTTTTTTACGGTTTCTGGTGTGGCGGCTACTCGAGTTTCCCCAGGCCTTGTTTCCAGCGGCACTCCTATGCGCATGGCATGTCTCCAAAAGCAAAAATTTTAAAAGTCTATTTTAAAGATAAACAGGCTAGGTTTTACCTATTTACTGAGCCCCAAGGTCTGCCGGCTATGGTTTTGCCTAAAATCATGCGAAGTCTGGTTGAGACTTCTACAATGGGGTTAATCTGTCTATAGAGTATTCTCGCATTTTTTTAATGAGTCAGCCTAATTGTTCGGTACCCCCCCTTAAAAAGCCCAGAAAAGTCGTTATCGGCATGTCTGGAGGGGTAGATTCGTCCGTAGCAGCCTGGATGCTCAAAGAGCAGGGTTATGAAGTTATCGGCCTTTTTATGAAGAATTGGGAGGATGACGATAACGATGAATATTGTTCAGCCCGCCAGGATTGGCTTGATGTCGTCTCCGTAGCTGATCTCATCGGTATTGACGTTGAGGCAGTCAATTTTGCTGCTGAATACCGCGAACGCGTATTTGCTGAGTTTTTGCGTGAATACGCTGCAGGGCGAACCCCAAATCCCGATGTTCTGTGCAATGCTGAGATTAAGTTCAAAGCCTTCTTGGATCACGCCATGAGTTTGGGTGCTGATGCAATTGCTACTGGGCACTATGCTAGGGTCCGCCATGAGGGTGGAAAAGTGCAATTATTAAAAGCGCTGGATTCTAGTAAAGACCAGAGTTATTTTTTGCACCGCTTGACGCAACAGCAATTAGCTAATGTTTTATTTCCGCTGGGAGAGATTCCGAAAACTGAAGTGCGCACCATTGCTGAAAAAATTGGTTTACACAATGCACGGAAAAAAGATAGCACCGGAATTTGTTTTATTGGCGAACGTCCCTTTAGAGAATTCTTGAACCGTTATTTGCCTCGTACACCAGGACCCATTAAAACCCCGGATGGCAAGACTGTCGGCGAGCATATGGGCTTAGCCTTTTTCACTTTGGGGCAGCGTAAGGGGATTGGTTTGGGTGGCAGCCAGGATGGCAATGGTGATGCTTGGTATGTGGCACGCAAGGATATGGCGAATAACACACTGTATGTGGCTCAGGGCCATGAACACCCGTGGCTGCTGGCCAAGAACCTAGAGGCTATTGATGCGAGCTGGATTGCTGGTAGCCCCCCAGCCTCTGGGAACTATTCTGCGAAGACTCGTTATCGTCAAGCAGACTCTGCATGCACTTTAACTGCAAGCGCAGGCGATCTTACATTTGCGTTAGGATTTCCGGATACGCAATGGGCAGTAACGCCAGGGCAATCAGCCGTTTTATATGACGGTGATATTTGTTTGGGCGGCGGAATTATTTCTGCTTAGCCCAAATCAATTTTTTAAATCCGCATTAAGCTGCTGGCGGTTCAGTTTCTATAAACGAAGGTCGCTGCAATAATTTTTGATAGAGACGATCTAAGTTTGGATATTGAGTCTGCCATTTCACATCTGGGAAACGGAGCAATAACCAACCAAGTGCACAACCTGTTGCAATATCAGCAAGCGTCATTTGGTTGCCGTGGCACCAAGCATTCTCACCCAAGATCTCAGACATTTGACGAAGTGAGTTTTGAATCTTGCCCATTTGGCGATCAACCCAAGCTGAGCTTTGCTCTTCAGCAGGGCGCCATGTGCGCTCGAGGCGGGCCAAAATGCCAGCATCTGTGATTCCGTCAGCCAGGGCTTCCCAGGTTTTCACGCTCGCGCGCTCCCGGCTGTCAGCGGGTATGAGCTTGCTGACTGGGCTGAGGGCATCAGCGTATTCCGCGATAACGCGAGAGTCATAGAGTGACTCACCATCTTCCAGAATGAGGCAGGGAACCTTCCCCAAGGGGTTGGAAATGGCAATTTTGGTGTCTGCGGCCCAAACGTTCTCTAATTGAAGGTCAACATCAACCTTTTTCTCTGAAAAAACGATGCGTACCTTACGTACATAGGGGCTAGTGAGGGATCCGATAAGTTTCATAAGGGATAGTATAGCCATCCTAATGGAGGTCTGCTTAACCCCAGAACGCATTAAAATCAGGTTTTATTGACATATTCAATGCAAAGGCAATATTCGTGAGTCAGCCGCTTTCTACCCTCAATGCCCTTTCCCCTTTGGACGGCCGATATGCCGGGAAGTTAGATGCCTTGCGTCCATGGCTTTCTGAAGCTGCTTTTATGCGCCAGCGCGTGTTCGTGGAAATTCATTGGTTGTTGGCCTTAGCAGCCGCTGGACTTCCTGATGTACCAAAAATTAATACAGCTGATGAAACGTTCTTACTATCACTGCCAGAGAATTTCTCGGATGCTGATGCTCAGCGTATTAAAGATATTGAAGCGGTTACTAATCATGATGTCAAAGCAGTTGAATATTTCTTAAAAGAAAAAGTGGCGGGCAGGCCAGATCTATTAAAGGCGAGCGAATTTATTCACTTTGCCTGTACATCGGAAGATATTAATAACACTTCACATGGTTTGATGTTACGTGGCGCACGCGATGAAGTGCTCCTGCCGCAACTTAGAAAAGTACTCTCTGTACTGACCGAACTTGCTCTTGAGCACGCTAAGGTGCCGTTGTTATCTCGTACTCATGGTCAGCCTGCTTCACCAAGTACGCTTGGTAAAGAAATTGCCAATATCGCAAAACGTTTAGAGCGTGCGATTGAATCAATTGAAGCAGCGCCATTGCTTGGCAAGATGAATGGTGCAGTTGGTAACTACAACGCGCATTTATCTGCCTACCCAGATTTTGATTGGGAAAATTTTTCCAAGAACGTAGTTGAGAAGCGCCTTGGCCTCACTTTTAATCCTTACACCATTCAAATTGAGCCGCATGATGGTATGGCACAGTTATTCGATGCGATTGCCCGTGCCAACACCATTCTTTTGGATATGGATCGCGACTTCTGGGCTTATATCTCTGTCGGTTATTTCAAGCAGCGTACTAAAGCTGGTGAGATTGGTTCATCAACCATGCCGCACAAAGTGAACCCTATTGATTTTGAAAACTCTGAGGGTAACTTGGGAGTTGCCAATGCATTGCTGCGTCACCTTGCAGAAAAGTTACCAATCTCTCGTTGGCAGCGCGATCTCACTGATTCAACGGTTTTGCGTAATTTAGGTCCCGCATTTGGACATAGCGTATTAGCGTATGACAGTGCTTTACGTGGCCTGAGTAAGTTAGAAGTAAATCATGCAGCGATTGCCGCAGATTTAGATTCTTGTTGGGAAGTATTGGCTGAGCCAGTACAAACCGTGATGCGTCGTTACGGCATTGAGAATCCCTACGAGCAGTTAAAAGAATTGACTCGTGGCAAAGGGATTAATCAAGCTGATTTACAAACCTTCATTCGCGGCTTAAAGATTCCAGAAGATGCAAAAGCACGTTTACTGGAAATGACACCATCCTCTTATCTTGGTAAGGCGGTCGAACTGACCGAACGTCTCAAAAAGTGAGTGTGAACTCCGCTTCAGAGTACGGGGCACGTCCCCGAGTCTGGTTTGCTGTTTATCAATTGCTATGGCATCTCTTATTGCCGCTGGCATTTATTCGTCTAGCTTGGCGTGCACAGCATTCCTTTGCTTATATGCATCACATTCCAGAGCATCTTGGTTTTGGATATGACAAGCCTATTAAACAAGGTTCAATTTGGATTCATGCAGTCTCGGTAGGCGAGACCCGTGCTGCTCAGCCATTAATTGAGGCTTATCTTGCTCGTGGTGAAACCATTTTGCTTACGCATATGACTTTAAATGGCCGTCGTACAGGTAAACAGTTATTTGCTAAGGAAATTGCTTCTGGGCAGATATGCCAGGTTTACTTGCCTTATGACCTTTGCTGGTCTGTTGAACATTTTCTAAAGACCTTTAAGCCAAAGCTTGGTCTTTTTATGGAGACCGAGGCTTGGCCAACGGTTGTTTTTCGTTGCGCAGAAATCGGCCTACCTTTATTTCTGGTGAATGCTCGCCTCTCCGAGAGAAGTGCGCGTCGTGTTAATCGATTTGGCAAAGCTGGGCGCGCATTATTTCAAGCATTTGCAGGAATCTTGGCGCAAACCGATTTTGATGCGCAGCGCTATCGAAGTCTTGATGTAAAAAATATCAGCATCGTTGGTAATCTCAAATTCGATGTGCCCCTGGATCCGCTATCAGTAGAGCAAGGCAAGCTTTGGAAAAAAGAGTTACATGAAAGTCATCGTTTGATGGTTTGCGCTGCCAGTACTCGCGATGGTGAAGAGGCCATCATTCTGAAGGCTTGGAAAGATTTACTACTGAGCAATGCTTTCGAGACAGCGCCATTACTTTGCTTGGTGCCCCGCCACCCCGAAAGATTTGCAGAAGTTGCGGATGCCATCCATTCGGCTGGATTCAAGTTCCGCCGTCGTACTAAATGGCCTGGAATTCCAAGAGATTGCAGTGGCTTAGATGTAGTCTTGGGCGACTCCATGGGTGAAATGCCCATGTATTACAGTGCTGCCGATTTAGTAGTGATGGGTGGCAGTCTCTTGCCATTTGGCGGTCAAAATCTCATAGAAGCGTGTGCTGCGGGATGTCCAGTGCTCTTGGGTGAACATACTTACAACTTCCAGCAAGCTGCCTTGGATGCCATTCAGACTGGCGCTGCTAAGCTTATTGAGGGCGATCTATTGCTGACTGAATCAATCGCCTTGATGCAGGCTTTGAAGGCCTTACTTTTAAATGCCGCTGAACTTGCCAATATGAGCCAAGCAGCTAAGACTTACTCAATTGATCACCAAGGTGCAACTCAGCGAATACTGGCTGCCCTTGATCAACAAAACTTCTCTTTAAATTAAGTCTGACTGACTTAAACACGCGCTCCGAAATTCGGGTCGTCATTCCGAGCGTTGTCATCTGGTTTTTTGTCACTCTTCGCCAAATCTTCACGCGTTACTCCAAGCCACATGGCCAAAGCGGCAGCTACGAATACTGAAGAGTAAATACCAAACAAAATACCAATAGTCAGTGCTAGCGCAAAGTAGAAGAGAGTTGGGCCACCAAAAATCAGCATAGCTAAAACCATCATCTCAGTGCTACCGTGAGTAATCACAGTGCGACTGATTGTGCTGGTAATTGCATTGTCAATAATTTCGCGGGTATTCATCTTGCGGTACTTACGGAAATTTTCGCGAATACGGTCAAAGATCACCACGGATTCGTTAACGGAGTAACCCAGTACCGCCAAGACTGCTGCCAAGACTGAGAGTGAGAACTCCCACTGGAAGAAAGCAAAGAAACCTAAGATGATCACGATGTCGTGCAAGTTAGCAATGATGCCCGCTAGAGCAAATTTCCACTCAAAGCGGAAAGAGAGGTAAATCACAATACCGATAATCACAAAAATTAAGGCCTTCAAGCCGTCTAAGGCCAGCTCTTCACCCACCTGAGGACCAACGAACTCTACGCGTTGCAATTTGGCGCCACTGCTAGCAGGCTCAAGCGCCTGCATTACCGCTGCGCTTTGGTCTGCAGAAGAAATGAGTTTGCCTTCAGTATCTTTTTGTAAAGGCAGGCGAATCATGATGTCGCGTGAGCTGCCAAAGTTCTGAATCTGCGTATCTGCATAACCTAACTTCTCAACCTTTGCGCGAATAGAGTCTAGTGGAGCAGCTTGAGGGTAACTCACCTCCATAACCGTACCACCAGTGAACTCAATCGAGAGGTGTAAGCCGTTGTGCCATAGAAAGAAGACTGCAGCTAAAAAGGTGATTAAAGAAATCGCATTGAGCGCCAATGCATGGCGCATAAAGGGGATATCTTTTTTGATCCGGAAAAATTCCATAGCTTATTTCTCCTGTGGTCGCCAAACTTGGCCAATAGCGAGCTTTTGAACCTTCTTGTGTCTGCCGTACCAGAGGTTGACAAGACCGCGAGAGAAGAAGACAGCCGAGAACATTGAGGTCAAAATACCTAAGCAGTGAACCACTGCAAAGCCTTTGATCGGACCTGAGCCAAATGCCAGGAGCGCTAGACCAGCAATTAAAGTTGTCACATTCGAATCCAAAATTGTTGCCCAAGCTTTATCAAAGCCAACTGCAATTGCAGTTTGTGGCGCTGCGCCGTTGCGTAGCTCTTCACGAATACGTTCATTAATCAATACGTTGGAGTCAATCGCCATACCAAGTGCTAGGGCCATCGCCGCGATTCCTGGCAAAGTGAGTGTGGCTTGTAACATCGACAGCACAGAAATCAGCAGGAGCAAGTTCACCGCCAATGCAATGACTGAGAATGTGCCAAACAATAAGTAGTAAGCCATCATGAAAATGGCAATTGCCCCAAAGCCAATCAAGAGTGACTTGAAGCCCTTCTCAATATTCTCCGCACCTAGGCTTGGGCCGATGGTGCGCTCTTCAATAATTTCCATTGGCGCAGCCAAAGAACCTGCGCGTAATAAGAGGGCTAAGTCATTGGCGCTAGCAGTAGTGGGCTGGCCTGTAATCTGAAACTTAGATCCAAATTCGCTTTGAATAGTAGCAATGGTCAACACTTCACCCTTGCCTTTTTCAAACAAAATCATGCCCATAGGCTTGCCAATATTCTCGCGTGTCACTTCTTGCATGACACGGCCACCCGCAGCATCGAGAGAGATGTTTACAGCGGGACGTTGATTTTGATCAAAGCCAGCACTTGCATCAGTAATGCGATCGCCACTGAAGATAACTGATTTCTTGAATACGCCTAAACGATTTTCCCCAAAACGGAAGGTATCCATGCCTGGAGGTGGAGTCTCGCCAATCCCAATTGTAGAAATGAGTGGATCAGCTAAGCGAGACTCTAGGGTCGCCGTACGACCAATAATATCTTTAGCACGTGCAGTATCTTGAACGCCAGGTAACTGCACCACAATGCGTTCGGCACCTTGTTGTTGAATCACCGGCTCTTTAACTGCCAACTCATTCACGCGCTTATTCAGCGTGACGATATTTTGTTTAACAGCATTATCTTGGATTTCTTTTAATGCAGTTGGTTTAAATTCACCAACTAATTTTGGTGATAAGCCTGTTGGTCTTACTTGCCAAGTGAGTTCTGGTTGAGCTGATTGTAAAACCGCACGAGCTGCATCAGCATCAGCAGTGCTGCCAAAATTAATTGTGATGCTATCTGCGCCACGCTCAATGCCTTGGTGGCGAATATTTTTATCGCGTAATTGTGAGCGAATATCAGTTGCCAAAGAAGTAACCTTCTTTTGAACCGCGCCCTTCATATCGACCTGCAGCAGGAAGTAAACACCACCTCGCAAGTCAAGACCCAAAGGCATCGGTAGGGCGTTAATGGAATTTAACCAATCTGGCGTATTCGATAAAAGGTTTAAGGCAACCGTGAAATTCGGGTCGCTCTGATCGACGTTAATCTTTTGCTGCAATAGATCGCGTGCACGCAATTGAATGTCGGTGTTGTTGAAGCGAATCTTGATAGAGCCAATATTGTTGGCATTTTCAAAGAAGATACCAGTGCTGCTGATATCGGCATCAGACAAAATCTTTTCAACGCGGGCTTGTGTCGCTAAATCAACCTTGATGGTTGGTTTGGCGGACGAGATTTGAACCGCTGGAGCCTCACCATAGAAATTCGGGATTGAATATAGTCCGCCAATGAGTAAGGCAACGACGATAACTAGATATTTCCAGAGAGGGTAGCGATTCATATTGAGATACTTTTAAACAAAGCTATTAAGCAGACTTTAATGTGCCTTTAGGCAATACATTGGTGATAGCACCTTTTTGTAATTGCACTTCAGTGCCAGCTGAAATCTCAACAGTAACCACTGCATCTTTGAGTGCTGTTACTTTGCCCATGATGCCGCCTACTGTTACCACTTCATCGCCAACTGCTAATGCTTCAAGCATGGCTTTAGTTTCTTTTTGACGCTTCATTTGTGGGCGAATCATGATGAAGTACAAAACTGCAAACATCAAAACCAATGGCAGGAAGCTCATTAAGCCACCAGAATCTGGACCCGCAGCTGGGGCTTGGGCAAAAGCGTTACTAATCCACATACAAAACCTCCGTTAAAGACTATTTGGAAACTGTTTCAGTTTTAGGCTTTTAAGTTAAGCCGTAAACCCGCAATTCTAAACTGTGCGGGGCTTTGGAGGTGATTTGGAGGGGGATAGGCCTCCGTAGGGTTATTAATCCTGCCCAGGCTCAACCCCACGCTGGCGATTCTGGTGGAATTCTTCTCGGTAGGCGCTAAAACGGTCTTTGCTTAAGGCCTCTCTCACCTCAGTCATAAGCTGGAGGTAATAGGACAGATTGTGGATGGTATTGAGTTGGGATCCTAGAATCTCATTCGCCTTTTGGAGGTGATTTAAGTAGGATCTAGTGAAGTTTTGGCAGGTATAGCAGGTGCAAGTAGGGTCCAGCGGCCGATCATCGTCCTTATAGCCGGAATTACGCAATTTGAGGTCGCCAAAGCGGGTAAATAGCCAGCCATTACGAGCATTGCGGGTAGGCATTACGCAGTCAAACATATCAATGCCTAGACTGACACCTAACATCAGATCTTCGGGGGTGCCTACACCCATCAAATAGTGAGGCATATGTTCTGGTAGTTTAGACGCCGTGAAATTCAAGATACGCTCGAATTCGGGTTTGGGCTCACCTACGGAGAGGCCTCCAATCGCAATCCCATCAAAGCCTTGCTGGCTGACCGCATCTAATGAGAATTCCCGTAGATTTTCGAACATGCCGCCTTGGACGATGCCAAATAGACCATTACCAGTATTGAGTTCTCGAAATCGTTTGAGCGAACGATCGCCCCAGCGAAGTGACATCTCTAGTGATGCCCGCGCCGTTTTTTCTGAAGTGGGTTGTCCCTTAATTTCGTAAGGGGTGCATTCATCGAACTGCATGGCGATATCACTATTCAAGACTGCCTGAATTTCCATCGATACTTCTGGCGACATAAATAGTTTGTCACCGTTAATGGGCGATGCAAAGGTCACGCCTTCTTCAGAGATCTTGCGCAATGCCCCCAGACTAAATACCTGAAAGCCGCCGGAGTCAGTTAGGATCGGTTTGTCCCAAGCCATGAAGCGATGTAAGCCACCATGCTTTTTGATGACATCTAAACCAGGACGCAACCAAAGATGAAAGGTGTTGCCTAAAATAATTTGCGCCTTTGCTTCATTCAAATCCCGCGGGGTCATTGCCTTCACGGTGCCATAGGTTCCAACTGGCATAAAAATAGGCGTCTGCACACTGCCATGCGGAAGATCAAGTTGACCAAGGCGAGCAGGACTTTGTGAGTCGCGCGCCAATATATTGAAGTGAACAGGTTTGGTCATGATTTTGTATTCTCAAGTCGGCATAAAACCATCGCATCTCCGTAACTAAAGAAACGATACTTCTGAGCTATGGCATGTTGGTAGGCGGCACGGATATTATCCATTCCCGCAAAAGCACTCACCAACATCAATAGGGTGGATTTTGGCAGATGAAAGTTGGTCAGCAAACAATCTACTGTTTTGAACTCAAATCCGGGCGTGATGAAAAGATTGGTTTCGCCACTGCTTTGCTGGCTAATGGCTTTGCTTTCAAGGGCTCTCAGGCTGGTGGTGCCTATAGCAATAACCCGTCCACCTTTTTGTTTGGTTTCTTCAATCGCCTGCAAAGTTTCTGCTGGAATCGAGAACCACTCATGATGCATCTTGTGTTTTGTTAGATCCTCTTCACGAACTGGGGTAAAGGTACCCGCTCCTACATGAAGTGTAATTGTTGCTTGCTTGATTCCTAGATTATTTAATTGCCTCAGAATAGTTTCATCAAAATGAAGTCCTGCAGTTGGTGCTGCTACAGCACCTGGATTTTTTGCCACTACAGTTTGGTAGCGCTGCGCATCTTCATCATCGGGTTGGTGTTCAATATAAGGTGGTAGCGGTAATTCTCCAAAACGTTCGAGTAGCTCAAAAACATTTTCTGGAAAACGCACCTCGTAAAAGCGCCCATCGTATCCAAGCATTTCCACTGGAAAAGTTTCCCCTGCCTGATTGTGAATCAAAATAATCGAGCCAGTTTTAGGTACCTTCGATGCTCTGATCTGAACCCAAGCTTGTCTATCACCGCTAATACGCTCAATGAGAAGCTCGACATTGCCGCCAGTCTCTTTTTTGCCGTGTAATCTTGCTGGGATTACTTTGGTGTCATTAAATACCAATAAATCCCCTGGCTTGATAATGCTAAGAATGTCCTTAAACTGACGATCAATTAGTTGGACGTGACTACCCCCATCGGCCTTGACCTCTAGGAGGCGGCTATCGGTTCTATTTGCCAAAGGGTGTTGGGCAATTAGGTCGGCAGGAAGTTCGTAATTGAAGTCAGAGAGTTGCATAGCATTACCATCAGGTATTAGATTTTAACGATGACTACCAAACAAGCGCCAAGCACACTCCAGAAAATGGGTTTAGACAGCCCAATGGCCCTTGCTTTGCATCTTCCATCCCGCTATGAAGATGAGACTGAGCTATTCACGATTGAAGAGGTCTTAAATCAGGGCAGGTTTAGTTCAGCCCAAACCCAGGGGATCGTGATCCGAAATCAGGTCTTATTTAGGCCTAGAAGACAGATGTTGGTCACCATTGAAGATGACACCGCAACTTTGCAGCTCCGTTTCCTGAATTTCTACCCAAGCCAGCAAAAGCAAATGGCAGTGGGTGCGCATATTCGAGTGCGTGGTGATGTGCGTGAAGGATTTCAGGGCCCAGAAATGGTCCATCCCACCGTTAAGGCTGTAGCAGCAGATGCTCCCTTGCCAATGAGTCTGACCCCAGTCTATCCAGCCAGTGCCGGCGTTTCTCAAACAGTCATTCGCAAAGCAGTTGGACAGGCCTTACGTGATCCAAGCTTGCGAGATAGTCTGGCTGAGTTCTTGCCCAAGCAGTTAATGACAGAACTGCTTCCAAGCAATGATTGGCCAAGTCTACAAGCTGCTATTACCTATTTACATCAGCCACCTGCTGATGCTGATACTCAAGCCTTGTTAGAGCGCACAGATCCTGCATGGCGCCGCGTGCAGTTCGAAGAATTGCTCGCACAACAAATTTCTTTGAAACGTGCTCATGCGATTCGAAGAGAGCGGCATGCCCCGAGCTTTGCAAAGCCATCAAAAGAGCCAAATCTAGAAATTGGCTTACTTAAGGCGCTTCCTTTTCAATTAACTGGAGCCCAAGACCGCGTATGGTTAGAGATTGCTAAGGATCTAGAGAACTCGTTTCCAATGAACCGTCTTTTGCAAGGGGACGTAGGTAGCGGCAAGACGGTAGTCGCTGCCTTAGCAGCGGCACGCGTGATGGATCATGGTTATCAAGCTGCGGTCATGGCGCCTACTGAAATCTTGGCAGAGCAGCATTACTTAAAGATGAAAGAATGGTTTGAACCATTAGGGGTGCACATTGCTTGGCTGTCTGGTAGTTTGAAGGCAAAAGAAAAAAGGTTGGCTCAGGAAATGATTGAGAGTGGGCAAGCTCAACTCATTATTGGCACTCATGCACTAATTCAGGAGAGCGTGAGCTTTTCCAAGCTAGGCTTAGCAGTGATTGATGAGCAACATCGCTTTGGAGTTAGGCAGCGCTTAGAAATACAGCAAAGACTTGGATCAGAATTGTTCTATTGTCATCAATTGATGATGTCAGCAACGCCAATTCCTCGTACCTTGGCTATGACCTATTACGCTGATCTCGATGTGTCTGTCATTGATGAGCTACCTCCAGGCCGCAAACCAATTAATACTAAGGTGGTCAAGGCGACTCGTCGTGATGAGGTGATTGGCGGTTTACAAAGCTGGCTATCCAAAGGCCTACAAGCCTATTGGGTTTGCCCTTTGATAGAAGAATCTGAGGTTTTGCAATTGCAAACTGCCGTTGAGAGTTTTGAGCAGTTAACACAGGCTTTGCCAAATTTTAAAGTGGGGCTAGTGCATGGTCGCCTAAAGGCGGAAGAAAAAGCAGCCGTGATGGCTGCATTTAAAGCCAATGAAATTCAGCTATTAGTTGCCACTACAGTCATTGAGGTGGGCGTGGATGTTCCCAATGCAGCCTTAATGGTGATCGAGCATGCTGAGCGCTTTGGCTATGCTCAAATTCATCAACTGCGTGGACGTGTGGGCCGCGGCTCAGCCGATTCAGTTTGCATCTTGATGTATGCGGAGCCCTTATCAATGGCAGCTAAAGAGCGCTTGCAAACCTTGCGTGAAGTATCGGATGGCTTTGTCATTGCAGAGCGCGACCTTTCCCTGCGTGGTCCCGGGGAATTGCTTGGAGCCAAGCAATCTGGTGATGCCATGTTGCGGTTTGTCGATTTACAGCGCGATGCTTGGTTAATTGAGTTAGCTCAACAGGCAGCCGAGCGCTTGCTAGCAGAGCATGCTGATTTAGTGGAGCGTCATCTAGAGCGCTGGCTAGGATCCCGCGCTGAATTTTTAAAGGCGTGATAATTACCTCATGTCTTTAAATGATCGCCTAACCTCGTACGCTTATCTCATACGCCTAGATAAGCCAATTGGCACCTTATTGCTTTTATGGCCAACGCTATGGGCCTTATGGTTGGCTAGTAGCGGAATGCCCGATCCCCAAATTTTATTAATCTTTGTAGCGGGAACTTTCTTGATGCGTAGTGCAGGATGTGCAATCAATGATTACGCGGATCGCAACTTTGATCTACACGTTCAGAGAACGCAAGGGCGTCCAGTGACGAGCGGCAAGATTTCTGGCAAAGAGGCGGTATTGATTGCTGCATTTTTGGCCTTGATTGCATTCGCAATCATTCAGCCACTCAATGATTACACCAAGAAGCTTTCCGTTTTTGCATTAGCGGTAGCGTTCATTTATCCCTTCACTAAACGCTTCTTTGCAATACCGCAAGCTATTCTGGGTATTGCGTTTGGCTTTGGTATCCCCATGGCATATGCCGCCATCTTGAATATGATTCCATTAGAAGCATGGATCTTATTTGTGGGAAATATTTTTTGGGCGATAGCTTACGACACTGCCTATGCTATGGTCGATCGGGAGGATGATTTGCGCTTAGGCTTACGTACTTCGGCAATTACCTTTGGCCAATATGATGTTCTGGCAATCGCTATTAGTTATGCCATCTTATTCATTAGTCAAATTTGGGTTGCGCAATTAGCCAACTTGAGTAATTACTTTTTAGTCGGGTGGTTTATAGCCTTAGCTTGCGCTATTTATCATCTGAAACTTATTTCTACGCGGAAGCGTGACGAGTGTTTTGCGGCTTTTCGCCACAATAACTGGCTAGGTGGATTTTTATTTCTTGGGATTGTGCTTGGTCTTAGTCTGAACTAAGAGTTCCCTAGGTAATTAGTTCTTACCTAACTCATCACCCATTGCTTTGCCACGTTGACTTGCTGCAGCAATTGCTTTTTCTAGAATCTCATTCCAACCCTCTTGTTTCATGACTTCAAGCGCCGCTGCTGTAGTGCCACCCTTGGAGGTGACACGTTCACGTAGTACGCCAGCATGTTCATCGGAGTTATGTGCGAGTTGGCTTGCTCCCTCAAGAGTTGCATATGCCAATTTGCGTGCACTCGCTGCATCTAGACCTAATTTCTCACCAGCAGATTGCATGGCTTCCAAAAATGCAAATACATAGGCGGGGCCACTACCAGAGACAGCAGTAACAGCATCCATCAGTGTTTCTTCAGGAACCCAAACGCTTTGACCAACAGCATTGCAGATGGTCTGGGCTAGATTGCGATCCGATGCGTTTACAGTGGCATCAGCAAACAAGCCAGTAATCCCTTGGCCGATTAATGCAGGAGTATTGGGCATAGCACGAACACAGCGGGAGTGATCAAGCCAGCGACTCATATCTGATAAGCGAATACCAGCGGCAATACTTAGGATGAGCGGGCCAGGTAGGGATGCGTGCTTGAGTTTTGCGGCCAAGCCTTTGGCAACCACATTAAAGTCCTGAGGCTTAATGGCCATGACTACAACATTATTTTTTGAGAAATCAAAAGCTACTTGGTCCAAAGAGCCGATATTCCGTACGCCAAAGTCTTCGTATAGTTTGATTGCAGTCGCTGTATTTGCTTCAACCACCGAGATCTGCTGAGGGGTAAATCCATTGGCCAGTAAACCGCTAATGAGCGCTCGACCCATATTGCCACCACCGATAAAGGTGATGTGGACATTGCTAATGTTTTGATGATTCTGATTTGTGCTCATTTGCTAATCTTATCGCGCTTCCCAAAAATAGCGGTGCCAACCCGAACAATAGTGCTGCCCTCGGCAATAGCGGCCTCAAGATCATCGGACATGCCCATCGATAGCGTATCAAAAAATTGATACCTAAAATCGGTCGATTTAGCAGCTTGAATTTTTTTAAAGCAATCCTGAACCTGGGCAAAGGCTTTGCGTTGTTCTGCCTTGTCTGCGCTTGGGGCTGGTATGGCCATTAAACCCCTAAGAACAATATTAGGCAATTTCACAATGGCATCGCAAAGAGCCTCAGCCTCAGAAAGTGGTATACCGCTTTTGCTATCCTCATCGCTCACATTCACTTGAACGCACATCTGCAATTCTGCTAGGTTGGGAAATTCACCGCGCTGAACTGATAGACGTTCCGCAATTTTGAGGCGATCAACACCATGCACCCAATCAAAATGTTCGGCAACCTCTCTCGTTTTATTGCTTTGAAGGGGGCCAATGAAGTGCCATACTAACCAAGGACGTAGTTTAGCGAGCTGAGTAATTTTTTCAACCGCTTCTTGTACATAATTTTCACCAAAAGCAGATTGTCCAGCATGCATAGCCTCCTCAATAGCAGAGGCGGGGAATGTTTTGCTGACTGCTAAGAGCTCGATTTCTTCGGGCTCGCGTTTCGCTGCTAAGCAAGCAAGCTCAATACGCTGCCGCACCTGCATTAAGTTAGCAACAATAGAATTCATCGTACCTTAGAGGCTTTGCTGACGAGTTGATCTACGATCTCAATCCAATGCAGTACTGGCTTGTCATCTTGTTGAAGATGGGTAATACAGCCAATATTCCCAGAAACAATCACTTCCGCACCAGATTCTTCGCATGCAGTATTCAAATGGCCTAACTTATTTCTGCGCAGCTGCTCTGATAGCTCAGGCTGCGTTACGGAATAGGTGCCTGCAGAACCGCAGCACAGATGGCTGTCAGCACATAGGCGAACACCAATGCCAATACTAGATAACAAGCCTTCCACTTTGCCGCGGATTTGTTGGCCGTGTTGCAAGGTGCAAGGTGGGTGATAAACCACGCCTGGTTTTTGATCTGTACCAAGTAATTGAATTAATTCTTTTTCTAGATTTGGCAAAATCTCGGAGATATCTTTAGTGAGATCAGAAATCTTTTTCGCCTTGGCTGCATATGCAGAGTCATCAGCAAAGAGATGACCATAATCTTTCACCATGACGCCACAACCAGAGGCAGTCATCACAATCGCTTCCATACCACTCTCAACTAATGGCCACCAAGCATCAATATTTTGCTTGGCATTCTCTAACCCGCCAGTTTGATCATTCAAGTGATAGCGCAATGCGCCGCAGCAAGTAGCATTTGGGGCGCTAATGAGCTGAATCTTTAATGCATCTAAAACGCGCGCAGTTGCTGAATTAATATTTGGCAGCATACCCGGTTGAACACAGCCCTCCAGAATCAGCATTTTGCGTTCATGTGAAGCGGTGGGCCTTGCATAAGGATCTGTTGAGCTATCCAAAGCTTTATTTCTGGCTTCCGGGATTTTGCGCTGAATGCCATTTGGCATTAAGGGGCGCACGAGGCGACCTAAAGTCATTGCTGAGTTAAATAATGTCGGCTTTGTTAAACCTTCTTTTAGGGCCCAGCGAGTTAGGCGCTCACCAAGGGGGCGAGCTGGGGTATTCTCTTCAGCCCACTTGCGGCCAATGTCTACTAGGTTGCCGTATTGCACGCCGCTAGGGCAAGTGCTCTCACAATTACGACAAGTGAGACAGCGGTCTAGGTGGTTACGAGTTTTTTCGGTAGGAGCTGCACCTTCAGCCATTTGCTTAATGAGGTAGATACGACCACGGGGGCCATCGAGCTCATCACCGAGTATCTGATAAGTTGGACAAGTGGCAGTACAAAAACCACAGTGAACACATTTACCCAAAATTCGGGCTGCTTCAATACCTTCTGGAGTATTGGCAAATTGGGGAGCAAGTTGAGTGTACATAGAGATGCTTATGGAAGACGTTTAGTTGCAAATACGCCGGCAGGATCAAATGCAGATCTCAGGCGCTCTTGTACAAGCTCGAGGGCTTTAGAGTGTGCCTGTTCGCTCAGTAAAGTAAAGCGTTGGAAGTCAGGATTTACACTTGCACCCTGTTTGAAGCGAGTGACATGCCCACCATGACTTAAGACTAATTGTTTGATTAGGTTAAATGTAGCTTCATCGCCAGAGGCTTTAATCCAACGTTGTTGACCGTGCCATTCCAAAATAATTTCATTGCTTTCACCAGGAATAGTGAGTGGCCCACAGGCTGCAGGTAAAGCTAGGCGATACAGAGTTTGATCGGCAGCGAGATTTTCAAACGCTGGTAGCTGATGCTCGCGTAAATCATTCCAAAATGCTTCGGCAGATTGAGGGTCTACTTCACTTGCATTTACTAAAGAACTCATTAGGGGAATGGCGGCCTTAATTGCAGCAGCAGCCCCCGCTAAACGAATCGTCAATTGACCTTCGCCAGTAGCATTGCCGATCCAACAGCTTGCTGACATTGGCAATGGTTGCCCAGCCCACTCATTTAAAGTGCGCAATGCTTTTTCTTGAGAGATATGGCAGCGCAGTGTTGCTATGGCTGCTGGTCTTGGCAATACTTTGACAGATGCTTCAAGAAGTAATGAAAGCGTACCCATGGAGCCTGGTAATAAACGAGAGATATCGTAGCCGGCAACGTTTTTCATCACTTGTCCGCCAAAAGACAGATCCTGTCCCTTGCCATCTAAAATACGTGTACCTAAAACAAAGTCTCGGAAATTACCGACGCTGATGCGATTTGGACCCGCTAAGCCGGATGCAATCGCACCACCAAAGGTTGCTTGCTCACCAAAGTGTGGCGGTTCAAATGCCAGCATCTGATTTTTTGCTTTGAGGGCAGCTTCGATTTCTTTCAGTGGCGTACCCGCACAGGCAGTGATTACTAATTCTTCTGGCTGATATTCCAGGATTCCAGAGTAAGTACGAGTATCAAGTTTTGTATGACTATTGGGGTTGCCATACCAGGACTTGGTGCCGCCACCTTCAATAGAGAGCCGTGTTTTATTGCTTGCTGCATTCAGGATCTGCTCACGAAATGCCTCAATCATGGGGTTGGTAGCATTCATTAAAAGCGCTCCAATTCCGGATGCGGTAGTTTGCCTCCACTAATCCGCATGCGGCCATATTCAGCACAGCGACTCAGAGTTGGGATGCCTTTATCAGGATTGAGAAGCTTTTCTGGATCAAAAGCGCTTTTAACACCCCAGAAAGATTCACGTTCGCCCTCACCAAACTGAATACACATGCTGTTAATCTTTTCGAGGCCAACTCCATGCTCGCCAGTAATCGTACCGCCAAGCTCAACGCAGGCTTCAAGAATATCAGTGCCAAATTCTTCGGCACGATGCCACTCTTCCTCATCAGCGCCATTAAATAAAATCAATGGGTGCATATTGCCATCACCTGCATGAAATACATTCAAGCAACCTAAGCCATATTTTTTTTCCATTCCTTGAATGCGTTTCAGTAGAGTCGCAATATGCCTACGTGGGATAGTGCCGTCCATACAGTAGTAATCCGCAGCGATTCGTCCGGCTGCCGGGAAAGCATTTTTACGACCACTCCAAAACTTTAAGCGCTCAGTCTCATCTCTAGAAATCCGAATACCACTAGCGCCCGATTGTTCAAGCACTTTAGTCATGCGCTCGATTTCTTCAGCAACTTCTTCCGGTGTGCCGTCAGACTCACAAAGCAAAATAGCCGCTGCCTCTAAGTCATAGCCTGCATTGACAAATTCTTCTACAGCTCGAGTAGTTGCTTGATCCATCATTTCTAAGCCAGCAGGAATAATACCGGCAGCAATGATGGCAGCAACAGCATTGCCACCTTTTTCAATGTCGTCAAAACTAGCCATGATGACGCGTGCCAGTTTTGGTTTGGCAACCAACTTCACAGTAACTTCGGTAACGACTGCAAGCATGCCTTCGCTACCCAGAACAATGGCGAGCAAATCTAAACCAGGAGAATCTGGCGCTAAGCTTCCGAACTCCACAATCTCACCGTTCATCAAAATGCCGCGTACGCGGAGAACGTTATGTAGAGTGAGACCGTATTTAAGACAGTGCACTCCACCAGAGTTTTCATTCACGTTGCCACCAATAGAGCAGGCAATCTGAGATGAGGGGTCTGGTGCATAGTAGAGACCTAGGTGAGCAACAGCTTCTGAAATAGCAAGATTGCGCACACCAGGTTGAACTACCGCAGTGCGAGTAAATGGGTCAATACTGAGAATTTTCTTGAGCTTTGCAAGGGAAAGCACTAACCCCTGAGAGATAGGCATCGCTCCACCGGATAGGCCAGTTCCAGATCCCCGCGGAACCACAGGAACCTGCATCTCAAAGCAGGTTTTGAGGATTTTGGCGACTTGCTCCTCTGTTTCTGGCAGAGCGACTGCCAGCGGCATGCGTTTATAAGCGGCCAAACCATCACATTCATAGGGAATTGTGTCTTCAGGCTCCCAAAGTAGGGCGTGTTCCGGAAGAATCGGTCGCAAAGCCGCAACGAGTTTTGACTGAAGTGCGCTGATTGCGGCTAGATCGGGGGGTGGGGTCACCATATTCATAGGAATCATTTTAGCCATTTACCTATAATTAAGCTCATGGGAAATCGACTATCAAAAATCGCCACTAGAACGGGCGATGCTGGAATGACTGGATTAGGCGATGGAAGTCGCGTTGAGAAGGATCATTTGCGGATTTGCGCTATGGGCGACGTGGATGAGCTGAACTCAGAAATCGGTGTTTTGATGACTGAGGAGATCCCAGAAAGCATTGCTCCTGAGCTAAAAGCGCTTTTCATGCAGGTTCAGCATGATTTATTCGATCTGGGCGGCGAGCTCTGCATTCCGAATTACAAGTTACTAAATCCTGACCACGTAGCTCAGTTAGATATTTGGTTAGAAAAGTACAACAAAGAACTTCCTCCTTTGACAGAATTCATTCTTCCTGGTGGTACTCGTGCTGCTGCGCAAGCGCACGTATGTCGCACCGTCTGTAGAAGAGCTGAGCGTTCGATTGTGCGCTTGGGTTGGGCAGAGCCTTTGTATGATGCTCCTCGCCAATATGTCAATCGTTTGTCTGATTTATTGTTTGTGCTTTCGCGCATACTCAATCGTGCGGCTGGTGGTACTGATGTACTTTGGAAGCACGAAAAAAAAGAGACTAAATAAATTAGCCTCTTTTAATCTTACCTTCATTACTGCGCGTATTATTTTTTCTTGCTGCGGCGTTTCTTTACTGCGCCAGCTAAACGCTCCAACACTTTTACTGAATCATCCCAATTAATACAGGCATCGGTAATACTCTTGCCGTACTCTAGCTTACGTGGATCATCTTTACCAGGTGTAAATTTCTGCGCACCGTCGTTCAGGTGGCTTTCTACCATCACACCAAAAATCTCATGTGAACCAGATTCAATTTGCTTGGCAATATCATCTGCCACGATGATTTGACGCTCATGTTTCTTGCTGGAGTTAGCATGCGATAAGTCAACCATCAAACTGGCTGGAAGCTTTGCAGATGCTAGTTCAGCGCAAGCAGATTGTACGTGCGGCGCTTCGTAGTTAGGCTCTTTTCCGCCACGTAAAATGACGTGACAGTCATTGTTGCCTTTAGTTTCCACAACGGACACTTGCCCATTCTTGTGAACAGATAAGAAGTGGTGTGGACGACCTGCCGCTTGAATCGCATCAGTAGCAATTTTGATATTGCCATCGGTGCCGTTTTTAAATCCGATGGGCGCAGATAAACCAGAGGCAAGTTCACGATGAACTTGGCTTTCAGTAGTGCGTGCACCAATAGCGCCCCATGAGATGAGGTCAGCAATATATTGTGGAGAGATCACATCCAAGAATTCGCTACCAGCCGGCATACCCAGTCGATTGATTTCCATGAGGACTTGACGTGCAAGACGCAGACCTTCTTCAATGCGATAGCTTTCATCCAAGTAAGGGTCATTAATCAGACCCTTCCAGCCAACGGTAGTGCGTGGTTTTTCAAAATAGACGCGCATCACAATTTCTAGTTCACCAGCAAAGCGCTCACGCTCGGCTAAAAGGCGTTGACAATATTCGAGTGCCGCACGTGGATCATGAATCGAGCAAGGCCCAATGATCACGAGTAAACGATCGTCTTTACCATGAATGATGTCGCGAATTTTCTTGCGAGTTTTGCTGATCAATGCTTCGGTAGGGGTTCCAGAAATTGGAAAGAAGCGAATCAGATGTTCTGGCGGAGGCAGAACAGAAATCTTATCAATGCGTTGATCGTCAGTATCTGACGTTTTATCAACGACAGAGTACCAATTGGAGGGATTCGTATTTTGTTGGCTCATACGGCTATTTTAAGCCGTAATTTAGAAATTTCAGGCGGTTCCACCGACAGTGAGGCTGTCGATGCGTAAAGTGGGCTGTCCAACGCCGACCGGAACGCTTTGCCCTTCTTTGCCGCAAACCCCGATGCCACCGTCTAATTTGAGATCGTTACCAATCATGGAGACCTGTTTTAAGGACTCGGGGCCGCTGCCAATAATCGTGGCACCTTTGACGGGATATTGAATTTTGCCGTTTTCAACCCAATACGCTTCAGACGCCGAGAACACAAATTTGCCACTGGTAATGTCAACTTGGCCACCGCCAAAATTGACTGCGTATAAACCACGCTTGATGCTCGCCACAATTTCTTGGGGATCGTCCTTGCCGGCTAGCATGTAAGTATTTGTCATGCGTGGCATTGGAAGTGATGCAAAACTTTCGCGGCGGCCATTACCTGTCAGTGGCATTTTCATCAGTCGCGCATTCAAACTATCCTGAATATAACCCTTCAAAATTCCATCTTCAATTAAGGTGGTGCATTGAGTGGGCGTGCCTTCGTCGTCAATGTTCAATGATCCTCTGCGGCCAGAGAGGGTGCCATCATCAACCACAGTGACACCTTTAGCTGCTACGCGTTGCCCAATACGACCAGCAAATGCTGAGGAACCCTTACGGTTGAAGTCACCTTCAAGACCATGACCAACTGCTTCGTGTAGCAGAACACCTGGCCAGCCTGGGCCCATGACAACTGTCATTGGGCCTGCAGGCGCAGGACGAGATTCCAGGTTGATGAGGGCGCCATCAACCGCTTCATCCACATATTGGTTGATCAGAGCGGCGTCAAAATAATGATAGTCATGGCGCGCACCACCACCGGAAGACCCAGACTCACGACGACCATTTTGCTCGGCAATCACATGAACTGAAACGCGCACTAGTGGCCTTACATCTGCAGCAAGCAAGCCATCTGCACGTACCACTAGAACAACATCAAATTCACCAGCAAGACTTGCCATCACCTGAATAATCCGAGGATCACGTGCTTTTGCGCGACGCTCAATGCTTTCTAGTAGGGCAATTTTTTCTTTAGGCTGTAATGAGTCTAAAGGATTCATATCGGAGTAAAGCTTATTGGATATGGGATTGAATAACTTGCTAGCAACGGCTTGCTTACCACCTTGTGGGCCAATCACGCGGGTAGCTTTAGCAGCTTTAGTCAGCGCTTCTAAATTAATTTCGTCAGAGTAAGCAAAGGCAGTCTTATCACCATAAATAGCTCGAACTCCCACGCCTTGGTCAATATTGAAGCTACCAGATTTGACAATTCCCTCCTCCAGACTCCAACTTTCACTGCGAGTATGTTGGAAGTACAAATCAGCATCATCAAGGTGATGGGTGAACATGCTGCCAAATGTCTTATGGAGATCTTGCTCTGAGAGTCCAGTTGGCTCAAGCAGAATGGACTTGGCTAATTTAAGAAGATCTGCCTGCTTTTTGGCTTTGGCCCAATTCGCGGGAAATAGTGCTTCAGGTGCATTCATGTGATTCAGCAAATCTTTCTTTAAAGCTTACGGTGTGCAAGTGCGGGTAACTTAGAGCGTACCTCGTTTAATTTTTCTTTGCTTAAAACCCCAGAAATAAACCCCTCCCCTTCGTTAAGAGTGCTTAGGATGCTACCCCAAGGGTCGATCAGCATGGTATTGCCCCAAGTCCGCCTTTGGTTTTGGTGTATCCCGCCTTGCGCAGATGCTAAGACGTAGCATTGGTTTTCAATAGCACGAGCCCGCAAGAGGATTTCCCAATGGTCTTTACCAGTTGTATAAGTAAAGGCAGCAGGAATGATGTGGCAATCTACTTGCCCAAGCGCGCGGTACAGTTCTGGAAAGCGCAAGTCATAACAAATACTCAGTCCAAGAGTCCACTCAGTATTATTGGCTGTAATTTTGACGATGCCGGGTATCTCACCAGCTTCTATCGTTTCAGACTCTTGGTAGCGTTCAGTATTGGTCTGAAAACCAAATAAATGAATCTTGTCATAGCGCGCTACTCTCTGCCCATCTGGGCCAAAGACGAGGGTTGTATTCAATACTTTGTTTGGATCTTTTGCTTTAAGGGGAATGGTCCCCGCAATTAAATAAATACCATTAGCCTTAGCCAGCTCTGCAAGTTCTGCTTGAATTGGCCCGCTACCAAAAGCTTCTCGGATGTTGACCTTATCAGTGTCTTTCAGACCCATGATGCAAAAGTATTCCGGTAGAACGACAACCTGAGCTTCATCCTGAGCTGCTGCTTGGATCAGCCTGCCAGCCGTCTCTAGATTTGCTTGAACTGATGCGCTAGATACCATCTGAATCGCGGCAATTTTGAGTTCTACAGAGTTGGATTTGCTCATAAAGCCTGGGTTTGCGGTTTTGGGGTTGGTGCGTTGTTTGGGCTGGGTTTACTTTGTTCTTTAAGTAAATCTTTGCTACGTATCGTATTTAAAGTTTTATTATCAATCGGCTGACCTTTTTGATCTAGCGGAATCACTTCTGGCTTATCCCAAGAGCCTTGAATTAAATAATCAGATTGTAAATTTCGATTAATTTGATTAGTAATGAGGTATTGCCCAACGAGTGCACCCAATCCAACAATAGGGTTGATCGCAAAAGCAGCTAAGGAGCCAGCAGTTGCGTCAATGGTTGGGAAGATAGTCACGCGCAGATCTTGTGTTTGTTTGGGAATATTGATTTGTCCTACCATCGCTACTCTAGCCTGATCTAGGCTCATGGTGAATTGCTTGGTTTGGGCCAGTCCATTACTAAGGTCGAAGCTTGCATTGATATTGTTGAAGGGCGTTCCCTTGCTAACAATATTACCTAGGCTACCTTGAAGATCTAAGGTCGCAAATCTGAAGAGACTTTGCAGGCTTAGCACATCCAAAATTTGAGCGCCGCTAGTATCGACTTCTAATAAGCGTCCTTTTTCCAGATTGAGGTTGACCTTACCAGCAAGAGTTTCATATTTGGGACTAAAGGGCGAGCCATCCCACTCTGCATTGGCAGTCAGCTTGCCTTGGCCACCTTCAACAGATTTTTGTGAACTCCAATTAGCAATAATGCGCCCAGCATCTTTCACATCCAAATCTATATTCATACTGCTATGCTCGGCTTGGTTTGGTGTGGCACCAATCCATTGCCCGGTGGTGATTGAGTTGCTTTGGGGATTATTAAATTGAATCGATTCTATTGTTAATAGATTGTTGCTAGTCTTTGTTTTGAGTTTAGTTTGTCCAAGATGTGCCTTTGACCAATTCAAGTCATCGATGGTCACATCTAGACTTGGAATTGAATTGGGTGAAAGCTTACTCTTCACAACAACATTAGTCTTTTGTGCTACCTTAGTTGTTTCTATTACTGGGGTGAACTCATCTGGAACCTTGAGTCGACTTAAATTTCCGCTCACTAGGCCGCTAGGATTGGCATTATTGGATTCCTGATACTGTATTTGACCTGCAATGAGAGGCGAGTTAATTCGCAACTGCCAAGCATTCGTTTTATTGCTTGCCGATAAATTGAGGTCTTGCCAGATGCGGTCAAACAAAATGAGCTTCTTCACCTGTGCAGTTAAATTAACGCTAGTGGTTTCAGAGCTAGTTATTGGGGGAGTATTACTTTGTTGTTTTTGTTTTCCAAAGAAATCTAACCAAGCATCCATATCGAGCTCATTGCTAGCTAGATTCATTTGGAATCCAGTCTGGGATAAATTCGCCGGTGCACCTATGCCAAGGGCATAGCGCAACTCATCATTGCTATTCATGTCTCCTTGAACTGTATATAGGTCTCCAAACTTTCCAGTCCAGCTAAAGCGATTTGCGCTACCTTCATTGCTGGTAGTTGTTTTAAAGAGCACTTGCCCAGTCATGGGTGTACCCATCAGCTTCTTGGCTGGCATTGGAGCGGCACTTGCCCAATTACGCAGATCAAATTTGAGATTGGTTTCGCTACCAGTTTTATTAAAGCTGAGAGTGCCTTCGTATTTGGCAGATCCACTCATTGCCTCCAGAATTGGAGAAGCCTCATTGTTGAGTGTTTTTACAAGATAGTCTTTAATAAAGTTCGCAGTAATAGCGCCCGTAATATTAAAGTTTTGTTTACCTGGTGCTGAGGGTGAGCTACCGATGTTTAAAGTCCCGCCCAAGAAGGTTGCAGTGACATTTTCAAATTCAGGATTCACTTCGGTAATCCGAATTTTTCCTTTGAGATTCTCCAGTGGCGGTAAATTTGCCCACTGTGCTTTGTTACCAGTTAGATCCAGCTTGATATCAACGCCAGTGTCATCGTTAGTCGAGAGGGGGATCTTTAGTCCTAGGTCAAGGTTAATTGGCCCACTTACTCGTAGATTCTTTTCTATCTTATTTTGCTTTTTAGCAAATGGAGAGGCGAATAGATACTCTAGCATCTGTGGAGCATCGCCCTGGGCATTGCCATTCACGGATAGCATTAACTGCTTTGCACTGACATTTGGAATTTCTGCATGGAATTGACTGAGCTGTACATCTTTGAAGTTAGCTTTAGAAATATCTACCTTCAAGTTTGAGTTTTGCATTGCAAGTACGCCATTTACTTTGCTAAATGCAGACCAAACTCCTAAGTTGCTTGGCAATAACGGGACTGGGTAGAACGTAGCCCCTACGATTGGTAGATTGAGGGTGAATTCACCATCGCCACTATTGGGGAAGGGGACGCCATTGGGATCGCCTTTAATATGTAGGCTACCTTTTTGTATGGTGCCTGCAGTAAATGCTTTGCTCAAGTACTGTCTGGCCTCTTTACCCATGCCAAGAGGTAGGTAGCGGTATGCGGTAGCTAGATCGGCTTTTGCAAAGTCCATATCCAGAGTCATGAAATCCGGCTTCTTGGCGGCCCCAATCACGTAATTGATATTGAGCGTTGTATCTATTTCCGGATTACTGAGGGCCAGCTGTTTTGCATTAACAATCCAATTCCCTTTTTTCTTTGACCAGGTCACCTGTCCATTGGCGCGATCTAATTGAATTTTGGGATCAACCAATAAATCATTGATCTCAATCTCGAGGTCGCTGGAATTAATAGAAAAGCTTCCTTGATTTTGATCGGCACTAATAAACCCGGATAGATTTGAAGCAGATGGCATAGATTTGTCGATGCCAATAAAGCCCAGATTAACAAGCTTGGCGCTAATAGAAAAATCCAATTTGTTTGATTTAAACCATCCACCAGGAATATTTAATGACGATAGGGAAGATTTACTCTCAGACCAGCGGATATCGAGATTTTGTAATTCACCATCTGCACGAGAGGCCTTAATCCATTGATGAACTTTTTTAGATAGCGGTAAGTTCAATGCGAATAGAGCTACATCTTCAACCAAAATTTTAGGGGAAGAGAATCTAAATTCTTTAATCTCACCATCGGAACCTGGAGGACTCCAGGCAAAAGTCATCGGACTTAAGTTTTCTAATGGCCCAGTCTTTGAACTATCAATATCGCGCCAGGCAAATGTTTTGGTAGTGACAGAAATTAAGCCGCCATCATTTTCTTGGGTGAGATTGGTTTCCAATCTACCTAAAGCAATCCCATCTTCATTTTTGGCGAGCTGAATTACAAGGTTATCTGCAGCTATAAAGACTACTCCACCATCGGGTTGGCCGTTATCAATTTTTAATTTTCCCTTAGAGCTCAGCTTTCCCTCTAAAGCGTGGAGTGGAAGAGTAAATTCTTTTGCAATTTGACTGAGATTGAGATCGGCTACATCCCACGAGATATTACCAATCCAGTCACGCCAATTGCCAGCCTGGCCACCGAGGTGGTGAACAAAGTTTGCCTCAACCTGTATGGGGCCATTAGCCCACGGAGTTGTTGTTTTCAGTGAGGCTTTATGACTGCGTAGGCCATTAATGAGTACTAGATTTTGAATTTGAAACGAAGTACTTAATTTTTTATCTAGCTGATCAGACCAAAATATTTCAACATTGTTAACTTCAATCTCGTTTTGCGCGAGAAGCCAATTTTCGAATCCGTAATCATTTGAATTCCCGTGAGTTGCAATGCCGGCAATATTGATCAAGCCTTTTTTATCGCGCTCAGCATAAATTTGAGCGCCTTCAAAGTAGAGCTCATGGAAATAGGGTGCTAGGTGGTAGAAGGAATTCCAGCTGAGCTCACCGCGAATTTTGGCAATCTGCAATAAGGGCCTCGATTTGTCAGGGCCATTAAAGCGTAGGCCATCGAGCTCAAACTCGGGCCGGATGCCAGTCCAAGAAACCCTTAAATCATCCATGGCAACATCAACACCAATGCGAGCACTAATGAGTCTTTCTACTGAAGCTTTAGATTTTTCAATTTGAGGCCAAACTATGAAACGAATTCCCAGGTGGCCGACCACAAACAAGACCAAAACAAATCCGCAAAGAAAGAGGGCGCGTTTACGCCAAGGCCCGTCAAAACTTTGGGGGCGTTTTGCCAGCAAGCTCTTGAGGCGAGGCGGGATGATGTTTTGCAGCATGACCCCTATTATCCGTCAGCCTGGAGTCGGTCGCCAAGCTTCTAGCATCAGAATTAGGGTACGGATTAAGATGGGGGAATGGATGAATTTTCTCGACAAATTGCTTTTCTAGAGCAGCATTCCACCTATGCGCGGCGCTGGCTCAATGCTCGCCCCGAATGGATTGACTGGCTGAGGTCTTGCGGACAGATAAAGGTCGATTTGCAGGGCATCCAAAATTTACTAAAAACTTCTGGAATCTCTCAGCAGGGGTTGGGGCTGGAAGAGGCCCAGTTTATGGCCAATCTGCGGCTTGCTAGGCAGCGGTTAATGATTTGGATCGCATTTCGGGATCTCAATGGAATGGCGAGTTTAGATGAGGTAACTCATGGCCTGAGCCATTTTGCTGAGTTGGCGGTTGCAAACTCTATTGCTTACATACGCGAGGATTTAAAAAATCGATTTGGGCTTCCTTGGAGTAAGCCCAATAATGCTGAGATGCCTCTGATGGTCGTTGGCATGGGCAAATTAGGCGGCCTCGAGCTGAACCTCTCCTCTGATATCGATTTGATTTTCTTGTATGAGCATGAGGGTGAAACTTTAGGTGGACCCAAGAGCCTTTCAAACCATGAATGGTTCTCTCGTATGGGTAAGCATTTAATGAGGCTCTTATCTGAGCATGATGAAAATGGTTTTGTTTTTCGGGTAGATATGCGCTTGCGCCCTAATGGTGACTCAGGGCCATTGGTATGCAGCTTGGAGATGCTAGAAGAATATCTTTTAGTTCAAGGTAGAGAGTGGGAGCGTTATGCCTGGATTAAAGGTCGCCTGATTGCACCGTTACCTGGTTCATCTGAGCATCTGTATTGTGCAAAGGAGTTGGATCAACTCATTCGCCCATTTGTATATCGACGCCATTTGGATTATGGCGTGATCGCATCCATCCGGGATCTGCATGCACAGATTCAGCATGAGGCTGATAAGCGCTCATCAGGACATCAGGGCCGCTCCCGCGATATTAAGTTGGGTCGCGGCGGCATTCGAGAGATTGAGTTTCTCGCGCAAATGTTTCAGTTGATGCGAGGAGGAACTGACCCTCGCTTTAGGATCCGCCCTACTTTAGAGGTTCTCAGTTTAATTGGGCGGCGAGGAATTTTGCCCTCAGAAGAAATCGAGGCCTTGCAATCGGCTTACATTTTTTTGAGGCGCCTCGAGCATCGTATTCAGGTTTGGGATGATCAACAAACCCACTACCTACCAGATGATGAGTCAGCTCGTTCACGCTTAGCTTCATCAATGGCAGAAGGGGGTCTAGAAAGCGAGAGTCAATCTTTCATGGCGGAGTTAGATCGTCATCAAAATAATGTTGCTCGTCTGTTTGAAAAAGCGTTCTTATTAGATGACAGTTCTCGATTAGAGCTTGTTCCCATAGATTTAAGTTGGGAGCCAGATGCGCAATATTTCCCACAAACTCTTGCGCGCTGGAGTTTGTGGGTTGACAGCCCTAAGCAAAGACAGCTGCCCGAGAAAAGTCGACTTATCTTTGATAATTTGATGCGTAAGGCTGCAGAAAGCTTGCAGCATGATGGCGGTGATCAGGCCCTATTGCGATTTTTTGATTTACTAGAGGCTATTGCAAGACGCAGTGCCTACTTATCTATTTTGGCTGAATACCCAAGGGCGCTATTCAATGTGCTCGATTTACTCAAAGCATCTCAATGGGGCGCTCAATATCTGACAAGACACCCACATTTATTGGATCACTTACTCAACTCAAGAACTGAGATGGCCTTGATCGAGCAGCCTAAGGAGTATTGGCAAGAAGTAAAAGCTAATCTGAACATGCGTCTTGATGATGTCATGGCTGAAGGTGACGGCTCGGAGCAGGCGATGGATATTTTGCGCGTAACTCACCATACTGAGACATTTATCACGCTCTTAGCCGACCTTGGTATCGGTGTTGATGAGCCTCTATCAGTTGAAAAGGTGAGTGATCATTTATCCGCATTAGCCGACCTGATGTTGCAGACTACATTTGAACGGGTATGGCCTGGTGTAGCTCAGAAGTTTGGTTTACCACAAGATTTCCTTGCGCCATTTGCAGTGATTTCGTATGGCAAGTTGGGTGGTAAAGAGCTTGGCTATGCTTCTGATCTTGATTTGGTATTTTTGTACCAATCAGATGAGGCTGATTATGCTGCGCAAGAAATCTATG
Organism: Polynucleobacter hirudinilacicola; assembly: GCF_002192535.1. Classification (GTDB taxonomy): domain Bacteria; phylum Pseudomonadota; class Gammaproteobacteria; order Burkholderiales; family Burkholderiaceae; genus Polynucleobacter; species Polynucleobacter hirudinilacicola. The sequence continues at coordinate 278,509 of NZ_NAIA01000003.1, read as the reverse complement.
CACTATTAGCTAAACGCATGATTAATTGGTTAACTGCGTTTACATCGACCGGCAGTTTATTTGAAATTGATACTCGGCTTCGCCCTAATGGCTCGGCTGGATTTTTAGTAACCAATGCTGAGGCTTTTAAGAAGTATCAAATGCGTGAAGGTGATAATGCCGCTTGGGTTTGGGAGCATCAAGCTTTAACTAGGGCACGCTGCTCGGCAGGTAATGCAGTCGTAGGCTTAGACTTTGAGCTAGTGCGCTCAGAAGTATTAAGTCAGCAACGAAATATTGATCAGCTGCGGATTGAAATTCTGGAGATGCGCCGTAAGGTTCATGCGGGTCATCCCAATGCAAGTGGCGAGTTCGACCTCAAGCACGACTCTGGCGGCATGGTGGATATTGAATTTATTGTGCAGTTCTTGGTACTAGCTTACTCACATCAACACTCACAACTGATTGGCAATCTTGGCAATATTGCCCTACTCCGCATTGCTGGAGAGGTAGGTTTGGTTGATCAAAAAATTGCCCACTTAGTGGGTAGTGCTTATCGTCTATTAAGGTCACGTCAACATCGCTTGCGTCTGGATGGGGCAGAAAAAACCCGCATTAAGCTAGATAATGAGTCTGAATTAAGAGACGCTAGATCTGTTGTGACCTCACTCTGGCTAGAAATTTTCCAGGCACCTTCTGATGCAGAGAGAAGTTCTTAAAGTCTAGTTGTGTTCTAGTAACTCGCGAGCATGGCGACGTGTGGTATCAGTGATTGTTGCGCCACCTAACATGCGTGCGACCTCCTCAACGCGTTCTGCCCTACCTAAAGGCTGTACTTGCGAGATTGTTTTATCGCCTGATTGTGACTTACTAACTTTGAGATGGTGATTACCTTGTGCTGCAACTTGAGGTAAATGGGTGACGCACAAGATTTGATGAGATTGTCCCAATTGGTGTAACAGCTTGCCAACAGTTTCTGCAACGGCGCCACCAATACCGGCATCAACTTCATCAAATATGAGGGTGGGTGTAAATGATGCTTTGCTAGTGATTACGCTTATTGCTAGGCTGATACGTGCCAGCTCGCCGCCGGAGGCAACTTTAGCCAAAGAGCGTGGCGTACTGCCAGCATGCCCTGCAACCAAAAATTCAACTTGCTCTAAGCCGTGTGACCCACCTTCATTTAGTGGAGTTAAGGCAATCTCCAGGCGTCCCCCTGCCATGGATAAATCCTGCATTGCATCTGTAACCAATTTGCCTAGGTGGCTTGCGGCTCCTGCACGTTTTTGCGAGAGTTGTTTTGCAAGCTTGAGATAAGCGGCTTCTTCCTGCTTTACTTTTTCACGTAAGGCTTCAATATTCTGAGATGCAGTCAGGGCATCTAGGCGTTCAGCAGTCTCTTGTAGTAGCGCTGGTAATCCATCTGCCTCAGTACGGTATTTTCTAGCAGCACTATGAAGGGCTTGCATGCGCTCTTCAACTTGTGCAAGTCGTGCGGGGTCAAGATCTACTTTTTGTAAGTATCGATTGAGGCTATGAATGGCTTCATCTAATTGAATTTGGGCAGATTCCAGGGTCTCGCTAATATTACTGAGGGCTGGATCATGTTCTGCCAATGCGCCAATAGTGCCACATACCTTAGAGAGACTGGATTCAATCGAGTTATCAGCGTCACTTAAAGCCTCAATCGCTTCTTGGCAGCCACCAATAATTTTTGCCCCATTGGCAAGTCGTGCATGTTCACTTTGAATGCTGAGCCACTCACCCTCTTGTGGTGATAGCTCAGTGAGCTCTTCTAGTTGCCACTCTAAGCGCTCACGTTCACGCTCAATATCTTGCCCTGCATTTTCTGCTTGTTCTAGGCGACGACGAGATTCATTCAGTGTTCTGAATGATTGGGCTACCTCAGTGGCTAGGGGTAATAAGCCAGCATGACGATCGAGTAATTCTCGTTGAGCACCACCCTTTAGCAATAGTTGGTGTGCATGTTGCCCATGAATATCTACGAGTTGGTCGCCTGCTTCGCGCAGTTGTGCCAAGGTAGCGACACTGCCATTGATAAAAGCACGACTTCTACCGTTACTTTCTACAGTTCTTTTAAGCAAAAGACTTTGACCATCATCTTCAGTGGGAAAGCCTTGTTCATCTAGCCATTGGCCAAATGGTTGAAGTAGTTCTGGATCAATTCGAAAGAGGGCGGAGATTTCTGCGCGATTACTGCCTTCCCGTATTTGGCTACTGTCAGCGCGCTCTCCTAAAACTAGGCTAAGCGCATCCAGCAGAATCGATTTGCCAGCACCAGTTTCGCCTGTGAGGACAGTGAACCCAGCAGAGAAGTCTAGCTCTAGTTGATCAACAATGACAAAGTCACGAAGTGAGATAGTTTGAAGCATGTATTAGCGTAGCAAAGAACTCGACATTAGAAGGTCGACGGGTATTCATTCCAATGCAATTTCTCACGCAAAGTTTTGTAGTCGCTGTGATTGCTGGGGTGTAAAAGGTCAATTGTTTTGTCGGATTGACGGACTTCGATCGTATCGCCACTCTGTAAATTGGTTTGCGATTGCATATCAAAATTGACAATCACCTCAAGGCCATTAATGACCTCAATCACTGTAACGCTATCTTGTGGCAACACAATCGGCCGATTAGAAAGTGAGTGGGGTGCAATTGGTACCAACAAAATGCCTGCAACATGCGGGTGCAAAATGGGGCCGCCAGCAGATAGAGCGTAAGCAGTTGAGCCGGTTGGAGTCGAGACAATCAAACCATCGGATCGTTGGTTATACATAAAAGATCCATTGACGCGCACTGCTAACTCCACCATCCCAGAAATCCCAGAGCGGTTTACGACAACATCGTTAAGTGCCAAGGCACGATTAATGACTTTGCCGTCACGAAGTACAACAGCATCTAACAATGTTCTGGTATCAGCCTCGTATTCACCAGCGATGATTTTCGAGAGAGTATCTTTTACAGACTGAATTGGAATATCCGTCATGTAGCCTAGGCGACCCATATTGATTCCGACGAGCGGAACGTTGCTGCCCGCCAATTGACGAGCGATGCCCAGCATGGTTCCGTCACCGCCCAAAACTACTACTAGGTCAATTGCCCCTGCAAAGTCTTGGGCTGTTTTGGTGGGATAGCTATTTAAGCCAAGGTGGGCGGCAGTATCGGCCTCAATAAAAACCTCACAGCCTAGGCCTGAAACCAGTTTGGCTAGGTCATTTAAGCGCTCTTCAACCCCATCTGCCTGCAATTTGCCGACAAGAGCTACCCGGCTAAATGCCTTCTTGGAAGAATTTGGGGATGGGCTTAACATATAACGATTAAACCATAGGCATAAAATCCCTTCCACCATGGATGAACGTTCCCGCGCTTTACTCAAAACCCTCATCGAGCGTTATATCGAGGAGGGGCAGCCTGTTGGCTCGCGCACCCTATCCAGGTTCTCTGGTTTAGACCTCTCTGCAGCTACTATTCGCAATGTGATGGCGGATTTGGAGGATATGGGTCTAGTGACTAGCCCCCATACCTCTGCAGGCCGAATTCCGACCCCGAGAGGCTATCGCCTATTTGTAGACACTATGGTGACTGTTCGCCCATTAGAGGAAATTGCTACCCGCGAGCTTGAAAAAGGACTTTTGCCAGATTCCCCGCAACGGGTTTTAAATTCTGCCGCTCAGATTTTGTCTAACTTAAGTCATTTTGCTGGAGTGGTGATGACTCCCAAGCGAGCCCAAGTTTTTAAACATATTGAGTTTTTACGATTAGGTGAAGGCAAGATCTTATTAATCATGGTCACTCCAGAGGGTGATGTGCAAAATCGGATTTTGCCAACAAGCCAGGATTACACGCCAAGCCAGTTAATTGAAGCTGGCAACTACATCAATACACAATTTGCTGGCAAAAGTTTTGAGCAAGTACGCTTGCATCTCAAATCTGATCTGGATAATTTAAGGGCAGATATTTCTGGTTTGATGGCTTTGGCACTTCAAAGTGGTGTTGCCGATTACGATATGGGCCGTGGTGATATGGTGCTCTCAGGTGAACGTCGCCTACTAAATGTAGGTGATTTAAGCTCCAATCTTGATAAGCTGCGTAAGATGTTTGATATGTTGGAGCAAAAATCTGTACTGATGCAGTTGCTCGATGTTTCAAGCCATGCTGATGGTATTCAAATCTTTATTGGCGGTGAAAGCGATTTATTGCCCTATGAGGATTTAGCGGTAATTAGCGCGCCTTACAGCGTAGATGGTCAGATTGTTGGTACTCTCGGGGTAATTGGGCCAACTCGTATGGCTTATGACAGGGTGATTCCAATTGTGGACATCACTTCCAAGTTGCTGTCAGGCGCCCTAAGCTCCCAAAATTGATGATCAGTATTTAACATTTATTAAAGACAAACTATTTTGAATCAGAATCCACATCTACGACCCACCAAGACAGCAGTCCTTCTGCTGAACTTGGGTACGCCATCTGCGCCAACGCCAAAAGCAGTGAGGGTATATTTAAAAGAGTTTCTCTCTGATCCGCGCGTCGTAGAAATTCCACGCATTATTTGGTGGTTCATTTTGAACGGCATCATTTTGCCAATTCGCAGCAGTCAGTCAGCAAAAAAATATGCATCAATTTGGTTGCCACAACTCGGATCACCGCTAATGCATTATTCTCGTTTGCAGGCGAAAGAGCTGGGCGAGAAGTTTGCCAATGAAGGCCATACTGTTTTGGTTGATCTAGCGATGCGCTATGGCAAGCCATCTACTCAAGAAGCTTTAGAGAGCTTGAAGGAGCAGGGCATGGAGCGTTTGCTGCTGCTGCCTTTGTATCCCCAATATTCAGCCACTACTACCGCCTCTAGTTTTGATGAAGTCTTTCGGGTTCTGAGTACCTGGAGAAGTCAGCCTGAGCTGCGTTCAGTGAAGTACTACCATGACAATCCAGCCTATATTTCCGCCCTTCGCGATCAGGTGATTAGCGCTTGGGATAAAGACGGTTATCCAGATTTCGCAAGAGGCGATCGCTTTGTAATGTCTTTTCATGGATTGCCTAAGCGCAATTTGATGAAGGGTGATCCCTATCACTGCGAGTGTTTGAAAACGGGTCGCCTACTTGGCGAATCTTTGGGTCTAGAGTCAGGTCAGTACATCGTCACCTTTCAATCACGCTTCGGCAAAGCTGAATGGTTAAAGCCTTATACCGCACCAACCATTGAGAAGTTAGCAAAAGAAGGTTGTCAGCGCCTTGATATTTTTTGCCCAGGATTTCCGGCAGACTGTCTAGAGACGCTCGAAGAGATTGCGATGGAAGCCAAAGAAATATTCTTAGACCATGGTGGCAATGATTACCGTTATATCCCTTGTTTAAATAGCAACCCCAAATGGATTGAAGCCTTAGGCGACATAGCCTATCAGCACTTGCTAGGGTGGAATCTAGGCACCGAGTCTAAAGAGGAATTGGCTCAACGTGCTACGAGGGCTGATGTAGCTGAAAAATCCATTACTTGAAATTGAATCGATTGCCCCAATATTGAAAAGTACTAGCCTTACGTAGGGCAAAATACAGAAAAGCGAATGAGCACCCATGACACAAGAAAATCAAAACCCAGAACAAGAAAATCCAGCAGCAGAGGGTTCGGCTCAAGCCGCCCCGGAAGTTGGCGCTGTTAAAACTCCTGAAGAAGAGATTGCAGAGCTCAATCAAAAGCTTGGCGAATTACAAGATCATTTTTTGCGTGCCAAAGCCGAAGGTGAAAATATTCGCCGCCGTGCCGTTGAAGATATTGCTAAGGCGCATAAGTTTGCGATTGAGAGTTTTGCGGAACATTTAGTGCCGGTGACCGATAGTCTATATGCAGCTTTAAGTACAGATGCTAGCGATGCCAAGGCCTTTAAAGAAGGACTGGAAATTACTCTCAAGCAACTTTTGTCTGCCTTCGAAAAAGGTCGTATGACCGAAATTAATCCTGCGGTAGGCGATAAGTTTGATCCGCACCACCATCAGGCGATTGCTTCGGTCCCGTCTGAGCAGGAGGCCAATACCGTAGTTTCAGTACTCCAGCGGGGTTATACCGTGGCAGATCGGGTACTTAGACCTGCTTTGGTTACAGTCAGCGCCCCGAAATAAACTAAAAATAGGGGGTTAAATCCCTAAAAAAGCATCAAAAAGGCAGATTTCTGCCTTTTTTGCTATTCCAGCCCTTGAATTCCCCTTTTTAGACCCCACTTATTGGGTATTGGAATATTTGCGGCAGTCCTTCGGGTTGCCAAAAAACACATTAGAAGCACAACACAGTAATTTCATTTTTTGGAGTAATTATGGGAAAGATTATCGGAATCGACTTAGGAACCACTAACTCGTGTGTTTCTGTTGTTGAAAACAATGCACCTAAAGTTGTCGAGAACGCAGAAGGCGCTCGCACAACTCCATCCATCATCGCTTACGTTGAGGATGGCGAAGTATTGGTTGGCGCACCAGCTAAGCGTCAGTCAGTTACCAACCCTAAAAATACAATCTACGCAGTCAAGCGCTTGATGGGCCGTAAATTTACAGATCCTGAAGTGCAAAAAGATATTGGCCTCATGCCTTATTCAATTATTGCTGCTGATAACGGTGATGCATGGGTTGAAGCACGTGATAAGAAAATGGCGCCACAGCAAGTTTCTGCTGAAATCTTGCGCAAGATGAAAAAGACTGCTGAAGACTATCTCGGCGAAGAAGTGACAGAGGCAGTCATTACGGTTCCTGCTTACTTTAATGACAGTCAACGTCAAGCAACTAAAGATGCTGGCCGTATTGCTGGCTTAGATGTGAAGCGCATCATTAATGAGCCAACAGCAGCTGCTTTGGCTTTCGGTCTGGACAAGCAAGACAAGGTAGATCGTAAGATCGCCGTGTATGACTTGGGTGGCGGTACATTCGACGTATCCATTATTGAGATTGCTAACGTGGATGGTGAGAAGCAGTTTGAAGTGCTCTCTACCAACGGCGATACCTTCTTGGGTGGCGAAGACTTTGACCAACGCATCATCGACTGGATCATTGCCGAGTTCAAGAAAGAACAAGGCGTTGATTTGAGTAAAGACGTTTTGGCATTACAACGTTTGAAAGATGCTGCTGAAAAAGCCAAGATCGAATTGTCATCCGCACAGCAAACTGAAATCAACTTGCCTTACGTGACAGCTGATGCTAGCGGTCCGAAGCATTTGAACTTGAAGTTGACCCGTGCCAAGTTAGAGTCTTTGGTTGAGGAGTTAATTAAGCGTACAGCTGTCCCTTGCTTAACTGCAATCAAAGATGCTGGCGTAAACGTAGCCGATATCGACGATGTGATTTTGGTCGGTGGTCAAACTCGTATGCCTGCGGTTCAAGACAAAGTAAAAGAAATCTTTGGCAAAGAGCCACGCAAAGACGTCAACCCAGATGAAGCAGTAGCTGTTGGTGCTGCTATTCAGGGTTCTGTATTGTCTGGTGATCGCAAAGACGTATTGCTCTTAGACGTTACCCCATTGTCATTGGGTATCGAAACTCTTGGTGGCGTCATGACCAAGATGATTCCAAAGAACACTACGATTCCTACCAAGCATTCACAGGTTTACTCCACTGCGGAAGACAACCAGCCTGCTGTAACCATCAAGTGCTTCCAAGGTGAGCGTGAGATGGCTGCTGCAAACAAGTTGCTCGGTGAATTCAATCTAGAAGGGATTGCGCCTGCACAACGTGGCATGCCACAGATTGAGGTGACCTTTGATATTGATGCTAACGGTATTTTGCATGTAACCGCAAAAGACAAAACCACCGGTAAAGAGAACAAGATTACCATCAAGGCAAACTCTGGCTTAACAGAAGAAGAAATTCAGCGTATGGTGAAAGATGCTGAAGCTAATGCTGCTGAAGATAAGAAAGCATTAGAGTTGGTAACAGCGCGCAATACTGCTGATGCTTTGGCGCACTCTACTAAGAAAGCTTTGGAAGAGCATGGCGCTAGCTTAGAAGCTGCTGAAAAAGAAGCCATCGATGCAGCTCTTAAAGAGTTGGATGAGGCTATCAAAGGCAGCGATAAGGTTGTCATTGAAGCGAAGACCGAGGCTTTGGGTAAAGCCAGTCAGAAGCTGGGCGAGAAGGTGATGGCTGCAGAGCAAGCTAAAGCTAGTGCAGCGGCTGGCGCAGCTCCTGGTGCTGCACAACAAGCCACTCCAGATGCTGATGTAGTTGATGCTGACTTTAAAGAGGTTGATGACAAGAAATAATTCTTTAATCAGACATTTATTTAACGTAGTTTTGAAGTGCTTAAACAACAAGTCGGCCTCGTGCCGACTTGTGTCATTCAGGTTGTAGAGAGGAATTGGCCGTGCCGAAAAGTAAACGCGATTTTTATGAAGTACTTGGTGTAGCAAAAGGTGCCAGCGAGGAAGACCTGAAAAAGGCCTATCGCAAGATGGCAATGAAGTATCACCCTGATCGCAACCCTGATAGTAAAACGGCTGAAGCCCAATTTAAAGAAGCTAAAGAGGCTTACGAAACTCTCTCCGATCCAAACAAACGCGCAGCTTATGATCAGTATGGTCATGCTGGAGTCGATCCTTCAATGGGCGGCGGCTTTAGTGGGGGTGGTTTTGGCGGCGGCGGAGGATTTGCCGATGCTTTTGGCGATATCTTTGGCGATATCTTTGGCCAAGGTGGTGGACGTCAATCTGGTCCACAGGTTTATAAGGGCGCGGATCTACGTTACAACATGGACATCAGCCTTGAGCAAGCGGCTGAGGGCTACACCACACAGATTCGTGTACCAAGTTGGAGTAACTGTAAGCCTTGTCACGGTACTGGTGCTGAGCCTGGTACAAAAGCAGAAAAATGTTCTACCTGTGATGGCCATGGCCAAGTGCGTGTGCAACAAGGCTTCTTCTCGATGCAGCAGACCTGCCCTAAGTGCCGTGGCACTGGCGAGTACATTCCGAAGCCTTGCAAAACCTGTCATGGTTCCGGAAAGCACAAAGAGCAAAAAACTTTAGAAATCAAAATTCCAGCAGGTATTGATGATGGTATGCGCGTTCGCTCAGTTGGTAATGGCGAGCCTGGTATTAATGGCGGACCTTCGGGTGACCTCTACGTAGAAGTTCGCGTTAAGCCGCATCCAGTATTTGAACGTGATGGCAGTGATTTGCATGTGCAAATGCCGATCTCATTTGCAACGGCAACCATTGGTGGTGAAATCGAAGTTCCAACATTATCGGGTCGCGTTGAATTTCCGATTCCGGAGGGCACTCAAACTGGTAAGACTTTCCGTTTGCGCAGCAAAGGCATTAAAGGATTGCGCTCGACTTTAGTGGGCGATCTTTTCGTCCATGTTTTAGTGGAGACTCCAGTGAAATTGACGGATGAACAGAAGAAATTACTGCGGCAGTTTGATGAAAGTCTCAAATCCGGCGGCGATAAACACAGCCCCCAGCAAAAGGGCTGGTTTGATGGGGTAAAGAGCTTCTTTAGTTAAGAGTTAGCGAGAAATCAGCCAGCAAAACCGTGTTCAAGTCCGGGGAATTTTCCGGATTTGACTTCGCGAACATAAGCTTTCACAGCTGCTTCAATTGACTGGTGACCATCCATAAAGTTTTTAACAAACTTGGGTGGCTTGCCTGGGCTAATACCCAACATATCCTGTAGAACCAATACCTGACCAGAGCAATCTGGCCCTGCCCCAATTCCGATGGTTGGAATATGAAGCTCTTCAGTAATTCTTTCCCCAAGTGAAGAGGGAATCGCCTCAAGCACTAACATTTGTGCACCAGCTGCTTGGCAAGTAAGTGCTTGCTCGAGCATATGGCTTGCAGCATCCTTGGATTTGCCTTGTACCTTATAGCCGCCTAAAAGATGCACTGACTGTGGAAGCAAGCCAAGGTGCGCACAAACAGGAACACTACGCGCAACGAGATATTGAATAATGTCTACTTGCCAGTCTCCGCCTTCAAGCTTGACCATATCGGCACCAGCGCGCATGAGTTCTGCTGCGGAATCTAATGCTTGTATTGGATCGCCATAGCTTGCAAATGGCAGATCGGATATCAAAAATGCGTGGGTATTGGCGCGTGCCACACATTCGGTGTGATAGACCATTTGCTCAACAGTCACTGGCGTCGTACTAGAGTGACCCTGAATCACATTGCCTAATGAATCGCCAACTAGAATGACCTCGACTCCACAGCGATTGAGTAGCGCTGACATAGTCGAGTCATATGCGGTCAGCATAGTAATTTTCTCTCGCTCAGTATGCATAGCGAGAAGCTTAGTAATCGAGATTGGCTTATCGCCTTGTAAGTAACCCATGGCGAGAGTTTAATGAATTAATGCGCCGATTGGCTATAAACGGCTTTTTCCCCGCAATTACAGTTCCTGCAGGGTAGTTTCTCAATTCTTTGGTGGGCTACTTTAGGTAAATAAGTCTTCAATTCACCTAGATCTGGCAAGAAGAAATGAGGGGCTATTTCGAGGAGGGGAAGCAGGACAAATGAGCGTTCAATAATTCTGGGGTGAGGCAATGTCAGCTCAGTTTCATTTTGGATCACGCCCTCAAAAGATAGGATATCTAGATCAAGCGTGCGTGGTGCATTTGAGTAGGGACGCTCTCTACCAAACTCTTGCTCGATTGCTTGGCAGACATGCAGAAGGCCGTAGGGCGTGAGCTCAGTTTCAATTTCGATGACAGCATTGATGTAATCGTCACCGGCCGCTTCAATAGGAGCGCTTTGATAAAAGCAGCTTTTAGCAAGAATTTGTAATTCCGAGCGCAGTGCTAGACAAACAATGGCGTCAGTGATGAGCTGGCGTGTGTCGCCGATGTTGCCGCCAAATCCGATAAATGCTCGTGCCATACGATTCCAAACTTGAGATAAAACTACTTTACTGAAATTTCTCTAAGTTTGCTTAGCCTGCTTCAGGTTCGGGAGATGAGTCAGATTTAGGCTTTCTACGACGTCTCCTTTTTGCAGGTGAGCTGGCACTGCTACCTGGTTCAGTCTTAGCGCTGGCCATTAAGGCTTCTTGACCAGCTGGATCGGCAGCAATGAAGTCAGTCCACCATTGCCCAATAGCAGGGTCTTGCTCGCCAGTTGCGCAGCGCAGGAGCATAAAGTCATAACCCGCCCTAAAGCGTGGAGATTCGATTAGCCGATAGGGATAGCGCCCAGCTCGTTTTTCAAAGCGGGGCTGCATTGACCAGATCTCACGCATATCACTTTCAAACCGACGCTGAATCGTCATCCCACTACTTTGGGTGGCAATCGTATCGTCCATGGCGTCATGCAGTGCGGGGATATTAGATATCCCCTTGGCAATATTTGCTTTCCAGTTTTTAAGCAGATCGGGCCAAAGCAGGGTGGCGAATAAGAATCCTGCCGAAACACTTTTGCCAGATTGAATACGTTGGTCGGTATTGGCCAATGCCAATTTCACGAAATCATTCGCACCCTTAGAGCCCTCGCCACTATCCAGAATATGGTCGAGTAATGGCAGTAGACCATGATGAAGGCCAGCATCTTTTAGGCCTTGAATTGCCGCCCAAGAATATCCAGACATCAGTAGCTTCAGGATTTCATCAAAAAGTCTAGCTGATGGGACGTCTTGCAAAAGATTGCTTAGCTTGGCAATCGGTGCGCGGGTTGCTGCATCTAAGGTAAATCCAGTTTTCGCAGCAAAGCGGATAGCTCTGAGCATACGTACTGGATCTTCGCGATAGCGTTTTGCAGGATCGCCAATCATGCGCAAAGTTTTCTTTTGCATGTCTGCCATGCCACCGTGATAGTCGAGCACAGTTTCACTAGAGGGATCGTAATACATGGCATTGATGGTGAAATCTCTTCTTGCTGCATCTTCGCCTTGCGAGCCCCACACGTTATCGCGCAATATGCGCCCGCTTTCGGCAACATGATCGCCAGCATTATCAAGTAGGGCTCTAAAGGTAGAGACTTCAATGATTTCAGGGTGGCCTTTGCCAAAAAATGTGACGTGCACAATCTGAAAACGTCGGCCAATGAGACGCGCTTTACGAAATAGTCTTTGGACTTGGTCTGGAGTGGCGTTGGTAGCCACATCAAAATCTTTTGGACCAATCCCCAGTGCAAGATCACGTACTGCACCCCCAACAATAAAGGCTTCATAGCCGGCTTGCTGAAGGGTGTCAGTGACTTTGACGGCATTCTTTGAGAGCAAATGGGGATCAATACGATGCGCTTTTTTGGGAATGCGTTTTGGTGCCCCGGTATTGTTAGCTTGCGTATGCTTGACCATGGGATCGCGACGCAAGATGCGTTTGATGAATTTAGTAATCATGCAAACAACTCAAGAATAGGCCAGTTGCGTTTATTGGCTTCAATGCGTAGACGTTCGTCTGGATTAGTAGCAACAGGGTTGCTAACCTCTTCTAATAAGGGGAGATCATTGATGGAATCAGAGTAGAAATAGCTTCGTGGCATCTTATCGAAAGATAGCTCTTGAGCTGCCAGCCATTCATGTAAGTTTTGAATCTTGCCTTCACGAAAATTTGGTACACCTTTAACCTCACCAGTGAAGTTGGCTAAGGGACTATCGCTGAATGTAGCGGGTTCAGTTGCAATCAGGTGTTCGATACCAAAGCTTTCCACGATTGGGCGTGTAACAAAGCTATTAGTAGCAGTGATGACGCAGCATATATCCCCAGCATCTTGATGTCGTTTGACTAAGTCAATCGCTGATTGACGGAGGTGGCCATTGATTACTTCCTTCATGAAAGCGTCATGCCATTCCTTGAGTTGCGCGCGGGAATGTTCTGAAAGCGGCTTTAAGGAGAAGCGGAGAAATGCATGAATATCGAGCTTGCCTTCTTTATAGTCTTGATAAAAACGCTCATTTTTTTTTGCATAATCAACACCATCGACTACGCCGATGCGCGCTAAAAATTGACCCCACTCATAATCGCTATCGCAAGGGAGGAGGGTACTGTCTAAGTCGAAAAGGGCTAACTGGGTCACAAATTGAATATGAAGTAAATTATTTTGGCTGTAAGAGCTCGCGAACGAGAGGTAAGGTTACAGCACGTTTTGTTTCTAATGAATACGCATCCAAAGCATCAATCAAGGCCATCAAATTGGGCATATCGCGATAAAAGCGCTTTAGCAGCCAAGGCAATACGTCAGGTGATAAAACCAATCCTCGCGCTTTAGCAGCTTGCTCCAAAGCTTGTATTTTCTCATCATCATCCAAAAGCTGTGTTTGAAAGACCAAACCCCATCCTAGACGGGTCCGGAGATCTTCGCGTAAGTCCAAATTGGCTGGCGCAGCCTTGCCCGCCATCAATATATGAATATTCTTGCTAGCCTGAACGCCGTTCAGAATGCGAAACAGGGCGCCAACCAAACGCTCATCTAATGCATCTACATCATCAACAGTAATCACCGAGGGCGCATCACTTGATGCTAGAGCGCTCATTTTTTCTTCAAGATGAACCCAAGAGATGGGTTCTCTGGGATTTAGAGAAAAAGACTCAATCCCTGCATGCTCAGCGGCGTTTGTCATCGCCCCCAAGAGATGGGTTCGTCCAGATCCTTCTGGGCCCCACCAATAAATCCAGCGATGATTGAGTGGATTGCTATTTGGATATCTAGACTGATTTTCCCAAGCCTTGCAAAGCGTTTGCAAAGTAGAAATGAGTGCCCAGTCATTGCTAGGCAAGTAATTATCGAGACTAGCTTTGGGCGTGTGACTAAGATCTAAAGCAAATTGTCTTGGAAGCGGAGGCGTATTCATTCCTGAGAAATTATTTTTGATACCAGGAGCTTTGTGTATACACAGACCAAAGATATTGAACTAATACCAAACTGACAGCGCTAATCGGCAGGGCAAGTAGTACTCCAAAAAATCCAAAGAGTTTGCCAAAGAGCAGCAAGGCGAATAGGACCGCAACGGGATGCAGGCCAATACGCTCACCTACTAGGCGGGGGGTTAAGAAAAAACCTTCGAGGAATTGGCCGATGCCATAGAGGACTAGTACAGCTAAGAGTTCTGTACCGATGCCAAATTGCAAAATAGCAGAGAGGACTGCAAGCGTTAGGCCAAGGGTAATTCCAATATAAGGAATCACAATCATTAAGGCTGTAAATACACCAAGCGCTACTGCCCCTTTAATACCAATTAAGCTAAGACCAATGCTGTAAAAAGCAGACATGATCGAAATGACGATGACCATGCCACGTAAATATTGCGAGAGTAATCCATCGGTGTGCATCGCTAGGTGATGAACTGTTTCTTGTGCACGCACTGGCACAATTTTTTTGATCAGTCCAAAGAAGTGATCCCAGTCAATCAGTAAATAGAACATCACAAAAATAATCAAAACAGAATTGACAAAAGCTGCGATGACCGAGCTACCAGACATCAGTACAGTTTCAAAAGTACTCGTCATGAGTGAATCAGCGTTGTCGCTAATATGCGTTGAAATTTTTTGAGAGACTGTTGTTTTTAAAGCGCCCCAGTCGACATTCAGATGAAGCTCTGCCAATTTGGGCCCAAGCCAAGCCTGGGTATTTGCAATCCAGTCGGGCAATTGCTCCTTGATGAGGGGAATTTCGATTTTGAGGAGACCAATAAAGAGGCCCAAAATCGCTATGACCACGGCTAATCCAAGAATGACGCTGAGCCCAGCCGCTGCAATTGCAGGCATGCGACGTCCTTCTAGCCATAGAAAAGCGGGCCTTAGGATATAGGCCAAAATAAAAGCAGCCAGAAAAGGGGTAAAAATTTCAGCCATTACAAGTAATCCTCTAGAATTCAATGATTCTACTGACCAAGTGACATTTTTCACCAATATTCCGACTCTGACATGACTTCATCTACTAATTCCCCGTTAAAAGGTCTTTCTTACCGCGATGCTGGCGTCGACATTGACGCTGGGGATGACTTAGTAGATCGCATTAAGCCGTTAGCTAAGAAGACTATGCGAGAAGGTGTCTTGGCTGGAATTGGTGGCTTTGGAGCCCTTTTTGAGGTACCTAAGCGCTATAAAGAGCCTGTTTTGGTATCGGGTACTGATGGTGTGGGAACTAAGCTTCGCTTAGCGTTTGAGTGGAATCGCCATGACACTATTGGCCAAGACTTAGTTGCCATGAGCGTCAACGATATTTTGGTCCAGGGTGCAGAGCCTCTCTTCTTCTTGGATTACTTTGCTTGCGGCAAGCTTACTGTTGATACTGCGGCTACTGTAGTTGGTGGTATTGCTAAAGGTTGTGAGTTATCTGGCTGTGCCCTCATTGGCGGTGAAACTGCTGAGATGCCTGGTATGTATCCGCCAGGTGAGTATGACTTGGCTGGATTTGCAGTTGGCGCGGTTGAGAAATCGAAAATCATTACTGGCAATACGATTGTCCCTGGCGATGTTGTCTTGGCAATCGGTTCGAGTGGTGCCCACTCCAATGGCTACTCATTAGTCCGCAAAATTGTTGAACGTGCTGGCGCAAAGCCAAGCGATGATTTAGGTGGCCGTCCTCTGGGCGATGTAGTAATGGCCCCAACCGAGATTTATGTGAAACCTCTCTTGAAGCTCATCACTGAGATTGATGTGAAGGGGATGGCGCACATTACTGGTGGTGGTTTAGTGGATAACGTACCACGCGTTCTTCCAGAAAATACCCAAGCAGTGTTGCATCGTGATAGCTGGCAAATGCCAGAACTCTTCCGTTGGTTACAAATGAAGGGTGGCGTAGCTGATGCAGAGATGGTTCGCGTATTTAACTGCGGTATTGGCATGGTAGTGATTGTTTCTCCAAGCCAAGCAGATGCTGCAATCAAATCATTGACGGCACAAGGGCTCAAGGCTTGGACTGTTGGCGAGGTTGTGGAGCGTCCTAAAGATGCGCCACAAACTATCGTTATCTAAAGCGATAAACGTTTTATTTTTGTAAAGTGCTTTTGCAGTAGTCCAGTGCTGCTGCAAGTTCTTCTGGCTTGAAGGGGTCGAAGGTTTTTCTGCCTGCAATTGCGCGCAACCAAGTCAATTGCCTTTTACCCAACTGCCTTGTAGCTGCCAAAGCTTTATAGCGCATCTGATCAAGATCAATTTCACCGTTCAGAAATTCCCATGCTTGTCGATAGCCTACCGAACGAATGGCAGGAAGATCTGCATGTAAGTTGGAATTGGTGCGTAGCGCTTTGACTTCATCCATAAATCCAGCGGCGAGCATTTCGTCAAATCGTTTTTCTAGGTTGGCGTGCAATCTTGCGCGATCACTGGGTTCAAGTGACACTAAATGAATCCATGCTGGAATGCTTGAACCTTCTCTACCATCTTCACTAGGTGAGTCGGCTAACAAAATGGACATTGGCTTGCCAGTGATCTCAAATACCTCTAGCGCACGCTGTACCCGTTGTGAATCATTGGGCTTTAAGCGTGCCGCTGTTTCTGGGTCTACTGCTGCAAGTTTGGCGTGCATTGCTGGCCAACCAATGGCTTTACCTTCTTCATCTAGGCGTGCACGAATTTCTGGGTTAGCGGTTGGAAGGGCAGATAGTCCATGTGCCCAGGCACGCCAATACAGCATCGTGCCACCAACCACTACAGGAATATTTCCTCTACTGCGGATTTCTGAGCAAAGACGAGTGGCGTCTTTAGAAAAGCGTGCTGCTGAATAAACCTCTGTAGGTTCAAGAATATCGATGAGATGATGAATTACTGCTGCTTGTTCTGCTTTTGTGGGCTTTGCACTGCCAATATCTAAACCGCGATAGACCAATGCAGAGTCCATGCTGATGAGTTCAATCGTTAAGCCAATAGATTTAGCGTGCTCAGCAAGCAGCATGGCGAGATGGGTTTTGCCTGCACCAGTGGGACCCACAATACAAAGTACTGGAATGATCTCTGGAGCATGCAGATGCTGAATGTAGGGTTCAGTTTGCATGCCTGATTATAAGAGCCTGTTAATATCCGCATCAAGCCAATATTTGGAGTGCCAGTGGATGGATGCCCTTTTACAACTTAGTGATTTATTTCTGCACATTGACCGTCATTTAGATGTGGTGATTGCGCAATATGGCCCCTGGGCTTATGGCTTGTTATTTGCGATCGTATTTGCTGAAACTGGTCTAGTGATTGCACCATTCTTGCCGGGGGACTCGCTTTTGTTTATTGCCGGGGCTTATTGTGCAACCGAGCATTTCAATCTCTGGACCTTGTGCTTTGGCTTGTTTATCGCTGCAGTGGCAGGTAATACTGTTAACTACTTTATTGGGCGCTGGATTGGTAAAAGAATTTTTAGTAGTCAGTCGCGCTGGATTGATCAGCGAGCGTTATTAAAGACCCATGCGTTTTATGAGAAGCATGGTGGTAAGACTATTATCTTGGCACGCTTCCTACCCATCATTCGTACCTTTGCACCGTTTATTGCGGGCGTCTCTGAGATGAACTTCTCACGTTTTCAGTTTTTCAATATCACCGGAGCCTTACTGTGGGTCTTTGGCCTAGTGATTGCTGGATACTTTTTTGGAAATATTCCGATCATTCGCCAAAACTTAAATGTGATTGTTTTGGTTGGTATTGGCGCTGCAGCAATACCAGTTGTTTTGGCTGCGCTTTATAAAATATTTCAGCGCAAACAAAAGCAATAGTAAGTCTTATGCTTGCAGGCGAAGACTTAATGAAACTTCGCTTGGCTTTCTAGCGTGGCAATATGTTCACGAATATCGCTAGCATCTTCTGCTTCTGGTGATTCGCTCAGGTAGCGATGCATATCCTCTAAAGCGGGGCGTAAATATTCGAGTTGGGCAAAGATGAGTCCGCGATCACGAACTTCTTCGATTGAATCTGGCAGCAGAATCACTAAGCGCTCCTGAATGCCCAGTAGGCGTTCCCAACGCTCATGTTCTGAATAGATCATTTTGAGATTACGCAGGAAGCGAGACAAGATTTCACGTGGGTTAGAGGCCCGCAGGAAGACATTGAGGGGCAGGCTTAATTCACCACGGTAGCCCTTGGCATCCAAGTAGGGATCTAACATCTCTTGTAGTTGATTTTTAGAGAGCGATTCACCGGTAAGCGGATCCATGATGACCTCGCCTTGTTGCAAAGAGATGCGCATCATGAAATGGTTTGGAAATGAAACGCCACGAATCTTTAAACCAATTTGATTTCCCAATTCAATCATGAGAATAGCTAGTGAAATCGGAATGCCTCTGCGATTTTCAAGCACATAATGCAAATAAGAATTTTCGGGCGCGTAGAAATCGTTCGGGTTAGGGCCAAAGCCTAACTCGGTATAAAAAAAGTGCTTCAGAATTTGCAAGCGCTGAATCGGTGACGTGTCTGGAGTGATTCGTGACTTTAGCTTATTGCCGAGTTGATCTAGTTGATCTAGCACCCCTTGAACATCTAAATCTGGATATGCATGTTGCGCCACGGCGATTGCAGCCTCCGTCAGCGGAAAATGTTCATCTTCAGCAACTAAAGAGGTGAAATAGTCGAGTTGTTGTGTTGGCATAGTTCCTATTTTGCATGACGCAAGAATTTTTGCCAGCGAATTCCAACAAGACCTAGGGCGCTAAAGTAAACAATGGCAGCAGCGGCTAGCCATGCCCCCAGGAGGCCAATGCGCGTCCAGGGTTCGGCCTGGAGGGCAATCCAATTATGTGCTCCAGCAGCATAAAAAAGGACTGCTGAAAAAGGTAGCAAGGCAACAAACAGTTGCCCAAGGTATTTCGCCCAAGCCGAGCTAGGCAGGGCGCCACGCTGATGCAAGCCAACCCATAGCAGAGCGGCATTGAGGCAGGCACCAGCACCAACAGAGAGGGCCAGGCCTGCATGTCCTAGCCAGGGAACAAAAATGATGTTTGCTAATTGGGTTGCGACAAGAACCAGCAGGCCAATTTTTACTGGAGTGCGTATATCTTGGCGAGAATAAAAACCAGGTGCCAAAATTTTGACCAAAATTAATCCAATTAAACCAACGCCATAAGCAGCTAATGCGCGTTGCGTCATTAGGACATCTAGCGCATTAAATTTTCCATAGTGATACAACACTGCCGCAAGTGGTTCACCGAAAATAAAGAGCGCAATTGCACAGGGTGTAGCTAATAAGAATGTGAGTTGCAATCCCCAGATCAATAATTCACCGGCGTGCGCTAAATCATTTTTTGCATTGGCCTTACTTAGACTTGGAAGTAGAACGGTGCCTAAAGCTACACCTAATAAGGCTGTTGGAAACTCCATCAAGCGATCGGCATAGGATAGCCAGGACACACTTCCAGTTTGTAAGCGTGAGGCAATATTAGTATTAATGATGAGGGATATTTGTGCGACCGATACGGCAAAGACTGCCGGCCCCATCAACTTTAAAACTCGCCTTGCTTCAGGATTGGCGACAGCAGATTTAACGGCACCTGGTAATAAACCAATGCGTGGCAAAAGTCCTATGCGAGAAAGTGCGGGAATCTGAATTGCTAATTGCAAGACGCCACCTAAGAGCACGCCAACACTCAAGGCGTAGATTGGTTGCTCCAAATGGGGCGCCAAAAATAGCGCACTTCCAATTAAGGCCAGGTTTAATAAAACGGGCGTAAATGCTGGAATCGCAAAACGCTGAAAAGTATTCAAAATTCCAGCGGATAGTGAAACTAGAGAAATCAGCCCAATATAAGGAAACATGATGCGGGTCATCACAACGCTAGCCTCATAGGCTGGACCACCACTAAACCCGGTAGCAATCACCAGAATGAGCAAGGGCGCGCCAATGACGCCTAGCAATACCGTGAGCAGTAAAGCCCAAAATAAGAGGGTAGCGACCGCATTAACGAGGATGTGGGCCTGTTTTTGGTCCCCATCCTTGGAGATTTCTCCCAAAATAGGTACAAAAGCCTGAGAAAAGGCCCCTTCAGCAAATAAACGACGCAGTAAATTGGGGATCCTGAATGCCACATTAAAGGCATCCGTCCACTCTGAGGCCCCGAAGCTACGGGCAATCAGGGTCTCCCGGAGCAATCCCGTAATGCGGGACAGCATGGTGAAGGAGCTAACCTTGGCGGCGGCAGAAAGCAGGTTCATGAGCCGATTTTCACCTATTTATGGGTCGACTGGGCTTTTTTGCCCCTTTAAGGTAAAATCTTGGGTTTTGGCGAGCTTGCTTATGAATCTGGCAAGACCGCAGGATTTTTAACTAATCGCATTTTGCAATTTATAGAGGCAAGGTTTAAAGATGGCCAATACAGCACAAGCGCGTAAGCGCGCACGCCAGGCAGTAAAACAGAACGAACACAACTCCAGTTTGCGTTCAAAGCTACGCACTTCCATCAAGGCAGTTCGTAAGGCTATTGAAACTGGCGATAAAGCGTCTGCAGCGAAAGTATTCGCAGCAACTCAAGCAACAATCGACAAGATTGCTGACAAAAAGATTGCTCATAAAAATACTGCAGCTCGTCAGAAGTCACGTTTGTCCGCAGCTATTAAGGCGATGGCAGCGTAATACAGTATTAGTTTTAGGCTGGTCGAAGTAATTTCGACCTAGGCCCGCTCCTCATCAGAGCGGGTTTTTGTTTTTAGGACTGGGTTTGTGGTTTGGGTTCAAACTCACAGGCTTCTTCGATTGGAAGGTCGTTGTCTTTGGCAAAGTTCATGACAAAGTCAAGCGCCCTTGGATCAAGATCTCCCAGTCTGGTATCGATAACAACGCATTTCACTTTTGCAATAAGCACTGGTCTGACATAGGGCGAATAAGTGAAGCGAGGGTCTCCAGAATCTCCTGGGGGGCGAAAGCTAGCCATTACCCCGCACAGACGCTCCGCCCAATCACTGGGACGAAATGGTTTGCCAGAAGTGGTGATGCCTTGAATGAAAAGCTTTTTGTGGTTCAAGTTCGCGTCAAGAAGGTGGTGGGAATCAATATTACTAAGCCCTCTAGCTTAACAGCCTGAGTTGGCCGTAAGATGACTTTAGGTTCAATTTTCGTGCAGTCGAATGTTTTAAGAAAAAAATGCAAGCCAAAACTTTAGTAGAAAGCTCAACTATGACATCTCTGGCAAAGCCTCAAGTGCCCGGTCAGGTCAAGCACTATCTGCAGTTTTCTGACCTTACCCGTGAAGAATATGACTACCTGCTGAAAAGAGCAGCATGGCTCAAGTCGAAGTTCAAGAGTTACGAAACTTGGCACCCGCTTCATGACCGCACATTGGCCATGATTTTTGAGAAGCATTCCACGCGTACCCGTCTCTCTTTTGAGGCGGGCATACATCAGCTTGGCGGGCATGCCGTATACCTCAACACCCGTGATACCCAGTTAGGTCGTGGTGAGCCTGTAGAAGACGCTGCGCAAGTCATTTCAAGAATGACGGACATCATCATGATTCGCACCTTCGGCCAAGACATCATTGAGCGTTTTGCCTCCAAATCCAGAGTGCCAGTGATTAATGGCCTTACCAATGAATATCATCCTTGCCAAGTATTGGCAGATATTTTTACGCTGGTAGAAGCTCGTGGCTCAATTCAAGGCAAGACAGTTGCTTGGGTTGGAGATGCTAATAATATGGCTTACACCTGGATTCAGGCTGCCGAGTGTTTGGATTTTCAGATTCGCTTCTCGGCGCCCGAGGGTTATCAGTTAGATGCATCTCGTTTAACCAAAGCAGCGGCAAAACACCTCACTATTTGTACTGACCCAAAGGATGCATGCAAGGGTGCAGACATGGTTACTACCGATGTTTGGACCAGCATGGGCTATGAAGCTGAAAACACTTCACGCATGAATGCTTTCCAAGATTGGATGGTGGACGAAGACTTAATGTCACTAGCAAAGCCGGACGCATTATTTATGCATTGTTTACCAGCGCATCGTGGTGAAGAGGTTTCTGCGGGTGTGATTGATGGTCCGCAAAGTATTGTTTGGGAAGAAGCAGAAAATCGCTTACATGTGCAGAAGGCCTTGATGGAGTATTTGCTCTGTGGCCGCTTGGACTAGTAGGGAAATATTGAGTAATTTGTATTCGTTGTCTATTAATTAATTTTTGATTGAATAAAACATCATGTCTGATATTAAAAAAGCCGTACTAGCCTATTCAGGTGGACTCGATACAAGTGTGATCTTGAAATGGCTTCAAGACACTTATGGTTGCGAGATCGTCACCTTTACTGCTGACCTCGGCCAGGGTGAAGAACTAGAGCCAGCACGTGCAAAAGCTTTGCAATTTGGTATCAAGCCAGAAAATATTTTTATTGATGACTTGCGTGAAGAGTTTGTTCGCGACTTTGTATTTCCAATGTTCCGTGCCAATACGATCTATGAAGGCGAATACCTCTTAGGCACTTCAATCGCTCGCCCATTAATTGCCAAGCGTCAAATTGAAATTGCTCGTTTGACCGGGGCGGATGCTGTATCCCATGGTGCTACTGGCAAAGGTAATGACCAGGTACGCTTTGAGTTGGGTTACTACGCTCTTGAGCCAGGAATTAAAGTGATTGCACCATGGCGCGAATGGGATCTCCTCTCACGCGAGAAGTTGATGGCATACGCAGAAAAGCATGGCATCCCAGTTGAGATGAAGCATAAGCAGGGCGGCTCACCATACTCAATGGATGCCAATCTCTTGCACATCAGTTACGAAGGTCGCCATTTAGAAAATCCAAACGCAGAGGCAGAAGAGTCTATGTGGCGTTGGACGATTTCTCCTGAAAAGGCTCCAGATACCCCTGAAGTTATTGAGATTGAATTTAAAGCCGGCGATCCTGTTGCGATTAATGGTAAAGCCTATAAGCCACATGAGTTGCTGGCTGAGTTAAATCGTATTGGCGGCATGCATGGTATTGGTCGTCTTGATTTAGTAGAAAACCGTTTCGTTGGCATGAAGAGCCGTGGTTGCTATGAGACTCCAGGCGGCACAATTCTTCTCAAAGCTCACCGTGGCATTGAAAGCATTACGCTCGATCGCGAAGTGGCTCATTTAAAGGATGACTTGATGCCACGCTACGCTAGCTTGATTTACAACGGCTTGTGGTGGGCACCAGAGCGTGTTGCTTTGCAAACTCTGATTGACCATACCCAGCAGATGGTGAATGGCGTTGTACGCTTAAAACTCTATAAGGGTTCTGTATCTGTAATCTCACGTGACTCTGCAAATACCTTGTTTGATCAAAACATCGCAACCTTTGATGACGATGGCGGCGCCTATAACCAGGCTGATGCTGGTGGGTTTATCAAACTCAATGCCTTGCGTATGCGCATTGCTGAGATAGCAAAACGGAAACGTGTAAAGAAGTAATTTGTAATAACTAGATTAGAAAGAACCAAGATGCAATTTGATCAAGTTTCAGTAGGCAAAAAAGCCAATGTATTTTTTGATGGTAAGTGTGTATCGCACACCGTGACTCTGCCCAATGGCGTTCGCAAGTCGGTTGGCGTTGTTTTGCCAAGCACCTTGCGTTTTGACCTCAGCACTAGAGAAGTAATGGAAGTAGTTGATGGCACTGCGTTTGTGAGCATCAATGGTACTCCAGAGCAAGAGTTCAAGGCCGGTCAAAGCTGGGAAGTAGAGAAGGGTGGCTACTTCATTATCAGAGCTGAACAGCCAGTGCACTATGTGTGCCACTTTGAATAAATAGTTCGCTTTACCAAAGTACAACGCAGACCAAGGTCTGCGTTTTTTATTTCTCGATAGAGAATGTGGTTACTATTTCTTGGGTAGCCCACTTATCACAGACCCAGGGCTAATGACTCGCTCAGAAAACCATTGCTTATTCATCTCTAGCGCGTAACGCACTGCAGCTTTAGGGCAGTGGTTATTCGTTGTCCCGGCTTGCATCTCTTCAACATTCACAATCTTGCCATCGTCTGCAATGAATGCAATCGAGAGAGGGATCTTGGTGTTAAACATCCAAAAGCAGTGCCCAGCCTTTTCTTCAAATACAAAGAGCATTCCAGAATTCATTGGCATGCTGGTGCGATTCATTAAACCAATCTGTCTTTTTTCTGGGGTATCGGCTACCTCCGCTTGAATACGGTAGATGCCAGTCTTTAGTTCAACAGTTGGCAAGCTAGTATTTACTTGCGCGAAGGCCAGGCTTGAGCTGACTAAAAAGGCGCAAGGAATCAGATGGCGAAAATTATTGATTGATATGTGCATATAGCGCATTTTAAGTGAGTAAATTACGGGCAAAAAAAAACCCAGGAACAAGTCCTGGGTTTTAGTAATGATCTAAAGCAGATTAAGCTGCTTGGATATTAGTAGCTTGCTTGCCTTTAGGGCCTTGGGTAATGTCAAACGTTACCTTTTGGTTTTCCTTAAGGGTTTTGAACCCAGGCATAGTAATTGCGCTGAAATGCGCGAACAACTCTTCTTCACCATCATCAGGTTTGATAAAGCCAAAACCTTTTGCATCATTGAACCACTTAACAATTCCGGTCGCCATGCGAACTCCATTACATAAACTTAAAACAACCGTGATGAGGGTAAATACTTTTTAATCAGTCTCGCTCCACAACACGCCTAAATAGAACCTCTTTTGAAGCCTACCCCCCGATTGTTTGCCCTTTTTGTAGGGGTGTCAAGGAGTTATATTCACTTACCCCCTAGTAAATACCCCTTTTTTTACTGAAAAATGCCCCAATATGGGTTTAACAGGGGAATTTTGCAGGTTTTTAGCAACAAGACCCTAGTAAATTAAAGTTTGAATATCTGTGTTTAGAATGTTTCTCATGAGCCGTCCACCAAAAAACCCTACTACTGGCGTACCAATGAATCCCTATATTGAGGACACCATTCTTCTCGAAAAGCAGGCCGAGAAGGTTAAGGCGCCCTCAATGTATAAAGTTTTACTATTAAATGACGATTACACGCCAATGGAATTTGTCGTGATGGTGATTCAGGAGTATTTTAATAAGGATCATGAAACTGCTACACGCATCATGTTGCAAGTTCATTTAGTTGGCAAAGGTGTTTGCGGGATATTTACTCGCGATGTTGCTGCCACAAAGGTGCATCAAGTTATCGAACTCTCGCGTGAAGCGGGCCACCCACTACAGTGCACTATGGAGGAAGCATGATTGCCCAAGAATTAGAAGTTAGTTTGCATATGGCGTTTGTTGACGCGAGGGCATCGCGACACGAGTTTATTACGGTTGAACATTTGTTGGCCGCGCTCTTGGACAATGCAACCGCAGTCGAAGTTCTTAAGGCCTGCGCGGTCAATATCGCCGAGCTGCGTGCACAGTTGAAAAACTTTATCAATGACAACACTCCGGTTGTGCCGGGCAATGATGAGGTTGATACCCAGCCTACGCTTGGATTTCAGCGTGTGATTCAACGCGCAATCATGCATGTGCAATCAACCTCCAATGGTAAGAAAGAAGTCACTGGCGCAAATGTCTTGGTTGCCATCTTCGGCGAAAAAGATTCACATGCAGTCTATTTTTTGGCAGCAGCAAGGTGTGACCCGATTGGATGTGGTGAACTTTATTAGTCATGGCGTTCGTAAAGATCAAGCTGAGCATGTAAAGCCTGCAGATGCCGCTCAGGAAACAGAAGAGGCCGCCTCATCTGGTAAAGAGAGTCCGCTGGACCAGTACACACAAAATCTCAATGCACTGGCTCGCCAAGGCAAGATTGATCCGCTCATTGGGCGTGAAAGCGAAGTAGAGCGCGTTATTCAGGTGCTTTGCCGGCGCCGTAAGAACAACCCACTGTTGGTTGGTGAGGCTGGGGTTGGTAAAACGGCCATTGCAGAGGGCTTGGCTTGGCGTATCGTAAAGGGTGACGTACCGGACATCTTGGCTAATGCAACTGTCTACTCCTTAGATATGGGCGCCTTACTTGCTGGTACCAAATATCGCGGAGACTTTGAGCAGCGCTTAAAGAGCGTTCTTAAATCCCTGAAAGATCATGCCCATGGTGTTTTATTCATCGATGAGATTCATACATTGATTGGTGCTGGTGCTGCATCAGGCGGAACATTAGACGCTAGCAATCTTTTAAAACCTGCTTTATCTAATGGTCAGCTCAAGTGCATTGGCGCAACAACCTTCACCGAGTATCGTGGCATTTTTGAAAAAGATGCCGCTTTGTCGCGGCGTTTTCAGAAAGTGGATGTCGTTGAGCCAACCGTGGATCAGACTGTGCAAATCTTGCGTGGTCTCAAATCTCGCTTTGAAGAGCATCATAGTGTGAAGTATGCTGCCGGGGCCTTGGTGGCTGCAGCAGAACTTTCTGCGCGCTATATCAACGATCGCCATTTACCGGATAAAGCAATCGATGTGATTGATGAAGCTGGTGCTGCTCAACGTATTTTGCCCAAGTCTAAGCAGAAGAAAACTATCGGTCGTCCAGAGATCGAAGAGATTGTTGCGAAGATTGCACGCATACCGCCGCAGTCCGTTACTGTCGATGACCGTAGCAAATTACAAACCTTGGATCGCGATATTAAGAGTGTTGTCTTCGGTCAAGATCCCGCAATCGAAGCACTTGCTAGCGCCATTAAGATGACACGTGCTGGCCTGGGCAAGATCGATCGTCCCATTGGTTCATTCTTATTCTCTGGCCCAACAGGTGTTGGTAAGACTGAAGTTGCAAAGCAGCTCGCCTATATCTTAGGCATTGAGTTACTTCGCTTTGATATGTCAGAGTATATGGAGCGTCATGCGGTCAGCCGTTTGATTGGCGCGCCTCCAGGATATGTTGGCTTTGATCAGGGTGGTTTGCTGACTGAGGCTGTAAACAAGAAGCCACATTGCGTGCTTTTGCTTGATGAGATTGAAAAAGCCCATCCGGATATTTTCAATATCCTCCTGCAGGTAATGGACCATGGCACTTTAACGGACAACAACGGTCGCAAGACTGATTTCCGGAATGTCATCATCATCATGACTACCAACGCTGGCGCTGAGGCGATGCAGAAATCGACCATCGGCTTTACTAATGCACGCGAGTCTGGTGATGAGATGGCGGACATTAAGAAGTTCTTCACCCCAGAGTTCCGTAACCGTTTGGATGCTATCGTTTCCTTTAAGGCTCTTGATGAAACCATCATCATGCGGGTGGTTGATAAGTTCTTAATGCAGCTGGAAGAGCAGTTGCATGAGAAGAAGGTTGACGCCACATTCAGTACAGCATTGCGTGCTCATTTGGCCAAACACGGATTTGATCCATTAATGGGCGCTCGTCCGATGCAGCGCATCATTCAAGATACTGTACGCAAGGCGCTTGCTGATGAATTGCTCTTTGGTAAGTTGGCGCAGGGTGGCCATGTAGATGTTGATATTGATGCTGATGGCAAGGTGCAATTGAACTTTGAGCCCCCCACGCTCTCCGGAAAGACTGCAAAAGCAGATGTAGTTCCTGTAGAAGAAATTTAAACTCACATAATAAGAAAAGGAAAACATGTCCCATCACGATAAATTGCTAGATGCTTTTGAGGTTTATAAAGCTGAGCATGAAAAGTTTGAAGGTAAAGGAATTAAAGCTTCCGCTACTCGTGCTCGTAAGGCCTTGCAGGAAATTGCAGGCTCTTGTAAAGAGCGTCGTAAAGAAATTTCTGCTGAGAAAGAGTCTCGAGAAGGCGCCGGTGCTGGGATGTCACAAGATGCAGCACGCAAAGCTCATATTCGCAAGTAAGTAGAGCTACTCAAATATAAAAGCCACCCTCGGGTGGCTTTTATATTTGAGTATTTATGATCGCTTACGATTGATAAATAAGGCGTTACATTCTGGCTCAAGAACGCCACCTAATAATTGAGTTTGACTAAAGCTATTTCCCTGATTCATATCCTTTGCGCTAAAGGTAAAAATATCAATACCAGCTTGCTTAATGGACTTTGCTGAGCTGCCATAGACAACGCCGCCAATACCCGCCCAAATAAGAGCGCTCATACACATAGGGCATGGCTCACCAGTAGTGTAGAGGACGCAGTCGCCCCAATTTTTATTACCTTCTTGACTGACATAGTTGTTAATGCAGACCATCTCACCATGAAGAACAGGGTTCTGAAAGGTTTGATTAAAGCCTTTGGCGAGTATTGTCCCGCTACTTGCGTTGGTGATGACAGCCCCAAACGGATACGATGCGTTTTGTGAGCCCATGCCAATGGCTGCACGCATAGCAATTTCATGCTGTTTTATCGGAATAGATGAAAGATTTGTTTTTGCTGATACACCGCGACTAAGGCCGGCTAAGCCAATGCTGCAAAGACAAATTAGTGCGCTACGGCGATTCATAATTTAAGCTCTGCCAGTGCTACCAAATCCGCCAGCGCCACGACTACTCTCAGTAAATTCCTCAACTACTTTGAGTTCTACTTGCTGGACTGGCATCACCACCAATTGGGCTAGGCGCTCCATTGGTTCTAGCTTAAATGCGGTTGAGCCACGATTCCAAGTACTGACCATCAGTTGCCCTTGGTAGTCGGAATCAATTAAGCCAACTAAGTTTCCTAACACGATCCCATGCTTATGCCCAAGACCAGAACGCGGCAGAATAAATGCGGCATAACGGGGATCTTCCACATAAATTGCTAGGCCGGTTGGTACCAAAACAGTTTGGCCTGGTGCAATCTCAATGGTTGCATCAATGCACGCACGTAAATCTAAGCCTGCGCTACCCGGCGTGCCATAAGCTGGCAATTGGTCGCGCATACGTTCATCGAGAATTTTGACTTGAAGGGATTGCATGGGATTTCCTAAAGCGGGAGATGTAAAAAACGATTTAAATTTTCTTGGCAACTAGCGCAATGAGTTGACGTGCGAGCTGAAGCTTTTCAGCTTTGGCAATTTTCTTGCTGCCATTTTCATCAACTACCAGTAATTGGTTGAGGTCGCTACCAAAGGTTTCGTGACCGATATTGCCCACAACCATTGGGATCCCTTTACGCTGACGCTTTTCGGCTGCATGCGCCTCGAGATCAGTAGATTCGGCTGCAAAGCCAACGCAATATGGATGGGGTTTGCCACCTTTGTTCTTAACGGTCTTTGCCACATCTAACAGAATGTCAGGATTAGCAATAAATTCAATGCTCGGTGCATCTTTGCCTTGACGCTTAATCTTTTCTTTTGAGGGCTTTGCAATACCCCAATCGGCTACTGCAGCAACAGCAAAGAAGATGTCGTAATCAGCATCATTGAGTACCGCTAGATGCATTTCTTTGGCGCTGGTGACATTGGTGCGCGCAATCTTTCCAGTCGCCTCTAATGGTGTTGCTAAATCACAAGGGCCGGCGATAAGCTGTACTTGTGCACCAGCTTCGACTGCAGCGCGTGCAATCGCAAATCCCATCTTGCCTGAACTGTGATTGGTAATGCCGCGAACTGGATCAATGGCTTCAAAGGTTGGGCCTGCAGTAATTAAAACTTTCTTTCCAAGCAAAGTTTTTTTCTGAAAGAAAGCGATCACTTGTTCAGCAATTTCAGATGGCTCAAGCATTCTGCCCATACCAACTTCTCCACAAGCCTGAAAGCCGCTTGCTGGGCCAAGAAGGGTAACCTTATCTTGCTCTAGCCGCTGTACGCTGCGTTGGGTAGCAGCGTGTTCCCACATTTGTTTATTCATTGCGGGTGCGAGTAAAAGCGGGCAATCTCTTGCAAGACACAGAGTACTGAGTAAATCATCAGCTAACCCTAGAGATAGCTTGGCCATTAAGTCAGCACTGGCAGGTGCAATCACAATAGCATCTGCAGCACGTGACAGCTCGATATGGGCCATATTGTTACTAATGCTGCTATCCCACTGACTGGTATAAACCGGATTACCCGTGAGCGCTTGCATAGTGACAGGCGTTACGAATTGCGTTGCAGCCTCAGTCATGACAACTTGTACTGAAGCACCTTCTTGCATCAACTGACGAGCAAGCTCAGGGGTCTTATAGGCGGCAATGCCGCCAGAGATTCCGAGAACGATTTTCTTATTGATAAGTGATTGCATGGCGCCAGCTTAATGGGATTGGGCGGATTTGCCAAATGACTTGCGTAATTCGCCCCAAATGATGAGGCCAGCACCAATGCAAATGGCGCTATCGGCAATATTGAAGGCGGGCCAATGCCAACTTGAGTAATACAGATCAATAAAGTCAACGACGGCTCCATACATGACGCGATCTAAAACATTGCCAAGAGCACCTCCTAGGATTAGGCTTAGCGATACGCATAGCATTTTGTCATTGAGACTTTTGCGCAGCAGCCAGAGGATATAAACGCAGGCTGCTAGGCCAATAATAGTAAAGAACCAGCGTTGCCAACCAGAGCCTTCCGCTAAAAAAGAAAATGCTGCTCCAGGATTAAACAGGAGGAGCCAATTCATAAAAGGAAGGACTGGCTCTGGTACACCCAGCTGCAAATTACTTAATGCTGACCATTTACTCAATTGATCCAAGAGCAAGGTAATCAGTGCAATTGCGAGATAGCGTAGGTATGCCAGGCTCATAAATTTAGCTATTAAGCAAAGAGGCGGTGATCACCATCGCCAAAAAGATTGCTAATACAGCGACCACAGAGTTCAGGATGATCTGCATTACTACCGACATCTTTGGTGTGATGCCAGCAGCGACCACACTTCTTGTATTGACTGCCGCGCACTAAGACCTCTAGACCTTCATTACTGAGTTCAATATTGGCACTTGAAGTAATCGTTACAAAGCGTAAGTCATCCTCAAGTGAATGCAGGATTGCAAAGTCCACATCTCCAACTTTAATAGTCAGTTCAGCCTGTAGTGATGAGCCAACATTGCCAGCTTCACGCTCCACTTCAATTGCTTTGGTGACTTCAGAGCGGATTTCGCGGATACGGTTCCACTTATCGATCAACTCATTTGCATTAGCAATTTCAGGGAAGCTGGCAAACTCTTCCATGAAGATCGACTCTGCCTTATTGCCTGCACCATGTGGAAAATCCTGCCATGCTTCTTCTGCGGTAAAGGAGAGGAATGGGGCAAGCCACTTTAGAAGATTACGGGTGATATGGAATAAAGCATTCTGTGCCGCACGACGATCAGGTGAGTCGGGTGCACTGGTATAGAGGCGATCTTTTAGAATATCCAAATAGAATCCGCCCAAATCTTCTGAGCAGAATGACAGCATGCGAGCTACAGCCGGATGAAATTCATATGCTTTGTAGTGCGCTTCAACATCACCCTGGATTTGGTTTGCTAATGCGATGGCATAGCGATCAATTTCCAACCATTGCTCAGTAGGCATAGCATGTTTGCTAGGATCAAAATCAGAGAGATTGGCTAATAAGAAGCGTAGTGTGTTGCGAATGCGACGATAACTCTCAGTAACCCGTTTGAGAATCTCATCCGAGATCGTCATTTCACCAGAGTAGTCAGTTGAGGCTACCCAAAGCCGAATAATTTCAGCACCGAGCTTGTCGGCAACTTGCTGTGGAGCAATGACGTTGCCGACAGACTTGCTCATCTTGCGACCTTGGCCGTCAACAGTAAATCCGTGGGTGAGGAGCGCTTTATAAGGTGGCTTACCATCAAGCATTGCGCCAGTCAGTAAGGAAGAATGGAACCAGCCGCGGTGTTGATCTGAGCCTTCGAGGTATAAATCAGCTAGGCGTCCATTGGGGGTTTCTGCATCAGCCGTAAGAAGCTCATTACGGTGCGAGCCGCGGATCACATGCCAGTGTGTTGTGCCGGAATCAAACCAGACATCTAGAGTGTCACGATTCTTTTCGTATTGAGTGGCTTCATCACCGAGTAGTTCAGCAAGCTCTAATTTTTGCCAGGCTTCAATACCATCTTTTTCTACGCGCTTAGCTACTTCTTCAAGTAGCTCAACAGTACGTGGATGCGGCTCACCACTTTCTTTATGAACAAAGAAAGCCATGGGTACACCCCATTGGCGCTGACGTGACAAAGTCCAGTCAGGGCGATTGGCGATCATGCTGTGCAAACGTTGCTTGCCCCAGGCTGGGAAGAACTCAGTGCTATTAATGCCTGCTAATGCAGTCTCACGCAAGCTCGCTTTACCATCGGACGGTTTCTTATCCATACTTGCAAACCACTGCGAAGTAGCGCGATAGATGATGGGTGACTTATGACGCCAGCAATGCATATACGAGTGGGTATAGGTTTTATCGCGGAGCAAGCTGCCAGCTTCACGCATAGCTTCCACAATCTTGGGATTTGCTTTCCAGATGTACTCGTTAGCAAAGAGCGGTAACCATGATGCATATACGCCATTACCCATAACTGGATTGAGAATGTCTTTATCAGCTAGTTTGTTTGCTTTGCAAGACTTAAAGTCTTCTTCGCCATAGGCAGGTGCAGAGTGAACAATACCCGTACCAGTGTCTAGTGTGACGTACTCGGCTGGATAAATTGGTGAAAGACGTTGATAGCCTTCATGCAATGGCGCGAGCGGATGCCAGAAAGAAATATTTGCTAATTGAGCGCCAGTACACGTTGCAATCACTTTGCCTTCGAGGCCATAGTCTTGTAGGCA
Source organism: Polynucleobacter hirudinilacicola (assembly GCF_002192535.1). Taxonomy (GTDB): domain Bacteria; phylum Pseudomonadota; class Gammaproteobacteria; order Burkholderiales; family Burkholderiaceae; genus Polynucleobacter; species Polynucleobacter hirudinilacicola. The sequence continues at coordinate 246,109 of NZ_NAIA01000003.1, read as the reverse complement.
AGTTTCAACCCGATCTTTTGCTAGGATTAATAACTTATCGCCAACATCTACCAACGCATAAGTCAGATCCGGGTGAACGTTCATTGCTTGGTTTGCAGGAATGGTCCAAGGGGTTGTAGTCCAGATCACAATCTGACCAGGCTTATTGGGAAGTTCTGACAGCCCAAACGCTTTGGCAAGCTGTGGACGCTGAGCGTCATCAAAGGCAAAACCAACATCAACGGTTGGGTCTGTCTTATCTTGGTACTCCACTTCAGCTTCTGCTAGGGCCGAGCCGCAGTCAAAGCACCAGTTCACTGGTTTGAGGCCACGGAAGACGTATCCTTTTTCCCAGATCTTGCCTAAGGCACGAATTTCATCGGCCTCATTGCGATAGTTCATGGTGAGATAAGGGTTATTCCAATCTCCGAGAACACCTAATCGCTCAAAGTCTTTTTTCTGTTTGTCGACCTGCACTTGGGCATAGGCACGGGCTTTGGATTGCACTTCAGCAGTCGGAAGATTTTTCCCAAACTGCTTTTCAATCTGAATCTCAATTGGCATGCCATGGCAATCCCAGCCAGGAACATATACAGAGTCAAAACCCATCAACCAACGAGATTTAACAATCATGTCTTTTAGGATTTTATTAACGGCATGACCAATATGAATATCACCGTTTGCATATGGGGGACCATCATGCAAGATGAACTTCGGTTGATTGGCATGTGCCGCACGAATTTTTTCGTAGAGCTTATTTTTTTGCCATTGAGCAACCCATTGTGGTTCACGCTTCGCTAGATCTCCTCGCATTGGAAATACGGTATCAAGAAGATTAACGGGATAAGAGTTTTCTTTTTCAGACATAAGCTTTTTTCTGGAAATAATTTCTGGCATGCTTTGCATCTGCTGCAATTGCATTTGTGAGGGTGTCGAGGTCATCATACTTAGCCTCGTCACGAATTTTTTCTAAGAGCTCTACGGTAATAATTTTTCCGTAGACATCTTGTTGGTAATCAAAGATATGCGTCTCAAGTAGCACGCGTCCTTCATCTTCTACTGTGGGCCTAACACCCAGGCTAGCTACAGCGGGTAAGGGCTTTTCGCTGAGGCCCAAGACTTGCGCAGCAAAAATTCCACTAGTTGCTGGTTTGCGGTGATGTAGGTGATTAGCAACGGCAAGATTCAAAGTAGGGAAGCCAAGTTTGCGGCCTAATTGCCGTCCATGAATGACATGGCCAGAAATTGCATAGGGACGACCTAATAATTTTTCAGCTAGGCTCATATCACCGTTGGCAAGTGCGGTACGTAATGCGGAACTTGAAATTCGCTCGCCATCCTCCAAAATAGTTTGAATGCTAGAAACCTCAAAACCATATTTTTCGCCTGCAGCCTTAAGGCTGGAAAAATTGCCTGCACGTTTTGCGCCGTAGCAAAAATCATCGCCAATCAAAATCCATTTGGCGTTCAGGCGCTTCACAATAATTTCTGAAACAAATTCTTCTGGAGTGAGTCGAGCAAATGCTGCATTGAAATGCTCCACCATGACACGGTCAATTCCGAGTTCGGTTAAGGCAGCAAGTTTGTCGCGTAGATTCAGAATGCGCGGCGGTGCTTGCTCTGGCGAGAAGAATTCTTTTGGGTGTGGCTCGAAGGTCATGACGCAACTTACTAGACCCCGCTCCTTGGCGCCATCCACGAGCTGTTTCAGTAGGGCGCGATGACCCCTGTGCACGCCATCGAAATTACCGATGCTGAGGGCACAAGCAGGTCCTGCAGAAAACTGGGTCGGGCCACGGAATACGTTCACAAAATCGCTTTCAGGGTAGCCATCAATTATATTGTGGGCATGCTTTCTATCGTTACCTTAATCTCGGGCCGCGGATCCAATTTCGAGGCCATTGTTAAAACTGCCCAAAAAGAGCAATGGCCAGTCAAATTTGCGGGAGTCATAGCCAATCACTCAGCGGCTAAGGGCCTTGATTTTGCTCGCTCCCAGGGTATTCCGGCTGTGGTCGTGGAGCACAAAGAGCATGCTTCTCGAGAAGCCTTTGATGCAGCCTTAATCGAGCAAATTGATGCTTTAAGGGCTGATTTAGTGGTGCTGGCCGGTTTTATGAGAATTCTCACTCCTGGCTTTATTCGCCATTTTGAGGGGCGCCTAGTCAATATTCACCCAGCCCTTTTGCCTGCATTCCCAGGTTTGCACACCCATGAACGGGCTTTAGAGGCTGGCGTCAAGGAGCATGGCGCTACAGTCCACTTTGTCACTGAAGGGGTTGATGAGGGGCCGATTATTTGCCAAGCCTCCATTCCGGTTCTGGATGGCGATGATCCCGATACCTTGGCAGCCCGTGTTTTAACTGCTGAGCATCAGATTTACCCACGGGCCGTAAAATGGTTCCTTGATGGACGATTGCGAATAGAAGGTAATCAAGTGAAGTTACAACCCCCAGAGTCGCAATTTTTTAAATTATGAGTGCAGAACGTCCACCCCGCAAATCTGGAAACAGACTAGCTCCGCATAAAAGTTACGCTGCCAAATCTAAAGATCCGCTTCGTCGCCCAGAGCGACGTAATGCTAGCGGTAATTTAATTGCGCCAGAAGGCCAAAAGAATTTCTCGAATGCCAAGGCGTTGCCGCAGCATGCGATTCATTTGGAAAGATTGCTACCTGAGTTACTTAGTTTTGAGCAGCCCGCAGATCGCGTAGTAAGCCGTTATTTTCGTGCTGAGCCACAACTCGGAAATCGTGATCGTGCATTAATTGCTGAGAGCGCATTCGCAATTTTGCGCCGTAAAAATGAGTTCTCACAATTCGCCTCGAGTGGTGAAGGGTCCCAGGCTAGACGATTAGCCCTATTGGGTTTGCTGTCTGCTCTGTCTGAGGGTGGACTCGGCTCTGCGAATCGGGCAGAAAGTGCCATTGCAGATTTAGCACATGTTCTCAAGCCAGGTGAGTATGAATGGCTGCAACGTTTTGCTACGGTAGATCCTGCCGCGTTAAACCCCTTGGTTCGCAATAATTTGCCAGAGTGGTTATGGGATGCATTTGGAAAATATCCTGGTGAAGAAACTCGTGAAGAGTTGGCTAAGTCACTAATGCATCCAGCACTTTTGGATTTGCGCGCAAACACCATGAAAACGAATCGCGAAGAATTACTCGTGCAGATGAATGCATTAGGTGGTCGTTATCAAGCCATTCCAACTCCCTATGCGCCAGATGGTGTGCGCATTATGGGCAAGCCTGCTTTGCAAAATACTGCTGGATTTAAAGCAGGCATGTTTGAAGTTCAGGATGAGGGTAGTCAACTCTTAGCGTATTTGCTTGCCCCCAAGCGTGGTGAGATGGTTGTCGACTTTTGTGCTGGAGCGGGTGGTAAGACTTTGGCGATTGGTGCCCTGATGCGTTCTACCGGACGTCTTTATGCGTTTGATACATCTGAACGTCGTCTAGCGAATTTAAAGCCACGACAAGCCCGTAGCGGCCTCTCTAACGTTCATCCGGTATGGATTGATAGTGAGAATGATGCCAAGATCAAACGTTTAGCTGGAAAGATTGACCGGGTCTTGGTAGATGCCCCTTGCAGTGGAATGGGCACATTAAGGCGCAATCCAGATCTCAAATGGCGTCAAACACCAGTGGGGGTTTTAGAGCTCAACCAAAAGCAAATGAATATTTTGGCCTCAGCGGCTCGCTTGTTAAAACCCGGTGGACGCTTGGTTTATGCCACTTGCAGCCTTTTGCCCCAAGAAAATCAAGGAATTGCAGAAGATTTTCTGGCCAAACACCCGGAGTTTGAGGTTGTTCCAGCCGCAGAAGTTCTCAAGTCTCTGTTTCCAAAGGAAAAATTACCTTTAGGCTGCTCTCTGGATAATCCATGGTGGCAGTTATGGCCGCATATTCATGGTACCGATGGCTTTTTTGGGGCTGTTTTCCAGAAAAAAGGTAGCAAGCCTGAAAAGGCTGAAAAGCCAAAATCTGAAGAGTTAGCGAAAGATAAGCCAAAAAAGACCTAAAAAGCTCTAAAATAAGAGCTATTACTTAAATAGGATTCAATTTTGAATACAGTTTCAAGCTCAGGTTTTGATTTATTCCTCAATTGGCTAGCAAATGGCTACTTGGATTGGTCTTGGTGGCAGATTACCTTGTTCACCTTGGCGGTAACCCACATCACAATCGCTGCCGTGACCATCTTTTTGCATCGCTGCCAAGCTCATCGCGCCTTGGATCTGCATCCGATTGCTTCTCATTTTTTCCGGTTTTGGCTCTGGTTAACTACCGGCATGGTGACTAAGGAGTGGGCCTCCATTCATCGCAAGCATCATGCCAAATGTGAAACCGTCGACGATCCACATAGTCCACAAGTTTTAGGAATTGGTACCGTACTTTCTCGGGGTGCTGAGCTCTATAAAAGTGAAGCCAAGAATCAAGAGACGATGGAGAAGTTTGGTCATGGCACTCCCGATGACTGGCTTGAACGCAATATTTATTCCAAGTTTTCTTGGCAGGGCGTTGCCATCATGCTCATCATCGATGTATTTTTGTTTGGCGGTATCGGCCTAACAGTTTGGGCTGTGCAAATGTTATGGATCCCAATCACTGCAGCTGGTGTGATTAACGGTATTGGCCACTTCTGGGGCTACCGTAATTTTGATTGCGAAGATGCTTCTACCAATATTTTGCCTTGGGGAATTTTGATTGGCGGTGAAGAGTTGCATAACAATCACCATACCTTTGCTACGAGCGCTAAGTTATCAAATAAATGGTACGAGTTTGATATTGGTTGGCTCTATATTCAGATGATGAGTGCTGTTGGTTTGGCAACAGTGAAAAAGACTTCACCTAAACCAGTGCTGAGTGATTTACGTCCTGCTGATCAAAATACATTAGAGGCCATCATTGCAAATCGTTATGAAATCATGGCGCGCTACAGTAAGACCTTGCGCAATTTCTTTAGCAATGAAGTGCAGCATATGCAAGTTCTGGCATCTCATTTGAGTGATGCTCGTACTTGGTTGTCTAAGGATGAATCTCGCTTGAGCGATGATGAAAAGGCAAAGCTTGAAGAGCTCATGGCCAGCAATGCACAACTGCGTAAGATGATTGAGATGCGTCGCGATCTACAAGCCATCTGGGGTCGTTCAAGCGCCACCAGAGAGCAATTAGTTTTACAACTGCACGCGTGGTGCCAGCGCGCTGAAGATAGCGGCTTAACCAGTCTACGCGAGTTCTCATTAAGATTGCGTCGTTACGCTTAAGGAGTTGAGAGCAAGCGTAAAGAGTTAAAAGATTTAGGCAATAAAAAACCCGCAACTAAGCGGGTTTTTTATTTGCTTGAAGTAAATTACTTAAGCTTTGTTTCTTTGTAAGCAACATGCTTGCGAATAGTAGGATCAAACTTCATGATCTCCATTTTCTCAGGCTTAGTACGCTTGTTTTTTGAAGTAGTGTAGAAGTGACCAGTACCAGCTGATGACTCTAACTTGATTTTTTCTCTGCCGCCTTTAGCCATTTGTGCGCTCCTTAAATTTCGCCACGTGCACGTAGATCAGACAACACAGCATCAATGCCGTTCTTGTCGATAACGCGCAAACCAGCATTGGTTAAGCGCAAGCTAATCCAGCGGTTTTCAGATTCAACCCAGAAGCGACGGTTTTGCAAATTCGGCAAAAAGCGACGCTTCGTTTTATTGTTTGCATGGGATACATTGTTGCCAACCATCGGCTTCTTCCCAGTGACTTGGCAAACTTTTGCCATGACATAACTCCATTAATTGCGAAAAGAGAAGATTGTATCAGTCCTAACCTATTTTGGGCTAGCCCTAAATGGCTTTGGCTTATGCCTTTAGACGACAAAATGGGTGAAAAATATTTAAAATTGCCAATAAGTTAGTAATTACTACCATTAAATGCTAATATTCATAAGGCCTGAGTCCGAAAAAGAGAAAAAACCACTACCGCTTACTATGCAGTGGTCAAGAAGCGCAATATCCACTAATTGCAGGGCATTTTGGAGGGTTCTAGTTAGATCTTGGTCCGACTCGCTTGGTAATGGGTTGCCACTGGGGTGGTTATGGGCCACGATGAGGGCGCTCGCGTTTCTAGAAAGGGCCTCCTTCAGGATTTCTCGGGGATATACCGCTGTATGGGTAATAGACCCCCTAAATAGCTCCTGACACTCTATGAGATGAAGGCGTGAGTCCAGGTAGAGGCAAAGGAAGACCTCATGTGGCAAACGACCAATTTTGGCCTGCAAGAACTCCCTGACATGGCTTGGCGAGGAAAAGATAGAGTCCTGGGCCAGACCCTCCTCAAGACTGCGCTTCACCAACTCATAAGCCGCTTGGATTTGTGACCATTTGGATAGCCCCATCCCATGGATGCGGGTCAATTCTTCGCGACTACAGCCTAATAAGCGGGGGAGGCTTCCAAAATGGTGAAGTAAATCTTTTGCTAGACCCACTGCACTTTTACCCCGAACACCAACACGCAAAAAGATGGCGAGCAGTTCTGCATCCGAAAGCGCGGCTGCGCCATGAATCCTCAATTTCTCCCGAGGCTGCTCATTTTTGGGCCAATTGGTGATTGGGGAGTGCACAGTTTTCGCTGGCCTAGATACAATCATCTTATGACTAAGCTTGCCGTTCTGCCGAATTCCTACCTGACCCTCAACTATCGGCTCACTTTGCCCAATGGGGAGGATTACATCAATACTTTTGTTGATCGTCCTGCGACGGTTCTGATGGGTTCTGGACAATTTGCACCTTGTTTTGAGAAAGTGTTGTTAGGGCTTGGGGTTGGCGAGAAGAAAAGCGCTTTACTACCTCCGGAAGAGAGTTTTGGCGAGCGCAAAGAAGATTTGGTGCAATGGGTTTCTTTGAATGCCCTGAAGGAAGGTCGCGATGCCGATACGGAATTTAATCCAGGCGATGTGATTGAATTTAATGCGCCGGGCGGCGCTCAATATGCAGGTGTTTTGCAATCGATTAATGATGAAGGTGCGTGGTTTGACTTTAATCATCCCTTGGCCGGTAGGCCCGTTACTTTTGAAGCAGAAATCGTGGCGATTCTTTAAAACATGACTAATCCAGATAAGCTTGAAATTTTGATGGCCCAGCCCCGGGGTTTTTGTGCGGGCGTTGATCGCGCAATCAATATTGTGAATGAAGCTCTGACCCGTTTTGGCGCGCCAATTTATGTACGCCATGAAATTGTTCATAACGCTTATGTTGTAAATGAATTGCGAGAGAAGGGCGCGGTATTTGTGGAAGAGCTGCATGAGGTTCCTAAAGGTGGAATCGTGGTGTTCAGCGCTCATGGCGTCTCTCAAGAGGTACGCAAAGATGCTCAAGAGCGTGGCTTGCAGGTGTATGACGCTACTTGCCCATTGGTCACTAAGGTGCATTTTGAAGTGGTCAAGATGTGCAAAGACGGCTTTACTGTTTTGATGATTGGTCATGCAGGACACCCTGAGGTTGAGGGAACTATGGGCCAGGTGAAAGAGGGAGTCTTTCTGGTTGAGAATATTGCTGATGTCCAATCTTTATCTTTCCCAAGCGATGAGAAGATTGCATTCGTGACCCAAACTACATTGTCAGTAGATGAAACCAAAGAAATTGTTGGGGCGCTCACGAAAAAATTCCCTAATATTGTTCAGCCGCGTAAACAAGATATTTGTTATGCCACTCAGAATCGTCAAGATGCTGTGAAATTTATGGCTCCACAAGTGGAGTTAGTTATTGTGGTGGGAAGTGCAGCAAGTTCAAACTCGAATCGCCTGAGAGAATTATCGGAAAAATTAGGCGTACCTTCTTACATGGTGGATGCCCCCGAGCAACTGCGGCCCGAATGGTTTGTGGGTAAAAAGCGTATCGGCTTAACTGCTGGTGCATCAGCCCCTGAAAGCCTTGCGCAATCTATAGTGGCGCGTATTCAAGAATTTGGTCCACGACATGTTCGCGCCTTAGATGGCGTAGTCGAGGACGTTATATTTTCATTGCCTAAAAATTTAGTCGACTGAAGTTTGATCACCAGTTAGCGCGTATGGCGAATCGCGCTTATGTCATGGAAAGTGGATTAATTTCCTTGAGCGGCTCTGGTAAAGAGTTGCTGTAAGACTCTAGAGTGTGAACAGCCTACTTAGGAAATAGCCTTAAGCGGTTTGTTTGAGTAGCTCACGCAGCATGCCGCACATCTGACGAATCTCATCCTCACTGACATTCAAAGCAGGCATAAAGCGTAATAAGTTTGGTCTTGGTGAGTTGATTAATAGACCTTCAGGACTTCGATCGCGAGCGAGCTCGACCAATTTTCCACCGGTATCTTTGCCAAGCATGAGGGCACGCAATAAACCTTCACCACGCTCACCCTCAAGATTAAATTCTGCAACCAGCTTGAGTAATTCTGATTTAAGTAATTCACCTTTAGCTTTGACGCTATCTAAAAATCCTGGAGCCAATAGTTGCTCAATCACACTAATGCCTACAGCAGTCATCAGTGGATTGCCGTTATAAGTGCCGCCCTGGTCGCCTGGCACAAAGCAAGCCGCTGCATTGGTAGCCATCAGGGCTGCCAGCGGAACGCCACCACCAATACCTTTACCTAAAGTCATGATGTCTGGCTCAATCCCGTATTGCTGATAGGCAAAGAGGGTGCCAGTACGGCCGCAGCCTGCCTGCACCTCATCGGCAATGAGAAGAATGTTGTTTTCTTTGGTGAACTTGCGCAGTTCAAGCATAAATTCTTTAGTGCTAGGAATAACACCGCCTTCACCTTGAACTGGCTCAAGCATGACTGCAACGGTTTTATCGGTCACCAGTTTTTTGACAGAATCCAAATCATTCAAATCTGCTTTTGGAAATCCAGCAACTTGTGGAGCAAACATCGTGTCCCAGCCTGGTTTGCCTGAGGCGCTCATGGTTGCGATGGTACGACCATGAAAACTGTGATCAAAGGTAATGATTTCAAAAGCACCATTCTTATGGAGTTGACCCCATTTGCGCGCAAGTTTGATAGCACCCTCGTTTGCTTCAGCGCCGCTGTTAGCAAAAAAGACTTTGTCAAAGCAACTATTTTCTGTGAGCAGATTGGATAAACCAATCATTGGTTCGTTATAAAACGCTGGACTTGGATTAATCAGTTTTTTTGCTTGCGCGTTGAGTGCTTCGACTATTCCAGAATTGCTGTGACCTAAGCAATTCACAGCCCAACCTTGCAAGAAATCTAAATACCGTTTGCCATTGTTGTCCGTTAACCATGAACCCTTGCCCTCGACCATGATGACGTCTGGACGTTGGGTGATGAACATCACTGCATGGGTGTCGATCGCTTTGGCTGGCTTATTCATGCTGAACTTGGGTAATTGAGGCTATTAAGGTTTCTATTATCTAACTTTATCGGAATTTAGTTGGTGGCTAAATCTGCGGCACTAGTAAATGAGTCTGCGAAGAATTCTTCCTCAGGCAGGTGACATTTGGATGAAAAGTCGTCCCGTGCGGCATTTACCATGACTGGTGCGCCACAGGCATAGACCTGAAGGCCCTTCATATCGGGATGATCTGCCATCACAGCTTGATGGACAAAACCAATTCGACCACTCCAGGCATCCTCTTCAAGGGCATCTGAGATCACCGGAATGTACTTGAGATTAGGAATCTCTTTTTGCCAGGCCTTGCATAAATCATCTAGGTAGAGATCGCCAGGGCGACGTCCACCCCAATAAAGCTCAATGGGCCTTTGAATCTTTTTAGCCTGCATTTGCTCGATGATGGATTTGATCGGGGCAAAGCCAGTCCCTGCAGCAACAAAAACGATGGGTTTCTGAGAATCTTCTCTGAGAAAGAAGCTACCCAAAGGACCTTCAAAGCGCAGGATATCTTTTTCTTTCAATGCCGGGCTGCTTGTCCCAAACACAAAGTCGGTAAATACGCCGCCAGGTAAATGACGGATATGTAACTCAAGCGGACCTTCTTGGTCTGGGGCATTGGCAATGGAGTAGGCACGGCGCTGGCCATCCTTAAGGAGGAACTCCAGATACTGGCCTGCCAGGAACTGAAAGCGTTCAGCAGCTGGAAGTTGTAGCTTCAAAATAGTGACATCATGACTAGGACGTTCAATCGTATTGACTCGACAAGGAACTTTCCGAATAGCAATATCGCCAGCGCCCTGAACTTCACGAGCCTCAATCAACAGATCGGACTGGGGATGGGCGCAACAAAATAAAGTGCTACCGGTAGTCTCATCAGACTTACTTAAGGCGCTCTCGCTATGCTGGCCATGGGTTACCTGACCTTCGATGATTTTGCCTTTGCAGGATCCGCAAGCACCGTTTTTGCAGCCATAGGGCAGCTTGATGCCTTGACGCAGAGCGGCCTCCAGGAGTGTTTCATCTTGGTTAACGGTAAATTGTTTGCCGCTCGTTTTGAGCGTGACCTGATAAGACACTCTCATTCCTTTCAATAAATCGTTACGATATTACTTATGCAATCTTTTGGTAAACCTTCAATCCTGATTATTGGCTGCGGTGACATTGGTCTTCGGGTGGTAAAACAGCTTGCCCGTAGTCATCGAGTTTTTGCTTTAACTTCTCAACAAAGTCGTTTTCAGGAGTTGAGGGAGGCTGGCGCGATTCCACTGTTGGGTAATCTGGATCAGCCAGAAACTTTGTGGCGCCTATCGGGTTTAGCTCAAACCATCATTCATCTAGCACCCCCCCAAAACCAAGGAAATCGTGATTGCCGAACCCGCAACCTAATCCGAATTTTAGCCCAAGGATCTAATGCCGTCAGGCGTCTAATCTATATCAGCACCACAGGTGTCTATGGGGATCATGGGGGCGCTAAAGTCAGCGAAGCAACCCCAGTCAGCCCTCAGAGTGAGCGCGCCCAAAGAAGAGTGGATGCTGAGCGCGCATTACGTTTATGGGCACCCGCTCATGGGGTGGCTTTAACGATTTTGCGTGTGCCAGGAATTTATGCCGCCAACCGTCTACCTATTGAGCGTCTGCAGTCTAAAACACCAGCACTAATTTCTGAAGAGGACGCTTATTCCAATCACATTCATAGCGATGATTTAGCGAGCTTAGTATGTGCTGCGGTTTATCACGGCAGGCCACAGAGAGTTATCAATACGTGTGACGGTGGTGAAACCAAAATGGGTGATTACTTTGATGAGGTGGCTGATGCTTTCGGTCTAGATCGACCGCCTAGAATGCCGGGCGCTCAATTACAAAAATTAGTCAGCCCAATGCTGTGGTCATTTATGCGTGAGTCAAGAAGAGTAACCAATACCCGCCTGCATGAATTAAAAAGGCCGCTATGCTATCCGAGCGTAGGCCATTTTCTGAAAACTATTTCCAAGAATCCTTAAGGCCAACGGTACGATTAAATACCGGCTTACCAGGTTTTGAATCAGATTCGTCAGCAACAAAGTAGCCATGGCGCTCAAACTGGAAACGTTCTCCAGCTTTGATATCCCTCATACAAGGTTCTAGGTAAGCAGAAATGGTTTGCTTAGAGTTCGGATTAATGGCGTCCAAGAAATTCTTATCACCACTATCGGGATGCGGGTCGCTAAAGAGGTGATCGTATAGACGCACTTCAGTAGCAATAGCTTCAGCAGCGCTAATCCAGTGAATATTGCCTTTCACCTTATAGTTATTTGAGCCAGGAGTACCGCTCTTGCTATCAGGGAAGTGGGTCGCGTTCACCTGAATGACATTGCCATTGGCATCAGTCTCAAAGCCGGTGCATTCAATTACAAAGCCATGACGCAAACGTACACGGCTTCCAGGCTGATCTCCAATAGGTGGAAATAATCTGAAGAAACCTTTAATAGGTTCTTTCATGAAGTCATCTTCTTCAATCCACAATTCGCGGGTGAAATTAAATTCACGATTACCCCATTCAGGATGCTGTGGATGACGTGGCGCTGAGCATGATTCTTTGCTAGCAGCATCAAAGTTTTCAATCACCAGCTTGAGTGGCTTGAGTACTGCTGTAGCGCGGGGCGCTCTGACTTCAAGATCATCTCGCAGGGCTTGATCCAAAGTGCTCATATCGATCCAGCTATCTGCTTTGGATACACCAATACGCTCGCAGAACAAGCGAATACTTTCTGGGGTGTAGCCGCGACGACGGATACCGACAATGGTCGGCATGCGGGGATCATCCCAGCCATCAACATGCTTTTCTTCTACAAGTTGCAATAACTTGCGTTTACTAGTGATGGTGTAAGTCAAATTCAGACGTGCAAATTCATACTGATGTGGCACGGGATCTTTAAACACACCCAATTCTTTAAGAGAATTGACGATCCAATCGTAAAGAGGGCGATTGTTTTCAAACTCAAGCGTACAAATAGAGTGAGAGACATTCTCTAGCGCATCAGAAATACAGTGCGTGAAGTCGTACAAGGGGTAAATGCACCACTTACTGCCCGTGCGATGGTGATCGGTGTGGCGAATACGGTAGACCACTGGGTCACGCATCACAATATTCGGATGCGCCATATCAATCTTTAGGCGTAGAACGTGTTCACCATCTTTGAACTTGCCATCCCGCATCTCACGGAACAGAGAAAGGTTCTCCTCTGGACTGCGATCTCGATAAGGACTATTTTTTCCAGCTTGACCAAAGTTGCCACGATTGGTGTGAATATCATCAGCGCTTTGGCTATCGACATAAGCTTTGCCATTCTGAATCAGAATTTCGGCAAATTCGTAAAGACGATCAAAGTAGTCGCTCGCATGGTAAAGGTGAGTGCCCCAATCAAAGCCTAACCATTTGACAGCATCCAAAATACTGTCGGCGTATTCAACATCCTCCTTAACTGGGTTGGTGTCATCAAGTCGCATATTGCAACGCGCGCCACCGGGCTGATTGTTGTAGTCAGCGGCAAGCCCAAAGTTTAAGCAAATACTTTTTGCATGACCAATATGTAAATAGCCATTTGGTTCGGGCGGAAAACGGGTGATGATCGATGGAATTACCTCGCCAGCCAAATTGGTTCTCTGTGAAAAAGCACCACTTGCTAAGTCATGATCAATGATCTGACGTAAGAAGTTGGAGGGCTCGGCCAAAGCACTAGTATTGGCTTTAGAGGGTTTGCTATCTTGGGACATAGCCACATTGTAGAGAAAACCATGACCCATAAAGAAAAAGCCCGCAAACTGCTGCGGGCTCGTTTCCTGTTGGATGATTAAATTTAATCTTCTTCGGCAAATGCCTCTTCGCGAGTCTTCTTCACTGCTGGCAGGGCCACGATCACTACCAAAAGGGCTGCGGCAATCAGCAACCCTAAGGAAAGTGGGCGTGTCAGGAAGGTGGTGAAGTCGCCGCGTGACAGTAATAGTGCACGACGGAAGTTCTCTTCCATCATTGGTCCGAGCACGAAGCCCAAAAGCAATGGAGGAGGTTCACAACCAAGTTTGAAGAACAGGTAACCAATCAAGCCAAAGCCTGCAGTTACGTATACGTCAAACACGGTGTTGTTCACGGTGTACACACCGATACAGCAGAACACCAAAATTGCTGGATATAGGAAGCGATAAGGAATCTTCAAGAGCTTTACCCAGATACCAATCAGTGGCAAGTTCAAGAGAATCAGCATCACGTTACCAATCCACATCGACGCGATCAAGCCCCAGAACAATGCTGGGTTGCTGGTCATCACTTGTGGACCTGGCTGAATGTTATGAATAGTCATCGCACCAACCATCAACGCCATCACAGCATTTGGTGGGATACCTAAAGTCAGTAGTGGAATGAATGAGGTTTGAGCTGCAGCATTGTTTGCTGCCTCAGGACCTGCAACACCTTCAATCGCACCCTTACCAAATTCATGGCTGTACTTGGAGGATTTCTTTTCAACTGAGTAGGCGCCGAATGCTGCCAAGGCTGCGCCGCCGCCAGGCAGGATACCTAAGACGGAACCAATCGTTGTGCCACGCAAAATGGATGGGACCATACGCTTTAAATCGTTTTTGCTTGGAACCATACTGGTCAATTTATTGAGGAAGCCTTCGTCGTCACCAGTTTTTTCAAGGTTGCCCATGATTTCAGCGAAGCCAAATACACCCATAGCAACCGCAACGAAACCGATGCCATCGCTCAATTCAGGAATATCAAACGCATAGCGTGAAACACCAGAGTTCACGTCAGTACCAATTAAGCCCATTAACAAACCCAAGATGATCATGCCGATCGCTTTGATCAAAGAGCCGGATGCCAGAACAACCGCACCAATTAGACCTAAGACCATCAGCGAGAAGTACTCCGCAGGACCAAACTTAAACGCAAGCTGCGAGAGTGGGGCAGCAAAAGCAGCTAAGACTAAAGTTGCTACACAACCTGCAAAGAAGGATGCGGTTCCAGCAGTAAACAAAGCGACACCAGCCCGGCCATTGCGGGCCATTTGGTAGCCATCAATTGCGGTCACCACTGACGACGTCTCCCCGGGAATGTTGAGAAGAATCGCTGTTGTAGATCCGCCATACTGTGAGCCGTAATAAATACCAGCCAACATGATCAATGCAGCAATTGGAGGTAATGCGTAGGTTGCTGGTAAAAGCATCGCAATAGTAGCGATAGGGCCTAAGCCAGGCAGCACGCCGATGAGAGTTCCCAAAATACAGCCGATGAGGCAGTACATGAGATTTTGTAAGGTAAATGCGGTTTCAAAACCGAGACCTAAATTAGCAAATAAATCCATTTTGTAGTGTCCCGGTTCTTTATTGTTGTAGGAATGCTGGCAGGAGCGGGAACTGAAGTTTCAGACCCAATACAAAAACTGAGTAAGTGAAGGTCACTAAGAAGGCAGCATTAATCAGAGTACCTTTCCAGGTGAACTCTCTGCTGGCACTTGCTGCTACGAAAACCAAAACCACCACAGCAATCAGAAAACCGAGTCTTGGAAGCAAAAGTCCGTAGAGAACTACAGCACCAGTAATTTGAGCAATGATCCGCCAGTTAAATTTGGGGATTGATTCAATCGCAGCTTTAGCGCTAAATGCCTTAACGGCTACTAGCAAGCCCAGGAAGAACATCAGAAGGCCTAAATAGAATGGGAAATAGCCAGGACCCATTTTGGCCGCAGTGCCCATTTGGTATCGGGTTGCTATGATGGCAAAGAAGGCGCCAATGACCATATACATGATCCCAGCCCCCAAATCCCGTTGGTTGCGAACTTTCAAGTTGTGCTCCTTGTGAATCGACTCAAACGCCGATCTATTTATTGATGTTGTGGGATTGTAAAGCACCCAAGGGGTATCTTTTCTAGGGTTTGCCCTAGAAGGTGGCCAATGCGATAATTATTGCCATGAAAGTCTCCCAAATTCGCCAGGCATACCTGGATTTCTTTGCCCGAAAAGGCCACCAAATCGTTCCATCCAGTCCGGTAGTTCCGGGGGATGATCCTACCTTGCTATTTACCAATGCGGGTATGAACCAGTTCAAAGACGTGTTTTTAGGCTTTGATAAGCGTCCCTACAGCCGGGCCACGACTGCACAAAAGTGCATCCGGGCGGGCGGTAAACACAATGACTTGGATAACGTTGGCTATACCGCACGTCACCACACCTTTTTTGAGATGTTGGGTAATTTTTCGTTTGGAGATTACTTCAAGAAGGATGCGATTCAGCTTGCATGGGATTTATTGACGCAAGAATTTAAGTTGCCCAAAGAAAAGCTATTGGTCACTGTGTATGCCGAGGATGACGAGGCTTATGAGATTTGGAATAAGCAGATTGGCATTCCAGCAGACCGCATTATTCGTATCGGCGATAACAAGGGCGCGCGTTACGCTTCTGACAATTTCTGGATGATGGGTGATACCGGACCATGTGGTCCTTGTACAGAAATTTTCTATGACCACGGCGATCATATTCCTGGCGGCCCTCCAGGCAGTCCAGATGAAGATGGTGATCGCTATATTGAAATTTGGAACAACGTCTTCATGCAGTTCAACCGCGATGAAGCAGGTGTCATGCATTTACTACCCAAGCCCAGCGTGGATACTGGCATGGGTCTTGAGCGTATTGCTGCTGTTTTGCAGCATGTAAATTCTAACTATGAGATTGATCTTTTCGTCAATCTCCTCAAGGCTTCCAAGGATGCAGTGGATGCTGCTGGTGGCCAAAACTGTGATGCGCAAAGCCCATCTCTGAAAGTGATTGCTGACCACATTCGTGCTTGCAGCTTTATCGTTGTCGATGGCGTGATTCCGGGTAATGCAGGCCGCGGATATGTATTGCGTCGTATTGCCCGTCGTGCCATTCGTCATGGCTATAAGTTAGGCGCACGTAAACCATTCTTTTACCAATTAGTACCTTCCTTGGTAAAAGAGATGGGCGAAGCTTATCCAGAGTTGCGTGCTGCTCAAGATAAAGTGGCTGAAGTGCTGAAGCAAGAAGAAGAGCGGTTCTTCCAAACGATTGCCAATGGTATGGAAATACTGGATGGCGCATTGGCAGGCGGTGCAAAAGTAGTTGATGGAGAAACTGCTTTCCGCTTGCATGATACTTTTGGTTTCCCTCTAGATTTAACGGCTGACGTTTGTCGTGAGCGTGGTGTGACAGTTGATGCCGTAGGTTTTGAAGTGGCAATGCAAAAGCAGCGCGATCAAGCTAGGGCGGCCGGTAAGTTCAAAGTTGCTCAAGGCTTGGATTACAAAGGCCAGCCTACTCAATTTCATGGTTACAACACCTTAAAACACGAGGGCGCTAGGGTAAGCGCTTTGTATGTGGATGGATCTCCTGTGACGTCAGTGAAGGCGGGTGATGCTGTAGTGATCGTGTTGGATCACACTCCTTTCTATGCGGAGTCTGGTGGCCAGGTTGGCGATAAAGGCGAGCTTCGCAATGAGACCGTTCGCTTTGCAGTGGAAGATACCTTCAAGATTCAGGCTGATGTCTTTGGGCATCAGGGTGAGCTACTCGAGGGTGAGCTGAAGGTGGGTGATGCGCTCAATGCTTTAGTTGATGTTCAGCAAAGAACCGATACCATGCGTAATCACAGCGCTACCCATATTCTGCACAAAGCTTTGCGCGAAGTGCTAGGCGATCATGTACAGCAAAAAGGTTCATTAGTAGATGCTTCTAAGACCCGTTTTGACTTTACGCACAATGCCCCTATTACAGCTGAGCAAATTCGCAAAATAGAAGACATTGTGAATCAAGAGATTTTGGAGAACACTGCTACCTCAGGCAAGGTGATGTCTTTAGACGATGCCCAAAAGACTGGTGCCATGATGCTTTTTGGTGAAAAGTATGGCGAAGAAGTGCGCGTTCTAGAAATTGGTAGCTCTAAAGAGTTGTGTGGCGGTACGCACGTATCTCGCACTGGTGATATCGGTAGCCTCAAGATTGTTTCTGAGGGTGGTGTAGCTGCTGGTATTCGCCGTGTTGAGGCGGTCACTGGTAATAATGCGCTTCAATTCCTACAAAGCATGGAAGATAAGATTAATGAAGCTGCAGCGATTCTGAAAACCCATCCAGGCGACTTAGTAAACCGCGTTGCGCAATTACAAGAGAGCTTGCGCCATGCTGAACGTGAGCTAGAAAAGGTGAACTCGAAGTTGGCTGCAAGCCAAGGTGACGAGTTAGCTGGTCAAGCAATTGATATCAATGGCCTCAAAGTATTAGCGGCCCGTTTAGATGGTGCTGATGCAGGGGTCTTACGTGAAACGATGGATGCACTCAAAGCTAAACTTAAAACTGCAGCAATTGTGTTGGCATCTGTCCAGGGCGATAAGGTCAGTCTGATTGCCGGCGTGACTGCTGACTCTATCGGAAAAGTAAAAGCAGGTGATCTCGTGAACTTTGTTGCTCAGCAAGTAGGCGGCAAGGGTGGCGGTAAGCCAGAAATGGCAATGGCTGGTGGTAATGACCCAAGCAAGTTGGGCGCGGCATTGGAAGGTGTTAAAGACTGGGTGGCTAGCAAATGAGCGATCAAAATATTGTCTTTACCGCAGAGGTAGATGCGATTGGCATGAATTGCCCCTTACCAATTTTGCGCACCAAGAAGGCTTTGGCAACTTTGCAATCGGGGGATGTGCTGAAGGTTAAGGCTACTGATGCAGGTGCGGCACACGACTTTCCAGCGTTTGCCAAACAAACCGGCAATGAACTCATTGCCAGCACTACTGAAGGTGATGTCCTGGTTTTCTTCCTCAAGAGAAGATAAGCAAGATCCGGAAAACCCAAACGTCTTAGGTTAAGGAGCGGCCCTTTAAGTAGGCTGCAAAGTCAGAGCTCAACTCAGGATGGCGTAAGGCGAATTCAACCGAAGCCTTGAGGTAGCCAAGCTTGCTACCGCAGTCATAGCGAACACCATCGTATTCATAAGCAAATACAGGCTCTTCTTTGAGTAAGGAAGCAATTGCATCAGTCAATTGAATCTCGCCACCAGCACCAGGTTTGAGATTGCGAATGTGACTGAAAATATCAGAGGATAGAACATAGCGACCCACAACAGCTAAGTTAGAGGGGGCATCTTTAGGTTGCGGCTTTTCTACAATGCCGTTAAGACGGTAGATGCCCTTGGCCACTTCAGCGCCAGAGACGATGCCGTATGAACCGCTCTTAGCGGGATCGATTTTCTCTACAGCAATCACAGAACCATTTTGCTCATCAAACACCTTGAGCATTTGCTTGAGTACGGGTGTTTGCCCATCCAATAAGTCATCCGCTAGGATGATGGCAAAGGGTTCGTCACGAACTAATTTTTCAGCACACAACACTGCATGACCTAGACCTAAGGCTTCAGGTTGGCGGACGTACACACAATCCACGTGACTGGGTTTAACGCTGCGGACTATCTCTAGTAAAGCTGTTTTATTTTTAGCCTCAAGCTCTGCTTCAAGTTCATACGCTTTATCAAAGTGATCTTCAATCGCACGCTTGCTGCGACCGGTAACAAAAATCATTTCAGTAATACCGGCGGCAATAGCTTCTTCAACCGCATACTGAATGAGAGGTTTATCAACCACATTGAGCATCTCTTTCGGGCTTGCCTTGGTGGCAGGCAAGAAACGAGTGCCTAAACCGGCAACAGGAAAAACGGCTTTGGTAACGGCTTTAGTGGCTAATGGCATAAGGATTCCGATCGCTCTGGATTTGCTGCAGTTTTATTTCAGACGCTCTAATTGTGCAACAAGCTTCTCATGATTTTGCTCAAAACCAGTCAGACGTTGCTGTTCTTGGGCGACAACCTCAGCTGGTGCGCGAGCCACAAAGCTCTCATTGCTTAATTTGCCCTTGGCCTTGCCGATCTCATTTGCAAGACGCTCAATTTCTTTGCTAAGGCGAATGCGTTCAGCGGCAACATCCACCTCAATTTTGAGCAAGAGTTTGATATTACCTATCAGAGCAATTGGTGCCCCAGGAGCATCTTTTTCTAGGGCAGACTCATCGCTATAGATTTTGACTTCAGTTAATTTAGCGAGGGCTGTCAAATAAGGGGTAGCTCTTGCTAGGAATTCTTCTGGACCATAAATCCAAAGTGGTACTTTTTGACCAGGAGGAACTTGCATTTCACCGCGCAAGTTTCTGCAGGCATCCACAATCGCTTTGATTTGTGCTACCCAGGCCTCGCTTTTCTCATCGATTTTTTCTGGCTGAGAAACGGGGTAGGGCTGGAGTGCAATCGTTTGCTTCGCTTGTTTAGCCAAATCTTTTCCAGACTTTGGACCAACAGTTTGCCAAAGAGTCTCGGTGATAAATGGAATCAGTGGGTGCGCCATTCGTAAGATGGTTTCAAGGACGCGCAATAGGGTGCGGCGGGTAGCGCGTTGTTGTGCCAGAGTTCCTGTTTGCAGTTGGACCTTAGCAAGCTCTAGATACCAGTCGCAATACTCATCCCAAACAAATTGGTAGATGCTGCCGGCAATGTTGTCAAAGCGATAGTTCTCAAAGCCTTTAGCAACCTCAGCCTCAGTTCTTTGTAATTGAGAAACAATCCATTTATCTGCCGGTGAGAAATCTAAATAACCTTCGGGCCCGCATTGATTGTCACAAGGTGCTAAGCCATTGTCTTCATCGCTACCTGGACAGTTCATCAAAACAAAGCGAGTTGCATTCCAAAGCTTATTGCAGAAGTTGCGATAGCCCTCACAACGCTTCTGGTCAAAATTAATATTGCGACCAAGAGATGCCAGAGACGCAAAAGTAAAACGCAAGGCATCCGTTCCAAAAGCAGGAATGCCATCTGGAAACTCTTTCTTAGTTTTCTTGCTAATGCTTTCTGCTTGCTTGGGATTCATCAAGCCAGTGGTACGTTTTCCGGCCAACTCTTCAATCTGGATGCCATCGATCAAATCAATGGGGTCTAAGGTATTGCCTTTGGACTTACTCATCTTTTGACCTTCGGCATCGCGTACTAAGCCATGGACGTAGACAGTATGGAATGGCACCTTGCCAGTGAAGTGGCAGGTCATCATGACCATGCGCGCTACCCAGAAGAAAATGATGTCAAAGCCAGTCACTAAAACTGACGATGGCAAGAAGTGATTTAAAGCAGGCGTTTCTTCAGGCCAGCCCAGAGAGCTGAATGGAACCAGGGCTGAGCTAAACCAGGTATCTAGAACATCAGGGTCACGATTAAGTTTGCCGGTATAGCCTGCAGCAGCAGCTTTCGCTTTGGCTTCTTCTTCAGAGCGCGCAACAAAGATCTGACCATCATCGCCATACCAAGCCGGGATTTGATGGCCCCACCAGAGTTGACGAGAGATGCACCAGTCTTGAATATTGGCTAGCCACTGCGTATAAGTATTAATCCAGTTTTCTGGAACGAGCTTAATGTCACCTTTAGTAACTGCATCTAAGGCAGCGCCAGCGATGGATGAGCCAGGTTGATATTTGTTATCAGGACTTGGCTTAGACATTGCTACAAACCATTGGTCTGTAAGCATGGGTTCAATAATCGTTTGGGTGCGATCACCCCGTGGCACCATGAGCTTGTGTGGCTGAACTTTTTCTAATAGGCCTGCTGCATCTAAATCAGAAACAATTTGTTTACGAGCGGCAAAGCGCTCCATACCTTGGTAAGCAGCTGGCGCATTCTCATTAATCTTGGCATCCAAAGTGAGAATGTTGATGAGCGGTAATTGATGACGTTGTCCTACTGCGTAGTCATTAAAGTCATGCGCAGGAGTTACCTTCACCACACCAGTACCAAAGTTCAAATCAACATAGTCATCTGCAATGATCGGAATTTGACGATTGCATAAAGGTAGGTTGACTGACTTACCAATGAGATGTTTATAGCGTTCATCTTCTGGGTTCACCATCACCGCAACGTCACCCAGCAGAGTTTCTGGGCGGGTGGTGGCAACGGTTAAGTGGCCCGAGCCATCAGCTAGTGGATAGCGGATATGCCACATCGAACCATCTTCTTCTTCGCTGACTACTTCTAAATCAGATACGGCAGTTCCTAAAACAGGATCCCAGTTAACTAAACGTTTGCCGCGATAAATTAAACCTTGCTCATGTAAGCGTACAAATACTTCCACCACTGCCTTGGACATTTTGCTGTCCATCGTGAAATATTCTTTGCCCCAATCAATCGAGGCACCTAAGCGGCGAATCTGACGGGTGATGGTATTGCCGGAAGTTTCTTTCCACTCCCATACTTTTTCTAAAAATTTCTCACGACCTAAATCATGGCGAGAAACTTTTTGGGCATCGAGCTGGCGCTCAACAACGATTTGGGTGGCGATACCTGCGTGGTCAGTTCCTGGAACCCACAAAGTATTTTTGCCAGACATACGGGCATGACGTACCAGGCCATCCATGATGGTCTGATTAAAAGCGTGACCCATGTGTAAGGTGCCGGTGACGTTCGGTGGTGGCAGTTGAATTGAAAAGTCACCTTTGTCTTCATCCATGCTGGCATCAGCAATACCCCTGCGTTCCCACTCAGGGCCCCAATAGGCTTCGATCGGGGCGGGTTCATAGGATTTGGCGAGTTCGTCTGCAGAACTGGCCGCTGGTGAATTAGGGGTATTTGAGGCATTTGGCATAAGAGGCAAATTATAATTGGGGCGATGTACTCTGACTTGCTCGCGAACCTCAATCCAGAACAGCGCGAGGCAGTGACCCTCCCGCCTGTCAATGAAAACGGCCAAGCCCAATCTGCCTTGATTTTGGCTGGGGCTGGTAGCGGTAAGACCCGCGTCCTCACCACCCGTATAGCCTGGTTGATTCAGACTGGTCAGGTATCCCCGATTGGCGTCCTAGCGGTCACTTTTACCAATAAAGCCGCTAAAGAGATGATGGTGCGCTTAAGTACCATGTTGCCTATCAACACTCGGGGTATGTGGATCGGCACCTTCCATGGCCTTTGTAACCGTTTATTGCGAGCTCATCACAAAGAGGCTGGTTTGCCATCGACTTTTCAGATTTTAGATACCCAAGATCAACTTTCAGCTATTAAGCGTCTTTTGAAGGGCTTGAAGGTAGATGATGAAAAGTACCCCCCAAAACAGTTGCAGTACTTTATTGCTCATGCCAAAGAACGCGGACAGCGCGCCAAAGATTTATCGGTTGGCGATGATTTTCAGGCGAAGATGGCGCAACTTTATGCTGCCTATGACGAACAATGTCAGCGTGAAGGCGTAGTCGATTTTGCTGAGCTCCTTTTGCGTAGCTATGAATTACTGAAACACAGCGAAGCAATTCGGACGCATTATCAAGAACGCTTCCGCCATATTTTGATTGATGAGTTTCAGGACACCAATGCCTTGCAATACGCTTGGCTCAAATTATTATCAGGTCATGATGCCAGTCGTATTAATGTGAGTGGTGCTGGAAGTAGTTCCGTCTTTGCAGTGGGTGATGATGATCAAAGTATCTATGCTTTCCGTGGTGCTGACGTTGAAAACATGCGGCTTTATGAAAAGCAGTTTCACCCATTGATGGTGAAGTTGGAGCAGAACTACCGCTCACACGGTCACATTCTGGACACGGCAAATCATTTAATTGCCAATAACTCTGAGCGTCTTGGTAAAAATCTCAGAACTGATGCAGGTCATGGTGAGCCAGTCAGAATTTACGAAGCACCAAGTGATCATGCTGAAGCTGCTTGGTTAGTTGATGAAATTAAGGCGCTCATTAATAGCGGAATGAAACGTACGGAAGTAGCATTGCTTTATAGAAGCAATGCACAGTCCCGCATCATTGAGCACGCCTTATTCTCCGCTGCTATTCCCTATCGCGTATATGGCGGATTGCGATTCTTCGAGCGCGCTGAAATTAAACATGCGCTTGCTTATTTGCGTTTACTTGAGAACCCGAATGATGACACTTCATTCTCAAGGGTGGTTAATTTCCCAACCCGTGGTATTGGTGCGAGATCCATCGAGGCCTTGCAAGATGCTGCTAGAAATCAGCAATCTTCTTTATATACAGCTGCATCTTCTTTAGAGGGTAAGGCTGGTGCTGCGCTCGGTGGGTTCGTACGCTTAGTGGATCATATGCGTGAAGCTACGCGTCACAACACGCTACCTGAAACAGTTGAGTTTGTGATTCAGCATAGTGGTTTGATTCAGCATTACCTTTCAGAGCGCGAAGGTCAAGATCGCGTAGAGAACTTACAAGAATTAATTAATGCTGCTACTGCCTTTATTGCAGAAGAGGGTTATGGCCAGGATGCCGCAGCAGCGATGCTGCCTGGTGAAAATGCGCCTGGCGTTGTGGAGGTGTCACCTCTAGCCGCCTTCTTATCCCATGCCTCTTTAGAGGCGGGCGATAACCAAGCCCAAGCTGGGCAAGATGCAGTGCAGTTAATGACAGTGCACTCTGCAAAAGGATTGGAGTTCACTTCGGTATTTATTACGGGTCTTGAAGAGGGTCTGTTCCCCCATGAAAATAGTATCAATGAACAAAATGGTCTAGAGGAAGAGCGGCGTTTGATGTATGTTGCAATTACGCGTGCGAAAGAGCGTTTGTATTTATCTCATACCCAGTCACGCATGCTGCATGGACAAGTACGCTACAACATGCCTTCCCGTTTTTTGGAAGAATTACCCTCCGAATCTTTGAAGTGGTTAACGCCCAAAGCAAAAGATGCGCGTTGGGGTGGCAGCACTAGATCGGGATCTACCTGGCAAGATGGCTATACCCGCCAACGCGAGTATGAATCCAATGACTTCTTTGACTCTGGCAGTGAACATCAAAGACCTACTAAGCGAGTAGGGTCTGCCTCCACTGAGGTAAAGAGATTGGCCTCTCCTCCACGGGGAAATTATCCATTTACGATTGGCCAGAATGTATTTCACACCAAGTTTGGTGAGGGTCGCGTTACTGGCTTAGAAGGTGTTGATGCTGATGCGCGCGCTCAAGTGAGCTTCAAGCGCCACGGCGTAAAGTGGTTGCAACTTAGTATTGCTAAGCTTGCTGCAATTGACTGATGACCCTAGAAAATCTTAAGAAGCCAATACTTCTTCTTCAGTAAAGCAGGCCTTCCAAGTTGCATAGAAAGAGCAGTGCATGACCGTTAAGCCAGCCATGGAGAGTGGCGCAATGATGAAAGAAGCTGCTTGACCCAAATCGATCGCATCAAAAATCATGCCCACTGTTAGTGGAATAGCAATTAGAATCACGCTCCAAATCGAGAGATACAAAAAGAACGCTGCTTTATTAGTCCAACAAGCTAGGCAGCTCGAAAAGAGCGCTTGAGCAACTGACATATCTGCCCAGGCTATCAATACTGGAGAGAACCACATCAGCATTGCTATCGGAACGTATAGAAGACCTCCGAAAAAAAGTACCAAATAAATTTGGCGGAGTGCCTCAGGCGTGATGGCTTTATCGCTTGTCATTAATGGAATCAGTAATTCAAAATCAACCAAGAGACTTAATGCAAAACTCATCAGCAAAATCAGCGCTGCATATACCAAGCCCAATTGCAAAATGCGTTTACGAACGAGCGCGCTAGATCTCAGTGCGATTAAATACACCATTGGGCTGATGCGCTCTTTCTGAATTGCTTGACGGCAAGCGGTCATAAAGCCGGCCGATAATGTTGGTGTCAGCAGTAGTACAGCAAATACACCAATTACTGGAACAATTACTGCCAATTGAGCAGCAAAGATATACATAAAGACCAGCATCAAGAACCCAAGGGGATTCTGCTTGAATAGCCAAATACCCTGTCTAATCCAGGTATAGCCTTCTTTGGGGGCGACGGAATTCAGTTTCATAGAGATCGACGACTTAGAAGAATGCGCTCAAAGTGAGTCGGGTCATGAGGTGTCAGCATTTGTGCATCTCTCGGTAAATAAAAGTCCCAAAGGCGGGATACCCAAAAACGAAGAGCTGCTGCACGCAGCATGAGAGGCCAGCTTGCTTGCTCTTCTTTGGTTAAAGGGCGTACTGCTTGATAAGCATTCATGAGTGCATTAAGACGCTCAGGATCTAAGTCTTGTTTGTTATCTGCAAGACACCAATCATTTGCAGTAACTGCAAGATCAAACACCCACTTGTCAGTACCGGCAAAATAAAAGTCAAAGAAACCACCTAATTGATCCTGTGAAGTATCAGTTGATCCTTGTGTGTCAAACAAGACGTTGTCGCGAAAGAGATCGCAGTGGCTAGCACCTTGGGGAATGGTGTCATAAGCGGCTGAGCTGAAAAATGCTTCTTGAGTAGCTAGCTCGTGAGTGAGTAAATCTTTTTGTGAGGTATTAAGATGCGGTAACACTAATGGAATAGTTTTTTGCCACCATCCCAAACTGCGCAAGTTCTCTTGAGTCTTTGCAAAATCTTTTCCAGCTAAATGCATCTTGGCGAGCATCTCGCCAACCATGGCGCAGTGCTTTGCTTCTGGCTGAAGTCTGGATAGGCCTGGTAGCTTGCTAACAATGGCTGCTGGCTTACCTTTGAGGGAAAACAGAATTTCACCTTTGTGATTCTCAATCGGCTTTGGAACAGGGATGTCCTTGTTTGCCAGGTGGCGCATTAACTCAAGGTAGTAGGGCAGCTGTTGCGCTGACAGTCTTTCAAAGATGGTTAAAACGTATTCTTGTTTTTTGCCAGCTTGAATGGTGTCGAGAAAAAAATTCGAGTTTTCAATACCGCCATGAATTCCACGAATTTCGCTGGCTTGACCAATGTTGAAGTCTTCGGAGATCCAATGAGAAATATCGTCGAGTTCAATCGGTGTGAAAACAGCCATATAGCAGCGAATATTCTGTGAATTTTTTACTGAATCGGAATACTGATACTTGGCACGCTCAGTAAATTACCTTCACCAGATTGCGCTCCAGGCTTTACGGAGTCTGGAGGGGACATTTCATAGGTCGTGTACTTTGTTTTTACTTGAACTTGCGTTGGGCTATTTGTATCTTTGTATTCTGTAATTTCTGTACCATTTGCATCTTTGTACTTATAGCTAGGGCTGCGGCTTTGTGGAGAATTTAGGGCGCCAGATGGGGTTGCAATAGGTGCAAGTGGCTGATTGTTGATTCGGTTCAGCTCTGAAGGGCTCAGGGCCTGACTGTTATTCTGGGCCTGTACTGAGCTAGATCCTAGAAGTCCAAAAACCACCAAAATACTCATGAGAGCTAGGTTTTGATTGAGGATGTGGCTGGTTAAGTTAGTTAGAACATGCATCATTTTTCACCTTTTTAAGCCCACTCTAGGCTGGTTCCTTAACCAGACCTGTAGGCAATTCACAACTAGATTGTACGATTGCGGTATGACTAAACATAGACTCTTGTTGGTAGACGGTTCTAGCTACCTCTATCGCGCCTTCCATGCCATGCCAGACCTCAGAAATGCGGCTGGAGAGCCCACCGGGGCCATCTATGGCATGGTTA
Source organism: Polynucleobacter hirudinilacicola (assembly GCF_002192535.1). Classification (GTDB taxonomy): domain Bacteria; phylum Pseudomonadota; class Gammaproteobacteria; order Burkholderiales; family Burkholderiaceae; genus Polynucleobacter; species Polynucleobacter hirudinilacicola. The sequence continues at coordinate 219,316 of NZ_NAIA01000003.1, read as the reverse complement.
ATATGATGCGCCGAGCTCGGTCTGAGCTCAAAGCTGACCATATTGCCTGCGTTTTTGATGCCAAGGGCAAGACCTTCCGGGATGAAATGTACTCCGAGTACAAGGCTCATCGCTCCCCAATGCCTGAGGATTTGGTCAAACAAATCGAGCCGATTCATGCCATTGTGAAAGCTTTGGGTTGGCCGGTATTAATGGTTTCTGGGGTAGAGGCTGATGATGTGATTGGCACATTGGCTTGTCAGGCGACTCAAGCTGGTTGGGAAACCATCATCTCCACTGGAGATAAAGATTTAGCGCAATTGGTAAATCCATCAGTCACCTTGATTAATACGATGACGAATGAAAAGTTAGATATCAATGGCGTGATTGAAAAATTTGGAGTACCACCTGAACGCATCGTCGACTACTTATCCATTATTGGTGATGCAGTCGATAACGTTCCCGGTGTTCCAAAAGCGGGGCCCAAGACAGCGAATAAATGGTTAGCAGAATTTGGTGATCTTGATCATTTAATGGCCAATGCCGATCAGGTAAAAGGTGTTGTTGGAGAAAACCTACGTGCCTCATTAGAGTGGTTGCCTCAAGCACGTCAACTGATTACCGTTAAAACCGATTGTGATTTATCTCCGCATTTACCAGGCCTAGATGATCTTCATGCGAAATCTGAAGATGCCGCTCTACTGCGAGAGCTATTTGAGCGTTATGCCTTTAAGACTTGGTTGCGAGATGTTGAAAAACAGCTGACAAGCCCGCCCCATCAGGCTCCTGAGTCTACCTTTGACTTAGCGGGTACGCCAATCGCCAATCAAGCAAGTGATGAGAGTGCCTCACCTAAAAAATCTGGGGCAATTGCAAGCTCGCCCACTAAAGATTTATCGCAAGATACAAAAGATTTACAAGACGCCATCATCAAAAACTATGAATGCATTACTGATGAAGTAGGTCTTGAGAAGTGGTTGAAGAAAATTGAGTCTGCAGAACTCACGGCTGTCGATACCGAAACCACTAGCCTTGATGCTCTAGCTGCAGAGTTGGTGGGGATTTCACTATCGGTAAAGCCGGGGGAGGCCTGCTATATCCCAGTCGCACATCGAAATGGTGAAGTGCAACTCAATCGTGATGCCGTACTTACGAAATTAAAGCCTTGGCTAGAAAGTAAAGCGCATTTAAAGCTTGGGCAAAACCTCAAGTACGACGCACATATCTTTGCGAATTATGGAATCACCTTAAAAGGTGTTGCATTTGATACCTTGCTGGAGTCTTACGTATTGGAGTCACATCTTCCCCACAATATGGATAGCTTGGCAGAGCGGCATCTGGGTATGAAGACGATTCGTTATGAAGAGGTCTGCGGCAAAGGAGTTCATCAAATTGGCTTTGATCAAGTTGATCTCAAAATCGCTACAGACTATGCCGCAGAAGATGCAGACATCACTCTCCGTCTCCATTTAGAGCTCTGGCCGCAGATTCAGGAAAGCCCCGGATTGTTGTATGTCTATGAAAAGATTGAGATGCCAGCGATGCGGGTGCTCGGGATCATGGAGCGCAATGGTATTCGGATTGATTCCGCTTTATTAGCTAAACAAGGTCAGCAGGTTGGTAAACGTCTTCTGGAATTAGAGGGTGAGATTCATCAACTTGCTGGACAACCTTTCAATATTCAATCACCCAAACAGATTGCTGAAATCCTATTTGTCCAACTGGAATTACCGGTGATCAAGAAGACTCCGTCTGGAGCGCCATCTACTGATGAAGAGGTTTTACAAAAGTTAGCAGAAGATTACCCCTTACCGGCACGCATCTTGGACTATCGTAGTTTGGCTAAGTTGATGTCCACCTATATTGAGAAACTTCCGCGCATGGCTGATCCAAAAACGGGTCGTGTGCATACCAATTTCTCGCAAGCCACAGCCGTGACTGGGCGCTTAGCCTCTAGCGACCCTAATTTGCAGAACATTCCCGTGCGGACCGAAGAGGGTCGTCGTATTCGTGAGGCGTTTGTGCCAGCCGATGGTTGCAAATTACTTTCGGCAGATTATTCCCAAATCGAGCTGCGCATCATGGCGCATATTGCTGAGGATGACAATTTGTTAGCTGCATTTAGAGATGGTAAGGACGTCCACCAAGCAACTGCCGCTGAGATTTTTGGTGTTCCATTGGATCAAGTGAGCTCTGAGCAGCGTCGCTATGCCAAGGTCATTAATTTTGGTTTGATCTACGGTATGAGTGCATTTGGTTTGGCTGGCAATTTAGGTATCGAGCGCTCCGCAGCCCAAAACTATATTGCTAAATACTTCGACCGCTACCCTGGGGTTGCTCAGTACATGGAGCACACTCGTTTAGAGGCTAGAGAGAATGGTTATGTGGAAACGGTCTTTGGGCGTCGTCTTTGGTTGCCAGAGATCAAAGGTTCGAATGGTCCACGTCGCCAGGGAGCCGAACGTGCTGCAATTAATGCCCCCATGCAAGGTACTGCTGCCGATCTTATTAAATTAGCCATGATTGCAGTTGAGGATTGGCTTGAAAAGGAGCAATTGAAAACAAAACTACTGCTTCAGGTGCATGATGAATTGGTGTTTGACGTCCCGATGGATGAAATCGAACTCCTACAGGCTAAATTACCCGATTTAATGTGTAATGTTGCCGAGCTAAAGGTGCCCTTGGTGGTTAGTATTGGCATTGGTGATAATTGGGAAGAAGCGCACTAGAAACAGAGATGAGGAGACAGGAATGACTGAAAAAATACAGAATAGTAGAAGAGGTTTCATGAAGACTTCGGCAATAGGTGCCCTTGGTGTTGGATTTGTGGCGGCATCTGAGCCGGTACTAGCCGCTGCCATTGAGACCGATTTCAAGGGCCTGAAAGCTGGCGAGGAAATGATTCCAGTAGGAAGCTTCCAGATGCCTGCTTACGTATCGCGCCCTGAAAAATCCAAAGGATCTTTGCCTATCATTATTGTGGTAAGTGAAATCTTTGGCGTGCATGAATATATTGCAGATGTCACAAGACGTTTTGCAAAGCTGGGTTATCTTGCGATAGCGCCCGAGAAATTCATTCGTGCCGGTGATCCCAATTCCTATGGAACAGTGGCAGAAATTCAAAAGAATATTGTGGCCAAAACTCCAGATGCACAGGTCTTAATTGATTTGCAGGCTGCTTTGGTATGGGCTGGTAAAAATGGCGGTGATCTTAAAAGAGTGGGCGTCACAGGCTTCTGTTGGGGTGGTCGTATTACTTGGCTTTCTGCAACCTTGCCGCAAGTCCGTGCTGGTGTTGCTTGGTATGGCCGTTTGATTGGTGAGAAGACTGAAGGCAATCCTCGTCATCCAGTGGACATTGCTGCTGACTTAAAAGCTCCAGTACTTGGCTTGTATGGCGGTGCTGATACCGGCATTTCATTAGAGAGCGTTGATCAGATGAAAGCAGCATTAGCGCAAGCTGCTGCTAAGAATCCTGCTGCTAAAGCATCTCAATTTGAGGTGTATCCGGATGCTCCGCATGCATTCCATGCTGACTATCGTGCAACCTATCGTGAGGGCCCTGCTAAAGATGGTTGGGAGAAGTGCATCGCTTGGTTTAAGAAAAATGGAGTAGCTTAATTCGCATGACTGTTCTGCAAATCATTCTCGTTGTGACCGCCTTAGCAGGGGCTGCTAGCGTATTAGTGGCCGCTACTTTTTCTGTAGCGTTGCTTGCGAAGATGGTCAACAACATGGTGAGTTTGTCGGTCGGTATTCTGCTAGCTACCGCTTTGCTGCATTCATTGCCAGAGGCATTCAGTATGGAGGGTACAAGCCCTCAACTATTGTTTGCTACATTGCTCGCTGGGCTTTTGGGCTTCTTCTTGCTCGAGAAAATTGCCTTACTACGTCATGACCATCATCATGAAGGTGATGGTCATCACCACCATCATGGGCATGATGCTGAGAATGCAGGCCGTAGCGGTTGGATGATTTTGGTAGGCGATGGCATTCATAATTTTGTCGATGGTATTTTGATTGCTGCTGCATTTATGGCTGACTATCAGGTTGGCATCTTTACTGCAATAGCGATCATCGCTCATGAGATTCCGCAAGAGATTGGTGACTTTATTGTGTTGCTCAATGCGGGATTTTCAAAAGCTCGCGCATTGTTGTACAACCTGATTTGTGGGTTGGCAGCAGTACTCGGCGGAGTGTTGGCCTATTTCTTCTTAGAGAAGGCGCACGCTGCAATGCCTTATCTTCTGGTGATTGCGTCGAGTAGTTTTATCTATATCGCAGTGAGCGATTTAATTCCACAAATGCACCGCCGCCCTCATTGGGTAGAGTCATTGCGTCAAACAGTTCTGATAGCGTGCGGCGTAGGATTCGTAATCTTGCTATCGCTGCTGCATTAATGATTTAATCAGTAGCAACCGGTCTTGTAGGATCGGCACACCATTCACTCCAGCTGCCCGCATAAAGACGAGAGCCTCTGAGTCCAGCGACTTCCATTGCTAAAAGATTGTGGCAGGCAGTAACACCCGAACCGCACTGATGAATCACTTCAGATGGCTTTCTGGAGCCAAGTTGATCTACAAAATCTTTGAAGAGTTGCTCTGGTGTTTTAAATGCCGTTGCCGAAAGATTCTCCTTAAAGAAACGATTTGCTGCGCCTGGAATATGTCCGCCAATAGGATCTAAGGTTTCGTTCTGACCATGAAAGCGATCATTTGCCCTAGCATCCAGTATGAGATTTTTCTGAGACTGAAGATTGCCCACTACTTCATCAACCAGAACTAGGCCAACATAAGGCATCGGCTCAATTGCTTGGGGAGTAGGGGTTGGTTTGCGGGGCATGGTGCCCATTGGGCCATTCCAAGCATCTAGACCGCCATCCAACACTCGGACATTGGCATGTCCAGTCGCTTTGAGCATCCACCAAAGGCGGCTGGCATACACCGATCCTTGTTTATCGTAGGCGACAACTAAGGTATTTGGACTAATACCTAAACGCGCTTTGGTTTTAGCCCACGCTTCAGGCGAGGGGGGCGGGTGTCGACCATTACTCCCTGTTTTGCTACCCGACATATCTTGATCAAGATCGACATAGATAGCGCCAGGAATATGACTCTCTTCGTAGGCTTCTCTACCGGCCTCTGGATTGACTAGATCAAAGCGGCAATCACAGAGTAAAACATTCTCGCCACTATTGAGGATTTCTTCTAACTGGTTGGCACTAATGAGAGGAGTCATATAGCTTCCTATATTGAAGGCAGAGTTGTTGAAGAGTGTTTCTGAATTATGCGCCCTGAAAGTTCATGACGCGACGGTACCACTCATGAAAATGCTGCATACCATCTTCCATTGGGCTTTGATAAGGGCCAACTTCATTAATGCCCCGCGCAAACAGGGCTGCACGACCTTGGTCCATGCGTTCGCCAATCTCATCATCCTCAATACAGGTTTCCATATAAGCAGCACGCTCTGCTTCTACAAACTCGCGCTCAAATAAGGCAATTTCTTCTGGGTAATAGAACTCAACAATATTGCGGGTTTTGTTCGGACCCATTGGGTGCAGTGTTGAGACACAGAGAACGCCTGGGTACCACTCCACCATGACGTTGGGATAGTAGGTCAGCCAGATTGCCCCGTGGCGTGGAGCTTTGCCGCCAAAATGGCGCAAGACTGCGTCGTGCCAGTTGCGATATGTAGGTGATCCTGGGGTTTGTAAATCTTTATGAATGCCAACAGTTTGTACGCTATGCCAATCACCAAATTCCCAATGCAAATCTTCACAAGAAACAAACTTGCCTAAGCCGGGATGAAACGGTACAACATGGTAATCCTCGAGATAGACTTCAATGAAGGTTTTCCAGTTGTAGTTGCAATCATGCACTTCAACGTGGTCAAGAATATAACCATCGAATTTGAGATCGTCAGCTACACCCAGTTTTGCTAAATCAGCGCGCACATCGCGCGGACCTTCAAAGAGAAGTCCTTGCCAATTTTGCAAAGGGGACTTCCCGAGATTTAAACAAGGCTTGTCTTCAAAGTGTGGTGCGCCTAATAAATTACCACCTAAGTCGTAAGTCCAGCGGTGCAGTGGACAAACGATATTGTCTGCTTTACCTTTGCCATTGAGCATGAGTGCTTGGCGATGACGGCAGACATTGGAAAGTAGCTCGACACCAGATTCATTGCGAACCAGGATGCGACCTTCATTTTCTGCGCTTAAAGTTTGATAGGAGCCCATTTCAGGCACCATGAGTTCGTGGCCAACATAGCCAGGGCCCTGCTTAAAAAGCAGTTCAATTTCCCGCTGATACAGCTCAGCGTCAAAATATGCCGAAACCGGCAGTTGCAGATTGGACGGCGCAAGCTTCTGCGCGGTAGCCAGATTAGTCATTCTCCCCACCCCCGAAAACGTCAGCCGAAGCTAAGCGGAATAACCAATCCAACCATCGACGGATCGATATTGGAAAGGAAGGGATGGATTATACCCATCCGAGGGGCTTCTCGCTTTAAGATGTAGGCCTATTAGCACAGGAAATAAGAAAGAATCAGCTTATGCCAGCCAAAAAGTCAGAGACTCAAAAACCAGGCCTTGAGGTCCAAATTGACCCAGATCTTCGCTACGAGCAAGCCGTGAAAGAGCTCGAAAAGCTGATTTCAGATATGGAGTCAGGTAAATTTTCTTTGGAAGAGACTCTTTTAGCCTATCAACGCGGTGCTGCTTTGTTAAAGCATTGCCAGGGTGTTCTTGCTCAGGTTGAGCAACAAGTTCGCGTATTCGAGGCTTAATGACTACCGCTTTTCAATTTCAGGAGTGGCTCAGTCATCACTCTGAGCAAGCCGAGTCAGCATTAGATAGCCTGCTCGATTCTGCTGGCACTACTCCAAATCGTTTGCACGAAGCTATGCGTTATGCAGCACAGGGTGGCGGCAAACGTATTCGTCCTTTGCTGGTTTATGCGGCTGGCTCACTTGGTGATGCAAAGACTGAAGTATTAGATGCTGCAGCCGTTGCGATTGAATGTATTCATGCCTACTCATTAGTACATGATGATTTGCCTTGTATGGATGACGATGATTTACGTCGTGGTCGTCCTACAGTGCATAAGGCATTTGATGAAGCTACTGCATTACTGGTTGGAGATGCACTACAAACCCGCGCCTTTGAAGTTCTTGCAAATGCACCGTGTGATGCGGATGCGCGTTTGAAAATGATCGCCGCTTTAGCTGCCGCCTCTGGCTCGCGCGGTATGGCAGGCGGCCAGGCAATTGATTTAGAGAGTGTTGGTAAAAAGTTAGATCTTGCCGGACTAAAACAAATGCATGCCATGAAAACGGGCGCTTTACTTTCTTGTGCGGTTGAGTTGGGCGGTATTGCAGCACATCTTAATACGGCTCAGTTGGCCCAATTGCAGAAATACTCTACAGCCCTAGGCCTGGCTTTTCAGATCGTTGATGATGTGCTGGATGCAACAGCCGATAGCCAAACCCTAGGAAAAACAGCAGGTAAAGATGCGGCAGCCAATAAGCCCACCTATGTGACCTTGATGGGTTTAGACTATGCCCAAAAGGAGGCTAAAGAATTGCAAGAAACGGCAATTGCTAGCCTAGATGATTTTGGTAGCAGGGCGGATGCTTTAAAAGATTTGGCTCTCTTAGTGGTGAATAGAGCGAAATAAATACAGATTAAATCAATTTAATGACTTTAGATTCCATCAACTCTCCTGAAGATTTAAAAAAACTCACTCGCGAAGAATTACCTGCGCTTGCTGATGAGTTACGTCAATTTGTTTTGGATTCGGTTTCTAAAACAGGTGGACATCTTTCATCCAACTTGGGAACGGTGGAATTATCGATTGCTTTGCACTATGTCTTTGATACTCCAGACGATCGTATCGTATGGGATGTAGGGCATCAAAGTTATCCACACAAAATACTGACTGGCCGCCGTGAGCGTATGAGCACCTTGCGTCAGTTCAAAGGATTGTCAGGTTTTCCACATCGCTCTGAAAGCGAATTCGATGCCTTTGGTACTGGGCACTCATCCACTAGTATTTCTGCGGCGATGGGTATGGCACGCGCATTTCAAACAAAGGATGAGCGTCATGTTGCTGTGGCCGTTATTGGCGATAGCGCAATGACTGGCGGCATGGCATTTGAGGCGATGAACAATGCTGGTGTGTATGAAGACCTACCATTAGTAGTTATTCTGAACGATAACGATATGTCGATCTCCCCGGCTGTGGGCGCGCTCAATCGCCACCTAGCCAGATTGCTGAGCGGCAATATTTACTCTGCTACTAAAAAAGGAATCGATAGCGTTTTATCAATCGCACCACCACTGCGGGAGTTTGCAAAACGGCTTGAAGATCATGCTAAAGGCATGGTTTCACCTTCGACTATTTTTGAGGAGTTTGGCTTTAATTACTTTGGCCCAATTGATGGCCATGATTTAGATGCCTTAATTCCGATGTTGCAGAACGTACGCCGCTTAGCCCTGGAAGGCAGTGGCCCCCAGTTTCTGCATGTAGTGACCAGAAAGGGCCAAGGCTATGAATTGGCTGAAGCGGATCCTGTGCTCTATCACGGCCCTAGTAAATTTAATCCTGAAGAGGGCGTTAAAAAAACTGTCGCTAGCAAGAAAACTTTCACTCAGGTATTTGGAGAGTGGTTGTGCGATATGGCAAATGCAGACCCCCTCCTGGTCGGCATTACACCCGCGATGCGAGAGGGCTCGGGCCTTGTTGAGTTTGAGAAAAACTTTCCGAAGCGTTATTACGATGTCGGTATTGCTGAGCAGCATGCAGTGACTTTTGCTGCTGGTATGGCATGTGAAGGTATGAAGCCGGTAGTGGCGATCTATTCCACTTTCTTGCAGCGTGCTTACGATCAACTCATTCATGATGTGGCTTTGCAAGATTTGCCAGTCTTGTTTGCATTAGATCGTGCTGGCTTAGTTGGTGCTGATGGTGCAACCCATGCCGGCGCTTACGATATTCCATACTTACGCTGCATTCCGAATATGTTAGTGATGACACCGGCAGATGAAGCAGAGTGCCGCGATCTTTTAACTACTGCATTTCATCAACCGCACCCAAGTGCTGTGCGCTATCCACGAGGCGCGGGTGTTGGCACTATTCCTTCTAAAGAGCTGCGCACCTTGCCATTTGGAAAAGGAGAGATTCGTCGCAAATCAAATGCACCTGCTGGGCATCGTGTAGCGATTTTGGCATTTGGTACTTTGCTATACCCTGCGCTAGAGGTTGCCGAAGGAATGGATGCAACCGTTGCCAATATGCGTTTTGTAAAACCACTCGATATTGATCTAATCAAATCTTTAGCAGCAGACCATGATTATTTTGTGACGATTGAGGATGGCGCTATTCAGGGTGGAGCAGGTAGCGCTTGCTTAGAGGCGCTCTCAAAACTGGGAATCAATAAACCCCTTTTACAGTTAGGTCTTCCGGATCAATTTATTGAGCACGGCGACTATAACCTGCTCATGACCAAGTGCGGCCTGGATGCAGAAGGCATCGCTAATTCGATTAAGCAGCGTTTTCCTGCGGTATTAATGGCAAATTCAGTAATTTCAGGCAAATAAGCCCATTTTGCTTGAAAATAGAGTCATGAATGACATGAACCCCGCCTTTCTCAAAGCCAGTGCAATGCCCGATGTGCAATCCACATTGGATGAGCGCGCCTTGCCAATTGAGCAGGTTGGTATTCGTGGTGTACGTCACCCGCTAACTATTCGTAGCGCATCTGGAGACTTTCCATCTGTTGGTCAGTTTGAGATGGATGTAGCTCTGCCTGCGCATGTGAAGGGAACGCATATGTCGCGTTTCATGGCACTCTTGCAAAAACAAGCAATGGCTATTGACAGCACAACAGTAGTTGCAATGGTGCGCGATATGCTGCCTTTGCTAGATGCTAAAGAAGGTCATGTGCAATTTACTTACACTCACTTCGTCAAAAAAGCAGCGCCAGTATCAGGTGTTGAAAGTTTGATGGATTACGAAGTGACTTGGATGGCAAGAGCCAAACAAAACCCTGCAGGTAAATTAGATGTTGAGTTGGGATTGCGCGCTCAGGTACCAGTGATGAGTTTATGCCCTTGCTCTAAAGAGATTTCAGAGTTTGGTGCGCATAACCAGCGCTCTCATGTCACGATGGATGTCATGCTCGATTCACAAACGAAAATGACAGTTGAAGATTTAATCACTGCTGCAGAGAGCGAAGCTTCTAGTGAGCTGTGGGGATTACTTAAGCGTCCAGATGAGAAGTGGGTGACTGAGCATTCCTACAGCAATCCTAAATTTGTCGAAGATTTAGTACGCGATGTAGCCGGCAATCTCAAGGCTGACGAGCGTATCCGGTCTTTTGTGGTTGAGGCTGAGAACTTTGAATCGATTCACAATCACAGTGCTTTTGCGCGTATTAGTCATAAAAAGTAAAGCAAGCTAAATCAAATTATTACTTTGCAAATCCCAACGGGGTTTGATGTCAAAGGCTCCAGATGTTGTGGAGCCATTATTTTGAGCAAGCATACGCAGTGCTCCAGCAAATGCAATCATCACGCCATTATCGGTACAGAGTTCTAGTGGTGGGTAGTGCACTTCAAAACCATTTTTCTTTGCTTTGTCATTGAGCGAATTACGTAATTGTGTATTTGCACCCACGCCGCCAGCAAGCACTAAGTGTTTGCAACTGGTTTGCTTTAGCGCCTTCTCGGACTTACTTACCAATACCGCAACAATGGAGTCAACAAAGCTACGCGCAAGGTCTGCATGAAATTGTTCAACCTCAGAAGGTTCTGAAATCTTTTTTTCTTCAAACTTTTTGACTTGATTTAGAACTGCAGTCTTAAGGCCTGAGAAAGAAAAATCCAAATCGCCAGAGTGCAGCATCGGTTTTGGTAAATCAAAAATTCCAACACGACCCTTTTCAGCCAATTTAGAAATCGCAGCACCGCCCGGGTAATCTAAGCCTAATAATTTGGCGGTCTTATCAAAAGCTTCGCCAGCAGCATCATCCAAGGTCTCACCTAAAAGTTCATATTGGCCAATTCCAGAAACTTTCATGAGTTGGGTATGACCTCCTGAGACCAGAAGTGCAATAAAGGGAAATTGAGGGGTGGTTTGACCTAACAGCGGGGAAAGTAGGTGCCCTTCGAGGTGATGGACCCCGATTGAAGGCAAATTGAGACCCTGAGCTAGGGACTTGGCAAAAGCACTGCCCACTAGCAGGGCTCCAGCAAGACCTGGGCCTTGGGTGAAGGCGATGGCATCAATATCAGTTAATTTGAGGCCAGATTGGGCTAAAGATTGGTCTAAAAGGGGTAAAACACGCCGAATATGGTCTCTTGAGGCTAGTTCTGGAACTACGCCCCCGTAATCGCGGTGCATGGCGATCTGGGAGTGCAAACCCTGGCCCAGAATGCCCTGGAATGCCGGTTTACCCTCTTCCCAGGGGGTGGTGTTGTATAAAGCCACCCCGGTCTCGTCACAAGAAGTTTCTATTCCTAAAACAATCATTTTTTGGTTTGGTCGTGCTAGAATCGCAATTCAGTTAATTTTTCGATATTTATCGAGCATATACGAGTTAAATAAGTATGACTACAGTCCGCCTCCGCGAAAACGAACCATTTGAAGTGGCATTGCGCCGTTTCAAGCGCACCATTGAAAAAAATGGTCTTTTGACAGACTTGCGTGCCCGCGAGTTTTACGAGAAGCCAACGGCTGAGCGTAAGCGTAAAAAGGCTGCTGCTGCAAAACGCCATTACAAGCGTATTCGCAGCCAAATGTTGCCTAAGAAGCTTTACTAATAGAATTTAAAAGCTCTCTTCACCGAGAAGCTTTGAAACCCGCTGACGGTGAAACGCAGCGGGTTTTTGCTTTTTGAATTGCTAACGACAGCTAAAGATTTTCAACATCAGGAAAATGCCATGAGTCTAAAAGATCAAATCACTGAAGATATGAAAAATGCAATGCGTGCAAAAGATACCGCACGTCTTGGCGCGATTCGTTTATTGCTGGCTGCTATTAAGCAACGTGAGGTGGATGACCGGATCGTTTTAGATGATGCCGCAGTGATCGCTACTGTTGAAAAAATGATTAAGCAACGTAAAGACTCGATCTCTCAGTTTGAAAAAGCCAATCGTGATGATTTAGTAGCAATCGAAGCTGCTGAGATGGCTATTTTGCAAGCCTATTTGCCTGCTCAAATGTCAGATGGTGAAGTGGAGGCTGCAGTAGCTGCAGCAGTCGCTTCCACCGGTGCTGCTGGTCCACAGGATATGGGCAAGGTGATTGGTACCTTAAAGGCTCAATTGGCTGGTAAGGCGGATATGGGCAAGGTTTCTGCTTTAGTAAAAGCCGCACTCGCTAAATAAGTAATTAAGAGACTAGCTAAGTCAATCAAACAGTTTCATACTGCTAGCCTGATGGCGCTCATTCCACAATCCTTCATTGCCGATCTTTTAAATCGGGTTGACATCGTTGATGTGGTTGGGCAGCACGTAAAGTTAAAAAAGGCCGGCGCAAACTATCAAGGTTTGTGCCCCTTCCATTCAGAGAAATCTCCTTCATTCTCCGTTTCGCCTACTAAACAGTTCTATCACTGCTTTGGTTGTGGAGCCCATGGATCAGCCATTAGTTTTTTGATGGAGTATTCCGGTCTTGGGTATGTGGATGCGATTGAAGATTTAGCAAGATCTGCAGGCTTAGATGTGCCGCGCGAAGAGCGCACTGCCAATGATGTCGCAAGACAGCAGCAAGCTATGGCATTAAGTGAAGTAATGAGCTCGGCGGCTGATTGGTATCGCCAGCAACTCAAAGGCAACGCTAGAGCGGTGGAATATTTAAAGGGTCGCGGCCTCACTGGTGAGATCGCTAAACGCTACGCCTTGGGTTATGCCCCAGATGGTTGGCAGGGTTTGGAGGCTGTCTTTGGTCCTTATACCAATGATGAAGTAGCTAAGACCTTGGTAGAGGGTGGCTTGGTCATTCAGGGTGAACAGTCTGAGGGCTCTCCAGTTAAGCGCTATGATCGCTTCCGTGATCGTGTAATGTTCCCGATTCGTAATCCCAAAGGTCAAACGATTGGCTTTGGTGGCCGCATCTTGGATCAAGGCGAACCAAAGTATTTAAATTCTCCTGAGACACCACTGTTTTCTAAGGGCAATACGCTCTACGGATTATTTGAAGCAAGACAAGCAATTCGTGCGCAAGAATTTGTATTGGTATGCGAAGGCTATATGGATGTGGTGGCACTTGCACAGTTGGGGTTCCCAAATGCAGTAGCAACTTTGGGCACAGCTTGTACTGCAAACCATGTGCGTATGCTACTAAGACAAACGGACAAGGTGGTTTTCTCATTCGATGGTGACTCTGCCGGTCAACGTGCGGCACAGCGTGCATTAGAAGCCTGCTTACCACTCATGTCGGATGATAAAGAAATTCGTTTCTTATTCTTGCCAACTGAGCATGATCCGGACAGCTATGTTCGTGCTTATGGTGCACCTGCTTTTGAAAAAGTGATTAAAGAGGCCATGTCTATCTCAAGCTTCTTCTTTAAGGTTGTCAGCGAAGACCATGAGTTAAGTACCCCAGAGGGTAGAGCCCATACGCATCATGCAGCCAAGCCCTTACTGCTTTCAATGCCTCCGATTGCATTGCGTACTCAGATTTTGCGTGAGCTCGCGATTCGAACTAATACAACACCAGCAGAACTGGAATCATTTTGCGGTTTAACTGTAGTTCCAGCTGCTACACAGCAATCCTCATATCAAGCTGCCCCAGCAAGATCACAAAATAATCAAAATAATTTTGCTAATAGCAATCGGCAGGGCGCGCCTTGGCAAGCATCTAAAGGTTCTGCAAAAAGAGTTTCCACACAAAATATTGAACCGCCTAAAGCGCCAACCGATTTAGCGGAACAAATGTTGCGCGTACTCATTCAGTTTCCCCATTTGGGAAAAGCGTTGAATAGTGATCAGCGTGCACTCGCCTTCAAAGCGGCAGAGCAGCGATCGGTCAAAGCACTTGCTTTGATGCAAGATCTCTTATCTCAATGCGATTTAGTTGAATTGATTCCAAGTGAGGACGGAAAGTCTGCAACAGTAGGTGCCGGAGCTTTTGCCATGTTCCAGGATCAACTCTCCCGGAGTGAGCTTGCTCCTTTATACGAGGTGCTCAGAAATCGGGTGATGGGCTCTGATTTAGATCTGGATGGCGCTAAAGCGGATTTAGAAGGGGCTTTCAAAAAACTAGAACTGACTCACCTCAAGCAAGAAATGACTGCGATTGCGCAAAAAATTGCTGGGAGTACCGCCAATGACCAAGATCGAGCCAGATATCGGGAATTGGGCGAGAAACTGAAATTCTCCTAAGAATTTATCCAAAGACCACTAGAAACCCCTGAAATTAGCCCTTATTTTTAGGCAAATGAGGGCTAAAAAAGTCGCAATCGACTATAATCCTCTGTTCCCAAGAAAAAAATGAATTAATTCAGCTACTTGCGCTTTATTTTGAAGAAATTTGGGGCAAGTGGACTACGAGGCTGTACTTAATCAGTCGATATCAATAACAGTAATGTGAGTAAGCGCTAATAAATGCCTAATACCAAGACCAAAAAACCAGCCAAGCCAGTAGCTAAGAAATCAGCTAAGCCAACCAAAGCTCCAGCTAAGCCTGTAGCTAAGTCCAAAGCTAAAGCCCTGGTGAAGCCGGTCGCTAAAAAAGTAGCGAAACCGGTGAAGGTTGCCAAACCAGCCCCTAAAGCTAAAGCCCCAACTAAGCCAGTTGCCAAGAAAGTAGCAAAGCCGGCGCCTAAAGCAAAGGCCCCAGTTAAACCAGTAAAAGCTACTAAACCAGCGCCTAAGGCTGTTGCAAAGCCAGCAGCGAAAAAGGTAGTCGCTAAACCTGTAAAGGTTCCAACTAAGGTTGCAACGAAGGCAGCAGCAAAGCCTGTGAAAGTTGCAGCAAAGTCAGCTCCTGCAAAAACAGTAAAAGCTGAGCCAGTAAAAAAAGGTAAAGCAACAGCAGCGCCAAAAGTTGAAGAGCTCAAAGGTAAAAAAGTGAAGGCAGTTGAAGCTGCTGCCCCCGTAGTTGAAGAAGAAAAAAAGCGCGGTCGTAAAGCAAAAGCTGAAGTTCCTGCTGATGGTGCAGAGCCAGTATTAACGGATCGTCAAAAAGCGCGTGAGCGTAAAGCAAAAGAGAAAGCACTCTTAAAAGAATTTGCTGCTCAGCAGTTAGGTAGTGAAGAGCAACAAGAGTTACGTCGTGCTCGCCTGAAGACCTTGATCAAGATGGGTATGTCCAAGGGTTACCTAACCCATGGCGAGATGAATGACGTGATGTCTGATGAGTTATCTGATGCCGATGCATTAGAAACCTTGATTAGCCTTTTAAATGACATTGGTATCACCGTCTACGAGCAAGCTCCAGACGCAGAGACCTTAATTCTGTCTGACAACACAGCAGCTGCAGCTTCTGAGGAAGAAGCCGAAGAAGAGGCTGAAGCAGCACTCTCTACGGTTGATTCGGAATTCGGCCGCACTACTGATCCAGTTCGCATGTATATGCGCGAGATGGGTACCGTAGATTTGCTGACTCGCGAAGGCGAGATCGTGATTGCCAAGAAGATTGAAGCTGGCCTCAAAGATATGGTCATGGCTTTGGCCGCTTGCCCAGTCACTATTGCTGAAATTCTTGCTAACGTTGACAAGATTGCTAGTGGCGAGATGGAGATCGACCAGTTTGTAGATGGATTAGTAGATCCGAACGCTGAAGATATTAAGCTTGGACCTGAAGAGCCAGAGATTGATCCTGATGCTGAAGAAGGCGAAGACGAGGGTGAAGATGAAGGCGGCGGTGGCGGTGGTGCTGCTACAGCGAATGCCAAGCAGCTTGAAGAATTAAAGCAAATCTCTCTCGAGAAATTCGCCATTGTTCGTACCCAAGCCGACAAGATGCGTCGTGCGTTTGATAAAGATGGCTACAACTGCCCAGCGTACATCAAGGCACAAGATCTCATTCGTGGCGAGTTACTCGGTTTCCGCTTGACTGCAAAAAGTGTTGAGAAGTTATGCGACACGATGCGTTCCCAGGTTGACCAAGTATGGAAGCTTGAGCGCGGTATTGTGAGCTTACTGGTAGATAAAGTTGGCGTAAATCGTGGTGAAGTATTAAAAGAGTTTCCGAAGATGTCCATGAATTTGACTTGGACAGATAATTTACTCAAAGAGAACAAGCCATATGCCGCTCTCTTGCAACGTAACGTACCTGCGATTCAGGAACTCCAACAGAAGTTGATTGATATTCAGAAGAATGTCGTCATTCCGTTGCCTGAGTTAAAAGAGGTAAACAAGCAGATGATCGCTGGTGAGAAGCGCGCTCGTGAAGCAAAGCGCGAGATGACCGTAGCCAACTTGCGTTTGGTAATCTCCATCGCCAAGAAATACACCAACCGTGGTTTGCAGTTCTTGGATTTGATTCAAGAAGGTAATATCGGTTTGATGAAGGCGGTGGATAAGTTCGAATACCGTCGTGGCTATAAGTTCTCTACCTATGCTACTTGGTGGATTCGTCAGGCGATTACCCGTTCTATTGCTGACCAAGCACGTACGATCCGTATTCCAGTTCATATGATTGAGACGATCAATAAGATGAACCGTATCAGTCGTCAGATCTTGCAAGAAACTGGTCATGAGCCAGATGCTGCAACCTTGGCACTGAAGATGGAGATTCCGGAAGACAAGATCCGTAAGATCATGAAGATTGCTAAAGAGCCAATCTCGATGGAGACTCCAATCGGTGACGATGAAGATTCTCATTTGGGTGACTTCATTGAGGACGGCAATACCTTGGCTCCAGCGGAAGCAGCCCTGCATGAATCAATGCGTGACGTTGTTAAAGACGTTCTGGATTCATTAACACCACGTGAAGCAAAAGTATTGCGTATGCGCTTTGGTGTTGAGATGAGTACAGACCACACTCTCGAAGAAGTGGGCAAACAATTTGATGTAACGCGTGAGCGTATCCGTCAGATTGAAGCTAAGGCACTCCGTAAAATGCGTCATCCAAGCCGCAGCGATAAACTCAAGACTTTCCTCGAAGAGGATTGAACCAAAGATTAACGGGCCTATAGCTCAGTTGGTTAGAGCAGAGGACTCATAATCCTTTGGTCCCAGGTTCAAGTCCTGGTGGGCCCACCAGAAAAGCAAACCCTCATCAGCAATGGTGGGGGTTTTGTCTTTTCAAGATTGCTTGAAGGTGTGTTTAGATTTTGATTTATATTGAAGCTAATTCTATTTTTTGATAAATTCCTAATGCCAAGTGTTTCGAAGAGCGGTCTTAAGTTGATTAATAAGGACACCCTTTGGGATAAGGCCTACTTTTCTTTGAAAAGTGCATTATTAGCGGGTAAGTTTGTGCCTGGTGAGCGGATTATTTTGAGGAAAGTTGCGCAGGATCTCGGCATTAGTCTTACGCCTGTTCGTGATGCTATTAATCGCTTGGCCGCTGAAAATGTACTCGAGAGGGGTGGTGTCGGGCAAGGCGGCGGCGCTTCAGTGCCTTTATTGAACGCCAATGAGTTTGATCAATTGATGTCGATACGCAGCAGTCTTGAACCATTGGCTGCTGAGGCTGCTGCTAAAAATGCAAGCAGAGCAGAAATAGTTGAAATTTCAAAAATGTTGAATCGGATGAAGGATTTGGCGGAAACCGGTAACCTAGCCTCTTATTTAGATGCCCACTACCAGTTTCATTTTGGGATCTACAAGCTTGCCAATCAAGCTATTCTTTTGCAGGCTATTGAGGGGGCCTGGCTTCGCTGTGGGCCCACATTAAATCTGGCGCTACCAGCATATAACCCGGGACAGAAGAGGCATAAACATCATTTAGCAGCCCTCAATGCTCTTAAGAAGGGTGATGGCGTTGGGGTTGCCCAAGCTATTCGTGCTGATATTGATAGCGCTCGACTTGATATCTGTAATTTGTTAGATTAAATCCGTTGTTTCCATAAGGGTTGGTGATTTATTTATCTAGATTAATGTTATTTGTTATAACATTGATATGTTTTTAGCTAATGGAGTGAATATGAATACTTTTAAAACGGTTGTTAATTCAATTGCGGCTTCTGCCTTTGGAGTTTTTATGGCTTTTGGATCTGCCATTGCTGCTGATTTTCCTACCAGGGAGATTAAGTTAGTGGTGCCCTGGAATGTCGGAGGGTCAAATGATATTTCTGCAAGATTAATTTCTAAGATTCTGGCTGACGAAGGGGTTACTGTGGTGGTAGATAACGTTGCTGGGGCAACCGGAACGATTGGTATGACAAAAGTGGCTAACGCAGAGCCAGATGGTTACACCATTGGAATGGGTACCAGCTCTACTATGGCAATGATTGCGCAGGGCTTAACTCCACTCAAGAATGATCAATTTGCCCCGATAGCACGAGTCACAACAGATCAATTATTGCTTCTTGTTCCCAAGGGCGGACCAGTAAAAGATGTGGATGGTTTTGAGGCAATGGTTAAAAAGAATCCTGGAAAAATATCAATTGGCACTCCAGGTAGTAATAACTTAAATCATATTTTTGCAGTGATGACGGGTAATGTAGTCAATTCTTCAGTTGTAACCGTGCCATACACTGGTGGGGCTAAAGTGATTATCGATCTGGCTGGTAAACAAATTGATGCTGCGGTACTAAAGCCATCTGAGAGTAAGGCGCAGATTGATTCCAATATGGTGATACCGTTGGGTGTTTTCGCGAATGAGCGTATTAAATCAATGCCTAATATTCCTACATTTAAGGAAAAAGGATATAACGTTTTCCCATATGGACCATTGGTTCAAATGGCATATCTTGTTGCCCCCGCAAAGACCCCACCAGAAATTCAAGAAAAATTAATCGCCATTTTTAATAAAGCGATTCAGGATCCGCGCTTTAAAGCTGCATCTGAAGATGGCGGGGCAAGAGTTGATAGTCTTACTGGAAAAGCATTGGGCGCTGAAATTATTGCAGTTACAAACACCTTATCTGAAGTTGGAAAAAAAGTATTTTCTGAGAAAAAATAAATATTGAGATTGAAAGAAGAGCAATGAGTCAAATTAAAAAAGTAACATGTCATATTGTTGCCGCTCCCGTACAAAAGCCTTTTACCTCCTCAAGGGGTTGGATTTATAAAACTCGTGGCTCTTGTATTTTGGAGATTGAGACAAATGACGGCATAGTGGGTTGGGGTGAATGTTACGGACCATCGGCTGTTGCAAAAGCTTTTATCGATACTCAATTTGGACCTCGAATTATCGGTAGGGATCCGTTCGATGTAGAGGTGATCTGGGAGGATTTATATAACCGGATCAAAGATTACGGTACTACCGGTATGGCAATTTCTGCAATTAGCGGAATTGATATTGCCTTGTGGGACATTATTGGCAAGTCCTGTGGAAAACCAATTCATAAGTTAATAGGCGGCTCCTATCGTGATGAAGTAACGGCTTATGCAACCGGCTTGTATTTTATTGATATGGATCGCTTGATCGAAGAAGCAGTAGAGGAGGCGATTGAATTTAAGCAGAATGGCTTTACTGCCATCAAAATGAAGATTGGATTGGGCGACCTGAAGTTGGATATTAGGCGTGTAGAGGCGGTTCGAAAAGCAGTGGGCGATGAGATGCGATTGATGGTGGACGCCAATCATTGCTTTACCGTGCCTCAGGCAATCAAGATTGGTCGAGAGCTTGAGAAGTTAGATATTGAATGGTTTGAAGAGCCTATCTCTCCAGAGGATTTGGATGGCTATGTTGAGGTGACTCGTGCCCTAGATATGGCTGTTGCGGGCGGAGAAAATGAATTTACCCGCTGGGGATTTAGAGATATTGTGGTGCGCAAAGCGATGGATATTGTTCAGCCGGATGTTTGTGCTGCAGGTGGTATCAGTGAATGTCGCAAGATTGCAACTCTCGCTAGTGCACATGGGGTAGAGTGTGTTCCGCATGCGTGGGGATCAGTGATCGGAGTTGCGGCAACCTTGCATTTCTTGGCAGCGCTGCCCGATCAGCCGCCTAGCTTTAAAGGTAACCCGCCTTTATTTGAGTTTGAGCAATGCGAGAATCCATTCCGTGATTTGTTATCAGTTGAGCCTATTGAACAACGCAATGGTAAAGTCAGCGTGCCAAACGGTCCGGGTCTTGGAATTGAAATTAATCGTCACATTCTCGACCAATATCGAGTTGTATAGACTGTATTTATGCGTTACTTAACTTTTACAAAAGGATCAGAGCAAAGAGTGGGCGTTCTACTGGACGACTCTTTGTCTGTGCTGGATCTTTCTCATGAAAGTTGCAGTGACATCATGGCTGGTCAATACCCAAATTTAATAGAGATGGTAAGGATGGGTTTGCCATTAATGACTAAAAAAATTAAGGAAAAAATTGAGAGTAGGGCCTACGATCAGAATGCGGTAGTTAGTCTCAACTCTCTTGCAATATGCTCTCCAATTCCTATGCCGGGGAAAGTTATTGGGGCTGCATACAACTTTACTGATGCATTGGATGAGCGATCAATGGCTTATCCAACGGAGCCAGTTATTTTTATTCGATCTGGCAATACGGTCATAGGGCCTAATGACCCCATTCTTATTCCCCCAGATGTGGGTAACGTAGGTTATGAAGCTGAGTTGGCTGTCATTATTGGCAAACGCGCTTTGTTTATCGAGCCAGATGATGCAATGGAGCATGTAGCTGGTTATACAGTTCATAACGATATCAGCGGTAGCGGCATGATTAAGCAGGATAGTGGAAACTTTGTCAGAGGAAAGAATATGCCTGCATCCTCCCCTTTGGGGCCTTTTCTAGTGACTGCTGATGAGGTAGTAAATCCTTACGCGATTCAAATTAAATTAGATGTGGATGGTAGGGTGTTACAGAATGGCACAACCGGCACAATGCTTTTTAAAGTTGCAGAATTAATTTCTTATATCTCCAAGCAAATGCCACTTGAACCTGGCGATATTATTGCAACTGGTACCCCAGCAGGTTTGGCAATGATGCATCAGCCTACTGCATGGCTCCAGCCAGGGCAAACTGTAAGAGTAGAGCTTGAGGGTTTGGGAGTACTTAATAATCCAATAAAAAAGGGAGCGCCATTTCTTGAGTAAAAAATTTAAGGTTCTTTTGACTAACCCTATACATCCAGAATGCAATCAAGCTCTCATGGAGGAGTGCGATGTGGTGGTGGCGCCAGATATAAAGTCTGAGACTTTAAAAAGTCTTATTTCGGACTGTGAAGGGTTAATAGTTCGATGTCAGCTGCCTCAAGATATATTTGATGGAGCTACACAATTAAAGGCAGTAGTTCGCCATGGCGTGGGATTAGATTTCATTCCGGTAGATGCAGCAACCAAAAAAAGAATTCCAGTTGCAAACTTACCAGGTTCAAATACCAATGCTGTAGTTGAGTACTGTATAGCTGCCATTTTTTATTTCCGTCGTAACTTAGATCTGATTAATTCACAGTTGCGAATTCAGGGATGGACAAAAGCTCGGCCACAAGCAGACTCCTCCACCGAGATTGCAACTACTACTTTGGGCATTATTGGGTTTGGATCAATAGGGGGCAAATTAGCCAATGCAGCAATGGGCCTAAATATGAAAACCATTGCGCTTACTCGGCGTCCCGAAACATTGCCTAGTGGAGTTCGTTCAGTTACAAAAGCAGAATTATTCTCGCAATCTGATGTGATAGTAATTTGCTGCCCATTGAATGAAGAAACGCGCGGGATGGTAGATCAGCTCTCGATTTCAATGATGAAGTCAAATGCCATCCTGATTAATATCGCACGTGGACCGGTGGTAGATACGCAGGCAATCATTAGTGCACTTAAAGCAGGAAAAATTGCTGGTGCAGCGATGGACGTGCATGATCAGCAACCTCTGACCGGAGAAGAGGCTATCTTTGATTGCCCAAACTTATTACTTACTCCCCATATAGCATCGATTACTTCTAGTAGTATGCGCGGTATGAGCGAGGGATCAGTCAAGACAATTCTTGCCATCCTTAAGGGTATTCGGCCTGACAATATTGTTAACCCAGAAGTCTTCTTTAATTGAAAAAATCATGACAAGTAATCCAATGCGTATTGTGAAATTAGAGGCTGTACCAATTTCATTTCCAGTTCCTGAAAATAAATCGGTTCGATTAGGTATAGGCAAATGTGTCAAACGTGATTCAGTTCTGGTGCGTATCGAAACGGAAGATGGTCATGTTGGTTGGGGGGAGGCACACCATGGCAGGGCGCCAGGTGCAATCGCAAAATTAATTGATACGACTATGCGCGAGCTGGTGCTCAACTGTGACGCAATGGATATTAATGGGATCTGGACTCGCGTTTATAAAATGCAAATCTCCAGCCATGGAACGGGCGCAGCTGCAGTATTAGCTTTAAGTGGTATTGATATTGCGCTGTGGGATATTCGTGCTCAGATTATGCAGCAACCTTTGTATAGGATGCTGGGCGGGGCTTCTAAAAAGATTAAAGCCTATGCAGGTGGCATTGCCCTTGGATGGCAAGAGCCCGCCTCCTTGGCAAAGGAGGCGCAAGAGCATGTGGCAACTGGTTATCGAGCATTAAAGTTACGTGTGGGCGATACCGCTGAAAAAGATATTGTCAGAGTACATGCAGTTCGTAAGGCGGTAGGCAATGAAATTGACATATTAGTTGATGCCAATACAAATTACACCCTAGCAGATGTGCGTAAGGTAATGCCTGCTTTTGATGAGGCGGGAGTGAGTTGGTTGGAGGAGCCATTTCCACCACAGGATCGAAAAGCATATCGCATGGCCCGTAGCTTAGGGCGAGTCCCATTTGCTGCTGGAGAGAATCACTATACCCGTTATGATTTTGCAACCCTATTAGATGATGGGGATGTACAGTTTATACAGCCTGATCTGTCGAAGACTGGTGGCGTGACTGAGTCAATGAGGATTGCAGCTATGGCGAGCGCCAATAAGTTAACGATTAATCCTCATACTTCTGCAACTGCAATCAATATGGGAACAACAATTCATTTTCTGTCTGCGATTGATAACCCCGGATACTTTGAAGGAGATGTGACATTACTCAATCCATTTAGGGATGAAATGATGGACAAAGGAGCTTATGAGCTCGATTCAGAAGGTTTTGTAAAGCCGTATGAAGGTATAGGTATTGGCCTGAAAATTAACTTAGATTTTGTAAAAGATCATCCATTGATTGATGGACCTTGCTACGTTTAATTGCTTTCGAAAAAGCCGATGCCACTACTACGGTGATGGCTACTTATACGATTAGTTTGTAACTAGCTTTGATGTGATTACATAAAAGACCTACTTCGGCAGGTTTTTTGTTTGGTAGGTGGGTGGCTTAGTTGGGTCGATAGCGGTCATTGGTTAATCAAGCATTACTTTAAGCACCGCCCGTTAATCCCACCCAAAACGATTTGGAGCAACGAAGTGCTAGATGGTTGCTCCAAAATTCCTTTGGTTTCGAAAACCAAAGACCGAGAGAGCTCTTCTAGTAAATCTACGAATTTGCTTACACATTTGCTTACACACCGACACTGACCATCCGCAGACCCCCTGTTTACATGGGTCTATCTTGGGTGTCTGCTCTCATAACCAGAGAACCTAAAGCTAGCCTAAAAGTTACAAAAAGCTAGCTTTTGAGACTAAAGGTGAGGTTTGGTCATTTGAGCGTTACTTTAAGTAACGCTGGGGGTGCTAAAAAGTGTGCAAGCGATTACTGCACACTTTCAATGGTGATGCGTATAGGTTAGGGCGTTGAAGGGCTGCTTTCGGCCAATAGCATTCATTTACTATTGGCCCCATTTTCTTCTGTAGCCTAGCTTAACAAGCTCGTACCACGTGATTCCGATTAACCCAGAGGCAAGAATCGCTAATGCACCTTCTAGTGTGGGCACAGTGAATTGAAACCGATCTCGGAGAAATGGAATCGTAATTAAAAATCCAAAGGATATGACCCCAATACCGAGAATCCATTTCTGAGATGGATTGGTTTTTTGCAGGATTCTAAAGAGGTGATCATTTTTAGATCTGCTGACAATTATTAATGAGATGTTTCCAAGTACTAGACTGCCAAATGATAGTGTTGTAGCCATTGCATGGGAATAGTTCATATTTAGGCCAGAAATATAGGCCAACAACAATAGCGGTCAATCCCGCCCCTTGTAATAGAGCCATAGAGATGCTATCCAAGCTAAAGAGTTTTTGATTAATACTTCTAGGTGGCTTTAGCATTACATCGCTTTCAGGCGCTTCCATCTCAAAAATAATTGCACATGCCGGGTCAATAATCATTTGCAGGAAGACGATATGTATTGGGTCAAGGATCGGCTGCACCCCAAAGAGAATGGGAATAAAAACAGCTCCAGCCATTGGGATGTGGACGGCAACGACATAAATGATGGCTTTATGTAAATTGTCATATATTTGTCTGCCCTGCTGGATAGTGTGGACGATGGATGAAAAATCATCATTTAGCAGCACTAAGGATGCGGCTTCTCTAGCAACATCGGTGCCTCGTTGCCCCATCGCAATGCCTACATGAGCTGCTTTTAGGGCGGGCGCATCGTTAACCCCGTCACCTGTCATAGCGACAACTTCATTGTTCGCTTGCAACGCTTTTACAAGTCTTAATTTCTCAGTAGGCTTAATCCGTACATAAATTGACGTTTTCTTTACTGCTTCGCGAAGTTCAACATCGCTAAGTGCATTGATATCGCTACCAGATAGAACGCTGGCACTATCAATACCCGCTTGCTTTGCAATCGCTTGCGCAGTAATGGCATGGTCTCCAGTAATCATGATGACGCGAATGCCAGCTCTCTGACATTTCTGAATGGATGCGGGCACTTCTTCTCTAATGGGGTCTTTGAGCCCCACAAGACCGAGCCAAGTAAACTCAAATGAGCTCAAGTTTGCTGGCCAATTTGAGCTTTGCTTCGTATATTGAGATTTTGCAACTCCGAGTAAACGCAATCCTTGTGATGCAAGATCCTCAATTTGTTTTTCAATTACTGCGATCTGTGTTTGCGTCAAATTACAGCGCTTAAGAACTGCCTCGGGCGCACCTTTGATAGCCACAAGGCACCGATCAGAGCCTGGCGCCTTCCAAAGATGTGTCATCGCAGGGAGCTCGGGGCTCAGGCCATACTCGTGTACCAGTTCAAATTCGGAAGTCTGATTAATGTATTCGGGAGCGAGATGGCGCTTTTCATAAAAAGCTTGTTCCATCGGGTCAAAGGGCTTTACCTCGCTTGCAAGTACGCAATAACCTAGAAGCTCTTTTTGCGATGGATTTAGTTCATCATCTTTTGAGCTAAGCATCAGGATATTCTGGGGAGTTGCAAGAACCTCTAAAGACATCCTATTCAGGGTGAGAGTACCCGTCTTATCAACGCATAAAGCTGTAATGCTGCCCAGTGTTTCAATGACGGGTGCATACCTAGTAAGTACTTTTTGGCGAGCTATTCTCCAAACGCCGAGCGCCATAAATACCGTCAGAATTACTGTGAATTCTTCTGGCAGTAACGCCATGGTTAGGCTAATAGCGGTCAGTGCACCTTGAAGCCAGTTATCGTGCATTAAACCGTAGATTGCTAGAACGATAATTGAGAGGGAGACCCCAAAAATCGTAACCCTTTTAATCAATTCCCCAATATCTTCCTGAAGAGGGCTATTAAGACTAATGATTTGCTTTAGGCTACTTCCGATCTTGCCTAACTCAGTTTGCATGCCGATAGCGGTAACTCTGGCTATGCCGCTACCCCGAATTACCATGCAACCCGAATGAACTTGACTAGCACTATCTTTTTTAGTGGGTTCAGATTCACCGGTGAGCAATGATTCGTCAACGAGTAGGTCATGTGATTCAAGTAATAGGGCATCTGCGGGAATTCTGTCCCCTTCTGCAAGTATGAGTATGTCCCCAACGACAATGTCTTTACCGGCTATTCTTTGGGTAATGCCATCTCTAATGACAATCGCTCTGGGGCTTGAGAGCTCCTTGAGTGCATTAATTGCTTTTTCACTTTTTCGCTCCTGGAATAGCGTAATTCCAACTGAAATACAAATGAATCCAATTAATATCAATGCGTCATCAATTCTTCCAATAACTAGGTAAATCGATCCAGCCAGCAAGAGAAGGGCGAATGTGGGCTCAGCCAATATTCGCAGAAGCAGTTTAAAGAGAGTTTTTTGATCTGCAACTTCTAGCTCATTAAACCCATACTTTGCTTGGAGCTGAATTGCTTCCGATTTTGTAAGACCCTCCATAAATTACGAAGATAACTTATTTTTAAGGAGGAAAAAGAGGGCGCCGTAAAAACATCCAATTAAAAATGTGATCCCAATTAATCCCATAGCTAGCCCAAGATCAAATGCCTGTACTTGAAATGGCGAGCTCAGCATATGAAGTTTGAATATGAAATCCAAGGCTGATTGCGCAAACCCAGATGCCAAGAGAATTACCCAGAAAAAATGCAGGCTTGAAAGGCTTATCCCGCCAATGAGAGATGTTCTTAATAGACTCATATTTTTCCTTTCCACTGTTTCATCTTATGCCCTTTTTTATTGGGTGTCAGCTACACATACGATGTAATTAAAGCGAAAGGGGTCACATAACTTCGATCATTTAGTATGGCTGGCAGGCCAGATTGGATTTGATTTCACGCCCAAGGGGCTACCATTCTATAGATTTACCTCGTAACCATCGCCACCACCCAATCATCCTCCAGTAAGCATCTCTTTGTCTGTAGCCGATAGGTTCAATTAATCCAATTGCACCCAAGCGCAATATTTGTTTGAGTGAATTAAAGCTGCTAATGTAGTTATCGTTTGTAGCAATTGCATACCAAGAATAAAACCCTGTTATGGCGTAGATCAAAAGACCATATATCAAGAACGAAGGATAGGAGAGTAATCCTAATGCTATACATACCCAAAGCGAGATTATTCCTAAGAGCTCAATGATGGGGGCAAAAGCCTCAATGAAAACGATGTGCGGAAATGAGAACCAGCCAATAAGAGCACTCTTCTTGTTAAACATCAATTGTTTATGCCAGCTTAAGCTTTGTAAGGCGCCCCACATCCAACGAATACGCTGCTTTTTTAAGTCTACTTTAGTTCTAGGGACCTTAGTCCAGCAGATGACTTCTGGAATGGTCCAGATCTTATAAGGCAGGTTGTGCTTTAGGTGGTATTCATGCAGCGAGAGAATAATTTCTAGATCTTCGCAATAGGCCTCTGATCTATAGCCTCCAACTTTAATAACAGCTTCCTTAGTAAATACTGTTAAAGCGCCGCCGATAATTAATAGCCCATCCAAATAAGACCAGCCAGTTCTCCATGAAGTGAAAGAGCGGAGGTATTCAATGATTTGCACGCCTACAAATATGGACTGAGAGCTTCGCTTTCTTTCAATTTCCCCATTCCGGATTATGATTTCATTGCTTGGGGCGATGGCACCTCCAAGTGCAACTAGCGTAGGCTCATTGATAAATTTAATAACCAGCTTTCTAAGGGCATCAGGCGTGATAATCGAATCACTATCAATGCAGCAAATATATTCTCCGTGACTATGCTGAATACCAACATTTAGGCTGTCAGCTTTGCCAGTATGTACTTTTTGAATAATGGTTAAATTCGGAAATGTTTTCGACTGAAAGGCTGCTACTGGTTGTGAATTGCTAATGGTGGCGCAAGAGTTTAGGGCGAGATTGTCAAGATTGAAATGTTCTTTAAGATGAGCCAGGGTTTTGTCGATTGAGCCATCATCAACAACAATAATTTCGTAATTAGGATAATCGGTGGAGAGTGCTGCATTAACGCTTTCTACGATTCCCAAAGATTCATTATGTACCGGAATAATGACGCTAATTTTTGGGGCTTTGAATTTCTCAAACGGCACTTTTTCATGGCTAATTGATCGATATTTAAGGTGGCGTAGGTGTTTTCTGAGTAACGCTGCCACGACAATGTAAGTGATTAATGCAATTAAGAGGTGAGCATGAAAAAAATATTCCATGAACCGCACAATCTCGGAAGAGATATTAGTCAAGTTCATTTAATTGAACTCCAAATACTGACTAAGTTGCGTGGGGAAAGTTTTTTGAGTTGAGCCCTGTATGTAGTTGATGATTTGGTCGCGTGGAATTTCTACTATTGCTGCTAATGCTTGTGTTGTAGAGAGAATTCCTTTTTTATAAGATTCAATAATCTGGGGGAGAGAATCTTTTCCAATAAGGCGAGATAAGGCAATGCAAGCATACGGAGCGATGCCTTCTTGCATTGCATATTTTTTGGCTTCATTTGTATAGCCATCAAAATTAGAAAGACCAATTGCTTCTAAGGCAATACATTTCTCAGCGATGCCTTCATCATTCAGGCAATGGGGGATGCAATGGAGCATATTAGTTTGTTTTGCTATGTCAATAAACTGATCTCGATCCTTTTTTGGTGTCCGCTCCAATAGCCTAACCCATCCATAGGCAACATCTTTCTTGTGTAGTTCAATCAGTTTATTAATATATGTAAGCTCATGCTTAATTCCCTTGCCTTCTAGGCGATACTCTTTCGCCTGATTTATTAATGACACGAAATAGTCTTGAATCTTTTGACTTTTGATACGTCTTCCATGCTTAATGATGATGGTCAGTATCAGCATAAAAATTCCACCAAATAGTAAGGCGGCTAGTGTGAGTGCATAAAGTAAAAGTGGGTCAGAAAGCCAATCGAAGTCCAATTTGCCCCCCGTTTCTTTGGTAGTAGTTACCTTGTTTGGCGTGCCACGCTGCTACAGTTAAGCCCACCTCCTTTGTTAGCCAATACAAACCATCTATTTGATATTGCTGCGTGTCTACAGTAGTAAGGTTTCCTACATTAACTACTGTAGGCTCATGACCAGTCGAGTAGGATAGGCCAATGCGGTGATTATTCTTGGGAAACCATTGAGCTTGATATTTACTTAACCAACCACTTTTTTGGCTATTTAATGTTGAGTAAATGGCAGCATATGCCAGTCTAAATTGATCAAAATACTTATCAAACCCTAAGTTTTGATTGCTTGTTCTTCCATCCAAATAACTGCTCTCGCGCCCAGAGATGAGATAGTTGAATTGATAAGGTAGTTTTCCATTCCAACCAGCTCCGTAGAAATTTTGGGCTAAGAATTGGGGGTTATGAGTAATTGATCCCTCAACATTAATAACACCATATGTGAATGGGTAAGCATAATTGAGATAGGCGGACTGATCGACTTGTGAAAATCGCTCGGCATTTAACAGTTGAATGTAAACCAAGCCATTCTGTTTGAGTGGAAGCATTAAATCTAAATACTGGCTTTGCCATGGAGCATATCCGTTGGTAAGTCCCTCATAGCTAGATCCAATTTCAGCATATGGCTTTGAGTCGAAAATTGCGGGTCTGTCTAGTTGTTCATACGTCTGATTTTCTGCCTGCGCACATACGTCAAGCGAAATCAACGCAGCAATGATCGTTCTTATAGCATTTGAACTTTTGGGCATTTATTTTCAATACTTATAATTACTTTAATTAGAATAAGTGGCTTAGTCTGTATATGCAAGCTTTTAGTAGTTTTTAGAGGGGGGTACCCCCATAGCCTGCTTTGGGTTGAAAGCAGTCTCTTACTATATAAGCGTTACTTAAAGTAACGCTTGCTCCTCTAAAACCACCTTGGAACAACGAAGTGTTAGATGGTTGCTCCAAAAATCCTTTGGTTTTGAAAACCAAAGAGTCAGATAGTGCCTCTTGTGATCTTGTCAATCTAGTCACACAAATACTCACACACCGATAAACAGGCGATGTAAGCTCTTGAAATCCTAGTGGTTTTCTTTGGACTTCTGCTCTCATAATCCTTTGGTCCCAGGTTCAAGTCCTGGTGGGCCCACCAGAAATGAAAATACCAACCTTTGGGGTTGGTATTTTTTTGCTTGGCTTTCGGAGTGACGATAAATCGCGCACTTCATTTCATGGGGCGATTAAAAATTTGATAGCGGTCTTGGATGGGTATGTAATCTGGTGTCGTTTAATATGATAAAGAATTCAATAGCATTAATCAGCTAGCAGCACCTTTTAACTTTGTGGCAGCATAGGCGTATCCACCATCCGCACCATCAACCAAGTGAATATGTTTTTCAATGGAACTAACAAAGCATGTCATCAAGGTGCGGTTGCTATAGTGAGTGCCATAATTTAACTTACCCTCAGCAAAAACCAAATACAACTATGCCTCCTCTTTTAATTTCGGCACCACCATCAGATCGGCAGGATGCTGCTCAAAGTATTTATGACTATTTACAAGTGTTATCAAAAAATATTAAATAAATTTTATGCGCTCAATCAAAAACATGTCGCAATCTGAAGTAGCAATGGCCATTGAGTGGGCTGCGCAAGAGGGTTGGAATCCAGGCGTATCAGATGCCTCTTCATTTCTTCTGGCAGATCCCAGCGGTTTTTTTATTTCTAAACTAGGTGATCAAACGGTTGCCGTAATTTCGGCCATACGATATGGTGAGCAGTTTGGATTCATTGGTCTTTATATCGTCCATCCAGATTTTCGCGGACAGGGTTTTGGTTGGGAAATATGGCAAGTTGGCATGAATTATTTGAAGGGATTGCCAATCGGATTAGACGGCGTTGTAGCACAACAAAGCAACTACCAAAAAAGCGGCTTTCAATTTACTCACCGTAACATCCGATTTGCAGGTCGTTCAAGAAAGATTGAATTAGTATCGGATAGTGTAGGCGGATTAATCATACCCCTTGATCAAATCCCGTTTTCAATGATTCAAGATTTTGATAGATCCTTCTTTCCAGCGAATAGAACAGTTTTTCTATCTAACTGGATATCCCAGCCTGATAGCTTTGCCCTTGGCCTGATTGAGGATGGCATCATATGTGGTTATGGTGTCATCCGCCCATGCAGGGTTGGATTTTAAATTGGACCACTTTTTGCCAACTCAGAATTAGCCGCTGAAAAGCTTTACACATCTCTTTGTGCTAGGGTAGCAAATAATTGCCCTGTTTTTCTAGATGTTCCGGAGTGCAATCCAAAGGCGATGGCACTTGCCCATCGGCATCGCATGCAGCCGATGTTTGAGACGGCTAGAATGTATAAAGGAAGTGTTGGAGATTTGCGCATTGAAGATACATATGGAATTACAACTTTTGAACTTGGCTAAATTTTATTGATATGAATTCAGCACGTCGTTTTTTATTGTCAACTCTTGGTTTGGCAACCCTTCCGCTAATTAGCCCCCTTCGTGCAAACCCGTTATATGCTGATCAACTTCCACCTAAGATCACTATCTTGGTTGGCTTTCCACCTGGCGGCGGTACTGATTTGTTGGCGCGATATCTTGCTGATGGCCTACGAGAACAATTAAGGATTCCGGTTACTGTATTAAACCGAGCTGGTGCAGGCGGGCAAATTGCTGCTCAGACTTTAATGGATTCCAAGCCAGATGGGAGCGTGTTACTACTATCGCATGACCATACTATTTCGATAGTTCCACAACTGACCAAGAATCCAGGCTACAACCCAATGGTTGATTTTCAGGCGGTAGCTGGAGTTGGAAATTTTGTAAATTGCCTCTTTATTTCTGCAAATATCCCGCCCATTAATTACTTGCAGTATCGACAATGGCTATTGAGCCAGACAGGCGCCCAACGCTCTATTGGAGTCCCAGCAATAAATTCAATTCCGGAATATCTAGTGAAACGTATAAATCGTAAAGAAAATCTCGATTTGGTGACTGTGCCATATCAGGGAAGTGCTCCGATGCTAAGCGACATACTAGCAAATCACATTCCTGCAGGGATAGGATCAATTTTCGAATGCATTGAGCATCATCGCAGTAGAAAAATCCGTATTATCGGAGTCATGGGAAGCAAAAGATTAGCTTTGCTTCCAAATGTTCCAACCTTTTCTGAGCTTGGAATTCAAGGTTTTGAAAATAATCCTTTTTACGGGGTATTTGCACCACAAAAAATTCCATTGGGAGTTTGCGATACGCTTTCATTGGCGATTAAGGATGTTCTGAATCAATCAAAATTTATTAAGGCATTCGCATCCACTGGTATCGAGATCAAATGGAGCTCAGCAGAGCAGTTTTCTAATGAAGTTGTAAGATATAACCGAAGCTCGGAGAAAATATTTCATTAATCACTGTTGAAAAAACTCTATAGTATTAAGTAAATATTGCGTAGTCTGATCAAGTAATTTAAAGTAAAGTGATCAATATCTAAAGGCAGTAGCTTATATTTCCAATTTTTATGCCTTCAGTAAGATGGGCTGTTGTCGCAGTTTATCCTTTGGCCCCAGTTTCAAGTCCTGGTGGGCCCGCCAAAAAAGTAAACTCTCATCAGCAATGGTGGCGGTTTTGTCTTTTGAGCGCTACTTGAGGTGACGGCTGGAGCAGGCACCTCAGAATAAGCGACTTAAAAAATTAATTAGGCTTAGAGCAAGAATCGGGCTTCAATTGATCAGGTTTTTCTTGACCTAGATAAGTGCTAATAATCTTTACAGGTAATTTTCCAGAAGCCTTACCAAAATGACACCATTCAATCGCTTCTACATAGGCTGCGCCAGATTTAAATGTTTTCTTACCCTTGCTGCCATAATCAACTTCTAACTCTCCAGAGACTACATAAATAAATAATGGAACCGCGTGTTTGTGTAGAGAAGTTTGCTTACCAACTGGTATATCAATCACAAAAGATTTGATGAGAGGTTGCCCTGCTGGATATTTAAAGTCTTGTCCTAAGATGGTTTTTGGCGATTGTGATATTGTAATTTCTGTAGCTTCAATGTCTTCATATGGGACGGCG
Source organism: Polynucleobacter hirudinilacicola (assembly GCF_002192535.1). Classification (GTDB taxonomy): domain Bacteria; phylum Pseudomonadota; class Gammaproteobacteria; order Burkholderiales; family Burkholderiaceae; genus Polynucleobacter; species Polynucleobacter hirudinilacicola. The sequence continues at coordinate 186,427 of NZ_NAIA01000003.1, read as the reverse complement.
CCATCGATATGCGTCAGCGCCAGTGATTGAGTTCCGGTTAATCCCAAAGCTAAAATAAAACCGACAACAGCTATTAATTTTTTGAATTTCATTGCATAACTCCAATAGACTTGTGAAATACAGAATGCCAAGCAATTAGCAATGGGTCAAATGATTTTGAGGTTATTTCACCAAAATCTAGGGTTATCACCAAACCAACTTTGCAGAGGCTGAACTAGCCTGATTTTAGTGCCGCCCCAGAAGAAGGGATTTTTTATTTGCTAAACCAATGAGAGGGTCAGCTTTCACTATCCTTTGGTCCCAGCCTCAAGTCCTAGAGGGCCCACCAGCAACAAAACTACTAACGTGAATAGCATTAGTAGTTTTTCATCGTAATTTAGAGGTTTTTTTGGCTTCTTGGGTTATTCATTAAAAATATCTTTTAACTTGACTAACATTTATTATTAACTTTAAGACTAATTTAAAAATACATTAAAAAATTATATGGCATACACAACAGCAGAAAAGCGAAAAAGAATATTTGCGATATTTGCAGCGTCCTCCGGTAATCTTGTTGAGTGGTTTGATTTTTATGTCTATGCTTTTTGTGCTATTTACTTTGCCCATATATTTTTCCCTGCAGCCAATCCTACTGTTCAATTGCTTAATACGGCCGGTGTTTTTGCTGTAGGATTTTTGATGCGACCTATCGGAGGATGGATTTTTGGGCGTATTGCCGATCGTCATGGTAGAAAAAAATCCTTGTTAATTTCTGTGATGATGATGTGTGCAGGCTCTTTGATGATCGCATGTCTGCCTGGCTATGATGTTATTGGCATTTGGGCTCCAGTCTTACTAGTAGTGGCAAGGCTGTTCCAGGGCCTTTCCGTAGGTGGGGAGTATGGAACTACTGCCACCTATATGAGTGAGATTGGTATGAAGGGGCAAAGAGGGTTTTATTCATCTTTTCAATATGTCACGTTAATTGGCGGTCAACTAATGGCAGTTTTGGTCATTTTAATTTTGCAGCAATTTTTAGATGAAAGTCAGCTCAAGGAGTGGGGTTGGAGAATTCCATTTGTTATCGGTGCATTTGCTGCGGTGATTGTACTTTTTTTACGAAAAACTCTTTCTGAGACAGCACCTAATTTATCTGAGGTAAACAAGGATGCCGGCAGTATTAAGGCTTTATTTCGAGATCATAAAAAAGCATTTTTTACTGTCTTGGGCTATACGGCAGGAGGCTCTTTAAGTTTTTACACATTCACAACCTACATGCAAAAGTATCTAGTGAACTCAGCGCATATGTCTATACAGACTGCTAGTGCTGTAATGACGGGATGCTTATTGGTTTTTATGTTGATGCAACCGGTATTTGGGGCTCTATCAGATCGTATAGGCCGCAGAAACAATATGCTGCTCTTTGGTGGTTTAGGAGTGCTTTTTACTATTCCAATGATGGCTATTCTTCAAGGAGTTTCTGAGAGCTGGATAGCTTTCTTGGTCATTAGCTTCGCATTAGGCATTATTAGTTTCTATACATCAATCGCCGCAATAGTAAAGGCAGAGATGTTTCCTCCGGAGGTAAGAGCGTTAGGTGTCGGCTTGTCTTATGCAATTGCTAATTCGATCTTTGGGGGTACGGCTGAATTTGTAGCTCTAAGCTTTAAAGCACAGGGATATGAGTCATTGTTTTACTGGTATGTCACTGTAATGCTAGGGCTAGCTTTTTTGGTTAGCTTCCGGTTGCCAAGAAATGCACCCTACCTGCTCAATGACAATTGAATTGCGATAGAAATCAAAGAGGATTTCATCGCAGTTAAGTGCGATAGAAGTTTGCAGGTTTAAGTCCTGCCGTAACCACCAGAAAAGCAAACCCTCATCAACAATGGTGGGGATTTTGTCATTTGGGGCTACTGCATGAAGCGCTCGGGTAAACGCCTAGAGCAATTGACATAGGGTATCTCTAGTATTGGGTGATGTCTAAGCTAATTGAATTAACTTATGTGAGTGAACCAGCCCAAAATATGTCGTTCTTGGGTCTGATGAGGCTCTTATATCACTCGTATTCCAATAACCAAGCTTTAGGGATTACTGGCGCACTCATTTATGAGAATAATCAATTTGGACAAGTTATTGAGGGACTTGAAAAGGATATCAATGCCTTGTGGCAAAAAATTCAAAAGGACGACCGACACAAAAATGTCCGCTTAATAGAGTCAAAGCAGATCAGCGAGCGAAGCTTTAGTAAGTGGACAATGGTTTTTCAAGGGAGTGAAGAAATAGCTGAAACCTTACCAGAAGTTAGCGCTGCTATTGAAGATGCTCAGTTTCCAGTGGATCATCCCTTGCTCATTGCCTTAAGGGATAGCCGGTAATACTGACATACATTCAGATGTCTAGTTGTAGACTGGAATTAGCGCTCAATCAATTACTAAATGAAATTCTTTAAAAAGCTTAGGCAGCTCTATGATGATATTTTGAGTCTCATTAGGGCTTACTTACGATGAGAACTTAGAAGTCCTAAAATCATCCAAGGTAGTTTGATCCACTTTGAGTCTGATGCCAAGTGAGCCAGAGCCTGCGCTAACTGGTGATTTTCTGAGGTTGATTTCAAGGGATTGAATTTCGGGATACTGTGAGCAAGCCTGAACTATTCGGGTCATGAGTCTTTCTTGCGTTTCATAGTGGCCATCGCCTGCAAGTCTATTCATCTCAATCACTAGAGGATCATAGTCAAACACATTTTCCATCAGATCTTTTGTGATTAAGATGAGTTTTTCGTCAATCCATAGCGTTAAATCCAATAGGTGTTGCTTAGGAATGATCGCGCCAGGCGCATAAGTTCCAATTTGTGTCTGTAGCTTCAGATCTTTTAATTCAATACATGCGTTAGTTTTCTTGGCGTTCATGATGAGGATTAATTTTTCTAAAAGTGAGATTGATACGAGGTATGTGAATAGTTGTAGTTTTAAGTAGAGCATGCTGCCAAAATTGCTGAGTCGGTGAATGCATGACAAGAGCGCTACCATTTTCTAGAGGTAGGGAGACAGTTGTTTTATCAGTCTTGTGCCTTAATGAAAATTTACGGGTAGCACCAAGACTGATTGAGGCAATTGGGGAATTTGCATCTAACTCTTTTTCATCATCGCTATGCCAACCCATCCCATCTTTTCCATCATGGTAGAGATTCAGTAAGCAGGAGTTAAATTCGGATTGGGCAAGTTCTTCAATTTGGGTTTTAAGGGCTAGTAATTCCGGAATCCATGGTTGAGCTTCTTTTTTTACCCCAGAGTAGGTGTAAGTACAGCTTGGATCTGCTACCCAAGCCACCTTACGCCGGGTTGTCACATATTTTCCGAACATGAATAAGTGATCTGCTTCCCATTGCAATGATTTTTCTAGACGCTCCATCAACTCAGTGCTATCTACTGCGCTCATCCATTCTGGATAGTAGTAAGCAGACCCATCCTTGGGCAACAGGTTTTGTCCATGTTGTACCGGAGCAATTTCAAATAAGGCGGTTTGCTTCATCACGTCAATAGAGGTCAACACTAAATCAATAAAAACTCTAGAATAGCCTTAATTTCCAATCTTGAATTGATAAGGGCTGAATTATGAAATCTCCAGATAAGCGCTGCTGTGGGTCTGGCGTTTGTATTATTAATGATGCTGGTGAGTGTTGGTGTGGGCAAGTGTGGGATGGTGAAAAAATGGCGGCACCTTCTTTAAATTTGAAGCCAAGTCCCCTCAAGAACTTAGAACAAGAATCTGATAAAACCAAGCCTGAGTCTTAGTCACGGGCTTAAGGCAGGATTTGCTTGCCGCATCTTCTGCAGATTTAAGCCACTTAGGCGACTGATTGGTTTTGAGAAGCTCATCTAGCTGTGTTGAGCTGAGAGTGCTAGATAGTTGTTTTGCCGTACATTCACAATGCGCTCGAAAATCACCTTGAGAAATCTCCTTTAAATTCTGATGTATTTGAAGCTGACTTTGAATGCAGCTTTCAACATAGCTTGAATTCAGTTTCTGATTCGGTTTAGTCTGCGCGTTAGTAGCGCCCATAGACAACAGTATCAGTGCGACAAGGGTGATGGCATATTGAATTTTCATGAAGAGATGACCAGTAGGTATAGAAAAGAAATAAGCTGAAACAGATTAATCACTACGCTGGTACCATGAAGCCAGTGAAATTGACGACCCTGGCCACTATCTTTGGCGTGATTAATTTTTCCAGTTAAGTAGAAAAGGGTGAAGGCAAAAAGGGCTGCACAGATTCCGAGTAAAACCTTGTTTGCTATATCTGGTTCTGTAAATACGCAGATCAGGGTGATTAAGCCCAAGGTTGCGTAGTACTTTGGGAAAAAGTTTCTGACATATTTGCTGGACCATTCGACAGGTAGCACTTTGAACACAGTAGGGGCAACAACTACTGTAAAAAAGAGCATGATGCCAACCATGCCAGATAAAAAATAATTTGTAATCATGATTACTTTCTATAGTTATCCATAAACTCTTCTTAAGGAATGAGCGGCCACCCCATTCTTAAGGGCTTCACGAACGGGAATTGCAATTAAATCAATACTTTTTTTGACTGCTAGACGTTCAAAGTAACTCGGGGTAGATTTTCCAATTATGGGATATACCCAGTCTGGAAGATTCAGAAAGCCGGCGCGACTAATGAGCTTGATAAAGGGCTTGGCTGTTAGATTGCTGGGGAAGTTATCCAGTAAATCAATAATGCTCTTGGCACGCTCTCCAAAATAGAGCTCCGGTATATAGCCTTGGATGGCCTTCTCAGTGCTGGCATAAGTAGTCGGAAGATTCATAGCGCCCATTCTTGCTCCTAGAGAACTCATCTCTAGAAAATATTGATCTTTCTCTTTTGGGCTGATTGTTTCCATGCGATAGCCTTCAAAAGAGTTGATGAAACTGCGTGTCTCTGTGAGATGTACCCAGGCAAGCAAATGAGGGTCTGTAGCTGAATAGGGCTTGCCAAATTCATCGAGGCCAGTAATTTTGGTGTGAATGTGATTAACCTTTGTGATGATATTATTTGCCATATCAGTAGGGCCGTAGGTCGTTGCTGCAATGAAAAACGCAGTCCTACCAAGGCGACCTTTGAGATCTTCTCTGAAGGAGGAGTGGTCCCATACTCCAGCCAAAGCCTGTGGATGCAGGGCTTGCAAAATCAATGAGCTAATACCGCCAATCATCATGGAAATAAAGTCTGCATGAATTTTCCAGGAAACTGACTCGGGGCCAAATAGCCCTCGGTCTCCCTGCGGGGTTAAGAATGCAATAGGTGGACCGCTTCCGCCAACCATCTCTCGTATTGTTTTACGGATCAACTCATCAAGCATAGTATTAATGCATCATGAGATTTCTTAAATCATCATCTTCAATAATTTCAGTAATCAGATCGAGTCTTATGCGAGGATTGGTTTGAGCTAGCAAATGATTCTTCTGGGCAAGGGAGATTGGCAATAGTTCAGCCAGGCGATTAGAAACCCATCCGCAATCATCTACTTTAAAAGGCTTCTTAAAGGGCGCCTCTCCCATGAGATCTTCGCTTTGAATGACAGATATTATTTCATCCAGCAATTTAGCAACACCTTGATGTTCTTGCGGAATTGGCATGAGCGGATCATTTTCCAAAAGCTCTACTTCGCCTATCCAAAGGCCGTTAGCTTCCTGGCTGCTGCTCAATAACTTAAATCGCTGCGTGCCAAATGATTTAGTCATATAAAGCGCTGGCTGAATAGGATCAAAATCCTCAATTTGAGCTAGTGTGCCGATCTTAGAAAAAGATAGAGATATATCTTCGTCACTAGTGTCAGTATTTTTAATGATGCTCACGACGCCAAATTCGGTCTTTTCACGAAGGCATTGCTTAATCATATCGAGATAGCGCGCTTCAAAAATCTTGAGCGCAATGACGCCATCTGGAAAAAGTACGGTACCCAGTGGAAATAAAGGTAATTTACGAGTAGAGGGTGTGGAATTGGTCATCCATTCAATGTAATGGATTTGTCTCATCTTTGCTGGCACCTAATTAGGGCTAAATGCCCCCCTTTTTATCCCTGCGGCCAGCACTAAACTCCATTTGCGTTTACATTTGAAGCTCAATCTTAGGAGATGTAAATGATTCAAAAATTTCGCGTTAAGCTTGCTCGCTGGATTCTGGGTAAGCATTGCCCCTGCTATCAAATGGGTTATCACACCATGGTCGATTTTCAGCAAAGAAGTGCTGACCAGTTGGCTAAATCCCAAGAGCGTAAAAATACCCATTAATTTTAGGTAATCTGGCTTTGGTATGAAGACTTGGCAAATGCGTAGAAACTGCGCCCTGACACCTAAGCAACTGCTTCAGTTTTATATTGTTTTGGTCTGTCTATCCTTAATCGTGGGAATTGGTTTCTTCTTGGCGGGAGTATGGATGATTCCCGTTTTTACAACTCTGGAATTAACTGCGGTCACGATTGGATTTTTAATCTACTGTAGGCATGCCCTAGATTGTGAAACGATTGAAATTGAAGGCAAACGTCTTTTAGTCAAAAAATTCATTGGCTACAGAGAAAAGGTTTATGAATTCAATGCCCAATGGGCAAAAATTGAGCCACCCCTAGAGGGATCAAAAACCTTTTTTATTACTCAATCGGATTTGCGAGTTGAGCTTGGGCAGTTTGTCAGGCCGGAGCAACAGATCCCTTTAATTGCTTCGGTCAGGCGCCATTTGGGTTAATTGGTGATCGCTTAAGCGCCATGCCATGAGGCCGCTAAATATCATTTGGGCTAGTAGTAGAAGCAATGTAATGGCATTAAGTACTGCAAAGTAATTGGCAAAAGGAGAGAGCATGACGGGCATGCCATCGATCAGGGCAGTCTCTCGCAAATAATCCATACGGGGTATGAGTAGGAAGCTCGTAGTAGCGATTGCTAAAAATATAGTGAGCGATGGTATACGAATCACTCTTAACTGTGATAAACCTCTTTTAATGAGAATATTGGAAACACTCATGATGATAAATACGCCCCCTAAGAAAAAGTAAGAGAGATGTTGAATTATTAGGTGGGCCAGCATGCCCGCTGCTTGAGAGTCATAAATTAAAAAATAGAACATGCTGCAACACAGGGCTTGCGCGAGAATGCCCCCCGCCAAAATGTAGGCGATGAACCTAAGCAATCGATGCGCAAGGGGATAGTAGGGTTTGCTTATTTCAACCATGTGATAAAAGGGGTTAAGTAGTGCGCTGCAGCGAGATATTAGATTCGGTTTCATACTAGCTCCAATCTAATTTTTTCGCCAAATGAGTCATGGAAGTCACTAAAGCAGTTAAAACAGCACTTAATGCCTTGGTTGATATTGCTAGTCATTCAAGCAATGGTCAGTTTGTGCCGGTTCCTGAGATAGCTAAGAGGCAGCATTTATCCGTTAGTCGTATTGAGCTCCTCTTGCGACCATTGAGAGAGTCCGGGATCGTCATTGCGGTCAAGGGGCGAACAGGCGGCTACCAACTCTCAAAAGATCCCCGCATCATTACTATTAAAGACATCGTGCTCGCAATGAATTTAATCAAAAAGCGTAAGGTTGAGCTATCAGATATTGCTAAGGATCTTTATCAATCTCTAGAGGCTTATATGCTAGGTTGCATGGAAAATGTATCCCTTGCATCTACTATTAAAGATTACGTGCCAAGTTTTAGTGAAGCTAAAAAAGCGCCTGAGCGTAAGCCATATGTTCCCTTGGATCCAAAAAAAGAAAAGAAGCAACGAGGTGAGATTCAGTATGTGGTGAAGGCTGAATTTAAGAAGGTTGTGGACGTTCCGCGCGGACCCAATTCAGTATTTGACTTTGCTAATTACTTAGATCGTAGTACAAGTTGAAATCAAGTCCTTAGGGCGGTTGAGGCTATAGAGCCAAGCCAATTACCCGCCAAGCCTGAATTTTTATGAAGCAGCAAATAAATCACTACCCTAAGCTTGCTTTTGTTGATATCGAAACAACAGGATCTCATTTCGAGCGGGATCGCATTACTGAGATTGGTATTAAAACGCTCGCAGACGAGCAGGTTAGTACTTGGGAAAAATTAGTTAATCCCCAGATCTATATTTCCCAAAATATCCAAAAATTAACTGGCATATCTCAAAAAATGGTTGCTGATCAGCCAAGTTTTGAGGATCTTGCAAAAGAAATTAAAGAAGAGCTTGAGGGAAAAATCTTTGTAGCTCATAACGCAAGATTTGATTATGGCTTTATCAAAGCATCCCTTAAGAGGGTTGGGATCGATTTCAAGCCCAAGGTCTTATGTACAGTAAAGCTTTCAAGATTGCTATTTCCCAATCAGCCGCGTCATAACCTTGATACCATCATACAGGCACATAACTTAGTTGTGAGCGCGAGGCATAGGGCGCTTGGTGATGCGGATTTACTACTTCAATTTTGGCAAGTATGTGAAAAGGCAGTCGGGAGAGAGCGATTGCTTGAAGCTATTAATCAATTGACGGGTAATGCAAGCTTGCCACCCAATATTGATCAGGAATTAATTGATTCAATCCCAGATGCACCGGGTTGCTATATTTTTTATGGTGAAAATAAGAGCCCTTTGTATATTGGGAAAAGTATTTCTTTGCGAAGTCGGGTGATGGGCCACTTTCAAGGTTCCTTAACACAGCGCAAAGAAATGAAGCTGTCTCTACAGGTCAGAGATATTGACTGGATAGAGACTAGTGGCGAGTTGGGAGCTTTAATTTTGGAATCTCAGCTGATTAAAGAACGCATGCCCAGTATGAATATTAAGCTTCGTCGATCCAAAGATCTATGCGCCTGGAGTCTGGAAAAAAATTCTTCAGGAATACTCGTACCAGTACTAATCAATCAGAAGGATTTGCTACCAGGCCTTCAAGAGAACTTGTATGGATTGTTTTACAGCAAAAGAGAGGCTCACTCTTATCTAAAAGCGGTTGCTAAGAAGCATCGCTTATGTGAAGTATTGCTGGGATTGGAAAAGGGTGCAGAAGGTAAATCTTGTTTTGGATTTCAGTTAAAGCAATGCGGCGGCGCTTGTATTGGAGTGATGCCTACCGAAATGCATAGCCTACAACTTCAAACTGCAATGAGCCTCTACAAAGTGCAGGTCTGGCCTTATAAGGGCCCGATTGCGATTGATGATGGCGGCGAAATGATTGTCTTAGATAATTGGTGCTACCTCGGGACCGCTATCAATGAGGATGAATTATCCGAACTTAAAAGCGCCGGTGATGCTGAATTTGATTTAGATATTTATAAGATTGTTAAAAAAGCGTTGTCAGGGCGATATAAAAACCAAGTTATCCACATCTAATCGTCATCATTCTGTTACCAGGGCAGCTTTTCACCCGAATACGATACAAAACTTCCTGAATCTTCTTTTTGTAGGTTTTGGATCACCTGAAACATATCGTTTACCGCCTGGTCTGCAGGTCTGCCAATCTGCTCACCACGAAATGGTTTTGAGAGTCTAGAGTTCACCGTACCGGGATGCATCGCAATTAATGCTGTATTCGGTTTTGTTCGGGCCCATTCAATAGATGCTGTTTTTATCAGCATGTTCAATGCTGCCTTAGAGCTGCGATAGCTAAACCACCCGCCAAGACGGTTATCTTCAATACTGCCAACTTTAGCTGAGAGAGTCACCATGATGCTATTTTGGGGATCCAGTAATTTAGAGAAGTGACGTATGGTGAGTGCCGGACCAATAGCATTAATGTTCATGAGTGCTATGAGTTGTTCGGCATTGAGATCATCCAGTCTCTTTTCAGGCATCCAATTACTCGTGTGTAAAACCCCAACGGTATTAATAATGAGTTGAAACGGTGATAATGGAATAAGAGCATTCGCACAGGACTCTATAGACTCCAAATTTTGATAATCAATAGGAAATTCTGAGCGACGATGGATTCCTATCACCTCCGAGCAAGAGGGATTCTTTTTCAGTAGATCCATAAACGCCATGCCGATAGTCCCTGAAGACCCAATTACTAGGGCGCGAAAAGGGTTTGGAAGCAGTTTCATAAGTGGTCTTTTGAATGGTGTGACTATGTATTGCAGTGATCAATAAGTGTAAGCTCACATACATTTACTTGCACACTACTGCTTACTTGGTGGTCGGCCAATAATGGATCTTTGCCAGAGAGGAGTTCATTTTCTATCCGGAAAATAATGCAGTAATAGGGAGTGAAATAATACTAATGAAGCAAGTAAATAAAACTATCGCGCTGGCTAATGAGATGTTGCCACCATAACGAGCGCAGATAATAACTGCCAATGGAGAGGCGGGCAACGCAGAAAGTAGTAAGCCAACCTGTCTATCTACCTTGGGTAATCCTAAAAACCCTGTTAATTCATGCGAAATAATGGGCTCCACTAGTAGCTGCGATAAACCAACTGATAAAAGTATCCAGGACATACCCTTCGTCTTGAAGGTTTCAAATGCCAGACCAGTTGCCATGGCTGATAAAAAAGGCAACGCCGAGCCAATGATGGTGAGTCCGCTAAATAAAATAACTGTTAAATATCCTGTAGTAGGAAGTTGCAGTAGATTCCAAGCTATACCTCCAACAAGTGCGAGAATGGGTTTGCTAACTAAGAAATTTTTTACTTGGCCTATGAACGGGGCTTTCTCATCATGTGAGCAATAGTGAATACCAATAAATATTCCCACTGTATTAATTAGCAAGCCATGGCTAAGCTGTGCAATAACGACCCCCATAGAAATTATTGCAGGCTGATCTTGATAAACTACTTTTAATAAAGCACTACCAATGAGTGAAGTTCCGCTAAAAGTACCGGCTAAAATAAAAGCCATTAGGCTAGCATTATCAAACCGAAAAACATATTTCCCTAATAAGCCCAGCAGTAGACCAACAATCAGTAAACCGACATTAATCGACATAGCGGAATAAATATAGTTAATGCGCAAATCACATTGCGCTACTACCGAAAAAATCAGTGCTGGGTAGACGAGATCCAAAATCATCTTGGAAATGATCGGGAGATGCTTTTGATTAATGATATCTTGGCGCCTCAACCATAGCGCTGCCATAATCATCATAATAAAAATACCGATGAACGTGGAAACAGGTTTAAATAAGTCCATTACAGAGCCCTTATTGAGTTTGTATCAATTTAGCACTTTATTTGCCCATATCAAAAAACTTCTATTGGTATTTATCAACTTCAGATTTCCAGGAATCAGTAAGCTTCGTAAAGTGGGGCTTACTGATGTTAGTGGGTCTGGCGAAATTTCGTGGGGACGCTCTCATAATCCCTTAGTCTCAGGCTCATGTCCTAGTCGGCTCACCAACGAAATTGAAGACATAGTAACCCCTCCCTCAGTTACCTTAATAGATGGAAAAATGATCACTCCAGGCAGTACTAAATGCTATGATCTTTCGACTGGTTGATCTATTCATATATGAAAATCCCTAAAATTTATTTTTCTGTCTTCCTTCTTTTTATTGGAACTCAAGTCTTTGCTGATAATGTAAGTATCTATTTCAATGGCGATATCCTGACGATGGAGGGCGATCAACCGCAGTACGTTGAAGCGGTTGTAGTTAAGGGTAATAAGATAGCTTATGTCGGTAATCTGCGAGATTCCTTAAATCAGGCAGGTATTAATCCAGAAGTTCATGACTTAAATGGCCAAACTCTATTACCTGGGTTTATAGATGCCTGGGGCCACTTTACTCTGATCGCTCAGAATACTCTGGGTGTTAATCTTGGTTATTTTTCAAAGAAGCCTCCTCGTACAACTCAGGAGCTAATAGGCCGCTTGAAAGCCGAGGCCCGACCATTTAATGGTTGGATTATTGGCACAGAGTATGCAGACGCATTTCTTTCTGATGGCCCTTTGACGATTTCAGAATTAGACGAAGCCTTTCCGAATCAGCCAGTCTTTGTTAATAACATTTCTACTTTAACTGGAATTGTTAATTCAGCGGGCTTACGAAAACTGGACATTACTAGAGCGACTAAAGTCATACAAGGCATGATTCCTGTTAATCCAAAAACTGGAAAACTGACCGGTGAGTTAATCGGAATGCCAAACTTGAATGCAACTACTAAAGTATTCGGTAAGTATCCCCAGGCTTTGACGATTGAGACTTATCGCAAGGCTGAAAAGATTTATGCTTCTAATGGATTTACAACTGCACAAAGTTACGAAACTACGATTGAGGATATTCGTAATATGCGCAAAGCAGTGGATCTGAATATGATTAGCCTGGATCTGATTGCGTTACCAACCTATGATGTGGTTGATCAATTGCTGGCTACCAATCCAAAATATCCATTTGGGGTATATACCAAGGGACATGTTGGCTTTAAGGTTGCTGGAATTTTGGTTTCAACCGATGGCGCACCGCAATTACGTTTAGCATATTTCACCAAGCCTTATACCGATACCGCTGGTTTCCCAAAAGATTGGCGAGGGATGACCATTCTGTCTCAGGATTTAATTGATCGTTATGCAAAGTTGGCTTACGAAAAAAATATACAGTATTACGGTTATTCCAATGGCGATGCCGGGATTGATATGTCTCTTTCTGCAATCACTAAGGCAATCCGAGAAACACACGTTACCGAGGATCGCAGAACAGTAATTGCCCATTCATTTTTTATTCGTGATGATCAATTAGATCAATATAAGACAAATAAAATCCTCCCTCAATTTATGCCAAACCACATATGGATGTATGGCGATGTATATAAAAAAATCTTGGGGGAAGAAAGAGCTATCAATATGGTGCCGCTAAATTTGGCTCTAACAAAAGGCATCCAATTTGGCATTCATAATGACACTCCTTCTTCGGGACCAAGCGCATTGTTTACGATTTGGACTGCTGTAAATCGTATGACTTACGGCGGGGATGTCTTGGGGATAGGGGAGCGTATTGATCCTTACACTGCTCTTCGCGGATTTACTACGGTGCCTGCATATCAGTATAAAGAAGAGATGTCCAAGGGTAGTATTGCTGCTGGAAAGCTGGCTGATATGGTGGTGCTTGATCGTAATCCATTAAAAGTAGACCCAATGGAAATTAAAGATATTCAAATATTGAAGACTATTAAGAACGGTAAGGATTTGTACGTTCGCCCATAGTTAGGCACGTTCATTTTTCGAAGCGGTTTAGCCACTCTCGGGTGGTTTTGATATTAGTCACATCAAAATCTCGCGCACTGACAAACATGCAGTACAAATCTCTGAACCCCCAGGGGTTTGGTTTGCTTAAGTGCTTCATCATCTTTTGTCCTTGGTTCAAGTTCTGGTGGACTACACAATGAAAACGACCGCCTGGGGAGAAATTCTTAAGTCTTTTTTCAAATTACGACTATTTAATATATAGCGTATGTTGCCAGGAGCCATCCACAAGATGGACAGTTTCTACCCAGCCACCAATGCCAGCGAATTTACCCGTTCCGCCTGTGATGGCTCTTCGGGTGCTAGTGGCCTCTTCGAGTGTGGCCTTTGCGCTGGAGTATTTGGCCACTCCTTGAATCACTATCTGATCTTTGGTGCCGTCATCAAAGGAAAATACAGCAGAAGTGATCCGATATTCGATACCTTTATCCGAAATTAGTCCTGTGGTTGTCATGATCCAGTCTGTTGTCAGTTTGCTACCACTGTCTGTTTTTGCATCAAAATGCCAAATCCGCACATCTCCAATCGATTGACCTGATTTACCAAAATCAAGAAAGGTAGCCGGCGGTACCTCTGGATGGGTAACGATGATTTTTGTATCGGCAATGGCTAAACTTGCCGAGAATATGCTAACAGCAACGAGAATAATTTTAAGTAACCGCATTGGGATCTCCTTTTGTATGATGGGTATTTTTGGTTTGTTGGTAGGCTAAGGCAATGCCAGTTTTCAAGCGCTTTTAATATTGAAGCAGACTAGGATTGCTTAGAGGTATTCGTAGGTATTTCTATCTTCATCTCGCTACTATCGTAGTTTAGCGTAGACTCAAGTGGGCGAGGCGAGATACTAATTTCTCCTTGATATGGATGATCTAAGTCGGCATTGAGAAAAAAGTTCAGCATAGGTAGTTCAGACTGAAATAATGTAATGACGTATTTTTTATGTTGCTAGGGGTCTGTTGATCAATATCTTATTTGGCAACGGTTTAGGTTGTTTTATGAGGCTCAAAAATAATTATCAAAACACTTTAAGAGTTAGTTTTTTTGAAGTAGTTGATATAGTATATAACTACTATTATTTATTTCATTATTGAATCTTTGCGTTAATAAGCGAGCAATTAAAAAATATTTTGAAAATTACTTCTTCCTTGAAAGGTATGTTAATTTGTAAATAATGGCTAAAACACCCATCACTCCAATTGCTAAGCAATCATCCCTAGAAACTAAAAATACGACAGCACCTCAGCGGGATTATGTATAAAACGATTGGAATTTTGACAACATTTTTTACACTTTTATTCTATGGAATGACGGGTATGGCGCAAAACCAGACCGCTGTTGTAAAAGTTAGTTATGCCTGGTTGCCGGGAAAATTAATACCTAATGAATTTGCATTGGTAGATGGCACTTGGTCAAACTCATCAATTCGCGAGTGCGTCAGTAAATGTTCAGCCCAGAGAACCTGTTCAGGTTTTAGTATAAAAAAAATCTATGGAGATGCATGGCAGTCTGGCTGTAAGGATGGCACATGTGATCAAAAAACAGAGTGTCACGCAAAGGGTCCTCAGGGTTCAGTTGAATATTGGCTACCAAATGATCAACAAATTCGAGTCCCCAAGGTCGATGCCGGTAGTAATGCTTGGATACAGATGTGGGGTACTATTTTAAAAAATAGTCATTAGATTTTGTGAATGCAAATTTACGTAAGCAAGTTTTATTAATTTTATTTGCGATATTAGTCGTCAATTTAAATTCCGCTAGTGCGGAGACTGGGACTAAGGATATGCCTGATTTAACAACCGCTAAGTTGAATCGGGAGTGAAGTGATTTTATAGAGGGTGAATTGAAAGAAAATTTTAGTAGAGGATTGTATGTTGGCATTATTGAGGATAATGCTTAATACAAGTGATTGTTGTAAAAAATTACGTTTTTATCCAGGTCAACAGAATGAATAAAGCTTTTGTCTCCCTAGCATTTGATGCATTAGCATTGAAGTGGCCTTGTACAAATTAAACATGGGTTTATTTGCTCCCAAAATAAAATAATGACTAATTCTTTATATGTTTCTTCCCCAGTAAATGCTTTAGTGCAGGGCATTTTGAGGGAGGATAAGACTCTTCAGCAAGTTCTGGAGCATGGTAATTTTGGCCTAGGAACTTTTAATGATCTTGATGGTGAAATGGTTCTTGTGGATGGGATTTTTTATCAATTAAGATCAGATGGATCAGCCTTGATACCAGATTTAAATATCGGGACGCCGTACGCCTGCGTAACCCACTTTAGTCCAGTTCAATCTTTCGATACGCTCAAGGACGGGACTTATCTCGATTTGCAGCAAGTCATCATCGAATCGATACTTTCAAATAATTTGATTTATGCAATCCGAATAGAAGGCACATTTACGAGGATTCGCGCGCGCTCTGTACCCAAGCAGGATGCTTATCGGCCCCTAGTGAATGTCGCTAATGATCAAAAAGAATTTGAATACGAACATATTTCTGGTCAGTTAGTTGGTTTTTGGACCCCAGACTTTATGCACTCCATCTCTGTTCCAGGTTTTCACCTTCATTTTTTAAGTGCAGATAAAAGTCATGGAGGTCATCTACTTGATTTTGTAATAAAAGCAGGAAAAGTCTGGCTGCAACCCTTGGATCAGCTGAGTTTAGATTTGCCTCATACTATTGAGTATTTAAATGCTAACTTGGAAAAAGACAACTCAGAGGACTTAAATAAGGCCGAGCATTAGTTCGGTACGATATAGGTTATGGATTTAATTTTGAAATGTTGAGTAGTAATTTTTAAAAATATTAAAGAGGAAAATATGATTAGCAAAAAATTCTTGCTCATTCTCGTAATGATGTTTACAAGTCTTGCGAATGCGCAAACTGCCCCTAATATTCTTGGCACCTGGGAAGTAGTCTCTGCAGTGAGCTCGGCTGGAGGAACAGAGGATAAACAGTCGCGTCTTGTGTTATCTAATAAAAAGGATGCAGCAATACTAAAATTTACCATCTCCCAACAGGATGGCGCAGCCTTCCAGGGCGAAACAATATGGCGCGATGGATTGAAAAATCTTGTATCAGGAGTATTTCATAGGGATGGAAAATCACTCACTTTTTCTAGTGATGTGGGTGTAGGCACTGGTTATGTTGTGAATGATGAGATGGAGTTTTGTAGTGCCAGTGTATTAACAACTAAAAATAGGGCAAGTTGCACTCAACTTAAAAAAGTGAAATAAACAATCAGTCGACAGCTTGTGATTGGGACATCATTTTTAGTGCTTAGGTTTAAGCCCTTTTAGAACGCTTGAGCAATATCTTCGGATAGAAATACTAGAGGTGTTTTTGAGGATTTCTACCGTGGTTGTTGGGTAATCTGTATCTCATTGTGGGTGGATACTTGCTATTTTTGCCTCTAATAAAGAGGGCTTCCATCTGAAATGGATGATGATTTGCAGGTATACAGCCAACCTTGTTCTTAAATTGCAATCATTTAACGCTATCAATCGCCAGTATTTAATTGACCCAACTAATAAAACTCTCTTTGGCTCTTCTAACCTTCTTGAGTTTAAGTAACCAATCTTCATCAGTTTTTCTATAACCTAATGGGAGCATGACAACGCTACGCAAACCTTTTTCCTTGAGGTCGAGAATGGCATCAAGCGCCTGCGGATCAAATCCTTCCATCGGGGTACTATCGACTTGTTCATACGCTGCCGCAATGAGTGCGGTGCCAAGGCCAATGTAGGCCTGTTTCGCAGCATGCGTAAAGTTAATCTCCGCATCTCTGGTTGGATAAACCTTTAGTAGCATTTGGCGATAAGCTGTTCCGGATTCGCTAGTAAAGTTACGGATTTTTTCAGTCATATCAAAGGCATCATTGATGCGCTTTGCGGTATAGGTATCCCAGGCTGCAAAAACAAGTAGATGTGAACAATCGGTAATTTGAGATTGACCATTAGCAATCGGCTTAATTTTCTCTCGTACCTCTTTATTGGTAATCACCAGCACTTCATACGGCTGTAAGCCGCTAGAGCTCGCTGTCAAACGAATAGCTTCTAAAATTTGATCAACCTTTTCTGCCGGCACTGCTTTTGCTGGATCCATTTTTTTGGTGGCATAGCGCCACTGCAGCTTATCAATCAGACTCATCACTTTTCCTTGAACTTAATTGCTATACAGAGAGATTAGTTTAATTTAAGTTGGGGCCTTTTGTTGGACACCATCATCCTAATTGGCGCCATCAATAATCCATTGCATTATCTCAGCCGCATTGGTCGGGCTTAATTTTCGATGCGCTTTGACGTTCTTAAAGAATTTACCTTGCCGTAGCTTCTCTCCTTGAATGCTTGCTGCATCTGGTTGACCACGGTATTTCTCATATTGAGTGGCAAGCTCAGGCCAGGGTGGGGCATCTAGTTCGGTATCCGCATGGCAGCTCATACAGCCATTACGAACAGCAAGCTGTCGATTCCCATGGGCGGTGCCGGCAATCAATACCAAGAAAGCAAGCAGGAGGGCGTGTGGAGTTTTCAAAGTTAAATCCAATCTGGTAGCGGTATGCCACCATTTCATCCTAGCCCTAATTACTCTCCTGGGATTGATATAGTTCGTATATGGAGGAGGTAAATTAAAATATTTGCCAGAAGCTCTGAATTTCAATGAAAATAGTCTGTATCTATTACAAGGAGTCAGCTTGGATCAGTGTTCAAAATCGTGGGCCTTATCGATCGGCGTACTATTAATCATTGCCGCATGTGTTTTTGCTTATATCAACATCAAGCCTAATGCAGTAAATTTTCAATACTAATTCGGGTTCTTTTCGGAACATCACCAGGTTCATATCACGCTTAATTTATTTGGATTCTATTTCATGAAATTTTCATCAAAGATTCTTATTGCAGCACTCGTTACTTATTCCGCAATGACTGTTGCGCAAAATAATGCGGACACCATTTTTTATGGTGGATCTATTCTGACCGTAAACGCGAAGAATGATGAAGTAGAAGCGCTTGCTATCAAGGATGGAAAAATTGTTGCTACAGGCACTAAGGCTGAAGTAATCAAAGGATGGCAGACTAGCTCTACTAAGCTTGTAAATTTACAGGGTAAAACTGCAATGCCGGGTTTAATCGATCCTCACGTTCATATCATTTTGACGGCAGTTGGTGAATACCTGTGGCTAGACCTCTCTAACTTCACTACTAAGTACGATACGGTAGCAAGCTTGAGTAATAAATTAAAGGCGCACCTAAAGACTTTGCCAAAAGGGCAATGGCTCATGGGTTTTGGGGTTGATCCATCACGTACTAACCCATTCATGGCGGAATTAACTGCGGATGTTCTGGACAAGGTTAGTACTGAAGTGCCTATTTTTGTCTTAAATCAATCTGGGCATATTGCATATGTCAATCACAAGGCTTATGAAATTGCGGGCATCACTGATAGCACTCCTAATCCAGCTGGTGGCGGTGTATTTCAGAAGAATGCCCAAGGCAAACTCACAGGAGTTTTGATTGAAGGCGCTGCTTATGCACCCTTCATGGAAAAAATGCCTCCCCCATCGGATGCGGATTTACTCAAAGCGGTTCAAAAAACTGGCAAGATGATTGCATCCAAAGGTGTCACCACTACTACCGAAATTACCGTAGGTGCCATGTTAGGCTTGGATAATGAAGTGAAGTTGCTCCAAGGTGCAACTGCGAGTAAAGATTGGCCGCTGCGCGTGAGGGGCTACTTATATGGCCCCGCGATTCCAAAAGGCTTTAATGCCATTAAGCCAAATGATGGAAATGATCGCTTACGTTTTGTGGGAGTTAAATTTGTATCCGATGGCTCTACCCAAGGGTTAACTGCTGCGTTAAATCAACCCTATACTTACCCCGCTGGCACCAAGAGGCTAGGTGATCTTGACTATAAAGATGAAGACATCTACGGTTTAATCAAGCCATTTTTTGATCAAGGCTGGCAACTATCCATTCATGCTAATGGTGATCGTGCCGTTGACCAAACTCTTAATAACTATGCAAAGTTATTGTTGGGTAATACAAAACCTGAAACTCGCCGTTTGCGCATTGAGCACTTCACTATCAATACACCAGAACAAGTTAAAAAGGCGGTGCAGTTAGGCATTGTTCCTGGATTTACTGTTGGCCATGTAGATTACTGGGGCGCAGCGTTTCATAATCACATCGTTGGCCCAGAGCGCGCTAGTCGAATTGCTCCAGGCGCCTCATTTAAAAAAGAGGGTGCACGCTTTACTTACCACAGCGACTCTCCGATTTCTCCAGTCAGTCCATTGCGTTATATCTCTGAAGGCGTTGATCGTTTATGGCAAAAGTCACCACGCGAGGTCTTAGGTCCAAATGAGCGTGTAACTGTTGACGATGCTATTCGGGCTGTAACCATTAATGCAGCTTATCAATTAATGTCTGACGATAAGATTGGTAGCTTGGAAGTCGGTAAGCAGGCTGACTTAGTCATTCTGGATAAAAATCCTCGTAAGACAAGCCCTGAACAAATTGCCAATATCAAAGTCAGGGAAACCTGGATTGATGGCAAAAAGCAGGCCTGGTGATAGTAAGCCCTCAGTTTCTACTGGTATTCCTCTATAGAAAGCTCCTCTAACGAGAGTAGATTGCTATTAGTGATCACTACTTGAGGGGTTTATATGAGCAAAAATCCATTTGATATGAGCGCCATGCCTGGCCAGCAAAGGGCTATAGATGCCACTACGGCTGCAGGGCGTGTAGCCACTGAAAGTGCCCAAGCCATCGCAAAAATTAATCAACAGGCAGCCCAAGAATTGGCTGAGTTGGTTCAGAAAAGAGTTTCTGAGCTCATGCAGACTCAAGACCCTCGCACTGCGTTTGAATATGTTCATGCTGAAGTTTTGCAAGATGCTGCTAAAGAGGTGACTCAGTATCAACATCAACTCATGCAGATTCTCAAGAGCGGTAATCAAGAATTAGCTGCCATCGCAGAAAATTTGATTCAGGAATCTAAGACAGATTTAATTCATTTTGTAAACGATGCAACTAATAATGCGCCTATTGGTAGTGAGGCTTATGTATCGGTTTTTAAGACTTCATTCAACAATGCGCTGCAAAATTTTGAATTGATTCGCTCTGCAATGAATGATTCATATACCAACTTTGAGAAGGGTGTAGAAAGTATGAGTAAGCTTCCTACGCCTAAGGTGAAGCCGAGCAAGAAGTAAGTAGAGTTCGTTCTTTTAGACTACTGTTGCTAGTACTGCTGCTGAAACTGCAGGGCGGTTCTGATGGTTTGGAAATGTATATCAACAGTAGATTCAATTTCTTTTCCATAGCCGCCTGCCATTGACATGGCTACAGGTAGTTTTCTATCTAAGGCATATTGAAAAACAGTTTCATCTCTTAAGCGCATGCCATCTTTACTAATCTTTAATCTTCCCAGACGATCCCCTTCGTGGGGGTCTGCCCCCGCAAGATAAATCAAGCAGTCCGCTTGAAAGCGAGAGCTCAGTTCATCAAGGCACTTTTTTAAAGAGCTTAAGTAGGTTTCATCTGTGGATCCATCGGCTAAGCCTAAATCCAGATCACTTTGCTCTTTTTTAAAAGGGAAATTATTCTCACCGTGAATCGAGAGGGTAAAGATTGAGGAATCGTTTTGCAGAATAGAGGCTGTGCCATTGCCTTGATGGACATCCAAATCAATAATGGCAACCTTTAATTTTGAACTGATTTCTTTTTGGAGGGTGCGCGCCGCAATGGCGGAGTCATTAAAGACGCAAAATCCACTGCCCATATCGCGATAGGCATGGTGGGTTCCTCCTGCTAAATTAACGGCAATGCCTTCTGTAAGAGCAGTTTTTGCAGCAGCGACAGTTGCTCCTGCCGAGCGGCGAGAGCGCTCAACCATTTTTTCACTCCAAGGGAAACCAATCTCTCTTTGCTCTAGAGGGCTTAGTTTTCCTTCAATGATGTTGATGAGGTAGTTGGGGTCGTGGGCATAGAGAATTTGGGTGTCGCTAGCCGCTGGTGCTTCAACCAAGTCGATAGCGGTAATAGTATTGACTAGATCTCTTAGGCGAGAATATTTCTCCATCGGGAAGCGATGCCCTGCTGGCAGGGGTAATACAAAATGATCTGTATAAAAAGCCTTCACACTTCACTCGCGTACTGCTGCAAGACATCCAAGGAAACAGTTTCTAGAGCATTGATGTGGGTGCTCTCTAGCTTGATGAGCGGTGCACATTGTGCGTTGGCAGCTTCTACCCAGCGTGTAATACATAGGCACCATTGATCTCCAGCAACTAGCCCTGGAAATTGGTACTCTGGCCTTGGGGTACTTAGATCATTTCCTTTTTCAAGGCTAAATTGTAAAAATTCTGTTGTGACAACAGCACAAACTAAGTGACTACCCACATCGTCTTCATTGGTTTTACAGCAGCCATCTCTAAAGAAGCCTGTTAGCGGATCAAAGGAACAGGGGATTAAAGGCTCTCCAAATACGTTTAAGGCAACTTCCTTTTGCATGACATTCCTAAATAGTGTTGTTGTCAGCCAGTTTATTCAATAAGCCTTAAACTTGCTGAGCCATGAATACACTTGAAAAACTCACCCTCTTTTACGATGGCGCCTGCCCTTTATGTCAGGCAGAAATTCTATTTTTATCTAGAAGAAATCAAGCTGGTCTATTGGATTTCGTGGATATCAATTCTGAGCGTTTTGATTCTGACAAAATAGGTATTTCTTGTGAACAAGCCTTAGCAGCTATGTATGGCCAACATGCCAATGGAGTTTTAATTCAGGGCGTGGCTGTTTTCCCAGAGGCCTATCGCCGCGCGAATCTTCCATTCTTAGCTTGGATATTCTCGAGAAAGTTATTACAACCAATATTGCAAGTAGGATATCGATTCTTCGCTAAAAACCGGCATGCTATTTCTGGCTTATTCGGTCCTGCAGCCTTAAGTTTAGTCAAAGCCACTTCTCCAAAGAGTACATCTTGAAAATGTTAAAGAATCTTGTCATTTTATGCGGAGCTATTTTTCTCTTAGCTTCCAATAGCTTTGCGCGAGATATTTCTTATATTGATAGCGTATTAAATCCGGCCAAGCTACAGGGTAGTGGCAGATTAAATTGGTTCGGTTTTCATATTTACGATGCATCGTTTTATCGTTCAGGTGTGCCATCTTCGCCAGAGTTTGCTCTCAATATTCGCTATCAAAAATCATTTACTGGTGTCTCTATTGCCAATCGCACCGCTGACGAGATGAAAAAAAATGGGCGTTCCAGATACCCAGGTAGCAATCTGGGGTAGGGAGCTCAGTAGTATCTTGCCCAATATTGAGTCAGGCCAAACCTTGACGGCAATTTATACGCCTAAACAGGGAACCATTTTTTTTCATGATGGTAAACGCGTTGCTCAAATACCTGGAACAGAATTTTCAAAAGCATTCTTTGGTATTTGGTTAGATCCTAAAACGAGCGCACCCAAGTTGCGCAATGAATTACTAGGGCAAGGTTGCCCACCACCACTATTTAATGAGGCTTGCTAAGTGAACCACTATTTTTCTCTGAAGTCTCTCGCCATACTTACAAGTACATTTTTATTACTTGCTTGTTCAGGCCCGAATGTGAAGCAATACGCCAATGAGAAGCCCGTATTAGATTTGAGTGAGTATTTTTCTGGAACCATTGATGCGTATGGAATTTTCACTGATCGTAGTGGTGAAGTGAAGAAGCGTTTTACTGTTTTGATAAATGCAGATTGGAAAGTGGTTGATGGTAAGAAGGTCGGCATTCTAGACGAGAGTTTTGATTATTCGGATGGCAGCAAACAAAAACGTATTTGGACTTTGATAGAGCAATCTCCTGGAAAATATATTGGTAGAGCTGATGATGTCGTGGGCGATGCTCAAGGCGATCTGGCTGGCAATGCACTGAATTGGACCTATACCCTGGCCTTGCCCGTTGATGGCACGATTTACCACGTGCAATTTAATGACTGGATGTACCTTGTCAGCCCTAAAGTGATGTTGAATAAGGCCAAAATGAGCAAGTTCGGCATTGAGCTCGGTGAGGTTACCCTGAGCTTTTATAAGCGCTAAGCAGATACCCTAAATTTGTGTCACACTTTCTAAGTAGCGGCATAAATCAGGGGCATAGAGTTCCGAGAACATCTAAAAAATCATGAGAATAGAAGATACCGATCCAGCAAGACATGCTGGGATTGAATATCCAATGGAAGTTGGAGCCCCTGTATTTGCCCCTATCAAGGTAGTTGAAGAAAAAGATAA
The DNA here is from genome assembly GCF_002192535.1 of Polynucleobacter hirudinilacicola. Classification (GTDB taxonomy): domain Bacteria; phylum Pseudomonadota; class Gammaproteobacteria; order Burkholderiales; family Burkholderiaceae; genus Polynucleobacter; species Polynucleobacter hirudinilacicola. The sequence goes on along the minus strand of NZ_NAIA01000003.1, from coordinate 162,986 downwards.
AGCGGTTAATGTTGCACGCCAAAATGCCAAGCTAGAGTACGAACGCATTATGGAGCAGGCAGAGGTTTTGATGAAGCAGGCTCGTGCATTGCAGGCAAGGCTCGATGCTACTGAGATGGTTCATAGTGCGAAATTTAGTTTCAATCCCATTCATGGAAAAATTTATCACCTGTATTACGACAGCAGAAATGCTGTCAACGTCCTGATTCAGAATGGTCCTAAAGAGTGGAGCTGTGGTATTCCAGATGGCTGGACCTATTCAATGGCTGTGAAGAAATTGGGTGACAGTACCTGGGCCGTGATTGAGGAAGATGCTCTTACTGTATGATTTTTGTATTTAACAATAATAAATAAGGTGACACGTGACAAAAGCTCGAGTTGTTAGTCTTTCTGAACTAGGCGGTGCTGAGGTAATCAAGGTGATTGATCAAGAGTTGCCTCCTCCAGCAAAAGGTGAAGTACAAATTCGTCAAACGGCCATTGGCTTTAACTTCATTGATGTGTATCAGCGTTCTGGCTACTATCCGCTTGATCTGCCTACCGGCCTTGGTCATGAGGCAGTGGGTGTCGTTGAAGCTTTGGGTGATGGTGTGACCGGTCTTAAAGTGGGCGACCGCGTGATGTATATGAATGCTGGTATCGGTGCATATGCAAGCGCTCGAAATGTTGCCGCTGATAAGTTAGTACCAGTACCAAGCAATGTATCTGATGAGGTTGCGGCAGCAGTATTTTTTAAAGCAATGACTGCTCAGTACCTCATTCAGAAAACCTATAAAGTTAAAGCAGGAGACGTGGTGTTAGTTCACGCTGCTGCTGGTGGTGTTGGCCAAATTTTAGCGGGTTGGGCAAAAGCGCTTGGTGCGTTCGTGGTTGGTACAGTTGGTTCGCAGGCAAAGATGGCTGCTGCTAAAGAGGCGGGATGTGATGCAGTAGTGGATTACTCTCAGCCAAATTGGGTTGAAGAGGTGTTGAAAGCGACTGGTGGTAAGAAGGCAAATGTGGTTTATGACTCTGTTGCTAAAACAACTTTCATGGGTTCACTAGATTGCGTTGCTCCTTTTGGAACATTGGCTCTGTTTGGTGCCGCCTCTGGACCTGCTCCTGAAATTCAGCCAGAGATTTTGAATAAGAAGGGCTGTCTATTTTTAACCAGGCCTTCTGTCTTTCCTCATAACGCTACGCATGCATTGTTGCAAGAGAATGCAAAGGCAGTATTTGATGCAATTGCCAAGGGCTACGTTAAGGTACAAATCGGCGCAAAGTTTCCTTTGGAACAAGCTGCAGATGCCCATCGCGCTGCTGAAGGCAGAAAGGTCTCTGGCGCCATTGTGATGATTCCTTAGGCTTTCAGTTTCTTGTGATACAGGCCCCGCTTATGCGGGGCTTTTTACATCTAGCGCTAGTTATAATCTAGATACATACACGTACTCCTTGAAGGCGCCTTTGGTGACCCAAATTAAAAAAATCAAGATCTATGGACTAGCAATTGCTCTGAGCTTGCTTTCATTGATCTGTTTTGCGCAAACAAATAAGACCCCTGAAATTTGGTCTGGTAGCTATCCTGAAATGATTGAGCGCGGCGAAATTCGTGTGGCCGTTCCTTATGACCGAACTATTTATGTAAGTGATAAGGGAGTGCAACGCGGATTGGCGGTCGAGGTTTCTAAAGGCTTGGCAAAGTGGATCAACGCGAAGTACGTTGGCCAGCTGAAAGGTAAGCCTATATCAATCAAGCTAGTTCCCATAATCGCTCCTGATCTATTAAATAGTCTAACTTCTGGACGAGCCGATTTTGCGATTGGAGATATTGGACTATATGAACCCATTCCAAATTCTCAGAACTTCATTACCAATCATGCGCATAGAGTGCAGCAAGAAGTTCTTGTCACAGGCCCAAGCTCAGCTCAACTACAAAAGATAGATGATCTATCTGGGCAGACGGTTTACGGTAGTCGCAATACCAATTTTCAAAAAACCTTGAGTGTGCTCAATAAAGAGCTGAGGCGGGATGGCAAATTACCGGTCAACTTAGCTTCACCATTGGGTGATTTGGATGATGAAGATTTATTAGAGATGTTGAACTCTGGTTTGATTTCGTATGTCATTGTTGGAGACTGGAAATTTAAATTATGGCAGTCAATTTATAAAAATCTCACCATGCATGAGGATCTCGCTGTCCAAGATTCTGGCTGGGTGGGTTGGGTGGTGCGCGCTACCAATTCGGATCTCAATGATGACCTCAAAGGTTTTTATGAAAGCGATGACTTTGTAAAATCACTCACTGCATTTCGTCAAGCGGACTATAAGCAGCACCTGAAGGGTTTAAAGGATCCGATAGATAAAAACCTTTGGACACGCTTTGAATCTATGCGACCTCTGTTTAATCGATTTGGTGCACAGTACAAATTAAATCCGCTGGTGATTGCATCTTTGGGATTCCAAGAAACCTTACTGAATCAAAGTGCAGTAAGTTCAGTGGGTGCTATAGGCGTCATGCAATTAATGCCTGCTACAGGCATGTCTCTGGGCGTTGGAGATATCCATCTTCTAGAGCCTAATATTCATGCTGGCGCTGACTACATGAATCAACTCATCAATAAGTATTTTCAAGATGCAAAATTTGAGGGTATCAATCGCTCTTTATTTGCAGTTGCCTCGTACAACATCGGTCCGAATAATGTTGCCAAGGCTAGGGATCAGGCCAAACAATTAGGTTTTGATCCCAATCGATGGTTTGGTAATGTTGAATTTATCGCAACAGAACATATGGGTTATGAACCCATGATTTATGTCCGTAATGTCTATAAGTACTACATCTCTTATAGTTTGAGGCTCAAAGAAATCCAGAGCATTCAGCCTTAGTCTTAATTACCCCTAAGGCCATCGTGTCTTTTGACGGATAGTCTGCCCTTCCTTGATTTTATTTGCTCGGGACTCGTCTATAATTCTCTAAGCATCTGAATTAAAAGGAATTATTCCTAAAAATCCATTTCTGCTGGTTTGACAGTCCCTCTGGGCTCTTGGACAATGCATGCGGTGGTTTGATTCAAGCCACAACCTCAAATGACAGCCAATATTTCCACAACCTCTAGTAAAAATGACCTAGTACTTGAAGGCCGCGGACTTCGCTGTGTCCGAGGTGAAAGACAATTATTTACGGATCTCAATATTCGGATTACATCCGGAAATTGTTTGCATGTCCGCGGCGAGAATGGCGTTGGTAAAACGAGTTTATTGCGGCTATTGACGGGTTTGTCAAAACCAGAGTCTGGTGAGGTTTTCTGGTGTGATCATTCAATCGCGATTGACCCAGCTACCTATCATCGCGAACTCTTATTTCTGGGTCATCGAGATGCTTTAAAAGAAGATCTCACTGCCTTAGAAAATCTACAGATGTATGCGGCGCTAGATGATGTTGCTCTTTCGCAAGAACAAGCATTGGCTGCTTTATGGCGGTTTGGTTTGCGAGGTCGTGAAAATTTATCGGTCAACTGTTTGTCTGCCGGACAAAAGCGCCGCGTTCTCATGGCGCGCATGTTAACGCGTCAGGCTAAGCTGTGGATTTTGGATGAACCCTTTAATGCCTTAGATATAGAGGCAGTTCATGAGCTTCGGAATCTGATTATTGAGCATATTGCTAGCGGTGGACTTGTTGTATTAACAAGCCATCAAGAAGTGCATATTCCGAACGTACAGGTTCTAGAGCTATGAGAGCCTTGCTTGCCATCATTCGTCGAGACTTGCTTTTGGTGATGCGCCGAAAGAGTGAAGTCCTTACTGCATTATTTTTCTTTGTGGTAGTGACAAGTTTATTTCCCCTCGGCATTGGGGCTGATGCCGCTTTATTGAGAAAAATTGCCCCAGGCGTCATTTGGGTTGCAGCGTTGCTAGCCACCCTATTAGGTTTACATCGCATGTTTGCTGCTGACTATCAGGACGGCGCTCTAGAGCAGATGGCTTTATCCCCTCAACCCATGGTGTTATTAGTTGCAGGAAAAATCATTGCACATTGGATGGTTTGCGGTCTACCTTTGGTACTCTTGGCTCCGATTATTGGCATTCAATTTGATTTGGATGCCAATTCTTTATCTGTATTGATGGCCACCCTCTTACTGGGAACTCCAGTACTATCTTTGTTGGGTTCGATCGGTGCGGCTTTAACCCTGGGGGTCCGAGGGGGTAGTGTATTGATGAGCTTATTAATTTTGCCTTTGTATATTCCAGTACTCATTTTCGGTGCTGGTGCTGTATATGCCAATAGCGTAGGTTTGGATATATCTGGTCATTTTTCCTTGCTCAGCGCTTTATTGATTTTGGCTTTAGCATTTGTACCTTGGGTTAGCGCTGCTGCCGTAAAGATTGCAATTGAATGAATCAGGTAAATAATTCTTCTTTTTCTAATAGTCGCTTGATTAACTGGTTTAAGTTATCAAGCCCTAGCGCCTTTTATCCGCTCGCCGGAAAATTGATTCCTATTTTTTGGGCTCTTGCTGCTATCTTTGGTTTAGCTGGTTTGTGGATCAGCTTTTTTGTTGCCCCAGTAGATGCAGTTCAAGGTCAGGGTTATCGAATTATTTTTGTTCATGTCCCCGCTTCATGGATGTCGATGTTTCTATATCTCGTCATGGCTGCATGGGCTGGACTAGGCTTAGTTTTTAATACCCGCTTATCCGCCATGATGGCCCAAGCTTTAGCTCCGATTGGAGCATGGATGGCGTTCTTATCCTTATGGACCGGAGCATTTTGGGGTAAACCAATGTGGGGCGCTTGGTGGGTTTGGGATGCACGTCTAACTTCTGAATTGATCTTGCTATTTTTATATCTGGGTTTTATTGCCTTACAGGCATCCATTGATAACCCCCGTCGTGCCGATAAAGCAGGTGCTATTTTGGCTTTGGTGGGCGTAGTGAACGTACCGATTATTTATTTCTCGGTGAAATGGTGGAATACCTTGCATCAGGGCGCCTCAGTTTCTCTAACAAAAGCACCCGCAATGGCACAGACTATGCTGTGGGGAATGCTTTTGATGGCTTTATGTTTTTGGATGTATTCGATTGCGGTGGGTTTGATGCGAGTGCGAGCCATTATTTTGGAGCGTGAGGCCCATACTGATTGGGTGAGACAATTGAGCGAGGTCAAGAACTAATGTGGAATAGTCCAGCAGAATTCTTTGCAATGGGCGGCTATGCGCTGTATGTGTGGAGTAGCTTTGGTGCATGTGCCCTAGTTCTATTGTTTGAGCCCTTGGCAGTACGCGCTCGTTTTAAAGCAATTGTGCAAAGACTCAAGCAAGAACAGTTAGCTGAGCAGTTTGATAGAGAAAGTGGTAAGTGAAGCCGAGACATAAACGCGCGTTAATTATTGTTGCCGCTCTAGTAGTCATTGGAGTGGCCGCGCTATTGATTCTCAATGCACTCAATAGCAATATTGCTTTGTATGTAACTCCCAGTGATGTTGCTGCAGGTAAGGCTCCACAGGGGCAAGTATTTCGTATTGGCGGCATGGTTAAAGATGGCTCTGTAAAGCGTGATGGCTTGACAGTCCATTTTGTGATTACTGATCTTGCAAAAGATATTCCAGTTGCTTACACAGGCATCCTTCCAGATTTGTTTAAAGAAGGTAAGGGTGCCGTGATTCAAGGTCGTATGAATGCAAATGGAGAGTTCGTCGCCAGTGAGGTTCTGGCTAAGCATGATGAAAACTATATGCCGCCTGAGGCAAAGCATGCTCTAGACCAAGCTCAAAAAAATGGAAACAATAAATGATTCCTGAGTTTGGGCATTACGCATTAATTCTTGCGCTTTGTGTAGCCCTGATCCAAGGAGTGCTTCCTCTGGTTGGCGCACACCAAGGCCGCCGCGAGTGGTTAGTACTGGCAAGACCTGCTGCTCAAACCGTCTTTTTACTTCTGGCTATTGCCTTTGTAATCTTGGCTTGGAGTTTTTATAGTAACGACTTTTCAGTTCTCTATGTCGCTGAGCACTCTAATTCTCTGATGCCTGTGATGTATCGTTTGGGCGCTGTGTGGGGTGGACATGAAGGCTCCTTACTCTTATGGGTGTTCTTATTAAGTACTTGGACTATTTTGGTAGCTCAACTCTCTAAGGCCTTAGATGAGTTTATGGTTGCTAGGGTAATCGGCGTTTTGGGCTTAGTGACCAGCGGACTTCTATTGTTTGTTCTCACAACCTCAAATCCATTTATGCGTTTGCTTCCGGCAGCGCAAGACGGTCGCTCTTTAAATCCTCTCTTGCAAGATCCTGGTTTGGTGTTTCATCCGCCGATGTTGTATATGGGATATGTTGGTTTCTCAGTAGCTTTTGCTTTTGCGATTGCCTCTTTGCTATCTGGAAGATTGGATGCAGCTTGGGCGCGCTGGTCCCGGCCATGGACAACGGCTGCTTGGGTGTTTCTCACTCTTGGTATTGCTCTGGGTTCTTGGTGGGCTTACTACGAGCTGGGTTGGGGCGGTTGGTGGTTCTGGGATCCAGTGGAGAACGCATCCTTTATCCCTTGGCTCGTCGGCACGGCGCTATTACATTCCTTAGCCGTTACAGAAAAGCGCGGTGGCTTTAAGAGTTGGACTGTACTGTTAGCAATTACAGCATTCTCACTATCTCTATTGGGAACCTTCTTAGTGCGCTCAGGTGTGCTGACATCAGTTCATGCTTTTGCCACTGACCCTAGGCGCGGTATTTTTATCCTGATTTTCTTGGTAGTTGTAGTTGGATCATCTTTAACCCTATATGCATGGCGTGCACCAAAGAGTTCTCTTGGCGGTAAATTTAGCTTTAGCTCAAGAGAGACTTTTATCCTTCTAGGAAACGTATTCTTAGTTGTTTCTGCTGGTTCGGTATTGCTTGGAACTTTATATCCTTTGTTGATCGATGCTCTTCACTTAGGAAAGATTTCAGTAGGGCCTCCTTATTTCAATAGCGTGTTTGTACCCATCATGATTCCTTTGTTGGTGTTAATGGGTATTGGCCCCTGGACTAGCTGGAAAAATTCAGAGCTGCCAGCGGTAATTAAACGCTTATGGCTTGCAGGATTGGTTGCAGTTTTTGCAGGTATTGCTATTCCGCTCATGATGGGCGAGTTCACTTGGCTTGCTGGCATTGGTTTCTTGTTGGCATTTTGGGTAATTGCCTCGGGGTGCTTGCAGATTATTCGTCAGGCTAAAGCAGGTAAGCCAACGCGTTCATTTATTGGCATGCAGGTGGCCCATCTTGGAATTGCTGTATTTGTGATTGGTGTCACGATGGTTGGTGCGTATCAAGAGGAAAAAGATGTTCGCATGTCTGCAGGTGAGACGGTGACAGTAGGCGGATATCAAATTCAGCTGCAAGGCGTTAATCTCGTGCCGGGGCCAAATTATCAGGCAATGCGCGGTACTTTCTTGCTCAGCAAGAACGGGGGTTCCCAGACTTCCTTGTATCCAGAGAAGCGGAATTACTTCTCATCAACCATGCCAATGACTGAAGCTGCGATTGATGTAGGTCTTACACGAGACATCTATGTTTCGCTTGGTGAAGAACTACCTGATAAATCTTGGGCAGTACGAGTGTATTACAAGCCTTTTGTTGACTGGATCTGGGGCGGCTGTTTATTGATGGCTCTTGGTGGAGTGTTGGCAATCTCTGATAAGCGCTATCGTATGAAATTGAAAAGACAAGCTTCATGAAGGCCAAGTTTTTAATTCCTCTAGTGCTATTTTTGATCTTGGCAGTATTTCTGGCAATCGGCCTTAATCGGGATCCACATGAAGTGCCATCCCCATTAATTAATAAGCCGGCACCAGCATTTGAGATCCCACAGTTATCAGAGTCTAACCAGTCTTTTTCTCCTGCCAGTATGAAGGGCCAAGTCTGGATATTGAATGTTTGGGCATCTTGGTGTGTGGCTTGCCGCGAAGAGCATCCGGTATTGGTCGAGCTTGCCAAGTCAAAGATGGCGCCTATTATTGGTTTGGACTACAAAGATAAGCGTGAAGATGCGCTCGCCATGTTGGCCAAACAAGGTAATCCATACCAACTATCCGCTTTTGATTCCAATGGGCGCGTTGGAATTGATTATGGTGTTTATGGCGTGCCTGAAACCTATGTGATCGATAAAGCCGGCATTATCCGTTTTAAGCATATCGGCCCGATTACGATGGATTTACTCAATAAGAAGATTTATCCATTGATCAGCGAGCTTCAGAAATCATGAAAATATTTTTACTCATGATCCTCTGTGCGCTGAGCTTTAGCTCACCCTCTGCTAAAGATGCTACGCTTTTAGCAGACGACCCTGTGACTGAACAACGCTTGATTAGCATTTCTGAAGAAATGCGTTGCTTGGTTTGTCAGAATGAATCTCTGGCTGGATCGCGCTCTGATTTAGCCAATGATCTCCGACGAGAAATTCGCACTCTGATTAAAGAGGGTAAGAGCGATGATCAAATCAGAAACTTTATGGTTGAGCGCTATGGAGATTTTGTTCTGTACCGTCCACCTGTAAAGCCAATTACCTGGCTTCTTTGGATTGGCCCCTTCATCATTCTTTTGATTGGCGTAGCAGTGCTATTTACTTATTTACGCCGCAGAAATAGTGCCGTTACTACCATCGCCTTATCGGATGATGACAATAAGAGAATTGATGCCTTGCTCAATGCCAAAGATGAGAAAGGGGCGCTATGACTACTTTTCTGATCTCCGCTTTTCTATTATTGGTGCTAGTGCTACTTCTGCTATTGCGTCCATTCATGTTCCCGGCAAAAGTAGAGGCAACGTCTCGCCGTCAAATGAATGCTGCTATTTATCGTGAAGAGCTTGAGAAATTAGAGGCAGAGCGCACTTCAGGCTCGATCAGCGCCGCTGATTATGAAATTGCCCATGCTGAAATGCGTCAGCGCCTCTTTCAGGATACAAACGAAGAGGACGATCGTTCTGTGATGGGTTCAAGCAAGATCACGGTGATTAGTCTGTGTCTATTTGTGTCGGTACTTTCGGCAGGCTTTTATTTCTCATTAGGAGACGCCACTCGCATTGCTGAACAGGGTAATCAGCAACCCATGACTCAAGAAGGTGTTGAGGCAATGGTTTCTGAGTTTGCGGCGAAGATGGAAAAGGACCCAACCAATTTGAAGGGCTGGGTAATGCTGGCCCGTTCATATCGCATCTTAGGTCGCAATGAAGACGCTGCAAAGGCGTATGAACGCGCAGGAGATTTTATTAACTCAGATCCTCAGCTACTGGCTGATTATGCTGATGTGTTGGCTGCTAACGCCAATGGTAGCTTTGCCGGTAAACCTTTAAAACTTATTAATGAAGCGCTCAGCTTAGATCCTAACAATCTAATGGCGCTATGGCTCTCTGGAACAGCCTCTTATACTGCTGGAAACTATCAGGCAGCTGTACAAACTTGGGAGAAGCTTGCACAACAGCTGCCTCCGGGCTCGGAAGAGGCACGCTCAATCGCGGAATCTATTTCTGACGCGCGGACTAAAGGTGGGCTCTCATCTAAAGCCCTTGTTAGCAATAAAGGAATTAGCGGCAAGATTGAGATATCTGCTAGTTTGAAATCTCAAGTGAAATCGGGCGATATTGTGATGGTGATTGCACGTAAGTCTGGCGAACGTATGCCAGTTGCCGTGCTGAAGACTTCTGCCGCAGAGTTTCCAATGAATTTTGCTTTAACGGATGCTTTGGCGATGAACCCAAGCGCACCACTTTCTCAAATTGCCGAAGCCTCTATTGAGGTCAGAATCTCTAAAACGGGGATGGCAAAGCCCGAGCCAGGAGATTTGATTTCAGCTCCGCAAACGGTGAAGGTCGGAGCAAGCAACGTCAAGCTAGTGATTGACCAGATACGCCAGTAAGTCCTAGTGAGCCCCCTAATTGGACAGGCATTTGCCTATTTTTATCGGCGGGGCATAATGCAAAAAAATATTAGAGACTTCTATGAAATCCCTGAAAAAATACCTTTTTAATCCTGTAGCCGTAATGGCCGCCTTTATTGTGGCGATGGCCACTCTTTTTAGTATCTTGTGGATCCTCATCCCACCCCCACCAAAGGTAATAGAGATGGCAGCTGGCCTGCCTTCAGGACTTTATTACCAATTTGGGGAGCGCTTAAAGGCTGAGCTTGCACAGGACAGGATCACGCTTGATGTTTTGGAGACTGGTGGGACGGTTGACAATCTCAAGTTGCTGGGCGATTCAAAATCAGAAGTAGATTTTGCGATCGTACAAGGTGGCATTGCTGACGTTGCTCAATACCCCAAGCTTGTTTCGATTGCTGGAATGTATTACGAGCCAGTCTGGGTTTGGTATCGGGAGGAGGCATTTAAGGGTGAGGGTGGCTTGAAAGTCCTTAACCAATTAAAAGGTAAGCGTGTTTCCATTGGTAACGAGGGAAGTGGCACCCTAGTGCTTAGCAACGCCCTGCTAAAAGTTAGTGGTTTATCAGAAGATCAATTGCGTGCAGAAACAATAAAGCCCGATCAGGCTGTCGAAAAACTGAATCGTGGAGAGTTGGATGTTGCGTTTGTTGTGGCCGCTGCTGAGGCGCCCATCATCAAAAAATTCTATCAAGTTCCCGGTATTCGTTTAATGAACTTTGAGCAGGCGGATGCTTACACGCGTAATCTGCCATACCTTTCCAAAGTGAATGTGCCCAGAGGCTTGCTGAGCATTGAGCATGATATACCGCGACAGGATATACAAGTCATCGCCCCTACAGCCACACTGGTTGCCAAGGAGGATATTAGCCCTGCATTGGTATCCCTGTTGTTAGGGGCTTCGTACGATATTCTGAGATCGTATTCACGCTTACAAAAAGTAGGTGAGTTTCCTTCTAGTATTGGATTAGATTTTCCTTTGCATGTCGACGCAGAGATTTATTTAAAAGATGGACCTTCTTTCTTGCATCGTCATCTGCCATTTTGGACTGCTGTTTGGGTTGGGAGATTTGTAAAAATTGTCATTCCACTTTTGGTGATCTTTATTCCGCTATTTACCTATATTCCAGCACTAAAAAAACTTTTTCTTAAAACTCAAGCTTGCACAGGTTTATGAGGAACTGAAGGTGATTGAGAAGAATGTATTAAATCCTGACCTCAAGGAGAAAAATTTGAAAGATCTGGAGGCAATAGAGCACCGAGTCAGGGGTATGAAAGTTTCAATGATGGATGCCAAGGAGTGGTATGACCTTAAGGGGCATATAGGAGACGTTCGAATACGCTTAAATCTATATAGTTAAGATGATTGCCCTAAAATACCTACATGACTAATGCCATACCAGCGCCAAAACTGACCCCGACTAAAGAGCTTACTCAAGCTTTGCGGTCACAGGGATATGTCGTGGCATCAGCTGAGACCGTTTCTGAAATGAGTCAGGTACCGCTAGCGAATTTGCTGAACTTAACTCAGTTTTGGGAGGGCTTACCGCGCGATCCTTATTTAAAAGATGGTGGCCGTTACCGTTTTCGTCGTCATGCAAGCTATGAGATTGAGGGCGGTCATCTCAATTTAGTGCCACATCGCGCTCATTGGCAGTCTGTCGATTACAACGCTTTGCATGGTGGTATTGAGCGTTGGTTTGAGCCTGTTCAACCAGCTTTGTTAAATGATCCTGCCTGGCAGTCTCTTTTGCTGGGTCTTGCTCAAGTCTTGAGTGGATTAAAGCCAGTTAAGACTTGGTCTGTAGAGGCTCATCAATTTCGGATTGATACCACTGATGGTATTGGCCGCCCAACACCTGAGGGTGCTCACCGTGACGGGGTCGATTTTGTAGCAGTATTTTTACTCGATCGGGTAGGCATTAAGGGTGGAGAAACCAGAATTTTTGATGCCTCTGGTTCTGCTGGTTTACGCTTTACCTTAGCTCAACCTTGGTCGGTATTGCTCATGAATGATGAGAAGATGATTCATGAGTCAACTCCGATTCAGCCGCTTGGAGATTATGGCTATCGAGATACCTTGGTTCTTACCTTTAGATCGAATGGTTTTCAGGATTCCCCAAATCGAAGTCAGCAGTAAAAGCCTTATTCTGGTTCAATGCCAGCCTCCTTAATAGCCTTAGCCCATTTTGCAGTCTCTAATTTAATTTTTTGAGCAAGCGCCTCTGGAGTGCCGGGTTGAGTTTCAAAGCCCATTGCAGAAAAGCGCTCAATCACATCTTTAGATTTGGCTGCCTCATTAATCACTTTGTTGAGTCTAAGAATCGCATCTTTGGGCATATCGGCAGGTCCGAATACAGCAAAAAAGGCGATTAATTCATAACCCTTAATGCCAAGAGCCTCATTAACGGTAGGTAATTCTGGAATGGCTGGTGAGCGCTTCAGAGATGTCACCGCGAGGCCACGAATTTTTCCTGCCTGTACTTGTGGCAAGCTCACTCCAAAGTCAGACGTGAACATATTGACTTGTCCGCCGATAACATCTGTCATCGCATTTGGGCCGCTCTTGTAAGAGACGCCGGTCATTTTGATGTCTGCCGCACTAGCTAGCATTTCTGAAGAAACGCGCTGCGATGTACTGGCATAAGCAAAAGTCATTTTTCCAGGATTGGCTTTAGCAAGCGATACAAATCCATTCAGTGATTTAGCAGGCACATCATTATTAATGGCAATAATGAGCGGTGCTGAACCAAAATATCCAATTGGCGCAAAAGCAGTCTCTTGGTTGTAGGGTAGGTTTTTGACTAGGCTTTTGAGTGCGGCATTCGTACTGTTGGTTCCAAACAAAATTGTGTATCCATCTGCAGGTGCTTTAGCAACAAAATCAGCTCCAATCAATCCATTAGCTCCTGGGCGATTTTCAATGACTACTGGTTGACCTAAGAGCTCAGACATCTTGGCTGCGAAAGCCCGACCAATTTGGTCGGTTGTGCTGCCTGGAGCAAATGGAACGATGGCCTTAATGGGTTTAGATGGGTAGTTATCGGCCAGCGCCAGGGTGCTGCCAAGGCAAATTGAAAGGGTGACACCCAGTTTGATTAAATTTCCTAAAATACGATTATTTTTCATACTGTCTCCATCGATTTTTACTTAGTGTAGCGGGTCTTGGCTATCAGGGCGAGTAGAATGGTTCACGTTTTTACTGATACTTTATGCGCTTTCGATCGGTTGGTTACACCCCCCTCATGCTCATGGCACAAACCTGTGCTTTATTGGGCTTTGCATGCTACGCAGTAGTTCTCACTACTTTGCAAGAGGAGTGGCATTTAAGTAATTTGGAGTCTGGCTTAATTGCTAGCGCATTTTTCTTTGGGTATATGTTGGCGGTCCCTTTAGCGACGGCATTAACCGATCGAGTCGATGCGCGTAAGGTTTATTTAATCGGCGGCCTCTCTGCGACCTGCGGTCTTTTAGGTATGGGCCTATTGGCATTCAATTTTTGGACAGCATTATTTTTCATGGCGATCAATGGCGCTGGTCTTGCTGGAACTTATATGCCTGGCCTCAAAATTTTGTCAGACCGAATTCAGTCCGGTGAGCTTACGCGTCACATTGCCTTCTATACCGCATTCTTTGGGATTGGTACTGGATTTTCTTATTTATGTTCAGGTTGGATCTTAAGTGCGCTTGGGTGGAATTATGTCTTTGGCATCATTGCACTTGGACCGTTCACAGCATTTTTGATTGTGTTACTTTTGATTCCGCCGCTGCAACACGAGAAGTGGAAGGGATCAATCCAAATTCGCTTGCGTGACATCTTTCCGATCAACAAATGGAAATTAGTATTGCAAGATAAAAAAGCCTCAGGCTTTATTTTTGGTTATACCGCCCATTCTCTGGAGCTATTTGCATCCAGAAGTTGGCTCGTAGCCTTCTTTGTATTTTGTGCCGCAGTATCTGGAGAGTCATTTCTCTTGGCAGCTACAACTTTGGCAGGGGTCATTAATTTCTTTGGGGTGCCTGCCTCTATTCTTGGTAATGAGATTGCGCTTCGTATAGGGCGCCAAAAGTGGGTGTGTATTGTGATGCTCACTAGTGCAGTTTTAGGAATCGCACTAGCTTGCTCTACGGGCCAATCTTGGTGGCTGATTGTTACTTTTGCTATTGGACATGCCATTTTTATTATGGCTGATTCTGCAACCTTAACTGCGGGCTTAGTCATTAGCGCCAAAGAGGATATTAAAGGCGCTGCAATGGGTTTGCACTCTCTGATGGGCTTTGGTGGCGGTATGTTGGGCCCTGCAATTTTTGGTTTTGTATTGGATATTTCAGGTTCACGTTCATCACAAGCTGCATGGGTTTGGGCCTATGTCGCGGTGGTGATATGGGGCGTTCTATTTGTTATCTATGAGCGTCGTAATGGCTGGGTTACTAAAACGGCTCAATGACTAAGACAATTACTTGTTATCACTGCTCCAGCCCAATTTCGCCTAGCGAATTAATAGAATCAGACTTAGCTGGCGTACGCCATGCGTTTTGTTGCCCTGGTTGTATGGCGATCGCCCAAACCATTCATGGCGAAGGCTTAGAAGTTTTTTATACAAGGCGTGTGCAGTCCAGTGATAAACCTGCTGCATACCTTGCTCTTAATAAAATCCCAGAAAAACTGAAGCCCTATGATGACCCCTCTTTACTGGGGCGATTTACGAGGCCCTCTGGCGATATCGGCGATCTAGAGACAACACTGCGTTTGGAGAAAATTCGGTGTGCAGCATGTGTTTGGTTATGCGAGCAACATCTACGACGTATTGATGGTGTGAAAGATGTGCAGATTAATTACGTCACACAAAAAGTCATTGTGCGATTCTCACCAAGTAAAACAAGTCTTGCAAGATTACTTTTTGAGATCGAGCGTGTTGGTTATGAAGCCTGGCCTTTTGAACCGTCTTTAGTTTTAGACCGGGCAAAAAAAGAGCGACGGCAGTTGCTAACCCGTCTGGGTGTAGCAATGCTAGGCATGATGCAAGTCATGATGTATGCGTGGCCCACTTATGTTGGTGCGGATATTACGCCAGAGTTTGATTTGTTACTAGGTTGGACCAGTTGGGCTCTTACAGTGCCAGTAATGGTGTATTCCGCAGGACCTATCTTTCAGGCCGCATGGCGCAGTGTGCAGTCGTTTAGGCAAACTCATATGCTGGGTATGGATGTGCCCATTGCCATTGCTTTAGCTTTAGCGTTTACAGCCGGCACAATTAATTTAATCACGGGTTCGGGTCAGAGTTATTTTGATTCAATCACCATGTTTGTGGCATTTATTCTGGCTGCACGATATGTTGAGTTACTGGCAAGACAAGATGCACAAGGCGGTGCAGAAGCACTTGCAAAGCAATTGCCTGCAACTTGTGAGCGTGCAATCAATTTTCCAGCATCCCAAGAAATTGAGGTGGTGCCAGTGGTTAATTGCAAGTCTGGTGAGGTGCTGCGCGTATCGCCTGGGGAAGTGGTTCCCGCAGATGGCGTCTTAATTGAAAATCCCAGTGCACTAGATGAATCTTTACTCACCGGAGAATCTAAGCCGGTAGAGAAAAAGATTGGTGACCCTGTATATGCAGGAACGCACAACATTCTCAACCCTTTGTTTATGAGAATCGATGCCGTTGGGCAATCTACTCGCATTGCGGGCATTGCTTCATTGCTAGATCAAGCTCTATTAGCAAAGCCAGTTATGGTAAGTCTGGCTGAGAAGTGGGCGGCATACTTCGTTGCCTTCTTATTGCTGAGCGCATTTATCTCATCAGCAATTTGGCTGTATTTTGATCCTAGCCAAGCTTGGACTGTTTTAGTTTCTGTCTTGGTAGCCAGTTGCCCCTGCGCTCTATCGCTTGCTGTACCGACTGCTATGGCAGCAGCACAAGGTGCAGTGACGAAGCTGGGTTTACTGATTGTGCGTGCTCATGTTCTTGAGGGCTTGGTTAAGGCGACTGATCTTGTATTAGATAAGACTGGCACTGTAACAATGGGACAGCCCGAGTTACAAGAAATCATTCATTTGCGAGCCGGTTATTGTCGTGAAGATGCGCTTGCTCTAGCGGCGGCATTAGAGTCTGGTCAAAGACATCCGCTAGCCCTTTCTGTATTACTTGCAGCCCACTTGGAGGGCTTGGTATTGCCAAGTTTGAATGATCCAGTGATCAATCAATTGGGTAAGGGTTTAAGTTCAGGCCCATATCGCTTGGGTAGCGCAGCTTGGCTCGGGGTAGAGCAGAATGGAAGTGTGGGGCAGTATGGTCAAGTGCATTTAGTGGATGAGCAAGGACTGATTGCGAGCTTTATTTTCTTGGATACACCAAGACCAGGATTGGCGCAATTTCTGAAGACGGTTAAATCTCGAAACATTCATGTGCACTTAGTGTCTGGTGATGATCCAGCAACAGTTGCTTGGTGGGCACATCATGTAGGTATTGAAAATTATCAAGGTGCTTGTACCCCTGAAGATAAGTACGACTATATCGAGCGCTTACAAAAAGATCATCATTTTGTGTGGGCAGTTGGTGATGGCGTAAACGACGCACCATTATTGGCGCGCGCTGATATCTCAATTGCAGTTGGCGCTGGTGCTCCTTTGGCTGCAGCTGGTGCAGATGCCATTCTGACCGCCGTATCCTTAGAGCCTTTGGCAAAAACCTTGCGATTAGCCGATAAGACTCAAGCAATCATTAAACAAAATTTATTATGGGCACTAATCTATAACTTGCTTGCTATTCCGGCTGCGATGATGGGCTTAGTCAACCCATGGGTGGCCGGCATTGGAATGTCTTTATCTTCACTTGCGGTCACTTTAAACGCCTGGCGCTTACGAAAAGCTTAGACTATAGGGATGGAAAGCCTATTTCTTTTGATCCCTTTGTCCTTGGTTTTAGTGGGTCTCTTAGCATGGATTTTGCACTGGTCAATTAAGAGTGGCCAGTTTGATGATTTAGACGGTCCAGGCCAGTCCATTCTGATGGATGATGATGCTCCAGCATCCAATAAAGTTAGTGAAAACTCTCAAAAATAACTATATAGACGTTAATCTTTCTGAATTCTCCAGGCTGCTGATAGGTTAGCCGGTATTTTGCCCCACCCTTTTTGATATAGATCAAATCCCCTTGTAAACCTTGCTTTGATAATCAATCCAGTCTATTTGGATTATGTCGCTGTTTGGTCACAAAAAAGGAGAAACCATGGGACTTACCGTGGGGAGCAATCAAGATACCTTCAATTACAAGGTTGTCAGCCAGTTTGCCATTGTTACTGTGCTTTGGGGAATTGTTGGCATGCTCGTGGGGGTCATCCTCGCAGCTCAGCTGATCTGGCCAGAAATTACTTTTAATATTCCATGGCTTAGCTATGGCCGCCTACGTCCTTTACATACCAATGCAGTCATTTTTGCTTTTGGTGGCTCTGCCTTATTTGCAACGTCCTACTATATTGTTCAGCGTACTTGTCAGGTGCGACTATTCTGTGACAAGTTGGCAGCATTCACCTTTTGGGGTTGGCAAGCAGTCATTGTTGCTGCAGCCATCACTTTGCCATTAGGTATTACGACTTCTAAAGAGTACGCAGAACTTGAGTGGCCAATTGACTTATTAATTACTGTAGTTTGGGTTGCCTACGCAATCGTGTTCTTTGGTACGGTGCTAAAGCGTAAGACTAAACATATTTACGTTTCAAACTGGTTCTTCGGCGCATACATTTTGACGATTGCTGTTTTGCATATTGTTAACAATATGGAGATGCCAGCAAGCCTATTTAAGTCTTATTCAGCATATTCTGGTGCGCAAGATGCCATGATTCAGTGGTGGTATGGACACAATGCAGTGGGCTTTTTCTTGACCACGAGCTTTTTGGGCATGATGTATTACTTCATTCCAAAGCAAGCCGAGCGTCCAATCTACTCCTATCGTCTATCCATTGTTCACTTTTGGGCTTTGAACTTTACCTATATGTGGGCTGGCCCGCATCACTTACAGCACACCTCGTTACCTGATTGGACTCAGTCTTTGGGTATGGTGTTCTCACTGATTTTATTGGCTCCATCATGGGGTGGCATGATCAACGGGATCATGACTCTCTCAGGTGCTTGGTATAAATTGCGTCGCGACCCCATCTTGAAATTCTTGGTGGTGGCATTGTCCTTCTACGGCATGTCTACATTTGAAGGTTCGATGATGTCGATTAAGACTGTCAACAGCCTGTCTCACTATACAGACTGGACTATTGGCCACGTGCACTCTGGCGCTCTTGGCTGGGTTGCGATGATCACTATTGGATCCTTGTACTACTTGATTCCACGTTTAGTGGGCCAACGAGATATGTATAGCACTAAGTTAATCGAAGTGCATTTTTGGATTGCAACTATTGGCGTAGTGATTTATATCGCTGCAATGTGGATTGCAGGTGTGATGCAAGGTTTGATGTGGAGAGCATTCGAGCCAGACGGAACTTTGACTTATAGCTTTGTTGAATCCGTTAAAGCAACCTATCCCTTCTATGTCATTCGTTTGTTGGGCGGCTTGTGCTACTTAAGCGGCATGTTGCTCATGGCTTACAACGTATACAAGACAGTGGTTGGTAAGAAATTTATTGATGCTGCGATCCCACAAGCGTCTATAGCTGCTCATTAAGGATAAGAACATGTCAGAACAACGTCGATTTTTCTCCCACGATACGCTTGAGCGTAATGTTGGTTGGTTGATCATCGCTACTATCGCAGCAATCTCAGTTGCTGGTTTGGTACAGATCGTTCCTTTATTCTTTCAGCATTCCACTACTGAGCCAAGCCCTGGAATTGAGCCTTATTCAGCTTTGCGTTTAGCAGGTCGCGATATCTATCAGCGTGAAGGTTGCTTAGGTTGTCACTCACAACAGATTCGGACGCTACGTTCGGAGGTAGAGCGTTATGGCCCTTACTCATTAGCTGGCGAATCTGTATTTGATCACCCATTTTTATGGGGCAGTAAGCGTACTGGACCGGATTTAGCTCGTGTGGGCGGTCGCTATTCAGATGACTGGCATCGTATCCACTTGCGTAACCCACGCGATGTGGTGCCTGAGTCTAATATGCCCGCATATCCGTACTTGCAAAAGCCAGCTGCTGCCGACACGATTGCTTCGCATATGACTGCAATGCGTCGCTTAGGTGTTCCATACACCGATGAGCAGATTGCAAATGCATCTAAAGAGTTAGAAGGTAAAACTGAAGAAGATGCTTTGATTGCATATCTTCAAGGCCTTGGCGTCAATCGTAGATACATCATTGTTGACGAGGTAGTTGCTAAGTAATTCTTAGTAATGGAGAAAATATGCAAAATATCGCCCCCTATCTCTCAGCAATCTCTACCGTGCTTGGCTTGGTAGTTTTTTTAGGAATCATTTGGTGGGCTTGGTCTGCAAAAAGACAAGCTGCCAATCAAGAATCCGCCGAACTTCCGTTCGATCTTCCCGATGAATTTAGTAAGGATAAATCATGAGTGACTTTCTTGGTGCTGGTTGGAGTGCCTATATCGCCTTAGTAACACTGGTCGGTATTGTTTGGTGCGTCTGGTTATTATTTTCTCAACGTAAAGCCAAGGTTATTCATACAGCTGACGGTGCAGTGGCTGACACTGGTCACGTTTGGGATGATGATTTACGTGAGTTAAATAATCCATTACCACGTTGGTGGATGTGGATGTTCCTGCTCTCATGCATCTTTGCATTGGTTTATCTTGTGCTGTATCCAGGTTTAGGTTCTTATCCTGGTATTTTGGGTTACAGCACAGATGGCGCTCTGATGGAGTCAATGACGACAGCAAACGACGAACTGAAGCCTGTGTATGCAAAGTATATGAAGATGGATATCGAGCAAGTTGCTGCCGATCCTAAAGCACGTGAGATGGGTCAGCGCTTGTTTCTTAATTCTTGCGCACAATGTCACGGCTCAGACGCCGGTGGCTCAAAAGGCTTTCCTAATTTGACAGACCGTGATTGGTTATACGGCGGTTCACCAGAAAATATTAAAACCACGATTGTTAATGGACGTGGCGGTGTAATGCCTCCATTCCCACAATTGGATAGTAAGCAGATTGTGGAGGTAGCGAACTACGTTCGTAGCCTTTCTGGACTGCCAGCTGATGATCTTAAAGCGGCAAGTGGCGCAGATCTGTTCAAGTCAAATTGTGCAGCTTGTCATGGTGCTGATGGTAAGGGCAATATTGCCTTGGGTGCGCCAAACTTAACCGATAAGATATGGTTATATGGTGGTTCAGAGGCAACAATTGTTGAAACCATTACCAAAGGTCGCATGGCAATGATGCCTGCTCAGGATAAGGTGTTGAGCCCTGAGAAGATTCACTTGCTCACGGCATACGTTTGGGGTTTATCTAATAACAAGCAACCAGTAGACTCGAAGTAATCAGTGCCAAGTAATGCGCCGGGTGGAAAGCCTATTCCGATTGAAGTGATTGAGGAATCTCTTTATGAGGTCCGGCGCAAGATTTACCCACGCTCGGTAAGCGGACTCTTTGCACGTTGGCGCCTCATTCTGGTAATTGCCACGCAATTACTGTTTTACGGTTTGCCATGGCTGAGTTGGAATGATCGTCAAGCAGTTCTCTTTGATTTAATTCAGCGTAAGTTTTATATCTTTGGCCTGGTGCTCTGGCCGCAAGATGTGATCTACCTGACGCTCTTATTAATTCTGTCTGCATTGGCTTTATTCCTCTTCACTGCAGTGGCTGGTCGACTGTTCTGTGGTTATGCTTGCCCTCAAACGGTTTATACCGAGATCTTTATGTGGATCGAGCGTAAGGTTGAGGGCGATCGTTTTGCGCGCATTCGTTTAGATGGTGAAGAGTGGCCCTGGGGTTTCAGAAAATGGCGTCTGAAGATCACTAAACATTTTCTTTGGTTGCTCATCGCATTCTGGACAGGCTTTACCTTTATTGGCTATTTCACCCCCATTGAAACCTTAGGTTCCGCATTAATCCATTTATCTTTGGGTCCTTGGCAAACCTTCTGGCTGTGCTTTTATAGCTTTGCCACCTGGGGTAATGCAGGCTTTATGCGTGAGCAGGTCTGCAAATACATGTGCCCATACGCTCGCTTTCAAAGTGTGATGGTGGATAAAGATACTTTCCTGGTTACGTATGACAAAGTGCGTGGCGAGCCAAGAGGCAGTCGTAATAAATCCGCTGATCATGGCTCTATGGGCTTAGGTGATTGCGTTGACTGCAGCATCTGTGTACAAGTATGTCCAACCGGTATTGATATTCGTGATGGCATGCAATACATGTGTATTGGTTGCGGAGCATGTATTGACGCTTGTGATCAAGTAATGGAAAAAGTAGATTATCCAAAGGGGTTGATCCGCTATACGACTGAACGCGCGATTGAAGATCAAGCATCCAATCAGAGCGCAATCAAACATATCTTGCGCCCAAGAGTTTTGATTTATACCGCCTTTATTACTGTGCTTGCTTCTGCCTTCTTGATTTCATTGGTAACGCGCAATCCTTTGCGGGTCGATATCATGCGGGATCGTGGTGCCTTGGCTCGTGAAGTTGAAGGTGTGCGGATTGAGAATATTTACCGCATTCAGATCATGAATGCTTCCGAGCATCCGATGAAAGTGCAGATCAAGGCAGCGGGCTTAGATGATTTGCGGATTCTAAACTCTCAGGGTAAAGAAATTTCCGAGATTAATGTGGGCCCAGCGAGCAATCAGTTGCTCCCAGTAAAGGTTAGCAGCACAATAGGTCAAAATCTTTCAGGGAATTATCCGATTCATTTTGATGTAGTGGCGCAAGAGCTTGTAGGTGATAAGGCAATCACGAGAACTCGCGAAGAGAAGTCTACTTTTATTATTCCCCGTTAAACATAGAGGCAATGAAGAGGATGCATATGACAAAACAGCAAACTACAAAACCTTGGTGGAGGCAGTTATGGCCTTGGTTACTGATTAGCGGCCCAGCAGTAGCAATGGTTGGCTGCATTATTACTATTTGGCTAGCTCTTAATCTTCACGTTGATAAACCTTTACGCGAAGGTGTCGTGAAGCAGGGATTAAAAGTAGAGCAGCTTAAAGACGCGCAGGCAAACAAATGAAATACCGCTTGCTGATCTGGATCTTGTGGCCATCTTTCTTGGTGGCAGGCATGGCAGAGGGCCTGTTATTCACGGTGATTCATCCGCAAGACTTATTATTTTTTGGGCATCATCCCGATATATCGGATGAGGGCATCTACACCATTGGCTTTTTGATGATTTGGATCTTTTGCGCAGTCTCTAGTGCTTTAGCTGCCTATATCCTGCCTGGTATTGAGGCGCCGGACACTAAAGGTGTCGATCGTGGCTTGCTTTAAACCTGTTTCAGGGGCACTTCAGTGTGGCAGTCATGCCTATCAGGATTCGGAATACCAGCCAATTCGTATAAGCCGTTCATATCAATGAGTTTAATGTGACGTTGTTTAATCTGAATCAAGCCGGACTCTGCAAAGCGCGAGAGCATCCGACTGACAGTTTCAATTTGAATACCAAGATAGCTGCCAATCTCTACGCGACTCATGCGCAGATCGAATTCATTATTGAGGTAACCGCGGGCTGCTAAACGTTGTGAGAGACTGAGTAAGAATGCTGCCAATCTTTCTTCGGCTCGCATCGTACCCAGGGAAAGTAAATGACGTTGATCTTGAGTCAGCTCGCGACTCAAGATCTTATGAAACTGATTTTGTAGCGCTGGAAGCTGACGGGCTAAATCTTCAAAGGCATCATAGCGAATAATGCAAACTGCACTTTCTTCTAATGCAATCGCATCTGATTGATAGTGACCTTCGCCGATGCCATCAAGACCCAGGATTTCACCAGGAAGATGAAAGCCAATGACTTGTTGACGGCCATCTTGCAGGCAGTATTCTGTTTTGAGTGTACCAAAGCGAACGCTATAGACTGAGCTTAAGGGGTCACCATGGCGGTAGAGGCTTTCACCTTTTTGGAGGTGGACACGCTCTTTGATTAAGTTATCCACCCTAGAAACATCGCTGCTGCTAAGTCCAACGGGAAGGCAAAACTGACCCAGCACGCAGACCGAGCATTTGCTGGTTGGGGAGTCAGTAGGTTTGTAATTCATCTTGGAGCTAATTATCAAGCAGTTTATTCTATTAATATGAAAATCAGCACTTTCACCTATTCTTTCTTGTGTCGATGCTAACCAGCAGCCTTCTTTTGGCAGTCTTCCTGGGGGCCTTAGTTAGTGGCTGGCATTGTGCTTTGATGTGTGGAGGTATCGCAGCTGCCATTGAGCGACCAATCGCCTCAGAGAGCCTTTTAAGGTCAAAATCTGAGCTTTTTTACCTGCAGTTAGTCATGCATCTAGGACGGGTAACAACGTACGTCATTTTGGGGGCGATTGCTGCGTGGGTAGGGGTGGTGGTTTGGCAACAAAACATCATTCCCATTCAACGTCCCTTATTTGCTTTCACCTCTCTCATTCTGATCTGGATGGGTTTTCGTCTCTTACGTTTAGGAAAGTCGGAGGGACTTCTGGGTGGTAAGTGGTTGAGCGCCAAAATTGCAGGCTATTGGGCTAAATATTTAGGGCAAATAGCGAGTGGACCTTCACGCTGGTTTAGCGGCATGCTTTGGGGTTTGGTCCCCTGTGGTTTGGTCTACAGTGTTTTGCCACTGGCATTTCTTTCTGGTGATGTGATAACGGGCGCAGCATTGATGCTTGCATTTGGTTTGGGGACGCTACCCAACTTATTGTTGATTTCTAAATTCTCTGCAGCCTTAACGCAATTCGGCCAATATATCTGGGTGCGCTATTTCGCTGCTACATTGCTATTTACAGCTGGCGGATTTGGTTTATTCCGCGCTTGGACTTTGCCGGAAGCTTTATTAAAAGGCGGTTTCTGTGTTTCTTGAGGAGAGCGCTTAAGAATGTGAGGCCGCTTCTACTCCGGAAATCAGATCAGGGTAGAGGGATCCCTGTGGCAGTTTCTCAATAAAGCCACTGCGCTGTGCCATTTCATAGGGTTGATGATCAAGACCGCAAATGATGAAGCGGATATTACGTACTTTACAAAGATGCGCTAATTCAGAGATTGCATCTATGCCTGAGGTATCAACATAGATCACATTTTTGAGGTCAAGTAGTAGGGTTTGAGATGGTAAGTTTTCCTCGATCTTCTCTAAGAGTTTAACTGCCCCAAAGAAGATGGCTCCATAAATACGGTAGGCATCAATGCGGCCTCGCTGATTTTCTAGTGCAGGAAAATGATTTGCTTCAGCGATTTCACAGCGAGATAGGCTGGAGATTCTATAAATAAAAGTGATGAATGCAGACAATAAACCAACTTGAACTGCGACCGTCAGGTCCATCACTACTGTTAATAGAAAAACACTCAAGATGGTAATGCGATAAGGTAAACGGAACTGCTTGAGCTCAATGAATTTTTTCCACTCACCCATATTCCAAGCAACATACATCAAGATTGCAGCAAGACCTGCCAAAGGAATATCTTTTGCAAGGGGCGCTGCAAATAGAACAATGATGAGTAAGGTGAGTGCGTGCACAATACCGGCAATCGGGGTGCTAGCGCCACTTTCAACATTAGTTACAGTTCTTGCAATGGTGCCGGTTGCAGGCATTCCACCAAAGAAAGGAGTCACCACATTAGCGACCCCTTGTGCCATTAGTTCTTGATTGGAATTATGGCGATCATGAATCAAGCTATCAGCAATACGAGCGCAGAGCAGAGACTCAATTGCACCAAGTAAAGCGAGAGTGAGCGCTGGAGCGAGCATAAATTGAGCGTTATCCCAGCTAATTGGGATCCACTCAAAATGGGGTAGTCCAGAAGGAATACCGCCAAAGCGACTGCCAATCGTATCTATCGGTAAGTCCCACAGCGTAGTGACGACTGTTGCCGCTACCATCGCAATGACAGTACCGGGAATGTGACTTAAATACCCAAAATGTTTATGAAATAGTTTCCAGAAAATTATGACTGCAAGGCTGCCGCAGGCGACTGTAAGCGCAATTGGGTTGAAGGTGCTAGCTGCTTGATAAAGTGCTTGTAGGGCCGGAAAAAATTGCGCTGGCATCTTATCAATGCTGAGTCCAAAGAAATCCTTGAGTTGTGATAAGCCAATCAAAAAAGCAATGCCATTGGTAAAACCAATAATGACGGCAATGGGGATAAAGCGCACCAGCGTTCCCAAGCGGAATGCACCCATCAAAATCAAAAATACGCCTGACATTGCTGTGGCTAGTAGCAAATTGGAGACGCCATAGCGCTCAACAATACCGTACACAATCACAATGAAGGCGCCTGCTGGACCGCCAATTTGAACGCGACTGCCACCTAGAAGAGAGATCAGTCCACCAGCAATAATGGCAGTAAAAATACCAGCTTCTGGTTTGAGTCCACTGGCGATAGCAAATGCCATTGCTAAAGGTAGCGCCACAACCCCCACAGTGATTCCCGCCAATACATCTTTGGCAAACAGCGTTTTGCTATAGCCAGTAAAAGATGTCAGGATCTTGGGTTGAATGAACATGTTGATGTTCGCTAAGCGTTATTTAAGAAAAGCGGTTGCCAATCCAGTATGCAATCCCAGCAGATAACGCAGTAACGAAGCTTCCCCAGGCGATGTCAATGAATGCAAGCCGTGTTGGAAAGTCTCTAATGACGGCAAGATTAGTCAGATCGTAGGTCATATAACAAAACAGACCAAATAAAGCGCCAAATTGCAATGCATACATCAATGACTGTTTTGAAAGGGCTGGTAGGATGACAAAAATAGTCGCACCTAATGCATAGAGTAGATAGAAGGCCAGCCCTGCAATGAGTTTAGGTTCGGTAGCCATCAAATCGCCCATTTCATCTCGATAGAGGCTTTTAGCAATCCCCAGGAGCCAAATGAGATCGATGGCAAGCATCGTGAATAAAAATGAACCGTAAATAGCAAAATACTTGAGCAATTCAGTTATCCTTTCAAGCTGTTAAGGCTTAATAATAAGCATTATGATGGAAAGTGTAGATTAGTAGTTCAATTTAAAGGGAGTCAATTATGTTTAAGCATTTATTGGTGCCGGTCGATGGCTCGGATGTCAGCAAAAAGTCTTTGAAAAAGGTGGCTGAGCTTGCAAAAGCCGATGGCGCTGCAGTGACCTTAGTTTATGTATCTGACCCTTTACCTCCGATGGTGTACTCCGATAGCACTATGGGTTATGGAATTACCCAAAAAGATCATCAGAAGGTATGTGAGGCTTATGCAAAAGATGTGTTCAAAAAAGCTACTACCGCGCTTGGTGCAAGCATCAAAGCAAAGGCACTCCATATCTCCAATACCAATTTATCTGAAGGTATTTTAGATGGCGCTAAAAAAGCAAAAGCCGACGTCATCGTGATGGCTTCGCATAAGCGCACAGGTATCAAAGGTATTTTGCTTGGCAGTGAAACACATGAAGTGATTGTGCACTCTAAGTTGCCGGTATTAGTTCTTGGCTGATGAAGTCACGTAAGCAACGTTAAAGCAATAGGGTCCATGTGGACCCTTTTTTACTGGTGATCAGTTATGTTTGATGGGGCTTCCCAGCAACAGAATTTCTCTTGTTAATTGACCACTCTCATTGTCACGCATAGACCATAAATCTAACTGAGTCTTCGATGCGTACGGATCAACATATACACCATTTTTCCTGAGTTCAAAATGAAGATGTGGACCAGTAGATCTTCCAGTAGATCCAACATAACCAATTTCTAAACCACGACGCACTTCATTGCCAACTTGAAGTTCAACGTTGTAGTTGCTTAAATGAGCATAGTAAGTGTGATAGTTACCAGGATGCTCCACGATAATTAAATTTCCAAAAGCGCCGCTATAGCCCAGATGGACAACTTTGCCATTAGCTACACTGAAGATAGGCGTCCCGGTTGGAGCCGCATAATCAATGCCCATATGGGTGCGATAGCGTTGCTTGGGTGGTGCCGTTTGTGCCGCTGTAGCACTACTACTTGGCCGCTTGCTTGAGGCGCGAACACTACCAACACCTCTTGAGATACGACGATAGCTCAGTGGGTTGGTCCAAAAAGATCGCTCTAACGATTCGCCACTACCAGTAAAAAATCCGCCGGGGATGTCATTACGATCGACCCAGTAGGCGCTTGCAAATACTTCTTTATTTTCAGGATCAATAATCTCGGTTGCCCAGATTTGCGCCCATCGCTCGCGGTCACCAAAATCAACAATTAAACGTACCACGCTATTGGTATTTTCTAGCGAACTATTGTCTTCGGGATAGATCTGTTTAATCAGAGAATTCAATTCCCAAACCAATTCGACTGGCAGAATGTCTCCAACTTTACGTGGATCATATAAAACATCGCGCAATGGAAGTTGTATCTCAGTGAGATGCTTTGATTCATTCTTGAGGTAGTCCTGTTGGACCAAGAACCCACCAAAAGCAGATGGCGTGAATGTCCATACTTCTGTTTTATTGTCTTGAATAGGGCCATTCATAATACTGAGAGAGTCAAAACGATTGCGACTACCGAATGCGGCAGCATAAGGAATGCAGTCCCCGCGCATCCGATCAAAGAATGTCTTCGTTTGGTTTTTGAAAAACTCTGAAAATGCTTGGTTGTCGATGCCGATGCTGGAGGGCAAATTATCTTCATTAAAATTACGTCTCAGACAGCCCTGAATGACTCGATAGTCAAGGTTACTAGCACTATCAAGATCTATCTCATTCGGATCTTTGCGCTGAAACAGGGCAGGATTCAGACTATTGGTTTTTGAAGATCCTCTCGCGGCACTATCTTTAAAGCCAACGGGTTTTGTATTTTGGATAATTACCTTTTTATTGCTTTGGTTTGATTGCGCCCAAACTGAAGATATAACCCCAGGCAGAATGCTTAGGCAGATATACCCAATCAGAATGAGTGCTCCTCTCGATAGGAGTGAGCTGCAAGTTGCTTTTTTGTTCACCCCGTAATTATCTAATAATGTGAGCCAGCACTTAGATGATGATGTTGTGGTGCAGCAAATTCAATTTAATCTTGATCTGGCGCTATCTTGAGCACTGCAAATGCAGCCTTGAGGCGCTCTTCATAATTCCGCTTCATGATTGCTGCCTCTTCGTGGCTCCAGCTCCGAAGGCCTTCACCCTTATTGATGCCAGTTTTGCCAGTTTTCACTAGGTTGGTGATACAAGATGGGGGCGCGGTGATATTGGATAGAGATGGGTAAATCAATTCTGCGGCTAGAGTCATCCCCTCCCATCCAGAAATTTCTTTTTGCGTCATTGGTCCGACAGCGGCATAGCGAAAGCCAAAACTATAACGAACAGCAGTATCGATATCCTCTGGCGTTGCAATCCCATCTTGCACTAAAGAAAGTGCCTCACGCATCAAAGCATGTTGAATACGATTAGCTAAGAATCCCGGAATATCCTTTTTGACTAGCACCGGTTTTTTACCATGCAATCGATAGAGCTCGCAAACTTGATTGGCTATGTTTGGATCAGAATCTTTACCCAGCACAATTTCTACTAAGGGCACGATATGTGCCGGCATGAAATAGTGGGTATTAAGCATGCGATGCGCAGTCTTGAGATTCTTCGCTATTTCGCTGATTGGAAAGCCTGAGCTATTGCTACCAATTGCTATGTGTGATGGCACGCGTTGATCAAGGTCGGCAAAAATTGCTTTTTTAAGATCGAAGCGCTCAGAAATAGTTTCAATGATTAATGCAGCATCTTCCCAGTCATGCCATTTGGCTATGCTGCCGGCACGCAGGCTTGCTCCAAGCTGTTGCCAGTCAGTGTTGATAGAGTTGGCACAGGCCTGAATTGCCTCAAAGCACTTTTCGGCTTTTTCTAGGGAGCGCCCCAAAATGACGGTATCAGTCCCATAGGCTAAAAATCCTGCAGCTATGCCTACACCCATAGTTCCAGTTCCAATGACAACCACTTTAGCCATAGCCCACTCACCAGTTAGTTACGTAATACTTGAATTATTCCCTATTCGGACTGATGTCGACTATTTAAATTATCGATACAATCATTTTTTTAAATAAGGAGTCTAGATGCCGATTATTGAATCCATTCAGGTTGCTTCAGTAGCCGTTCCGCTAGATAAAGTGACCTCATTTTCCACTCGTACTGTTTCTGAGCGTCACTATTGCCTGGTTAAGGTACGTGGCAAGGATGGTAATGAGGGTATTGGCTTTTGTTATGTCGGTAGCGCTGGTGGAGATATTGCCAAAATTGCTGTCGAGCAACTCTTGGCACCAAAACTGATTGGCCAAAATAGTCATCGCAGTGAAGGTCTGTGGATGGAGATGTATAACGAATCCATTTTGCAGGGACGCACCGGTGCAGTCATGCGTGGTATCTCGATCTTGGATACAGCGCTTTGGGATTTAAATGCGCGTTCAGTGGGCCTACCTTTGCACCAGTACCTGGGTTCTGTGGTGGATGATCGAGTCCCTGCATATGCAAGTGGTGGCTATTATCTTGAGGGCAAAACTCCAGCCAAGCTTGGCAAGGAAATGGAATCTTACGTCAAGCAGGGGTTCAAAGCCGTCAAAATGAAAGTAGGTCGTCTATCACCTGCCGAAGAAGAGGCACGAGTAGCAGCAGCTCGTAAGGCCGTTGGCGATGATGTTTTGCTGACTCTAGATGCCAATAATGCTTGGCGTGATTTACCTACCGCATTAGAGTATGTGCGTCGTTTTGAAGCCTACAACCCATATTGGATTGAAGAGCCATTTTCACCAGACGCGATTGATTTACATGCTGCCCTTGCTCGCCTGACTAAGATTAACGTTGCTACCGGCGAAATGGAGGCGGGTCGCTGGCGTTTTAGAGAGTTGATTGATGCTGGCGGCGCAATGATTTTGCAATCCGATGCTGCTGTCTGTGGCGGAATTACAGAGTGGCGTAGGATTTCGGCATATGCGGATTTAAAGGGTGTCATCGTTTGCCCTCACTGGATGCATGATCTGCATGCACCATTAGTTGCTGCTACACCCAATGCCCGTTTTGTGGAGTTCTTCTTAGATGATCAAGTTCTGAATTTCCGCAGATTGATCAATCAGCAATTAACTTTCAAGAATGGCGATCTGATCTTGCACAAAACACCAGGATTAGGCTTTGAGTTTGATGAGGCTGCAGTCAAGAAGTATGCTGGTAAGGCGGCTTGGACAAAGATTGCTTAAGTAAATCAACATAAGCCTGTAAAACAATAAAGCCCGCAAATGCGGGCTTTATTGTTGATATCAGCTTAGATATCATGGCGGCGATACCTTTTTATCTTATGAGGCTTTACGATTGAGTTTGAAATAAGTGATCGATTGGGTAATCAATACGAGACCAAAGCCAATAAAGCCAATTAGGTCAGCCTCAGTTGACGGATAGGCTAGGGCAACGCCAGAAACTACCATAATGACGCGTTCAAAAATTTTGGTTTTCTCAATAAACCAACCTTGAAGACCGCCAGCCAAGCAGATGATTCCTACCACTGCAGTAAAAGAGATCCAAGCAATCTGTGTCCAATCAGCCTGTTCTAGGGCGCTACTGGATCCCATCAATAGCAGGCTGACCCCAGACTTATCCAAGACAAACATAAATGGCACCAAAATCGCTGGCGCTACATATTTCCAGGTTTGTAAAGTAGTCCTATAGGGGTTGCCCTTACAGATCGCCGCTGCTGCAAATGGAGAGAGTGCTGTCGGAGGGGAAACCTCGGACAGAACGGCATAGTAAAAGATAAACATATGGGCTGCAAAAGCAGGCACACCTAGATTAATTAATGCTGGCGCTGCGATCACTGCGCAGATGATGTATGAGGCTGTGACTGGAACGGCGAGACCCACAATCCAAACAATTAAGGCAGTGAAGATTGCGGTGAGTAAGAGCGAGCCACCTGCGTACTGAATCACAATCGAGCTAAATTTCAATCCAAGGCCAGTTAGGGTCACGGTACCCACAATTAAGCCAGCGCCTGCGCAGGTTGCAGCGATAGCCAATACCCCAGTAGATCCTGATGCTAGCGCTTTCGTGAGACTGGAGTTGTAAAGTCCTGAAAGAATAGGCTCTTTACCTTTAAACCACGCCCAAGGAATGATCGCAGTATCTTCGCGCAACATACTAGAGAAAGCGGATACCACGGTTGCCCAAAACACCGACATCACTGGTGAGAAGCCATACATCATGAATACCACAATCGAGATTAGCGAGAAGAAATGGAACCAGTATTTTTTCGTAAGTGACCAGGCGCTCTCGGCTGATTCAAAATGAATATTCTTCATCCCGTATTTGCGAACATCAATCTCAACCATGACAAATAAACCAAGGTAAAAGAGGATGGTTGGGATGGTTGCCATCAGCAATACATCTAAATAAGAAATCTTTAAAAAGTCAGCAATCAAGAATGCCGCTGCACCCAGAACTGGTGGCGAGATAATGGCACCAAGACCTCCAGCAGCCAAGAGGCCACCAGCAGCATTCTTTTCATAACCAACCTTCTCAAGCATGGGTGCGGCAACTGAGCCTACAGTGACGGTAGTGGCAACACCTGATCCGGAAGGACCACCCATTAAAAATGAGGAAAGCACGATGGTTCTGCCAACCCCTGAGGATTTCCCGCCCATTGCAGCAAAAGAAAAGTCAATAAAGAACTTACCGGCACCAGTAAATTGTAAGAAGGCACCAAAGATGGTGAACAAAATAATGAGCGTTGCAGAGACATCGACTGCGGTACCGTAGATTCCTTCCAGGCTCATATACATGTAGCCAACTAGACGATCGAGATCATAGCCTTTGTGAGTCCATGGAGCAGGTAGGTAGTTGCCAAAGAAAGCGTACAGCAAGAAGAGGACAGTAACGGTCACTAAGACCATGCCATTCGTTCTTCTGACGCTCTCAAGGATAAGCAAGATAAGAGCAATGCCAACCATGACATCAGTAGAGTTTGGCGCGGTGTTTCGGTCCATGAAATCATCGCCACCCGAGAGAATGTAATAGGCAATCGCAACGGAGCCGACAGCAAATAAAACATCCCAAAACATCAACTTGTTTTTAAAGCGAGCAGCAATCGGAAAACTTAAGAAAACTAAAAATAACACTAAGGCAACGTGTATTACACGCAATTGCTGCGTTGGAACAATCGAATAGGCCGCATAGAGATGAAACAAAGACATGCCAACCGCAACCAAGGTAATGAATTTGGCTAGCAGCCCTTTATAGTCATTAGAGTCACCTTCTTCTTGCTTAATGAAAGCATCTAACTTTTCTTGGGTTTCATTGTCAATTGCGTTTTGATTCATCTCTCAGCCTGTTTTTATTTCTATTTATGTACCGCATTAAAGCAGAAGGGGTGAGATTAACTCACCCCGATGTAGCTTAGTTTACCTTGACACCTTTTTCTTTAAAGTACTTCAACGCACCTGGATGATAGGCAATCGGTGAGGCATTCGACTTTTGGCTTTCTAGCTTAATATTTCTGTACTCAGCATGTGAGCGGACCAGTTCAAGCTGATTATCAAAAATGGCTTTAACAATTTTGTATGCCTCTGCATCAGACATAGAAGCATTTACAACCAAAAGATTGGCAACGGCTGCAACATTGTTATCTTTTTCCATACCGCTATAAGTTTGCTTTGTAATCACGGATGGGAAGTAAAGATTACCGTATTTTTTATTCATAGCAGGAACTTCAGCAGCGGTGTCTACCATCACGATTTTCATACCAGGGCTGTTTGCAAGATCAGTTACTGCTGCAGTTGGTAAACCACCTACCCAGAAGAAAGCATCAATCTTGCGATCTTTTACTGCATTGACAGATTCTGCAACGCTCAAGCGCTCACGTTTGACATCTTTATCTTTATCAAGGCCTGCCGCCTCTAGCAAGCGAAAGGCCATCACTTCAGTAGCGCTACCAGGGGAGCCAGTACTTACACGCTTACCTTTTAAATCTTTCATTGTTTTAATGCCGGTTGATTCCACAGTGGCTACGTGCATTAAGTTTGGATAGAGTATGAGTAAATTGCGCAAATCTATTGGCTTGTCCTTAAATTTATCCTCACCAACTAATGCATCTTTAGCAGCATCAGCCATTGAGAAGCCAACGTAAGGTTTGCCAGTACCAATCAGTTTTAAGTTATCAACTGAACCGCCTGTAACTTCAGCAGTTGCTGACATTCCTGGTACATGCTTCGATAGAACTGAGGCCAGGCCTCCACCCATTGGGTAGTAGACGCCGCCAGTTCCACCGGTTGCGATTGACAAATTTTGTGCGTGTGCACTTGCCCATAAGAGGCTAAGGGTAAGGGTAATGACTTTAAGTAGTTTCATTTTGTCTCCTAGTAATAATTAGTTTTGTAAATTAAAGACCTGGCATGCTGAAATTAATTGCTTTGAGCTCACTCAACAGCTGAGCTTGTTGGCTAGCACTCAATTGCATGAGGGGTGGACGTACTCTTAACCACTCCGGGTCTTTGCTGTAATGTGCTACCGCTGTTTTCATACCAGCAATCATTTGGTACTTCGCAAAGATACCGCGCACTTGATCTAAGTCGGCTTGCCGTTTATCGGCATCAGACTCTCTCCAATGGGCAGCTAACTCAGCAATTGCTTTTGGATTCACGTTTGCAGTAGCGGAGATACAGCCAACACCGCCGGCACGCAGTGTACGCATTAAGAACACTTCACTACCTGCGTAAACTCGGAAACCATGCGGCGCCAATAACTTGATTACCGATTCTGTGTATTCCCAATCACCAGAGCTATCTTTCATGCCAACTACAGTTTTTGGGTACTCTTTAATTAAACGCTCTAGTAATGAGAGGCTTAAATTGATTTTGGTGACAGGAGGTATGTTGTAAATATAAATTTGTAATGCTGGGTTACCTATCTTTTGAATGACTTCAGAGAAGTAAGCAAACAAACCATCATCAGTAATATCTTTGTAGTAGAAGGGTGGCAACATCAATACGCCAGCACATTGGTAACTCAAAGCATGCGCAGTCATCCGATAAGTGCTCTCGATGGAGGTGGATCCAGTTCCTGGCATCATATGCTGTGGATTTAAACCGCCCTCAATCAGCGCAGTAAGCGTATTCATCTTTTGTGTGGCAGACATCGAGTTCGCTTCGGAGTTTGTGCCAAAGATTGCTTGACCAACGCCATTTGCCTCTAACCATTTACATTGCTTGAGTAATTTTTGTTCATCTGGATAGCCATCTGCTTTAAAAGGTGTCATTACAGGTGACAACACCGCTGGCAAGGTGGAAGGATGTAAAGAAATGGTCATGCTGACTCCGTTTTAATGATGTACTTCTGATAGAAGTGGTTGTTTTGCAAAAAATGCTTCTAAATTATCTACAGCTAAATTGGTCATGGCTATCCGTGTTTCCGTGGTAGCGCTACCAATATGAGGTGTTAGTAAAACATTATCGAGATTTAAAAAGACCTTATTGGGATTTGGTTCATTCTCAAAAACATCCAGTGCAGCGCCAGCGATCTTTTTATGTTGCAGTGCATATAAAAGATCGTTCTCGTCCACTACGCTGCCACGAGCAATATTGACTAGAAAACCAGTGGGTCCTAAAGCCTCTAAAACCTCAGCGTTGACCATCTTATCGGTATCGGGGGTGGCAGGGCAGGCTAGGAATAAAACATCGCAATTCTGGGCTAAATCCTTAATCTTGGGGTAGTAGGTGTAAGGCACCTGCTTTGGGCTGGGACCGCTATAGGCAATCTCCACCTTAAAAGGCTCAAGGCGCTTGGCTAGATCTTGGCCAATGCGACCCATTCCTGCAATACCTACCTGCTTTCCAGCGAGAGTGGTTGTTAACTTAAAAGGGGTCTTTGCCCAAGCGCCGCTTTTAACAAAGGCCTCAGATTCAGGGATGCGGCGCATTAGTCCAAGCATCATGCCAATGGCAAGCTCACAGACAGCATCATTCAGTACTTCTGGAGTGTTTGTAGCTTGAATGCCATGCTGTTTAAGGTATGCCAAAGGTAGGTTGTCATAACCAACCCCGCAGGTGGCAACCATACGAATACTGGGAATCTGCTTGACCAAGGCCTCAGGTAGCTTGGTATTAGAGCGAATCAAAATAGCCTCAAAGTTTCCGGCGGGGGCAGGGGCCGCAGGATCTAGATGGTAAGTGGGGGTAAAGCGGCGATCAATTTCTGCCTGCATTAACTCAGGGAAATGGCCGACCTGTAGCACCGAATTGACGGGGATCATGTCTCACTATGTTTTTTATTGAAATAATGACCTCATTGTATGTGGATTTTGAATGAAAAGTCTGCCCCTTTAGGAGAATAAGTAATGTTGTTTACCCCAGCTGAAACTAAGGTGGTGATTGTCGGCGGCGGAACGATGGGCGCGGATGTTGCTGCGGTCTGTGCGCGGGGTGGCTGCGCCGTCCAAGTTGTAGAGCCAACCACAGAGCGTCGTGCTTTATTGCCAGACTACTTCATCAATACCATGACTGAGCTTGGTTATGAAAATCGCATCCACTTATTGACCGTAGCGGGTTCACTTGAAGAGGTCGACTGGCCTGAGATTGATTTGGTGATTGAGTGTGTGCCTGAGCGTCTTGATATCAAGCGAGAATTATTTGCAAAGTTAGAAAAATATGCAAAGCCTGAGGCGGTGTTGGCTAGTAATAGCACCAGCTTTCCGATTAGTGAAATTGCTGAAGGTTTAAAAACAGCAGCCCGTATGATCGGCTTGCATTTTTTCATGCCCGCTCATTTAGTTCCCTGTGTAGAAGTGGTTTATGGAGCAAAGACTTCTCCAATGGTCGGCGATAGCTTATCGAGATTGATGACGGCATGTGGCATGGTTCCAGTGAGCGTTAAAAAAGATTTACCAGGATTTTTGGCAAATCGCTTGCAACATGCCTTATCACGCGAAGCATTTTCAATGGTTGATGAGGGTGTTTGTAGTCTTGAGGATATTGATAAAGCCGTACGTTTTGGCTTTGGGTTTCGTTATATTGCTGCCGGCCCTGCTATGCAACGAGATCATGCTGGCCTAGAGGTTCATGCCGCTGGAGGCGCCAAGATTTACCCTAGCCTCAATAACTCGCCCAATATTGCCAAGTGTTTAAGTGATCGTGTCGCTAGTGGAAAGTTTGGTATGAAAACTGGCGAGGGATTTTTCCCTTGGACTGCCGAAACGATTAAGGCTGAACGGGACCGCTATCAAGAAGCTTTAAGAGCGGGGTTAAAGATAATCCAGAAAGACTTGCCCCAGATCAAATAAACGAAATTGTTATGGCTTATCCTAGGGGCATGAAGAAAATCATTCGTGTCTGGGATTTGCCAGTTCGTGTATTTCACTGGCTATTAGTGCTTTGCATTATTGGTAGCTTAATTAGCGTTAATCTTGGTGGTAATGCAATCGAATGGCACGCCTACTTTGGTTACAGCGTCTTGATCTTGTTGATCTTCCGTATCACTTGGGGTTTCGTCGGCTCTACACATGCTCGCTTTGCATCATTCTTTCCGAATCGCGAAAAGATTTTGAATTACCTGCAAGGTAATGCACCGCGAGTCTTGGGGCATAACCCAATAGGGGCACTCTCAGTATTTGCGCTACTCTTTGCTTTGAGTGTGCAAGTCATCACTGGCTTATTTGTCGATGATGAGATTGCCTTCCAAGGGCCACTGGCAAAATATGTACCTAACTGGGTAGTTTCTTTTTTATCTGAGATTCATGAAGGTAATCAAGTGGTGATCTACACCCTAATTGCTATCCATATTGCTGCCATCATCTATTACAAGAAATTCAAAGGTGAAGATCTGATTAAGCCAATGATCAGTGGCGATAAAGAAATTGACCCAAGCGAGGAAGCAAGTTATTTGCCTTCTGACTTGGGTCGTGTATCCCGGGATGGCGCTTTACAGCGCGGTATAGCTCTCGTGCTCTTGAGTCTAATCGCAGTGATGGTGGGTTACTTGATCACTTCTTCTTAAAGTCATCATGGCAGCCTTTGCAAGTTGCCCCTGCAGCGCCAAAAGCCTTCTTGATGCTTTCTAAGTCACCCGATTGAGCAGCCTTGTTGAGGTCAACTACAGCCAATTGCATTTTTTCTGAAGCGGCTTTGAATTTGGCGTTATCAGACCACACAAGCGCTTGTGCTTTGCCGCCTTCTGTACCAGGACCAAATGCTTGCCATGGCAATGTGGACATCATTGCAACGACGGCAGCGTTCTTAGCAACTTCATCTTTGTTGTAAGTTGCTTCACCTTTCACTACTGCGCCAATTTTTCCAAAGGAGTTGGCCATTACAGTAAATACACTCTGACGATATTTAATAGCATCTTCAGGCTTTTGGAATTGGGCAAAAGCAAAGCCAGCGCTGATTGCTAAAACTGTTGCAGTTGTTGCTAAAACAATCTTATGTAATTTCATGGTTATTTCCCTCTAGTGGATAAGGCTTACTTGGATCAGAATATCTCAGAATAGCGATTTTTGTCTAAATTAAAAGATCATTCTCAGGGGGGTGGTTAAGAATAGTATGAG
Source organism: Polynucleobacter hirudinilacicola (assembly GCF_002192535.1). Classification (GTDB taxonomy): domain Bacteria; phylum Pseudomonadota; class Gammaproteobacteria; order Burkholderiales; family Burkholderiaceae; genus Polynucleobacter; species Polynucleobacter hirudinilacicola. The sequence goes on along the minus strand of NZ_NAIA01000003.1, from coordinate 125,534 downwards.
CCACTCAAAGAAGTTCATTAGAGGCTGCATCCATAACGACCCAATGACCCCAGTGAATACTAGGGCCAAAACAATGAAAAATCCCCAAGGCTCTAATCGTCCCAGTGCAATTGACTGACGCGCTGGAAGAAGGCTCGACAAAATGCGCCCACCATCTAAAGGGGGCAAAGGGAATAAATTGAACACCAATAAGCCAAGATTCCAGGTCACCCCAGCTTGAGACATCGATACTAGAAACTTCTCATTTATGCCAAGTCCAACGAGTGCTATTAAAAAGATTAGCCAGATTAGTGCTTGAACAAAGTTGGACCCCGGCCCAGCTAAAGCGACCCAAATTGAATCAATTCTAGGGTTTCGCAAACGCCCAAAATTTACTGGTACTGGCTTGGCGTAACCTACCAAAAAAGGCGACCCCGTCAATAGAAGCACTAGCGGTATGAGGATGGTGCCTACGGGATCTATATGTTTGGCGGGATTTAGACTGACTCTGCCCATCATATAAGCCGTGTTGTCTCCAAATTTGCGGGCAGCGTAGCCATGGGCTGCCTCATGGATGGTGATGGCAAAAATGAGGGGAATCGCATTGATGGCGATGGCTTGGATAGAATAGTCAGTAATCATGGCAATATGATATCTATAGGAGGTAAAAGTGACTGACGATAAGAAACCCGACCCAAAAACCCCGGCAAAGCCTGTAATTGCTAAGCCGCCAGCGCGTCCACCGGTACCTAAAGGCCCATCCGGCCCAGCAGGAAAGCCTCAGGCAGGTTTCGGAGGCGGAAAAGGCATGATGCGCAAGGCTGGCCGCGGGCGATAGTGGATAATTACCACTAATTAATGTATTTACAGAGGATTTAGCATGAACGAATGGCATAACGAATCTAAAGAAGAAGTTAACAAAAAGATCATTACCTTAATTGTGATGTTGGCTGCAGCTACTAGCTTGGCTATCTTGTTTGCATTGGTTGCTGCTCATACTGGTTACGTATTCGGTTAACCAGTATTAATGACTAGCCATCGCCAACCTGCAGTATTTGCTGGCCATGGCAGTCCGATGTATGCCATTGAGCCCAATCGCTACACTTCAGCATGGGCATCTCTCGGTAAATCATTAAAACGCCCAGACGCAATCTTAGTGATCTCGGCGCATTGGGTAACCCGTGGGGTTTGGGTTACTGCAATGCCTAAACCCAAAACCATTCATGACTTCGGCGGCTTTCCGCAAGAGCTCTTTGAGATTGAGTATCCCGCTCCAGGTAGTCCTGCTCTAGCAGATCGCATTCAAGAGTTGCTGAACGTACCGATCGTTATGGAAGAGAATGAATGGGGTATTGATCACGGCGCCTGGTCAGTCCTTAAATATATGTATCCAAATGCAGACGTTCCAGTGGTGCAGTTGAGCCTAGATGGCTCTAGGTCAGCCCGTGAGCACTATGAATTGGCAAAGCAACTTCGTCCCTTGCGCGATGAGAATATTTTGATTCTGGCAAGCGGCAATGTAGTCCATAACTTGCGCACTATGCATTGGCAAGAGAGTGCAGAGCCCTATCCGTGGGCTAAAGAATTCAATGATTTTTTTACCTCAGAGATTCAAGTCAATCATCATGAGCCTCTCATCAATTGGGAGCGGTATGGTGAGGCTGCTCGCATGTCGGTTCCGACCGCAGAGCACTACTGGCCCGCTTTATATACTTTAGCTTTACAAGCAGAGGGTGAGCATGCCAAAGTCTATATAAACGGCATAGAGATGAGCTCCATCAGCATGCTGGGTTTTTCAATTCAATAGATACTGACTATGTGGCTCTCTATCTTTGCGATTTTCTTCGGCGCAGGCTTTGGTGCATTGCTAAGAGCCGGATTTAATTTCCTGGTTGCAGGTTCGGCATCCATGATTCCGTTGGGAACCCTGCTATCTAATCTGGTGGGCGGCTATCTGATTGGAATTGCGATTGCTTTTTTTGGCAATAATCCAAACCTCTCTCCTGAATGGAGGTTATTTGTGATCACGGGCTTTCTGGGGGGCTTAACTACCTTCTCGAGCTTTTCTGCTGAAGTGGTTACTCTGATGCAGCGCGGAGAAATTACCTGGGCCCTAGGAACAGCGCTCCTACATTTAGTGGGCTCGCTGGTTTTAACCTTCTTAGGTATTCTGACCTATCAAGCTCTCAAGTAAGGATTGAATAGATTCACTCTGGCTTGATGTTGGCCGCCTTAACAACAGCACTCCATTTTGCAGACTCTGATTTAATCAGCGCAGCAAACTCTGCTGGACTACCGCCACCAATCTCATTTCCTTGAGAGAGCATGATCTCCCGAATCCCAGGATCCTTTAGGGCTTCATTTGCAGCGGCATTCAACTTATCAATGATTGCTTTAGGCGTTCCCTTGGGGACAATGAGTCCTTGCCAATTGAGAACCTCAACCTTGGGGTATCCCAGCTCTGCAAAGCTCGGCACATTTGGCAACAGCGGCGAGCGTTTTTTGCTTGTGATCGCAATTGGACGAAGCTTATCGCCTTTGATGTTTGGTACAGCGGAATACATTTGATCAAACATGATGTCAACATTGCCAGCCATGAGATCTGTCAAGGCAGCTGAACCACTTTTGTATGGCACGTGAATCATGGTGATGCCGGCATTGAGCTCAAAGAGCTCAGCAGAAAGTTGGTGGCTTCCACCGATCCCGCCAGACGAGAAGGTGAGGGTATCGGGCTTAGCTTTGGCTGCAGTCACAATATCGCCAATCGTTTTATAGGGGGAATTGGGATTCACTACTAATACAAGTGGACCTTTTTCAATCAGCATGACTGGACTCAAATCAACTTCAGGGTCGTAACGTAAATTACCAAATAGTGTTTTATTCACTGCCATCGGTGCAAAGTTACCCATGCCGATCGTATAGCCATCCGGGGCTGCTCGGGCAATAAACTCGGTACCAATATTGCCACCCGCTCCAGGCTTGTTATCAATTACTATTGGCTGCTTGAGCAGCACACTCATTTTTTGTGCGAGCTGACGACTGCGGGAGTCTGCGCTTCCACCGGCACCGTAAGGCACGATGAAGTTAATGGGCTTATTGGGGTAATTGTTTTGCGCAACAGCTGTCGAGGTGTAGATGCCTACAAGACTGAGCGCACAGATAAAAAGTTTTTGAATGAATCGCATGCTTGTATCCCAATTCAGGTTTAAATAAATCCTAAAGCTCCCAGTGCCCCACCGATTGCAATCAGATACAGTGGATGCCAACGTGTAAAGAAGGTAATGGTGATTGTGGCAATCGTCAATAGGTATGCAGCTAAGCTGTGATTAATGTGTAGGGAAATTTCCCATGCCGAAGAGAGAACTAGGCCAATGGCAAGAGCAGCTGCGGCATATTGAATCGTTTTTTTGCTTAATGGGTTTTTCATTCCCATGATGAAGCGCTGTAGGAAGTAAACCAGAATTGATGATGGCCAGGCTATAGCGACGGTAGCTAGAAGTGCGCCAATCACACCATAAATATGCCAGCCAATTAAGGTAACGGTCATAAAGTTAGGGCCTGGTGCAGCTTGGGCTATTGCAAAGTAGTCAGAAAATGTCTGGACATCAATCCAATGCTCTTGATTGACGGCCAAATTAAATAAGACTGGCAATAAGGCATTTACTCCGCCAAAGGCAACCAGTGAAAAGGCCGATAGTTTTAAGAAAAGGCTTAGCAAGATACTCATAGAGCTTGCGCCTTTTTTCTCGCTAAGAAGATTGCAATCGGAGAAACTAGCAGGACAACGTAACCTAAACCAAGATGGAATACTGTGGCTGCAATGATGGTGAGTATTACAACTAGAAACATCGCTGGGTAACGAAATTCATCCCTTAGCATCTTGAAGCCAGTTGAGGCTATTAAGCCAACCCCTACCGCTGATATACCACGCAGGAGGCCCTTAACGGATTCGAGATAGCTGTAGTGCTCATAAAGCAGTGCCAAACATAATACGATTGCAATAGGCCCCAAAGATAAGCCGAGAATTGCGGCTAATGCACCTCTTGCTCCTGCAAATCTAGATCCAACGCACACCGCTAGATTCATAATGTTTGGGCCTGGAACAATTTGGCAAATTCCTAAAATCGCACTAAATTCTTCAGAGGTCAGAACTTTGTCGCGCTCTACTAAAGTGCGCCGCGCCCAAGGAAGGACGCCGCCAAAACCAGACATCCCGATCTTGCTAAAGCTGATAAAAAGTTGTTTAGGCGTGAGTGTTTTCAAAATGCGCGATATTTACTGAGGCTTAAATGGATGAGGCACCGGCTTTTGTTCCAGCCATGCCTCTAAAGTTTCAGTAATGCCTTTAGAGAAGGTGGCAAAAATAGGCTCAGCAATAAAACCAAGATGTGGTGTCACGAGTAAGTTCTGCGTATTGCGTAGAGGATCTTTTTCGGGTAATGGCTCAATATCAAATACATCTACAGCTGCTTGCCCAGGTTTGCCTGCAGCAAGAGCCTGTTGTAAATCTGTCATATTGATGAGTGCGGAACGTGACGTGTTTACTAGGATAGAGTCCGGTCGCATTAAATCCAATTGATCTGCACTAATCAAGCCCTTGGTTCCGGGTCCTGCTACTAGGTGCATGGTGACAACCTTGGAAGTTTTGAGTAACTCTTCCATGCTGACGGATTTGGCATTCTCGGCAGCAGCACGCTCTGGGGTCATACGCGGACTCCAGGCAACCACCTCCATGCCAAAGGCTGCACCGACGCGAGCTACTCGACTACCAATTGCGCCAAGCCCCATGACGCCCAATCGCTCTCCAGAGAGCATTGGCAGCACTGAGAGTGAGTCGCGCCAACCACCAGAAGCGATGAGTTTATTTTGTTCAATGAGGCGTTTAGAGGCCCCTAAAATTAAAGCCCAAGTCAGTTCTGCAGTCGTTTCCTTAGAGGGGCCACCTAGTGTGCAAGCCATTGGAATATTGCGTGACACTAGGGCTGCGGCTTCAAGGGTACCATTACGCTCCCCAGTAAACATCAAAAACTTTAGCTTTGGTAGGCGCGCAATCAGCGCCTCATTAAATGGTGAGCGATCGCGCACAATCGCAATTGCATCCGCATCTTTAACGGCTTCATATAAAGCCTCATCACGCAAAGGCTCGTGATGAATGGTCAACTTTGCTTTTTGATCTAACTTATCCCAGCTTGAAAAACGGCGCAGGGCGCGCTCATAATCTCCTAGGATGACAATGTTTGGTAATGAGGCCATAGAAATGCTTTCTGAAGAATTGGTCCTGGGTGCAAAGGAGTGTTGAGTGTGGATAAAAAAATCGGCAGTGGCCGATTAATAGCTTGAGACATCTCTTCGGTCTTGACGATTGTTTTGTATGAATATAATTCTGGTGTAATAAGTTTACTATTGATGAGCTATCTATTTTGACTAAGGAAATCTGATGATTTTGGAGCATTGCGACATTGAAATTGACCCGTCTAAACAGAAAGACTTCGAGAGAGCCATTGTGCAGGGGGTTGAGACTGTGATTTCTAAGGCAAAAGGGTTTCGTGGGTACAAGGTAAATCACAGCATGGAAACCCCATCTCGCTATTTATTGCTGATTTACTGGGACACTCTGGAGAATCATACGGTCGATTTCCGGGGATCTGCGGCCTTCGCAGATTGGCGTGCCATTGTTGGGTCATACTTCGCAAAGCCACCCCATGTGGAGCATATGACTTTGGTTGCTAAGTCAGCCTAAGTTATTTAGCCTACTTTCAGTTTTTTCCTAATCGAGCGCTCGACAGGGATAGAGTCAAGATTCGGCTCAAGGGCTTCGCGTTCATCAAAGACAAAGCAGCTGCCTTGGTAGTGCGCGGAGCCAACTTCCTCAAAATATTTCAGAATGCCACCTTCGAGTTGGTAGCTATGGTGCATTCCAATCTCACGCATATAAAGCCCTGATTTTTCACAGCGAATACCGCCAGTACAAAAACTCACCAAGGTTTTGTCTGCAAGCTCATCTTTATGGGCTGTAATGGCCTGCGGAAATTCTGTGAACTTTTCAATGTTGAAGTGCAACGCATTTTCAAATGTACCGTAGTCGACTTCGAATGCATTACGAGTATCTACCATCACTACGGGGCGACCCAGGTCATCAGTACCGCGATCAAGCCACTCTTTTAATTTCTTTGGGGTAATAAACTTGGCGCGCCCTTCTTCAGGACGAATCGCAGGGTGGTTCATGCGAATAATTTCGTTCTTCAGTTTGATCAGCATCTTTTTAAATGGTTGTTCGTCTGACCAACTTTCTTTTGCTTGGAGCGTCTGAAAGCGAGAGTCTTCACGCAGCCAATCTAAAAATCCGCGTAACTCTGTCTCTTTGCCAGCCAGAAACATATTGATACCTTCGCCTGTGAGCAAAATGGTCCCTTTCAGCCCACGGCTATTGCATTCGTTCAGCATTTTGGTGCGCAAGTCTGGCAGACCATCAAGGCTGACAAATAAATATGCGGCAATATTCAGAATCGACTTCATTTCTTCTCTCTTCAAGCTACCCCTTCATTATCGAGCAAATAGACCTTGGGGGTGGTAATCTTGAGGTCTTATTCAAAGGAGACAACCCATGCTGCATCTAGCCAAAATGGCCAAAAGAGTCCTATTTCTAGGCCTATTTACCTTAGGGGCGGCCAGTATGTCACTTGCCCAGACGGCCGGAGTGGGAACTTGGCCTACCCAAAAACCGATTCGGATGATTGCAGTATTTCCACCTGGTGGATCAGTTGACCAAGTTGCCCGCGTGTTGGCGCCAGCTTTGCAATCCGAGCTAAAGCAAAACGTCATTGTGGAAAATATTGGTGGCGCATCTGGTGTGATTGGTACTGCAGCATTGACGAGGGCTGATGCAGATGGTTACACCTTTGCTGTGGTGTTTGATACGCATGGTGTTAATCCCAGCCTTAAAGATAAACTTCCCTACGATACGATTAAAGATATCGCACCTGTAATTTTGATAGGTACTTCACCAATGGTTTTGGTGGCCAGTAAAAATTCAGGCATCACTAGTTTCAAACAGCTGACAGAGATGTCTAAGGCAGGCAAACCATTTAGTTACGGCTCTATTGGTATTGGTAGCTTGGGGCACTTATCAATGGCGCGTCTTGCCAAGCAAGCAGGCTTTGACTGGAATCACATTCCTTATCGTGGCGGCGGTCCTTTAATGCAGGACGCTTTAGGTGGACAAGTGCAACTAGCTGTTGGTTCAGAGTTCTTGGTCAAGCCCCATGTGGATAGTGGTGGCGTGATTCCTTTGGTAATTACTACCGCTAAGCGAACCGCTGCCTTGCCGAATGTGCCTACAGTTTCTGAGAGCGGCTTCCCAGGTTTTAATGCGCCAGCATGGTGGGCAGTGTTAGCGCCAGGAAAAACCCCACCTGCGATTGTGGATGCGATGAATAAAGCTTTAAATAAAGCCTTAAAAACCCCAGCAGTTGCTGAGAAATTTAAATCTCAGGGGATTGAGCTTATTGGTGGTACCTCTGAAACCGCCCGTGAATTTATTGGTAAACAAATTGGTATTTGGGGCAAGTTCGTAATTGAGAACAACATTAAAGAAACTGCTCAGTAGAAAGAAGATATGTCTGAACGTTTAATTCCTTATCAACCAATGGATTTAGCGGAGCCAGCTGAGCTAGTTGCTGCTATTCGCAAAAGACGTGGTGGTCAGTTTATTAATTTAGACCGCATGCTTCTTCACAGCGTTCCAATCGCAGAGGGTTGGAATCATTTCATTGGCGAAATTCGGAATAATCTTTCTTTAGATCCCAAGCTGCGTGAGCTTGCAATGTGTGGCGTAGCAGTTCTGAATGGCGCTGAGTATGAGTTTTTTCATCATGCTCCTCCTTTTAAGAAGGCTGGTGGCACTGAAGAGCAAGTACAAGGACTTCGATTGATTGGGCAGGCTAGCTTCCCAAGAAATCTCTTTACTCAAGTTGAAAATGATGCCGCTGATTTAACTTTTCAGATGACTCGTCAGATCAAGGTGGATTCTGAATTAATGAAGCGCCTGCAAAAAGAATTGGGTAGCACCGATACGGTTGAGTTAGTGACCGTGATTGCTGCGTACAACATGGTGTCCCGTTTCTTGATTGCTTTAGATGTTAATCCTGAAGATCATCCTCCGGCTTAATGAAATGACTAAAAGATGATCCGTAATATTCAAACTGTCATTCCTGGTGTTGCCACTTCAGATGGTGCAGGTGTTAAGCTGCGGCGCAGTCTTGGAGGTCAGCAGCAAGTCAGATTAGATCCATTCTTGATGCTCGATGAGTTTTCATCCAATGATCCAAATGACTATGTTGCAGGCTTTCCGGCCCATCCACATCGAGGTTTTGAGACTGTGACCTACATGCTTGAAGGCCATATGTTGCATGAGGATCATCTAGGCAATCAGGGTCATCTCAAGACGGGTGGTGTGCAGTGGATGACAGCTGGGCGCGGCATTATTCATTCAGAGATGCCACAGCAGGTGAGTGGTTTAATGCGTGGCTTTCAATTGTGGATTAATTTACCTGCAGTGGAAAAGATGAAGCCTGCGGGTTACAAAGATATTCAAGTGGAAGATATTCCTAAGTTATCGCTTGCTAATGGCAGTTCCGTAAAAGTGATTGCAGGCTCCTATAAAGAAGAGGGCAATGAAGTTCAAGGCCCAATTCAGGGAATTACGACATCACCATTATTTCTAGATGTTCACCTACCACCTAATACAGAATTTGAGTATCACATTCCTAAAGAGCTCAATGCATTTGTCTATGTGTATGAAGGCGATCTTGAGGTAGGCGGTCCCATGCGGCCAGCCCCCAAGCAAGCAGCGATTGTGCTTGGTGATGGTGATCGCTTAAAAGCCAAGTCAGGAGAATCGGGCGCTCAGTTCATTGTGCTAGCAGCCCTGCCTTTGCATGAGCCGATTGTGCAGTATGGCCCCTTTGTAATGAATACACGGGCTGAGATTGAACAAGCAATTAGTGATTATCAAAACAATCGCTTTGTGGTCGCCTAGGTGCTGCTGAAGTGATGATCCAATGGGATGAGGGTGGCCAAATCCATTCAGCAAAATGGCATTCAGAAAATGGGATCGCACCACATCAAAAGATCCAAGTTGCTGACGACACCTTAACGGCTGACATTGCTTACCGTTTAGCTTGTGAAGGCACTGCAATGCTTTACAAGGGTGACTTTCAGAATGCCAGGCAGCTCTTGCAAGCTTTGGTGAGAAGGGTTGATAAGCCCTCTAAGAAATCCACCAGATCTGACAGGGTCGCTAAAGAGAAAACCAAGACTCCCTTAGATGCCTTCAATCTGCATCGCTTAGCGCAATCCCAAAGAGCGCGTATTTTAGGGATGGTACTGATTCCGATTAATGCTGATCACAGTATTTCATTAAGACGTGCGCCTGATGTTGCCAGAGCCTGTCTTGAGGTCTATGGAGAGAAGGCTGAGCCTTATGTTATCTCTTTAAGAGAGTTGCTTGGCGTTATCAGCGCCCATGAGTGGCGTAAAAAGGGTGTACCAGTTCTCGCAAGGGATGATGAGGAGATTCGCATTCATCCGCATTACGGTGTGTTCTCGCCAATTCGTGGGGAATATATTGAGCTGGTTCTCAAGGCGCCGTTACCAATTGCTCTGAAGCAAAACTCCATCGCTTTTGATGTCGGCGTCGGAACGGGGGTCCTATCGGTAGTGCTAGCAATACGAGAGATTAAAAAGATTATTGCAACCGATCAAGATGATCGAGCGATTGCTTGTGCTCAAGACAATATTGATCGGTTACGCTTAAATGAGCAGATTGAGATTCAGAAAACGAATTTATTTCCAACAGCAAAAGCGGCACTGATTGTTTGTAATCCACCATGGTTGCCGGCTAGACCTAGTTCTTCTCTTGAGCATGCCGTATATGACCTGGATAGCCAGATGCTGAGAGGATTTTTGAGTAAATTAAAAGATCATTTGTTACCGGGTGGTGAGGGCTGGCTCATTCTTTCAGACTTAGCTGAACATCTAGGTTTGAGATCGAGAGGGGAGCTACTGTCTTGGTTTGATGCTGCTGGCTTAAAAGTCATTGCTCGTTTAGATACCAAGCCGCAGCACCAAAAAGTATTTGATAAAACAGATGCGTTACATGCTGCGAGATCTAAAGAGGTCACATCACTTTGGCGTTTAGTCACAAAGTAGTACCACACTAAATAGCCCTACAAGCCCGATCCCCATTGGGATCATGGTTGTTAATCAACTACATCATCCTTAAAATATTTGAAAACATAGTTCACTACTGCAAATACTGTCAGCAAGTGATTTAGGTTGTTGCCCATTTATTATTTAAGGAAGTCATTTGCTCTGTAGTGGATTGCCCAGAAACATTTTTGTTATTTCAGGCGTATTAATCTCCCATGTATTTGTTTTACTAGTTCTATTATCGGGGCCCGATATAGAAGTCAGCCCATCAGCGCCGGGGGTTCTCATGGTAAATCTGTCGGGCGCAAGTAATTCCCCATCTTCGCGTGAAAAGCCTTCTAGTACAACCCTTGTGGATCCATCCTTAAATGTCAAAAGTTCCAGTTCAATTCCTTCTGATGAATCTGGTGTGTCGGGCTATGGCAAGGAAATTGGCCATTCGGTAGATCGAGCAGCCAGGTCAGCCATTCATAACCCTAAACCCCATTACCCTTTAGCAAGTAGGCAACTGAGAGAGCAGGGCTTGGTGATTGTGAAGTTATGCGTGAATGAGTGGGGCATTGTGAATCAGGTTAGCCTTATTCAGAGTTCCGGTTTTCAAGGTTTAGATAATTCAGCGCTCAAGGCTCTAGCATTGTGGAGATTTGCGCCAATAAAATCAACGTCCATAAGCTCTTCTGCCCAATGCTTTCAGAGCCCCGTTCAATTTACCTTAGGGGTTTAGCGTTTGAACGAGAAAAATGATTCGAATTCAGGGCTGCCTCAAAATTCATCCCCCTATCTAGCACCCAAAACCATTTCAAGTGAAGCTCTATTGGGCCATTTGAAGCAGATCTGCATTCTGCATGATGGGAATTTATATCAATTACGCATTACTAAATTAGGAAAGCTCATTCTGACAAAGTAAGGAGTTAATCAGTTACTAGCCAGCAAGAGCATTTTCATATGCATATAGCCAGCGATTTTTCGTTTTTATCACTGGAGATAGTATATGAAGCATCAAGATGTTTTTCGTCCTCAAAAAAAGCTGGCCTGGCTTTCATCTATTGCATTGTTGTATGGAAGTTCATTTTCAATCCTGGTAAAGGCACAAGATATTCAATTACCCAGAATTGATATTGTTGGACGGGAGGAGAATGCCCTGAGCAAAATTCCAGGAACAGTCGATGTCATCGATCAGAAGAGAATGGAGGAGCTACAGCCTCAGTCATTGCAGGATGTATTAAAGACAATTCCTGGGGTGAATGTTCGTGGAGATGAGGGTGGTTTAGGATCCATTCCGAATATTGGTATTCGTGGCTTGAGTCCGGGGCGGAGTGCAAAAGTATTGCTTCTGGAAGATGGCGCTCCAATACAACCCAGTCTCTTTATCTCCAATGCCTCCTATTACAGTTCACCGGTTGACCGTATTGGCGGCATTGAGGTCTTAAAGGGTGCATCAGGTCTGAAATATGGCCCATCTAATATTGGTGGGGTGGTGAACTATCTCAGCAAAACACCATCCCAGGGTTTTAAGTTAACCGGTAAGGTGGGTAATTATGGATATCGTTTGGCGGAGATTGAGGCAGGCGGTAAATCATCATCGAATGGCGCAATCGGAGGAATTAATCTCATTCAATCCGAGTCTAATGGCTATCAAGGCAATGGATTCAAGATGTACGACATTTTGATGAAGGGTGGAATAGAGATTGCGCAGAACCAGTGGTTAAGCCTGAAATACACTCATTACGATAACAATATCAATACCTCCTATGTAGGTCTGCGCCCCAATCAATACATGAACGGATCGAGAGATAATCCGGCGCCTAATGATCGTTTTATTACCCAAAGAAATGCAGTAGATATTAATCACGCATTTGAAATGAATGCAGATACCATAATAAATACCTTAATCTATTGGAGTAAGCTATCCCGTAACTATTGGCGACAAAGTGTTGTGAATCGCACACAAGATGCCACAATTTTTAGGGCCTGCAATCAGGGTTCAGATTGTTTAATTGGCCGTAATCGTGAGTTTCAAATGCTGGGCCTTGATTCTAGGTTAAGTCATGCATATAAGGCCCTTGGAATTTCTAATGAAGCAGAGTTTGGCATTCGCTTGCATACTGAATCTCAAATAAATCAACTGGTGAGCTCTAAAACCACAGACTATTCAGGTCGAATTACTGCGCATGAGGATAACAAAGCTAACTCTGTAGCTATATATGGGCAAAATCGATTTCTACTGACTAAAGACTTTGCCCTTATTCCCGGGGTGCGAGTTGAAAGTTATAACCAGACTCGCTCAAATATCCTTACTGGCACATCTGGGAGTGCTAAGAATGTAGAAACAATTCCTCAAATTGGCGCTACATGGCAAGTAATACCTCAGGCACAAGTGTATGGCAGTGTTTACAAAGGTTTTGCACCAGCACAATTGTCAGCTGCGATTGATGACAAGGGTGTTGACCAGCAGTTAGCGCCTGAACGCTCAACGAATATGGAATTGGGTTTGCGCGGAGTATCGGGTTCTTTTTCATATGATGCAGCAGTATTTAGTATGAACTTTAGCAATCAAATCGTGAATCAGAGCTTAGCAGCGGGAATAACCAAGGCTAATGGAGGAAAGAGTCTGCATCAGGGTGCCGAGTTAGCTCTTGGATATGCATTTGCTCATGGCTGGGGTATTAACGGCAATGCTACCTATATTCCAGTAGCAAAATTTGTCGGCACAAATTCCTTGGGACGTGATGGAAACCGCATTTCTTATACCCCTAAGTTGACTTCCAATCTAGGTGTCAGTTATGAGAAGAGCAGTTTTAATACCTTGGTGAGCTTGAATTATGTGTCCAGTCAATACGCTGATGCAGCAAATACGGTTGTTGAGAATGCTATTGGAACTTTAGGTGAAGTGCCAGCATTTGTGACTGTTAATTGGAGTGCCAACTACTCTATCAATAAAGATTGGAAAGTGTTTGGAGTGATCAATAATCTATTTAATAAAAGGTATATCTCCAGTAGAAATCCAGATGGGATTTTTGCAGGCGCGCCTCTGAATTTTCAGGCTGGCATGAGTTATCAATTTAACTAATGAACATGACTAGATAATGCTTGAGTGAAAGAAAAACGCCACCCTAGTGGGTGGCGTTAATTTATTACAGACTTCAAAATGGTGGGTCGGCGGGAATCGAACTAAAAGCCACTTTCTGCTCTAAATACAGGTACTTGGAAGAGGTCAAAAGAGTTCGAATTTCACTAAGTACCCCCAAAAGTACCCCCACATTCCATCCTTACAATTTGCTTTAATTGTCTTCACATTGTGAAGGGGGTTACTGATGGAAAGAGAATCATACACACGCACTGAAATATATGAACTCCTGTGGACTGAGCCGGCCACTAAGGTTGCGCTGCGGATTGGGCTCTCCGATGTTGCCCTTGGCAAGTGGTGCAAGCAATACGGTGTACCAAAGCCGCCATTGGGTTACTGGGCCAAGCTGGAACATGGAAAGATAACGTCAGAAAAGCCTCCATTAGAGCCTTGGTGGAATGAGCATGATCCCCTCATACATGTGCGGACTCGAGATAAAGCGATCATGGAGGCTAGGTTAAATAAACCTGCTGAGCCCATTCCTGTCATAGAGATTTATAAGGGCAATAAATTCCATGAAGAGATCGAGAAGACCTTCAAAGACTTCCAGATGGAAAACCATTCCAAATTTGGAAGGTCAGAATCTAAAGCTGGCTTTGATGTCCAGATTGGTCCACATAGCGTTCCACGGGTAAAGCGAATACTTCAGACCCTCATCAACGAATTTCTCTCCCGCGGCTATAGGCTGGGTGTCCATCGAAAATATTCAAATGCAGAAGTTACCGCATTTAAAAGAGATGACGATGTAGTAACAATTGAGTTCTATGAAGTAAGTACTAAACCGCCAAAGCCAATGAAAAGAAAAAGGAGTTGGACTAGTGGCGGGCACACTCACTCATACATGATGGATATTGAATACATCCCATCTGGAAGGTTAGAGCTAAGAATTCGCCATAACGATATATATGGCTGGAAGATTGTTAAAGACTCTGAAAAGACTAGCGTTGAGGAGCAGCTTGGGAAATTGATAAATCTCATTGCTGAGCTTTCATTTGATGCCAAGATAGCAAGGGTGGAGCGAGAGGCTAGCGAGGCCAGAGAGCAGACAGAGCGTAAGCGCCTAGCTGACATCAAATGGGCCAAGGAGGTCGATGCCTGGAAATGGGGTCAGCTCAAGGATGCAGCAGAGCGCTGGAATGAATTGGCCGTACTCAGGGATTTTGTAAAAACTATGAGGGCTAGCCGAGTTGTAAGGAGAAAAAATAAAGAGTTAAATAATTGGGTTAGTTGGGCCCAGGAGCAGATAAATGCGAGAGATCCAATTTATAAAGTAGCTAGCGGTATGAGTCTACCTGGGCAGAATGAGCCCTTGAGAGATGATGGGTTCGAATAAGGCATATAGTTTAAAAAGAGCCACTTATTATTCATAAAGAATTAAGATAAACGGATGGAAATAGAGCATATTTGCGCCAATTGTTTTGCATTTGTATCGCCTGCAAGATGGGGGCTTGGGTACAAACTTTGCTTGTCCTGTGGAGAAAAATTTGCGAAAGGTGAGCCATTACCAAAGCCTAAGAAGATACCTTTAACTCCAGAAGAGATAAAGGTTGCTAATGAGATTCGACAGATTGAGGCTGAAGTAAGAAAAAAGAAGGCACAAAAACTATCCGAGCAAATAGAGCGAGCCAGAAAAAAAGAAAAGCAGAAAGAATGGGATCGTCTAAAAAAGAAATATGGTGAAAAATAATTTCTTTTGGATTCTTTCGGCGTCTATTTTCAGTAAAAGAATGAAATAAATTTTGAGGTGAGTATGGGTATCGGCCAAATAGAAAATTTAAAGTCTGAGGCATTGCAATTATTTTCTGATCAAAAATTTGAAGAATTAAACACCTGCTTGCATAAGATGGTTGAGTTAAATGATCCCTGGGGCATGCATTACTTAGCAGGTAATTATTTTTATGGCCATGGAGTGCAAATTGATCAATACAAAGCTAATGAGCTTTATTTGAGGGCTGCTAATTTAGATTTTGCTGACTCTCAGATGGTGGTTGGGAATAACTTATGTGGCGGAATTGGTGTAGAAAAGAATTTTCCGGAAGGGATGACTTGGCTCAATAAGGCTGCAGAAAAAAATAATGGTTATGCAAATTTTCTACTTGCAATAGCTTATTTGGATGGATCGGACATACCAAAAGATACTAAGTTAGGACTAGAGTACCTTGAAAAAGCCGCAGAATTAGGCGATGCGCGAGCTATGACAAGACTTGCAGGGTATAAATTTTCTGGTTTAGAGATTGAAAAGAATATTCCAGAAGCCATTGAATTATTTGAAAGTGCTGCCGAGTCAGGTTTTGATGTGGCGGCATATGATTTAGCAAAAATTTACGAATCTGGAAATCAAGTTCCTGTTGACTATAAAAAAGCAATTCACTACTTTGAAATTGCTGCCAATCAAAATCATATGCAAGCTATGCATGACCTAGGGGTCATGTTTCATAATGGAACTGGGGTTGAGAAAGATGTGAAGCGGGCACATCATTGGTATTTAAGGGCGGCCAACTTTGGCAGCAATTTGTCATCTTATTGCTTGGGTTTAAATGCAGAAAATGGCATTGACACTAAAGATAATAAGCCTAATATCCCTTGGGCAATTGTTTGGTATCAAATTTCTTGGGCTCAGGGCTATAAGGAAGCTAGAAAAAAAATACAAAGTCTTAAGTCATCAATTTCCGCTAATGATATTGAAAGTATTGAAAAAGTTCTCAAGGCATTTGCCGAAGAAAAGGACTTTGTATGGGCTCAAATGGCATTAGGTGATATGTATTTGATTGGTGACATTGTAGAAGTTAATACAGAGCAAGCCATGCATTTTCATAATCTTGCAGCGAAGCAAGGTATGGTTAGTAGCATCGAACGACTTGGTTCCTTTTTCCTTGAGGGCATTGGGGCCGAGGCTGACATTGAGAAGGGCATTCAATTATTAACTGAGGCAGCAAAACAAGGTAATGCAGACGCACAGGCTAAGCTCGGATTTCGTTATGTTCATGGTAGAAACGTAGATCAAAATCTTGAATTGGGTGTTACTTTATTCTTTCTTGCTGCTGAGCAGAACAATGAAAGTGCGCTCAATGATCTAGGAGTGATGTATGAGCAAGGAATTTATTTTGAGAAAAGCGCTCAAAGAGCATATGAGTACTATGAGAGGGCTGCTCACCTTGGATGTATTGAGTCCTACTATCATCTTTCTTTAATATTTTATAGCGGGATTGATGGTATTGATAAAGATATAGAAAGAGCTTTCAATCTTCTGAAGTATGCAGCCGATGCAGGTCTAGCAGTTGCTGAATCACTTTTGGGTTATAAATATTCTGTTGGTGAAAATATTGAGAAAGATTTAATAAAAGCGGTTTATTACTTGGATTTAGCCTCCAAACAAGGTGACGCATCGGCTAAATCCTGTCTTGGGCATCTATATCAAAATGGCAATGGCGTTGAGGTAAATCTGGAGAAAGGATTTGCTTTACTTGAAGAGGCAGCCTATCAAGGCGATACCTATGCTACGAACAATCTAGGTTGGGCCTATTTTAAAGGGCTAGGAGTTCAGGTAAATCTTACAAAAGCCTTTGAATTATTTAATAAGGCAGCAAAAAAGGGCCATATTTCAGCCCAGGTCAATTTGGCCAATTGCTATGAGCAGGGCTGGGGGACTGATATAGATTTAGTTGAGGCCTATAAATGGTTTTCAATATCTAATCAGCTGGGCTTTGATGCAAAACTATCAATTGAGGAAATTAGTCCAAAATTAACATCAGAGCAAATATTGGCTGCTGAAAGTTTGGCCACTAGTTGGTTGGAAAATTTAAGATCTTAATTTCAGATGTGCTTAGTAGTTGGCTAAAGTTTTCTTTAACTCTTCTTTCACGCGACTTTTTAAACTTGCGGGTCCAATGACTTCAACGCCTGAGCCATGCTTCAAAATGTCCATGAGCAGCTCGGGATCCTGGTTGTAATCAAACTCAAGATTGAAATAACCTTCTTTATCAAAGCTGCCTACTTGTTGCCCGTGCCAATTTTCACCCGAAACCCAGCGCGCATGCTCGGGTGTAAAGCGTAACTTAGCTCTTTTGGTAGCCTTGCCAGAAAAAATGCCATAACTTTCGGCAAAGTGTTCCTGGCACTCCTTGTCGGATATTTCTTGCGCTTTTGTGTTGGTAAGTATTGCGCTTCGAATGCCATCCAAAGCAAAACTACGTAATCCTTCACGCATGTGGCAGTAGCCATCAAGATACCAATTCTCACGGTAGTAAATGAGGCGCTGCGGGGAAATCTCACGCTCAGTTTCTTCATCCTTGCTCTTAGCGTAGTATTTAATTACTAGTCGATTGCGTTTTAAAAGGGCGGCACCAATCTCAGAAAAATTCTCAATTGAATTCTTACGTGAACCCATGCCTAGAACCTTGATTCGTTTACGCAGTTCTTTGGTAGTGGCTTCGCTTTGGCCTAAGATGCCATCAATGATTGCAGTGAGTGGTTCAATATGAGGTCCAATCAAACCTCCTTGGTCAAGTGATGACAGTAAATGCTGCATTAGCACTAGTGCGGTTGCTTCCTTTTCAGAAAACCAAAGACCGGTCATCTCAATCTTATTGACGTCAGATCCATCCTTGAATTTATAGCCACCCAAAAAGCGGTCATATTCAATATCCGCCTTTGAGCGTGACCTTAAGAACTCTAGGTCGCGCTTAAAGGTCGCTTTTGAGACCTCTAGCTCTGTCATAAAGTCCTCAATTGGCACGCATTTACGGTGCTGGAGCATGTATTTAATGCGGTGCAGGCGTTCCATATTGCTCATAAAACCTCCAAATTGAGACTTTTATTGTTTTTATAACTTTAATTAGTTTAAGGCTCATGTAATGAGCTAGCAAGTAATTAATCTACCTATAAGTAACAAAACAGCAAAAGACTGGATGGAGGTCAAAGTGATCAAATTTATCGGTATTTTCTTCATGTTTTTGAGTTGGGCCGCTTCGTCGAACGGGCTAAGTCTGAGCCTAGTTCTGTGGTTTCTATTCGGCCTCTTTCTAGTGTGTAGCCAAGGTATCTTTGGCCACCTCCTATTCGTAGAGCGAGAGAAGGTACGCGCCCAATACAGGAGAAGAAGATGAGCGAACAATTCTCAAAGCTCAATTGCTCGGTAGGTGATTTAGCCATCACGGTGAACTGCAAGATTCCTGAAAACCTTGGCAATATTGTGCGCATTGTTTCGTCCGGCGGATTTCAGGAATGGCAAGGATATAGTGAACCGCTCTACACCTGGAATGTAGAAGTAGCCACTGAAGGTGGCGCACTATTTTATGAAGGCGAAGACGGTATTGAGGCATATACCTCAGGGCCAGCTCCAGATATTTACCTTAGGCGCTTGACTCCACCGCAAGGTTATCTTTTAGAAGAATTCTCCGAGTCAGAGCAGTTGCAGATGGAGTTATATGAGCAAGACTGTTTAGAGAGCGTTGAGTAATTGGAAAATCCTGTAATACACCACACCATCCCAGAGGACGAGAAGATCTATCGCAGACCAATTGCGCTGTACTTTGGCGGGCCATGGACTACTCGGCAGCAGGAGATATTGGATAAGCGTGCAATTAAATGGGATTGCTCATATGAATTTGTTTTAAACGATGATTTTGCTGACACGATTAATAGCTATAGCAACGCTCGCGCAGATAGCGATAAAAACTATTTTGACTACTGCCTTTTGATTCATTCGGGTATTAGCGAGGTCTACTCGCCTAAGGTCTGGACTGATAGTTATACCCACAATGGGTTTAGATACCCCAGGCTAATACTGAAAGATGGCTTCATTCGAGATAAAGATAGAGTCAAACGTTTTTTTCTAAGAGATGAAGTAATAGATTTACTAGGTCAGACTCTTGAAGAGCATACCGAGTATGAATATATTGAATTTAAAAGGTTAAAGAATGTCTAGAAACGGACACATTCATTTACGTTGTGAACTAGGTTCTATCGCTATGATTTCCGATAGCAAGTTCTCGGTTAATCGCGGCTTAATTGTGAAGGTGATTGAGCCTATGGGCTTGATGCGTTGGCCAGGCTTTGATACAGAGGTCATGCCAATTTGGCGCGTACAAGTATTGGCTCAGGGCCATACGATTTGTTATCACCTACCCAAAAAAGGGGAGTTGAGGCATGAGAAAGTGGGTTTGGTGCCAGATCGATTCTTGCGATGCCTTACCCCTTTATCTGGGCAAATGCGTTTTGAGTTTGAGGACTATGAGCCCGAACCTAATCTAGAGCCAATGGCGCTCTAATAACATAAGAAAAAACAATGAAAAAATTAATCACTGTAGTGATATTTGGTACTGCAAGCAACTTTGTATTGGCCCAACCCATTCAGACATTACCCAACGGCGCAGGAGGTTACAACACCTATGGTCGCAACGGGGCACTCACTCAGACATTGCCTAATGGGGCTGGCGGTTACAACTCTTATGGGCCAAATGGGCAGTTGACACAGACATTACCTAACGGCGCCGGTGGTTACAACACCTATTCACCAAATGGACAGCTCACGCAAACCTTGCCAAATGGTGCGGGTGGTTACAACACCTATGGACCCAATGGAGGGGTGACTCAAACATTGCCGAGTGGTGCGGGTGGTTACAACACCTACACGCCTAATGGAAACCTAATACAAACTCTACCCAATGGTGCTGGCGGGTGGAATACTTACGGTCAATAAGTGGTCGTCACGCAATCATCCAATGACGTAATTCTTGAATCTGCTTTTCTGAGATTCCGGTATTGGGGTTGCAGCGAATGAGTTCTGGGCAAGGAGTTGGAAATTCCCAATAGGAGTCGTCTAAGGCCTTCCAGTTACTAGACCCATGAGATTGTAAAAAATTCATAATCTCTTGATAGCGTGGATGTTTGCCAATGACTGGTGATCCAGTAACGCCAATAACCAGACTGGAGATTGAGTTTGGTAATAGTTTCTGTAGCTTTTCAAGGCTATGTGTGAAGCGCCAACTCGAAGAAATCACAATTCCGATATTTGATCTTTCAAGAGTTTTCTCAAGAAGATGAGCTCTATTAAAAGGAGCTTGCCCAGCGAAGTGAGTCGGGTGAAGTACTCCATCAAAATCCAAGAAGAGTAATTTATTCATAATACGTCAGCAAATTCTAGCCATTCATGCCTACAAGCCGCACATCTTCTAGAGCTTGGATATTTTGGGGGCGGTGGATCACCCAGTTCCCTTTGCTTCACAAGCTTTTGTTTAAAGAGTTCCCCGCGCTTCTTGCCGCATTTTGGGCAATACAAATTGATGGTGTGAGGTTTAGCTTTAGGATCATCATGTAGGTGAGCCTCAAAGCTCATTGCAGTAATCCACTCTGGGGATTGCATGGTCTTACAGGGCACTTTAATGTTCTCTATCTGAAATACATCACCACGAACGCTCAGCTTAATATTCGGCCCGGCAGGCCGTGCCGCTAAGAATGACAGTACAACCCCAGAATTGACTTCAATGTAACCCCTCCAATTGATTGATTTCTCAACCAAGCATCTAGTCTGGACCCCTCTTAAGCAGAAGATGGCCTCACCATTAAAGAGTGCAATATAAAGCTCTTCAGCTAAGGAGGCCTTCGTCGTTTTTCTGGGCTTTAATCGCTTCAATACCGCCAGAAACTCCTCGGTATCGATAATCATTTCGGCGATCATTGTCTTTTGCTAGGGGAGTACCCAATCCGATTTCCGTTGTTATCAAAGACATTAGTCACGCCTGTCGGAGATTGGGTCTCATACCCAATACGGTTGCCGCTGTTGTCGTACACGCCGTTATTGGCGTTGTAGTTGTATTGACTGTTGTTGTAGTTATATGGCGAGTTATTGTAGTTATACGAACTATTGTTGTAGTTGTACTGGCTATTGTTGTAATTGAAAGGCGAGTTTTCCCAACTAGTTACCTGGGCATAACTGCCGCTAGAGATAAGAAGTGCGCTTATGCAAAGGAATTGTTTCATTTAGATCTCCTTAAGATTTTTTAGCGTATTTGTGGCGGGAGGGCGTATAGGTCGTACTTAAGTCCTTCCAGCAGTAGTAGCAATTTTCATGACCACTTGGGTTGTTATATTTTTGAGAACTCTTTTTGCCTCCGCCATCAGTCCTTGCAAAACAAGGGATCATGAAGCTAGCCAACAATGCGGCAATAAGTAATCTTTTCATTTCTTACCAACCTTTCACAGAGGGTGCCTGAGGTGCTTGGCGCGGTGCATTAATCGACGTATTAGGGGTTGCGTAAAAAGGAGTAGTGGAAGTTCCTTGGTACGCGCCCTGGGGGCTATAAAAATTAGTCTGCCCGTTATCGGTTTGAAAGGACTGAACATTCTGGCCGGTAGCGTTATAGACATTCGTTACGCCACTTGGCGAAGTTTGGCTATAGCCGCGGTATTCACCGGTCGGACCATAAATAGCCTGTGCAGCAGCCCCGCGTACTAAAAGAATCGCTTGGGCAATCAAAAGTAGGGTGATCAGGTATTTCATATTTACCTCCATAAATGTCTATATGGAGCTAGATTAAAAAGCTTAAGGCTCACCTAATGAGCTAGTAGCTCATCACAATGAAAAAACTCTAAATTAGTTAAAACTCAGAACCCATGCTCAGTTCACTCGTTTTCATCACCTTCATGCCATTACAGGTCTCGCCAAGTGGTAATTCAGGGGTGCCACTCTCAAGACCGTTGGCTGTTGCTGCCTTTGTGGATGGCGCTAAGATTTTGGGCTTACCTAAATTCAAACTCAGAGATGCTAAAGGCAATCCATATTCGCCTTGCAAGGCAATGATGCAAGAACCCTCTGCGATCGTTCTGCAACATGCTGGTATGCCAATGGTCAGCGATATAACCATGCGCAAAGCCTACATTCAATCCTACGTAAAGCGCTAAAACTATTATGAAATTTGCAATTCAATCCATCAGTAGTCTAGGCGCAGTTCTATTAGGATTTCTCCTACTCGCAAATGTAGGCATTACAAGCGCAGGAAGAGGGGAACTGGAATCTCTTACTGCTATTGAAAAAGCCATCATCACAGAAACCATTCAGGCTGATGGCACAGTTGTCGAGATAAATGAGCTCACTACCTTGGTGAAATCACAATTAGTCGTTGATTCAGAATCGCAGGCTGACTTGCCATATAACTCAACACTATCCAAGCTAGAAGTGCTTGAGGCTTATACCATTACCCCCAAAGGAGAAAAGATTCCAGTAGCAGCTAATGCCATCCGCACAGTGGAAGATGACAATAGCTCGGGCGCGGCCATGTTCTCTGATCAAAAACATAAGATCATCATCTTTCCGAAGGTGACGCCAGGCTCTAAAACCTATTACAAGACTAAGCTCACTACGTATAAGCCATTGCTACCAGGCTATTTTTATACAAGGCTGATTTTCTCGCCCAGCGTAGAAATACGTTCTTATGAATACAGCCTCAGTTACCCAGAGGACTTAAAGCTCTATACCGATATCAAGGGAGTTAAGCAGACAAAGGATGAAGTGGTAGATGGCATGCGTCAGGTAAGTTATACCTATCAGAACCTGCAGATGAAGAAGAAAGAGCAATACCAAGTCTCTAGCGGTGACTATGCGCCTCACATTTATATTTCCAGCTTCCCAAGCCAAGAGGCTTTTGCCAAGGCTTATGAAGAGCGCATTAAAGACAAATTCATCATCACCCCAGAAATTCAAAAGCAAGCAGATGAAATCACCAAAGGTTTGGAAAAGAAAGTAGCGGCTGATCCAAAGCTAGACCTCAAAAAAGAGCAGGCCAGAGCGCTCTATAACTGGGTCACCAGAAACATTCGGTATGTGGCGATCTACTTAGGTGACGGAGGCATAGTTCCTCATGATGCCAATAGTATTCTCAGAAACCGCTACGGAGACTGCAAGGATCACAATGCGCTCTTAATTACTTTACTAGCGGCCAAAGGAATTGACGCTACCAGTGCATTGATTAATTCAGGTAGCGCTTACACGCTGCCTAAATACCCTGTACTTGGACCCTTTAATCATGTCATTACCTATATACCTGCCTGGAATCTATTTCTGGACTCTACAGATGAGATGGCGCCATATGGCACGTTGCCTAGTGATGAAATGGATAAACCGGTACTACTTACAAAGTTAGCTAAAGTTGGAAGTACACCCAAGCCGAAGAAAGAGGATAGCGAGACTGCAACCGGCATCACTATGCAAATAGAAAAAGATGGTCGCATTACCGGTAAAGCTCACACCATGTACTTTGGCAGCGCAGAAATCAATGCCCGTTATAAATACGAAGGCGCTGAAACTACACTTTCAGATAAGTTAGTCAAAAACCAATTAGCTAAATTTAGACAAACAGGCGAGGGCAAGATCACCACTAGCTATGTCTATGACCTAGATAAACCCTTTACGACCAATACCGAGTTCACTCTTGATGCGATTGCTAATGTGCCAGGACCGGGAGCGATCACAGTACCAGTCGGCCTTGCGCCAGGAGAGTTAGCCTCCATTGCTAACGATAGGCCTCCAGAGAAATTCACGGTGCCATATACCTGCGCTACTAGAACGGTTGGTGAATCCTATCAAATCAGATTCCCGGCCAATACCAAGGTGACACGCATTCCACCAAATGTCAGCTACAAAAAAGCTGGCATTGAATACGAAGCCACTTACAGCGAAGTAAAGAATAATATCTTTGTTGTTAGAAAGTTAGCTATTCAAAGGCCGGGAGCAGTCTGTGAGCCCAGAGAGCTAGAGAACTGGAAAGATTTCTATCAAGTCTTCATAAAAGATATGAGGGGGCAGATCTTCTATGAGTAACAATGAATAAATATCTGATTAAAACCTGAGATTAAATTTTAGATATATTTCGATCTTGATTCTCTTGGACAAGTGACAAACTAATTCTTTTTTTCTGCAAATCTATATCAGCAATAGATACTTTGATTAACTCATTTTTTGAGAACGATACACCCTCAGGAATTTTAGATTTATGAAGTAATCCATCGGCTTTTAATTGGGGAATGGCAATAAAATACCCGTAATCTACTATTGATGTGATTTGCCCTGAAAAAACCTCCCCTTTATGACTCAGAACTTTAGGATCATCAAGGGCGTGCGGTTCGGCCATTTTCTTGGAGAAGGCCACCTTTCTCTTTAAGTTATTTATCTTGGTAATCTTTACAGTAAATATATCGCCAAGAGTGATGTCTTGAGTTGTGCCTAGTTCGTACCATGTGAACTCCTTTTTCGACATTAGACCCCGCATACCGCATCTGGTAGCCACTATGAAACCTTGACTACCTTCAATCCAGTCTTTAACTTGTACCTCAACGATATCGCCTTCAGAGTGATTGTTAACAAAAGAATTCCAAAGTGTATCTGTTACTGGTAGGCAATTAAAATATTCTGAGATCAATTTTTCATGAATTCTTGACAACCAAATTTCATTTTCAGTTGGATCAAGATAGATTGAATTTACTTCAACAGAATCCCCGACGTTTGGAAGGGGTAGACCCCAGGAATTATTTCTATGCAGCACTCCTGTGTAACCATTGTCTAGTTGAATTTGTGAAAAATTATTGCAAAAACGTATGCAGGTTCCGTGATAGGTTTTACCAATTTGTATTTTCTCAATTATTGAAGTTTTATGGAGCTCTGTTAGGTTGGGAATGCTTAGCAATAAATTCTTTTTCGGCGCATTAAATCCGATGACATTAAACTCAAGCTCCAAATTAAAAAGGTTTATATCGGTATTATTTGTAGCCTGTAAATACGTTATTACATCAGTTTTATCTATCAAACCGCGATGGCCATCTGATAGCTGTACGCCAAACTTATTCTTTAAATCAACAGAGATTTTGCCAAATACTTGGCTATTAATGGGTATAAGTTTTTCAATTTCAGCCCAATGAGCGTCGGATATATCTACTGGATCAAGTGATATGAGGAAAGCATCTTCATCAATCCAGCGTTTAATTTTTTGGATGGAGACTGCAATCTCATCTCCGATCTCGGGTTCAATATAGTTTTCAATCAGGAGACTACCTTTTTCAATGGAAATCTTAGGTATTTTTCCAACCCAACCATTTTTTAGCCCAACAATAATATTTCCATCAGCCCTCTTTTGAACAACTAACCCTTTAATCTGATCATATATTTTTAATGGCGGCGGCGTATTGCTATAGTTAAGGCCCGATAAATAAGATACCGATCTTTTTTTATACGTAGTAATTTCTTGGTTGTCCTCAACATCCTGTTCCATAAGATCATCTGTATTCTCATGGGATATCGGATCATTTTTCCTATCTAGATCTTTTGACTCCCAAGCTAAGCTTGGTAGATCTAGACCTGGTACATGTTCTTTAAGCATCCAAGGAAATGAAATGAGAAATTCCTGAGCAAACACTGGATCTTCTAGTGTCCTCGGTTTTTTTGATTTCAGGCGCCATAAATTTTCAAGTGGTTCAAGCCATTTTTTGCTGAGACCATCTGCCTTCATCCATGTAATCAGTGTTGTAACTAAGGAGTCGGGGGAAGGTGCGCCAACAAAAAATCCATGCTCACTCATCAAGGGCCAGCACTGCGCATCAGTTTCGGAAGCAGCCTGGTGCCATGGGATTGCTAACTTTATACAGCTATATAGCTCATCCAAAGCTTTACTATCAGAGCTAACATCGAGCCTGGCAAGAAGTCTTTGTAGTGCATGTGCACTGATCTTAATGGGTGTTGTCTCATCAAACTTGCAGGCCTTAGTTCTTCCGTTAATCTCTCCATAAACTAGGCAAAACTGCAGATCTTGGTCATTGACTCCAGGAAACATTAGCTTAAATACAATGTGGCGATTATTTAACAGCTGAACCTCGCCCCTAACTTCCTTTTTGGAGTAAAAAGCCTCGAGACTTTTTGTGGCAAAGGTAATGACCTTTGAGGGTGATGCACCCCTTGCAAGTTTCCCCCGAATTTCTTTTAGGAGCTTGATGAGCTCTTGTTTGTGACCGTCACCAGACTCACTCCATAGTCTAAGTTGTTTGAGCGAAATATTTCTTGCGGTGTAATCGCTAATGTTGGGCGGAATTATTGTGGTCATAGTTTCGTATATATCGCTAATTACTATGTTACTACTCCCAAATATGACCTAACAACCATTCGGAATCAAGGTTTGACTAATCACGCTCATATATAAATTCTCCAAGAATCTCGCCATTGCAAACCTTGGCATATCCCCGAATAGCACTGCTAGCTGCAAAGCGATGCTTTCCCTGCTCACCGCCCTTGGGAATGTAGAAGGACCACATCTCATCCTCGGGCTCCAACATCTCGGTCAGGAAATTTACCCAACCTTGATTAAGGTGGCCAAAGGGTAGAGGTGGAACTGTGCCAAGAGGATCAACAACATAACTTGCTATCTCAGCATCATGCGGATCTACCTTGCAAATTAAATGTTCTGGCAAACAATTAAAGTCAGGCTTATTCCTCTCAATCTCTAGAGCAGCTTCTTTCCTAGATTGAAAGATTGCCCAAATACCAAAT
This sequence comes from Polynucleobacter hirudinilacicola, assembly GCF_002192535.1. GTDB lineage: Bacteria > Pseudomonadota > Gammaproteobacteria > Burkholderiales > Burkholderiaceae > Polynucleobacter > Polynucleobacter hirudinilacicola. Next base: position 98,691 of record NZ_NAIA01000003.1, on the reverse strand, counting down.
AGAGGCCAGCCAAAGGCAATGCACAGGAAAGCAATGGTGTAAGCAAAGCCATTGATAAGATGATCAGCAACACTTCTTTTCTTGCCTATAGCAGCCAGCATGCCTCTTGCAAATTTAGAAGGACGATTGAGATATTCTTTCGCCAAGTGAAATAGGGCGTACGACACTCCAGGCAAGGTATAGATAGCAAGTAGCTCATACCCAGATAGCCCAAAGAAACTAACGCCTGATAAGAAATCCATCAAACCACTCACTGAGCGCCTCGTCTTAAGAAGGATGGATAGTCTTTTTCTTCTTTTTTCTCAGGCACTTGGTTATGGCGTGCATGCTTATTAACTAAAACGCCTTGTTTGAACTCCATCAAGAGGTCGTATTCATAAACACTGCCATAACCCATATGGCGATACTCCAACTGAGCACCTTGAGGGCAACGCAGTTCACCGGTAAACCAATGCGCAAAGACCTTGTCATGACCCGGGAAGACATCTGAAAGATCTAAAAGTTCTTCGTAAGACTTGTGCGCAGATAAACCCACTAAATACAGACGTTCAACCCCGGCATGTTCAAGAATTTCCCATGTGCCAACATAACCACGCCAATTGGCTGTATGAGGCGAAACAAAACGAGTGCCACTATTCTTTAAATATAGCGATAAAGGATTGGTAAACAAGGGAATCTCCTTGCCACCATAAATCAGTCGCTCTGAAACCTGTGCTGTCATATATCCCCTGAAGTAGTGGTCGAGTGATGAGATGCAAATCAATCACCTATTTATAGAGAGTCCAAAGCTCAATAAGCGAGCTATACATAAACTATTTTTACTGGGATATTTGCTTTCTAATCTTTGCAATCAGCTTTAAGGCCTCATGTCTGGCAGCCACCTTTTTTGTGTAATCACTAAACCTTCTCCAAACAACACTTTGGTTGGAGTGCCATCCCTTTGTGGATTCAAAAACTGCCTTTTTGATTCGACTTCTCAAGCGCAATAATTGAGCAGATTCCTCGAGCTGCAGGCCGGGAGGGATAGAGGCCCATTCATAGCCAAAGTCCCGAATGGCTTTTGAAGCAGCCCTTCTGAGCTGGCCGTGTGCAAAGGCTTTATGGTCATCGCTAACCTTTAATAAAATCAATAGGTTAGACATATCAAAGTCGTTGGCTACATGCATAAATGATCTCCAGTTTGAAGGGTGCAAAGAAATTAAATGCCCTCATATAGCATGACACATTCGCATTTCACATCATGAGAAAAATGAGTAATTCATAAAAATAATTGATGGCTCGATATATGAGCTCATGTATCCATAAGCTCATCTCAAAACCCACAAAACAATTCCAGTCTCACCCACCACAAGCTAAAGGAGCTGATATGCCTGTACTCATAGAGGGCGTCTGTGTCTTATTGAAAAAAGGATCCGTCATAGAGCGCTATCAAGGTGGCTATGGTCAATTTCTATTTGATCTGCATGATCAAAGCAAACTCATTGAAAGCAATGAATTACTTAGCATCAGCTTTAGTAGTCATGGGGAGGCTAGAGACTATCTTCAGTTCGTCGCTCAAAAAGGTCTCAAGATCATGATGATCAATGAAGACAACCCTCACAACGCGGATGCTTTGCTTGTAGACCAAGTCTTTGGCCCAAGCTTTAGGGTCTATTGGTTGGATTTCATTCACCTAAGTCCTAATCCTCATAGCAAGGCGAGAAAAAGAAACAATACGCCCAAGAACAAAATAGGCGATAGAGAAAACATCGTCATCGCAGCTACAGATAGAGAGGTAGATGAGAAAGAGGAAGTGAGGTTGCATGGCTGGGGCAGAGATGAGATTGCATTCCCCAAAGACTGGAACTTTAAATCTTCCAAATCCATGCATCTCGAATTCATGAGAATGGCTGAAAACCGTAGCAAGCTAACTCACTAGGAGCTAATGTGAATAGAGAGCAATGGTTAATGGCTGCGGTGGATCATCTCGTCCCCATCTTTGAGGCAAGGGGGTATTCGGTGCCGGCTGTGAAAGTGTCAGTAGGCTTTCCAAGTACTGGGGGAAAGGGGCGCCACCTCGGACAGTGTTGGTCATCAAAAGCTGCAGAGGATGGACTTAATCAAATCTTCATAGCGCCACACTTAAAGACTCCGCTGGATTTTTTGGACACACTAGTTCATGAACTGGTACATGCAGTAGATAACTGTGAGAGTGGGCACGGCGAAGGTTTTAAAAAGATTGCACTTGACGTTGGGCTTAAAGGTCCAATGAGAAGTGCGGGAGCTGGAGATCACCTTAAGCAAGATCTAATAAGAATTACTGAAAAATTAGGAGTATTCCCTCATGGAAGACTAAGTCTGCCAATTCCAACCGCCCAAAAAGCCCCGAAAAGACCCGGAGCGAAGTGCGCAAAATGTGGATATGAAGTTGTTATGCTTAAAAAGCATCTTGATCTAGGCCCGCCTATTTGCCCTAAGGATATGGAGGGGATGGAGGAGACGGGGGAGTGGGATGTGATTGCTTAGGATCAAATGATTATTCACACATGATCACGGGAGACGCTTAACCTAGCCTCTGGAAATGATTTAATTTCGTCAAGTCTATTGAGCCAATTATTTAATTCAAATTCATCTAATGCTGAATTTGGGGTTAAGTAAACGTAATCAACCGTACTGTGATCAGAACCTATGGCACGAGAATATGTTGTGTTGAGCTCATCTAAATTAAGTTCATCTGCATTAATTCTTAGGCACATAAACGTACCCTCTTCAAAATCACCATCTCCAGCCCTGAAACCTACTGAAAGGCCGACATTAACCTCGATTTCACCATCCTCAATGATCGAATCAATTGCCTCTATTGCTTCGCCAAGGCCAATTAGGTCATTACCGGTTATTGCCAAAGATTTTAAGGAATGAATTGCTGCTGCCAGCTGCCCCAGCAATTCAATAGCTTCCTCATCTAAATTCCAGTCGTTATTAGAATTTGTCATTAATTAGTAGCGCTAGTCTGCAGTCGTAGTTAAGTTAATGAATTCAAGTTTCTAGCTCAAGGTGTGAGCCTCTTCGGGGGGTTATTTATGGCCCGAATTAACCCTCACGTAACCTATACTATAAAGATACTTCAAATATTAAGAAATACTTATGGATACCTTAGTAATTAATCTTTTAGATAACCTTCTGATCCCATTTAGGCAGGTTTATTTCGGATTGCTGGCATGCGGATTTTTGCTGTTCATGGCTTTTTTATCTGCAATCAGAATGAAAAGGGAAACTGCTGAAATTCTCGAGGAGCTTGAGCAGGCAAACAAGACTTTAGAAGAGGTTAAGGACCCACTTGAATTTACTGAAAAATTTTATTTAATTGATGGGCAGTTAAAAGGAAATAAAAGGGTTGGTAGGAGCTGGGAAGAATTCACAAAAACTCTTCTACCCCCGCTGGATGCTATTGATGAGCCAGAGTATAGGGTCTATAGAACGGCGAAACGTCCATCAGATTATTTCGATATTGATCATCTCAACTCCAAAATTAAGCCAATCATTGATGGAGAGAGCTTGATTGGTATTGGTTTAGTTTTAACCTTCTTTGGGCTTGTTGCAGCATTGGTTCATGCAGGGCTTAAGATTGGAAATACTGCAGACTCAAACGACGTGATGGAAGCAATTCGTGCATTGCTATCCACCGCCGGAGCTAAATTTTTTGCTTCAATTGGCGGTGTAGCTGGTTCATTGATACAAACAATTTACATGAACCGATTGAAACATCAAGTTGATGACCAATTAAAGATATTCAATGACCGGCTAGAAGGTCTTTTGACTTTTGCAAGTTTAGAGCGCATAGCTGCAGACCAATATGGTCATGCAAAGAGACAAACTGCGCGCCTCGAAGAAATGGGCACTGAAATTACATTAGCGATTGGTCAGCGTATTGAGTCGGCTATGTTGCAAATGCCCGATTTAATGGGTAAAGCAATGGACCCTATCACTCAGCAGCTTTCTACCATGACTGATAGTTTGTCCAAGTCAAGTACTGACGCGCTAAGAGAGATGGTGACAGATTTTAGAGGTCAACTACAGGGTGCTGGTGAAAGCACAATGAATCAGGTTGTGACTCAATTAAATACGCTCTCAACAACTCTGAATGACACTGTTGGCTCATTAGCGCAAAGCAATCACGAGATTACAAGCGGCATTCAAACAGTGATGCTTGCCTTAACTGAGACCACTAAGAAATTTGATTCGTCTGTACAAGCTAGTGCTGATGCTGCATCATCACAGCTCACTGCATCTTCTGCTGCATTGACCTCTGGTTTGGAGTCGGTATTGAGAGATCTAAGCTCGCAACAGGCCAGTGCAAATAATGCAATGAGTTCATTGGTAGATCGCCTTGATACAGCTTCAAAAGATGCTGCTACATCACTGAAAAATAGTTCTGATGAGGCAAGCGCAAATGTTGCAAGCGGAATTTCTGAAGCCATGAAGGTAGTTTTAGAACAGGCAAAATCAGCCAGCAAAGATGTAACCGATTCCGTGGGGGTTGGCATAGGTGATCTTGTTGCAGCGCTAGGCAGAGTTAATCAGGAGATTGATAGACACAATCAAAGTCTGCAGCTAGCCAATACCAAATTGCAGGATACAGCTAGTGCGATGGGCGGAGCAGCTGAGGCCGTTAGATCATCAACTCAACCATTAAGCCAAGTCTCAATACAATTGACCGCAGCAAGTGATGCAATTCGTAAATCTGTTTCAGATACATTTGCGCAAGTTGAGCGCCTTGTAAATACTACTGATTCTGCATCAAAAGGAATTTCAACTGCTATCACCCAACTTGCTGAAAATTGGGAAAGACAAGCAGGTCAATTGTCATCTGCCGATACTGAACTTGAAACAGCATTTGAGGCAATTACTGACAATCTTACTCAGTCATTAGATACATTGCAAAGATTTACAACTGATGTAGACGTCAAGCTAGGTGCCGCCTTAAATAGCCTGGCATCTATTGTGCAAGAATTATCTGACGCCTTAGAAGATAGTAATACAAGGCGTAATTAAGCATGGCTAAGAAAGAATCTGGGGCTAATTATTTTGCCTCCATGACAGACATGATGGTGGGCATCCTATTCATTTTTATCATCATGATTGCCTATTTTGCATTTCAAGTTGTAAATAAAGACAAGCAGAGTCCTCTATTGGTCTATATCGATAGGGGAGAAAAACTTAGACAAGGTTTGGCTGAAAAGGTTGCGGATGATCTGCGCAAGAAAAATATTGATGCTGAAGTCTCCGCTAAAAATCCAGGCGTTGTGACGCTGAGAGGCAGTGGAATTTTTGCTACTGGCGAATCAAGGGTAGATAGCAAAGAAAATTCAAAGGAAAAAATTGAATACCTCTCCGATGTTCTCTACTCGCAAATGGGATGCTACGTATATGGTTCTACTGTCGATCCAAAGGGTAATAAATGCAACAACAAGGATTTAATCTTTTTGGAGTCTGTATTTGTTGAGGGTCATACCGATAACCAGGCAGTGCCACCTGGCGGGTTGGCAGATGGTAGTAAGAATAATCTTGAATTAAGCGCAAAAAGGGCGACCAATACATATAAGGCTCTCCTTGAAAAGAACCCTAATTTTGTGAAATATAAGAATCCTGAAAATGAAGAGGTAATTAGTGTCGCTGCTTATGGTGAGCAAAGACCAGTGACCTCTAATTTGACGCCATTTGGACAGGATGCGAACCGTAGGATTGATATCCGCTTTGTAATGTGGGTGCCGAAAAACGGTAAAGCCCTTGCTGACTTTAAAGATGCCCAGAAGAAAATTGGTGCCGCACAATAATGTCATTAAGAGCGCGCTTATCCACTTTTAATCCAGCTCAATTAAGAGTATCCAGGCCTACTGGCAACTCTGTTGAAAAAGCGCTGGTAAGGATTGAGCGCCAGGCAGAGGGGCTAGATGCCAAATTGCTAGAGCCGCCCCGTGAGGTTGTTGAGGAAGTTGCTCGAGCATTACGAAAGAACGATACCCAAATTCCAAGAAAATCACTCAAGCTGGTTGCGGCGGGTGGAATTCAATATCTTGCCGATCAAGAGGATGGTCAAAACTTAGTAGAGCGCTTCATTCAGTTGGTGGTTGCAAGTGGAAGCACTTTATTGATGAAAAGCTTGCTTTTAGGGTATTTGCGTATAGCTAGCTCGGACTCTTCACTAACTGAAGCTCTTAGAAACATACTTACTCGTAGAAAAGATTTTCTGCCTGATAGATGGTTAAAGAGAATAGAAAAATATGAGCTTCTAGACAAGCCATTAGGTCTTGGTTTGGCTAAGCTGATGCTATTTTCTGAAGAAGAATCTGCAATACAGGCACTTGAAAATGCAGGCATTAAGAGGGGGTTAATGCTGGGCGGAGGATTCTCGAAGGAGGCTTTCTCCTCAATGGCTGCAATACTTTCTAGCGGACATAAAGAAGAGGCATTAGAAAAGTTTTTTGCTCTCTTAGAGGAATTAAATGCCGTTGGTGAGCCTATTTATCCTTTTACCCATCCTCAAACAGGCGATATAGGCACTACATGTTCAGCTCTTTTGCGTCCGTATTTGCAAGAAAACCCACCAGAGCCCATTAAGGAAAGAATTGAGAATTTCTTACTTGCTAGGTTTGGGGATCCACGTGTTAATAGAATGCGCTGGTCAAAAGTTGGCGAGGAAGAGGTTGGTGTATTAAGTCGCTGGCTAACCCAGCAATCATTCGAGTTATTAATGCAGGTTTTATCTAGCACTAACAATACTGGTCAATGGAAAGATAGAGCAAAATTCTGGGGCCATTACATCAAGCACCAATTTGTTTCTGAGGCTTGGGTAGTATTTGGTCCTGATGCATATCGTCAAGCCAATCGCCTTGTTCGTGAGGGTGAGATAAAGTCTCGAGGCGCCTTTGGGGTGCTTGAGAGGGAAAATATACAGCCGATTCACTCTGCTATTTTGATGAGAATTGGTAAGCTCATTGTTTCTGAGTGGACCCATGACGGTAAGATCCGAATATATACCGAGGGTAATTCACGTAAACCAAAGCTTTACAGCTCAAGGTATTACCCTTCGGATATGCGCGATGATTCGGCTGCTGATTTTGTTAAGGTTCACCTCGGCGATTGGGAGTGGGATGTCGATACATATATCTATCGCTCTACACAAATTCCTGGACCTAGAAGAGGTATCCCAGTTACTACCCCGCAAATAGTAAGGGCTGCCCAAAGTCTTTGTGCAAATTGCGGTCAAGAAGTGCCGCCGAGATGGCTTGATGCTAGGGGTGTTTGCTTGAGCTGTGGTGGCGGAAATGTGAGAACTAGATGACTAAATTTACATTCGCGTGGAATCCGGTACCAAATGGAATAGAGGTAAAAGGCATCATCTTGGATGGAGCCAGTAAGCAAAGTATTGCGATAAATAATTGGCCTAGTGACGCAAAGCAAAAATCTATCAGCGCACTTTCTAAGATTGAGGCCTTGTGTGAGGATGGAGATACAGGCGTACAAAGACTGGTAGATGGCTATTTTATTTCTGACCATACTCTCGCCACCTTATCTGAACATCAAGCTGTAGCACTTAATTTGCCGGCAAATATTCCTCTTGAGTTGAGACTAACTTTATCTGGGCCATTGGTAAACGAGAAAACTAAGACTGTAGTTGCTTGGCATAACTCTTCAGGCACAAAAATCAGAGGTCAAGAGGCTGGAGCCATATTCTTCGATGGAATAACGCACTATAGGATTCCAGATCCTATCTATTCATTGATAACCTGTGCTGATGCATTCAATGAATGGAATGGCCAATCTCTGGATGATCGATTGAGCTTAGTTTCGAATTTGAAAGATGCGCTTGAATTATGTTCTGGGGAGAAAATCAGCGCTGACAACGGATTGGGAACAATGCGTTTTAGTCATGCGGCAGCAGTTTCTTTGGATCTGAAAATATCAAAATCTGGTGTTGATTTCGATCCCGTGATATTTTCTCAAGACACTATTGATTCAAGTGCTGACAGTGGGGAGGGCGTCAAGGAGTCTCAAGCGCTTTTATCTCCCGAGCTGCAGAAAGTGTTTGCACAACAATTTAGAAGCCAGTCATCACCCAGGCCAACCTATGTGCTTGAGCGTGGGCATTATGTTTATATCGATCCGACAATTCGCCAGGCAATAGCATGTATTAAGAAATATCAAAATGAATCGCCTGAGGTTCGAGCTAGATTCGTCAAGTCACCACAGAGTTTTATTAGGGATGAGTTGATTGCGGGGGGTGTTCCAGAGGATGCTGTAGATCAAATAGTTTCTACATCATTTGTTGAGACTGATGGATTTTCATCAAGGGTTCTAGAGATTGGCCTATGGCAGCCTCCAGTACTTCCTTTTGTTAAGCGTAACCCTAAGACATGGGTGCCCGAAGGATATGGCCTAAAAGTCGGATCTAAATCCTATGTAATTAAAGAGACAGATATTCATGCGCTTGCCCAGTCTGTAGCCCAGGCAATCAAGGATCAGCAGAGTGGCGTAAAAATTGGGGATGGCGTTGATGAGTTGCCCGCAACTAATGATAGTTTGCAGGCATTAAACGCCCTAATAGAGCATGTACTTAAACTTCCACCTGTAGAGCTTGATCCTAACGTTCAGATCAATAAGCCAAATCCAGTTGAAAAAATAAAACCACCTCTAACAAGGTCTCAAAAATCCATCTTACGCGTTCAGGATAATTTTCAATCTGAATCATTTGTGGCCCAGTTCTCGCCCCGCTATACCTTTAAGGGTTTAGAAATTCCTAGCGGTCTAAAAACTTCACTCAAGGATCATCAAAATGAGGGCGTTAGTTGGATGCAGGAGGCCTGGTCATTAGGCTACCCCGGCGTTCTATTGGCGGATGACATGGGGCTTGGAAAAACATTTCAGGCTCTGAGTTTTTTGTGCTGGCTAAAAGAAAAATCAAAAAATAAGAACAAGCAGCCAATTCTGGTTGTGGCGCCAATATCTCTGCTTGGTAACTGGGAAAAGGAAGCGGCCATTCATCTTAATGATGACGCATTGGGTTCTATGGCCCTTTTATATGGAAGCAATATAAAAGACTACAAAATAAATTCTGGAACAAGGTCTGATGTTGTTGAAGGTAGCGCTACGTTAGATATTAGTCAGTTAAAGGGATATGACTGGATTCTCACAAATTACAACACAATGCGTGACTATCATATTTCACTTGCTTCAATAGATTTTCAATGCATTGTTTTTGATGAAATGCAGAATATAAAAAATCCGCAAGCGATGATGACAAATGCAGCTCAGTCTCTGAATGCTGAATTCCAAATTGGATTAACTGGCACACCTATTGAGAATAGTCTTGCGGATATATGGACAATATTTGACACCCTAATGCCGGGCTTTTTAGGTCTTGGCGATCTCAGAAGGTTTATGGGGCACTACACCACTGAGAACCCTGACAATCTTAGAGAGCTAAAGACAAGGTTATCCAGTAGCAAGGCTGGTCATCCCGCACCAATGCTTAGAAGAATGAAGCATGAGGTTGCTAAAGACTTACCTAAGAAAACAGAGAAGATTATTGATGAGCAGATGCCATCCTTACAGGCGGGCTCTTATCACGAGGTTATCACCAGCGCTAAGAGTGGTCATGCAGGAAAGAGCAAGCTTGAGATGATTCATCAGATGAGAAGTATTTCATTGCACCCTAATTACGGTAAATTTGAAACAGAAGATTCAGGCGATGCTTTTATTGGCGACTCAGCACGATTAAAGGTGATGCTAGAAATACTAGAAAGTATTCACGCTAAATCAGAAAAGGTTCTCATCTTCATTGAGAGCTTGTCTATGCAACAGTGGCTTGCATATTTTTTGAAAGAGCACTTCAATCTTCCAGAATATCCTCTTCGTATATATGGAAACACTTCAGCAGATAAGCGTACGAAGATTGTTACTCAATTTCAAAGTGTTGAAAATAAAGGTTTTGATATTCTGCTGTTGTCGCCTAAGGCCGCTGGCGTTGGATTGACTCTAACTGCAGCCGCTAATGTCATCCACCTGACTAGATGGTGGAATCCTGCGGTTGAGGATCAATGCACGGACAGGGTTTATAGAATTGGGCAGGACAAAGAGGTTACCGTCTTTATCCCAAGAGCGATTCATCCCTTATACGGCAATGAAAGCTTTGATTGTCTGCTACATGAAATCCTTGAGAATAAGAGGGCACTTTCAAGAGAGATGCTTGTTCCAATGGAATCAGCTGGCGATATTGACTATATTTTTGGCAAATCTACAGGTTAAGCAGATAACTATTGGGTTAATTTCTATACCTTTTATGCAAAATTACCCCGTCAACACCTTGATTGATTCGTATGTTGTATTTTTGGTAAATTAATACCTTTTTATAAGTCATTGTTTTATATGGGTTAATAAAATTAGTAACAATAAATATTAAAAAGTAACTAATACTATTTGCAATTATCGGAAAACTTTGTTAAAGTTCTTACATCAACAACGGGGGTGTGAGAATGCAAACAACGCAACATGCAATGCAAAGAATGTCCCAGCGGGGAGTTACAGGGGATATGGTCGATTTTGTACTTAACTATGGGTTCGTAGAGCAGGATAAGTATGTTCTTGGAAAAAGACAGGCTTTGGAGCTGCTGAATGATCTTAAGAAGCAGGAGCGTCTAGTTAAGAAGATCTTAGATAAGGGTGGCGTGACCGTTGTTGCTCAGGATGATGTCCTTATTACGACATATAACTGCAATAGCTATAAACCTAATTAATAGAGAACGATGATGACTAATAGAGCGATATATCAAATAGTAGATTCAGTTAGAGGTACCGGTTTAGATCGAGATAAATCTTTGGAGTTGGCCCTCCAGTTGCTGGCCTGGGAAAAATTATCCAGAAAAAATAGGATTGCAAAGGAGTTGGCTTTTAGTGCTGAATACATAAAATATCCAGAAAAGGTTTTAAACGTATTTCAGGCCCTTTCAGCCAGTGGTGGTTTGATGTTTAAGGCTTTCAGCAATATCCCATCGGTGATCGGAGTTAATCCTTACGCCCTAAGAGATGCCCTAGAAGTAGTTAGCCGTCTGAGCGCAACTGGGGTTTTAGAAAATGTCGATGTACTAAATTTAGCTGAAGAAAGATTTATATCTCCTGTCGGGGGTTATCTCAATATGCCTGGCGAAGTTGCGGATCTAATGTCAGCAATAGCGGATATTAGATCAAGTGATTCTGTTTACACGCCCTGGGATAGCAGCTTTGCTCAACTTGCTTCGAGAGCGGCCATTAAATCTAGGGATGTTTACTATGAATCGATTCTGCATTCTTCAATTCCAGCATTGGTAAGTCTTCTTTCCACCAATGAGTTTGAAGTATCTATAAGCAATCCCATTCTTCAGCCCACAGCTATAGAAGGTGGCAAACCTAGATTGTTTGACATTACGGTAGCTTTTCCTCCATTTGGAATGAAATACCCAGCCGATGAAATTAGAAGGGATCTATTTAATAGGTTTCCAGAGAGAACCTCTATAGGCTCAGTCTTGGCAGTGCGCCATGCTATGTCGCAAACCAAATCAAAGCTAGTAATTGCTGTTCAAAATAGCCTGCTTTTTAGCCACGGTTACGAAAAAGAGTTACGTAAGGATTTGGTAGAAAAGGGAATGATTGAGGCTGTTATTGCCATGCCAAATGGTTTGCTAAGTCTTACTAATATAGCGTTTACGATTTTGGTTATAAATCCAAAAGGTGGACTAAATTCAGTCAAGTTCATAAATGCAGATTCTCCAGAATTTTATGTAGGAGTTGCTAGGACTAGAAACGATCTGAGAAATATTGATGGGTTATTAGAGCTAATTAAGTCTAATAAAGAGTCTACAAATTGTTCAATTGTTTCAAACCAAGTTGTATTAAGTAACGATGCCCAGCTACAGGTAGACCGATATGTTGTATCTGATAGTAGAAAGAGGCTTGAAAAACAACTTAGTGGATTACGCAAAATTCAATTGGGTGACATTGCGCGAACTGTGCGTGCAATCCCCCTGGGGTCCATAGAAAGCAAGCCAATAGCTGTAATGGAAATAGGGGCGGCCGATTTATCTCAATTTGGGTATATCGCCCCTAAGGGTAAAACCATCTCTGTAGATGAAAATTTAGCCAAACGCTACGAAGATTGTTTTCTAAGACCTCTAGATATTGTCTTAATAGTTAAGGGTAGCGTTGGAAAGATTGGAATCGTCCCGGCAGATGTTCCTGGCCCTGGAAATGGCGGCTGGGTTGCAGGGCAATCCGCCATAGTTTTAAGGGTCCATCCTGAATATTGCGCGCAATCGTTATTTGTACAACTCAGGTCACCCATGGGGCAGGAATTACTTGCTGGAATTGTGTCCGGAGCAACTATTAAGTTAATACAGCTCAGAGAGTTGATGAAACTAGAGGTGGTGCAATCTACTTCGGATCAGGATACTAAATCACGAGAAATAGTTGATTCTGAAGAGCGATTGGAAAGGGGAATCCAGAAAATTAGAGTAGAGCAGGAATCGCTATCTAAAAATATTTGGAAACTCTAGAATACTTATATAAATTGAAAGAATACGATGCTAACAGGTGAATTACGCAGTCAGGTTGATAAGGTTTGGGATAGTTTCTGGTCAGGTGGCATTTCAAACCCCCTGGAAATTATTGAGCAAATTACATACTTGCTATTTTTACGCAGGCTGGATGATTTACAGACTTTGGAGGAGAACAGGAGCGCAAGGTTAGGCAAGCCTCTAGCAAAAAGGTTTTTCCCGGAAGGCGCTGATAGTAAGAGTTGTAAATATGAAGATATGCGTTGGAGCCGACTGAAGAATATGGCCCCTCAAGAAATGTTCAATGTAATGAGTGATCATGTTTTCCCATTTTTGCGAGATATAGGCGGAGATGGGAGCACCTACAGCAAACAAATGCAGGGTGCTCGTTTCACTATTCCAACGCCCATGTTGCTTTCTACTGCAATTGACTTACTTGACCAAATCCCTATGGATGATCGAGATACAAAGGGTGATTTGTATGAATATATGTTGGGTAAATTAGCTAGTGCTGGACAGAATGGCCAATTCAGAACACCAAGACATATTATTAGATTGATGGTGGAGTTAACCGCCCCGACAGCCAAAGACACGATTTGTGATCCAGCTAGTGGAACATGTGGATTCCTTGTTAATGCAAGTGAGTATATGCGTGAGACTCATCCAGAAGTGTTAACTGATGCGACAAGTAGAGAGCACTTCCATAACAGTATGTTTCATGGCTATGATTTTGATAACACTATGTTACGTATTGGTAGTATGAATATGCTTCTACATGGTGTTGAGAATCCAGTTATCACTTATCGTGATTCCTTAAGTCAAGATTTTGCAGTTGAGGAAGAAAAATATAGCCTTATTCTTGCAAATCCACCTTTTGCTGGCAGCATTAATATTGCAAATGCTGCAAAAGATCTCCTTGCAATTGTTAATACTAAGAAGACGGAGCTTTTATTTTTGGCGCTCTTCTTGAAGCTTCTGAAACCAGGTGGTCGTGCTGCAGTCATCATTCCAGATGGGGTACTTTTCGGAAATAGCAAGGCGCATAAACAAATCAGACGAATGTTAGTTGAAGAGCAAAAATTGGAAGGGGTTATTTCGCTTCCTGGGGGTGTTTTTATGCCTTACGCTGGTGTTAGCACGGCAATTTTACTGTTTACCAAAACAAATAGCGGCGGTACAGACTCGGTTTGGTTTTATGACATTCTGGCTGATGGATGGAGTTTAGATGCAAAGCGGCAACCTCTTCTCGATTTAGAAAAGTTAGGATCTTCTCCACTTAAGCAATTATCAGAGGACGAGCATTTAAAAAACAACTTACCTGATGTTGTAAGTAGGTGGAAGGAGCGTGAGGGTAAAGAGCGAAGTAATAATAAAACTGCTCAAAGTTTTGTAGTAAGCAAGGCGGACATAATTGCCAATGACTATGACCTCAGTTTGAATCGATATAAAGAGGTGGTGCACCAGGCTATTGAGCATATCCCCCCTATAAGGTTGATCGCTGAGCTAAAACAACTTGAATCAGAAATACAGCAAAATTTAAGTGAGCTTGAGGGAATTGTTAAGTGATGCAATATAAATTAACTGAAGTTGCGCCATTAATTGCCGAAAGAGTGCCATCTTTTGAGGGTGAAAAATTATATGTAGCAACTGGAAGCCTAGACGATCGAGAAAATATCTCAGGCGAATATGTTACCTATAAAGATCGTCCTTCCAGGGCTGATTTGATAGTTAAAAGAAACGATCTATGTTTTGCAAGAATGCAGGATACAAAAAAGATTTGTTTGATTACTGAGAAAAAAGAGAAATTTATCTACTCAACAGGTTTTGCTGTTATCAGACCGAATTTGGATATCATCTTTCCAAGATTTCTCTACCATTTATTAAATTCTATTCCTTTTCAAATTAAAAAAAATTCACTGTGTAGTGGAGCTACGCAAAAAGCAATAACAAATGAAAAAATTAATTCAATTGAAATTGAGGTTCCGGATATAAGTGAGCAAATTCGCATTGCAAAAATTTTAGATAGTGCAGAAGTCATATATAGAAATCGTGAATTAGCCATCAAAAAGCTGGGAGAGTTGGCTAAGAGTGTTTTTATAGAAATGTTTGGAGATAGAAAATCTAATAATCTCAAGCTTGACAAGTTGCCTCTTAGCAAGATTGCAAGCATATCTAGTGGCTCTACTCCGAGCAGATCAGAGAGCGATTTAATGGGTGGCGATATATTGTGGATTAAAACTACTGAGTTAGTTGGAAAAAAAATATACGATTCGCAAGAGAAATTATCCAAAAAAGGTCTTCAGAGTATTGGCGGCAAGATTAATCCTGAGAACTCTATTCTTGTTGCAATGTATGGACAAGGTCAAACCAGGGGGCGCGTTGGTTTATTGAGCGCCGCTGCAGCAACTAATCAAGCTTGCGGTGTAATTAGGCCTAATGAGACATTCTCATCAAACTTTATGTTTTGGCAATTAAAATTTGCTTATGAGGACTTAAGGGCTTTAGGTAGAGGGGGTAACCAGGAAAACTTAAATCTTCAACTTTTAGGTGGATTCGAGGTTTTAATGCCACCCTTATCGCAACAGTTGGCTTATGATAATTTTATTGCAAAATATGAGGCAGCTAATGCCAGCTTTGATTCCTATTTGCATTTAACCTCTAAATTAATCAAGATGGTGCAGCTAGAAAGTTATGGAAATTGATGAGTAATTTTACTTTCCTGCAAAAAGAATTTTTTTCTATATGCGATAGCGCCACCAAGGCTGAGAGTTATTTAAATTCAGATGCTCGTGCGGCATGTTGGTATTCGCGCATGACATTGGAGCAGATTGTAGATTGGCTCTATAGATATGATCCGGCATATAAAAGCTATGAACCAAGTTTAGGCGCCCGGGTGCATGATCCTTGCTTTAGGAGTAATGCTGGTGAAAACATCTTTACTAAAGCCACGGTGATTATTTCAATTGGTAATCGTGCCGCGCATGGTAAGGCTGCCAAGCAAGCTGAGGCTTATACGGCTATACAGGAGCTGTTCCATATAGCCTACTGGCTGGCTAGAACTTATGGGGATAAGGCTAGGCCAGATCCTTCTTTGCAATTTGATGAAAAACTAATTCCTGCTGCCAAAAAACAAGATGTCATTACTGCTAGTCAATTGCAGGCCGCCGAAGAGAAATTACGATTAGAGCAGGCCGAAAAAGATGCTATTAAGCAAGAGCTTGATACGCTAAGAATTGAGTTTGTTAAAGCTAAGGTCATCAATTCTAAGACTCCTGACCTACATAACTACAACGAAGAGCAAACACGAGATTACTTCATTGACTTGCTGCTTAATGAGGCTGGATGGTCATTAGACAAAAAAGAGGATAGGGAATACGAAGTCTCTGGAATGCCTAATAATCAGGGTATAGGGTTTGTAGATTACGTATTGTGGGGTAATGATGGGAAGCCTTTAGCAGTTGTTGAAGCTAAGCGTACGAGACGTGATGCGCGGGTAGGGCAGCAGCAAGCAAAGCTCTATGCAGATTGTCTTGAGGCTCAATTTGGACGTCGACCAGTTATTTACTACACAAATGGATATGAGCATTGGTTTTGGGATGATAAAAATGCGTCTCCAAGACCTGTGCAGGGATTCCATAAAAAGGATGAGTTAGAGCTTTTAATGCAGCGTCGAAGTAGTCGCCATCCTTTGGCCACTGTTGAGATTGATAAGGCAATTGTTGAGCGCAGCTATCAGCATCAAGCTATTCGCAGCATTACTGAAGCGATTGAACAGCACAATCAAAGACGCAGCTTAGTTGTGATGGCTACTGGTAGCGGTAAAACTAGGACCGTAATTGCCTTAGTTGATATGCTAATGCGCGCTGGTTGGGTAAAGCGAGTTTTATTTCTGGCCGATAGGGTTTCCTTGGTGAAGCAGGCAAGTAGAGAGTTTGGAAAGCATCTGCCAAATGTTCAAGTGGTGAATCTGTTGGACGGGTCTGATGTAGAAGGTCGGGTCTATGTCAGCACTTATCAAACAATGCTTAATCAAATTAATAGCACAGACAGTACTGTTAAGAAGTTTGGTATTGGCTATTTTGATTTGATCATTGTTGATGAGGCCCATCGTAGTATTTATAGTAAATACGGCGCTATTTTTAGTTACTTCGATAGTTATTTAGTTGGCCTTACTGCTACACCTAAAGATGAGGTGGATAGAAATACTTATAACCTCTTCCAAATGCAAAATGGCGTACCTACATATGCCTACAGTCTTGATGACGCTATTGATGCGGGATACCTGGTGCCGCCTAGGGCGATCTCGGTTCCAGTTCATTTTCCTCGAGAAGGTATTAAGTATGACGAGCTAAGTGAAGATGAAAAGCAGCAGTGGGATGAATTGGAGTGGGGTGAGAATGGGCCGCCTGAAGAGGTAGACCCGGCAGCCATGAATCAGTGGTTATTTAATCAGGATACTGTTGATCAGGTTATCAGGCATATGATGATTAGAGGGCAGAAAGTTGCCAGTGGCGACAGAATTGGTAAGACCATAATCTTTGCCAAGAATAATCTACATGCAGAATTTATTGCCGAGCGATTTAATATTAACTACCCTCAATACAAGGGTGAGATGGCAAGAGTAATTACTTATCAGACTGAATATGCGCAAAGTTTGATTGATGATTTCTCTAATAAAGATAAGGCACCTCATATTGCAATTAGTGTGGATATGCTTGATACAGGCATAGATGTTCCTGAAGTGCTTAATCTTGTTTTCTTTAAGCGTGTGCGAAGTAAAACTAAGTTTTGGCAGATGATTGGTCGTGGTACAAGGCTTTGCAAGGATTTATTTGCGCCTAATGAGGATAAGAAATTTTTCTATATTTTGGACTATTGTCAAAATCTAGAATATTTCAAAGAAAATCCTGACGCATCTGATGGCTCTAGTGGTGAAAGCCTTGATACACAGTTATTTAAAAACCGTATAGAGGTATTAACAACCTTAGAGGGTCTAAAAGATAAGTCCACCAAAGAAGAAATTGAGCTGAGGGATTACACAGCCAACTACTTGCATGAGCTTGTGGCTAATATGACACTTGAGAACATCATAGTTCGGCCCAAGCGTAAGTTTGTTGAGAAATTTAGCAATGCCTTAAGCTGGAAAGCGCTTAGCAGTGGAGATGCCGCTGAAGCTGCTACCGAGTTAGCTAGCCTACCCTCTAAAAAGATTGATACGGAGGAGGAAGCGAAGCGTTTCGACCTGGCGATTCTCAAATTACAACTATGCGTTCTAAGGGCTGATAAGGGGTTTGAGCGATTGCAAGGTTATGTAAGAGCTATTGCGGCTGCATTGGAGCTGCAAGAGAGTATTCCAGCAATTAGAAAGCAAATTGAATTAATTCAAAGCATTAATTCTAATGAATGGTGGCAGGATGTAACAGTAGGTATGCTGGAGCATGTTCGCATTCAGCTGCGAAGCTTAGTCAAATTAATTGAGAAATCTAAGCGCAATATTGTCTTTACTAATTTTGGAGATTCTATTGGCGAAGGTGTTGAATTTGACCTCCCGATCAGTGTTGGTGGATTAAATTATGAGAAATTTAAGGCCAAGGCTAGGGATTTCTTGCGTCAGCATGAAAATAAGTTAGCCATTAACAAATTAAAGCGTAATTTACCGATCACTTCCACTGATTTAGAAGAGCTTGAGGCGATATTGCTTGAGCAAGCTAGTGGGGATGCCACTCTAATTAAACGCGCAAAAGAAGATGCCCATGGGCTTGGACTTTTTGTGCGTTCACTAATAGGTCTGGATCGGGTGGCAGCTACTGAAGCTATGAATGCATTTCTGACGGATGCTTCAGCAACCTCGAAGCAGATTGAATTTGTCACTTTGATTGTTGACGAATTGACAAAAAATGGCGCCATGGACGATGACCGACTATACCAAAGTCCTTTTGTAGATATTACTCCTACGGGACCTGAAAGCATCTTTTCATCTGCAAAAGTAGAGCAGTTGTTTGCATCCATTAATGAAGTAAGACTCAGAGCAGTTGCTTAACAATATCAGCGCAAGGCTAATAAATGTCTCAAAAATACTCAGTTAATCAGCATTTGATCGAAACTCTGCTTGCTTGGGTTAAATCAGGCGAGATTGCTATTCCGGAAATACAGCGACCATTTGTTTGGGATGCCACTCAGGTAAGGGACTTATTAGACAGCTTGTATCAAGGCTACCCTGTTGGCTACATCATTGCCTGGAAGAATCCAACGGTAAAACTTAAGGACGGCACCCTATCTGAGGGTAAAAAGATATTAATTGATGGCCAGCAGCGGGTTACAGCTTTGACAGCAGCCTTACTAGGTCAGCGGGTTATCAACAAGGAATATAAATCTGTAAATATCAAGATAGCCTTTCATCCGGTTGAGGAGAGATTTGAAGTATCTAACCCAGCTATTGAGCGAGATTCCTCTTGGTTTCCTGACGTTTGCCCAATCGTGACCGGGGAATTGCGTGTAAGCAAGTTAGTTAAGGATTATTGCGAGGCAAATCCAGGAGTAGATGCCGATCTAATAGAGGACAGAATTGAGCTTCTAAAAGGCGTTACTAAAAAGCAAATTGGCATGATTGAACTAGCCGGTGATTTAGATATTGAAACTGTTACTGAGATTTTTATCCGAATTAACTCCAAAGGCGTAGTTCTTTCTCAGGCAGACTTTGCAATGTCTAAGATAGCCGCTAATGAGGATCTTGGTGGCAATGTATTGCGCAAGGCAATAGATTACTTTTGCCATCTTGCTAGGGCACCTGAATTTGCCGCGCAAATTGAAGAAAACGATAGAGAGTTTGTGGCAACGCCATATTGGCAAGCTATTAAGTGGTTAAAGCAGGATAACGAAGACTTATACGATCCTAGTTATAGCGATCTTCTTCGTGTAGCCTTCATGAGTCAATTCCCGCGCGGCAAGATTGCTGATTTAGTTGGATTGCTCTCAGGTAGAAACTTTGAGACTCGTACCTATGAGCGCGAGATTGAAGAAGATAGCTATAAGAAGCTAACTGCTGGGGTAATGGATTTTGTAAACCAAACCCATTTTCAGCGGATCCTCATGATTATTAAATCAGCGGGATTTGTAACAAACACTTTAATCCGTTCTGCAGGTGCTCTTAATTTTGCTTATGTGCTTTATCTGAGGTTAAAGGCACAATATGGCAATGACCCAAGAATTGAATCTTGGGTTAGAAGATGGTTTGTTATGAGCCTTCTTACTGGTAGATACTCTAGCTCACCAGAGTCCAGTATGGACTTTGATATACGACAGATACATTCACGACCATTTGATGAAATCCTTGCTCAAGTTGAGGCTGCAGAGCTTTCGTCAGCCTTTTGGGATGTTGGGCTTGTCCAGGATCTCAATACCTCCTCAAATAGCCGACCTTCTTTACATGTCTATTGGGCTGCTCAGTCTAAATTGGGTGATAGGGGCTTATTCTCTAAAGATATTAAAGCTACTGAATTGTTGGTTCACCAAGGAGATATTCACCATATCTTCCCCAAAAACTTCCTTAAAGGTAAAGGTAATTCGCGCGCCGAATATAACCAAGTAGCTAACTATGCCTTAACTCAGCAAGAGATTAATATCAAAATCGGAGATAAGAACCCTTCTGAATATTTTGCCCAGGCTCTTGCCCAGTGTGAATCAGGAAATCCAATATTTGGCGGCATTCAGGAGAAGGCTGACTTACTGCAAAACTTTAAAGAAAACTGCATTCCAATTGACATGGCCTTATCAGGCAACCTAAGTGACTACCCTGCATTCTTAGCGGAGCGTCGTGTGCTCATGGCTAAGAAGATACGAGATTACTATCAACAGCTCTAGTCTATTTAAAACATGAGAAATGGGGAGCGAATCCCCATTTTTTAATTATTGGATTGCTTTGTCCTTTCTCGGATAAAGGCCTGAACCTGATCAATCGTCCAGAAGGAGGAACGGCCAATCTTAATTGGCTTAGGAAACTCACCTTTCTGAACCATAAGCCAAAACTTAGATTTAGAAATCGGTATGACTTCCAGAATCTGTGGAATCCTCATCAAGGTTACCTCTGAATTTAAATTACTCATGACGACCTCCCTGACGGGCGCGCTTTATATTTTTTCGATAAACCTGCAAAGCCATTTTTGCTGAACTCATCTTCGTGTAACCGTATGAACGGTACAAACTGTAAAGCCGAATTGCTACCATCAAATTGCTCTCCATCTAGTTTTGTTATGTATCAATATGTGTGCTACTGAGAAGCAATGTAGTCAATGAAATTTTGATGGTCAATCAAATGTCAATACCCACTTTGAAGACGCATATTAATTTTTGACTACAAAAAAATATTTATTCACATAAATGCTACAAGCTAATCCAGTAAAGGGCTACAGCCTTGTCAGTATTTTCTGATGGCATGAGGAGAGCAGTGGACACACATAGATCAATTAACACTTCAAGAGGAAAAAATAAACAACCTAAATTTCTTAAAGATGGATTACAGCGAAAAAGTAAATAAATAAATTCAAAATAAATTCATAAAAAACACGTTTGACGATACGCTTTCCGATTGTTAGATTCATCTCTTGCGAAAACTATTTAGCAAGAAAAAAAGAACTACACGGAGACTGTTTTAGATGAATTACTACGAGCATCACATTGGAGATTACTCAGAAGCAACCGCCCACCTGACCTTTATTGAGGACGCAACCTATAGCCGCCTCATTCGAAAGTATTACGCCACTGAAAAGCCGTTGCCAATCGAAATGAAGACGGTCCAGCGATTAATCAATGCCAGATCAAAAGAGGAAAAAAACGCAGTTGTCTCAGTCCTTAATGAGTTTTTTACCCTTACAGACGATGGCTGGCGACAAGAGCGCTGTGACCATGAGATAGCTCGCTTTAAAGACCGGCAATCCAAGGCTAGGCGGAGCGCTGAATGGAGGTGGCAGACATCTCCAGTAGAGCAAATACTGTCAGACAGTACGCCTAACTCGGTATGCGATCGAAATGCGAACGCATTGCCAACGCAATGCTCACCAAACACCATACACCAAACACCAGTCACCAATCTCCATACTCCAAGCAAACAAAACAATGGGGGTGAAAAAGAAAAATGTCCGAACGATGATCTTGAGACAAGGCAGAAGATTGCCAATGTCTTTGCTGTTCATGGAGTAAACATCGCCACTAGGGATGAAAAGATTGGGGAAATTGCAAAGCTCATGGCTGCAGAGGAAGAAATTCAGGAGGCGATAACCCAGGCAAAAGAAATGAGAAAAAAGGCTTCAAGTTCTACCCCCATCAACCCGGGGCTAGTTCTAGCAATTCTCAAAGGAATACGAAAAAAGATTCAAGGCCAAGAAAGCTCAGAGAATGCCTGGTGGAAAACCAATGAAGGCATAGATGCTAAAGGGCGAGAGCTTGATATGAGAGCCCAAGGTTCAGAAAGCTATGAATCATTCAAGGCAAGAATTCTTATTGAGTTACGTAAGCGTAAGGAGATGGCGAATGCTGGTTAACCAAGCCTTAGCTGGAGTTGTTCATCGCCCTGATATGGAAGACTTTCCTATTGGGTCCATTGTTAAGACGCCTAGTGGGCGTGTAGGTACGGTCGTTAAGCATCGCGGTGCCCAAAGCCGACATGACTTATTCCAAAGAATCATCATCGAGTTTGAGGATCCGATAGGTGATTCAGTAGCACTTCAACCCCACCTGCTGACGATGATCAAAAAACCATGATTGAAAACAATCAAAAGAAATCAAAGGGAGGCGCAAGGGCTGGGGCAGGTCGAAAGACTGGCAGCTTAACTAAACGAACCCGTCAGATAGCCGAAGCTGTTGCAACCCAAGGTATCACACCTTTGGAAGTCATGATGAAGGTAATGCACCAACTTTATGAGGAGGCCGGCAATGTTAGCGAACAAGATCTTGGCGATAAGGAGTTGGTAAGCGAAGCCCGAATCAAACTCCTTAATATGGCAGCCACCGTTGGAAGGCATGCGGCACCTTATATTCATCCACGACTATCTGCAATTGAGCACACGGGCAAAGATGGTGCCCCGCTACAAAGTGGCGTGTTAGTCGTCCCAAGTTCCATGAGTGTTGAGGATTGGGAAAGATCCGCCCAGCCCAAGCATTAGTGCAATAAACGTAAGTCATGAAAACCATCTGGGCGCCATTGCCCGGTAGTCAGACTTTGTTTCTGACTTGTCCTGTCTACGAGGTATTGCTTGAGGGAACTAGGGGAGGGGGTAAGACAGATACCTTGCTGATGAGTTATGCCCAGCATGTGGGCAGAGGTTTCGGTGATCATTGGCGCGGAACACTCTTTCGCCTCACGTACCCGCAGCTTGCTGATGTAGTAGCTAAGAGTAAGCGCTGGTTCTATCAAATCTTTCCAGGGGCCAAGTTCAATGAATCTGACTATGTGTGGAAGTGGCCCACTGGAGAGATGTTGTACTTTCGGTATGGGGCCAATGAAGATGACTATTGGAACTATCACGGCCATGAATATCCATGGCTAGGATTTGAAGAGCTTACTAACTGGCGCAATCTGGCCTTCTACGAAGCAATGCATTCCACCTGCAGGTCATCACACCCTGGAATGCCAAGAATGGTGAGAGCTACCTGTAATCCATTTGGAGTTGGGCATGCATCCGTAAAAGAGCGATTTCAGATTGGGACAATACCCGCGGGACAAATCATCAGACAAGAGGGCGCACTACCAAGAGTGCGAATACATTCCACCATTTATGAGAACACACACCTTCTCAAAAATGATCCCAACTACCTCATGAGTCTAGAGTCACTAAGCGATCCAAACAGGCGCAGAGCCTGGTTTGAAGGAGATTGGGATATCCACGTGGGAAGTTTCTTGGAAGGCGTATGGCAGCCCTCTAAACACGTTATAGAGCCCTTCGCAATCCCACCAACATGGAAGGTATGGCGCTCAATGGATTGGGGATATGCAAGACCATATGCCGTTTATTGGTTTGCTTTATCTAACGATGGAGTCTATTACCTGTGGAGAGAGCTTTATGGATATGGAGATAAAGAAAATACCGGCACCAGGGAGGATGCAACGGTAGTTGCAGAGAAAATTAAGAAGATAGAAATTCACGACCAACGCCTTGGATATGAATATCGAATGAACTTGGCTGACCCATCTATCTTTTCCAAAATTGGAGCAGAAAGATCAATTGGCCAGATCTTTAGAGATAAAGGGGTTAAATGGACTGAAGCCTATAACGCCCCGAGAAGTAGGGTTAACGGAGCCCAAGAAATTATTCGCCTATTGGCTGAAGGAAGGCTAAAGGTATTTAGCACTTGTAAGCATTGGCTTAGAACAATTCCTCAATTGCCACCAGATTCACTAAATCCAGAAGATGTAGATACTGATGCCGAAGATCATGCTTGGGATGCAACAAGGTATGGAGTCATGCGAGCACGAAGGGTTGCAGAATAAATCCAAAATAAATTCTTAAGCTATTGCCCCTGAATTTATAAATAGGGTGTGCCCCAAGACTCTAAAGCTCTTCAACAAAAATGGAATGCCCGTATTAAATATGCGCGCACTCATTGGGCGACTTTTCATAAGCGGGTAAAACACAACCGCAATACTGTCTCTGGATTTAATTGGAACGCAGATCCTACTGGAAAAGACTTCTACAGCCTTAGAGCAAATCTCATCCATGGAACGATCTCTGCTGTACTGCCTAACGTCTATGCTCGTAACCCAGAGATCTCAATCGCCCCAGCCCATTCGGGCGCGGACATCAAACTCTTTTGCAATACCTTAGAGAAGGTTACCAATAGGGCCTTAGAGCATGCCCAACTAAAGAATCGAGCCAAGTCCACAGTAAGGGCGGCTCTTACCTGCAGTTTCGGAATCTTAAAGGTGATGTATCAAAGAGATATAGACGAGGATGCCTATATTCAGGGGCGTATTAACGACCAACAAGAAAATAGATTGGCGATTAGAGATCTTAAGCAAGATCTAGAAGATGGCAGTCAGAAAAAACACCGCGAAGAAAAAGAGATTGAACTAGAAGAGCAATTGCTAGGAATATATGAGCAATCAGAAGTCTGGTCTGCTGAGGGTATAGTTATCGATAGAGTCCTTACAGAAAACCTTCTGATTGATCCATCCGTCTGCGAGTTTTGGGATTACACCGACGCTGATTGGATGTGCCAGGTTATCCCTATGAAGCGAGCGCAGGCTGAGGCTTTATATAAAAAGAATCTCGCTAACGCTAAGATCTACCAAGTAGGCCAAAGCGAACCCTCGCACAAGAAGGCCAAGCGCTTAGCCTCAATGCAACTGGAGGCTGGACCAGTTGCAGACGACCAGCAAATTGCTGTTTTAGAAATCTGGGATAGAACTACTCAGCGTGTGTACACAATGGTGGAGGGCGCAACAGAGTGGCTACGTGAACCATATTCACCATCAAGAGCAGGTGAGCGCTGGTACCCTTTCTTCTTATTGCCTTATCAGGTAGTCGATGGGCAGTTTGTTGGCCCAAGCCTAGTAGATCTCACTGAACGACTACAGGATGAGCATAACGAAGCAAGAGATAGATTTAACCAGCATCGAGATCTCTGTATTCCTGGATGGGTTGCATCTGCCGACATTAATGAAAAGACAATTAAGAAACACTACGATTCTCGATTTGGTGAGATCACCATTGTTGATACTGAAGGCAAGCCCCTTAACCAAGTCATCATTCCTAGGGGTCACCCAAAGATAGATCCGATCGTGTATGACACCAGTGCAGTGCGATATGACTGGGAGCAAGTCACCGGTCTACAAGATGCATCAAGGTCTACCGTAGTAAGACCTAAGACAGCCACCGAGGCGAACATTCTGCAAAGAGCCTTATCAGGGCGCGTATTTGAATTCAAAGACCAGATAGAGGATTGGTTGCAAGAGATAGCGCAATACAGCGCACAAGTCCTCTTACAGGAACTGACCAAAGAGCAGGTAGAGCGCTATATGGGCGCGCCAATCACTAAAACAACTATGGTCGATGGCAAGCTCACCATAAGCAAAGAGAAAACCTATGATTGGCCAGAGCTCAGCAAAGAGCGAATCTTTGACATGGTTGACCTGCGTATTAGGGCCGGTACTACTGGAGCCCCTGATGGTATAGAGGAAAAAGAAGGTTGGCTCAAAGTTCTACCGATGGTTACCAGCCTATCTATCCAGATCCAAAACCTACAAGCAAGAGGGATGGATTACGAACATATCCGTAGTCTCCTACGCGAGACTCTCTTGCGATATGACGATCGGATCGATTCAAATCTATTTATGCCAAACGTTGCAAAACAAGCCGATGGATTCGTAGATCTTCCACATGAAATTTCAATGCATCGGCTATGGGAAATGAACGCGGATAAGCAAAGTAAACATCAACATTTAAAAGAGGAGACAGTAGATGACACAAGAAGTGAAAAACTTTAACTCTGGAGTATTAACTAATGGGGGCTCCATTCAGAGGGTACAGAGCCGTGAAGCTAAAAGAGAGGAAGAGCGTTTAAGAAAAGAAGCGGAAGAAAAGAACGCAGCTGAATCTGTTGCTCGGCGTCAAAAGGCAAAAGAAGAGCGCGCGATTGAATTAGCTGAGCAATCAAAAGCTCGGCAGTTTGCAGAAGAAGAAAAGCGAAGAAAGGCTGATGAGAAAGCTGCCCAAGATGAAGTTGCAAGACTGAAAGCAGTTGCAGATAAAGAAGTGGCCAGATTAGAAAGACAGCAAGACCTTGAGAGAAGAAATGCTGAGAGAGCTGCTGCTCAGCAACAAGATGAAGCTAGGCGTAAGAGCCTGTCTGCCGCCTTATTGGATGACTTAGGCAAAGACGCAGCCACCCAAGAGGAAGTCAGTGCCGAGGACTCTGATGAAGTGCAGGAGCCGATATTCGCACCAGTCAAAGGCGAGGTGCAAATACCGGTCGAAATCTCTTCATTTGAAGCTAAGCCAGAATCAGAGCCACTGGTAGCCCACGATATCAGTGAGTTATTGCCACCACCTACCGTCCTTACAGTTGAATCTGAGCCAGAAGCCCCTATACAGGTTGAGAGCGGCAAAGAATTAATTGAAAGAGTTCTTCATTCAACTGAGCAAGCTTCTGAAAATCAGTCCCAAGAAGTGGCGCAAACGAATCGCAGTGAAAATCGATTTCAAAAAATTATCAATACCAATCGTGAGCTTTCAAAAGAAAACGACTCTCTCAAGTCAAAGGTTGAAGATCTCCTCGATAAACTTCATGGCTATGAGATTGAAGGTGAGCTGGTAGGTAGCATCATGACCTCGGTCGATCGAAACAAGAGAGAAAAATGGCGCGAAAAGAGTGAGGCTAACTACTTAAAGAATGATCGCTGGAGTGTTATTGATGAAGCCAAGAAAGAGATCTTGAACTATCTCTCTACGCGTCATGGTGAGGTAGATTATTTGGATAAGTCACAGCTATTCCTAAAGTACATGCAAGATCCCTTCTATATGAATGTCTTCGTACAGAACCATCAAGTTTCACAATGGTGGCCTACGATAGATGCAATCTATAACGCGATTGATCTTCAGCCAAAAGACTGGTCTAAGGTAAAGCCTATAAGTTATAAACCCCAACCTATTCGGGCGAGAACGGCTACTCTAGGAGCGCCAGTAGCGAGCTCTGAAGAGCCAATGGATCGAATTGCCCAGCATCTGGGCAATATGGGAATTTAGTTTCATTGTCTAGCAAATAGCATTAAGGGCGCGATATCGCCCTTATCTGCGGCGCGTAGAGCTGATAAGTAGTTTTGGCGTGTAGTGCCTGGGGTGGCAATTGAAGTGTTCCCACCCCAAGAAAATCTTTTACCACCCAGGCTGACAATGAGAGCATCTGCTATCAAACGTGCATGACGACCATTGCCATTTGGAAACGCATGGATCAATACCAGCTGATGATGAAAACGCACTACGAGTTCATCAATAGGCATCGCCTTGTTTTCAATCTGATAGGCAGTGTTATCTAAAAGATTCTTGAGGGCAACCGCAATCTGAGTCCAATCAATGCCGATACTCTTAGCGCTCTTTCTGAATGTGCCAGCCCACTGCCAAGTTTGATTAAACATACGACTATGCAATTCACGCACCAATCCCTCATTCAAACCTTGAATGACCTTTTGACGCGCAATCCAGTCTGCCCCTTCGACAATATTTAACTCTTCCCAAGCATTTAACTCGGCTTGAGTCCTAATATGTATGGGGATGAGACCAAGAGCTTCATCCGGATCAATCGGAGTGGCTCCTGGCGCATATTCAAACTGCATCACCATAAATTCCTTCTAGGACCGTCCAAAATCTCTTTTGCCAATAATTGCAGTTGCTTTTCACTGGCGGACTTGTCTACCGACTGATCCTCAAGACTCATTGAATGAGAAATAGGGCGCAGTCTTTCACGCGCAACCGTAATGGCGCGATCTTCCAAGATTTCTTCTAAAGATTTGCGTGGCACTAAGGTGTATTGCAACTCGCAATCTAAGGCGCTCGCCAGCTTGCGTAGGCTAGCCAAGGTGATCTTTTCATCAGCCTCAGCCTTTTCGAGCTTGGTAATACTGGCAGGCGTAACACCGAGCTTGCGAGCCAATGCAGAGGCTGACATACCCAAAGATTCACGGATAGCCTTAACCCACCCATTTCCTGGGCGGCTTGGGGGGCGAGCATCCCTTAACTTAGTAAGGGCCAAATCCATTTGATGGAGTTGTAAGTTAGCGAATTTCTTGTTCATATTGATACCTATAGGTATTAATTAATATATCTAATTGTAACCTATAGGTATGAATTAATACAATAAATTGATACCCATAGGTATCAAATAGCTATAAGAAGTAGGGGTTTTAGGCTAAATAACAACGTCATTCCGTCAAGGGCACCCCAACGGGGTGGCTTGCGAACCCTTGATGGGCACTATCAAAGAAACGCTCTTTTATGCCCAAGGTGGCGCAATGACACATTGGGCATAAAGACAACTCGCGAACAACAAAAACCCCAGAAATATTCAAACCAAGCTTGCGCAGCCCCAATAATCAATACACGTAGCAAGAGTTAATAGCTTTAGCTACTGATTCATCTCACGCGTTATCGCTAGAGTCGCGCCTAGCAGCGTAGCAATGGATAGTTTCACGCCCTATCAATCAGGATGAATCTAACTAATTCATAAATACAGATAGGGGTGGCATATGCCAATTTCAAATACAGACTTGCAAGAGTTAGCTAAGGTCTCCTTAGATGAATATTTGCGCAATCTTCCAGTAGATCAAATCGCAGTAGAGAGGCCTTTTCTCAAGAAATTGATGCAAGGGCGCAAGAGCCTATTAGGTGCCAAGCAAAACGTTGTTGAGAACATTCGCAAGGAACATGGAAGTAACTTCACCTGGGCCTTTGGCGAGGAGACGGTCAAGTTCAATAAACGCAATACCACTGAGCAAGCCTCTTTCCCTTGGCGTAGAGCAGTAGATGGCCTCTATATCGACTATGACCGCTTATTTAGTAATGGCATCAAAGTACGTGAGGGTGGGGCGCGAGGCTTCCAATTGGAATACAACGAGCGCGTACAACTCATTAACTTGCTTGATGAGCAGTTAGAAGTCCTGCGAGAAGGCTTTCTCAATAAGTTAGACCTAGAGCTTCATCGCGACGGCTCGCATGGCGCAGATGCGGTAGTTGGGTTGGATAGCCTAGTCAGCCTAGCACCGGATGCTGGCACGGTGGGCGGTATAGATCGAGCCAAGGCAAGTTACTGGCGTAACTATGCAGTCAAAGACATCACATCAACCACGCCAGGTAACTTAGTGGGCGAGATGGAGACCGCTTGGCGCCAATGTATTAAGCACGGCGGTAGCCCTGATTTCATCATCGCAGGTGGTAAGTTCATTGATACCTATCGCAAGCAAGTGACAGTGACTCATATCGCCGGGTCTGGTGAAACCAAGTACATCGATGCTGGCGTAGGTGCTGGAGTAAATACAGGCCTTGCCTTTAAAGGTGTCGAAATCATCTGGGATCCCCAGTTTGATGAACTTGATGCCATGGCCAATCGCACAGTGGAGTGGAGTAAGCGCTGCTATTTCCTCAACACGCGCTTCATGAAGCTGCGAGATGACGATCTGGACATCGTTGCCCCAATTCGTCCGCATGACACGCTAGCCATGTACGCCATGGTGAACCTACGTTGTGCTTTATCCATCTCACGAGCTAATGCCCATGCGGTATTAGCGATTCAATAAGGAAAAGTAAATGAACAGAAAAGAACTCATTCATAGCGACTTCCAAATTAAAGAGGTGGAGGCGGTAGTGCGCAGGGATGCATTCACGACCATCCATGTGCACGTACCGCCATATGAGACCAATATCCTTCGTAACCTGTTTGGGCGTGAGAACGTCACGGTGTTCGAGCGCCAATCTAAAACTACGATCACTCCAGAGCAGGAGTATGACCGTCTCTGTGCCAAGTATGGTCATGAAGTCGTAGCCAAAGTCTTTGGCGAAGATGATGGTGATCGGCTAATGGAGATCGTAGAGGGTCTGATGTCTGAAAAGGTTATTCCTGAAGAGCCTCAAATAGAAAAGACTCCAGAAGTGGAGATAGAAACCAAAGGAGCCAAGAAACGCTAGTAGCAGGAATGATCACCGCTAGCGGCAGGTGTTTGGGTGCGGCTGTGGGTGCTGAAGTAACGATGGTGTGTGGGCGCGCTTAATTGCGCCCCACTGCCAACATACTAATAAATCCCCCAGGTGGCTGTGGGGCGGTGAACTTCTAAATACAAGCATCAAGAATAGAACTTATTACATGCTTCCAATCATTACCTCTCTAGTGCAAACCTTGGCCGTCAATGGTCTTGGTTTACTTGCGGGCGCAGTCCAGGCTAAGGGTAAAGAGTTCATTGAGAGCAAGATTGGCGCGCGCATTCCCGAGAATCCCAGTCATGAGGATCTAATCAAGCTCAAGCAACTTGAGATCGAGCAAGAACAGCTTCTGTTGCAATACACACTTAAGCAAAAAGAGTTAGAAATAGAAGAATCAAAGCTTCTAGCTGAGATGCATCGAGCTTCACAAGAGAACGCTACACACCGGTGGCAATCCGATATGGGTAGCGATTCCAAGCTATCGAAGAACATTAGACCGGGAACGCTGGTCTACATTCTGACGGCCTATCTACTGTTTGCATTACTTTCAGCTATGGGCATCGACATTAACGAGGCTTATGTAAAGCTCCTAGGTGAGTGGGGGCAGTTAGTCATGCTGGCTTACTTTGGCGGGAGATCAGTAGAGAAGATCTTTGAGATGCGTATGAATAGCTCAAATAAAAAAGAAGAGCAGGCATGAGTGGTTTAGTGGCAGAGCAAGCGGCATTCTTAATTGATGTTAGCCGCCTCATCCAATTTGCAACTGCAGAAGGATGGGTTATCACTGGTGGGGAACTCTGGAGGTCTCCAGAACAGCAGGAGATCTATTTCAAAAGCGGTAGATCTAAGACCATGAATAGCAATCATTTGAGACGCTGCGCTATAGACCTGAATTTCTTCTGGAATGGAAAGCTAGTCTGGGATAAAGAGCTCATTCGTACTGTAGGCGAATACTGGGAAAGCCTTGGCCCCAAGAATAGATGGGGTGGGAATTTCAAGGGGTTTGTGGATGTTCCACATTTCGAGAGAGTTGCTTGATTATTACCCCTCCTCCTCTATTTAGACATTTTTAGGTTAGCCCAAGTCTCGCACCCACTCTTTTCCAGCTTTGAGTCCAAGCTCAGCCGCTTCAATTTCCGTTTCAAATTCTGGGTTTCCAATAAGTGGGACTTGAAATTCTTCAATTCTATCTGGGTAGTGCCTTGCAATAACTAGCTTAGACGCAAATTTACCATTTCCCATAAGCTGAGGTGTGTGATGAAGAACATAAACTTCATCATCTTTTTTAACGGATTGAGACCATTTACTCATTTTTAGACCTTTGAGGTGATAACTTAGCGGAAGTAAAGTTAATATATAAAAAAATTGCAAATATATAAAGGCATTTCAATGACTATTGCTGACGGTTTAATAATTCTCGCTACTTTATCTGGCCCAATAATTGCAGTTCAGGTTACTAGATATTTGGACGATAAAAAAGAGGAGCGGGGTAGGAAATTAGCGATATTTAAAACCCTGATGGCAACCCGTGCTTATACCGTTTCAAATGCCCATGTAGAAGCTCTCAATAGAATTGATCTAGAGTTTTCAAGCAAGATAGATAGCGAGCGAGAAGTAATTTCTAAGTGGAAAGAATATCTAGATCTGCTTGGTGATAAAACTATCTCTGCAGAACAGTGGGGTATGAGAAGGATTGATTTACTTGTAGAGCTTTTGAGTGCAATGGGAAAATCCCTCGATTATAAATTTGATAAAGTGCATATTAAGAATGCCACTTATTCACCGCTTGCACATGGAAAATTAGAGGAAGAGCAGCAGGCAATTCGGACTAAAACTATTGAAGTTTTAGAGGGTACCCGCTCTCTTTCTATAAAAGTGGAAAGTCCACCAGAGAAGCCGCAAAGCTAATTGAAGATTTCATTATGCAACCTTCCTCTGTAGCTCAATAACCTCAGCACCATTCTGAGCCTGAGTTAGTTTCTCGCCCCACCATTTGTAAAGACCAACTCGTTGTGTAAATCGTTCGCCACGGTCATAGGCCCTTACAACCTCATTCCCATGAGCATGATCGAGTGCTAGCTCAACAACATCTTGCTCAAACCCATTATCTCTGGCTAGGGTGGAGAAGGCGCTGCGCCAGCCATGTGGCGCATGCTTTCCTGACATATTGAGTGTTACCCGATAAGCTTTCTCTAGACTCTCACGACTAATGAATTGATTGCCTGTCGGCGATGGAAATACATAACCTTTTCTTCCAAAAAGTTTTCCCCATTGTTTCAACTCTGCAGTAATTTGTGGGCCTAGAGGAATTCGATGATCGCCAATACGTGTGTGATCTTTCATCTTCGCGCGAGGTATTACCCAGATCGGAATATCTGCATCAAGATCAAACTCTTTCCACTCAGCCTGCACAACGTTACTAATACGCGTTGCACTAAATGCGAGAAGGCGATGAGCAGCTCTCACTGATGGTGAAAGACGCGCAGCTTCTGCTGCGCGTAAGAGGGCGCCCAAAGAATTCCAATCAAGTAATGCAGGCATGTGACCATTAGTTTTCTTTCTAGGAAGAATTTCTTTTACGGGCGCGGCAGAATTAATTTCACATAAGCCTTTTGCTTGCGCATAACGAAAGACGCCATTCAAGTGCTGCAAAATTCTTGTGGCGGTTTCCAGAACATCTCGCTTATTGATTGTTTCAATAGCCTTAGCGATGACAGAAGGGGTGATGCTTTCAATGGGAAGTTCGCCCAGGGCTTTATAAATATCCCTCTCAAATGCCCTTTTAGACTTGGTATGGTGGGTTAGGCTCCATTCTTTCTCCTTCATAGCGAACCATTCCTCGGCCACAGCCCTGAAGGTACTCTCAGAATGGGCTGCCGCCTGGGCCATTGTTATACGCCTAGCAACTACGGGATCGCGGCCCTTATTCAGTGAAGCTTTAACTTCCTTTAGCTCAAGTCTTGCCTGAGCCAAACTGCTCTGAGGATACGTACCGATGGTGTAACTTTTTTCTTTGCCTTCAATGCGATATTTAATTCGCCATGAAGCAGTTTTGGCACGAGTGATAAGTAGATAAAGACCTTGTCCATCTGCAAGCTTGCTGCCAATAACTTTGCGGGCGATAAAACTTTTAATCCCTTTATCCGTAAGCTTTCCAGACGTACCCCCAACCATGTTTTTTATCCAGTTCGATTTTGCTTGAATACCCCCAATAATACCCCCAGAGGTTTTGGCTAGAGCTGGATTTAGAAAGACCATGATGGCCTTGCGGGCCTTTATCCATAAAGAAAAACGCCACCCTGGTGGGTGGCGTTGGACTGTTACATACTTCAAAATGGTGGAGTCGGCGGGAATCGAACCCGCGTCCGCAAATCCTCCACAACAAGTTCTACATACTTAGTCATATCATTTAATTTAATCAGTTAGGCACAGATTGACACGTTCCTCGCTGACGATTCACTAAATTTTCGTACTATCCCTCGTGACACGAAATAGTCTTATCTCTTGTAAATGACCCTGATGTAGCTTGCGCTACCTGACCCAAGAGAGAATCAGTTCAGGGGCAACCGCAATTAAGCGGCTAGTGCGTAACGTTCGTCGTTAGCAGTTATTACATTCCCATTGATTTACGAGATAACGGGTCCTCGGTATGCCCTTGATGCTTTGTAATCCACGTCGAAACCATGTCGACCCCGGAGTTCATGCATAGGAAACTCCATTTTAAAGCCGCTAGCCTTAAATTGCCGAATATCTTTTGGAAGTGTTGTTATCCCCTATTGGGGAAGATGATTTGCAATAAATCGAGAGGGTGATTAATGATGTAATCGGCTCCCCAGAGCGTAGGGGGCTCTTTGCAGCCGCAGTAACCGTATGCGGCAGCAACTGTGAGCATGCCAGCAGCTTTACCTGCAATCACATCGCGAATGTCGTCACCTACATAAATTGATTTTTTAGGATCAATGTTGGCAATTCTGGCAGCGTGCAAAATCGGTTCTGGATGCGGTTTTGAATAAGGCGTTGTATCGCCAGAAACTGTTGAAACAGCTCTTTGACGTAAACCCATGAGATCAGTGAGTGGGTTAGTGAAACGTTCACTTTTGTTAGTCACGATTCCCCAGGGAAGATTTGCTTTCTCCATTTGCTCTAACAGATGATCTGCCCCCTCAAATAATGTACTGTGGACGAGGAGTGCATTCTCATAGTTTGTATAAAACTCATCCCGTAGTGAGATGAAGTCAGGGTGATCAGGAGTGATGCCAAAAGCACCCTCTAGAAGACCGCGTGCGCCAGCAGAAGCATGGGGGCGCAGAACCTCATAAGGCTTGGGAGCTAGATTGCGAGCTACCAGTAGTTGATTGGTAGCGGCAACCAAATCAGGCGCTGTATCCGCTAAGGTGCCATCTAAGTCAAAAAAGACGCCATGATAGGGGCTTGTTGCATTACTCACGCCAGGGGTCACTTCCGAACGGCAATCATGTAATTGACGGTGACATCATCACTCAAGCTATAAACCTGAGTTAGAGGGTTGTAACTAAGACCTTTGATACCGATCATCTCTAGACCTGCATTGCGGGTGAAGGCAACCAGTTCAGATGGCTTAATGAATTTGGCGTATTCGTGAGTACCCTTGGGGAGTAGTTTGAGAATATATTCGGCCCCAATAATGGCAAATAAGTAGGACTTCGGATTGCGATTTAGGGTGCTGAAAAAAAGCGTGCCGCCGGGTTTACAAAGCTTAGCGCAGGCACGAACTACAGAGGCGGGATCTGGAACATGCTCAAGCATCTCCATGCAAGTGACTACATCGTATTGTTCTGGCTGTTCATCAGCCAATGCTTCTGCTGAGATAGAGCG
Organism: Polynucleobacter hirudinilacicola; assembly: GCF_002192535.1. Classification (GTDB taxonomy): domain Bacteria; phylum Pseudomonadota; class Gammaproteobacteria; order Burkholderiales; family Burkholderiaceae; genus Polynucleobacter; species Polynucleobacter hirudinilacicola. Next base: position 63,596 of record NZ_NAIA01000003.1, on the reverse strand, counting down.
GTAGGTGAGTTTTGCGCCGACTTCGAGTGCATGCAACTCAGCAACCTTGAGCGCCTTTTCAGAAAGATCGATGCCAGTGGTATCAGCACCGGATTGAGAAATAGATTCAGCTAAGATGCCACCGCCACAACCAATATCCACAACTTTTTTACCCTCTAGATTCACGAAAGATTTAATCCAATCGAGACGCAATGGATTGATAGCGTGAAGTGGCTTGAATTCACTATTCGGATCCCACCAACGATGGGCTAGAGCACTAAATTTAGCAATTTCAGATTGATCGACGTTCATGGCAGCTTGGCTTTGTATAGGGCTATTGAAGGATTCTATGAATATAGCGGAAATAAAAAAGCCCGCAAGAAGCGGGCTTTTTTACAAGTAAAGTGAATTACTTAGCAGCTGTACCAACAACTTCGATGTCGGTGCGGCGGTTCTTAGCGCGGCCTTCAGCAGTTGCATTGCTTGCAACTGGATTGCTCTTGCCTTTTGATTCTGTGTAGATGCGGCTACCGTCAACACCCTTGCTTACCAAGTATGCTTTAACGGATTGCGCACGACGCTGACCGAGGGCCATGTTGTATGCATCTGAACCAACGCTGTCAGTGTTACCAACAGCGATGATTACTTCTAATTTGATCTTGCTCAAATCTCTAGCGATCTTATCCAATGTAGCTTGACCTTCTGGCTTCAATGTAGCTTTGTCGAAGTCATAGAGTGTGTCAGCTTGCAAAGTGATTTTGCTTTGGCTAACGCCAGAAGCTGCTCTAGGAGCCGCTGGTGTCAAAGCACCATCACAACCTTTAGCTGCAGTTGCAGGAGTCCAGCTAGCATCACGCCAGCACAATGTGCCGTCACCGTTTTTCCAAGCTGTACCAGTCGCGTTGACCCAGTTGTCAACGTTTTGAGCAGAAGCAGCAGTAGCAGCAACAGAAATTACACCAGCAAGTACCAGTTTTAGGGTTTTGTTCATTTTTAGTCCTCAAATCTCTTTTTTAATTAAAGTCAAACTTAAATGTAATTCGCCCTACTTTGAAGCAAAAGACCGCAAAGCGACACATCTCAATTTCGTACAAACTGACAGAATCTTAGCATAGGGGCTACCTGTCATCAAAATGATATTATTTATAGATGGAACAAGCCGCTAAAGAAACACTACCAATATCCCTCGAAGACGAAATGCGGCGGTCCTATTTGGACTACGCTATGAGCGTCATCGTCGGCAGAGCCCTGCCAGACGTACGTGACGGCCTCAAACCGGTTCACCGCCGGGTCTTATTCGCAATGTATGAATTAAACAACGATTGGAACCGAGCTTACAAAAAATCTGCCCGTATAGTTGGCGATGTAATCGGTAAATACCATCCGCACGGTGATTCTGCGGTGTATGACACTATCGTTCGTATGGCCCAGGATTTCTCCCTGCGCTATATGCTGGTTGACGGCCAGGGCAACTTTGGCTCTGTAGACGGTGATAACGCTGCTGCAATGCGGTATACGGAGATCCGCCTGCGCAAGATCGCCCATGAGCTTTTGGCCGATTTGGATAAGGAAACCGTCGATTTTGGGCCAAATTACGATGGTAGCGAGAAAGAACCCCTGATTCTTCCTGCAAAAGTGCCTAATTTGCTGATTAATGGCAGCTCAGGCATTGCTGTGGGAATGGCGACCAATATTCCTCCTCATAACTTGGATGAGGTGGTTACAGCCTGTCTGCATGTCCTGCATAACCCAGAATGCTCGATTGACGAGCTGATTGAGATCATTCCAGCCCCAGATTTCCCGACCGCCGGCATTATTTATGGTGTTCAGGGTGTTCGCGAGGGCTATCGCACTGGTCGCGGTCGCGTGGTGATGCGCGCCAAGACCCACTTTGAAGATATCGACAAGGGTGCGCGTCAAGCGATCATCGTTGATGAGTTGCCATATCAAGTAAACAAGAAGAACTTGCTCGAGCGCATTGCTGAATTGGTCAATGAGAAGAAAGTTGAAGGTATTTCTGATTTGCGTGATGAATCAGATAAATCCGGTATGCGTGTTGTGATTGAACTCAAGCGCGGCGAAGTGCCTGAGGTTGTTCTCAATAATTTATACAAGAGCACTCAGCTACAAGATAACTTCGGTATGAACATGGTGGCATTGGTGGATAACCAACCACGCTTGCTCAACTTGAAGCAAATGCTCGAGTACTTCTTGCAGCATCGCCGTGAAGTAGTTACACGTCGCACCATTTTCGAATTGCGTAAAGCGCGCGAGCGTGGCCACGTCTTAGAAGGTTTGGCTGTTGCACTCGCAAACATTGATGAGTTCATTGCAATTATTAAAGCTGCTGCAAATCCTGTGATTGCGAAGCAAGAGTTGATGGGCAAGGCTTGGGATTCTTCAATGGTGCGTGAGATGCTGGCACGCGCTGAGACAGATACGCCAGGTGGCCGTAACGCTTATCGCCCTGAAGGTTTGTTGCCTGAGTACGGCATGCAGACTACTGGCTTGTATCGCCTCTCTGATAGTCAAGCGCAAGAAATTTTGCAAATGCGTTTGCAACGTTTGACAGGTCTTGAGCAAGATAAGATTGTTAACGAATACAAAGAAGTGATGGCAGAAATTTCTGACTTGTTAGATTTATTAGCAAAGCCAGAGCGCGTTACTTCTGTCATTGAGAGTGAGCTCAAAGAAGTTCAAGCTGAGTTTGGTAAAGCTGGCGGTGATAGCGGTCGTCGCTCATTCATTGAAATGAATGCTACTGAACTCTTCACAGAAGATTTAATCACGCCGCAAGATATGGTGGTAACACTCTCACATACTGGTTATATGAAGAGTCAGCCGCTCAGCGAATACCGAGCGCAAAAACGCGGTGGTCGTGGCAAGCAAGCTGCTGCTACTAAGGATGAAGATTGGATTGATACTTTATTCGTAGCAAATACACACGATACGATTCTGTGCTTCTCTGACCGTGGCCGAATGTACTGGCTCAAAGTGTGGGAGGTGCCGCAAGGTAGTCGTACTTCACGTGGCAAGCCAATCGTCAATATGTTCCCGTTGATCGAAGGCGAAAAGATCACTGTGATTCTCCCAATCAAGGGATATCAAGATGATCACTACGTCTTTATGGCAACCAGCTTAGGCACTGTGAAGAAGACCCGTTTATCTGACTTCTCTAACCCTCGTAAGGCCGGCATTATTGCTGTCGACTTGAATGAGAATGACTTCTTAGTTGGCGCAGCGATTACTGATGGCCAGCACGATGTGATGTTGTTCTCTGATGCAGGTAAAGCAGTGCGCTTTGATGAAAATGATGTTCGTCCAATGGGAAGAACTGCACGCGGTGTACGCGGCATGAATCTGGGTGATGGCCATCAGGTGATTGCGATGTTGGTTGCTCCAGCAGAGGCTGCTGAAGGCGCTGAAGCCGCAGTAGTTGACGCTAATGGCATTGCAATTCCAAGTAGTGTCTTAACCGCAACTGAAAATGGTTACGGTAAGCGCACACCAATTGCTGAGTACACCCGCCATGGTCGTGGTACCAAAGGAATGATTGCGATTCAGACCTCTGAGCGCAACGGTAAAGTGGTTGCTGCTGCATTGGTATCTCCAGAAGATCAAATTATGTTGATCACTACTGGCGGTGTCTTAGTGCGTACACGTGTTTCTGAAATTCGTGAGATGGGTCGTGCGACTCAAGGTGTTACTTTGATCAACGTTGATGAAGGTACTCGCTTATCTGGCTTGCAACGCATTGCTGAAAGTGATTCAGATGATGAGGGTGATGAGGTAGAAGAGGGTGATATCTCTGCTGATCCAGCAACTGATTCCACTTCTGATGCGGCAGGTGATGCGTAAAGCGTCACCACTAGACTAGCTAAGACTATGAGCTTCGACCACCGCATCTTCAATTTCGCTGCGGGGCCTGCTACTTTGCCTGAAGAGGTATTAAAGCAGGCGGCCGATGAAATGCTGAATTGGCGAGGTCTTGGCACAAGCGTGATGGAGATTAGCCATCGCAGCAAAGAGTTCATGGAAGTGTATGAAGAGGTAGTGCAGGATCTGCGCACCTTGATGAATATTCCAAGCAACTATGAAGTATTGCTCTTGCAAGGCGGTGGCCTGGGGCAGAATGCAGCGATTCCAATGAATCTGATGCCTATGGCTAAGAATGGTCCTAAGGCGGATTACGTTGTTACTGGCGTATGGTCAGAAAAATCATATAAAGAAGCGCAAAAGTACGGCATAGCGAATTTAGCCGCAACTTCTGTTGCAGAAAAGTTCAACACCATTCCGCCAAGAAATACTTGGAAGTTGTCGAATGATGCGGCTTATGTTCTTTACTGTGCGAATGAGACTATTGGCGGCGTTGAGTTTCCAGATGTACCTGATGTTGGTGCAACCACCTTGGTAGCAGACATTTCTAGCAACATCCTTTCTAAGGAAATGGATGTCACTCAATGTGGTGTCTGGTTCGGCGGTGCTCAGAAAAATATTGGCCCCTCCGGCGTGACGATTGTGATCGTCCGCAAAGACTTGATAGGTCACTCCATGGGGATCACCCCCTTGATTTGGGATTGGGCTGTCCAGGCTGGTACTCAATCGATGATCAATACGCCACCAACTTTCTCGATTTACATGGCTGGCCTCGGATTTAAGTGGCTTCTTAAGCAGGGCGGTGTTAAGGTTATTGAAAAGCGCAACCAAGAAAAATCTGACTTGCTCTATCAGTTCTTAGATCAAAGTAGCCTGTATGAGAATCGTGTTGAAAAGCAATATCGCTCTCGTATGAATGTCACTTTTTTCTTAAAAGATGAGTCTTTGAATGCGGAGTTCTTGGCGCAATCAAACGCTGCTGGTTTGGTTGCATTGCGCGGCCATAAAGCAGCGGGTGGCATGCGCGCAAGTATTTACAATGCGATGCCCATAGAAGGTGTTAAAGCATTAATTGAATTTATGCATGATTTTGAAAGGCGGGCTTAATGAGTACTGAAGAACAGCGCCTAGCTCCCCTGCGAGAAAAAATCGATGCATTAGATGCAGAGATTTTAAATTTGTTGACGCAGCGTGCTAAAGCAGCGCAAGAGGTTGGTCATGTCAAAGGTGGTTTCTCATCGCCAGTGTTTCGTCCTGAGCGCGAGCGCCAGGTTGTTGCTCGTCTTCAAGAAATCAATACTGGACCTTTATTGGCCGATGGGATTGCAGCTATTTGGCGTGAAGTCATGTCTGCCTGCAGAGCTTTAGAGGCTCGTCAAACGATTGCTTATCTTGGGCCAGCAGGCACCTTCTCTGAGCAGGCCGCCCAAACCTATTTTGGTCATTCGATTGTTGGCTTGCCCTGCGCAAGTCTGGATGAGGTCTTTAAGTCAGTTGAGAAGGGCGCTGCGCAATTTGGTGTTGTACCCGTTGAGAACTCTAGTGAAGGTGCTATTTCACGGACATTGGATTTGTTATTAGATTCTTCAATGCGCATTAGCGGCGAAGTAGTGCTGCCGATTCGTCATCACCTCTTGACCAAAACTGGAAATCTAGATGGTGTGACAACAGTGTGTGCGCATGCACAAGCATTAGCTCAGTGCCAACAATGGTTAAGTGTGCATGCTCCGCATTTAAAGCGCCAGGCTGTCAGTAGTAATGCTGAGGCGGCACGCTTAGCTGCCAGTGATCCAACTTTGGTTGCAATTGCTGGTGATCCTGCACAAGAGGCTTATGGATTACAAGCAGTTGCTGCGCAGATTCAGGATGATCCGCATAACCGTACTCGCTTCGTCGTCGTTGGTGCTTATGAATGCCAGCCAACCGGTAAAGATCAGACATCCTTAGTTCTCTCGGTTGACAATCAGCCAGGCGCAGTTCATCGCTTACTTGCTCCTCTAGCAAAGCATGGTGTCTCGATGAACCGTTTCGAGTCTCGCCCTGCGCGCAAAGGTACTTGGGAATATCACTTCTACATTGATATCGCTGGCCATGCAGATGATGCCAAAGTGGTGAAGGCTCTGGAGGAATTAAAAGAAACTGCAGCGTTCTATAAGAACCTGGGGTCTTATCCGCACTCCGCTTAAGTAATTTTGAAAATTAGTAAATACATTAATAAAGCCAAATGACATCTAAGATTGGTCTTAAACACATTCATGCTATTGCACCTTATGTTGGTGGGCGCCCCATTAGTGAGGTGGCTCGTGAGTATGGTTTGGACGAAAAAAAGATTGTGAAATTGGCTTCCAATGAAAATCCATTGGGTATGCCAAAGTCGGCGAAAGATGCGATGCTCAAGGCGGCAGGTGACTTAGGTCGTTATCCAGACTCGAACGGTTTTGAGCTTAAGAATGTTCTTGCTGCCTCCTTGGGTGTGCCAACCGATTGGATTACGCTCGGCAATGGCAGTAATGACATTCTGGAACTAGCGGCACGTGCTGTTGCACAAGCGGGCGACGAAGTATTCTTTTCTAAACATGCATTTGCTGTTTATCCTCTGGCAACCCAGGCGATAGGTGCTAAAGCAGTTGAAGTTGCTGCTACTGAAAGTTATGGCCATGATTTGCCGGCGATGTTAACGGCGATTAAAGCGGCTGGAGATAAAGCAAAATTAGCATTCATTGCTAATCCTAATAATCCCACCGGCAGTTATCTCAGTGCAAAAGAGATTGAAGATTTTCTGACGGCTGCGCCCTCACATGTCGTCATTGTCTTGGATGAAGCTTATAACGAATATCTGACACCAGAGCAGCGTTATGACGCGCTTGCTTGGGTAGGGCGCTTCCCTAATATGATCTTGTCACGTAGCTTCTCCAAAGCCTATGGCCTTGCTGGTCTGCGGATTGGATATGGTGTTGCCCAGCCTCATTTAACGGATTTACTCAATCGCATTCGCCAACCGTTTAATGTCAATAGTCTTGCCCAGGCTGCAGCCATTGCAGCATTTCAGGACAAAGCATTTTTGCAAGAAGGTTTTGAATTAAATCGTGCCGGTTATCTGCAGCTTACTAAAGCATTTGAGCAATTAAATCTCGTTTACCTACCATCTGCTGGAAACTTTGTTCTAGTTAAAGTGGGTGATGATGATCAGGCGGGTGCGCGTATTAATTTGGAATTGCTCAAGCGCGGCATTATTGTTCGACCAGTTGGTAATTATGGTCTACCGCAATGGTTACGTATTTCGATTGGCTTACCCCAAGAGAATGCAGCATTCATTGAGGCGTTAAAAGCCATCCTGGCTTAAAGAGATATCGATTATGACCATCATTAATCCCGCTAGTAATTACGGCACAGTCACCATTGTTGGTGTTGGCTTGATTGGCGCATCCTTAGGTTTAGCTCTCAAGAAAGCGGGAGTGGTAACTAAGGTCTTAGGGGTTGGTCGTAGCAAGGCAAATTTAGATCAAGCGCAAAAGATGGGTGCGATTGATGGTGTAGTAGATTTAGTTGAAGCAGCAAAACAATCTGATGTGATTGTGCTTTGCGTGCCAGTTGCACAAATGCGAGCTGCCTTTGAAGTGATGGAGCCGCATCTTGAACCTCGCACCATGATTACTGATGCTGGCAGCATTAAGGGTGATGTTATCTTGGCGGCTAAAGAAGTATTAGGCAAGAAGGCTTGTCAGTTTGTGCCAGCCCACCCGATTGCCGGTGGTGCGCAGCATGGAGCTAGCGCTGCAAAGGTAGATTTATTTCAGGGCAAGCAAACGATTGTTTGTCCTTTGCAAGAGAATTCTCCTGAAGACACGACCTTGATCGTTGGTTTCTGGGGGTCAGTGGGTTCAGTGGTGAAAAAAATTGGCAGCGTACAGCACGATGCTATCTATGCAGCTGTATCCCATCTTCCACACTTGCTTTCTTATGCCTTAATGGCCAGCGTAGTCAACTCAGAAGATGCTGATCAAAAGTTAGATCATGTCGGTGCAGGCTTTAAAGACTTCACTCGGATTGCTGCCTCTAGCCCAGAAATGTGGCGTGATATTTGTTTGGGCAATCGAACTGCCATTCTGAAAGAGTTAGATCAATATGTATTGATCGTGAATCATCTACGTACATTGGTTGCCGAGAATGATGGTGCGGGTCTAGAAAAGCTATTCAACAAGGCAAGTAAAGCACGACAAAACTTGGATGAGGCTTGATGAGTCATTTGCCTAGTATTCAGATCGGTCCATTCACGCGAGCTCAGGGCTCGATTGTTTTGCCTGGTTCCAAAAGTATTTCGAACCGCGCACTTTTACTTGCTGCGCTTTCAACAGGCACCACCACGTTAAAGAATTTACTGGATGCCGATGACACACAGGTCATGCGTAATGCTTTGCGTCAACTAGGCCTAACCGTCATTGATCAAGCTGACAAGGTTTGCGTGGTCCAGGGTTGTGGCGGCAAGTTTCCCATCCAGGAGGGCGATCTCTTTTTGGGTAATGCAGGCACTGCAATGCGTCCGTTAACTGCTGCTTTAGCAATGCAGGGTGGTAACTATCGCCTATCTGGTGTGGCTCGTATGCATGAAAGACCGATTCGGGATTTGGTTGATGGACTCCGTCAAGTGGGTGCGAAGATTGAATACGAATTAGCAGAAGGTTATCCGCCAATTCAAATCTTAGCGGCAGATATTCAGATTAAGGATGTCGTTAAAGTACGTGGTGATGTATCGAGCCAATTCTTGACGGCATTGCTCATGGCTTTGCCCTTAGTAGCAAAGGATCCTGTCCGCATTGAAGTTATTGGTGAGCTCATTTCACGTCCTTATATTGATATCACCCTGAAATTAATGGCGCGCTTTGGTGTAACAGTTGCTTGCCCTGATGCGCAGTCATTTGTGATTCCAGCAAAAACGTCGGATGCTGTTTATAAGAGTCCTGGTCAGTTATCGGTTGAGGGTGACGCTTCATCTGCCTCCTACTTCTTAGCGTTAGGTGCTATTGGTGCTGGTCCTGTAAGAGTGCTCGGCGTCGGTAATGACAGTATTCAGGGTGATGTGGCATTTGCTGATGCGCTTGCATTGATGGGGGCCAATATTTCTGCTGGTGAGGATTGGATTGAGGTGTCTGGTGTAAAAAATGCCAATGGCAAACTTAAGGGGATCACAATAGACTGCACAGAAATTCCAGATGCAGCGATGACTCTCGCTATTGCAGCCCTATTTGCCGAAGGTGCTACACGTTTAAATAATATTGCGAGTTGGCGCGTGAAAGAAACGGATCGTATCGCCGCCATGGCAGCGGAATTAAGAAAAGTTGGTGCGGTTGTTGAAGAGGGTGCCGACTATATTGTTGTGAATGCCCCATCGCAAGGCAATTGGAAATCACCCAACGAAGGTATTGGTACTTATGATGACCATCGCATGGCGATGTGTTTCTCGCTTGCAGCTTTTGGTCCGCATGCTTTGATAATCAACGATCCCAATTGCGTAGCCAAAACCTTCCCGACTTACTTTGCAGAATTTACAAAGGTAGTGAGCTGATTTCATGAGTGCTTACCCAGTCATTGCAATCGATGGACCGACTGCATCAGGCAAGGGCACGGTTGCTTCATTGGTGGCAGAAAAGCTGGGGTTTCATTATCTGGATAGCGGCGCTCTTTATCGGCTGGTTGCTTTGGCCAGCGAAAAACAGGGAATCGATGTTAAAAATGGCCCAGAATTAGGTCTTTTAGTCCCTAAGTTATTGATTTCATTCAAAAATAGCAATATTTTCTTGGACGGCGAGGATGTTGCAGACTCCATCCGCACTGAAAGCATTGGCTTGAGAGCCTCCGCTGTCGCGGTTCATCCTGAGGTTCGCTCAGCTTTAGTGGGTCTACAGCGTAGTTTTCGGCAGTCTCCAGGCTTGGTAGCGGATGGCAGGGATATGGCCAGCGTTATATTCCCAGATGCAGTTTTGAAGGTTTTCTTGACTGCAACAGCAGCTGCCAGGGCCGAACGACGCTATAAGCAATTGATAGCTAAGGGAATTTCTGCTAAACTTTCCGACTTACTGCAAGATTTGCAGGAGCGCGATGCCCGAGATAGTAGTAGAGGTACCGCACCCTTGCTGGTTGCTGATGGTGCAAAAGTGCTTGAAACATCAGATTTATCGATAGATCAAGCAGTTAAGACAGTTTTGGATTGGTATCAATCTGCGATTGTTTAGTTTTATCAGTAGTAAAAGCAGTGAGTTGTTTTTGGTGTCTTAAGAAGCTCCACAACGCGATTATTTCATTAGCGTGTTTCTTTAAGGCTTTTTTAACCTAACCCGTCGGGCCTTCTGACGGCACAAAGTGAATACACATGTCTGAATCATTTGCAGAATTATTTGAAGAATCATTAACCCGATCGAATATGAAGACCGGCCAAGTTATTTCGGCTGAAGTTCTTCGTATCGACCATAACTTCGTCGTTGTTAACGCTGGCTTAAAGTCTGAAGCGTTTATTCCTGTTGAAGAATTCCATAACGACGCTGGCGAGATTGAAGTAGCTCCTGGCGATTTCGTTTCTGTTGCTATCGATGCCCTTGAAAACGGCTATGGCGACACCATCCTCTCCCGTGACAAAGCAAAGCGCTTGGCATCATGGATGAATTTGGAAAAAGCTCTTGAGCAAGCTGAGATCGTTACCGGTACCGTTACTGGTAAGGTCAAAGGCGGCTTGACTGTGATGGTGAACGGTATCCGCGCATTCTTGCCTGGATCACTCGTTGATACACGTCCAATCAAAGACACCAGCCCTTACGAAGGTAAGACGATGGAGTTCAAGGTTATCAAGCTTGATCGTAAGCGTAACAACGTAGTGTTGTCACGTCGTGCGGTTGTTGAAGCTAGCCAAGGTGAAGAGCGTGCTAAGTTGATGTCTAACCTTAAAGAAGGCGCAGTTGTTACTGGTCTCGTTAAGAACATCACTGATTACGGCGCATTCGTTGACCTCGGTGGTATCGATGGCCTCTTGCACATTACCGATTTGGCATGGCGTCGCGTACGTCACCCAAGCGAGATGTTGACTGTTGGTCAAGAAGTTACCGCGAAGATTTTGAAGTTCGATCAAGAGAAGAACCGTGTTTCACTCGGTGTGAAGCAACTTGGTGATGATCCATGGGTTGGTATCGCTCGTCGTTACCCACCGAACACCCGTTTATTCGGCAAAGTAACGAACTTGACTGATTACGGCGCATTCGTAGAAATCGAATCTGGTATCGAAGGTTTGGTACACGTTTCTGAAATGGATTGGACCAACAAGAACGTTGCTCCAAGTAAAGCTACTGCATTAGGAACCGAAGTTGAAGTAATGGTTCTGGATATTGATGAAGATAAGCGCCGTATTAGCTTGGGCATTAAGCAGTGCAAAGCAAATCCATGGGAAGAGTTCTCACGTGCTCAACAAAAAGGCGACAAGCTTACTGGCGCAATCAAGTCAATTACCGACTTTGGTGTGTTCATTGGCTTGCCTGGCGGCATCGACGGTTTAGTTCATCTTTCTGATATCTCTTGGAATGAACCAGGCGAAGAAGCTGTTAAGAAATACAAAAAAGGTGATGAAGTTGAAGCTACTGTATTGGCAATTGATGTTGAGAAAGAGCGTATCTCTCTCGGTATCAAACAATTGTCTGGTGACCCATTCAATAACTACACATCCGTAAGCGATAAGGGTAGCCTTGTTACTGGTACTGTGAAGGCTGTTGATGCTAAGGGTGCAACTATTCACTTGGCTGATGAAGTTGAAGCTTATTTGCGCGCTTCTGAGATCTCAACCGATCGCGTTGAAGATGCACGCAATGTACTGAAAGAAGGCGATAGCGTTACTGCAATGATCATTAATATTGATCGTAAGTCACGCGTAATCAATCTTTCAATCAAAGCAAAAGACAGTTCTGATCAACAAGATGCAATGAGCAAGCTCCAAGGTGATGCGCAATCTGGCACAACCAATTTGGGCGCTTTGTTAAAAGCAAAAATGGACAATCAGGGTTAAAGCAATATCGCCGCTTTCCATTAGGAGGGCGGCGATCTTTTTTGATAGATCATGACAGATCAAGAGCAACAAGCCATTACTCGCTCCGAACTAGTGGAGAGCCTCGCGGAACAATTTCCGCAGCTTCTGCCTAGAGATGTGGAGTTGGCAGTAAAAACTTTGCTGGACACCATGACTCATGCTTTGGCTGAGGGCAAGCGTATTGAGTTGCGCGGCGTTGGAAGTTTTGTACTTCATCATCGTCCTGCGCGCACTGGTCGTAACCCCAAGTCTGGCGATAAGGTCTTGATTCCAGAAAAACGCGTTCCGCATTTCAAGCCTGGCAAAGAGTTGCGCGAGCGAGTGGACTATAAGCCACTGAAACAGGCGGGCCCTAAAGAGGGTTCTGGTGCCTAACATTCAGGCTCATCCTCAGTGGTCCATACGGGCCATTTTTTTATTTAATTTCTGTACGCCATGATTCAGATAGCGACATCTTGGCTATTGCTGCTACCGGTTATGTTCGGTATTGGGTGGTTAGCATCACGCTGGGATTTGCGTCTTGAGAATCGCATGGATGAACGCGAGCGCATGCGTCAGCAGCGCTCAACCTTTAAAGGTTTGAGCCTGCTTTTAAATGAGCAGCCAGATCAAGCGATTGAAACCTTAGTCAAAATTGCGCAATTAGATCCTGAAACGGTTGAGCTACATTTTTCATTAGGTAATTTATTCCGTCGCCGCGGTGAAACTGAGCGAGCCATTAAAGTGCACCAGCATCTTGCTAATCGCGATGACTTAAAGCCGCGTGATCGTGATCATGCTGCCTACGAATTGGGCCGTGATTTTTTGCGGGCCGGTCTACTAGATCGTGCTGAAGCTTCGTTAAATCGTGTGGGTGAAGGTAAGTTTGCAGTTCCAGCAAAAGAAAGTTTGCTTGAAATGTATCAAGTTGAGCGTGATTGGAAAAAGGCCATCATTGCTGCCCATGAGCTAGAGACGCTGCAAGGCAAATCCCATCAAACCGAGATTGCCCAGTTTCATTGTGAATTAGGTCAAGAGGCCTTACGTCGCAAAGATCTGCAGGAAGCAGAGCAGTCAATACAAAGAGCTTTGCAAGCAGTTCCGAATCATGCTCGTGCATTGATTTTGCAAGGTGATTACTTGATGGCCATGGAGCGCCCAGGACAAGCAATTGATGTTTGGGGTTTGGTGGCTTTATCTCACCCAGCTTATATGCATTTATTGGCAGATCGCTGGATGATTGCTCATACTGCTATTAATCAGGTTGATGCAGGTTTGGATCTTCTGTGTGATTTATTAAAGACCCAGGCTTCTGGTGAGTTATTGGATCTGGTCCATAAGCAGCTCATGAAAATTCGGGGGCCTCAAGCGGCAAATATTATGCTTGCCGATGTCATGCAGCATTCACCTAGTTTGAGTGCTTTATCTAAGCTTGCTGAAACGCGCCTTGCACTAGAAGAGGGTAGCGCTAATCCGGAGAGAGTCTTAGAGTTGCAATCAATTCTGAACCTCTTGCGTCAACGTACTACGAGTTTGGCTAGATATACTTGTGGCAATTGTGGTTTTAGGGCGCGGAGATTTTATTGGCAGTGTCCTGGTTGTAATCATTGGGAGGCATACTCCCCAAGACGTTCTGAAGGAGCCGCACCAAGTGGCCCCTCAATGTGACATCTTGAATAGATTAGAAATAAATTAGGAGCTCGTTTGAAAGTCACCATCATCGGCAGCGGTTACGTAGGTTTAGTTACCGGCGCTTGCTTAGCTGAGCAGGGTAATAACGTTTTCTGCTTAGATCTAGATCCTAAAAAAATTGATATTTTGAATTCTGGCGGCGTTCCTATTTATGAGCCGGGTTTGAAAGAAATGATTGAGCGCAATCGTGCCGCAGGTAGATTGCAGTTCTCTACGGATATTGCCGCATCTGTTGCCCATGGAGATATTCAATTTATTGCAGTAGGCACACCTCCCGATGAGGATGGCTCTGCTGATCTCCAATATGTTGTTGCTGCCGCTCGTAATATTGGACGTCATGCGACTACCCCCAAAGTCATTGTTGATAAATCAACCGTGCCAGTAGGCACTGCAGATAAGGTATCTGCTGCCATCAAAGAGGAGCTAGAAAAAAGAGGGCAGCCGGCTGACTTATGTTCGGTAGTTTCTAATCCAGAGTTTTTAAAAGAAGGTGCAGCAGTAGAAGACTTTATGCGCCCTGACCGGATCGTCATTGGTACAGAAAATACGCCAGCAGGCTTGCGTGCTAAAGAACAGATGCGCAAGCTCTATGCACCATTTAATCGTCACCATGAACGTACTTATTACATGGATGTGAAGAGTGCAGAGTTAACCAAGTATGCGGCAAATGCTATGTTAGCTACCCGCATCTCTTTTATGAATGAGTTGGCAAACTTGGCAGATTTAGTTGGCGCAGATATTGAAGCCGTGCGTCAAGGTATTGGTTCTGACTCACGCATTGGTTATGGGTTCTTATACTCGGGAACTGGTTACGGTGGTTCTTGTTTTCCAAAGGATGTCTCGGCTCTTTCTAAAACGGCTAGGGAGCATGGCAGGGATCTCAAGATTCTGGACGCTGTAGAAGCGGTCAACGAACTCCAGAAATACATCTTGGTTGAGAAGATCGAAAAGCGCTTTGGACAAGATCTTCAGGGTATGAAGTTTGCGCTCTGGGGATTGGCCTTTAAGCCCAATACCGACGATATGCGTGAAGCTCCAAGCCGCGTGATTATTCAAGAGTTAGTAAAGCGTGGTGCCTCAGTAGTTGCTCACGATCCGGTGGCCATGAAAGAAGCCCAGCATTATCTAGAGATAGACTTCAAGGGCAATCCAGAGGGCCTTCAGAAAGTCTCTATGGTGGATAACCCAATGGCAGCTTTAGATTGCTGCGATGCTCTAGTGATTGTGACCGAATGGAAAGCTTTCCGCAGTCCAGATTTTGAGCAAGTGATGCAAAAACTGACACGTCCAATCATTTTTGATGGCCGTAATCTCTATGAACCAAGTGCTATGCAAGAATTGGGTATTGAGTACTACGGTATTGGGCGACATAATTAAGCAAATATAAATATAGTCCTATGGAAAAAGCAAACCGAGACCAGTTTTCTAAAACCCGTTTACTAGTGGTTGGCGATGTCATGCTTGATCGCTACTGGTTTGGCGATACCAATCGGATTTCTCCTGAGGCTCCTGTTCCGGTAGTGCAGGTTGGCAAGATCGATGAGCGTTTAGGCGGTGCAGCTAACGTAGCTCGTAACGTTGCCGCATTAGGCGCTAATACAACTATTCTCGGTATTGTTGGTAATGATGAGCCTGGCAAGCGGGTTGTCGATTTACTGAAATCAGGTGGCGTTGATAGTCAGCTAGAAATTGATGCAGATGTGCCAACAATTGTGAAGTTGCGTGTGATTGCACGTCAACAACAATTAATTCGACTTGACTTTGAAGAGACTCCAAGTGAAAAGGCTTTGGCTCATAAATTAGAGCGTTTTGAAAAATTGGTTGGCAATGCTGATGTCGTGATTTTGTCTGATTACGGTAAGGGTGCCTTAGGCCAGGTAGCTCATATGATTGAGCAAGCAAGAGCACAAAATAAAGTGATCTTGGTTGATCCAAAGGGCGAGGATTATGAAAAGTATCGCGGTGCTACTGTCTTAACCCCTAATCGGAGTGAGTTACGTCAGGTGGTCGGGAAGTGGGCTAGCGAAGAAGATCTCACAAATAAAGCTCAAGCTCTCAGAAAGTCATTAGATCTTCAGGCATTGCTACTGACCCGCTCAGAGGAGGGTATGAGTTTATATACCGAGGCTGGTGTTAGCCACGTCAAAGCGCAGGCACGCGAGGTGTTTGATGTATCTGGCGCTGGTGATACCGTGATTGCAACCCTAGCAGTTGCTTTAGCTGCTAAATGGCCTTTGGAGAAAGCAATGGCTTTGGCAAATCGTGCTGGTGGTATTGTGGTTGGTAAGCTTGGAACTGCAACTGTTACTTCAGAGGAGCTACAGTGACTATTATCGTAACTGGCGCCGCTGGTTTCATTGGTGCAAATATTGTTCAAGCGCTCAATGCGCGTGGCGAAAAAAATATTATTGCGGTTGATGATCTTCGACCCGCCGATAAGTATCGTAATCTTGCTGATCTCGACATCATGGACTACCTGGATAAAGATGAGTTCTTGGAGGCATTTAGAAGTGGTAAGTTTGGCAAGGTAAAGGCAGTTTTTCATGAGGGCGCTTGCTCTGACACCATGGAGACTGATGGCATTTTTATGATGGCGAACAACTATCGCTACACCATGGATTTGCTCGATATTTGTACTGCCCAAAAAGTACAGCTCTTATATGCTTCATCAGCAGCTACCTATGGTGGCTCTGATGTTTTTGTAGAGAGCCGTGAGCATGAGAAGCCGCTCAACATTTATGGCTACTCTAAGTTCTTATTTGATCAAGTCATGCGTAAGCGTTTTGCAGAAAAAGCAAACACTGCTCAGGTGGTTGGGTTCCGATATTTCAATGTATATGGTCCTCGCGAATCTCATAAAGGCCGTATGGCATCGGTAGCTTTTCATCAATATCACCAGTACAAGGCAAATGGCCATGTAAAACTCTTTGGAGAGTACGGTGGTTATGGTCCGGGTGAGCAAAGCCGTGACTTTGTTTCTGTTGAAGATGTTGTGAAGGTAAACCTCTACTTCTTAGATCATCCAGAAATCAGCGGCATCTTCAATTTAGGTAGTGGTCGTGCACAACCCTTTAATGATGTTGCTCACGCCGTAGCTAATGCAATGCGTAAGCTTGATAAAGCCAAGCCAGCAACATTGCAGGAATTAGTAAAAGAAAAAGCCATTGAGTACATTCCATTCCCAGATGCACTTAGAGGTAAGTACCAGTGCTTTACTCAAGCTGACCTCACCAAACTTCGTGATGCAGGCTACACAGAGCCCTTCCTAGATGTTGAGCAAGGTGTAGGTCGCTATATTGAGTGGTTAGAGGCGAATTCAGGGTTCTTAGCTAATCCCCTTTAGGCTATAAAAAGCATCTTTTATAGAGGCTAATTTTAAAGAATAGTTAGGCATCCCCTCCAGGAGATCCCACTCTATTTGTGAGCTAATATATCCTTATAAATTCTATGGGATTTCTATGCTAAAGCGCTCAATCATTGCCACATTCATGCTGTGCTGCAGTATTTATGCGCCATTATCTTTTTCGGTCATTTCAAAAGGTGATGTAGATGTTGGAAGCATGAAGGCGCCCCCACGCGATATTAAAGATATTTTAAGAACGCTCCAGGCAACTAAACCAAACTTAGTGCTCCAACAAAAAGCCCAAAAGATTATTGAATCTTCAAAGCCTAGTGTAAGTGATTCCGACAAATTAAGTTATTACTATTATCGCAAGGCAAAAGCTTATGAAGTTCTTGGCGATGATAGACAAGCCTTAGAAAATATTAAAAAGGTAGTGAATGATTATCCAAATGCAAATGTTATATTCAGCGTAGAGGATTTGCGTTTTTATGGGACTTTGGAAAGTTCCTTAGGTAACGTAGTTCAGGCAAATGAAATATTTAAGCAGGCACAAGCGAAGGCTTCTGATGGTTGGCTCTTAAGTACATATGAAGACATTGGAAAAAATTGCCTTTTACTCGGTGATTTTGACTGTGCTAACAAATCACTGGCGCAAATGGAGCTCTTTAGGTCCGGTAAAAATCCAAATCGGGTATTGGCTCGGCTTAACTGGGACTCCAAGATTGAGCGATTGAAAGCCAGAATTTTTCTAGACGAGGGAAAATTTACTGATGCTGAAATTTCACTAAAACGTGCAGAAAATTACATAAATGAGATCGCACAAACAAATAAGAATCGTGGTTTTGAGGTTCTGGATCTAGAGGAGCGAGCGACAGAAGAGGCGGCATTCAGCTCAGCTGGAGCTTTTTATACCCTAATCACTATTAAAGATAATTTAGCGAAAAGCTATCTAGGCCAAAAAAGACTGATCGATGCTGAGTTAAAGGCTAGAGATGCGCTATCTTTAGCTCTTGATAGAAGCGGTCCAAATTCTAGGTACACAGCTACTGCTTTAATGACGCTAGCGCAAATAGTTTCAGAGCAGGGTCGTAATGCAGAAGCAGTGCTGCTAGCAGAAGCAGCTTTAAAGGCCACTTTAGAGTCAGGCGTTGGAAAAGGTTCAATCGCCTTGGCCGAGGCAAGGAAGCTATTGGCCTCAGCATATGTAACTGATGGAAGCTATATCCAGGCCGACAAAGTTTTTTCCGAGATGGTTGAGGGTATCAAAAGTGATCCGCAATTAGCAGGTCGTTATCAAACGGATAATTTAGATTGGGCATACGCATTAATTAAAACTGGTAAAGCATCTCAAGCAGCTAATATGACATCGGCCATGTTAGCAAGGGATGGAACACGCTTGGGCGATGATTCTGCACGTCTTGCTATGATTCGCGCTTTTAATGCAGCCGCACTTCAAGCAAGCGGCCAAGGTACCCAAGCGCTCCCTGAATTCAAAAAAGCGATTCCTATACTGATAGACCAGGCAAGAAATGATTTAGAAGCATCAGTTGAGTCTGTAAGACAGGTTCAGCAATTGACGTTTGTGCTAGAGGGCTACCTGGCTTCTCTCAGCCAGCAAGCTAAGACAGACGCTTCGGGGGTCTCAGCAGCAATTGCGTTTCAAGTTGCTGATTTAGCAAAAGGTAGCGGTGTGCAAAAGGCTTTGACTGCATCAGCAGCGCGTGCCAACATCTCCGATTCTCAGCTTGCCGGACTGGCGCGTCGTGAGCAAGATTTGCAACAGAGAATTAAAAGTCTTTCTGGTTTGCTAGTTGATTTACTTGCAGCGCCCCCAGATCAACAACTCCCTGCAGTGCAGGCTAAAATTCGAGCTGACATCACTGCTTTTAAAGCTCAGCGCGATGATCTTAAAAAAGAGATTGAGAAAAAGTTTCCTGACTATGCAGAGTTAGTTGAGCCTAAACCTGCCTCAGTTGAGCGAACACAAAAAGTGCTTAAGCCGGATGAAGTTTTGATCTCTTGGTATTTTGCCGACAATGCTGGATATGTTTGGGCCATTACAAAAGATAGGCCTGCGCAATTTGCACAACTCGCGATCGGTCGCACACAAATGGCCAAAGAGGTGACTCAGTTACGCAAAGCACTTGATCCTGGCGTGGCTACGATTGATGAGATTCCTCCCTTTGATGTAGTGCTCGCTAATCAACTCTATCAACAGGTGCTCGCTCCGGTGCAAAGTGCTTTTGTTGGAAAAAAAGTGATGCTCACTGTCCCTCATGCTGAGTTAGGTCAGCTACCTTTATCTCTGTTGGTGACCAAGCCAACTGCCCAACCCGCCAGGGGTGGGGCAACACCATTTGTTGGATACAAGACCGTTCCTTGGTTAACGAGAGAAATTGCTGTTGCTCAAGTCCCCTCCGTCACTGCCTTGACTGCGCTGCGTTCGTTGCCAGTAGGCAACCCTAATCGCAAGAACTTTATTGGTTTTGGAGATCCTTACTT
The DNA here is from genome assembly GCF_002192535.1 of Polynucleobacter hirudinilacicola. Lineage (GTDB taxonomy): Bacteria > Pseudomonadota > Gammaproteobacteria > Burkholderiales > Burkholderiaceae > Polynucleobacter > Polynucleobacter hirudinilacicola. The sequence continues at coordinate 44,163 of NZ_NAIA01000003.1, read as the reverse complement.
TAGCGCTCAGCAAGAAAAACAAGCGGATAAGCAAGCTAAGGCAACGCAATTAGCAACGCGCGGTGTACCACTCAATTTACGCAGCGCCCCTAAGACCTCTGGTGTCAGCTCTGCTGAGTTAGCACTCCTGCCTCGTCTGCCAGATACTAGTCTTGAGTTGGAGGAGATTGGTAAGGCGATTGGCGCTGGTGATGGCGATATCTTCCTGCATCAAAAGGCTTCGGTGAAACAAGTGATGTCAACAGACCTCTCTAATCGTAAGGTAGTGATGTTTGCTACCCATGGCTTAGTACCAGGAGAGCTTAATGGCTTGACTCAGCCCGCACTCGCTTTGTCCTCCCCAGAGGTAACCGGTGACCAGGATGATGGTTTATTGACAATGGATAAAGTCCTTACCCTAAAGTTAGACGCTGACTGGGTAGTGCTCTCTGCATGCAATACCGCCGCTGGTGAGGGGGCTGGTTCTGAGGCAGTCTCAGGTCTTGGCAGAGCCTTCTTCTTTGCTGGTGCTAAAGCACTCTTAGTATCAAACTGGCCAGTAGATTCAGTTGCCTCTCGATCTTTAATGACAGACCTCTTTAAAAGTCAGCAAAAAGCTCAGGGAACTAGTAAAGCTGAGCTCCTAAGACAGGCAATGCTCAATCAAATTGATCAAGGCGGCATGAAGGAAGGCGGTAACATGAAGTACGCTTATGCTCACCCCTTGTTCTGGGCCCCTTTTGTAGTGGTTGGCGATTGAGCGGTTCTATTTTTCAAAGTTCCGCTAATATATCCCTTATAAAAACTAGGGAAATCCTATGCGCAGGCACACTGTAATCCCTTCATTCTTGATTGGCTGTGGAATTTTGTTGTTCTCAGTCACCGCCTTGGCTACAACTATCAAGGAAGAGGTGGATATTGAGAGTATTAAAGCTCCACCTAGAGATATTAAAGACATCCTCAAACTGGTGGAGCAAACCAAACCAGACTTAGCGATTGTTGAACGTGCGCAAAAAGTAGTGGCAGTGCCTTTGCCTACCTCACAAGATAACGAAGTCCTGAATCATTTTTATACTAGGCGATCAGCAGCCTTTGAAGACCTAGGAAATACTGGCGAGGCTCTGAAAAACTTAGAGATAGCAGTAAACAAGTATCCATCCACAAATTCTCGCTTGTACTTAAATGATCTGATTAATTTAAGCGTTCTGGAAAATTCTGTTGGCAAGCAGTCTGTCGCTATATCTCTTATTCGAAAAGCTCAAGCACATCAATTGTCAGCCTTACCCAATCTGAGTGGTTTTCAGATGACCATGGGTAGATTGCTAATTACATATTATGTAAATTCAGGAAACTTTGAAGCAGCAAAAAAAGAGCTAGAGATCATGGATGCCACTCTCAGTAGCCTGAAAAGGTCTCGAGGTTATATGGAGTTTGGTTCAAATTGGGAGGTGGCCTATGAGAGTGCTCGCGGAATTTATTTTTCAGGACAGGGGCAATGGTTAGAGAGTGAGCGATCTCTGAGAAAGACTCTGTATTTACTAGAGCTGCAGTATCAAAAAGTTAAAAATAGTTCATCAAAAATTGATGTGGTTGGAGATGAGGTAAGGTCTGCTACTGATGCCTCTAATAATCCACGGGTTTATGTCACGCAGATCTCCAACCGTGAATTAAATTTAGCCAACGTCTTGCTACGACAGCGAAAATTAATTGATGCCGAATACTATGCTCGAAAATCAATCACCCTTTCTTTATCCAGCTTTGGTTCAAATTCAATCGAAGTTGCTCGTGGTCTAAGAAGTCTGGCTACCATCGTCAATGAGCAAGGAAGATATGCTGAGGCCGTTCTTCTATCTAAGTTAGCTGTGAGTACCGTTAAGGCTGCTGGTGCAACAGGCGCTAATAGCACACTAGCCCTAGCCCAGCGATCATTAGGTTCTGCGCTGGTAGCGGACGGAAAATATGCTGAGGCCAATCAAGTTTTTGAGGAGATGGCTACTGGCATTAAAACAGACCCAGAGATTGCAAAAAGCTATCAATTTGGGGATCTAGATTGGGTTTTAGCAATGCTTAAGACTGGTAAGTCTAACCAAGCCAATGAGATGGTAACAGGCATGCTTCAGAGGCAGGAGCTTAGCGCCGATAAAAATTCTCCTCGATTGGCTATGATTCGGGCATTTGATGCAGCAAGTTTGCAAGCTGAAAATAAATGGTCTGAGGCAGATGCTGCATTTAAGTTATCCATGCCTATCTTGATCGATCAAGCTCGCAACGATGCAGAGAATGACACCACAAGTATTAAGCAACAACAACGCATGACCTTTCTATTGGAGAGCTATTTAGCCTCATTAGCAAATACGGCAAAAACTGATCCAACTCAAACAGCAACTGCTGCAGCACAGGCTTTCCAGATTGCTGATATTGCCAGGGGAAGTGGCGTTCAGAGGGCTCTGACTGCCAGCGCTGCTCGAGCAAGTATCAAGGATCCGCAATTAGCTGTTCTAGCGCGGCAGGAGCAGGACTTACAAAGACGCATTAATACGCTCTCAGAATTATTAACGGGCTTACGTTCAGCATCTCCTGATCAGCAATTGCCTGCAGTTCAAGGAAAGATTCGGTCAGATATAGAGGCATTTAAATTACAGCGTGAAGCGCTTAAAAAAGAGATTGAGAAAAAGTTTCCTGACTATGCGGAGCTGGTTGAGCCTAAGCCTGCTTCAATTGAGCGAACCCAGCGGCTATTGAAGGCTGATGAGGTACTTGTATCGTGGTATTTTTCTGAAAACACCGGCTATGTTTGGGCGATCAGTAAGCAAGGAGCGCAGTTTTCACAACTATCAATTGGCCGTAAGCAAATGGCTAAGGAAGTAGCGCAATTGCGAAAAGCGCTCGATCCTGGTGTATCAACAATTGATGAAATACCTCCTTTTGATGTTGCATTAGCGTTTAAGCTGTATCAGGAAATTTTGGCGCCAGTAGAGGCGGGCTTTAAAGGCAAAAAAGTCATGTTAGTTGTACCTCATGCAGAGCTGGGTCAGTTACCAATATCGTTGCTAGTTACTCGTGCAACAAATCAGCCAGCAAAAGGTGGCGCAATTGCTTTCGCTGGCTATAAGTCAGTTCCATGGCTTACGAGAGATATCGCAGTTGCTCAGGTACCTTCTGTAACTGCTCTCACGGCTTTAAGAACTCTTCCTGAGGGTAATCCTAATCGAAAGAATTTCGTTGGTTTCGGTGACCCCTACTTCAGTAGCGCTCAGGAAAAAAGTGCTCAAAAAAGTCCCTCAACACAGCTTGCTACAAGAGGTATGCCTTTGAAATTAAGAAGTGCACCTAAGACTTCTGGAGTAAGTTCAGCAGAGTTAGCCCTGCTCCCGCGTTTACCTGACACTAGTTTAGAAATCGAAGAAATTGCTAAAGTAGTTGGCGCTCAGCCTAGTGATATCTTTTTGCATAAGCAAGCTAGCGTGAGGCAGGTAACTTCAATGGATTTATCAGACCGCAAAGTCGTCATGTTCTCTACGCATGGCTTAGTGCCTGGAGAGCTTAATGGCTTAACTCAACCTGCGCTAGCACTATCGTCTCCTGATGTCACGGGTGATAAAGATGACGGCCTTCTGACTATGGATAAGGTAATTGCGTTAAAGTTAGACGCTGACTGGGTAGTGCTCTCTGCATGCAATACCGCCGCTGGTGAGGGGGCTGGTTCTGAGGCAGTCTCAGGTCTTGGCAGAGCCTTCTTCTTTGCTGGTGCTAAAGCACTCTTAGTATCAAACTGGCCAGTAGATTCAGTTGCCTCTCGATCTTTAATGACAGACCTCTTTAAAAGTCAGCAAAAAGCTCAGGGAACTAGCAAGGCTGAGCTCCTAAGACAGGCAATGCTCAATCAAATTGATCAAGGCGGCATGAAGGAAGGCGGTAACATGAAGTACGCTTATGCTCACCCCTTGTTCTGGGCCCCTTTTGTAGTGGTTGGTGATTGAATTTATAACTAAAGAACTTGTATTTTTAACTATTTGAGGTTTTCATGAAATTAGCCAAGGTATTACTAATCACTTCACTAATGATTGCCACGCAGGTGGCAATTTCTGCTCCTTTAATTACTAGTAAAGAGGCAGCCCTTCCACCAGCTGCCGGCACTTTAGCTACCCGTGGAATCTCTCGTGGCCCTGCGATTAAATTGACATCACCTGAGGCCGATACGCCGGTAGCCGCTCCATTTGATTTCAAAGTGAACTTTGAGCCACGTGGCGATGCAAAGATTGATCCTAGTTCTGTGAAAGTGGTTTACATGAAGTCGCCCTTTGTTGATCTCACCCCGCGCCTTAAAAATGCAATCTCAGCAAATGGTATTGATTTTGCTAAAGCAGAAGTTCCTCCAGGAACGCACACAATACGGGTCACTGTTAAAGACTCTGAAGGTCGCGAGACTAATTCAGTATTAAATTTAGTAGTGAATAAATGATGAATTGCCCATATTGCCTTTCAGAGGTTTCTAAAGAAGCTTACGTCTGCAAAACCTGTAGTCGCGACCTCTATTTATTTAAGCCAATGATGGCGAAGGTTGCAGATCTGGAGGGGCAATTAGCAGCAGTACCAAGCCCAGAGCTTTATGAGCTCAGAATAGCTGAGCTAGAACAGTTATTAGATGAGCAAAATCAAAAGCTGGAAAAAAGGTCTTCATTACAGTGGATATCAGATATTGCTTTATATCTCATCATCCCATTACTACTGTTACTCACAGCACATTGGTTGATTGTGGTGGTGTATGACACCAAGATGCTCTATCTGCGTATTATTTCAATGGTCCTACCACTGCCATTTGCTTATGCATTATTTAATAAGAGCGCATATAAATTATTTCCTTGGTTTATTGGGGTAATTTTTTTGGTCGATCTCCTCAGTCATTGGTATGAGTTGGATTACGAGCCTGGTAGATAAAACGCCTGTATTGCCCCAGAATCTCTTTGAATGGAAAGAGGTATTAGAGTATTCCGTCAGCATTGCGTTTAGTTTCTTAACGGGCATGCTGCTGGGTAGAGTTTCATACTTGGCTAAGCAAAGAGCCAGAAGAGCTGGTCTTGTAAATTCGATGATGAAAGTTGCATCATTAAATTTAAAAGATGGTGGAGCATCTATAAAAAATGTACATGGCTTAATGAAAACCTTGCAAGAGTATGGTGGAACGGTTGTTGCATTGGGCACTACCGCTGTATCGATTTATACTGGTCTTAAGGGAATCATTGGTAACTAGATTTTTATTGGCATGGTGTCTATGTCAAATTAGCATTGCCGCCCATGGGCAGGTATTTGATGTCCCGCATCAACAGGATGCCCCTACACGTACACTTTTGGTGGATGCTAAAAATCCAAAAGCCCTAGTTCTGTTATTTCCAGGTGGCGGGGGCATGCTACGTCTGAAAGATGACGGCACGACTAGAAATCGTCACACCTTTGTCCGTTCAATTGACCTCTGGGCACAATATCAGATTGATGCTGTCCTAGTCGACACTCCATATGACTTAGGCGACCTAAAAAGGGGTGATCGCAGAGATCAAGAAGATCACCTCAAAAGAGTGGGTGAAGTGCTTAGTTTTTATAAAAGTAAAACTGGCTTGCCGATTTGGATTTTTGGTCATAGCATGGGGACATCTACCGCTACATATTATGCAAATCAAGTAAAGACAAACTCACTAGCCGGAATTATTATTGCGGGGACGGTACGAACCGCCAGATTGAGTGACGACCCTCAGTTCCCCGTTTTGGCAATTCATCATATCAATGATCAGTGTGCTGGTACACCTCTTTCCGCCTCCGAATACATTATTTCATCAAGACCTAAAAACTATATTTCTCAGCTAGAGATTATTGAAGGTGGTATCAGTGAAGGTAATGTTTGTGATTCTTTTGGATACCATGGCTTTAATCAAACTGAGCCAGAGCTAGTCAGGCGTGCTGCCAAATTTATTCTGAGCCAATAAATAGCACACTATCAGACTTTACTGATTACTGCGTCTACTCAAGTTTTAAGTCAACTATACTCATAGCCATTCGTTGTAAACGATCCACGCGCACTTTGTGTTCGTGGATTTTTTATTTACTACTGGAGAACTTATGAGTCGATATTTGAATATTGGTGTTGTAACTGATTTAGTGAGATCTGCTGCACTTGCTGCAGTATTGACTGTTTCTGCCCTTGGCGTTACTAATGCATCCCCAATCAATGTGAATACTGCTACCCAATCAGAGTTAGAGAGCATTAAAGGTATTGGGCCCTCTAAGGCAAAAACCATCATTAATGAGCGTTTGGATGGCGGCCACTTTCAAGATGCCAATGACTTACAGAAACGAGTCCGCGGCATTGGGATGAGATCCGTCGAAAAGATGGTGGATAACGGTTTAATAATTGAGGCTCCCGGCTCTTTTCGGGAGCCAAATGGTAGAACTCAGAAGGAGGGTGGCCCCTCTGGCAGACGTCATTCTCGTAATCAAAATAGTCATCGCCATCAGCCGGAGCGTGCGGGAGCAGGTCGCAGAAATTAAACCCTTTCGCGTGTAGGTGGGCTTATGGCTAAAATGGCTTTATGAGCAAACCTTCTTACCTGACTATTTCACAAACTGTAGGCAATACGCCCTTAGTTCAGTTGCAACGTATTCCCGGGCTCGAGAACTCGACTCGCAATAATGTGATTTTGGGTAAGTTAGAAGGAAATAATCCAGCCGGGTCGGTGAAAGACCGACCTGCGCTGTCGATGATCATGCGTGCGCAAGAGCGTGGCGAAATTAAACCTGGCGATACCTTGATTGAAGCAACTAGTGGCAACACCGGTATTGCTTTGGCGATGACGGCTGCGATGTTAGGTTACAAGATGGTATTAGTTATGCCAGAGAATCAAAGTATTGAGCGCCGTCAAAGTATGGCTGCCTATGGAGCTGAGTTGATCCTGACAGCGGCTTCTGGTGGTATGGAGTTTGCGCGCGATTATGCTCTCCAACTACAACGAGAGGGACGCGGTAGATTGCTAGATCAGTTTGCCAATCCAGATAATCCTCGGGCTCATATTGAAACTACCGGACCAGAGATTTGGCGTGACACTGATGGTCAAGTCACCCATTTTATTTCTGCAATGGGAACTACTGGAACGATTACTGGTGTATCAACCTATCTCAAGTCAATGAATCCTGACATTCAGATTATTGGTGCACAGCCTGAAGAGGGTTCGCAAATTCCGGGAATCCGCAAATGGGCCCCAGAGTATTTGCCGAAAATTTATCAGGGGGATAAAGTTGACCGCATCGAATATGTCACTCAAGCAGATGCGGAAGAAATGGCTCGCCGCCTAGCGGCTGAAGAGGGCATCTTCTGCGGTATCTCAGCCGGCGGTGCTTTAGTAGTAGCTCTGCGCATTGCACGTCAGGTTGAGAATGCTACGATTGTCTTTATTGTTTGCGATCGTGGCGATCGCTACCTATCTACCGGTGTGTTCCCAGCTTAATTTACTTTAGGTTTTTTCTTTGCGCTAGATTTCTTGGGCTTCAATTTTTCACTAGTACTTTTGGTGTCCTTTGCTTTGCCAGTATTTTCGACTGGTACTACGCTTTGATTCTTGTATCCCAAGGCTTCTGCAAACTCAGCAACACTTTGTGCATAGAAATAACTGCGGTTGTATTGAACAATTGTCAGAAAGTTATTTAAGCCCACAAAATACTGGACTTGGTCTGAACCATCTTTATCTGGATAGGGTAGGTCCACAATAAATGCTTTGCTACTGGGCTCAACACCACCGCTTTGCAAATCACCTTGTTGCTTGGTCAAAATACCTTTTTCAATCAGCTCTTGAACTGTATATTTTAGTTGTGGTTGTCCATCAGCGAGCTCTTTGGCGGCCGCTATGCTAATAGATTGGATGGGAAAAGAAATTGGCATGCCGCTTTGCCAGCCATGCATTTTCATGAAGTTACCAACACTGGCAATCGCATCTTTAGGGCTCTGCTTTAAATCAATTTTTCCGTCGCCATCACCATCGACTGCAAAGCTGCGAATACTACTGGGCATGAATTGCGGTAAACCAATGGCGCCAGCATAGGAGCTATTTTGATTGAGGCAAGCGCTAAAGCGAGCGCTGTTGACGCCCTGGATACTGTTCTTTGCTGGCAACTTTCCACCCGCTTCAGTCCAACATAAAAGAATGAGTTCTTTCAGTTGATCCTTAAAAAGTTGTTCACGGGCTGGCTTATTGGGTGTCTCAGGGTAGCTAAATGCAAGGGTTGAAAGGACATCCTTAACCCGAAAATTACCGGTCTGGCGCCCATAAATGGTCTCAATGCCAATAATGGCAACAATGATCTCCACGGGAACCCCAGAATCCTGTTCGACTTGACTTAAAAAAGCCTGATTTTCTTCCCAAAAGGCCTTTCCAGCCTTCAGGCGAACTGGTTCGATGAAGCGCTTGCGGTATGCCAGCCAATTTTTCTTAAAAGTCCCGGATGGGGGTAATACCAATTTGCGTATGGAAGGAATCGTTTTAGCATCAAGAAAGCCTAATTCTAGGCTTTGTAGAGGGATTTCTTGGGTTTGGGAAACTTGGTTTAGGAGTTCATTGATGTTTTGACTAAACCGCACTTCAGAGACGGCATCATCAGCTTGGTTTACGATGGGTTGCTCTGGCTTGGTTGGCTGTGTTGGCGCGCTAGAGCAGCCAGCAAGAGTGAGGGCCAGTAGTAAGCAGGAGGCGCGAAGATTCATGTGCGCTTTAGTCGATTTTTGAGAAATAAATACATTTTATTAGATTATAAAAATAAGAGTTTTGCTATTAAGGATTAAGAGCAATGACAACAGGATACATAACTCATCCAGATTTTCTAAAACATGAGATGGGAAGTCATCACCCAGAGTGCCCCGAGCGTATTCAGGCGATTAATGATCAATTGATTCGTAGCGGTTTAGATCGCTTTCTTCATCATTTGGATGCGCCCCTAGCAACTGAAGACCAGCTGGAATTGGTGCATAGCCCGGACCACGTAGCATTTGTGAGAGATCGCGCGCCAGAAAGCGGCTATTTCATGCTAGATGGTGACACCATCATGAACCCCCATACCTATAGAGCATCGTTACGTGCAGCAGGCGCTGCAATCGCAGGAGTTGATGCCGTGATGAAGGGTGAAGTTGAAAATGTTTTCTGTGCTGTAAGGCCGCCTGGACACCATGCCGAGCCAACCCGTTCGATGGGCTTTTGTTTATTTGATAACGTTGCCATTGCAGCTCGTTATGCGCAAGAAGCCTACGGTATAGAACGTGTCGCCATTATTGATTTTGATGTGCATCACGGTAATGGTACTGAAGCGGCATTTTTCAACGACCCTCATGTAATGATGTGCAGTTTTTTCCAGCATCCCTTTTACCCATATAGCGGTCTAGATCCCTCAGACAATATGGTGAATGTGCCATTGCCTGCAACCACTCGCGGCGACGTAGTGCGCTCCATTGTGGAGGAGCGCTGGTTGCCTGCTCTGCGTAACTTTGAGCCCGAGCTCATCATTATTTCTGCTGGGTTTGATGCACATCGCGAAGATGACTTGGGTCAAATGGGCTTAGTTGAGGATGATTATGTTTGGATTACGAAGCGCCTCAAAGAAATTGCAAAAGACTATGCACAAAATCGCATCGTGAGTTGCCTAGAGGGAGGGTATAACCTCTCTGCTTTGGGTCGAAGTGTGGTGGCCCATGTCAAGGCATTAGCTGATCTGTAGGTGATACCAACCGAATTAAAAAAACTGTTATTGAAAGTGTGTGATGGCAAATATTTATGAACAGGGGTTAGATCGCAATTCAGCGAACTTTACTCCTATTACTCCGCTACTTTTTTTGGAGCGTTCTGCCCAGATTTATCCAAATAAGATAGCCATCATTCATGGGAAATTACGTCAAACTTGGCGGCAAACCAATGAGCGTTGCCATCGCCTTGCGAGCGCTTTGCAAAAGCATGGCATTGGCCTGGGAGATACGGTTGCGGTGATGTTGCCCAATACGCCACCTATGGTGGAGGCTCACTTTGGTATTCCGATGGCTGGCGCCGTATTAAATGCTTTGAATACTCGCTTAGATGCAGAATCGATTGCCTTTATGTTGAACCATGGTGAAGCTAAAGTAGTCATCGTGGATCCAGAATTCTCAGCGGTGATGAAAAAGGCACTCGAAATCGCCAAGAAAGAAAGCGGTCGCGATATTTTGGTGATCGATGTTGAAGAAAAAGAATTTGATGTAGCAGGTGAGAAGTTGGGAAAACTGACCTACGAGCAATTGCTAGCTGAAGGAGATCCCCAATTTGCTTGGCAGTTACCTGCAGATGAATGGCAGGCGATTTGCCTTAACTACACCTCTGGTACCACAGGCAATCCCAAGGGCGTGGTCTATCATCATCGTGGCGCTGCAATCAACGCTATTTCTAATGTACTCGATTGGGACATGAATAAGCATCCGGTGTATTTATGGACTTTGCCTATGTTCCATTGCAATGGTTGGTGCTTCCCATGGACTGTTGCTGCCCGTGCCGGCATTAACGTTTGTTTGCGCCGTGTGGATGCCCAATATATTTTTGCTGCCATTAAAGAGCATGGGGTTACTCATTACTGTGCTGCGCCGATTGTGCACAACCTCTTGGTGAATGCCCCAGATGAAATGAAGGTAGGCGTACCTGCTGGTGTGAAGGGGCTCATTGCAGGTGCTGCACCACCAGCTTCCATCATCGAGGGTATGGAAAAGCTCGGTTTTGATTTAACCCATGTATATGGCTTGACTGAGACGTATGGTCCTGCTGCAATTTGTGTGAAGCAAGATGAGTGGGACAATTTAGATATTGGTGAGCGTGCTCGTTTGAATGCGCGTCAAGGTGTCCGTTATCACTTGCAACAAGCGATTAATGTGCTTGATCCAGAAACAATGAAGCCCGTTCCTGCCGATGGTGAAACTATGGGCGAGATTATGTTCAAAGGTAATATTGCGATGAAGGGCTACCTCAAGAATGAGAAGGCCACCAAAGAAGCATTTGAAGGCGGTTGGTTTCATTCGGGTGACTTGGCGGTGATGAACCCCGATGGTTACGTCAAGATTAAAGATCGCAGTAAAGACATCATCATCTCTGGCGGAGAAAATATTTCTTCTATTGAGGTCGAGGATGTTTTATATCGCCACCCTGCAGTACTTGCTGCAGCAGTAGTTGCCAAGCCTGATCCAAAGTGGGGCGAAACCCCTTGCGCCTTCTTAGAAATCAAGCCAGGAGTTGAGGTGACTCCTGCGGATATCATTGCCCATTGCAAACAGCATTTGGCTGGATTTAAGGTGCCCAAGGCGATTGTGTTTGGTGAGTTGCCGAAGACCTCAACCGGAAAAATCCAGAAGTTTGAACTGCGCAAGCAAGCTGGCTCTGCCACCGCTATTGATGTTTAGTCCCTCGAGGCTGGGGCGGATAAAATAAGAGGCTAAACCAATGTTTGCAAATTTTTATCAATATTGAGAATTCCAAATGAAGATCTTAGTTGCAGTAAAGCGAGTCGTTGATTACAACGTCAAAATTCGAGTGAAGTCAGATGGTTCAGGCGTCGATCTTGCAAACGTCAAAATGAGCATGAATCCTTTTGATGAAATTGCAGTTGAAGAAGCGGTTCGCCTCAAAGAAGCTGGCGTTGCTACGGAAGTAGTAGTAGTGAGTGCAGGCGTGACTCAGTGCCAAGAAACGCTCCGCACTGCTTTAGCCATCGGCGCTGATCGTGCAATCTTGGTTGAGTCTGACGCTGACCTGCAACCACTGGCAATAGCGAAGCTTCTCAAAGCCCTTTCTGAAAAAGAGCAAGCCCAAATCATTATTCTCGGTAAGCAAGCAATTGATGATGATAGTAATCAAACCGGTCAGATGTTGGCCAGTCTTTTAGATATTCCACAAGCCACTTTTGCCTCTAAGGTAGTAATAGCAGATGGTAAGGCTACTGTGACTCGTGAAGTAGATGGTGGTTTGGAAACTATTGCGCTGACTTTGCCAGCGGTCATCACGACTGACTTGCGCCTGAATGAGCCACGCTATGTGACTCTGCCAAATATTATGAAGGCTAAGAAGAAGGTAATTGATATCGTGAAGCCTCAGGATTTGGGTGTAGACATAACGCCGCGTCTCAAAACTCTCAAAGTTGAAGAACCCCCTAAGCGCAGTGCTGGCGTGATGGTTGCAGATGTAGCAGCCCTTGTTGATAAATTAAAAAATGAAGCGAAGGTGATCTAAATGGCGGCTCTTGTTATTGCTGAACACGATAATCTATCTTTAAAGGCTGCAACCTTAAATACGGTAGCGGCTGCTTTGCAGTGCTCTCCTGAGGTGGATGTGCTGGTTGCTGGCAACCAATCTGATGTGGCTGCACAAGCAGCTGCGCAAATCGCTGGAGTGCGTAAGGTGATTCAGGTTGATGCAGCTACTCTAGGGGATCAGTTAGCTGAGCCTTTAGCAGCCCAAATACTCTCGATTGCAAATCATTACAGTCATCTTTTGGCACCTGCAACAGCAAATGGCAAGAACGTGATGCCACGTGTGGCTGCGAAGTTAGACCTTGCTCAGTTATCCGATATTACTAAGGTAGTTAGTACGGATACTTTTGAGCGTCCAATCTATGCGGGTAATGCCATTGCTACTGTGCAATCTGCTGATCTAATAAAGGTAATCACAGTGCGTACTACCGGTTTTGATCCGGTAACTGCAACTGGCGGTACAGCTAGTATTGAAAAACAAGCGGCTGTTGATAGCAATTCTTCTTCATCATTTGTTGGCCGTGAATTAACAAAGTCTGATCGTCCTGAATTGACGGCTGCCAAGATTATTGTTTCTGGTGGTCGCGGTTTAGGCTCTGGAGAGAAGTATCAAGAGCTGATTGCTCCATTGGCTGACAAGCTAGGCGCTGCTTTGGGTGCCTCACGTGCTGCGGTAGATGCAGGTTATGTCCCAAATGATTACCAAGTTGGTCAAACTGGCAAGATTGTGGCTCCACAGCTCTATATTGCAGTTGGCATTTCTGGGGCAATTCAGCATTTAGCGGGTATGAAGGACTCTAAGGTGATTGTTGCAATTAACAAAGATCCAGAAGCACCAATCTTTAGTGTTGCGGATTATGGTTTGGTTGCAGATCTCAATATTGCAGTTCCTGAATTAACTAAAGCACTCAGTTAAAGGCAATTGAATTATTCGATGTGAATAAAGAGGAGTAGTGATGCCATACGTAGCCCCAGTTAAAGACATGTTGTTTGTGATGAATGAATTAGCTGGTCTATCGGAAGTTGTTGCTTATCCTTCTTATGCCGAGGCTGGAGCTGATGTTGATTTAGCACCAGCAATTCTGGAAGAGTCTGCAAAATTTAATCAAGACGTGGTTGCTCCGCTCAATTGGCCCGGCGATCAAAATCCAAGTTCTTGGAAAGAGGGTGTTGTTACAACAACCCCTGGTTTTAAGGAAGCATTTGAGCAATTTTCTGCTGCAGGTTGGCAGGGTGTAGTCCATCCTGCTGAGTTTGGTGGTCAAGGACTGCCAAAATTAATTGCTACCGCCTGTTTTGAAATGGTTCATTCAGCAAGTTTGTCTTTTGCTTTGTGTCCCATGCTGACCGATGGTGCAATTGAGGCTTTATTAACAGCCGCTAGCCCAGAGATTCAAGAGCAATACGTGCCGAATATGATTTCAGGTGAGTGGACCGGCTCCATGTGCTTGACCGAGCCACAAGCAGGCTCTGATTTATCCATGGTACGTTCTAAAGCTGTGCCTGAAGGTGATGGCGCCTACAAAATATTTGGTACCAAAATATATATCACCTATGGTGAGCACGATATGGCTAAGAATATTGTCCACTTGGTCTTGGCAAGGACTCCAGATGCGCCAGAAGGTGTAAAGGGAATCTCTTTATTTGTAGTTCCAAAGTTCTTGGTTAATGCGGACGGCTCTCTAGGTGAGCGTAACGATGTTCATTGCGTATCGATTGAACACAAATTGGGAATTAAGGCGAGCCCAACAGCAGTCTTGCAGTTTGGTGATCATGGTGGCGCTATTGGCTATCTGGTTGGTGAAGAAAATCGCGGCCTGGAATACATGTTTGTGATGATGAATGCAGCTCGCTTTGCAGTAGGCATGCAAGGTATTGCAGTTGCTGAGCGCGCTTATCAAAAGGCAGTGCAGTATGCAAAAGATCGTGTGCAAAGTCGCGATCTCGCTGGATCTCCTGGTCCAGTGGCGATTATTCATCAGCCAGATGTCAAGCGCATGTTAATGACTATGCGCGCCTATACAGAGGCTTCTCGTGCATTGGCTTATTACGCGGCCGCTGCATATGATGCACAGCATGCAGCCCCGGATGAAGTAGAGCGTAAAGCTAGTCAAGCTATTTACGAGTTCTTAGTCCCTATTGTGAAGGGCTTCTCTACCGAGATGTCGATTGAGGTTGCTAGCTTAGGAATTCAGGTGCATGGCGGCATGGGATTCATTGAAGAGACGGGCGCCGCACAACATTATCGCGATGCTCGTATCTTGACGATTTATGAAGGAACCACTGCTATTCAAGCGAATGACTTGATTGGTAGAAAAACCGTACGTGATGGTGGCGCTACTGCAAAAGTATTTGTACAAAAGATTGCAGAGACCGAAAAAGCATTGGCAGCTAGTGGTTCAGCAGATGCCAAGGCAGTACTGAAACAGCTAGCTGCTGGGCGTGCTGCATTTGAAGAGGCTGTGGCATACATTGTGGCAAATGCTAAGAGTGATACCAAAGCAGTTTATGCCGGCAGCTTCGCATACCTGCGTTTATCTGGTTTAGTGCTAGGTGCTTGGCAAATGGCACGTAGTCTCTTAGTTGCGGAGCGTTTGCGTGATAGCGATCCTGCTTTTTATAGCGCCAAGATTGCTACAGCACGTTTCTTTGCCGAGAATTTATTGCCACAAGCTGGCGCTTTAGCAACTTCCATTATTGAAAGCGGCCACTCTACCAATGCCTTAGAGGTTGAGCAGTTTTAAAGCCATCTGCAATTATTGAGATAGCTTTTTTGCTTCGTGGATTTGAGAAATAAAGAATTGCTCAAAAGAGACGGCTAAAAAAGTCATCATGACGCCGGCACCAAAGACGAGTGAGAAGATCACCGTAAGGATTACTGGCCAGCCAGAGCGGGTACGACCTTGTTCTTCAATTCCGGGATTAAATTGTGCATCCCATTTTTCATCAGGGCGAAGGCCAAAGGTAATGGTGGTTAACCAACTGGCTTCGATAGCAATGAAGCCAAAGGTTAGCAGGACCCAGCCGGGTGCAGAGTGAAAGTGCTCACTCTTCAGAATAGTCCAGCCAGCGATTCCACCAATAAGCGCAAATAACTGCACCCATGCCCAAAAGGATTTAAGTCCTTGTAGGTAAAAGCAGTTGAGACCGCTACCAGGTAAAAAGAATCCGAGAGCGCAAAAAAGAAGTTTAGAGTTGTTCATGAATCTTTAATCTTGGTAATTGTTTATTTGCTAGTGTTTGGTCGCTGCGTGAAACTGAGTACTTGCCTATCGGCACCAATCATGAGCAATTGATCACCATTGCGCACAATGCTGCGATAGTCGTTGAGCTCATACAGAAAGTCGTTTTCTAATTCATTACGCTGTGGCGTGCATGCCATTTTGGTGCTGGTAATTTTTGAGAAGGTAAAGCCGCGAGTGTCTTCATCTAGTTGTGCTGTGAATCTATTGCAGCCGGTTGAGCCGCTCACGCGCTGACCATTCGCGTCAAAAGTGATTTGAATCGGATTGCTGGCTTCGCCCTGAGGAATTTGGCGGGTGCGTACCTCACCATTGCTATTGGGGGGTAAATTCCAGCGAGTGAGCTCCCATTTAGTGTTGCGCAGTTCGCTGCTTGGCGGACTGGTTTTAGCGCCGCACGGTGGGATGACATTGGCGCAACCACCCAAAAGGGAAATGCCAAGAGATGAAAACACCACAAATAGGCTATTGGAGAAGCCCCTAGAGAGGCTCTTAGAAAAGGTCTGGGCTACTGTTTTTGTAGAGATATTCATCTAAGTTATTGTTTTATATATATTTTTTATGCGTTATAGCATTGTATTCTATCGTCTTAGACACTTAAATAGGTGGAAGAAGTAAGGGTTTTCGTCTAGAATATGAGGTTTTCCGCTCTACCGTACGTTTAGTTGGTGAGCAGGAGCCCAAGATTTTTTGTAGAAATTTCATTGGGTTGTAATCAACCTGTTTTCATTTTAGATTTTTTAAGGAATAAGTATGGTCGTCATTCGACTGGCACGCGGCGGTTCTAAGAAGCGCCCTTTTTACAGCATCGTTGCTACTGATAAGCGCAACCGTCGTGACTCGAACTTCATCGAGCGCATTGGTTATTTCAATCCTAAAGCAGCTGAATCTGAGCAAGCTATGCGCATCGCTCAAGATCGTTTGACTTACTGGACTGGTGTTGGTGCGCAAGTATCTCCAACCGTTGTTCGTTTGATCAAAAACAATCCTGCTGTTTAAGTAATTTGCTAAAGACTTCATCTTTGCGGTGGAGTTTTTAGTGGCAGGATTTTCAGTAGTTCTATTTCGGGAAAATAAGGTGTCTTTCAAATGAGTACACCTTCCCTGAATGATTTGATTGAACTTGGCGCCGTTTCTGAGGCACAAGGATTGCAGGGTCAAGTGAAGGTGAGGCCTCACTCATCAGAACCTGTAGCACTTCTATCTTCTAAAGCTGTTTGGCTATCTCTTATCCCGCGTAGGGATGCAGGCGTTTCTGCGTCTGTTGAGCAAGCTTCTTTAACTCAATACAAAGTGAAGAGCGCCAAGATGCATAGCGGTAATGTTGTTATGGCGCTAGAGGGCGTTAGCGATCGCGATCAAGCGCTGGCCTTAAAAGGCGCCCGAATATTAGTGGCACGTGATGCTTTTCCGAAAGCAGATAGTGATTCTTATTATTGGGTTGATCTGATTGGTTGTCAGGCGAATAATGAGCAAGGCGAAGCCCTTGGTACAGTGATTGATGTTACCGAGCACGGCGCACATGGTGTGATTGTCATTGGAGATATCGCCACCAATGCAATTAAGCAATTGGTACCCTTTGTAAAAGAAGTGGTAAAAAACGTAGACTTAGAAAATAAAACCATCACGCTCGATTGGCAGAGTGATTGGTAAAAACCGACAAGTTGAGATATGCGCTTTGATGTTGTAACCCTGTTCCCAGAAATGTTCTCTGCTCTCACGCAGTGGGGTGTGACTGGTCGCGCATGTGAACAATCCTTAGCCAGCGTTCATTTATGGAATCCAAGGGATTTTTGTTCTGATCCTCGCAAAACGGTAGACGATCGTGCCTATGGCGGCGGCCCAGGAATGGTCATGATGGCTAAGCCCCTAGAAGATGCCGTTGCTGGCATTAAATCAGCCCACCAGGCAGCCAATATCAAATCAGGCCCAGTTTGCCTATTGGCACCCCAGGGTGAGCGGTTTACTCAAAAAATTGCGACGGATATCCTCAATTACGGTAATTTAAGCTTTATTTGCGGTCGCTATGAGGCGGTAGACCAACGTTTTGTGGATAGAAACGTAGATTTACAGCTTTCGATTGGGGATTTTGTGCTTTCCGGGGGTGAAATCCCTGCTATGGCGATGATGGATGCGGTTATTAGGTTGATTCCAGGGGCTCTTGGGGATGGCGAATCAGCCACTCAGGATAGCTTTATGAACGGCCTTTTGGACTATCCGCACTACACCCGCCCTGAAATATATGAAAATTTATCGGTGCCGGACGTGCTTTTAGGCGGACATCACGCTAAAATAGCGGATTGGCGTCGGCAGAAGTCTTTAGAGCTGACGTTCAGGCTCCGGCCAGATTTAATTGAATCGGCCAGAACCAATGGGTTGCTAACCCGAGAAGATGAACAATTTCTTCGCTCTCTATAAATCGAGTTGTGATTAAAAGTTTTGTTTTTGGTTTAGTGAAATTGTTTTAACTGCATCCTCTATTAGGTCCGTTGATTTAAATCTCGGGATTAAACGCTAATAAGATGTTTAAGGATTAAAAATGAATTTGATCGAAAAAATTGAGCAAGAAGAAATTGCTCGCTTAAGCGTTAATAAAGTATTGCCAAGCTTTGCGCCTGGTGACACTGTCATTGTTAGCGTTAACGTTGTTGAAGGTACACGTAAGCGTACCCAAGCCTTTGAAGGCGTTGTGATTGCTAAGCGTAATCGCGGACTCAATTCCAGCTTTATCGTGCGTAAGATTTCTTCTGGTGAAGGCGTTGAGCGTACTTTCCAAACATACTCACCATTGATCGCTAGCGTTGAAGTGAAGCGTCGCGGTGATGTACGTCGTGCGAAGTTGTACTACTTGCGCGATCGTTCTGGTAAGTCAGCACGTATTAAAGAAAAGCTTCAAGCTCGCACTAAGACAGTAGCTGCTCCAGCTGCTGAATAATTGCTGCTTTGATGCAAACAGAAAGGCGGCCTAGGTCGCCTTTTTTGTTGCCTTAGAATATGAATATGCCTAAGATTCCCAAGCCTGAAGAAGACGTAATCAACGTTGCGACGCCTCCAGGATTTGATGCGCAAGCCATTCCAATTCATGAGGTTCGTAGTAGCGACAAAAAAGTTTCCTCGAAATTTCTAGAGCCAGAGGCCTTAAGGCTACGTCTGCAATCTCCACCAGAGTGGCAGCCGGAGATTACTGATGAAAATCGCCATGTGATTGCAGCAGACATTATTGCCAAGCGCCAGGCAGCAGGTAAGGTTACTAAGGCAGCAGTATTAATACCGTTAGTGTTAAAGGAAGAGGGTTTATCAGTCCTCCTAACCCAACGCACGAATCATCTGCGTGATCATGCTGGGCAAATTAGTTTTCCTGGGGGCCGTATGGATCCTGAGGATCTCAGTCCTAATGACACTGCTTTACGAGAAAGTGAAGAGGAGATTGGTTTGGATCCTAAGCGGGTCGAGATTATTGGCCATTTACCTCAATATTTAACTGTTTCTGGCTATAGCGTCACTCCAGTAGTAGGATTGGTGCAAGCTCAGGCAGAATATGTCTTAGATGAATTTGAAGTGGCAGATGTTTTTGAAGTGCCCTTAAGTTTTTTGTTGGACCCAGCAAACCATCAGGTCAGATTGTGGCAAAGTGAGCAGGGTGGCCGTCGTTTTTATTCAATACCGTATGAGAACCGCTTTATTTGGGGTGCTACTGCGGGAATGTTGCGCAACCTTTATCATTTATTAAAAGTATGACTTTCTTTTCTATTCTCTTCGCCCTCATTGCTGAGCAATATCGCCCAGTAACTTCAAGCCATTGGATTGTGCGTATGAGCACCCGTTGGTTAAATTGGGTCGCCGGAGAATTCGGGGCTAAAACTGAAGAAGGCGCAAGCCCTATTGGTGCGCGAATGGCCTGTTTGGTTGCCTTTATTTTGCCAACCTTTTTAGTGTTCTTGGTGTATGTCCTCTGTATGTTGACTTACCCAATCTTGGGTTTCTTGTGGAACGTAGTTATTGCCTATTTATTTTTTGGCTTCCGTCAGTTCAGTCATTCCTTTACCCTGGTACATGAAGCTATAGAGGCACATGATTTACCGGCTGCCCGTGCTGCTTTAGCTGAGTGGTATGGTCCAGATTTGGATGCTACCAATCTGACAGAGACTCAAGTGATTTCCTTGGCGCTGGAACGTGCCATCATTGGCTCGCATCGACATGTCTTTGGCGTCTTGTTTTGGTTCATGATGCCAATGGGGCCTGCAGGGGTTGTGCTCTATCGTTTAGCTGATATTGCTGCACAACGCTGGTCTGAGCGTGGTGATTTTAATTTGAGCGAAGCAGCACGTCACTTCTTTTATGTTCTCGATTGGATTCCATCTCGCATTACTGCAATGGGCTTTGCAATCGTTGGCAACTTTGAGGGCGCTGTTTATGCCTGGCGTTACCTCACCCAAAAATGGGCTGATTCTTTATCGGCTGTGATCTTGGCTGCAGGTGGCGGCGCTCTAGGTGTACGCTTGGGTGAGCCTTTGAGCGAGCCCGATAGCGATGAGGCCTTGCGTATGGCAGAGGCTGGAGAGCCTCTAATCTATGAGGTAGGCCTTGAGCCAACTGAGCGTACGATGCGCTCTGCTGTGGGTTTGGTGTGGCGCTTGGTTATCGTTTGGATGGCTTTGTTGCTAATGCTGACCATCGCTCTTTGGCTTGGCTAATTCCCTGAATTTGGGTATCGGCAGTTTTTGAGTCAGAACGAAGCTGTCTAAATAGCGCCAGTCTTTCTGGTGCTATTTCATTTCTGTCTACCGCATCACGTACAGCACAATCGGGTTCTGATTGATGCGCGCAATTATGAAAGCGGCACTTACCTAATAAGTCCTTAAATTCTCTAAAGGCATGTTGCAATTCACTTACCGACATATGCGCTAAGCCAAATTCCTGAAAGCCTGGTGAATCAATCAGCGCTCCAAGCTTGCCAGATTCATCTCTGCCCCAGGCCTCAGGTAATTCAAAATAACGACAAGCAGTGGTAGTGTGCTTACCGGTATCCAGACGGACTGAATATTCTTGTGTGAGAGCTGCAGCATTGGGAACCCAAGCATTGAGCAAGCTAGATTTACCCATGCCAGATTGACCTACAAAGACCGATACCTTGCCCCGCAGCGCACCTTGGAGTGCATCAATCGAAGCAGCATCAAACTTGGCAGAGACCTCACTTACCGGGTAGCCCATACGGGCATAGGGTGCAATGATTTTGCGAGCATGCTCTAAGTTATCTTTGAGATCGCATTTGTTTAAGAGAATATGCAAACCAATTTGATGAGCTTCCGCAGCCACTACCGCTCTACCTAAAAGATCGGGTGAGAAGGCGGGCTGTGTCGCTAGTACTACCAGGATTTGGTCCACATTAGAAGCGATGATCTTGCTCTTAAATGCATCTGAGCGATATAGAATATTTTCACGTGGTTCAATTTGAATAATGCGTGCTTGATCTGCTGATGTCATCTCTAGGAGCAGGCGATCACCCACTGCGCCAACGTGCTGCTTAGCAGGAGTGCTAACTTGTATTAATGGCCCTTGAGGAGATTCGCTTCCTTGTGTATCTTGTGTCAACCGCTGCGCTAGATAGTGCCTTCCATAGGAAGCAGTTAGTAGCGCGTGAAATTGATCCATGCTTACGAATTAAAGCGTTGTAAGTTGGCGATCCGTAGTGGAGCAGGCGGATGTGAGCTATAAAAGGCAGTGTAAATTGGGTCAGGAGTAAGGGTTGAAGCATTGTCTTGATATAGCTTCACTAAAGCAGAGATTAAATCCTTTGCAGAAGATTTTTCGGCAGCAAACCCATCTGCTTCGTATTCATGTTTACGTGAGGCAATGCTACCTAGAGGTGTAAAGAAGAAGCTAAACACCGGAGAGATAAGCATAAAGAGCGCTAGTGCGAGGCCGCCGTTATAGCCATTGAGATTGGGCATAACACCCAGATCGGTATAGAACCACACCTTGGTGCTAATCCAGCCCAGCAAAGCAAACATTCCAAAGCTCAAGGCAAAAGAAACCAAGAGACGTTTGCGAATATGGTTGCACTTGAAATGACCCAGCTCGTGTGCGAGTACAGCCTCTACTTCACCGGGATTGAGCTTTTCAATAAGGGTGTCAAAGAATACAATGCGTTTGGCTTTACCCATGCCGGCAAAGAAGGCATTGCCATGAGCACTACGCTTGCTGCCATCCATCACAAATAATCCTTGGCTTGCAAAGTCACAGCGTTTGAGGAGTGCTTCAATTTGAGTTTTTAAAGGACCTGCTTCCAAAGCTTGAAACTTATTAAAGAGAGGTGCAATAAATGTTGGGAATATCCACTGCATTAATAAACTAAATGCAGTCAGCACTCCCCACGCCCAAAGCCACCATAGATCGCCAGCTTGATCCATTAAACTCAGAATGACCCAGAGTAGTGGTACACCAATTGCGCTACCAACACCGATTCCTTTGATCATGTCGCTAAAGAATAATTTTGTATTCATACGATTGAAGCCAAAGCGCTCCTCTAGATGAAACTGTTTGTACCAAGAGAAGGGTAGGTCAAGAATTCCGGAGATGATCACAATAGAGACTAGTAAAGCAATTTGCTGGGCAATGCCCGGGCCGAAGAATTGCAGGAGAGCCATGTTGAGAATCTGTAGACCACCCAATAAAGTGAAGCCAATTAAAATGATGGCGCTGACACCGTTTTCTAAAATACCAAGGCGTAATTTGGCGATAGTGTAATCAGCTGCTTTTTGATGTTCGGCTAGACTCACTTTTTCGGAAAATTCTGCGGGAACCCGATCGCGGTGCTGGGCTACATAGCGAATTTGACGTTGAGAAAGCCAGTGGCGTAGGCCAAAACTGGCTATAAAGGCGATTAGAAAAACAATTGTGAATGTCATGAGATCATTATAGATATGAGCGAACAAACGAACACGGCTGAGAATAAGGCACCCCCTGCCAGCGAACACCTCATTTGGGTGGATATGGAAATGTCGGGTTTAAACCCCGAAACCGAGAAAATTTTAGAGATTGCGATCATCGTGACCGATGCGCATCTCAATACGATAGCTACTGCCCCTGTTTGGGTGGTGCATCAGGATGACACCGTTTTAGATGCTATGGATGCCTGGAATAAGGGAACCCATGGACGTTCCGGCTTGATCGATAAAGTCAAAGCATCCACATTGGATGAGGCAACGGTTGAGGCGGAGTGTATTGCCTTTTTAAAGAAGCACATTAAGGCAGGCATTGCGCCAATGTGCGGCAATACCATTGGTCAAGACCGCCGCTTTATGGCTAAGTACATGCCCAAATTAGAGGCTTACTTTCATTATCGAAGTATTGATGTCTCAACCCTGAAAGAATTATGTAAGCGCTGGCATCCTGAGTTAGTTAAGGGTTTTACTAAAAACCAGGCTCATACTGCTTTGGCCGACATCGAAGAGTCGATTGAAGAGCTTAAGTACTACCGCGAGAAATTTATCGTTCCATTGCCGCAGTAAATGGTCATGCAGGCAGGGCTCAGGAAAGTGATTTCTTCAGGGCGCTCTTGGGCCTAAAGACTTTAATGACTTCTTCACGGGTCTCGATATAAGGCCCGCCAATGAGGTCAATGCAGTAAGGTACTGCAGCAAAGATCCCGGGAATAATAGACTTCCCGCTCTCATCTTTAAGCCCCTCAAGTGTTTCCGCAATCGCTTTTGGTTGACCTGGCAAATTAATAACAAGGGCCGCATGTCCCTCAATTTCTCTCAGAACGGCAACCTGCCTAGACAAAATCGCTGTTGGCACAAACTTTAGGCTAATTTGGCGCATTTGCTCCCCAAAGCCGGGCATTTCACGGGTTCCAGCTTCTAAAGTTGCTTCGGGGGTGACGTCTCTGCGAGAGGGGCCTGTACCACCCGTAGTAAGCACTAAATCACATCCCAGTTCATCTACCAATTCCACGATAGTCTCGGTAATGATTTCAGATTCATCAGCAATTAAGCGCTCATGGAAAACAGAGGGGTTGGTGAGGGCATTCATTAGCCAGCTCTGGAGGGCGGGGATGCCTTCATCTTGGTAGACACCCTTGCTGGCTCGATCAGATATTGAGATTAGGCCAATTTTGACTTCATTTGGGGAACTGCGTTTTTGGTCTTCGGTATGCTTCATGTTTCTATTCTAGCTATTATTAGGGCATGTTTACATATACATCCAGCCAGTTTCAAGAAATCGTCGATTTCTTGCTAAAAGAAGCCAAAAGAAGGGGGGCTTCGGACGCTGTTGCCGAGGTTTCCGAAGGGCAAGGTTTATCCGTAACGGTTCGTAAGGGTGAGGTCGAAACGATTGAGCAGAGCCTAGATAAGCAGGTTGGGGTTACCGTATTTTTAGGTCATCACCGCGGTAACGCGAGTACAAGTGATTTTTCCAAAGCCTCTTTGAAGGCAACGGTAGATGCTGCGTATCACATTGCGCAACATACAGCCGAAGATAATTGTGCAGGACCAGCAGAGCGTGAGCTCTTGGAAAAAAATCCTCGTGATTTAGATTTATTTCATCCGTGGAATATTGATGCGACACATGCGATTGAAATCGCTCGCACTGCAGAGGGTGCTGCATTCTCAGTGAGCAAGCAAATTCAGAATAGTGATGGTGCCTCTGTATCTGCGCATCATGCGCATTTCATGATGGGAACTTCACATGGCTTTATGGGCGGTTATCCATTTTCTCGTCACTATATTTCTTGTTCGCCCATCGCAAGTGAAGGTGGCAAGCAATCTAATATGCAACGCGATGATTGGTATTCTAGCTCACGCATTCCAGGGGAGTTGGCTGAGCCTGCTGCCATTGGTAAGTATGCGGCGCAAAGAGCCCTTTCTCGCTTAAAAGCGAGATCACTAACAACCCGTCGTTGCCCCGTGATCTTTGAAGCGCCTTTGGCAGCTGGGCTGTTGGGTAGCTTAGTGCAGGCGGTATCAGGTGGTGCGTTATATAGACGCTCCAGTTTTTTACTTGATAGCCTTGGTAAGCAGGTGCTCCCAAAACATATCAGTCTCTATGAAAATCCCCACCTAAAGTCAATGACGGGTAGCGCTCCATTTGATGAGGAAGGTGTAAAGACTGCTGCAAGAACAGTAGTGGATAAAGGAATATTAGAAGGCTACTTTCTGTCAACTTACTCAGCGCGTAAATTGGGAATGAAGACCACTGGTAATGCTGGCGGCTCACACCACTTAGTACTACAAAGTAAGAAAACGCCCAAAGGTGGATTGCCTGCGCTATTAAAAGAAATGGGCACTGGCTTATTAGTAACTGAGTTAATGGGACAGGGCGTGAATTACGTTACTGGCGACTATTCCCGTGGAGCTTTTGGTTACTGGGTTGAGAATGGTGTAATTCAATATCCAGTAGAAGAGGTAACGATTGCTGGAAATCTTCGCGATATGCTCCTGGATATTGCCATGATTGGGAGCGATACCCTGATACGGGGTACGAAAGAAACCGGTTCCATTTTGATTGGCTCGATGACGGTTGGTGGAAAATAAATTCTGAAGGGGTATGAGAATGCAAAGACGTTCATTTTTAAAGAAAGCAACTATTGGTGCAGGTGCCGCAGTCCTCACTGCACCAGTTATTGGGCAAAACCTGCCAACTCTCAATTGGCGTTTAGTCTCTAGCTTTCCGAAGTCCTTAGATACCCTCTATGGCACTCCAGAGGTATTTGCTAATGCGCTTAGAAAAGCCACTGACGGTAAATTTAATGTCAAAGTATTTGCAGCGGGCGAAGTGGTTCCTGCTTTGCAAGTTTTAGATGCCGTTCAGAATGGTACCGTTGAATGTGGACATACAGCCAGTTACTACTACTTAGGTAAGAACAGCGCATTTATATTTGATACTGCTGCACCCTTTGGCATGACGGCACGCCAGCAGTCAGCATGGATGCTGCATGGCAATGGTATGAAGCTGATGCGTGAGCTTTATGCCAGTTACAACATCGTGAATTTCTTGGGTGGGCAAACAGGAACCCAGATGGGCGGTTGGTTTCGTAAAGAAATCAAATCACCAGAAGACCTTAAGGGCTTGAAATTCCGGATTGCTGGTTTTGCAGGTCAAGTGTTAGCAAAATTAGGAGTAGTGCCACAGCAATTACCTGCGGGTGAAATTTATTCGGCTCTTGAAAAGGGCACGATTGATGCTGCTGAATTTGTTGGGCCATACGATGATGAAAAGCTCGGCCTGGCAAAGGTAGCCAAGAACTATTACTACCCGGCATTTTGGGAGGGCGGTGCCAGCCTTTCTTTCTTGGTGAACAAGAAGCAGTGGGATGCCTTGCCACCTTCTTACCAAGCTGCTTGGGAGTCTGCTTGCTTTGAGGCCCACACTGATATGTGCGCCAGATACGATGCGTTGAACCCGCCAGCATTACAACGCCTGCTTCAAAATGGCGCAGTGTTACGCAAGTTCAACACTTCAATTATGGACGCCTGCTTTAAAGCCACTCAAGAGACCTATGCAGAAGAATCTGCTAAGAATCCTCAGTTTAAGAAGATTTTCGAAGACTATCGCGTCTTCAGAAACATGGAAGCCCAGTGGTTTGGGGTGGCAGAGCAAGCCTTTGCGCAATATAGCTTTAATAAGAAACTTTAAGCAATTGACCAAGGTCATTAAAGGGCTGCAAAGCCCTTTTTCTTTTTCTATTCGATCTCAATCAGCTTGCTAGCATTGCATGATGCTCGATGCCCTTATCCATCCAATCATTGAATCCTTCAATACACATTCACTCACATTTTTTATTTGCGCAATTGTGAGTGTGGTTGTGGTGGGAGTATCTAAGAGCGGCTTTGGTGCTGGCTTGGGAGTTCTTTCTTTGCCAGTCATGGCTAGTCAATCTAGTATTAATGAGGCTCTAGCCATTTTGCTACCACTAATGATTGCGATTGATTTGGTGGGCATGCAGCGCTTTTTGAAGAATGCTGATTGGCGAATTCTGAAACTCATTATTCCACCTGCATTTATTGGGATGCTACTGGGGATGATTTTTTTCACCATCATTACGCCTAAAGCCTTAACTCTTTTTGTAGGAATTTTTATTATGCTGTTTTTAATTCAGATGCTGGTGGCATCCCATTTTGATTTGCAGGAGGCTAAGCCCTATCCTTGGTTGGGTCGCTTGATGGGCCTAACTTCTGGATTTACTTCCTTTGTAGCCCACAATGGCGGGCCACCCATTACTATTTTTATGTTGCGCAAGAAATTATTGCCCATGGTGTACACCTCCACCTTAGGCGTGTTTTTCACCTTCATCAACTTTGGTAAATTAGGCCCCTACGCTTATTTGGATTTACTCAATTTTAAGCAGCTGGCAACATCAGTGATTCTTCTGCCGTGTGTACCAGTCGGTGTATATCTTGGGTTTTATCTGGCCAAGAAAATTTCCATCAAATGGTATTACCGTATCGTACAGTTCTTCTTACTTATAGCCAGTATCAAGCTGATTGCTGATGGTTTGATCTAGGCTTATTTAGAGCCAAGAACCTGCTGCAAGAAGCGTGAGATATCGGCCAGCTCTTCACGGTTCACTGAATGCTCCATTGGATATTCATTCCAATCCACCGAATACCCCATCTTTTCAAGCAGGGCATGAGAGGCTTGGGCACGGTCAAGCGCGACAATCGGATCATATTCACCATGAGCCATAAAGATAGGCGTGTTTTGGTTTGTTAAGTGCTTTTCAATAGGGAGGGTGACTGCCAGTGGTAGATATCCTGAGAGCGCAATAATGCCAGCTAGCTTATGCGGAAAGCGCAAGCCAGTTTGCAAGACCATTGCGCAACCTTGCGAAAAACCAGCCAAGACAATATTTTCATAAGCAATACCTCGACTGGCTTCATGCTCAATTAATTGAACAATCGATGCAGCCGATTTCTGAATACCAGCAGTATCTTCTTGATCCATCAGGTTTCGTCCAACAATGTCATACCAAGCTGGCATGACATAACCACCATTCACGGTGACGGGCATACTTGGCGCGCTCGGGAATATAAATCGAATACCAGGACAGCCGGACAAATTGAGTTCTGGAATGATCGGCACAAAGTCATTGCCATCAGCGCCAAGGCCATGCAGCCAAATAACAGCTGCTGTAGGGTTTGGGATGGTTTCTAGCTCGATGCAAGGTAGCAATGCCATAGGGTATCCGGTTGGTATGAGGTTCTTAATCTTAGAGATCAATAGGGTACCTCAAAAAGCTTTGACGTGGCTAATCCCAATTATTAAGCTAGCTCAAATGATGAGTTGATTGTTGAACCAACCCATTTCTCATTTGAATTTAATTGGGAGAACTGAGATATCGAGGTAAGCCATTCCAATCCCTTGGATTTAGATCACCATTATTTTCTTGCTTTAATAAATCCAAGAGATTTTAAGCAACCTCTCCAAGGGTTCTGGTCCGAGCGCCATCGGGCCCAAGAAAGGATGAATAAATAAAATTAAGAAGTACATAACCCCAACAATCGTGAGACCTAAAAATACTATCAAGATCACGTGCGTCTTAGCTGATTTCAGTTTAAATAGACACGAGAAGAATAGAAATACTAAAGAGCTGGAAATTAAGCCAATCCAGGCTGGAGGGGCAAGAGCGAAGCGAGCATTATAAATACGGCTGCGTCGAAGTTCTGCAGCTTCAGTTGCCAGCCTAAGCATTTGTTGATGAACATTAGACTGACCTGCGTTTTGAGGTTGCAGATGTATTGCATGATCTTCTATTTTTAATAATGCCTGATAAGCCTTAATGCTAAATTGATCTTTTTTTAGTAAGGGCCATTCCTCCTCAATCACAATATTGGTATAGTTTCTAATGGATTCCCTGCCTTGTTTTTCAACCTCCGGAGGAAATGCTGAATACAAACGATACATATTATTCAGAACGCCCGCCTCTTTGGTAATAGCATCGCTAACCCCGTTATAGTTCTGCCACACCAATACAGTGACAAATGCAAATACCAAGCTGTAAACAATACCCATGGCGTTATAGATAAAGCCAGCGTATTCAGAATCTTCACCAAAAAGAATTTTTGGAAATAATTTTTGAAAGATAAAAAAAACAATAAAACAAAGAGATAGCACTATAAAAGATATCTCAAGCCGAAGACCGATGGTTGAGGCATCCAGCAAATATCTCAGTAAGGGGAGATCCATAGTAATGCCTTCGCAATAAAAGTGACTAGATAAAGGGGCTGAAATACTGGATTACTAAGGCTATAGCCTAAACTATTTCGATAGAAAAAGAAAAGGTTTCAATAGTCTCTGAAGGGGTGATCAGAAAGAGTTAAGATTGCTTATTCCTTCTAAATGAAGAGCCTAATAAACAACCGATCATTGAGTGCAAAAGATATGAGTAAATTCGCTTTCCAATTTGAAAAAGCCTACATTAATGGCCAATGGGTAGATGCTGATAACAAAGCTACTATTGCCGTTACCAATCCCGCAACGGGAGAGCTCATTGGTACCGTTCCTAATATGGGGGCTACCGAAACTCGCAGAGCAATTGAGGCTGCAAATAAGGCTTTGCCTGGATGGCGTTCTAAAACCGCTAAAGAGCGTGCCCGAATCTTGCGTAACTGGTTTGATCTCATCATGAAGAACCAAGATGCCCTTGCTCAGTTGATGACTGCAGAGCAAGGGAAGCCTTTAGCTGAGAGTAAGGGTGAGATCGCATACGGTGCTTCCTTTATTGAATGGTTTGGTGAAGAAGCAAAGCGTCTTTATGGCGAAACTATTCCTGGCCATGCAAGCGATAAAAGATTGATCGTGATTAAGCAGGCCATTGGTGTTTGTGCTGCGATTACACCGTGGAACTTTCCATCTGCCATGATTACTCGTAAAGTCGGCCCCGCCTTAGCGGCCGGTTGTACGATTGTTTTGAAGCCCGCTAGTCAAACACCATTTAGCGCTCTAGCACTATGCCAATTGGCTGAAGAGGCTGGCATTCCGCCTGGAGTATTTTCTTGTGTAACAGGTTCTGCAACTGCTATTGGCGGTGAGCTTTCATCAAATCCGATTGTCAAAAAGCTCAGCTTTACTGGATCAACCGAAATTGGGAAGCTCTTACTAGCGCAATGTGCAACGACCGTAAAGAAAGTTTCTATGGAGTTGGGCGGTAATGCACCCTTCATTGTTTTCGATGATGCCGATATTGATTTAGCAGTGGCGGGCACCATTATTTCTAAATATAGAAATGCAGGGCAAACTTGTGTTTGCGCGAATCGCATCATGGTGCAAGACTCAATCTACGATATCTTTGTTGAAAAATTCGCTAAAGCAGTGAGCGCTCTTAAGGTTGGCAGCGGCGTTGAGGCAGGGACTGTGATTGGGCCATTGATTGACGAACGAGCACTTTTAAAAGTGGAAGAACAAGTCAACGACGCTGTTAAAAAAGGTGGCAAAGTAGTTCTTGGTGGTAAACGTCATGCCTTGGGCGGTTCCTTCTACGAGCCTACCGTGGTCTCTGGCGCTACTAGGGACATGCTGGCCTTCAGAGAGGAAACCTTTGGGCCATTGGCTCCAATTTTTAAGTTCTCTAGCGAGGCTGAAGCTATAGAAATGGCGAATGACACTCCATTTGGTTTGGCGGCCTACTTCTATAGTCAGAACATCGGCCGGATTTGGCGTGTAGCTGAAGCGCTGGAGTATGGCATGGTTGGCATTAATGAGGGTCTCATCAGCAATGAGGTAGCACCGTTTGGTGGCGTCAAAGAAAGCGGTCTTGGCCGCGAGGGGTCCCAGCATGGCATCGAAGATTACTTAGAGATGAAGTATCTTTGTATGGGTGGCATTAAAGCAGTGGAATAGAATACAAGCAATAAATAAAAATATACAGAAGAATTTAGAGATGAAGTCGTCGACAGTTGAAGATGCTATTACCTCACGCAAGTCCGTCAGGGCTTTCAATCAAGAGAGTGTTTCAAAAGAGGTCATCACTAAGCTTCTGAACATTTCGGCTAGAGCACCATCGGGCACTAATACTCAGCCTTGGAAGGCTTATGTATTAGAGGGTAATGCTCTTGTAGATTTATGTACAAAGGTATGCGCAGCATATGACAGTATTGCTGCTAACCCTGAACTAGAAAAAGAATATCAAGCTGGCTACGACTATTACCCCACTAAATGGTTTAGTCCCTATATCGACAGACGTCGTGAAAATGGCTGGAGCTTATATGGTCTTCTTGGAATTACCAAGGGCGATAAAGATAAGATGCATGCACAGCACCGTAAGAACTTTGAGGCCTTTGGCGCACCCATTTGTATCTTCTTTACCATTGATAAAGAATTGGGCAGAGGTTCCATGCTTGACTATGGCATGTTCTTGCAGAGCTTTATGGTGGCGGCTAGAGGTGAGGGTTTAGATACTTGCCCGCAAGCTGCCTGGAATCATTACTCCAAAATCATCTTACCGTTCATCGGTGCAAAAGAGAATGAGATGTTGGTATGCGGTATGGCACTTGGCCATGCTGATGAGACCGATATTGTGAATACCTTCCATACGCCTCGAGTTGCCGCTGAAGAATTTACTACTTGGCTTAAGTAATTAATTCTTGATACGAGCGCTCTTGCGAGTTCTTTCGTAAAAGTTATCTGGCTTTGACTTTACCCAAGTAATAAACTTATCCATCTCTGGGTGGCTCTTTAGAATTTCGGCAGTATTAAACTGCTGGGCTAATTCAGATTCAGTAAATAGAGCATGTATTTGTTTATGGCAGATGCGATGCAGATATTCTGTGGTTTTACCCCCTTTAGATTTTGGTACTAGGTGATGGGCGTCTTTTTGGGATTCCGGAATGAGTCTCTCGCAAATTGGACACACGAGTCTCTCCGCCTTATTGATAGGTCGGGGCTCAAGAGAGATTAGCTTTTTACGAACTTTGCCAAGCATAGGGTCTAATGTGGGTGCTTTTGAAGGTGAAGGGTTCCAGCCAGTTTAGTAAATAAGTCTTAAACTTGCAGGGTGACAAAATTTTCCAAAAATAATCTGACAGATGCAGATCTATCTCGCTTAATCGAAATGGCCTGGGAAGATCGCACGCCATTTGATGCCATTGAGAGCCAGTTTGGCCTATCTGAATCCGCAGTCATTGAGTTAATGCGCAGTCAATTAAAGCGTAGTTCCTTTAATTTATGGCGCAAGCGTGTCACCGGCAGGGTAACGAAGCATGTGGCTTTGAGGAGTAAGTTGGTTAATCGCGCACATTGCCCAACTCAATATAAACACAAATGAGTAAACCAAAGAGGCTGATATTGATTCTGGGAGATCAATTAGATCTCCAGAGCGCAGCGCTCCAAGATTTTAATTTCGAGACCGATGAAATCATCATGATTGAGTCGGTCAATGAAGCCCAATATGTGTGGTCTCATAAAGCCAAAATAGCCCTGTTTCTATCTGCCATGCGGCACTTTGCTAAAGCCCTCAAGGACCTTCAGTACCCGCTCGTCTATATTAAAGAATCAAGCCTATCGATTGCTGATACCTTAAAGGAGCGCATACAAAAACAAGGTACTCAGCAGCTGGTTTGTGTAGAGCCCGGAGAATATCGACTCAAAGTTGCCATTGAGAGGCTAAGCCAAGAGCTGGGTATTGATTTGGATATGCGTGAAGACAATCATTTTTACTGCACTCATCAAGAATTTACTCAGTGGGTAGCCAATAAAAAAGAGCTCAGGCTAGAATATTTTTATCGGCTCATGCGTAAGACTCATCAAATTTTGGTGGACGCTGATGGCAACCCTGAGGCCGGCCAATGGAATTTTGATCAGGACAATCGCAAGCCATACCCCAAGAAAGGTCCTGGTCTTATTGATAAGCCACTTTCTTTCACGCATGATGCGATTACCAAAGAGGTTCTTGATTTTGTCAGCAAGACCTACAAAGATCACCCTGGATCTTTAGACGCATTTGACTGGCCTGTGACTAGAGAGCAAGCTCTAGAGGCGCTAGATTATTTTGTTGAGTATCGCCTCAGAAACTTTGGTGTTTACCAAGATGCAATGTGGACTGATACCCCCTTTGGTTGGCACTCTATCCTCTCTAGTTCCATGAATCTGAAATTACTCAATCCCAGGGAAGTGGTGGATGCAGTACTGATCGCTTGGAAAAAGTATTCTTTAGACCTCGCTACGGTAGAGGGCTTCATTCGTCAAATACTGGGCTGGAGAGAGTTTGTGCGTGGCATGTATTGCTTGGATATGCCACAGATGGCGCAGGATAACCATTACAAGCACACAAACAAGCTACCAAGCTGGTATTGGAACGGGAAGACTAAGATGGCCTGCATGAAAGATGCCATTGGACAAACACTGCATTACGGTTACGCCCACCACATACAACGCTTAATGGTTACTGGAAACTTTGCATTATTGGCAGAAGTGCTTCCATCAGAGGTCTGCGATTGGTATCTAGCAATTTATGTAGATGCTATTGAGTGGGTTGAGCTTCCGAATACTGCAGGGATGGCCCTGTTTGCTAATGGGGGAAGGTTTACAAGTAAGCCATATATTGCGAGCGGCGCTTACATTAAGCGTATGAGTAACTACTGCAATGATTGTAAATACAAGCCTGATGTGCGTTTTGGGGAAAATGCTTGTCCAGTCACTACCCTGTATTGGAATTTCTTAATCAAACATCGGAATCAATTTGAAGCAAGTCCACGGACTAGGCTAATGACTGCAAATTTGAAAAGAATTAGCGATGAAGATCAACAATCAATCACTATTCATGCCAAAAAGATTCTCAATAATTTGGATGTAATCTAGGCGCGATGATGAAAACTAGTTTCAAGGGAAATAAAAGCTTCTTACCAAGTAAGCCCTGCATAGTTTGCAAGAAAGAGATGACTTGGAGGAAATCCTGGGCTAAGAACTGGGAATCCGTGAAATATTGTTCGGATGCCTGTAGACGCAAAAAGCCAGATTAAGTTAGGCTTGCTCTCACCTCGGCTGAGCGATCCCAAAGATTGGGCACTTGTTTAGAGGAGTATCCAGAAACAAATTGCTTAGGTTGGCCAGTTAGGGGGTCGTAGGTATGGCGCTTCACGGCGCCAATATTGGCTCCATATACATGAATGCTGATAGAGGTTTTGTCTGAAATAGCATTGCTCACCACATGAATATCACCGATAGTCGGACCAACCGCTTCAATTTCACCCTGACGTAAAATAGTTTCAGAACCATCGGTAACTAATTCACCTGAGGGCAATTGCTGATAGCGCTGCCCCTTTTCCATTCCTCTGAGCATGCCAATGAGTCCCCAGATACAGTGATCATGTATTGGTGTCTTTTGACCGGGACCCCATACAAAGCTCACCACAGAAAATCTTCCCAATGGATCTGCATGCAGTAAATACTGTTGATAAAACTCAGGGTGAGGAACGGTGCAAAATTCTGGGAGCCAGTCATCTGACTGAATCAGTGTTTTGAGTAACTCAGAGCCTTTAGAAATAAGATGGGCTTGCTCAGTTTCTTGAGAAACCAAATTCGTCATGCCGATCACAAATTCTCGCAGAGGTGCGATGGTATCCAGTTGATTACTCATATTTTCACTTTCCAAAAGCATCTATCGGTATTTTAATACCCCAGGGGTAGCCGATGGACTTAACTTCATCAAAGCCATAGGGCTGACAAAGCCTACATGCCGGTAAAGTCGATAAAACTTGAAGTGTAGTGGTCATTTACAGCAAATTCATGGATTGCAATGATGGCATTTTGAGGGGTCTGCAAAGCGTAGAACTTTCATGCCTTCGGTATCTTGATGGTCGCACTTGAGACACCCCCAAATTTTGGCAATCTCTTGCTCGGTAGGTAGTCCGCAGGCATTGCAGGGTAGCCCACGCTGAATATCTTTCACCCAGAATCCAGGCGCTTGACACTTAGGGCACAAGGACTTCATCTTCTGAGCGAGATCAATGGTGGCCTTGCGAATGTTTTCCATTCGAGTTGGGTTTGCAAAAGCACGAAGATCATTTTCAACATAGACAATGCCTTTGGATGACAGTGCTTTTGCCCACTCAAATGCATCCTTCAATTCAGGTAGGTCTTTAATGCCTTTTCTAGATTGGGGATGGTATTCGTCAGTAGGCTTGATCACTAAATAATGTGATGGGAAAAGCGCTGAATCAGTAAACTGCGATAACTCTTCCCAGTGACTAAAGTAGCCACTATCACTTTGAGCGGGTGCCCCAGAAAAGCCGGTGAGCTCTAAATCATTTTTCTGATCAATTAACACTACTAATTCATTATTCCAAGATAGGATTCCTGCGTAGGGATCATTCACAAAGGCGCCTTCGTTTGCAATTCCTAGATCGAGATTAAGTAGCTCCATGCCGAGCTTCGCTTTTTTACGAGCTGCGTCTAGTTGTGATCCATATCTGGGGATTTCTTGGGTGAAGGTACCCAATAAATCTGTGTCATAAGCATCAGTTTGCTTTACTTGGCACCCAAGTTCCGCATCCAATACAGAAGAAATGACTACTTCCTTCCCATGCTTGGTTAACAAGCTAGCCGATCTATTGCGAAAGATACTCATCAAACTATGGCTTTACAAAAATAGTTTGGCAATCACGGTGTACAGCGGAATGCCAAGAATGATATTGAACGGAAAGGTGATGCCTAGAGACATTCCCATATAGAGCCCTGGGTTCACCTCCGGTAAGGCATGACGTAATACTGCAGGTACTGCAATATAGGATGCACTTGAGGCAAGCACCATGAGCAAAATAGTATTGCCTAATGGCAGTCCAATCAATTTACAAAGTACTAAAGCGAGTAATGCATGGGAGAGGGGTGACCCGATGGCATAGAGGAGAGTGATAGGAGGTTTGCCTCTTAAGCCTTTGATATTTCTCGCTGCCATCAAACCCATATCTAATAAGAAAAATGCCAGCATGCCTTTAAATAAATCAATCGAAAAAGGCGCCATGAGTTTTTGACCAGCATCACCACTGACTAGAGCTACTACCATCGAGCCTAGAAGAAGTAGCTGCGCGCCATCGGTAAAGGACTCATGCAATATTTTGGAAATGCTGGAGGCTTCTTGTTTTACCGTTGGGTCATTTGACTGGGATGCACGTGCTTTATTGGCTAACACAATTGCCAGAATGATTGCTGGCGACTCCATGAGCGCCATAGCAGCAGCCATATGACCACCATAATCAATATTAAATTGATCCAAATACTGAGTGGCAGTAATAAACGTAACGGCACTAACTGATCCATAAGTAGCAGCAATTGCTGCAGCATCAAATACATTTAAGGTTCTTCTCAGTAAAAGATATCCAATAATTGGAATGATGATCGCCAGAAAAATGGCTAGCCCTAATGAGAAGGCGATCTCACTAGTAAAGCCCGACTTATGTAGAGCAAAGCCGCCTTTTAAGCCCAGGGCCATCAGCAAGTAAAGCGACAAGAATCGAGAGATTTGCGGAGGTATTTCGAGATTAGATTTAACGCTGCCAGCAAATACGCCAAAGATAAAAAATAGAATGGCGGGATCAAGAAAGTTGGTCATCAATTTACTTTAGACGGCGATCACAGGTTATTGCTTAATAATGGCTTGTACAAGTGGGTGCTGAATTTTCTTCTCGGATCGGATTGCGTAGAAGTATTCATAAATCTCCTCACAGTCCCCTAGGAGCTCCATTCCATAGGTTTCCTTGAGATCTTTCTCAACCAGTTTGCCCGCTGGGAAAACTCCCAGGCCGCTTGCTGCAAAGGTTTTAAGTAGGGCGCTATCCTCAAACTCGCCAACGATATTAGGGGTAATGCCATGCTTGCTAAACCATTGGTCAATCAAGAGGCGAACTGTAGAGTGCGATGTTGGAAGAAGTACCGGTAACTCTCTAAGGCATTCAGGAAAATTTCTTTTAGATTTTTTCACAAATTGTTTTGGGCTGAACCAAGCCATTGACGTTCTCGTAAGCTCTTCACTATAGACATTCAGATTTTTATTATTTGGTGCGGGGCGGTCTGCCAAGATAATATCTAGACGATGTAACGCTAAATCTGCCAACAAGCTTTCAAAATCACCTTCATGAGCAATAAGCTGCACATCTTTGTGTTTTAAGATCGGCTCTAATAGTTGTCGGGTAATGAGTTTTGGTAGGCCATCTGAAACACCAATAATAATTTTTGTTTTTGGGGAGAGGGCTGCATCTCGTACTGCCTCTGGTAGCTTTTCTCCGATAGAAAAAATCTGATCAGCAATTTCTAGGGCGGCAAAGCCGGATTCTGTGAGAGCAATCCCGCGTCCAGCGGGTTTAAAGAGCAAATATCCCAGTGATTTTTCTAGCTCGTGCACTTGAGCGCTAATAGTTTGAATAGCCATATCCAGGCGCTCTGCTGCCTTGGACATGCTGCCTTCTTTTGCTACTACCCAGAAGTAGTAGAGGTGCCGGTAGTTATAAGAATTTGTCATAGTCAGGTTTTTCCGAAATTATTATCAATATATATCTGCTTTTAGCTTAGTGCAAATACGCCTAAATTAACCCCATCGAGAGCCATGGCATTCATGTGCTCCTTTTACGAACGAGGTTATTAAATTGGAACTATTTAGCCCTGAATTTTTTTCGGCACTACTTGCAATCATTGTGATTGACTTGGTTTTAGCTGGTGACAACGCAATTGTGATTGCGATGGCCGCCAGAAATTTGCCGGCACACCTACAGAAGAAGGCCATTATCTGGGGTGCGGTAGGCGCTATTGCAGTAAGAAGTGCAATGACGCTGGTAGTTGTTTATCTTTTAAAGATCCCAGGATTAATGCTCATTGGCGGTCTATTACTAGTATGGATTGCTTATAAATTACTCAATCCTGCCCAAGATGGTGATGGTGAGAAGGATCATGCATCAACCAGTTTTTGGGGTGCAATGAAAACCATTGTGATTGCTGATGCTGTAATGGGTTTAGATAACGTTTTAGCTGTAGCAGGCGCTTCTCATGGAAGTTATCTACTAGTCGTATTAGGTCTATTAATTAGCATTCCTATTGTGATTTGGGGTTCTACTCAAATTCTGAAGTTGGTAGAGCGTTATCCATCGGTCACTTATGTAGGCGCTGGCGTGTTGGCTTGGACAGCTGCAAAGATGATGACTGCCGAGCCGATAGTTCGCGAATTACCCTTGTTCCAAAATCCAGCATTTGACTATGCGATACAGGCACTAGTCATTCTAGGTGTGTTGTTTGGTGGATTTATTAATAGTCGGCGCTCGCTTGAAGAGATTATTGCGCCAGCTGAAGTTGTTCCTGTTGTACCTGAAGCGCTGTTCAAAAAGCAGTCCCAAAAGCAGTCCCTTATCTTAGGAGATGAAGTAATGAATAAAGTTCTCATTCCAGTTGATGATTCAAGCAATACCTTGTTAGCCCTTAAACACGCAGTCAGTGCATATGGAAAGGATTCCAAGACTGAGTTTCACATTTGTAATGTACAGCCCAGAATTTACCGCCACATTGGTAAGTTCTTAAGTAAAAAAACGATTTCTGAGTGGCAAGAAGAACGTGCAAAGTTGGCTGCACAGTCTGCTGCAGAGTATCTTGAAAGAGCTGGAGTAGGTTTCTCCTTTACTTATGTTACCGGTGACAAGGGTGAGGCCTTACGTGATGAGGCAGTACGACTAGGCTGCAGCCGAATTGTTATCGGCTCATCTAAGAAAAACTCCCTGAGCAGATTGTTTGAAAATTCTGCGACCGCTAAATTGCTAGAAATCAGTGATATTCCGGTTGAGGTCGTTACTGGCAAATCCATTCCGACACTTGAGCGTTGGGGTATTCCAGCGATCGGTGCAGGTGCAGCAACTGCATTAATGGCTGCCGTAATAGATTAATTTTATTTTTCCCGCTGTTCTCTCTTTTGCCCTCCTCGTGAGGGCGTTTTTTTGTCTAGATATTCAGATAAAAGCAGAATAAATATCAATAAAACTCTGCTTTATTAAGAATAAAGCGTTCTTTATATTAAGAGCTCAATCAACTCAGGAGATTAATGATGGATGTCATACTAGACAGTAAAGACGGCATTGAAGCAGAACTTAAAACCTTTACTGAGAATCGCGCGAAGTTTTCTCTTAAGCGCCTGGTTTGGTTGGTCCGAAAAATCAAAGTGAAATACTCTTTGGTGACCAACGCAAAATCCAGTTGTAACCAAAATTGCCGCATCGAGCTGCAAACCTTTGATCATCGCTTGATTGAGGTCAGCATTACTGCCAGAGATCGCCGTGCTACCCCAGAGATGGGCTTGAAAAAAGTCTACAAGCACATTCAGAGGGCATTGAATAAGACCCAAAAATATGGACGAATATCTCAATATGTCTATGCTTGATCAAGCATCCTATTTTTTAATAGAACTGTGATCTAATTAGGCAGATAAACGGGGAGTAGCCTGCCCAGCAATGGGTCCTATATATCGACATTACGACTGCAAGGTCCGGTATATGGGTAATTTACTAAGGCAAGACCATTTAACTTATGTAAATGGCCAAATTTTGAACTTTTTACCCCAATTGATAGTCACTAGCGCTTTTTATCGTCTGTTTGCCCCAAATTGGGGACGTCTCCTTGTGCTTCTAGCAGAGGGGTTGGATAATTCATCTTTAAATTCATCACAAGTTGATCGCATGAGGTTGTACCGTTGGCTTCTATTTGTATTCGCTAGTACTTTATTGCTTGCTAGTGCCTCTGCGCAGACCAAGAAGTCCTATACGATCAACGACTTGATTTCAATATCGCTGGAGTCTAGCCCTCAAGTCTTGGCAGCACGCGATCAGTCAAAAGCTATTAAGGGTCAGCTATCAACCGCTCGGGCGGTTCCGAATCCAGAGTTTGAGTTGAGCACAGGTCAGCAGCGGTCAGCAACTGGTCCATTGACGGTTGGGAATGTATCTTCTTGGGCCGTAACGCAGCCATTAGATATGCCATACACCCGTTATCCCAGAGTCAATGCGGCCGAGGCTAATTTACGGGCAGCTGAGGCAACTCGTGTTGCCTTTGAAATTGAAACTATTTCAAGAGTGCAGCAACGTTTTTACGAGTTAATGCGCCGTGAAGCAGAATCTAGGGCGACAGAAGAAGATATGAGTTTAACCAAGCAGATTCGTGATCGTATGCAGATCCGTTATGACGTTGGTGAAACTGCAAGGTTTGAATTAATTCGAGTGCAAACCGAATTTCTGAATGCGCAAATCGCCAACGAGTCTAGCAAGCTCAGGGTAGAGCAAGCACGCAGTCAACTTCGCCAGGTGGTAGGCCATAATTTACCGGCTGATTATGAAGTAGTAGCCGAGCAACCCAAGATCGAAACCTTACCGCCCTTGTCTACATTGCTGAACGAAGTCCAAGCGCAAAGCCCTGAATTGCAAAAAGCAAAGGCTGAGGTTGAGGCAACCGAATCAAAATTAAGTTTTGAAAAGAATTCTCGCTTGCCCCGTTTAGCTTTCAAGGCTTCTCAATACAACGATCCTAACTTCACCGATCGACTATATGGTTTGCAAATTAGCATCCCCATCTGGGACTTTAAGGGTGGTCAAATTGATGAGGCGCAAGCAAATGCATCTAAGGCAAAGAACCAATTAAATGCTCAGATTCAAAGTCTGGACCAGCAACTAGAGACGGCTTATAAGCTTTATCAAATGACTAGTTATCAAGTTAAGGTGCTGA
Source organism: Polynucleobacter hirudinilacicola (assembly GCF_002192535.1). Classification (GTDB taxonomy): domain Bacteria; phylum Pseudomonadota; class Gammaproteobacteria; order Burkholderiales; family Burkholderiaceae; genus Polynucleobacter; species Polynucleobacter hirudinilacicola. The sequence continues at coordinate 3,972 of NZ_NAIA01000003.1, read as the reverse complement.
GCCAAGAGGTTGTGCAATTAGCGGCGAGTGCGCAACGTATTGCAGAAGTCTCCTATCGCTATGGAGAGCGGGGCATGCTGGAGTATTTGGATGCCCAGAGGACGTTTCGTGCTGCGAGAAATGATTTGATCAAAGCCCGTTTTGATTTGGCATCGGTAGTAACGGAAATTCAGAGATTAAGAGCTAGCCCAGAGTGGTTGGCGAAGATAGAAAGTGGAATGCAATGAAGCAAGAGCTATCAGCAATAATGAAGCAGCTAACACTCTGGAAGAGATTTCTGATTGGAAAGATTAAATTCCTTCAGAGAGAATTCTTTGGGCAGGTTCTTCAGGCGCAAAATCAACTATATCAGCATGCGCATCAGTGGATCTTAGAACATGCGCCAGCTATTAGTGGGCGTTACGATAAAACTGCGCCATGGTTTAAAAAGGGAATGTTTTATTTGCCCTGGTTTTGCGCATTCATCATCATTCTGAATTATTTCAATGTGTTTGATAGAAGTCCAAGCATTAAATCCGTGCAAGATCCTAACGTGGTTGTCGTTAACGAAGATTTGCGCAAAATGATGGTAGATGGCAAAGCTCAGATATCCCCATTTGTAGAGGAATTGCGTGCTTCAGGGCGAGTTGATTTTAATGAGCTCTTCTTATCTCGCATTGGGGCTAACGTTACTGGCCGAGTCTCAGACATTTTGGCCATCCCTGGCCAAATGGTGAAGCAAGGTGATGTGTTGGCGAAAATTACCTCTACTGAATTAACGCAATCACAACTCTCATACCTCAAAGCAAAGAGCGCAAGTCAATTGGCCGATCAAGCAGCTAATCGTGCCAAAATTTTGTACAAAGAGGATGTCATCGCTCTTGCAGAATTACAAAGGCGTGAGGCTGAGTCGAATAGTGCTAAGGCAGAGTTTCGTGCCGCCAATGATCAGTTGCGTGTACAGGGAATGGATCAGGCAAGCATCGACAAGCTAGCAAAATCAGGCGTGATAGAGTCAATCAATAATGTCGTTGCTACTATCCCCGGTGAGATTGTCGAGCGCAAGATCAACAAAGGGCAGGTTGTACAACCTGCAGATGCATTATTTACTGTGGCTGATTTAAGTTCTTTATGGGCGATCTCGGAAGTTCCTGAGAGTAACTCGTATTTAATTCGTAAGGGTCAAAAAGCATCACTCATTATTCCAGCGTTGCGTAATCAAGAAATTGAAGGAACGGTTGCTCATGTGGATTCCATTGTTAACCCACAAACTCGTACAGTGGTAGTGCGCATGGAGCTCGCTAATAAAGAGGGGCAAATCAAGCCTGGCATGTTGGCAACAATGTTGATTGAAAGCCAGCCGTTGGATAAGCTGGTTGTGCCTGTCGGTGCTGTAGTTCGTGAGGATAACCATGATCACGTTTTTGTCAGATTAGACGATGACCTCTATCGTATGGTGCAGGTAAAGCTCGGCCCTGAGGGTAAAGGCTTTCGCCCTGTCATTTCTGGCCTCAAAGAGGGTCAAGAAATTGCTATCGAAGGCGCCTATCACTTAAACACGGAACGTAAGCGTCAGCTTAGCGGTGGATGAGTAAATGATTGGAAGAATAGTCCGCCTCTCTCTACAGCAGCGCCTGCTGGTAGTCATTATTGCCATTGTGTTGATGGTGGCAGGACTGCTGGCTACCAAACGCTTATCAGTTGATGCGTTTCCGGATGTAACAAACGTCCAAGTACAAATTGCTGCCGAGGCTCCGGGTAAATCCCCGGAAGAAGTAGAACGCTTTGTCACCATTCCGATTGAATTGGGGATGACCGGTTTGCCTGGTTTGACAGAAATGCGTTCATTAAACCGCAATGGTATTTCTGTAATTACCTTAGTGTTTACTGAAAAGACGGATATTTATTTTGCACGTCAATTGGTTACCGAGAGATTGATTGAGGTTGCCTCAAAGATGCCGCCAGGGATTACTCCGGTCTTGGCACCTCCATCTACGGGTTTGGGTGAGATCTATCAATACACTCTAGATCACCCTTCGGATCGACACAGAGAACTTTCAGTTGATGACTTATCAGATAGGCGTGCCGTACAGGATTGGATCGTGCGTCCCATGTTGCGTTCTATCCCAGGTGTTGCAGAGATTAATACTCAGGGTGGTTATGCAAGAGAGTATCAGGTGCTCGTGAATCCTGAGCGTTTACGTCATTACCAAATTAGTCTACAGGAAGTCTATCAAGCGCTCGCAAGAAATAATGCAAACTCTGGCGGCGGTCAACTGCCTAGCTATGCTGAGCGCTATCTCATCCGTGGTTTGGGCTTAATTACCAAGCCTGAAGACATTGGCAAAATTATTCTGAAAGAAGTAAAGGGTATCCCGGTCTACGTGAAGAACGTAGCTGAAGTCACCATCGGTAGCGAAATCCGCCAAGGTGCTGCGATTAAGAATGGTTATACCGAGAGCGTTGCCGGTATTGTGCAAATGATTCGTGGGGGTAATGCTCGGGAAGTAGTCAATCGCATTAAGCTCAAGGTTGCAGAGATTAATGAAGGTAAATTGCTGCCGGATGGCTTGCAAATCGTACCTTTCTATGATCGAACTGATTTAGTCAATGCCGCCATGTTTAACGTGGCTAAGGTTCTGGTCGAGGGCGTCATTCTCGTCGTCATTTTGTTGTTCTTATTTTTAGGAGATGTTCGTTCATCCCTGATTGTAGTTGCTACTTTATTGCTCACGCCACTACTTACATTCTTGGTAATGAATCGTTACGGAATTTCTGCAAACTTGATGTCATTGGGTGGTCTGGCTATTGCGATTGGCATCATGGTCGACGGCTCAGTGGTTGTGGTTGAGAACACTTTTGCAAAATTGGGTGAGCGCCTCAAGTCTGGCGAATCAAAGAACAGAATTATTTTAGAAGCGGCATCTGAAGTAGGTACGCCAGTGCTATTTGGTGTTGGCATCATCATCTTGGTCTTTATGCCATTGCTATCTTTAGAGGGCATGGAAGGCAAGATGTTTGCACCAATGGCAATTACGATTGCGATTGCTTTAGCTATCTCTCTGATTTTGTCATTTACTTTATCGCCAGTACTTTGCTCTTATATATTGAAGGGCGGCAGCGAAGATGACACCAAGATTGTTAAAAAACTGCGAGCACCGTATGAGCGTTGGTTGCATTGGAGCTTGGCAAATCCTAAGTTAGTGGTAAAGCGCTCCTTAATTGCATTGGGTATCAGCCTAGTAGGCTTTGTTCTCTTAGGTAAGGCCTTTATTCCGGTAATGCAAGAGGGTTCCATTACACCGGTGATTGTGAGGGCACCTAATATCTCTCTCGATGAATCGATTAAGTTGGAATTCGAGGCGATTAAACGCATCATGACTATTCCCGGCGTAGAGATGGCTGTATCTCGCTTAGGTAAAGGTGAATCTCCTGCTGATCCAGGGCAGCCGAATGAGTCAGATCCCATCGTCACGCTAAAGCCCCTGGGAGATAGAGACTTAAGCCAAGAAGAAATTGCGCAACAAATTCGAGAAAAGCTGAAAACACTGCCAGGCATTGAGTTGGCAATTTCTCAGCCGATTGCTGCGCGTGTAGATGAGATGGTTTCTGGTGTGCGCTCACAAGTTGCGGTGAAGATTTTTGGCGAGGATCTAGCCGTTTTGCAAAAGCTGGGCTCACAGATTGGTCAAATCTTAACCAAGATGAAGGGTAGCAATGACTTGCGCATAGAGCAAGCTTCTGGTCAGAACTACCTCAATATCAAAATTGATCGCGATGCCATTGCGCGCTATGGCATTAATGTTTCTGATGTTAACGAAGTGATTGAAACGGCTATTGGCGGCAAGCAAGCCAGTATTGTTTACGAAGGGGAGAGACGCTTTCCTTTGGTACTCCGCTATCCTAGCCCTTATAGAAATAATATTGATGCAATTGAGAATATTATTTTGCATTCACCCAATGGCGCTCAGGTGTTGATGCGAGATTTAGCTG